>NZ_CP141103.1:4800000-6548311 GCF_041228755.1 Nocardiopsis sp. LDBS0036
ACCCCGGCGGACCCGGCGGCTCCGGGTACGACTTCGTGGACCACGCCCCCTACACGGTCAGCGACGCGGTGCGCGAGAGGTTCGACGTGGTCGGGTTCGACCCGCGCGGTGTCGGCCGCAGCTCACCGCTGACCTGCCTGGACGCCGAGGGCATCGACGAGTTCCTCGGCGGGGTGGACAGCGTCGAGGGCGACGGCGACATGTCCGAGGTCTCCGCGGCCGAGCTGGCCGAGCTGGAGGAGGACAGCCGCGGCTTCGTCGAGGCATGCCAGGCCAACCACCCCGAGCTGATGCGGCACGTGGGCACCGCGGACGTGGCCCGCGACATGGATCTGCTGCGCGCCCTGCTCGGCGACGAGAAGCTCACCTACCTGGGCGCCTCCTACGGCACCAGCATCGGCGCCCACTACGCCGAGCAGTTCCCCGACCGCGTCCGCGCGCTGGTGCTCGACGGCGCAGTGGACCCCAGCCAGGGGCAGCTCGACCTCAGCGTGCAGCAGGCGACCGGGTTCGAGACCGCCCTGCGGGCCTTCGTGGAGGACTGCCTGAGCCGGTCGGACTGCCCGCTCGGCGCCCCCGGCGACAGCGTGGACGACGGCATCGGGGCGCTGACCGCCTTCCTGGCCGACACCGCCGAGAACCCCCTGTCCAACAGCATGGACGACCGCGAGGTCAACCGCGCCCGCGCCGAACTGGGCGTGCTCGCCGCGCTCTACACCGAGGACTGGTGGCCGCGCGTGCGCGAGGCCCTCACCGCCGGTACGGAGGGCGACGGCACCCTTCTGCTCCAGCTCGCCGACGACCTCTACAGCCGGAGCGACACGGACGCCTACGTCAACTCCACGGCCGCGCTCATCGCGGTGAACTGCTCCGACTCGCCCAGCCCGCGCGACGTGGAGGCCTACACCGAGGCCGCGGCCCGGGCCGGTGAGGAGTCACCGATCTTCGGCCCCAGCCTGGCGTGGGGCGCCCTGCCCTGCGCGTACTGGCCGGAGGAGGCGGTCGACCCGCCCGTGGAGCTGGACGGGGACGGAGCCGCGCCCGTCATGGTGCTGGGCACCACCCGGGACTCGGCCACCCCGTACGCGTGGTCCGAGGCGCTCGCGGAGCAGCTCGACTCGGGTTTCCTGGTGACCCGCGACGGCGACGGACACACCGGTTACCGGATGGGCGACCAGTGCGTCGACGCGATGGTGGACGCCTACCTGGTCGACCTCACCGTGCCCGAGGACGGCATGGCCTGCGCCTGAGGCCGGCGGCCGGGTGAGCAGGCCGCCGTGTCCCCGGCACTCCGCCGAGGGGCTAGAATGGTGACCGCATCGCCGCGTGGAACACGCGGCGGCGCGCCGCCTTAGCTCAGTCGGCAGAGCGATTCACTCGTAATGAATAGGTCGTCGGTTCGATTCCGACAGGCGGCTCCAGCCGAAACGCCACCCCGGTCCGGGGTGGCGTTTCGCGTTGGTGACCAATTGGGTGACCAATGCCTACTCGGCGAAGAGGTCCCCCATGAAGCGTGCCCCCTCGGTGATCACCGGCCGCAGCTCCTCGCGGTGGACGAGCTCGGTCGCGGCCGTGCCGCTGTGCCCGACCAACCGCGCGATGTCCAAGTGGACGCCGTTGGCGGACATGGGCGGCACGAAGCCGTGTCACAGCTCCCGGGGCGTCCACGACCCTTCGACCCCGACGGCCCGCGGGGGCCCGAGGCGCCTCGCGGACCGTACCGCCGTCCGGCCCGGGCCCCGCGCCGCCCTCAGGCGCGCTGCCGGTTCTGGAACCAGCCCCACACGGCGGTGGCCACGAACAGGACGGCGCCGATGACGGCGAGCCAGAGCAGGCCCTTGATGACCATGCCCAGGATGGCGAGGATGAGCCATATCGCCAGCAGCACCAGGATGAAGTAGACCATGTCGTCCCCCAAGATCGCGTCTCTTCGGGGCCTACCCGCTTCCGCGCCCGACCGCACACGCCGGGAGCGCACGGGCCCCGCGCGGCGCACCGGCACCGCCGTGGACCGGCCCGTCAGGGCCAGGTGCCGTCCACCACGGTTCCGTGGCCGGGTTTGCTGCGGTCCATCCACTCCTGGCGGTTGCGGGCGAAGGCCAGGGACCAGTCGACCTGGCGCTGGTGCAGCTCGGCCAGGCTGACGGCGGCGAGTTCGGGGTGCCTGGCGCCGATCTCCTCGGCCAGGGCCAGCGCAGCCGAGGCGTCGGCGGCCGCGGTGTGGGCGTCGGTCAGCTCCACGCCGTAGTACTCGCACATGGCGCCCAGGTTGCGCTTGCCCCTGCGGTAGGGTTCCACGCCCCGGTCGATCACCAGCGGGTCCACCACGGGCGCCAGCGGGCCGCTCAGGCGTTCCGCGAGGGGGGTCAGCCCGTGCCGCCGCATCTCCCCGGAGAGCACCCGGAGGTCGTAGGGGGCGTTGAAGACCACCAGCCCCTGCCCCGAGGAGAGCTGGTCGGCCAGTGCCTGGCCGATCTCCTCCAGGCACTCCCCGGCGGGGCGGCCCTCGGCCCGTGCCCGCTCGGTGCTGATGCCGTGGACGGCGACGGCGTCCGCGGGGATCTCGCGGGGGCCCGGGTCCACCAGCCAGGTGCGGGCCTTGCCCTCGCGGTCCACCAGCGCGGCCGAGACGAGGAAGGCGGTGTCGGGGTCGCGGGAGGAGGTCTCGGTGTCGAACCCCAGCAGGGGAGTGGTGTGCCAGCCGGGGTGGCCGCCCCGGACGGGAGGGGTGGGGCGCGGCTCGTGCTCCGCGCAGTAGGTGCGCCACCGGCCGCCCTCCTTGACGACGACACCCTCACCGGCGCCGACGGAGGACTGGCAGTCGGTGCATGTCCCGGGATAGCGGTTGCGCATGGGATCCTCTCGGTCGGACGGTCGACACCGCCGTGAACAGCGGCGATTCGTGGACATCGTAGAACGGCGGGGGGACAGTCCGCCGGGAGAGCGTGCCGCGCGCACCGCGGCGGGAGACGCCTGGGGCCCTTGATGTGCAAGTGCCGACTTCTGGGGAAGGAAGAGGGACATGAGTCTGGAAGAGGCATCACGTCAACTCGAAGCAGCCATTCACGACGCCCGCGTCTCCTTCGACTGCATCCTCCTGGAGGAGCTGGACCGGGCGCACACGAACGCCATCACCGCGCGTGCCGCCGTGGACGCCGCGGAGCAGGCCATCCGGGTGGAGATGGAGAGACGCGAGTCCGCCGAGGGCGGGACGCCCGGATCCTCCGGGACCGTGGACTGACCCCTGGCCGCATCGAACAGGTTTTCGAACAGCGGGTATGATCGGAGGCATGCCCGATCAGTCGCTGACGCCGGACTGGCCCGCGAGCGTCCACCCGCCCGGGGCGGACTCCTTCGAACAGACGGCCCTGGTGTGGCTGTTCGACCACGTGCCCGCCGACTACCGGCTGCACGGCGTCCTGAGGCGCCATCCGGTCGCCCTGTCCCGGCTGGCCCACCAGTACGTCTCCTCGGCGCTGGAGGCCGCCCGGGAGGGCTACCGGACCGCCCGGGTCGACCTGCGCGACCACATGCCGCCCCACGCCCTCGACCAGGTCATGAACGCCTACCTCGCGGAGGGACAGCGCATGGCCGCCGTCCTCAGGTCGGTCGAGGCGGTCGACGCCGCCCTGCGCGCGGCCGCGACCGAACGGGGCGGCGATGAGTGAGTTCGCGTGTCCGTGCGCCCGTTCAGGCGGTCACCCGGACCACCACGGCCACCTCGTCGCCGGTGTTGACGAGGTGGTGGCGGCCACCGCTGCCCTCGGCGGAGCCCACCACCCGGGCCCGGCCGGCGGACAGCTCCGACGCCGAGCGCATCTGCCCGTCCGAGGCGGAGGCGATCAGGTGCGCGCGCCCGCTGACCAGGTACAGCACCTCCATGCCGTGCTGTCGGGACGGGTGCGGGGCGGGTCCGGACACGAAACTGTTGGGTTCGAGGGCCACCGCGGTCACGCGGAGCCTGCCGCCCGCCTGGCGCCGGGCCGCGCGGGGGACGAGCTGCCAGCGCCCCCGCCGGGACGGCCGCAGCGTGGGCCCGCCCAGGGAGGCGGCGGCGCCCCGGGCGGCGGTCACCAGGCGGCCGAGGGTCGGCATGCGGCGCTCGCCCAGGTGGGCGTAGCCGGAGCGGCGTCCGGCGTCCACCACGTCGCCGATCCCCTCCAGGGAGACGGGCGCGCTCCTCGGGGACGGCGCGGACGACGGGGCCGGTGCGGCGGCGGCCGGTGCAGCGGCGGCCGGTGCGGTGGCGTTGTGGGGAGCGGGGAGTACGGCAGTGCCGGAGAGAGTGCGCTGGGGCATCGTGAGAGGATCCTTCACGTGTGCGCGCCCCGGGAACGGGAGCGCGCGGATGTCGTCTGGAAGCCCCGGTGCGCCGGGGCGGCAGGGGGAGCGGCCCCGCGGATTCACGCGGAGACGGAGATCACCCTGCGGGGAGGTGCCCAGCGCCCGGCGTCCACGATGGACTTGGGGGCGCGGAGGGGCACGCGGTCGGTCGGCGGCGTACGAGGACGCCTCGGCTGCGACTCAGCGACGACAACACGGACACGCCGCACGGGCCAGGCGGCAGGAGGCCCCGGGGGCCGTACGAGCCATGGCGTCGGTGCGCGTGCGCGGATACATGGGTGTAAGGAGACCAGCAAAGGCCGGGAGGAGTCAAGCGACGGTGCGGTGGCCCCGCGTGTCGCCCCCCTCACCCCGGCGTTCGCGGGGCGTGTTGCGGGCGGCGCTCCGTGGTGGTGACATGTGGAACCCGAGTACGGTGTGCGGCCACCGCCGGAAAGGGCTCCATCCCCCAGCCGTAGTGACAGGAGCGGCCGTTATGGCATCCGTCCCCGGAAGGCGCAGTTGAGCACCGAGGCGCCGGGACTGTGGGCGCGCGTCCTGGTGCGCGCGCTCGTCGTCGCGGCGGCCTGGGTGATGGCGCTCGGCTTCCTCGGACCGGGGGAGGCCCTGCTCGTCGCCGTCCTGACCGCGCTCACCTTCGTGCTGCTGTGGCTGCGCTCCCGAGCCGGTGGGCCCGCCCCGCCGCCACCGGATTCGACAAAGCGGTGAGCACCGTGCCGCGCGCGGCGTAGATTCTTGGTCTATGACGGACCGGGATCTTCTCCACGCCCTGCGCTCCGGCCGTACTCCGCCGGAGGACGCCTACGCCAGGCTTCTCGACGCGTACGGAGCGGAGCTGTACCGGCGCTGCATCCTGGTCCTGCGCGACCGCGACGCCGCGCACGTGGTGCTCAGGGACACGCTGATCGTCGCCCGCGCGCACATCGGGCGCCTCGCCGACGCCGATCGGCTGGGGGAGTGGCTGCACGCGCTCGCCGAGGCCGAGTGCGCCCGCCACCGGGCCAACGGCCCGCAGGCCGGCGCCCCGGCCGAGCTGGGGCTGCCGGAGAACACCGCGCTGGTCCCGACGCGCGTGCTCAACGGCATGGTCGGTCCCGAACTCGACGGCTACCGCACGCATGTGGCCGTGCGCGCCGACCGCTTCGACCGCGAGGGCTTCCCCAAACCGCCGAGCGGTCCGCTCCTGACCCGCGGCCTGGCCTCCCTGCTGCCCGTCGCCCTGGCGCTGCTGTTCGCCCTGCTGCTGATCGTGCTGGCGGGGTACGTGCTCACCAAGGACTCCGCGCACGAGCCCCTGCCCGGCCCCGGGGCGGTCGCCTCGCACGGTCAGCGCTGAGGCCGCCCGGACACGGCGCGGCCCGGCGGGGAGTCCTCCGCCGGGCCGTCGCTGCGACGCCGTGACACGTGTGTTCGGGAGCCGACTAGCTCTCCTTGACCTCGGAGATGTGCGAGGCGTCGCCGTGCACGCCGGCCTCCTCGGCGCGCTTGACCGAGGCCACGATCTCCTGCTCGGCCTCGTGGCGGCCGACCCAGGTGGCGCCCTCCACGGACTTGCCGGGCTCCAGGTCCTTGTAGACCGTGAAGAAGTGCTCGATCTCCAGGCGCTCGAACTCGTTCACGTGGTGAATGTCACGCAGGTGCTCCTGGCGCGGGTCCGTCGCGGGGACGCAGAGCAGCTTGTCGTCGCCCCCCGCCTCGTCGCGCATGCGGAACATGCCGATGGCGCGGGCCCGGATCAGGCAGCCCGGGAACGTCGGGGCCTTGAGCAGGACGAGGGCGTCCAGGGGGTCGCCGTCCTCGCCGAGGGTCCCCTCGACGAACCCGTAGTCGGCGGGGTAGGTCGTGGAGGTGAACAGCATGCGGTCGAGACGGATACGACCGGTCTCGTGGTCCACCTCGTACTTGTTGCGCTCCCCCTTGGGGATCTCGATCGTAACGTCGAATTCCATGCTGATCTCGGCTCCCAATGCGACTAATGTCGCCGTATAACTACAACGTCAGGCCGCTACACCGAAGGAAGGGCAGGTGCCCCCGAGTGCGACGGGTACGAGGCGAGGCGCTCCTCGCGCTGGCCCTGCTCAACATATTCGTGCTGATTGCCGGGTTTGTCGCCCTCGACGTGATCGGGGCGCGGCCCCTTCCCGCGGCGCCCAACCCGGTCACGGACGCCGAGGGCGTGGCGGCGGCGCAACCCGCGGCCTCGACTCCGGCGGACCCGGAACGGATCGCGGACATCCTCGATGATCCCATGTCGGATTCCGGGATCGAGGAGGGCCTCTCCGGTTTCGTCGTGGACGCCGCCACCGGTGAGACGCTCTTCGAGCTGGACCCGGACGCCCCCGTGACCCCGGCCTCGACCACGAAGATCGCCACGGCCGTCGCCGTACTGGACGCAGTCGGACCCGACCACGTGCTGAGCACCGAGGCCTACCTGGTTCCCGGACAGGACCGCGTGGTGCTGCGCGGAGAGGGCGACGTCACCCTGACCACGACCGCCGACTCCGCAGCTTACCCGCAGGTAGCGACCCTGAAGGAGCTGGCCGAGCGCACGGCGCGGGCCCTTGGCGCGGAGGGCGTCGACACGGTCTCCCTCGGCTACGACGACTCGCTGTTCACCGGTCTGGACAGCGGCCCCGGCTGGAAGCCCAACTACGTCACCGAGGGCAGCACCGCCACGGTGCACGCGCTGATGATCGACTCCGGGAGGTTCTCCCCCGAGGCCAGCGGCTACGGGTCGCGCGTGCCGGACCCGCCCCTGTTCGCCGCCGAGGCCTTCGCCGAACAACTGGAGGAGGCGGGGATCACGGTCGAGGGCTCGCCCACCGAGGAGCGGGCCTCCGGAGAGCCCGTCGCCAGCGTCGACTCGCCCCCGATGTCGGCGCTGGTCGAGCACATGATGCTGGCCAGCGACAACAACATGGCCGAGGCGCTGGGGCGGGTCACCGCGATCGCCCTGGACGGGGAGCCCTCCTTCGACGGCGCCGCGGCGGCCACCCACCAGGTGATGGAGGGCCTGGGCGTGCAGGGCGTGCGGCTGTCGGACAACAGCGGCCTGAGCACCGAGAACAGGATCACACCGCGGGCCCTGGTGGAGCTGCTGCGGTTGGCCGCGAGCGACGACCGCCCCGACCTCAACGCCGCCATCACCGGGCTGCCCACGGCCAACTCCACGGGCACCCTGGCCAGCGGGGGCCGCTACTCGGCCTACTCCGCGGCGCACGAGGGCGCGGGGCTGGTGCGCGGCAAGACCGGCACCCTGAACGGGGTGAGCACCCTGGCCGGGACCGTCCACGACCAGGAGGGCAACCTGTTCCTGTTCGCCTTCATGGCCAACCACCCCCAGGCAGTGGGCTCCCGCCTGGACCCCCTGGCCTCCGCGCTCAGCCAGTGCGGCTGCTCCTGACCGGTCACCACGCGTACGCCCCCGGCCGCGCGACCCGGCGGCGCGGAACCCGTCGGTGACACCGGAGGAATCGGGGAAATCGGTCGTCCTCAGGGTCATCCCGGGCGGTACCCGGAATTCCCACCCTGATCCCCGTGCCGTCCCGCGCCTCGTGGGTAGGCTGGCGGTGTGACTGTGATCGACTGGGACGTAGCCGTGAACACCGGTGTCCGCCTCGTGCGCCCGGGCCCGCAGGTGGACCTGTCCGACGCGCGGCAGGCCGTCGCGCAGTTGCGGGAACTCTCCACCGTGGCGGCCGGGCACGTGCGCGAATTCACCGGAATGAACCCCCTCGAACCAGCGGGCCCCGCGGTCATCGTGGACCGCCCCGGCTGGATCCGAGCCAACGTCGACGGGTTCCGAGTGGTCATCGAACCCGTACTCGAACAGATGGGCGCCGACCGGCTCAACAACAGCCCGGCCGGGAGCCTGACCAGCGCGGTCGGCTCCCGGATCACCGGGGTGCAGCTCGGAGCGGTGCTCTCCTACCTGGCGGGGAAGGTCCTCGGCCAGTACGAACTCTTCCTGCCGCCGGACCCCGACGGCACCCTGCCGACCGGCCGTCTGACGCTGGTGGCGCCCAACATCGTCAACGCCGAACGCGAGATGGACGTCGACCCCCGGGACTTCCGCCTGTGGGTGTGCCTGCACGAGGAGACCCACCGCATGCAGTTCACGGCCACGCCGTGGCTGCGCGGCCACGTCCAGGGGCTCATGCAGGAGCTGCTCCTGTCGTCGGAGATGGACGCGGGCGACCTCATCGGCAGGCTGCGCGCCGCGGGCGAGGCCGTCGCCGACGCCGTCCGGGGCGGGGGCGAGAGCAACCTCATCACCGCCATCCAGAGCCCCGAGCAGAGCGAGATCATGGACCGGGTCACCGCGGTCATGAGCCTCGCCGAGGGCCACGGCGACTTCGTCATGGACGCCGTCGGCCCCGAGGTGGTGCCCAGCGTCGCCACCATCCGCGCCCGCTTCCAGAAGCGCCGCGAGTCCGCCAACCCGATCGACCGGATCATGCGCCAGCTGCTGGGCATGGACATGAAGATGCGCCAGTACGAGGAGGGCGCCGCCTTCGTCCGCGCCGTGGTGGCCGAGGTCGGCATGACCGAGTTCAACCGGGTGTGGACCTCGCCCGAGACCCTGCCCACCCTGGCGGAGATCCGCAACCCCACCGCCTGGGTCGACCGGGTCGTGCGCCCGGCCGCCGTCAACGAGTGAGCGGTCCGCACCCCGCCGTCGCCGCCGTGCGCTCGGCGGTCCGGCGGGTGCTGCGCGACCTGCCCGACGACACCACGGCTCTCGTGGCGTGCAGCGGCGGCGCCGACTCCCTGGCGCTGGCGGGCGCGGTGGCCTTCGAGGCCCCCCGCGTCGGCCGGGCCGCGGGGGCGGTCACCGTCGACCACGGGCTCCAGGAGGGCTCGGACCGGCGCGCCGAGGACGTGGCCAAGGTCCTGGCCGGGCTCGGGCTCGACCCCGTCCTGGTCCGGACCGTGCGGGTGACCGGACCGGGCGGGCCCGAGGCGTCGGCCCGGCGCGCCCGCTACGAGGCACTGGACGGCGCGGTCGCCGAGCGCGCCCCCGCCGTGGTGCTGCTCGGCCACACGCTCGACGACCAGGCCGAGACGGTCCTGCTCGGCCTGGCCCGCGGCTCCGGGGCCCGTTCGCTGGCGGGCATGGCGCCGCGCGTCGGCCACCGCCTGCGCCCCCTGCTGGACCTGGACCGGGCCACCGTGCGCGAGGCCTGCGCCCGGATGGGTCTGGACGCGTGGGAGGACCCGCACAACCTCGACCCCCGCTTCGCCCGGTCGCGGGTGCGCCACGAGGCGCTGCCCGCCCTGGAGCGCGCGCTGGGCCCGGGGATCGCCGCCGCGCTCGCCCGCACCGCGGGCATGCTGCGCGCGGACGCCGACACCCTGGACCTGCTCTCCGACGGACTGTTCGAGGAGGCGTCCGGCCCGGGCGAGGGGGACGGGCGGGACGCGCGCCCGGTCGGGCCCGTGCTGGCGGTGGCACCGCTGGAGCGGGCCCCCGAGTCCCTGCGCACCCGGGTGCTGCGCCGCGCCGCGCTCGCCGCGGGCTGTCCGGCCAGCGCGCTGACCGCCCGGCACGTGCGCGAACTGGACCGGCTGGTCACCGCGTGGCGTGGTCAGGCCCACATCGACCTGCCCGGGGGCGTCCGGGGCCGCCGTGTCGCGGGCCGTGTCCGTTTCGAGCGCTGAGGCCCGGCCGCGCCCGGCGTGTCCGCCCCCGGGACGCGCCGCCGCGGGGGAGGGCGGGCCGGTCCGGCTCCGCCGCCGCGTTCGGCACGTTTATCCTGGTTGCCGCAAACGGGGAACCCAGCAGCGAGGACATCAGCGTGGACGCCAAAGACATGGGTCGGGACCTGGAGAAGGTCCTGGTCACCGAGGAAGAGATCAAGGCCCGCCTGGAGGAGGTCGGCGCGCGCATCGACGCCGACTACGCGGGCAAGGACCTGCTCATCGTCGGTGTGCTCAAGGGCGCGGTGATGGTGATGGCCGACCTCGCCCGGGTACTGCACACCCCGGTCTCCATGGACTGGATGGCGGTCTCCTCCTACGGGGCCGGGACCACCTCCTCCGGGGTGGTCCGCATCCTCAAGGACCTGGAGACCGACATCAAGGACCGCGACGTCCTCATCGTCGAGGACGTCATCGACTCCGGTCTGACCCTGTCGTGGCTGATCGGCAACCTGAAGTCGCGCGGGCCCCGCTCGGTGGAGGTCTGCACGATGATCCGCAAGCCGCTGGCCTTCGACGTGGACCTGCACGTGGAGTACGTCGGCTTCGACCTGCCCAACGAGTTCATCGTCGGCTACGGCCTCGACTACGCCGAGAAGTACCGCAACCTGCCCTTCATCGGCACCCTCGCCCCGCACGTCTACGAGAGCTAGGAGGGCGGGCCCGACCCGCCGCGGAGGCGCCGTCCGGACTCCGTACGGGCTCGCACTGACCCGTACGGAGGCTGTGGGGAGCGCCACGGGAACAACGCGGTGGGGTGTCGTCGTTGCTTTCATGACGGTTCCCGTCCGGTCGTCCGTGCGGGCGTGCCCGCCCTCGGGGGCGAGGTGTACCGTCGAATATCCCGGCGACGTTCCGGGGAACCACGTGTCCGATAGGTCCTGCTTCGGAAACTCCTCTGGGGCGGGGCGGCCTGGTCAGGAGGGACGGACCCGACAGGGTTCCGCTCACATGAATCTGAAGCGTTTTTTCCGCGGTCCGTGGATCTGGATCCTGGCCGTCGGCCTCATGCTCATCATCGGCTTCCGCGTGTTCGACGTCGGTGGCGGTCCCCAACCCACGGAGACCGACATCTCGACCGTCCACCAGCTCATCGAGCGGGACGAGGTGGACAACGCCGAGATCGTCGACCGCGACCAGCGCATCGTGCTGACCACCGTGGACGACGAGATCTACGAGGCGTACTGGGTCGAGGGGCAGGGCCTCCAGCTCGCGGAGATGCTCCAGACCTCCCTGGACAGCGAGGGCTCCAACCTGGAGTCCTACGAGGTGTCGGTCGCCACCACACCGGTGTGGACCACCGCGCTGTTCAGCCTGCTGCCGCTGGTCATCATCATCGTCATCTTCTGGTTCATCTTCAGCCAGATGCAGGGCGGCGGCTCGCGCGTGATGAACTTCGGCAAGTCCAAGGCCAAGCTCATCACCAAGGACACGCCCAAGAACACCTTCGCCGACGTCGCCGGGGCCGACGAGGCCATCGAGGAGCTCCACGAGATCAAGGAGTTCCTCCAGAACCCGGCCAAGTTCCAGGCGATGGGCGCCAAGATCCCCAAGGGCGTGCTCCTGATGGGCCCGCCCGGAACCGGTAAGACCCTCCTGGCCCGCGCCGTCGCCGGCGAGGCCGGGGTCCCGTTCTACTCCATCTCCGGCTCGGACTTCGTCGAGATGTTCGTCGGTGTGGGCGCCTCCCGCGTGCGCGACCTGTTCGAGCAGGCCAAGGCCAACGCCCCCGCGATCATCTTCATCGACGAGATCGACGCCGTCGGCCGCCACCGCGGCGCCGGCATGGGCGGCGGGCACGACGAGCGCGAGCAGACCCTCAACCAGATGCTGGTCGAGATGGACGGCTTCGACGTCAAGGGCGGCGTCATCCTCATCGCCGCCACCAACCGGCCCGACATCCTCGACCCGGCGCTGCTGCGCCCCGGCCGCTTCGACCGGCAGGTCGTCGTGGACCGCCCGGACATGGACGGCCGCCGCGACATCCTCAAGGTCCACGCCAAGGGCAAGCCCATGGCGGACGACGTCGACTTCAACGTCATCGCCCGCCAGACCGCCGGGATGACCGGCGCCGACCTGGCCAACGTCATCAACGAGGGCGCCCTCCTGTCCGCGCGCGCCGACCGGAACGTCATCACCCACGCCGTCCTGGAGGAGGCGATCGAACGGGTCATGGCCGGTCCCGAGCGCAAGACCCGGGTGATGTCCGACCGGGAGAAGAAGGTCATCGCCTACCACGAGGGCGGCCACGCCCTGGTGGGCCACGCGCTGCCCAACTCCGACCCGGTGCACAAGATCACCATCCTGCCGCGCGGCCGGGCCCTGGGCTACACGATGTCGGTGCCGACGGAGGACAAGTTCCTCACGTCGCGTTCGCAGATGATGGACCAGCTCGCGATGATGCTCGGAGGTCGCGCCGCGGAGGAGCTCGTCTTCCACGAGCCCACCACCGGCGCGGGCAACGACATCGACAAGGCCACCAGCCTGGCCCGCAACATGGTGACCGAGTACGGCATGAGCGAGCGCCTGGGCGCCCGCAAGTTCGGCTCCGGCAACACCGAACCCTTCCTGGGCCGGGAGATGTCGCACGCCCGCGAGTACTCCGAGGAGATCGCCTCCATCATCGACGAGGAGGTGCGCCGCCTCATCGAGTCCGCGCACGACGAGGCCTACGAGGTCCTCGTCGAGTACCGGGACGTCCTGGACGACCTGGTCGTGGCGCTGCTGGAGAAGGAGACCCTGTCCAAGGCCCAGGTGCTGGAGATCTTCGCGCCGGTGGTCAAGCGACCCTCCCGCGGCTCCTACACGGGGTACGGCAAGCGCCAGCC
The DNA here is from genome assembly GCF_041228755.1 of Nocardiopsis sp. LDBS0036. NCBI lineage: Bacteria > Bacillati > Actinomycetota > Actinomycetes > Streptosporangiales > Nocardiopsidaceae > Nocardiopsis > Nocardiopsis sp. LDBS0036. The sequence continues at coordinate 4,812,873 of NZ_CP141103.1, forward strand.
CTCGGAGCGGCCCCCGGTGCGCTCCAAGAAGGAGCTGGCCGTGCTCAACGGCGCCGAGGTCCCGGGCGCCGACGCGGTGCAGGGCTCCACTGACGTCCAGGACCCCCAGGCGGTCCGGGGCTCCTCGACCAACGGACAGCTCCCGGGGCCGTCCGACAGAGGCGAGGAGGAGAGCTCGTGAGCCCGACCGAGGACCTGCCGCCCAGGTCCGTGGACCGTCCGCGCATCGAGCGCGCCGTCCGCGAGATCCTGCTCGCCATCGGCGAGGACCCGGACCGCGACGGCCTGGTCAAGACGCCCGAACGGGTGGCCAGGGCCTACGAGGAGCAGTTCGCGGGGCTGGGGCAAAAGCCCGGGGACGTGCTCACCACCGTGTTCGAGGCCGACCACGAGGAGATGGTCCTGGTCAAGGACATCGAGCTCTACTCCACCTGCGAGCACCACCTGGTGCCGTTCTACGGGGTGGCGCACGTGGGCTACATCCCCGGCGCGGACGGCCGCATCACCGGTCTGAGCAAGCTCGCCCGCCTGGTGGACGTGTACGCGCGCCGGCCGCAGGTGCAGGAGCGGCTCACCGGCCAGGTGTCGGACGCGATCATGGAGTTCCTCCAGCCCCGCGGCGTGATCGTCGTGGTCGAGGCCGAGCACCTGTGCATGACCATGCGCGGGGTACGCAAGCCCGGGGCCAAGACCGTCACCTCGGCCGTGCGGGGGATCTTCCGCAGCAGCGACCGGACCCGCTCCGAGGCGATGAGCCTGATCCTGAGCCAGCGCTAGCCAGGGGCCCTTCCCGTGAACCCTCCCCCGCGACTCGGTCGCGGGGGAGGGTTTCGCGCCTCTGCGGACGGGCACAAGCCCCGGGCGCGCGCCTCCGGTTTTCCGGCGTACGCGTAGGGTGATCCTTATGGGGCCGAAACACACACTTCCGGGCCTGCCCGATCGCGGGCGGTGCCTGGTCATGGGGGTCGTGAACGTCACCCCCGACTCCTTCTCCGACGGCGGCGCGTGGTTCGATCCCGACAGGGCGATCGAACACGGGATGCGCCTGGCCGAGGAGGGCGCGGACCTGGTCGACGTAGGCGGTGAGTCCACTCGTCCCGGCGCGCAGCGCGTCTCCGCCGCCGAGGAGCTGCGCAGGGTCGAACCGGTCGTGCGGGAGCTCTCCGCGCGGGGCGTCGCCGTCAGCGTCGACACCATGCGCGCCGAGATCGCCGAGAAGGCCGTGGAGGCCGGGGCCGTGCTGGTCAACGACGTCAGCGGCGGGCTCGCAGACCCGGCCATGGCCCGACTCGTGGCTTCTTCCGGCGTTGCCTACGTGTTGATGCACTGGCGTGGGCATAGTCATGACATGCAGAGCCGTGCCGTGTACACGGATGTCGTCCAGGAGGTCCTCGATGAGCTCCGCGACCGTATGGAGGCCATGATCAGTGCAGGTGTCGACCCCGGACAGATCGTTCTGGACCCCGGGTTGGGATTCTCCAAGCGCCCCGAGCAGGCGCACAACTGGGCGCTGCTGCACGAGCTGGAGCGCTTCCACGAGCTGGGGCGCCCCGTGCTGGTGGCCGGATCGCGCAAGCGCTTCCTGAGCCGCCTGCTCGGCGACGCCAAGGGCGAGGACCGCCCCTTCACCGAGTGCGACGCCGCCACCGCGGCCGTCACCACCCTGTCCGCGGACCGGGGGGCGTGGGCCGTGCGGGTGCACGACGTCCGTCCCAGCGCCGACGCCGTCCGCGTGGCGGCGGCCTGGTCCGACGGCGGCGCCCGTCTGGACGAGGGACGCGCCGAGCCGGTGGAGGGCCGCCTGTGAAGTCGCGGCAGGAGGTCATGGAGAGCGTGGCCGAGGCCAACGCGCAGTTCTACAGCGCCATCGAGAACGGCGACATCGACCTGATGCGCAGCGTCTGGGCGGAGGAGCACGAGGCGCCCGACCTGGTGTGCGTCAACCCCGGCTGGCCGCTGCTGCGCGGGCGCACCGAGATCATGCGCGCCTGGTCGCTGATCATGGCCAACGTCACCTACATCCAGTACGTGCTCACCGAGACCCACATCGGGGTCGGCGGCGACATCGCCATGGTCACGTGCGAGGAGAACGTGCTGACCGCCGAGGAGGACAGTCCCGGCTTCGTCGCGGGCGGCCAGGTGGTGACCACCAACCTGTTCGTGGACACCGACCAGGGGTGGCGGCTGTGGTCGCACCACGCCTCGCCCGTGCTCATGGAGGACGACGAGGACGAGGGAGAGGTCGAGGCCTGATGCCCGATCGCGTCGCGCTCCGCGGACTGCGGGCCCGCGGCCACCACGGCGTGTTCGAGTTCGAGCGTCGGGAGGGCCAGGACTTCGTGGTCGACGCGGTGCTGTACCTGGACACCGCCCCGGCGGCGGCCTCCGACGACGTGGGCGACACCGTCCACTACGGCCTGCTCGCCGACCGCCTGGTCGCGATCGTGACCGGGGAGCCGGTCAACCTGATCGAGACCCTCGCCGAGCGGCTGGCCCGGGAGTGCCTGGCCGAACCGCTGGTCGAGCGGGCGGAGGTGACGGTGCACAAGCCGTCGGCGCCCATCGAGCACGAGTTCGCCGACGTGGCCGTCACCGTGGTCCGGGAGCGGACACGGCGCGAACCCGGCGACCTCGGGGACGCCCGGGACCCGGCGGGCGCGCAGGACCCCGCCAGGCGGCGCGCCGTACTCTCCCTGGGCTCCAACCTCGGGGACCGGATGGCCGCCCTCCAGGGGGCCGTGGACACGCTGCTGGACGGCGCGGACGCGCCGGTCCCGGTGGCGGTGTCCCCCGTCTACGAGACCGCGCCGGTGGGGGGCCCCGAACAGGGCGCCTTCCTCAACGCGGTCCTGGTCGTGGACACCGACGGTCCGCCCCGCGCCCTGCTGGAGCGCGCCCGAGCGGCCGAGCGGGCCTTCGACCGCGTCCGCGGGGTCCGGTGGGGGCCGCGCACGCTGGACGTGGACGTCATCGCGTTCGGGGACGTGCGCGACGACGACCCGGAGCTGACCCTGCCGCACCCGCGCGCCCACGAACGGGGGTTCGTGCTCCGTCCCTGGCTGGACGCCGACCCCGGGGCGCGCCTGCCCGGGAGGGGTCCGGTCGCCGACCTGCTGGAGGCCTGCGGTGAGCAGGGACTGCGCCGGCGCGACGACCTGCGGCTGCGTCTGCCGGGGCGGGACTGATGCCCCGGGACGAGGAGGGGCGGATGCGCCCCACCGGATGGCGGGTCCCGTCCCTGCTGGCGGTCGTCGGCGCCCTCACCGGGGTGCTGGTCACCAACTCCCTGCCGGGGCTGCCGCTGCTGCCGTGGTCGGCGATCCCGACCCTGCTGCTGCTCGCGGTCGCCGAGGGCTACACGGCGGGGCGGACCCGCAGGCGCATCCTCCGGGAGCCGGGGACCGAGCCGATGCAGCCGCTCAGCGCGGCCCGCCTGGTCGCCCTGGCCAAGGCCAGCGCGCTGTTCGCGTCCCTGGCGCTGGGCTTCTTCGCGGGGATGGCGCTGTCGGTGTCGGACACGCTGGTGCTGCCCGTGCACCGGGAGGTGTTCCTCACCGCGCTGGGCACGGCCCTGTCGTCGGGGTTGCTGCTGGCCGCCGCCCTGTACCTGGAGCACGCCTGCAGGGTCCCCGAGGACGACGATCCGCAGGACGGCGCCCGGTTCTGACGCCCCGGGGTCTTTCGCCCGGATTCGCCTGCGCGCCGCGTCGGTCTGCCGGTGCTTGCCCCCGGATGGTTGACTGGCTCCGTGGAGACCAGTGACACGACACCGCCGCCCGGGCCCTCCAGGCCACTCGACGCGGCGTTCGCACCGCCCGGGGAAGCCTCCTGGAGCCGTGTGTCGCCCGCCCTGGCCTGGTACCGCCGGATCGTGGTGGGCACGCTGTGCCTGCTCGCCGGGGGCGGGGGCGCCGTGCTGCTGCTCGTGCGGGCCTCCTGGCCCTGGGCCGCCGCCTGGGCGGTTCTGGCCGCGGCGGTCCTGGCCGCGGGCTGGGTCCTGGCCGGGCTCTTCCGCCGGTCGTGGGGCTACGCGGAGGCCGATGAGGAGCTCTACCTCACCTACGGGGTGTTCGTGAGGCAGTTGGTGGTCATCCCCTACGGCCGGATGCAGGTCGTGGACGTCACCGCCGACCTCCTCGAACAGGCCCTGGGCATCGCCACCGTGCAGGTGCGCACCGCCGCCAGCACCGCGGACACCCGGGTGGTCGGGCTGCCGCTGGCCGAGGCCGTCCGGATGCGCGACCGGCTCGCGGCGCGCAGTGAGAGCTTCTCGACGGGGTTGTAAGTGCACGGACCAGCTCAGCCACCGCAGGGTCCCCCGGGCCCGCACGTCCGACCGGGGACCGCCGGGCCTCAGTGGTACCAGGGTCCTCCGGGACCGCCCTTCGGGCCGCCCGGGCCGTCGCAGCCGCCCGGTCCGCCGTTCGGTCCGCCGCAGCCGCCCGCCATGCTGCCCCCGTTCGGGTGGCGGCCCCAGCCGGCCCGGCCCCCGCGGCCGGAGGACGACGTCACCACGGGCGTGTTCCGTGCGCACTGGATGAGCGTCCCGCTCCAGGTCGTCGCGGTGACCCTGGTGTTCGTGGCGCTGGTCGGCCCCATCCTCAACACCTTCGGCTTCGCCTGGGTCGTGATGATGGCCGTGGCCGTCGTCTTCGGCACGCTCGCCTACGCCCTGCCCGCGTGGTGGTACGCCACCTTCGGGCTGCGCGAGGACCACCTGGTCGTCCACAGCGGCCTGGTCAGGCGCAGCTCGCGCGAGGTGCCGCTCAGCCGCCTCCAGGCGGTGGACGTGGTCCGGCCCCTGTTCCTCCAGGTGTTCGGCATGGCCGAGCTGCGCATCGAGCTGGCGGGCGGCGACGGGAGCGACATCCGGCTGCGCTGCCTGCCCCGCGTCCTGGCCGAGCGCCTGCGCGTGGCGGTCCTCGCACACGCCGCCGGACTCCCCGGGCGCTCGCCCGAGGCGCCGGAGTGGCCGTTCTACCGGCTGCCCTTCCTGCTGCTGCTCGGCGCGCTGACCTTCCGTGTGCCGGTCCTGCTGTCCTTCATCGCGCTGCTCATGCTCGCCACCGCGGGCGCGGTCTTCGCGGAACCGGGCGTGGTGGGCGCGCTCCTCCCGCTCACCCTGGGGCTGCTGCGCTACTTCTGGGGGCCCCTGGCCCGCTACACCGACTACTACGCCTCCCTCTCCTCCGACGGTCTGCGCCTGCGCTACGGCATGTTCCAGCGGCGCATGCAGACGGTCCCGCCGGGGCGCGTGCAGGCCGTGCGCGTGGTCGAGCCCCTGCTCTGGCGGGCCCTGGGCGTGGCCCGGGTCGAGGCCAACGTGGCCGGTTACGCGGGCGCGCGCCAGGCCGACTCGTCCACCCTGCTGCCCGTGGCGCCGCGCCGCACGGCCTTCGCCCTGGTCAACGAGCTGTTCCCGGAGAGCGAGGCGGCCCATGTGCCGCTCGTGCCCAACGACAGGCCGGTGCCGAACCTGATGGGCGTGGACGAGCACCTCTTCGTCAGCACGCGCGGCCTGTTCTGCCTGGTGACCGAGATCGTCCCGGTGGAACGCGTCCAGACGGCGCGCCTGGTGGCCGGGCCGCTGGCCCGCCTGACGGGACGTGTCGCGGTGGACGTGGACACGCCCCCGGGGCCGGTCCGCGCCAGGGCCCACGGGCGCCGGGCCCGGGAGGCGCGCCGCTTCCTGGACGCGCTGACCGAGCACGGGCGCCGGGCCCGGGTGCCCGCGGCGGGCACGGAGCGCTGGGCGACCCGAGCCACCCTCACCCGCCGGACCGGGGCCGCGGGGCGGCCCCCCTTCGAGGAGGCCGGGCCCGGAGAACCCGCGTCCGCCGGGGCGGCGTCGGCGCACATCGAGGACGCGCAGGACCTGACGCGCGTCGAGGCCCCGGCTGCGGACGCGCCGCCGCCGGGCGGCCGTCCGCGTTTCCTGGCGCCGGGGGCCGAAGGTCCCGAATCCGAGGATTGGGGACCAGGGGTCGCGGAAGCCGGGAAAGACGGCACCGCCGACACCTCCGCCGAGGACGGTACGGAGGGGACCCGGGACACCCCCGAACGCTGATGTGGTGTGCGTCACATTAAGGGGTTCTCGGGCTCCCTTTTGTGACTCACATGTCGGACATGGATGCGCACGGAAGGTGATAATTCCAGCTCGCGGTCGCGAAATGCTTTCGCGTTATGGCCACGCGGAGTGAGGGAGTATGGCTAAATGGTGACCGAACACGAGGAGTGTTCATTGTCATACGCATAGTCAATGGTATCGACCGGTTGGCGCCCCCCGCCAACCGGTCCGACGGGAGAAACCACATGCTGAAGAAGGCTTTCGCCGCCAGTGCCATCGTCGCCGCCGCCGCGGGCGTCCTGCTCACGGGCGCTCCGGCCATGGCCAACAGCAACGTCTCGACCTCCGGCAACGGAAGCGTCCTGGGGGGCAACCAGCTCGTGGCCGACCTGGACGTGCCGATCAACGTCTGCGGCAACGCCATCGCGGTCCTCGGTGTGGCCGGCGCCAACTGCGTCGACTCCGGCGCCGTCGTGAAGAACTAGTAGCGGCTCAGGGCGGCCCGACCCGGCTCCGCCGGGCGGCGGGCTCCCGGCCGAGGCGCCATCCCGTGACGACGGGGTGGCGCCTTCGTCGTGTCCGGGTCCCGCACCCGATCCTCCCGGATCCGGCCCGCGAACCCCGTCCGCGACCCGCCCCTTCCGCTCGACCGCAATCGCAATTGTCGTCCGACTGGAAACCGTCCGGCCGGTGACGCTGCGCGCACACGCCTCCCGCCGATGTCTGGGTCTTTGTCCCGAACACACCCGAGAGGCGCGCGCACGCAGTGTGAACATAAGGATGCTTCTCGTTATAAGGCCAGTTCAAAGCGGGGAAACAAGGTCTTCCCGGGGGTAATTTCTTGAGCGGCTCCCCAGGGGGCCGCCACACAACCAGCCGTCCGGCGGTCCCCCCGACCGGACACAGAAGGAGACGCGCAGTGCTCAAGAAGACGCTCGCCACCAGCGCCGTGATCCTCGCCTCGGCCGGGGTCCTCCTCACCGCGGCACCGGCGGCCGCGAACGTCGGCACCTGGACCTCCAACCACGATTCCGAATTCAGCGGCAACCTCTCCTACATCAACGGCCTGACGAACGGGAACGTGGGTTGCGGCAACTCCAACGCCGCCTTCGGCCAGTCCCTGGGCTCGTGCTTCAACACCGGGGTGATCATCCAGGACTGATCCTGTCGGCCCCGCGGAGGGGGTCGGCGTGCCGGGTGGTGGGGGCGGACGCGGTGTCCGCCCCCACACGCGTGCGCGGGGGCGGGTCGGCAGGTCACCGGCCGGGGAGGACTATCGTGTGCTCAGGCGCCCCGGTACGACAGGAACCGGACGCGCCCCACGCGTTCGGACCACGAGGGGGCACACATGGAGACGACGCAGGGACGCCCCGCCCGCCTGCGGATCGGCGTCATCGGATCCGGCCGGGTCGGCTCCGTCCTCGGACAGGCCCTCGGCCGGGCCGGGCACAAGGTCGTCGCCGCCTCCGCGGTCTCCGACGCCTCCCGTGCCCGCGTCGCCGACCGCCTGCCCACCGCGCGCGTGCTCGAACCGGCTCAGGTCGCCGAGGCCAGCGACCTCGTCCTGCTCACCGTCCCCGACGACGCCCTTCCCGAACTCGTCGAGGGGCTCGCCTCCACCGGCACCGACCTGCGCGGCAAGATCCTCGTCCACGCCAGCGGCGCCCACGGCTACGGTGTCCTGGCCCCCGCCACCCTCGTCGGCGCGCTGCCCCTCGCGCTCCACCCCGCCATGACCTTCACCGGGCGCGACGAGGACGTCGACCGCCTCGCCAACTGCGCGTTCGGCGTCACCGCGCCCGAGCAGCTGCGCCCCATCGCCGAGGCCCTCGTCGTCGAGATGGGAGCCGAACCCGTGTGGATCACCGAGGACAAGCGCACCCTCTACCACGCGGCCCTCGCCGGGGGCGCCAACCACCTGGTCACCCTGGTCTCCGACAGCGCCGCCCTGCTCGCCTCCGCCGGGGTCCCCGAACCCGGCCGCATGCTCGCGCCCATGCTCAGCGCGGCCCTGGACAACGCCCTGCGGCTGGGCATCCACGGGCTCAGCGGCCCCGTCCTGCGCGGCGACGCCGGAACCGTCGCCGGGCACATCGAGCAGCTGCGGGAGAACGCCCCCGAGAGCGTGGCCAGCTACGTCGAACTCGCCCGGCTCACCGCCGACCGCGCCATCAACGCCGGAATGCTCAAGCCCGAGGACGCCGCGCGCCTGCTCGACGTCCTCCGCCGCTGAGACGCCGCCGGGTCCGGCGCGCGCACGGCCGCCGCGACGCAGAACACCACCACGGGAAACCACCGATGACCGCACCGCACCCCGCCGCCCCCGCCCCCCTCGTCGCGCACACGCCCGACGAGCTGCGCCGCGCCCTCACGGGCGCCGGGCGCGTCGCCCTCGTCCCCACCATGGGCGCCCTGCACGAGGGCCACCGCAGCCTCATGCGCCTGGCCCGCGAGCGCGCCGACACCGTGGTCGTCAGCGTCTTCGTCAACCCGCTCCAGTTCGGGCCCAACGAGGACTTCGACCGCTACCCGCGCACCCTGGACACCGACACCGCCGTGTGCGCGGAGGAGGGCGTCGACGTGGTCTTCGCCCCCGGAGTCGACACCATGTACCCCGCCGAGCAGACGGTCACCGTCCACGCGGGCGCGATGGGCGACCGGCTGGAGGGCGCCTCCCGCCCCGGGTTCTTCACCGGCGTGCTCACCGTGGTCAGCAAGCTCCTGCACCTGGTCGGCCCGGACCTCGCGGTCTTCGGCAGCAAGGACGCCCAGCAGCTCGCCGTGGTCCGCCGCATGGCCGCCGACCTCAACATGCCCGTGGAGATCGTCGGCGCGCCCACCCTGCGCGACCCCGACGGCCTGGCCACCTCCAGCCGCAACGTCTACCTCTCCGGGGCCGAGCGCACCAGTGCCCTGTCCCTGTCCCGCGCCCTGGAGGCGGGCCGCGCCGCCGTCCCGGGGGGCCCCGACGCCGTCCGCGCCGCGGCCCGGGCCGTCCTGGACGACGCGGCCGGGGCCGAACCCCCCGTCGAACTCGACTACCTCGCGTTGGTGGACCCCGCCACCTTCGCCGACGTCCCCGCCGACCACACGGGCGAGGCCGTCCTGGCCGTCGCCGCCCGCGTGGGCGCGACCCGGCTCATCGACAACGTGTCCCTGACCCTCTAGGCCGACCCCGCCCCGCGTCCCAGGGGTGGGCCGGATCCCCCGCACACCAGCGCCGCGTACCGGCGGCACCCCGGAAGAGAGAACACGGATGAGCACACCCCTCCAGACGCGGCTCGACGCCCCCGAGCCGGGGTGGACGATCGAGGCCGACGTGGCGGTCGTCGGCTCGGGCATCGCCGGTCTGAGCACCGCGCTGCGCTACGTCCAGCGCACCGAACGCGGCCGGGTCGTGCTCGTCACCAAGGACCGCCTGTCCACCGGCTCCACCGCCTACGCCCAGGGCGGGATCGCCGCCGCCATGGCGCCCGAGGACGGGCCCGTCGCCCACATGGTCGACACCCACCTGGCGGGGGCGGGCCTGTCCGACCCCCACGCCGTCAACGTCCTGGCCGCCGAGGGCCCCGACGCCCTGCGCTGGCTCATCGGGCTGGGCGCCGAGTTCGACCTCGCCGAGGACGGCGCCCTGGCCCTCACCCGCGAGGGCGGCCACCGCGCCGACCGCGTCGCGCACGCGGGCGGCGACGCCACCGGCGCCGAGATCCAGCGCGCCCTGGTGGCCGCCGTCCTGGCCGAGGAGCGCATCGAGGCCGTCGAGCACGCCGTGGCCCTGGACGCCCTGCGCGACCCCGACACGGGAGCGGTGTGCGGCGCCACCCTGCACGTCATGGGCGAGGGCGCCCGCGACGGCGTCGGCGCTGTCCTGGCCCCCGCCGTGGTGCTGGCCACCGGCGGCATGGGGCAGGTCTTCGCCGCCACCACCAACCCGCCCGTGTCCACCGGCGACGGCCTCGCCCTGGCCGCCCGCGCCGGGGCGCGCCTGCGCGACCTGGAGTTCATCCAGTTCCACCCCACGGTGCTCTGGCTCGGCCCCGAGGCGCGCGGGCGCCAGCCCCTGGTCTCCGAGGCCCTGCGCGGCGAGGGCGCCTATCTGGTGGACGCCGAAGGCAGGCGCATCATGGAGGGCGTCCACGAGCTGGCCGACCTCGCCCCCCGCGACGTGGTGGCGCGCACCATCGCCCGCACGATGGCCGAGCAGGGCGTGGACCACGTCTACCTGGAGACCCGCCACTTCGGCCGGGCCACCTGGGAGCGGCGCTTCCCGACCATCCTCGCCTCCTGCCGCGAGCACGGCATCGACCCGCTCGCCCAGCCGGTCCCCGTCGCCCCCGCCGCCCACTACGCCTCCGGCGGCGCCGAGGTCGACATCGACGGCCGCACCTCGGTCCCCGGCCTGTGGGCCGTGGGCGAGGTCGCCCGCACGGGGGTGCACGGCGCCAACCGGCTCGCCTCCAACTCCCTGCTGGAGGGCCTGGTCTACGCCGACCGGATCGCCGCCCGCCTGGCGGTCGACCCCGCCCCCCGGTCCGCGCGGGCCGAGGCCGTCGGCACCGTCACCCCGCTTCCCGACCCCGCCGCCGCGGCCCGCGTGCGCACCCTCATGTCGCGCCACGCCGGGGTGCTGCGCACCGGTGAGGGGCTCGCCGAGCTGACCGCCGAACTCGACGGCCTCGCCCGTCCCGGTTCCCCGGCCACCCCCGACGTGGCCGCCTGGGAGACCGCCAACCTGCTCACCGCGGCTCGGCTCGTGGCCGCCGCCGCGCTGCACAGGACCGAGAGCAGGGGCGCGCACCAGCGCGCCGACCACCCCGAGCCCGTGCCCGGGCTCCGGATCCGCCCTGTCGTCGTCCGACTGGAAGGGAACACCATCGTGACCACGGATGAGGACTGGACGCCCTCCCTGCCGCCCGCGCTCACCGCGGAACTGGACTCCATCGGCCTCCCCCTCGCCGGTCCGGGCGCCGGCGGGGTTCTGGAGGCGTCGGACGCCCACCCGGACGCGCGCGCCGAGTTCTCCCTCCCGTACACCGCCCCCTCGCAGTCCCACGTGGACCTGGTCCGCCGCGCCCTGTCCGAGGACCTCACCGCGGGGCCGGGCATCGACGTCACCACCGTCGCGACCATCCCCGGCGACCAGGTGCGCACCGCGCACGTGGTGGCCCGCGCCGACGGCACCGTCAGCGGCCTCCCGCTCGCCGAACTCGTCTTCTGGCTGGTCGCCGACGGGGCCCTGGAGGCGCACCGGACCGTGGCCGACGGCGACGCGGTCAAGCGCGGCGACGTCCTGATGACGGTCACCGCGCGCACCCGCGACCTGCTCACCGCGGAGCGGACCGCGCTCAACTTCCTCACCCACATGTCCGGAATCGCCACCGCCACCCGCGCCTGGGTGGACGCCGTGGCCGGGACCGGCGCCCGGATCCGGGACAGCCGCAAGACCCGGCCGGGGCTGCGCGCGCTGGAGAAGTACGCCGTGCGCTGCGGCGGCGGGGTCAACCACCGCTACGGCCTCAGCGACGCCGGACTGGTCAAGGACAACCACGTCGTCGCCGCGGGCGGCGTCGGCGAGGCGGTCCGCGCCATCCGCGCGCGCTTCCCCGACCTCCCCCTGGAGGTGGAGGTGGACCGGACCGACCAGATCGAGGACGCCATCGCCGCGGGCGCCGAGGAGATCCTGCTCGACAACTTCACCGTCGAGCGGCTCCGCGAGGCGGTCGCGCTGGTCGCGGGCCGTGCGCGGCTGGAGTCCTCCGGCGGCCTGACCCTGGACGTGGCGGGTGACGTGGCCCGCACCGGGGTGGACTACCTGGCGGTCGGGGCGCTCACCCACTCCAGCCCGGCGCTGGATATCGCGCTTGACCTGTTGTGAGCGGCCCGGTTGGTGGAAGATTCCTTGAGAACACACCACTTCGACCACGGATGAGGCCCCCAGCATGCTGCTCGCGATCGACGTCGGCAACTCCGAGACGGTCTTCGGTCTCTTCGCATCCGACGACCTTCTCGAACACTGGAGGGTGGGAACCGACACCAGGCGCACGGCCGACGAGTGGGCCGTGGTCCTGCGCGGGCTCGTCGACGGCAGCAGCCTGGGCCGCCCCGAGGACATCGACGGCATCGCCCTGTGCTGCTCGGTCCCGTCGGTCCAGCACGAGATGCGGGACATGTTCCGCCGCCACTTCGGGGACGTCCCGGCCGTGATCGTCGAACCCGGCGTCAAGACCGGGGTGCCGATCCGGATGGACAACCCCAAGGAGGTGGGCAGCGACCGGATCATCAACGCGCTGGCCGCCAACCACCTCTACGGCGGCCCCGCGGTGGTGGTGGACTTCGGGACCGCGACCACCTTCGACGCGGTCAGCGCGCGCGGGGAGTACGTGGGCGGGGCCATCGCCCCGGGCATCGACATCTCCGTGGACGCCCTCTCACGGCGAGGCGCCCAGCTGCACATGGTGGAGATCGTCAAGCCGCGCGCGGCCATCGCCAAGAACACCACCGAGGCGCTGCGCTCGGGGATCGTGTTCGGGTTCGCGGGCCAGGTGGACGGGATCGTGGACCGCATGGTCGCCGAGCTCACCGACGCGCCCGACGACGTGACCGTGGTGGCCACCGGGGGGCTCGCCTCCATCGTGGTGGCCGAGTGCGAGACGGTCGACCTGCACGAGCCGTGGCTGACCCTCATCGGCCTGCGTCTGGTCTACGAGCGCAACGTCGGCTGATCCGGGTCCGGGGCGGGGGAGAGGGAGGAGGCCTTCCGCCCCGGCGGGTTCAGTCCTGGTCGTGCCGCTGCACGCGCAGCCGGGGGAACACCTCGGCGAGGTGGTCGAAGTCGCGGTCGCAGTGCACGAGGACCGCGTCGGTGCGCAGGGCGACGGCCGCGATGAGGCAGTCGTAGAGCTTGCGGATCGTCTTACCCCTGGAGCGGGCCTCACGGTAGATGCCCGCCGAATGGTGGAAGTCGAGCCTGTTGTCCAGAGACAGCTGGATCAGGCCGTCGGTGAGGCGTTCCAGCTGCTGGAGCTCGGTGGAGCTCTTCGCCCCGCTCAGGATCTCGGCGGCGACGGGTTCGGTCGTGGCCAGGTGGACGCCGCGCTCGATGAGTTCCCTGACGAAGACGTGGGTCTCGGAACCGGTCTTGCGCAGGTACTCCACCCAGGCGGAGCTGTCCACCAGATAGACGGTGTTCACGAGGCGGGCGCCCCGCCCTCGAAGCCGGAGCGGCGCATCTCTTCCAGGTCGCCCTCCCAGCCGATGCCCTCCAGGCTGAGGAGGAACTCCTTGGTGAGAGGTGTGCCCACGGCCCGGCGAAGGGCGATGTCCACGGCTTCGCGCTTGGTGCTCACCTGGAAGCGTTCCATGGCGGTAGTGACCAGTTCGTCGTCGATGTCAATGTTTGTGCGACTCATGCACCCATATTACACCTGTTACCCTGTGTAAAGAAACGGTTTCCGGGAGTTCGCGGCCGCGGTGGTGCGGCGACCGGCCCCGGCCGCCGCGCCACCCCCGGTTCAGCCCGAGGAGACGGTGCCGGGGGACGCCTCCGGAGAGGCCCCGCCGCGGAACAGGTCCGGCTCGATGTAGACCAGCGTGGCGATGGGCACCGCCGTCCGGATGCGCTCCTCGGCCTCGTTGATCGCCCGCGTGATCCGGCCCGCGTCGTCGTGCGCGTCCACGGCCACCTTCGCGGCCACCAGCAGCTCCTCGGGGCCCACGTGCTGGGTGCGCATGTGGATCAGGCGGTCGATGTCCTCGACCGACTCGATGGCCCGGCGGATGGCCCGCACGTTCTCGCTCGTGGCGGACTCGCCGATGAGCAGGCTCTTGACCTCGACGGCCAGCACGACCGCGATGACCACCAGCAGGACGCCGATGGCGGCGGTGCCCAGGCCGTCCCACAGGCCGTCGCCCGTGATCAGGGTCAGACCGACACCGGCCAGGGCGAACACCAGGCCCAGCAGGGCGCCGGCGTCCTCCAGCAGGATCACCGGCAGCTCGGGGGACTTGGAGCGGCGGACGAACTGCACCCAGCCCGCCTTGCCCCGGACCGCGTTGGACTCCTTGACCGCCGTGCGCATGGCGAACGACTCCAGCACGATCGCCACCAGCAGCACGGCCACGGGGACCCAGTGCCAGGACGTGATCGGCTCGGGGTGGGAGATCTTGTGCCAGGCCTCGTAGAGCGCGAACAGGCCGCCCAGGCTGAACAGCACGATCGCCACCATGAACGCGTACACGTAGCGCTCGCGGCCGTAGCCGAAGGGGTGCTCCTCCGTGGCGCCCCGGCGCGCCCGCTTGCCGCCGATCAGCAGCAGCGCCTGGTTGCTGGAGTCGGCGACCGAGTGGATGGACTCGGCCATCATCGACGACGATCCGGTCAGGAGGTAGGCCACGAACTTCGTCGCGGCGATTCCCAGGTTCGCGCACAGCGCCGTGACGACGGCTCTCGTGCTTCCCTCGACACTCACCAGTGGGGTCCGTCTCTCGGTAGGTACTGCTCTCGGATGTGAAGGCGCGGGGCAGGGCAGCGCAATACTAGTGATCCGCGTCACTGCCGACCCGCCGTGCCCCTACCCCGGGACGGGACCCCGACCACCGGAGCGCGCCCCGTTCCCGCGGACGCCGACCGGTCGGGCCGGACCGCGGCCGCCGGTAGGATCGTGCGCGTGAATGACGCGCACGACGACACCTACGACGACCTGCCCGAACAGATGCGGGTCCGGCGCCAGAAGCTGGACCGGCTGCGGGAGGAGGGCACCGACCCCTTCCCCGTGACCTTCCCGCGGTCCACGTCGATCGGGGCCGTGCGCGACAAACACCAGGGACTGGAGCCGGACACCCGCACGGGCGCGGAGGTCTCCGTCGCCGGACGCGTCATGCTCTACCGCACCGGCGGCAAGCTGTGCTTCGCCACCCTGCGCGACGAGACCGGCGACATCCAGATCATGCTGTCCCTGGACCAGGTGGGCCGGGAGCGCCTGGACGCCTGGAAGGCCGACGTCGACCTCGGCGACCACGTGGGCGTGGAGGGCGAGGTCATCACCTCCCGCCGCGGCGAGCTGTCGATCCTGGTGACCTCCTGGACGCTGACCGCCAAGTGCCTGCGCCCGCTCCCGGAGAAGCACAAGGGCCTGACCGACCCCGAGGCCCGAGTCCGCCAGCGCTACGTCGACCTCATCGTCAACCCCGAGTCCCAGCAGATGGTGCGCCGCCGCTCGGCCGCCATCCGCGCGATCCGCGAGGGGCTCGCCTCCCGCGACTTCGTCGAGGTCGAGACGCCCATGCTGATGCGGGTGCACGGCGGCGCCACGGCGCGCCCGTTCACCACCCACATCAACGCCTACGACATGGACCTGTACCTGCGCATCGCCCCCGAGCTGTCCCTCAAGCGGCTGGTCGTGGGCGGCCTGGAGAAGGTCTTCGAGGTCAACCGCAACTTCCGCAACGAGGGCGCGGACTCCACGCACAACCCCGAGTTCACGATGCTGGAGTTCTACCAGGCCTACGCCGACTACAACGTCATGGCCGACCTGACCCGCGAACTCATCCAGGAGGCGGCGCGCGCCGTGTTCGGCTCGACGGTGGTCGAGCGGGACGGGCGCACCTACGACCTGGGCGGGGAGTGGCCGCAGGTCACCCTGTACGGGGCGGTGTCCGAGGCGCTGGGGGCCGAGGTCGACCCGCGCACGCCGATCGACGAGGTCCGCCGTCTGGCCGACTCCAGGGGAGTGGAGTACGACCCCTCCTGGGGACAGGGCAAGCTCGTGGAGCACGTCTTCGAGGAGCTGGTGGAGCACACGCTCGTCCAGCCCACCTTCGTGCGCGACTTCCCGGTGGAGACCAGCCCGCTCACCCGGCAGCACCGCGAGGACCCGCTGCTCACCGAGAAGTGGGACCTCATCGGGTTCGGCATGGAGATGGGCACGGGCTACTCGGAGCTGGTCGACCCCGTCGAGCAGCGCGAGCGCCTCACCCGGCAGTCGCTGATGGCCGCGGAGGGCGACCCCGAGGCGATGCAGCTGGACGAGGACTTCCTGCGGGCCCTGGAGTACGGAATGCCGCCGACCGGCGGTGTGGGCGTCGGTATCGACCGCCTCCTCATGGCCTTCACCGGAAAGAACATCCGGGAAACTGTCCTTTTCCCGCTCGTGAAGCCTTCCGGGGATTGAGTCGGAGCACCATGGTCCCGGATTTACCGGGGATATAACGGCGTCGGCCGGATGACCGAAAGGCGGGGCGGGGCCGTCGCACACACGGTGCGGCGGCCCCGCCCCCTCAGTCGGGACAGGGCCCGTACCACGGGTTCCGCCGTCCCGGCCGGACAGGCCGTGCGAACCGGGGGCCACGGCCGCGTGACCCGTCGGACAGTTCCGAAGTTTTTGCCGACCGGGGCCGGGCGAACTCGGCCACTCTCCGCTGAACGTTGTTTACGCAGGTCAATGTAGTCAGCGTATTTTCCCTTCCATTACTTTGTCACGGAAGGGGCTGCCATAACTACACATGGTGATTTATGGGGCCTTGACGGTATCATCTCTGCGGCCTAGCGTGCTGTGAGCGGGTCGAGACCCGTGGAGTTCGCCGAAGTGGATCGAGAACGACGGTGAGCGGGGAGAGGGACCGCCGGACGCGGTCCGCGTTCCCGCGCGCATGCGCGCCCTCGGTGGAGTCTGTCCGTCCCAGCCTCCAGCGAACCGGCCCCTGCGACGTCCGTGCGCCCGCCCCCGGTCCCTGTGCCAGAGGGATACGCGGGGGACAGCGGTGCGCCCGGGAGTCTTCCGTCGCGCCGGACCAGGGGGAGACCCGTGTCCGGCGCGCTCGCGTCCGCCAGGTGACGAGTCGATGTTCCGCACTCACATGATGAGGGAGGACGGAGTGGAACAGGCCACACTCGTACGACGTACCGCTGATGAGCAGGGCACCCTTCAGACCAGGGAGCACCGGGAGAACGTGGTCCCCCTGCAGGCCCGCCCGCACGAGACGGCTGTGAGCAGCCCCTACGCGCCGGTGGAACTGAACCACGAGGAACTCGAACTGCTCGCCGAGATCGCCACCGGTGTCACCACGGAGGTGGCGGCCCGGCACCTCGAACTCAGCGCGCGCACCCTGCGTCGCCGCATCCGCAACATCTGCGACGTGCTCGGCGTGAACACGCCCATCGAGGCGGTCGTCTGGGCCGCGCGGCGCCAGCTCATCTGAGCCGTCCGCGGCACGGCGCCGCGGTCGCGCGGCGGCGCCGGGCGACCTCCGGAGAAGGTGCTCGCCGGAGTAAGGGCGATCCGGTGGGCGCGGCACCCACCACGGCACCCACCGGCGCACCGGTGGGTGCCGACGCGTTTTCGGACCGCGCGCGTCCGCCGGGCTCGGGGTCCGGGCGTAGTCTGGTCCGGCTATGCCCGTTCGCCATGTTCACGTGCGCCGCGCCAGGACGCGCGACGTCGCCGCCGTCCGACGCCTCGTCGACGCCTACACCGTCGACCGGCGCGTGCTCTCCAAGAGCACCGTCAACCTCTACGAGGACGTTCAGGAGTTCTGGGTGGCCGAGGCCGAGGTGGTCCCCGACGGCTCCGGCCCCGCCTCCCCGCACGCCGCGCCCCCTCCCGACGCCCCCGCGCCCGGAGCGGAGCGCGCCGATCCTCCCGACGCCGGGGCCGAGTACCGCGTGGTGGGCTGCGGAGCGCTGCACGTGCTCTGGGAGGACCTGGCGGAGGTGCGCACCGTCGCCGTGGACCCCTCCCTGCGCGGGTTCGGCGTCGGACACCGGATCGTGTCCGCGCTGCTGGACACCGCACGGGAGTTGGGCGTGCGCCGTGTGTTCTGCCTGACATTCGAGACCGGTTTCTTCGCCAAACACGGCTTTGCCCGGATCCAGGGCACGCCGGTCTCCCCCCGTGTGTACGAGGAACTCCTGCGTTCCTATGACGAGGGCGTCGCCGAATTTCTCGACTTGGAGCGGGTTAAGCCCAACACCCTCGGGAACACCCGCATGCTTGTGCACCTCGACGCGGCAACGCGAACCACCCGGACCTAAAGGTTTTCGCGCTCACTCGGGACCAAGTTCCCCATACGGGCCGCAGCCGGGCCAACACCGCGTCCGACCCGCGTCCGCGCAGCTTATGCACAACCGGATGGCGGGGCCGGGGAAGGGGGCGGGTAATGTGTACCCCAGGGGTGGAGTCCCGCCCACACGTTGAAGGAAGTTCCGCGAAGCGGTGACGAAGGGTCGGGATTTGACACCGGTGGACACGGTGTTCCCCCGCGGACACACCAGGGCGCCGAACGCACGGCCGGACATTGGCCCCCTTCGGGTTTGCCGGAGGTGTCTCGGGTACGTCCGGTGTCAAACCGGGGGCAAACGATGTCTATGATGTCCGGTATGCGTTTGCCCGGGTGCCTGGCGAGCCATCCCCCAGGAGCAGCCCGACACGGAGTCGGGTATTTGCTGCAATAAGTAACAACCAGGAAGGGTGGACGGCTTCGATGGGGAACTTTTTGTCGTCGGTGCTTCCCCCCGGACTGATCGACGTATTGTCGGCGCTCATCCCACCGGTGGTTGTCGGTGCCGTCTTCTGCACCTTCGTCATCCAGCTCCTGCGCAAGGAGATGGCGCCCCGCCGGATGGACGGAAGCCTGGTCAGCAAGGACAAGGCGGCCGAAGACACGGGTGAGGGCAGGGATGGTTCCGGGGCCGCTGAGCCGGGAGCCGCGAACGAGACGCCGATTGTCCGGGGTGGGGAACGCACCGAATCCGACGGTCGTTGATACGGTACTCGACCGATCACGCGCTCCTCGGGGAGCGACGAACCGGCCACGCGCGTGCGCGGGCCATCTCGCCGATCCCGCGCGCCCGCCGGTGACCCCCGAAACCCGACACGGTGTCCGGGTGATTTCAGGCACGCCGGGAATTGTCTTCCGCGTTCTCGCGAGATAGCTTTACATTCAGGTGTGGAGACACCGCTCTTCTGAAAGGTTTGATTCCATGGCACAGAAGGTCCAGGTTTTCCTGGTCGACGACCTCGACGGCGGCGAGGCCGAGGAGACGGTGACGTTCGGTCTGGACGGCTCCGTGTACGAAATCGACCTCAGCGCGGGTAATGCGGCCAAGCTCCGCGAGGCCCTTACTCCGTTCGTCGACGCCGCCCGCAAGGCTCCGGCCAAGGCGTCCCGCAGCGCGGGCCGCCGCACCGGCAGCCGGAATGCTCCCAGCCGTGAGCGCAGCGCCGAGATTCGCGCCTGGGCGAAGGCCGCGGGCAAGCCCGTCAATGAGCGCGGCCGTATCCCCGCGGCGATCGTCGCCGAATATGAGGCCATCAAGGGCTAGGTTTGCCGCCGACCCCCGGTTCGCCGAAATGTTGTCAGGTCTTGATCGAATTACGGTCGGTACCTGCCGGGGGAAGACACCCGAACCCGACCATCCCGGGCCGCGGCGCGGCCCAGTGACACGGGATGCCAGGGGATACGCCGGGCCCGACGGGTCCCTCGGGCGGCACGGAGCGCCGGACAGGGCTCCGCGTCGATGACAGCGCTCCTGCGGCCCCGCGGCTCCAGACCTCCGCCGCCACACCCACGCG
Organism: Nocardiopsis sp. LDBS0036; assembly: GCF_041228755.1. NCBI lineage: Bacteria > Bacillati > Actinomycetota > Actinomycetes > Streptosporangiales > Nocardiopsidaceae > Nocardiopsis > Nocardiopsis sp. LDBS0036. Next base: position 4,832,508 of record NZ_CP141103.1, read on the forward strand.
CTGGGCCGGACGGCGAGGCGGAGCGGGGCAGTGCGCCGGAGCGCCGCGACGCCGCCTCCGCGCGCGACCGCCCACGAACGATCGGGACCGCACGCGACACCTCCCGGTTCCGGGGAAAGGCACTCGCTTCCGGTCCCGCGGCCCCGGTCGCGGGACCCGAGTCCCACACCATCCCCGCTCCGGTCGACGGCGCGCATTTCCCGCTTTCCCCGACCGAACGGTCCGGTCGGAAGAACAACACGCGGCTTGTTCGCTCAGAGCCGATAACGCTTACACGTGCGCGGTCCGGGCACTCCTGTGACACAGGGAGAGCCCGGGCCGTTCGCCTTCGGCGTACAGGGAAATCTGGCGCCGCAATTGGTAGTTGGATGTTGGGTGAACGCCCTATCGTCGGGGAAAGTCTCTGGCACGGACGGCTGCGGCCGACCGTACGGAGGCCTACGTCTGGTCGGCAGCCGGTCGACCGTACGGACGGGTGCGACAGCGCTCCCCGGGGCGGTTCATCCCTGTGGGGCCGATATGCGGAAGAGTTGGGTCGGAGTGAACCGTCCCTGCCTGACCGCTCTGTAGAGGAGCGACGAGACATGTTCGAGAGGTTTACCGACCGCGCGCGGCGAGTGGTGGTTCTGGCCCAGGAAGAGGCCAGGATGCTCAACCACAACTACATCGGTACGGAGCACATCCTGCTCGGTCTCATCCACGAGGGTGAGGGCGTCGCCGCCAAGGCTCTGGAGAGCCTTGGTATCAGCCTCGAAGCGGTTCGGCAGCAGGTTGAGGAGATCATCGGCCAGGGGCAGCAGGCCCCGTCGGGGCACATCCCGTTCACCCCGAGAGCCAAGAAGGTCCTGGAGCTGTCGCTGCGCGAGGCGCTTCAGCTGGGCCACAACTACATCGGTACCGAGCACATACTGCTGGGCCTGATCCGCGAGGGCGAGGGCGTCGCCGCCCAGGTCCTGGTCAAGCTGGGCGCGGACCTCAACCGCGTGCGCCAGCAGGTCATCCAGCTGCTGCACGGCTACCAGGGCAAGGAACCGCAGGCCACCGGCGCCTCGTCGGAGTCCACCCCCTCCACCTCGCTGGTGCTGGACCAGTTCGGCCGCAACCTGACCCAGGCCGCCCGGGAGAGCAAGCTCGACCCGGTCATCGGCAGGGACAAGGAGATCGAGCGGGTCATGCAGGTCCTGTCCCGCAGGACCAAGAACAACCCGGTCCTGATCGGTGAGCCCGGCGTCGGCAAGACGGCCGTGGTCGAGGGTCTGGCCCAGAAGATCGTCAAGGGCGAGATCCCCGAGACGCTCAAGGACAAGCAGCTGTACACGCTGGACCTGGGCGCGCTGGTCGCGGGCAGCCGCTACCGCGGTGACTTCGAGGAGCGCCTCAAGAAGGTGCTCAAGGAGATCCGCACCCGCGGCGACATCATCCTGTTCATCGACGAGCTGCACACGCTGGTCGGCGCGGGCGCGGCTGAGGGCGCCATAGACGCCGCCTCCATCCTCAAGCCCATGCTGGCCCGGGGTGAGCTCCAGACCATCGGCGCGACCACGCTGGACGAGTACCGCAAGTACCTGGAGAAGGACGCCGCGCTGGAGCGCCGCTTCCAGCCCATCCAGGTGGACGAGCCGACCATCAAGCACGCCATCGAGATCCTCAAGGGCCTGCGCGACCGCTACGAGGCCCACCACCGGGTCTCCATCACCGACAGCGCTCTGGTGGCCGCCGCGCAGCTGGCCGACCGCTACATCAGCGACCGGTTCCTGCCCGACAAGGCGATCGACCTCATCGACGAGGCCGGCTCGCGGATGCGCATCCGCCGGATGACCGCTCCGCCGGACCTGCGCGAGTTCGACGAGAAGATCGCCGGGGTGCGCCGCGACAAGGAGTCCGCGATCGACGCGCAGGACTTCGAGAAGGCGGCGTCGCTGCGCGACGACGAGAAGCAGCTCCTGGGCAAGAAGGCGCAGCGGGAGAAGGAGTGGAAGGCCGGCGACATGGACGTCGTGGCCGAGGTGGACGAGGAGCTCATCGCCGAGGTCCTGGCCGCCTCCACCGGCATCCCGGTCTTCAAGCTCACCGAGGAGGAGTCCTCCCGGCTGCTGCGCATGGAGGACGAGCTGCACCGGCGCGTCATCGGCCAGGAGGACGCCATCAAGGCGCTCTCCCAGGCGATCCGCCGTACCCGCGCCGGGCTCAAGGACCCCAAGCGCCCGGGTGGTTCGTTCATCTTCGCCGGCCCGTCCGGTGTGGGTAAGACCGAGCTGTCCAAGACGCTGGCCGAGTTCCTGTTCGGGGACGAGGACGCGCTGATCCAGCTGGACATGTCCGAGTTCATGGAGAAGCACACCGTCTCGCGGCTGTTCGGCTCCCCGCCCGGATACGTGGGCTACGAGGAGGGCGGCCAGCTCACCGAGAAGGTGCGCCGCAAGCCGTTCTCCGTGGTGCTCTTCGACGAGATCGAGAAGGCCCACAACGACATCTTCAACTCGCTGCTCCAGGTGCTGGAGGAGGGACGTCTCACCGACGCCCAGGGTCGCAACGTCGACTTCAAGAACACGGTCATCATCATGACGACCAACCTGGGTACCCGGGACATCTCCAAGGGGCAGGCCATGGGCTTCGCCAAGGAGGACGACGCCCAGACCAACTACGAGCGGATGAAGGCCAAGGTCAGCGAGGAGCTCAAGACCAACTTCCGGCCCGAGTTCCTCAACCGTGTGGACGACATCATCGTCTTCCACCAGCTGACGGAGAAGGAGATCTTCCAGATCGTGGATCTGATGATCACGAGCCTGGACAGCCGTCTCAAGGAGCGGGACATGGGGATCGAGCTGCGGCCCAAGGCCAAGCAGATCCTCTCCGAGCGCGGGTTCGACCCCGTGCTGGGCGCCCGTCCGCTGCGCCGGACGATCCAGCGGGAGATCGAGGACCAGCTGTCCGAGAAGATCCTGTTCGGCGACCTCAAGGCGGGTCAGATCGTGGTGATCGACGCCGAGGGCGAGGGCACGGACGCCAAGTTCACCTTCAAGGGCGTGCCCAAGCCGGCCGCGGTGCCGGACACGCCCGAGGTCGAGGAGTCGGCCGCGGGCAAGCGGGAGTAGCACCGCCCGACCGCCCGTGACTTCGGGGGCACCCCTTCGGGGGTGCCCCCTTCGTCGTGCGGGGGGCGGGGCGCGCGGGGCCGACGCCGCGCGTCCGGCCGCGGGGTGTGCGCCCGCCCGGCATGTTCTAGGGTGCGAACGTGACTCATCCAGATCCCCGACAGCACGATCCGTGGCAGGCGCGGCAGCCGCAGCCCGGACCCGCTCCACACGGTCCCCGGCCGGGTGAGGCGCCCCCAGGACACCACGGCGCGGTTCCGCCCGGCGGTCCGCCTCCCGGAGGCCAGCCCCCGCCCGGCGGTCCGCCTCCCCCGGGCGCGGCGCCGCCGCCCATGGGGCCGCAGGGCCCCCACGGCGGTCCGCCCGGCCCCCAGAGTCCCTACGGTCCGCCCGGTCCGTACCCGCACCAGCCCCAGCCGGGCAGGAAGGGCGGGACCGGCCTGATCATCGGGGCCGTGGCCTTGGTCGTCGTCCTCATGCTGGGCGGCGGGATCGCCGCGGTGTGGCTGTTCTCCGGCGGTGGCGGCGGAACCTCCGCGGAGGGCGTCGGCGAGGTGCGGTACTACGAGGGCCTGTCCAGCGAACACGTGGACGAGGGCGAGACCGTCGACTACGGGATGTTCCCGCCCGCGGGCGGGCCGCACTACCCGATCTGGCAGAACTGCGGCGTCTACGACCAGCCCCTGCGCTCAGAGTACGTCGTGCACGCCCAGGAGCACGGCGCCGTGTGGATCGCCTACGACCCCGGGCTCTCCCAGGCGCAGGTCCAGACCCTGGCCGGGTACTACTCGCCCGGCGACTACCTGGTGGTCAGCCCCGTGGAGGGCCTGCCCGCCCCGGTGGTGGCGTCGGCCTGGGGCTCCCAGATCCTGCTGGAGGACCCCGAGGACCCGCGCCTGGCGGAGTACCTCGTGGAGTTCGTCCAGGGCGAGAACACCCCCGAGCCGGGCGCGCCGTGCAGCGACGGCCACTCCGGCACCGAGGCCGGCCCCGCGGGGGAGACCGGGACCGCCGCGGCGCGGCACCCCGGCCCGCGGACCTGAGACGCCCCTCCCGGCCGTGCGGACCGGGGACGGCGCCGGGGTCGGGGTGCGCCCGCGCTCCGTCCGCGCCGTGCGGCCGAGCCCCGCGCGGTCGCCGCGCGGCGACCGGCCTCCCCGGACCGGGCGCGCTCAGCCCGGCAGGGCGTACCGGCCGTCGTCCAGGGGGTCCACCAGGCCGTCGGACACCAGCGCGTCCAGGGCCCGCTCGCGCTGGACGTGGTCGTCCCAGACCACGTCCAGCGCGCCCTTGGGCACCGGGTGGGCGGAGTCGCGCAGCACCGCCAGCAGCCGTCCGCGCACCTGCCGGTCGGTGCCCGCGTAGGTCTGGCCGCGCCGGGGCGGACCGTCGTAGGCGGGCTTGCCCGCGAGCCGCCAGGCGCACTGGTGGGCGATCGGGCAGTCCGCGCACGCGGGCGTGCGCGCGGTGCACACCAGCGCCCCCAGCTCCATGACGGCCACGCCCCAGCGGGCGGCCACCGAGGGCGCGGACGGCAGCAGGGACTCGGCGAGGGCGGTCTCCGCCTTCGTCTGGGTTTTCGGCGGGTACTGGACCCCGGTTTCGGCTCTCGCCAGGACACGTCGAACGTTCGTGTCCAGAATGGCGTGCCGCTGACCGAAGGCGAAGCTCGCCACCGCCGCCGCGGTGTAGGAGCCCACGCCCGGCAGGGACAGCAGGGTGGCGTGGTCCTCGGGGACCCGCCCGCCGTGTTCCTCGGTGATCGCCACCGCGCACGCGTGCAGGCGCAGCGCCCTGCGCGGGTAGCCGAGCCGGTTCCACATGCGCACAGCCTCACCGGAGGGCTCCCGTGCCAGGTCGGCCGGGGTGGGCCAGCGCTCCATCCAGGCGTTCCAGGCGGGCAGGACACGCACCACGGGCGTCTGCTGGAGCATGATCTCGCTGACCAGGATCGACCACGGTGAGGCGTCGGGCCGTCGCCAGGGGAGGTCGCGGGCGTGGCTCTCGTACCACGCCAGAACCGGGGTGCTGTAAGGGTTATCGCTCATCTTTAACTGGGAATCGGCGGGTTGAGTAGGTGAGGTACACGCAAAACCGCAATACTACGGCGCATGGCGTCAAGTACCGGACAACCAGGAGCCGTCAGCCGCGAGACCTACTGGAAGCGGCGAGCCTTCGTGCTGGCCGGGGCCCTGTTGTTGCTCGCGCTCATCGCGTACGCCTGCCGTCCCTCCGGGGAGGAGAGCGGCGAGCCGACCCGCTCGGACGCGGGCATCGAGGCCTCCCCCAGTGTCTCACCCACCGAGCCCTCCGCGGACGCGAGCGAGGAACCCGAGGCCGATCCCTCCGAGGGGGCACGGGAGAGCGCCGACCCCTCCGAGGACGCTGAGGACTCCGGCGGCTCCGCGGCCGGCGACGGCGGCTCCGCCGAGGGCGGGGAGGGCGGCGAGGTGCCCGCTCCGGAGCGCCCCGAGGACGCCTGCCGCCCGCAGGACATCGTGGTGACCTTCGAGTACGCGGAGGAGGACCAGGAGGTCTACGGGGCCGGCGCCAACCCGGGCTTCAAGATCACCGTGGTCAACACCGCCGAACAGACCTGCACCGTGGACGTGGGCGGCGAGGCCATGGAGATCCGCATCCACTCGGGCGACGACCGGATCTTCTCCACCGCCGACTGCGCGGAGAACAAGAGCGCGGAGAAGCGCCAGATCAGCAGGGGCGTCCCGCACGAGTACACGTTCACCTGGGAGCGGATGCGCTCCTTCGAGGACTGCCGCGGCACCGAAGCCTCGGCGCAGCCCGGCTGGTACCGGGCCAACCTGCACGGGGACTACGCCGGGGACCAGCCCGAGCTCCCCTTCCAGCTCAAGGCCTGAGCCGCCGCGCACCGCGGGCCGGGGGCGACGCACACCCCGGCCCGCGGTGGCGGTTGCGCGGTGCGGCGAACCCCTTTACGCCATGGGAGTCTGAGGATACTCTTTCCGCAGTTGGGAGCGCTCCCAAGCGGGCGCTCCTCCGGGGGTGCCCGCTCTCGTCTTAAGGAGTCCCCACGTGAAGGACCTCCTCGTACGGACCGCGGCCCCGGTCGCGGCGCCCGCCGCCCCCGCCCGGGCCGACGGTGGCATGGCGGAGGGAGGCGGGACGCGACGATGCGCTACCGCGGACCGGCGGAACTGACGGTCGTCCGCCACGGGCAGAGCGCGTTCAACGCCGCCCTGGCCGCCGCCGCGCGCGGCGGCGGGCGCCTGGACGCGGCGGACCTGCCCGCGCGCAACGCCGACGTGGACCTCACCCCGCTGGGCGTGCGCCAGGCCCGCGCCGTGGGCTCGGGCTGGCTGGCGTCCCTGCCCGGCGACCGGCGGCCCGGCGTCGTGTTCTCCTCCACCTACCTGCGCGCCCGCCGCACCGCCGCACTGGCGCTGGAGGCGGCCGGGCTGGTCCTGCCCGTGCACCTGGACGAGCGGCTGCGCGACCACGACGGCGGCCCCTTCACGTTCATGACCCCGGCCATGGTCGAGGAGTACGACCCCGAGGAGGCGCCCCGGCGCCTGGCCGACCGGATGCACCACCGGCCCGAGCGCGGCGAGTCCCTGGCCGACGTCCTGCTGCGGCTGCGCTCGTTCCTGCGGGACCTGTGCGCGGAGTACCCGGGCGAGCGGGTGCTGCTGTTCGCCCACGAGCCCGTCGTGGTCCTGCTCCGGGGGATCCTGGAGGACCTGGAGGAGGACGAGGTGTGGCGGACGAGCCGACGGGAGCCCGCGGCGGCGGCCTCGGTCAGCCGCTGGACGGCCGACGCCGGGGGAGACCTGCGGCCCGACGGCTACGGAGCCGTGGGGCACCTGTCGGGGGTGTCGGCGGGGGAGTGACGGGGATTCCGACATAACCGCGCATTCTCTGCTTTTCGCCCGGCATTCGGGTCTGGCCGCAACCCCGGCGCAGGGAAATTCCGGCGACCTCGCGGAAAAGCGACAGCTTCGCGTAATGGTTCGATTACCATCCGTGCTGTCTGGAATCCGCACGTCCCTGGAGGCTGTCGTGAATCGCATCGTCCCGGCCCTGGCCGCCGCTCCCGTCCTCGCCCTGGCGCTCGCCGCGCCCGCGCACGCCGCCGAGGCGGCGCAGACCGGTGAGAGCGGCTACATCCTGCGCGTCCACGGCCTCACCACCGGCGAGACGCGTGAGGTCACCCTGGTGTGCTCCCCCGTCGCCGCGGGCACGCACCCCAGAGCCGCCGAGGCCTGCGAGGCCATCGCCGAAGCCGGTTCGCTGGCGGCGGTCGAGGGTCAGGAGCGGCCCTGCACGTTCATCTACGACCCGGTGGTCGCCGTGGCCTACGGCACCGAGGACTACCGCGAGGAGTTCTCCAACGAGTGCGTACTCCTGAGCGAGAAGGGTGTGGTCTTCGACTTCTGACGCGCCGGTTCGCAGGGGATCCGCGCTCAGTCCCCGTCACGGGGGGCGCGGGCCCGCCGCGACCGCCGGGCCACCCGGCTCAGGGCCTCGCTCAGCTCCTCCACCTCGTGGACGCGGATGCCCGGCACCGGGTCGCCGAAGTGCTTGGGCACGACCGCCTCGGTGAAGCCGAGCCGCTGCGCCTCCGCCACCCGGCGCCGCACGCCGCTCACGGTGCGCACGTCGCCCGCCAGGCCCACCTCGCCGATCGCGATGAAGCCGACGGGCAGCGCGACGTCGTTGTTGGAGCTGGCCGCCGCCATGGCCAGCGCCAGGTCCACGGCGGGCTCGGTCAGCTTCACACCGCCCACGGTGGAGGCGTACACGTCCATGTTGGCCAGCTTCATGCCCGTGCGCTTCTCCAGCACCGCCAGGATCATGTTCACCCGCGAGGTGTCCAGGCCCGAGGTGGCCCGGCGCGGCGCGGGCAGCGGGGTCGGCGCGACCAGGGCCTGGACCTCGGTGATGAGCGGCCGCCGCCCCTCCAGGGTGACGGTGACGCACGTGCCCGGCACCGGGTCGGTGCGCTCGGTGAGGAACAGCCCGCTCGGGTCGGGCAGGCCGACGATGCCGGACTCGGTCAGCTCGAAGCAGCCGATCTCGTCGGTGGGCCCGTAGCGGTTCTTGACCGCGCGCAGCAGCCGCAGCTGGGAGTGGCGCTCGCCCTCGAAGTGCAGCACCACGTCCACCAGGTGCTCCAGCATCCGCGGACCGGCGATGGACCCGTCCTTGGTGACGTGTCCGACGAGCACGGTGGCGATCCCCCGCTCCTTGGCGATCTGGATCAGCGCGCCGGTCACCTGGCGGATCTGGGTGACGCCGCCCGGGACGCCGCTGGCGTCGGGGGAGACCATGGTCTGCACCGAGTCCACGATGAGCAGCCGGGGGCCGACCGCGTCCACGTGGCTGGCCAGGGCGGCGATGGAGGTCTCGGCGGCCAGGTAGAGCTTGTCGGAGAGCGCGCCGAGCCGCTCGGCGCGCAGCCGCACCTGCCCGGCCGACTCCTCCCCGGTCACGTACAGCACGGGGCCCTCGGCCGCGCGCATCGCGGCGACCTCCAGCAGGAGGGTGGACTTGCCCACGCCGGGCTCACCGGCGAGCAGCACCACGCCGCCCGGGACCGCGCCGCCGCCCAGGACCCGGTCGAGCTCGTCGACGCCGGTGGGGACGGCCTCGGCGCTCTCCACGCTGATCTCGGTGATGGGCCGGGCCCGGGAGGTGACGGGCGCGGGCGCGACGGCGGAGGGCGCGGGGGCGCCCGCCTCCTCGACCGTGCCCCAGGCCTGGCACTCGCCGCAGCGGCCCACCCACTTGAGGGTGCTCCATCCGCACTCCGCGCACCGGAACGTGGTCTTCGCTGCCTTCGCCATGGTGGCCACGCTAGCGGCTTCCTGGGACAACTCCGCCGAGAGGAGTAAAGGGACCTTTCGGAGACACATGAAAGTTACCTACGAGTTAGGCGCCTTATCCCGTAGGTCGTGTTAAAGAATTCCTAGGGTCCGACAGCTCCAACGCCCCCGCTCCATGGAGAGGAAACCCGCGTGCCCCGTACATCCGCCACCGCCGCGCCCCGATCCCCGCGCCGTGCCCTGGTTCCCGTGGCCGTCGCCGCGCTGAGCGCGTCCCTGGTCGCCGCGCCCGCCGCCGCCGAGACCGCGCAGGCGCCCGCCTTCGACAGTTACGTCTCCCTCGGCGACTCCTTCGTCGCCGGACCGCTCATCCGGGAGGAGAGGGTCAGCAGCAGCATGCCGCTGCTGGGCTGCCTGCGCACGTCCAACAACTACCCCACGATGCTCGCCGAGCGGATGGGCGTCACCGACTTCACGGACGCCAGCTGCTCGGGCGCGGTCGTCAACGACCTCTACGAGCCGCAGTTCGACGACACGCCGCCCCAGCTCGACGCCCTGACGCCGGAGACCGACCTGGTCACGGTCGGGATCGCGGGCAACGACTTCGGCTTCTCCGAGGTGCTCCTGGAGTGCGCCAAGCAGAGTCTGAGCAACCCGCTGGGCGACCCGTGCGCCGAGCACTACGGCGACGAACTCGACCAGCGCATCGAGGACCTGCGGCCGGAGGTCGCGGGGGTCTACGCCGACATCGCCGAGCGCAGCCCCGACGCCACGGTCCTGGCCGTGGGCTACCTCCAGATCCTGCCCGAGAGCAGGGGCTGCTGGCCGAGCACGCCCATCGCGTGGGGCGACGTGCCCTTCCTGGACCGGGCGCAGACCGCGCTGAACGCGATGATCGCCGAGGAGGCCGAGGCCCAGGGCGCGGTCTACGTGGACGTCTTCGAGCGCGGCCACGACGTCTGCCAGTCCTCCGACACCCGCTGGGTGGAGGGCCTGATCCCCGAGAACGGGGCCCCGGTGCACCCGAACTACCTCGGTATGCAGGCCACGGCCGACTTCGTGGGAGCCGAGCTGGGGGTCCCCGCGCCCGTGGACGACGCCGCGTAACCCGGGGTGACCGGCCGCCGAGGAGGGGAGTCCGTTCAGTGGTGACCTGAGTGCTTTCGTCCCCCGAAGGTCAAGGACTCTTTACCGTCTTTGGCGGCCGTTCGTGCTACGGAGAGTGACATATCGCGTGGTCTGTGTGACGAATGGTGAGGGCGTCGCGACGGGGAGATCCGCGTCACAGTGACGTGGGCGCCGCGACGCTCCGAGCGAGAGCGGGAGAACCACCGTCATGCGAATACCGCGACACCACGAGCAAACGCAGGCCTGCCGTCCCACGGATCCGGGGCGGCAGGCCTCGCCCGTTCCTCCGCGCCGCGGCGGGCGCGCGCTCGCCGTCGCCGCGCTCACCGCGGCCGCCCTGGCCGCCGGTACGGCGCCCGCGCTCGCCCAGCCGGTCCAGCATCCGCAGCCGGTGCGACCGGCGCAGCAGGCCGCGCCCACCGCGCAGGACTCAGCCGGACCCCGGCGCGTCCACATGTCGCTGTCCAGGTCGACGGTGGAGGACGCCATCGACGCCGCCGAGTCCAAGAAGGGCACCCCTTACCGCTGGGGAGGCACCGGCCCCAACGGCTTCGACTGCTCGGGACTCGTCCAGTGGGCCTACAAGCAGGCCGGGGTTGACCTGCCCCGCATCGCCCACGACCAGGTCGGCGCCGGGACCCGGGTCTCCTACTCCAACGCCCGCAGGGGCGACATCCTGTACTGGGCCGACAGCGGCGGATACGCCTACCACGTCGCCATCTACCTCGGTGGCGGGCGCATGATCGACGCGCCGAACTCGGGGGACCACGTCCGCGAGCGGGACGTCCACAAGCACGGTCTCGCAGGCGCCGTACGGCTGTGAGACGGGCGGGCCTCGCGCGGCGCGCTGACGGCCCCCACACACGCCGGGGAGTGAACCCGGCCGGGCCCGACCGCCCCGACGACGTGGCGGTCGGCAACCACGAACCAGGGCTCCGCGGGTGCACCCGCGGGCCCTCCCACCACCGCCGCGCGACCGCGACCCGCACCCTCCGTGGGGGAGGGCGTGGGGAGAACGGCACGCCGCGTTCACGCGGGCGGTACGCACACGAGGGGTGTTAGCGCATACTCTGGTTGGCGTGAGCCCTATCCAGGTCCCAGACGCGCCCGTCGTCCTGTCGTCGGCGTCGGTCTACCCGGAGAAGACCCCGGCCGCCTTCGAGATCGCCGCGAAGCTGGGGTACGACGGCGTGGAGGTGCTCGTCTCCTCCGATCCGGCAAGCCAGGACATCGACCTCCTACGGCGCCTCTCGGACTACCACCAGATCCCCGTCACCGCGGTCCACTCACCCTGCCTGGTCCTGACCCAGCGGGTGTGGGGCAGGGAGCCCTGGGGCAAACTCGTCCGCTCCAAGGAGATGGCCGAGGCCCTGGGCGCCAAGACGATCGTGGTGCACCCCGCCTTCCGATGGCAGCGCGACTACGCCCGCGAGTTCGAGACCGGTATCTCCCGCATGCAGGACGAGACCGACGTCGTCTTCGCCGTGGAGAACATGTACCCGGTGCGCGTGCGCGACCGCGAGGTCGTCCCCTACGCGCCGAGCTGGAACCCGCTCGACCGCGACTACCCCGACGTCACGCTCGACCTGTCGCACACCGCCATGTCCGGCTCCGACGCCATGGACATGGCCAAGCGCCTGGGCGACCGCCTCTCCCACATCCACGTGGCCGACGGCATCGGCGGCCAGAACCTCGACGAGCACCTCATCCCCGGGCGCGGACGCCAGCCGGTGGGCGAGCTGCTGGAGTACCTGGCCGGGAACGGCTTCGAGGGCCAGCTGGTCCTTGAGGTCAGCACCCGCAAGGCCCCCGACCGCCAGGCGCGCATGCGCGAGCTGGCCGAGGCCCTGGCCTTCACCCGGCTGCACTTCGCCCGCACCGCGGGCCCCGGCGACCGGCCGCGCGACCGCCGCGAGCGCATCGCGCTGCTGCGCCGCGCCCCCTCGGCGCCGCCCCGCCGCTTCGCGGTCGACGAGGGCGGCACCGTGGACGACAAGGGCACCGTCGACCCCGAGTGAGGGCCGGGTGTCCACGGAGTGGGATCCGGTGTCCACGCGGGGTCACCGGTGCCGTTAGCGTGGGGGCATCCGCAGGAAGGACCTTCATGATCGCCATCATCGGTGCCGGGAAGATGGGCGAGGCTCTGCTCGCCGGAATGCTGGCCACGGGCCACGCGCCGGAGGACGTCCTCGTCACCGAGCCGCGCGAGGAGCACGCCGGGGAGCTGCGCGCCCGCTACGGGATCGAGGTGGTCCCGGCCGCGGACGCCGCCAAGCGCGCCGACACCCTCCTGCTCGCGCTCAAGCCCCAGGACATGGTGGCGCTGCTGGACGACCTGGCGCCGCGCCTGTCCTCCTCCTGCCTCGTGATCTCCGTCGCGGCCGGGATCACCACCGCCATGCTGGAGGAGCACCTGCCCTCCGGGACCCCCGTCGTCCGGGCGATGCCCAACACGCCCGCCCTGATGGGGCAGGGGATGACCGCGATCGCGGGCGGCGCCCACACCGGTGAGGCCCACCTGGACCGCGCCGAGGCGCTGCTGGGCACGGTCGGCGATGTCATCCGCGTGGGCGAGCAGCACATGGACACCGTCACCGCCATCTCCGGCAGCGGCCCCGCCTACTTCTACTTCATCGCCGAGACGATGATCGAGGCCGGTGTGGCGATGGGGATGCCGCGCGCCACCGCGCAGAAGCTGGTCGGCCAGACCATCACCGGCGCCGCCGCGATGCTCAACGGCTCGGGCGAGCACCCGGTCGTGCTGCGCGAGGCCGTCACCTCGCCGGGCGGCACCACCGCCGCCGCGCTGCGCGAGCTGGAGCGGCACGGCGTGCGCACGGCCTTCACCGACGCCATCGAGGCGGCCAGGGACCGCAGCAACGCGCTCTCCGGAAGCTGACGAGGCCCTGGGGCCGGGTGAAGCGTGCCGTCGGGGTCGTTCCGCCCGGAGGCGGGACGGAGCGCGGGCTGGCGCCGCGCCTCCTCGGGGGTCGTGGAGCGGACCGGTGACGGCGGCCCGGCACCCGCGGGTGCCGGGCCGCCGTCACCGGCCGGTCGGGGCCGCCGTTCCGGTGGAGGCCCCGGGCCCGCCCCGCCGCGGGAAGATGGCCGGAAGCGGCCCGTCCTGGGGGGTCCGATGTCGGGGGACCTGGGTAGTGTCTTCGGTGAAGGGTGTACACGGCCCCCTCGGTCCCGTACGCGCGGGATCTCCCCCATCTCCTGATTCCAGGGTCCTCCATGACTTCTCCCCCTCCCCCGCCCGACCCTTCCCAGCCGCCCGGCGGAGGCTTCCCGCCTCCGGGGCCCACGCCTTCCGGCCCGACCGGCGCCAACCCCGCGGGGGGCGGCCCCGCCCAGGGCGGTCCGACCGGCGCCAACCCGGCCGGAGGGGCCTTCCACGGCGGTGCGCCGACCGGCGGTAGGCCCGCCGGGGACGCGCCCAGCGGGGGCACACCCGCGAGCGGGATGTACTCGGGCGGTGCGCCCGGCCCGCCTCCGGGCGGTATGCCCTTCACGGGGCCTCCTCCCGGCGGCAGGCCGCCCGGCATGATGCCGCCCCCGGGCGGGACGCCGCAGGGCGGCCCGCCTCCCCTGGGACCTCCCCCCGGCGGTATGCCCCCCGGCGGTCCGCCGCCGATGGGGCCCCCTCCCGGTGGCATGCCCCCCGGCGGGCCTCCTCCGGGTCAGTTCGGCCCGCCGCCGCCCCCGAGGCCGCCCAGGCTCGGCCTGTTCTCCTCCCCGTCCGCGCTGCGCACCTCGCTGCTCAACGCCTCGGGCATGGGAGCCGGGTACGTCTACCTGCGCCAGTGGCCGTTCTTCGCCGCCGCGCTCATCATCACCCTCGGCCTGCTGGTCACCGCCGCCGTCCTCGGCGCAGCCGACAACCTCCTCCTGTGGGCGTCGATCCTCGTGGCCTGGTTCGCCGCCGCGGCCGTGCACGGCCTGTTCGCGGGGCGCGCCCGCGACGAGCGCCTGCTCGGCGGGGGGGAACAGCCCTCCAAGCGGGCGCTGCCCCTCCTCACCGCCGCCGGACTGGCGCTCGCCCTGATGGCGACCCTCACCGGCGTGTGGCAGGCGGGGGAGTGGCGGCTGCGCGTCGCCGACGCGGCCCACGCCCGCGGCGAGTGCGCGACCTCCGAGGCGGTCGCCGCCTACGGGAGCGTGGAGGACCTCTTCCAGCTCTCCTTCTCCCCGTCGCTCATGTCGCGCGCCCGCGCTGGCGCCGAGGCCTGCGCACTCCTGGACCTGGCCCAGTCCGACGTGGCCGAAGAGGCGTACGCGCAGGCCCTGGACTCCTACGCCGCCTACTTCGAGCACCCCGCCGCCCGCTGGGAGGACACCGACGGCGAGGTCGCCGACATCCACCTCTCCTACGCCGCCGACCTGGTGGCCTCGGCCGAGGAGGACTTCGACGGCGAGGTCACCGACGGGTACCGCGAGAGCATGCGGCGGGCGCACGAGATCTACACCGTGATCCCGGCGGACTACGAGGGCACCGAGGCCGCGGGCCAGGTCCCCACCGCCCTCACCGAGCTCTACGACACCGGCACCGCCGAGTACGCCGCCGAGAACTGGTGCGCGGGCTTCGACCAGATCGACATGTTCTCCGACCTGGCCTGGGACACCGTCCCCGAGGTCGCCGAGCGCATCACCACCGAGCGCCCCGACGCCGCCTTCAACTGCGGCTGGGACAGCGTGGACGGCGGATCGCTCGACACCGCCGACGAGATGGTCGCCCTCCTGGAGGCGGAGTACCCCGACCACGAGACCGACGAGGTCGAGCGGATGGTCACCCACATCGGCGCCGGGCGCATCGAGGAGAGGATGGACGCCATGACCTCGCTCGGCGAGGTCGACTTCGCGCCCGCCCCCACCGGCAGCTCCGGCAGTGACAAGAGCGTCCTGGAGATCACCAACAACACCCCGTACGAGATGCAGTTCCTCTACGTCGGGCCGGACGCCGTCCACGAGGAGATCATCACCCCCGCGTGCGAGGACTGCGAGGTCTACAGCTCGCCGCCCTCGGGCAACTCCTGCTTCGACGACGGCGACGTCATGCGCGTCGAACTCGAACCGGGCGAGTACCGGGTGCTGCTCACCTCGAAGGACTCGCTCTTCGGGGCGGCACCCCTGCACGGCACCGTCGACCTCTCCGGCGGCGACCTGTACGAGTCCTGCTACTTCGTCACCGAGTAGCCGGGGTCCGGACGCCGCGGTCCGGCACGGGGGCCGCTCCCCGTGCCGGACCGGGCAGCCAACCCCGGGGTTCGTCCACGCGTGCGGTTGTGCGTACTGTGTGCTTCGGAGCACGCACACCTGAAACGGGGGTCACCACATGGGAGGGCGCACGTCCTGCTCGCTTCGGGTGGCATGGGACGACGGACTCACGGCCTACGACTTCGGTCCGCAGCACCCGATGGCGCCGATACGCGTCGAGCTGACCATGGCGCTCAGCCGCGAACTCGGCGTGCTGGACGCGCCGGGGGTCGGACTCCTGGACGTCGAACCCGCCTCGGACGAACTCCTGTCCCTCGTGCACGACCCCGCCTACATCGAGGCGGTCAAGCGCGCGGGCCGCACGCTGGAGCCCGACGACGCCCACATGCTGGGCACCTCCGACAACCCCGTCTTCAAGGACATGCACGACGCCGCCGCGCTCATCTCCGGCGCGTCCGTGGCCGCCGCGCGGGCGGTCTGGAGCGGGGAGACCGCGCACGCGGCCAACATCGCGGGCGGCCTGCACCACGCCATGCGCGGCAACGCCTGGGGCTTCTGCGTCTACAACGACCCCGCCCTGGCCATCGCCTGGCTGCTGGAGCAGGGGGCCAAGCGCGTCGCCTACGTGGACGTGGACGTCCACCACGGCGACGGCGTCCAGAACGCCTTCTACAACGACCCGCGCGTGCTCACCATCAGCCTCCACGAGTCCCCGGCGACCCTGTTCCCCGGCACCGGCCAGGCCTCCGAGACCGGCGGCCCGGACGCCGAGGGGTACGCGGTCAACGTCGCCCTGCCCGCGGGCACCGGCGACAACGGCTGGCACCGCGCCTTCGACGCCGTCGTGCCGCCGCTGCTGCACGAGTTCCAGCCCGAGATCCTGGTGACCCAGCAGGGCTGCGACACCCACGCCCTGGACCCGCTCGCCAACCTCACCCTGAGCGTGGACGGCCAGCGCCGGGCCTACGCCGAGCTGCACGAGCTGGCCCGCAAGACGGCGGGCGGCCGCTGGCTGCTGTTCGGCGGCGGCGGGTACGGGCTGGTCCACGTCGTCCCCCGCGCCTGGACCCACCTGCTGGGCGAGGCCGCGGGCCGTCCCATCGACCCCGACACCGAGACCCCGCAGGGCTGGCGCGACTTCGTGCGCCAGCGCACGGGGGAGCTGGCGCCGCTGTACATGACCGACGGGCGCGAGGTCGTCTTCGACCACTTCGTGGACGGCTACGACCCGGGCGACCCGGTGGACCGGGCCATCCACGCGACCCGGACCGCGGTCTTCCCCAGCCACGGGATCGACCCGAGCCTGTAGGGGGCGGCCCTTCCGCGTCGTCGCGGTCCGGGCCGCCGGTCCGGTGCCGGCAGGGATTCACGGGGCGCCGGGCGGCTCACGGAACGGCTCCCATAACACCCCGGTGTCGACCGGCGTGAATTCCGGAGGAGCCGCGCGTGTCGCGTCCGAAGCGGGTAGGACAGAGGTTGAATACCGGGCGAACAGGAGCAGGCGCCGTGGTGGCCGCCCAGCGTGGCGCACGCTCGCTGCGCAGACGAGGAAGGGGAGCGCCAGGTGACGCCGCCGACACGCGCTGAACTGATCACCTATCTGGTGCGCACGGGAATCGCCGGGCACGTCGACACCCCGCGCCAGAACAACCTGCGGCACTACCGGCGGCTCGTCCAGAAGGACCCCTACCACCAGTTCGGTCTCACCTTCTCCCACGACTGGACCTACTCCGAGGTCCTGGCGCTGATGAGCAAGCGCTGCGGCGTGGTGGCCGACGAGGAGTACGTGTGGGGGATCGACACCATCGACCCCGACCTGACCATCGACGCCCTGGAGGCCTTCGCCGACCGGCTGGCCCTGGCCGCCGAGCGCCGGGAACGGGTCCTGTTCGCCACCGGCCACCCGCGCAACCTCCGCGAGACCTACCGCGCCTGGAAGGACGCCCTCGCCGAGCGCGGGTGCCAGGTTCTCACCGCTGGTGGCGGCTATTCCTACGAAGTGACCACGGAGCGTCCCCCGAACCGGCGGATCGTGGTGTGGGAGGACGACATCGCCATCGTCACGGACGGTCGCCTCGCCCGCCACAGCCACCACCCCTTCGCCATGCGTGCCATCCTCGCGGACCTCGCGGACCGCGGTGAGGCATGGCCGCAGTTGGTCATCGCCGACCACGGGTTCGCGGGTGCGGCGGGTGAGGCGGGAGTGCCCGCGATGGGCTTCGCCGACTGCAACGACCCCGCCCTCTTCCTCGCCGAGGCCGAAGGGAAACTACTGGTCACGGTGCCTTTGGACGACGGTTACCTGACCGAGGACTACGCCCCTCTGCGCGAATACGTTCTCGCCCGGGCCGGTCTCCTGTGAGCAGGGGGAGACCATTTATACCCACCGTTAAACCTCATCCGACCCGCCATCAACACATAGCGCCGAAGACAGGCCCAACGGCCTTTCGCTGAGGCGAACTCGGCTCTACTCTGAAAACGGACGTGTCAGTAGTGACAGCGTGACACGCTGGCATGGTTTGGGGCGGGTACACCGGGGTCGCCGCCGCACACCACGCCGGTCCCAAGGGTAGACAATGCTCACGTCCGGGAATGAGGGCGTCGAAAGATGAACGGGAGCAAGCCGCCTCTCGAAGAGGTCAGGTTCCTGACCGTGGCGGAGGTAGCCACGATCATGCGTGTGTCCAAGATGACCGTTTACCGAATGGTGCACTCGGGAGTTCTCCCCGCGATTCGCGTGGGGCGTTCCTACCGGGTCCCCGAGCGGGCCGTGCACGACTACCTCCGCGAGGCTTTCGTCGAGGCTGGTTGATCCAGGGCCCGGCCGACCGGGGCCGCCCCCCGGCCCCCGGTCAGCCGACACACCCGGGGGCGGTGACTGACGGACACCGCCCCCACCGGCGTCTCCACCCCCCTCCCGACGCGCGCCGTCCGGAGCGCCGCAGGGCCGTCCCCCACCCCCACCGGCCGCGGTTCCCCCTTGTGCCGGGGCGGCCGAACGGGTCCCAGGGCATCTACTACACTTTGTCGTTGTTGTAGTCCGCCCTGTTCACACCCCGTTCGCGAGGTCCCCTCGATGCCCAGCACCAGCACCGGTACGCGCCGAAGCCGTGCCGTGCCGCGCCTGGCGGCGGCCGGACTGGCCGCCGTACTCGCCCTGACCGGCTGTGCCGGGGGCAACGAGATCCAGGCCAGCGACGAGGAAAACCGCTTCATCTCCGGAGACGGCAGCGCCACCACCTTCGAGGCCGCCGAGCGCACCGAGGCCCCCGAGGTCACCGGCACCACCCTCGACGGCGAGGAGGTCTCCCTCGGCGACTACGAGGGCGGCATCGTCGTCCTCAACGTCTGGGCGAGCTGGTGCGGCCCCTGCCGCGCCGAGCAGCCGGTCCTGGACGAGGTGCACGCCGAGTACGCGGACCTGGGCGTGGACTTCCTCGGCGTGAACATCAAGGACGACGAGACGGCCGCGCGGTCCTACCAGGAGAGCATGGGCGTCCCCTACCCGAGCCTGTACGACCAGCCCGGCGCGGTGCCCCAGGCCTTCCGCGACACCGTGCCCCCGCGCTCCATCCCCAGCACGCTCGTCATCGACCCCGAGGGCCGCATCGCCGCCCGCGTCATCGGCCCGACCACCTACGGCCAGCTGACCGAGCTGCTCAACCCGCTGGTGGTCGAGTTCGACTTCGGCGACCCGGAGGAGCGCCCCCGCGTCGCGGAGCAGGAGGCCGGGCAGACGGCCTCCCCGGAGGAGGCCGACCCCTCGGCCGGGCCGTCGGACGCGCCGTCCGAGGCGGACCAGGGCTCCGGGGACGAGGGCTGATGGACCCCATCGGCACCACCGTCCTCACCGGCTCCCTGCTGGCCGCGATCCCGCTGGCCCTGGCCGCGGGCCTGGTCTCCTTCCTCTCGCCCTGCGTGCTCCCTCTCGTGCCCGGCTACCTGTCCTACGTGACCGGGATGAGCGGCACCCAGGTGCGCGAGCGCACCGCCTCGACCGCGGGGGGCGGCACCGCCACCGTCGCCGACGTCGACGCCGAACTGGCCTCCCGCCGCTGGACCATGGTCACGGGCAGCGTCCTGTTCATCGCCGGGTTCACCCTGGTGTTCGTCGCCGTCGGCGGCTTCATCGGCTGGCTCGGTGAGATCCTCATGGACTACACCGACCCCATCACACGGGTGCTCGGCGTCCTCACCGTCGTCCTGGGCCTGGCCTTCATGGGCGTCGTCCCGGGCTTCGGGCGCGAGTTCCGCTTCCACCGCCTGCCGCGCGCCGGACTGGCGGGCGCGCCCCTGCTCGGCGTCCTGTTCGGCCTGGGCTGGACCCCCTGCATCGGGCCGACCCTGGCCGCCGTGCAGACCCTCGCCTTCGTCGAGGGCGGCGCCGGACGCGGCATGCTGCTGTCCCTGGCCTACTGCGTCGGCCTCGGGCTGCCGTTCGTCCTGGCCTCCCTCCTCTACCGGCGCGCGCTGGGCACCTTCGACTGGCTCAAGCGCCGCACCCGCACGGTCACCGTGATCGGCGGGGCCATGCTCGTCCTGGTCGGCCTGGCGATGGTGACCGGCCTGTGGACGCAGCTGACCATCGCCATGCAGGGCTGGGCCGCCGACTTCCAGACGGTGATCTGATGAGTACGACCGCGAACGACCAAGGGGCCGGGACCGCCGCCCAGAACGGGGAGGGCGCCCGACCGCGCCCCAAGGGCCTGGGCGCGGTCGGCTGGCTGCGCTGGATCTGGCGCACCCTGACCTCGATGCGCACCGCCCTGATCCTGCTGTTCCTGCTGGCCGTCGGGGCCATCCCGGGCTCGATCCTGCCGCAGAACGTGGTGAGCGTCGACGAGGTCAACACCTACTTCCAGGAGAACCCCGAACTGGCGCCCTGGCTGGACCGGTTCTACCTCTTCGACGTGTTCTCCTCGCCCTGGTACGCGGCGATCTACCTGCTGCTGTTCGTCTCCCTGGCGGGCTGCGTGCTCCCCCGGGCGCTGGCGCACGCCCGCGCGGTGCGGGCCCGCCCGGTGCACACGCCCAAGAACCTGGGCCGGATGCCCTACGCCGCCGCGTTCACCACCGACGCCGACCCCGAGACGGTGCTGGAGCAGTCCCGCAGGGTCCTGCGGGGCTACCGGACCGAGCGCTACGGCGACTCCCTCTCCACCGAGACCGGCTACCTGCGCGAGGCCGGGAACGTCCTGTTCCACCTCGCCCTGCTGGGCCTGCTGCTCGCCCTGGCCGCCGGGTCCTTCCTCGGCTACCGCGGCAACATGCTCCTGGTGGAGGGCGACGGGTTCGCCAACACCCTGACCTCCTACGACGCGATCTACCCCGGGCACTGGACCGACACCGACTCCCTGGAACCCTTCTCCATCCACCTGGACGACTTCGAGGCCTCCTTCATCGAGGACGGCGGCCTGCGCGGCCAGGCCGAGTCCTACGTCGCCGACCTCACCTACAGGGAGGCGCCCGACGCGCCGCAGGAGCGGCACCGGCTGGAGGTCAACCACCCGTTGAGCGTGGCGGGCGTGCAGGTCTACCTGCTCGGCCACGGGTACGCGCCGGAGTTCGAGGTGCGCAACGCCGAGGGCGACCTGGTCTTCGACCAGGCGGTCCCCTTCCTGCACCGGGACACGGCCTCCTACACCTCCGACGGCGTGGTCAAGGTGCCCGACACCGGAGGCGAGCAGCTCGGCTTCGTCGGCGTGTTCCTGCCCAGCGCGGTGGAGACGCCCGAGGGGGAGATGGTCTCCAACTTCCCCGGGGCCCAGAACCCCCGGATCACCCTGGAGGGCTACCGGGGAGACCTGGGGCTGATCGACCCGCAGTCGGTCTACCAGTTGCGCACCGGCGGCATGGAGGAGCTGGGCAGCTCCCCCGTGATGGAGATCGGGGACACCTGGGAGCTGCCCGAGGGCGCCGGGTCGATCACCTTCTCCGGATACAAGGAGTACGTCAGCCTCCAGATGAACCGCGACGGCGCCCGGCTGCCCGCGCTGACCGCGGCCTCCCTGGCCGTCGCCGGGCTGATCGTCACCCTGTTCGTCCGCCCGCGCCGCGTGTGGGTGCGCGCGACCAGGGGCGGGGACGGCCGCACCCACGTGGAGCTGGCCGCCCTGGGCAAGACCGAGGCGGCCGGGAACAACGTGGAGTTCCACGAACTCACCACGGAACTCGCCGGACGGCTCCGGAGCCGGTCCGACGGGGAATCCGGCTCCGGACCGGACAGCCGTCCGACTGCCGGCCCGGACTCCGACCCGGACCCCGCTCCGGGCTCCGACCCCCATCCGCCATCCGACCCGCCAGAGTCGACCACACAAGGGAGTGACCGGTGACGTACACACTCGCCGCACAGGTGGACGAGGTGATGACGTCAGTCAGTGACTCGTTGATCATCGCGATGATCGTCACGTACGCGGCTGCGCTGTTCCTCTTCGCCATCGAGGCCGCCTACGGAAAACGCACCAGGCTCAAGGCCGGTCGGCTCATGCCGGTCAACGCCGGTGCCGAGTCCGGCGCCGACGACGGCATCAAGGTCAACGTCCGCAGCACCGAGGTGGAGGCCAGGGCCTCCCAGAGCGTCCTGGGCAAGATCGCCCTGGGCGTGACGACGTTCGGCTTCGTGATGGGTGTCGCCCAGATCATCGCCCGCGGCCTGGCCGCCGGGCGCTGGCCCTGGGGCAACATGTTCGAGTTCGTCGTGGCCCTGTGCCTGGTCGCGGTGGGCGGTCTGCTCTTCGCCTCCTACCGGTACCAGGCGCGCTTCCTGGGCGCGTTCGTGCTGGTCCCGGTGCTCGTCCTGCTGGGCATCGGCGTCCGCTGGCTGTATGTGGACCCGGGCCCGCTCATCCCCGCCCTGCACTCGTACTGGGTGCCCATCCACGTGACCGCGACGATCATCGCGGGCGGCGCCTTCATGGTCTCCGGCGCGGCCGGCGTCACCTACCTCGTGGCGCACCGGGCCGAGGCCAGACGCGCGCTGGGCGAGCGGGTGGCCGGTATCGCGGGCCGCCTGCCCAGCCCCGAGCTGCTGGACCGGATCTCCCACCGGTTCATCCTCTTCGCCTTCCCGCTGTGGACCTTCGGCATCATCGCCGGTTCCATCTGGGCCGACGAGGCCTGGGGCCGCTTCTGGGGCTGGGACCCCAAGGAGGTCTGGTCGTTCATCTCCTGGGTGATCTACGCGGCCTACCTGCACGCCCGGGCCACCGGCGGCTGGCGCGGACCCAAGGCCACGTGGATCAACGTGGTGGGCTTCGCGACCATCCTGTTCAACTTCTTCGCGGTGAACTACATGTTCAGCGGTCTGCACTCCTACGCCTGACCCCGGCCCGCGAACGGGGCCCCGCCACGGCGGGGCCCCGTTCGCTTTGGGGCTCCGCTCCGCTTCGCCCGTGTCCGGGCGCCCGGACGTGTTCGCTTCGGGGCTCCGCGTCCTCCGTGTTCAGGCGGGCGGGGGAGCGGTGGACCCCCGCACGACCAGGCGGGTGTCCAGGGTGACGGTGCCGGGGGAGTCCCCGCTGCTGACGCGGTGCAGCAGCAGGTCGATGGCGGAGCGTCCGGCCGCGGCGGTGGGCATGTCGATGCTGGTCAGGTCGCAGTGCCGGGCGGTGTGGGTGTTGTCGACGCCGACGACGCTGAGGTCGCCGGGCACGGACGCGCCCAGGTCCCGCAGCTCCTGGACCAGACCGAGGGCGACCAGGTCGTTGTAGGCCAGGACGGCGGTGGCGCCGAGGTCCAGCACCTCCCGGGCGGCGGCCGCGCCGCCCTCCTCGGTGGGCTGGTTGGGTCCCACGCCGTGCAGGACCAGGCCGCGGCGCAGGGCGGCCTCCTCCGCCGCGCGCTCCAGGCGCTGGTTGGTCCACGACGCGCGCGGTCCGGTGAGCAGGGCGATCTCGCGGTGGCCGAGGGTGGCGAGGTGGTCCACGGCCTGCCCGGCGCCCGAGGCCACGTCCATGAGGACGGCTGGCAGCCCGGCGGGCTGGCGGTTGACCACGACGAAGGGCACGTCGGCGCTCAGCTCCGCGATCAGGCGGTTGCTCAGGCGCGGCGCGACCAGGAGCGCGCCGTCCACCTGGGTGGCCATGGAGCGGATCAGCTCCTCCTCCACGCGGGCCTGCTCGTCGGTGTCGGCGACGAACACGTGGTGGTCGCTGCGGCGGGCGTGGGCCTGCGCGGCCTTGATCAGGGGCGGGAAGAACGGGTTGGCGATGTCGGCGACGATCAGCCCCAGGTTGCCGGTGCGGCGGGTGGACAGGGCCCGCGCGGCGCGGTTGGGCCGGTAGCCCAGGGCGCTGGCGGCGGCGAGCACGCGGGTCCGGGTGTCGGCGTTGACCAGGTGCGCGGCGGAGAAGGTCCGGGAGACGGTGGAGACGTGCACCCCGCTCGCCAGGGCGACGTCCTTGATGGTCACGGCCACCCGTGGCCTCCTTCGGTGGGGAACGGCTCCGAGGTTACTGGCAAGCGGTTGTGGTTGACCAGTGCGTACTTTGAGGTTCGGTGCCTGGTTTTCCGGGGTTTTCCCGGGTGGGAGGGGTTGACGCCGGTCCGACTCCTGGGAGATGTTCATGCAACCGTTTGCAGTCCCCCCTGAGGAGAAGAAACATGCGCAGGCTCGCACTCCCTCTGAGCGCGGTGTTGGTGATGACCGCTGTCGCGCCCGTCCAGGCGGCGCCCGACGTGGGCAGGCAGGTCCTGCCCGAGGGCGACGGCTGGGCCTCGGCCGGAGGCGGGACGACGGGAGGCGCGGACGCCTCCCCGGAGAACGTCTTCCGCGTCTCCACGGCGCAGGAGTTCCGCGAGGCGGTGAGCGGGGACGAGCCCAAGATCGTCTACGTCGAGGGTCTCATCGACGCGAACACGGCGCCGGACGGCACGCCCCTGTCGTGCGGGGACTACGCCGTGGACGGCTACACGTTGGAGGGCTACCTGGCCGCCTACGACCCCGGGGTGTGGGGCTGGCAGGACCCCAGCGGCCCGCTGGAGGAGGCCCGCGAGGCCTCTGCCGACGCCCAGGCGGAGCGGATCCGGGTGGAGGTCGGCTCCAACACGACCGTGGTCGGGGCCGGGGACGGCGCCGAGATCACCGGGATGAGCATCCGGGTGGTCGGCGCGCGCAACGTCATCCTGCGCAACCTCACCCTGTCCGACACGCACGACTGCTTCCCCGGCTGGGACCCCGGCGACGGCGGCGAGGGCAACTGGAACTCCGAGTACGACCACCTGGAGGTCTCCGGCTCCACGAACGTGTGGATCGACCACAACACGTTCGACGACGGCGACAACCCGGGCTCGGAGCTGCCGGAGTACTTCGGACGCCGCTACGAGGTGCACGACGGCCTGCTGGACATCGTGCGCGCCAGCGACCTGGTGACGGTGTCGTACAACCACTTCGACGGCCGGGACAAGGCGATCCTGGTGGGCAACAGCGACGGCCGCACCACCGACCGCGGGTACCTGCGCACCACCTGGCACCACAACCACTTCGACAGCCTGGGCCAGCGCGCGCCCCGCGTGCGCTACGGGCAGGTGCACGTCTACAACAACCACTACACGGTGGCCACGGACCTGTACCAGTACAGCCTGGGGGCGGGCTTCGAGTCGCACCTGTACGCGGAGAACAACCTGTTCGACCTGCACGACGGCATCACGGCCGGGGAGATCGTCGGCAACTGGGGCGGCACCGACATCGTGGAGCACGGGAACGCGGTGATGGAGGACGGCCGCGGGCGCGTCACGGAGGTGGACCTGGTGCGGGCGCACAACGAGGCCTACCCCGACCAGGCGCTGGGCACCGACCTGACCTGGGTGCCGCAGTTCTCCACGCGGGTGGAGCCGGTGCACGCGGTCCGCGGCGTGCCGCGCGAGGCGGGCGCCGGGGTGCTCTGAGTTCGTCGCCCCCGGAGTGGTCGCGTACCCCGGGAGCCGGGCCCGCCCGGCCCCGTCCGGGCGGGCCCTCGCGGTTACAGGGGCTGGTCGTCGACCTCGATGTCCCACTGGACGTCGTCGCCGTCGACCGAGGTGGTCGTGATGGTCACGCCGTAGTTCATGCCCCCGTCCACGAGGTTGCAGCGGATCTCGGCGCCCACCTCCGCGGGGAGGCCCTGGGGGCAGGAGAAGTCCTCGGGGGCCCGGCCGACCACCGCCTCCAACTGCGCTGCCGACTGCTGGGCGACCTGCTCGGCGGGGACGACCCCGTCGCTCGCGGCGGTACCTCCGTCCCCACCGGCGCCCCCGCCGGTGTCCTCGCCCGCGCCGTCCCCGGCGGCGTCCTCGGCGACCTGGGCGTCGTCGACCTCGACGTCCCACTGGACGTCGTCGCCGTCGACGGAGGTGGTCGTGACGGTCACTCCGAGGGTCTGGCCGTCGGCGGTGAGCTCACAGCGGATCTCGGCGCCCACCTCCGCGGGGAGGTCCTCGGGGCAGGTGAAGCCGTCGGGGGTCTGGCCCACCTCCTCGGCCAGCATCTCGCTCGACCGCTCGGCGACCTGTTCGGCGCCGACTGCGTCGGGGCCGCCGATGCTGAACTCGAACGAACAGCCGGTGGACAGAAGCAGGGAGACCGCGCCCAGTGCCGTTCCGGTGATGACTCGACGGCGTCCGGTCTGCCGCATGGCGGCCTCCTCAGTGTTCGGGGATGTGCACGGGTATGGACGCCGAACGCGAGGAGCGGGTTCCGGAGCGGATGGCTCCGATGCGGGGATGTGACATCGGTGTCTGGTGTGGTCGGCCGGTGCCGCGCCGGGGAGCCGCCCGGATGTGCTTGCCCCGGGGTGGGGGAACGGGAAGGGTGGAACACAGCGGTGGGGGCCGCGTCCTGTCGGGCGGCCCCCACCGTCGTCGTGTACCGGTCCGGGTCGGTCGTGTCCGGGTCAGTCCTCCGGATCGATCCGCCGGTTGAGTCGTCGCAGGAACTCGGGGTCGTCGTCCGGTCCGAGCGGGTGCGGGCTGCCCGAGGGCTTGGTGAAGTCGGACGGGTCGAGGTCGTCGGCCGAGGCCGTGGCCTGTGTCGGGGAGGGCGCGCTCCCGCGGGCTGAGGCCGCCTGGCGCGGGCGGCCGAGGAGGAGCCACAGGATGGCGCCGACGGGCACGAACAGCACGATGACGAACACCCACAGCACCTTCGGCAGAGTGCGCACCTCAGAGGAAGGGGTGGTGAGCGCGTCGAAGAACGCGTACACCCACAGAACGATCGATACGAGCGTGATCAGGCCACCAAGCCACACCATGGTTCCAGCCTAACTCTTGCAGTCGACTCCTCACGGTCGGGACACCGGGCCGGAGGGCAGGGGGAGTCCGCGGAGCGGTTGACCGGCCGACGGGGCGGTCGGAGGGCCCTGTGGCTCCTGGAGCTCTGGCTCCCGCCGGATGGGTTGTCTTGGGGCACTCGGCCTCAGGGCGTGCTCTCGCTCGGCTCCCCGAGCAGGAGGGCGCGCACCTCCGACTCGCGGAAGCGGCGGTGCCCTCCCGGGGTCCGGATGCTGCTGATCCGCCCGGAGGCGGCCCAGCGCGTGACGGTCTTGGGATCAACCCGGAAGAGTGAGGCCACTTCCCCGGGGGTCAACAGGCGTTCGCTTGCTCGTTCCACCTTCACATTCCCCCAATCGTGCCCGCCTCGGACTGTGGGGGCGGCGGGCGTTTGATCCCCTAGTGTGCACGAGTTAGACCGTTTCCTCCCTAGTTTTCGGAGAAATTGCGGTGTTGGGGGGAGGAGTACCGGATATGTGACCGGAACGTGATGTTCGGACCCTGCTGTCGGGATTGGAAACATCCCATGACTATGCGAATCGTGTTCGCCTATGTCCCGTTCCCCTGTGCCGCAAGCGACACACCGACCCGATGCCCGTCGCGGCGGGCACGCCCTTAACCTGGAGATAAGGACCTGTGGGAGGCCGTCGGCCCGACCCGTGTGGGGTGCGGGAACGTCCGGACACAGGTGTTGACCGGGCGTTCCGCGCCGCCGATGGGCGTAGCGACCAATCTAGTCCAGGTAATCGTCTGTTGTGAGGCTTTTGGATGCGTAGCTTGCTGACCTATACCGCCGCCCGCCTGGGGCTGTTCGCGGCGGCCTTCGGAGTGGTCTACCTTTTCGGCGCCCGTGCGTGGATCGCCCTCATCCTGGCCTGGCTGGTCAGCGGACTGGCCTCCTACGTCCTGTTGTCCGGGATGCGCGACAAGGTCTCCGCGAGCGCGGTGGAGCGGATGGAGCGCCGCAAGGCGAACAGCCTGTCCGCGCGCCTGGCGGACGCCTCCGCCCGCGAGGACGACTTCCAGGAGGCACCGGATCAGGAGGCGGCCCCTGCCGGGGCCGACGCCCGTGCCGAGGAGGCCGGGGCCGAGGCGAAGCCGGGCGAGGACGCGCCGACCGCCGCCAGGGAGTCCTGACCGGAGCGGTGGCCGGGGAGCGTTCGGCTCCCGCCGGGGGCGCTCCCGCCGCCAGCGCCACCGTCGGCGGCCACAGCGGCCCCGGGAGCGGGAACACCGATCCGGACACCCGTTCGCGGTGGCCCTACCCTGTGCCCGTGCCCGCGTCCGCCCCGCCCGCTGACCGGCGCGCCTCCGTCCCGTGCCTGTCGATGCCCTCGGCCGCGCGGCCCACGAGCGGCGGCAGGACCGCGGCCAGGTAGAGGGCCGCGCACGCCAGTAGCACCGGCGCCGCTCCGAGCAGTCCGGCCGCCGCGCCCGCGACGGGCGCGCCCAACGGCGCCGCCATCCGGGTCAGCGCGCCGATCGTCGCCGTGCCCCGCCCCACGGCTCGGCGGGGCAGGCGCTCGAACAGCACCGCGCCCAGGATCGGGTTGAGTACCCCGCCCGCGAGCCCGCACAGGCCCCACACCGCCAGGACCGCCCACAGCGGCACGTCCAGCGCCAGCACGACCAGCCGGGGCGGCCCGGCCAGCACCAGCCCCGCGAAGAACACCGCCCTCCGGGGCAGCAGGTGCCCGACCGCCGTGGCCGCGAGCGAGCCCACCACCGAGGCCGCGCCCATCACGCCGCCCAGGAGGCCGACCACCGCGGGACCCATGCCGTTGTCGTCCGCCCACACCGGCAGCAGTACCGAGGCCACGGACATGTCGATCATGTTGGTGACCGCGAGCACGACCACCAAAACGCGCAGGGTGGCGTCGCCCCAGACCGCCCGCCAGCCGGTGCGCAGCCTGGTCGGGTAGCCCGCGTCCGCCTCGGGGTCCCCGCCCGGGCGGGGGCGCTCCCCGGGCTGGGTGGCGGCCAGTACCACCGCCGCCGCGGCGAGCAGCGCGGCGTTCGTGTACAGGGCGGGGAGCGCGCCGAGCAGGGACACCAGTCCGCCCGCGGCCACCGGTCCGACGGTCGTGGACAGCCGGTCCACGGTTCCGGTGAGTCCGGTGACCCGTTCGAGGCGCGTCCCCGTGCGTTCGGCGACGGCCGGGGCCATGGAGACCTTGGCGGCCTCGGCGGGGCCGGTGGCCAGGCCGATCACGGTCACCAGCGCCAGGAGCACGGGGAAGGACAGCAGCCCGGCCGTGTGCAGCAGCGGGACGCAGGCCACCGCCGCCGCGGCGACGAGGTCGGCGCGCACGCTCACGGCACGCTGACCCATCCGGTCCAGCAGCGGGCCGCCCAGCAGTCGGGCCAGGGTGTAGGAGCCGATCTCGAAGAAGGCCACCGCCCCCATGGACGCCGGGCTGCCGGTGGCCTCCAGGACGAACCAGGGGATGGCGATCATCGCCAGCCGCGTGGCGGTGTAGCACAGGGCCTGGGCGGCGACCAGCCCGCCGACGCTCCTCACGTGCCCGTCCCCGTCGCCCCGTCGTCCCCCTCCACGTCCGGGCCCCTGTCCTCGGGGTCGGGGAAGGCGGCGAACTGGACGTGCACCGGTCGACTGCCGGGGGCGCCGGTCTCGCGCGTGTAGCGGTCGAAGAGCGCGCGGACCTCCTCCCGGAAGGCGGAGAGTTCCTCCAGGGTCAGCTCCGTGCGCCGCCCGGACATGACCTGGGCCTCGCGCCAGCCCTCGGGCTGGGCCGCCCACAGGTTGACGGCCGAGGCCAGTTCCTCGCTCCAGCTGGCGGCCAGGGCCATGCGCACGGCGGCGCTCAGCTCGGGCTCGTCGGTGTCCAGGTGCTCGGGGAAGCGGAATCCCTTGTGCCTGGAGCGCCACCAGCGCTCCCGCGAGGTGCCCAGGGAGGGGTCCTCCTCGATGAACCCGTGCGCCTCCAGCTGCCGCAGGTGGTAGCTGGCCGAGGCGGAGGAGACGTCCAGCCACTCCGAGACGGTCTTGCCGGTGGCGGGCCCCCGCTGCTGGAGGAGGTTGAGGACGCGGATGCGCAGGGGGTGGGCCAGCCCGCGGAGGGAGCGGGCGTCGAGGGTCGCCGCATGGGCGAAGGGGTCGGGGGCGCGGCCCGGGCACTGGGAGGGGGTCTCGCTGTCGCGGGGGGCGGAGTCGTTCATGCGGTCACTGTAGAGGCCCAAGGTTTCTTGGCCAAGGGTTGTTGGCCAAGAAATCTTGGGCTGGTTACGGCGACCCGGAACCCAGGGGCTCGCGGCCCATATATCTAGTTTCCTGGGCGCTTGAGTAGCAATCGGCCTAGCTTTAGAATCATGGTCAACAAGCGGATGAAGGCGCGGGTCCTGCTCGCCCTGGTGCGCCGAATGGCGCGCAAGAACGGCCTGCGCCTGGAAGAACTCAAAGGACGGGGCAAGGGACCACACCAGACCTATGTCCTCTTGGACGAGGGCGGAGCACAGGTCGGTCGTTTCATGGTCACGCAACATTCCAAGGGGCTGTCCCGGGGCCTT
Organism: Nocardiopsis sp. LDBS0036; assembly: GCF_041228755.1. Taxonomy (NCBI): domain Bacteria; kingdom Bacillati; phylum Actinomycetota; class Actinomycetes; order Streptosporangiales; family Nocardiopsidaceae; genus Nocardiopsis; species Nocardiopsis sp. LDBS0036. Next base: position 4,862,521 of record NZ_CP141103.1, read on the forward strand.
CTGCGGGACGTGGAGAACGGCTTGCAGCACCTGTTCGGTGAGAAATGGATGGAGAAGTGATGCCTGACTACACGGCTACCGTCATCCGCGATGAGGACCTCTGGGTCGTACGTGTCTCGGGGCTGCCCGAACACGTCGTCGGAACGGTCGACTACGTGCACTTCTCCGAGATCAAGGACGAGGTTCCCGAGGCCATCGCCGACCTCACGGACACCGACCCGGAGGACTTCACGATCACCTGGCGTTACGAGTTCGGCGGCGAGGACGTGACCGAGGACGTGATCCAGTACCTCGTGGCGGAGGAGGAGTTCCGGCGGTCCCAGATCGAGCGCGACCGCGCCCGCGCCCGGGTGCTGGAGACCATGCGGAGGGAGGGCGTCACCCAGCGGGCCATGGCCGACGTCGTGGACCTCTCCCACCAGCGCGTCCACCAGCTGCTCAAGGGGGTGGACACGCCGGTGCCCGGGGGACGCCGGGGGCGCCGCAGGGACGCCCCCGTGTCCTGAGGCCCCGGCTTCAGGAGAGCGGGAACATCCCCAGCCGGGCGTGGTACTCGTCGGCGAGGCGCTCGGTGTCGCTGCCCACGTACAGCCCGTCGGAGGTGGCCAGCATCGCCTCCACGCCGTGGCCGCGCGCCCGGCCGGGGTTCCACGGCAGGGCCTTGCCGGTCTCGGGGTCCACGGCCGCGATGCCCTCGCGCGCCACCGAGCCGGGCCCCGGGTTGAGCGCGCCCTCGGGGTTGTCCATCCAGCGCTGGTGTCCGCCCACGTACACCGCCGCCGACGTGATCTCCACCGAGTACAGCGAGTCGCCGCCGGTCTTGTTGCTCCAGGTGGGCTCCGAGCCCGGGGAGTCGGTGTTCTCGAAGCGCGCGACGGACTTGCACAGGCCCGGCCTGACGTACGGGCCGCCCGCCGTCACCACCGCGAAGTAGGAGCCGTCCGGGGAGAAGGCCATCCGCCGCATGTAGGTGTGCAGCTCCTCGTAGTCGCAGGGCTCCTCGTAGGCGGACGTGGACCACGGTGTGACCGAGCCGCTCGCGGTGTCCATCATGGCGATCTGGTGCCGCTCGTGACCGTCGATCCTGGTGAAGGAGCCGTTGACGGCCAGCCGCCGCCCGTCCGGGCTCAGCGCCAGCTCCTGGACCTTCAGCACGCCCTGGCGCGCGTCGGACACGTCGGGTGTGAAGCCGGTGTCCACCTCGCCGGACCCGGAGTCGAGACGGACCAGCGTGGGCTGCTCCACGCCGTTCACCCCCGAGAAGCTGCCGCCCACGTACAGGTGCTCGCCGTCGCTGGCGATGCGCTGGACGCGGCCACCGTCGACGACGGCGCCGAACTCCGGCACCGGGTCGCCGTCGTCCACCGACAGCCGGGCCAGCCCGTCGGCGGGCTCGCCGTCCACCGAGCCGAAGTCCCCGCCCGCGATCACCGTCCCGTCGGGTCCGGGGGCCAGCGTGGTGACGGTGCCGTCCACCTCCGGTTCGAACCCGTGGAGGATCCGACCGGTGCCGTGCTCGAACGCGAACAGGTGGGGCAGGTCGTGGGCGCGGCCCCCCTCGGTCTGGCCGACCCGCGTGAAGCTTCCGGCGACGAGGATGGTGTCGCCGACGCGCAGGATGTCCTTGACCGCGCCGTCCAGGACGTGCGGCGTCCACTGCACGGGCTGTTCGCTGACCACGCGCGCGTGGTCGGCCTCTGCGGCGGGGGAGGCGGGCGCCGCGGCCGCGGCCCCGGCGGGGAGTAGGAGCAGCGTGCCCATCGTCAGGGCGAGCAGCGGGCGGCTGGGTTTCACGGAAGGACTCTCCCTCGGTCGTGCGGGTCCATGCGTGCGGGCCGACCGGAGGAGCCGGTCGGAGGGTGTCCGCACCCTCTCAGAGGGTCGCACAAAAACTACGGAGAGTGACACATGCCGAGCGCGGTTCCGGATCGGCGTAACCGGTGGGACCGGCGGGGCCCGAGGGAGGGGGCGCGGCCGTGCCCGGGGCGGAGCTTGCCCGGGGAGGGGCCGCGCGGCGAGGGGCCCGGCCGTGGTGCTCGCACAGCCGGGCCCCTCGGTCCCCGGGGACTCAGCGGGCGCGGGCGCCCGAGGTGTCCAGGCCCCCGTTGTCCAGCCGCCGCTCGACCGCCTCACGGTAGTCGTCGGTGACCGCCTCCAGCAGGGTGCTCTTCTCCCGGTCCGTCCGCCCCGCCATCGAGCGCTCCGAGCGGTCCATCCTGCGGTTGGCCCGGACGATCTCGTTGGTCGCGGGGAGCCGCACGTCCTCGTAGCGCCGCAGCGCCGCCTCCACGTCGCCACCGGTCCCCAACTCGGCGGCGAGGGCCGCCGCGTCGAGGACGGCCTGGGACGCGCCGTTGGCCCCGATGGGGTACATCAGGTGGGCCGCGTCCCCGAGCAGGGTCGTGCGGCCCTCGCCCCAGTGCTCCAGGGGGTCCCGGTCCACCATGGGGTACTGGAGGATCCGCTCGCTGCGGGCGAGCACGCCGGGGACGTCGAGCCAGCCGAAGTCCCAGTGCGCGTAGTGCGGGGCGAGTTCCTCGATGCGCCCGTTGTCGTCCCAGTCCGCGTCGACGGACAGACCGGGGGAGGGCACCAGGCACACCCAGTTGAGCAGTGCGCGGCCGCGCGCCGCGTGGCGGGCCGAGATCGGGTACGCGACGAGCCTGGCGGAGTGCTCGTCGTTGGCGACGATCATGGTGCGCCCGTCCAGGAAGCCGTCCAGCTCGGTCAGGCCCCGCCACATGTGGACGCCTCCGCCGGACAGGGCGGTGCGGTCGGGGTGGAGCTGCGCGCGGACGCGCGAGTGCAGCCCGTCCGCGCCGACCAGCGCCGCTCCCGTGACCTCCGCGGCTCCGCCGGACTGGTCGCGGGCCAGGGCGCGCACGCCCGTCGCGGTCTGCTCGAAGGAGTCAAGGCGCAGGCCGGTGCGGACCGCGCCGGGGCCCAGACGCTCGCGGACGGCCTCCAGCAGGAGCAGTTGGAGTTCACCGCGGTGGATCGAGTACTGCGGGTACTCGTTGCCCGCCGCCACGCCGCGGGGTTCGTTCCAGAGGGTGGTGCCCCTGTGGTCGAGGTAGAGGTGTTCCCGGGTGGGGATGCCCGTCGCGGCGAGCGCGTCGCCGAGGCCGAGGGCGGTCAGCTCGGCGATCGCCGCGGGCTGGACGTTGATGCCGACCCCGAGCGGACGGATCTCCTCGGCGGTTTCCAGAACGGTGGCGCTGATTCCGTGGGAGTGCAGGGCGAGGGCTGTGGCCAGCCCTCCGATCCCAGCGCCGACGATCACGATGTCGGCACCATCGGCTGAGGTCATGGCGGCCCTCCGTGCTTCCTGCGATCTGGTGGTCGCGTTGTCTGCGGGCACACGCGCGCCCGTCGGGTGGTGCGGTCGATGGGCCCGGGGTCCCGGTGCATCAGAGGTGCTATCACGGCGGGGGCCGATCACCCAAGGGAGTCAGCCGGGAGGCCGCACACGAGACGGGCGGAGGCCCGGGCGGACGGTGCGCCGACTTCCCGGTCGCGCACGTCCGGCCCCGGACCCCCGCCCGCTCGCGCAAGGGAGGATGGGGAGGAAGGACCTGTGATCCTTTGTCAGGCGTGGTGGGTCGAGACCACCGAGTACACGCCGGGCGCCGGGGTGGCCAGCGCGGCGGCCTTCTTGCCGTAGGCCTGGGCCTCGGGGTCGGCCATGGTCGCCTGGATGTCCGCCGGGCTGTTCCACTGGGCCAGGTTGATGACCTTGGTCCCGTCCAGGCTGGCCAGGATGTTCACCGACACGAACCCGGGGCGGTTCTTCATGACCTTCTCGGTGCCCTCGTTGAGGACGTCGACGAGCTGCTGCTGCTTCTCCTTCTCCACCTCGAAGACGTTGACGAGGACGGCGAGGCCGTCGTTTGCGCGAATAACGGTTTCACTCATGAAACGGAGGCTAGCAGAACCGGTATCTCGAAACAAAGGTCGTTCGCGGGTTTTTTGGAGAAAGGGGTAACCAATTTTTGATACGCCAAATAAACAGGCGTCCCGGTCGTGTCGGCAGCGCTCTTCAATGCGCGCTGCCCGGGTGTGTGCCTGTTCTTCGGGTGTGGTTCGCCTTCCGTTTCACGGCGCGGGGGCGGCTGGCCCGGTCGCTTTCTCCGCCACCCGGGGAGAAGTCCGTATGAGTGTCTGCCGGTCATTCACCCCGGGCGGGGCGCGGTTCCGTGGTCCAGCGGCCCCGTTCCGCGGCTCCGCTCCGTGGCCTGGTGCGGTGGTCTAACCTTTCCGACCGACGTCCTCTCCGCTTCCGGTCCCCCCTCCGCATGGTCTCCGGTGACGCTCCTCCCCGGGGCTCCTACTCCTCTCGGACGGCGCTTCCGCCTGCGAATTTCCTGGTGGTGGCGGCTGGGGCGCCGCCGGGGAGCGGGCGTCGGCCTCCGCGGGCCGACCCCGGTCCACCCGCCCGGACGCGGCGTCGACCCCGGCCCGTGCGGGCATTCCGACAGGCGGGTCGAAAGGATTCGACGCGCCGGAAGGGTCCTTTCGGTGAAATGGCGGGCAACGGCCGCAAGGGATCACCCGGGCGTGCGCGGAGTTCTGTTCCCGCGCTCCTCGGTGAGTCCCGGCCGTGCAACTGCGGATAATGCTCGGTTGTCCTTGTGTCTGTCGCTTCCCGCTTCGTTCCCGTCCTTTCCGGCGAGGTGGGGGTTCAGGGATTCCGTTTACCTGGACGGATGATTCCCGAACCCCTGTCAGCGGGTGCTCCTCAAGGTCACCTTCCGCCTTCGATGAGGCCGTAGACGTTGCCGTCCCAACCGGAGATCTGGGCCCACCGGTTCCCCTTTCTCCACGCGGTGTCCTGAGGCTCCGTCAGAATTTCGACCCCCTGTCCGCGCAGGTTCTCGCACACGGCGTCGAGGTCGTCGCAGTTGAACCACCCCTGGGCCATGCGGCCGACCCGCGACCGCACCTCCTCCAGAAGCCCGGAGTCGACCTGGGCGAGCGCCACGCTGGTCTGCGACCCCGGAAGGTGCACCTCCACCCAGCGCTGGCCGCCCTGGTGGACGGTGTCGACCTCCAGCCGGAAACCGAGCGCCTCCGTCAGGAAGTCCAGGGTCCTCTGCTGGTCGCTGGTGTAGAGCACGGAGAGCCGGGGGTGGGTGAGCATGGGCTTCCTCTCGGGGCCGACGGGGCGGCTGCGTCCGCAGCCGGAGGAACCGTAGTGCAGGCGGACGGAGGACTCACGCGACGGCCGCACACCGCCGCGCGCCCCTCCACCGGCCCCGCACCGGCTCCCGCTCCTCCCCACCCCCGCTGGGGAGGCCGGCCGACGGCCCGGGGCGCGTCCGCGCCCGGCTCCGTGCGGACCCCGCCCCTCCAACCGCGCCCCCGCGACGGTCATGAACCCACTCCTCTCCTCACCCGGTCCGCTGACGCCCTTCACCTCCATGACGGACGGCGGGAGGAGAAGGTGACCGGACGGCGGGAGGGGGAAGGCGTACGGGCGCCCGGCCGCGCGGGGGCCGCCGTCCGGCGGCCCCCGAAAGGGGACGGGGTTCGGAGAAGTACGCCATTTCCGGGAAGTCGCGCCGCGTCACGAACGGTCACGCGGAGCGTTCGTTCGGAGAAAAGGCAAGGAGCGGATCGTGTTTCTCGGATTGTCCGCGCGGCCCGTGCCCGTGCACGCGTTCCTGCCCGTGCTTGACACCGTCGCCCCAGTTCACAAGGGCCCGGACGCATTCCTTCCCGCCGTCGCCGGGGCACGGGAAGGCAGCCGGTTCCCCCTGTCCCAGCCGCGGTCCGGATGCTTTCACCTGGGGGTTTCCGGGCCGTCCGCCACGGCCCCGTGTTTTCCCCGCTGTCCGCTTGCGGACAGCTTCGCGCTGGCGCTGCTGCGGGTCTCAACCTAGGCTGAATCCGGTTGTGATCCCCTCTGGAGAGTCCACCCTGCTCGCATGCCCTTCACGAAGGGAAATTTCACTGTGCCTGCCCAAACCATGCCATCCGCCCCTGGACTGGGGGAGGGTCAGAGAAATGACGGGGACCTGCTCCCCGAGGTGGCTGACATAATCAGGGATCTGCCCCAGGGAATTGTTCCCATCGCGGACCTCGCCCCTTCCCTTTCTCCGCGCGAGAAGATGGAGGACCCGGCCCACGCCCGTGTGATCGCGGAAATGGGGAGCGCCGTCGAACCCATCCTCGTCCACCGCCGCACCATGCGCGTGATCGACGGGGTGCACAGGATCCGCGCCGCGCGGATGAGGGGGAAGACCGAGATCAGGGCCCGTTTCTTCGACGGCAGCGACGAGGACGCCTTCGTCCTCGCGGTGCAGCTCAACGTGGGGCACGGGCTTCCGCTGACCCTGAGCGAGCGCAGGACCTCCGCCCAGCGCATCATCCTGTCCCATCCGCACTGGTCCGACCGGGCCATCGCGAGGAGGGCCGGGCTGAACGCCAAGACGGTGGCCAGGCTCCGTCGGGAGGCGGGAGAGGGGGGCTCCGTCGCGGAGAGCAGGGTGGGCATGGACGGAAGGGCCAGACCGCTCAGCAGCGTCGAGGGCCGGCGCAGCGCCGCGGCCATCCTCGCCGAGAACCCCGAGATCTCGCTGCGTGAGGTGTCCAGGAAGAGCGGGCTGTCGGTGGGCACGGTCCGGGACGTCCGCAAGCGCGTCGACCAGGGCCAGGACCCCATTCCGGAGCGCTTCCGCCGCAACGGCGGGGAGCGCGTCCCCGTGTCGGTCGCGGTCCGGGAACCGGACCGCAGGCCCCGGGTCACCGAGTCCACGGCGGTGGGCGAGACCGCGGCGGCGGTCCGCAAGCTCGCCCGGGACCCCTCCCTGCGCGCCACCGAAGCCGGTCGGACCCTGCTGCGCATGCTGACGATCACCGAGGTCGGACGCGCGCAGTGGGAGGAGATCATCAGGACGATCCCCGAGCACTGGCTGCCCCTCGTCCGCGCCATCGTCCTCCAGCGCTCCCAGGAGCTGCGGGAACTCGCCTACATGGTGCCCGGCGAGGACTCCGACCCGGACTGAGGACCCGTCCGGCGTCCCCCAGAATTTCCCTTCGGACAGTATTAAACGCAGAAAAGGAAAGGCCAGGTAGTCTGCCATGCCCGAAAACTTTGAGTTTCCTGCGGACGGTGACGAGGCCGCGATCCGGAAACACAACCGTGACGTGGTGGAAACATACATGAACACGAGAGGGCAGGATCGGCTGAAGCGTCACCTCCTCTTCACCGAAGAAGGTGTCGGAGGGCTCTGGACCAATGACACCGGAGAGCCTATCGTCATCCGTGGCCGGAATCGCCTCGCCGAACACGCGGTCTGGTCGCTGAAATGCTTCCCCGACTGGGTCTGGACCAATATCCAGATCTTCGAGACGCAGGACCCCAACTTCTTCTGGGTGGAATGCGACGGCGAGGGAGCCATCCGTTTCGAGGGTTACCCCGAGGGTCACTACACGAACCACTTCCTGCACTCCTTCCGTTTCGAGGAGGGGAAGATCGCGCAGCAGAGGGAGTTCATGAACCCCTTCGACCAGCTCCGTGCTCTGGGTATCCCCGTTCCCACGATCAGGCGTGAGGGAATCCCGACCTGACCCCGAGGGCTGGTTCGGATTCCACTCGGGCTGGCGATTCAGGCACGCACACAGAACCGATCAATGGAGACGCGTGGACAACGTGATGCCCGACATCGAGTCCAGAACCGCCCTGCAACAGCCCGACTGGAGCGACGCCTCCCAGGTCCGGAGGGTGGCCGACGTGCTGTCCTCCCGGCCCGCCCTCGTCAGGGCCGAGGACGTGCTGGCCCTGCGCTCGCTCCTGGCCGACGTGGCCCTCGGCCGGTCCCTGGTCGTCCAGGCCGGGGACTGCGCCGAGGACCCGGAGGAGTCCAGCGCGAGACACGTCAGCAGCAAGGCCGCCCTGCTCGACATGCTGGCCGGCGCCCTCAGGATGATCACCCACAAGCCCGTCCTGCGGGCGGGCCGCATCGGCGGGCAGTTCGCCAAACCCCGCTCCAGCCCCACGGAGAAGGTCGGCGAACTGGTGCTGCCGGTGTTCCGCGGCCACCTGGTCAACGGCCCCGATCCGACGCCCGAGAGCAGGAAGGCCGACCCGCTGCGCCTGCTCACCGGCTACATGGCCGCGGGCGACGTGATGGAGCACCTCGGCTGGCGCGGCTCCTTCGCCCGGCCCGCCAGCGACCCGCCGGTGTGGACGAGCCACGAGGCACTGGTCCTGGACTACGAGGTGCCGATGCTCCGGCAGACCGACAAGACGGACAAGCCGGTGCTCGGCTCCACCCACTGGCCCTGGATCGGTGAGCGCACCCGCCAGATCGAGGGAGCGCACGTCGCCCTGCTGGCCGAGGTCGCCAACCCGGTGGCCTGCAAGGTCGGACCGGCCATGGCCGAGGACGAACTGCTCGCCCTCTGCGAGCGGCTGGACCCCCGGCGCGAGCCGGGCCGCCTGACGCTGATCGCCCGGATGGGGGCCGACCGGGTCGCCGACCGGCTGCCGCCGCTCGTCGAGGCCGTGGCCGAGGCGGGCCACCCCGTGATCTGGCTGTGCGACCCGATGCACGGCAACACGGTCCGGACCCCGGAGGGCCACAAGACCCGGGTCGTGGAGGACCTCAGGAAGGAGGTCCGCGGCTTCGTCCGCGCGGTCGAGTCGGCGGGGGGAGTCCCCGGCGGCCTGCACCTGGAGACCACACCCGACGACGTGACCGAGTGCGTGACCGACCCGAGCGGGTTCCCGCGGGTCGGCGAGCGCTACACGACCTTCTGCGACCCCCGCCTCACCCTCTGGCAGGCGGTCTCGGTGATCTCCGCCTGGAGCGACTGACCCGTAGGAACCGATCGGAAAGGACGAACATGCCCGGTATCCCCGTCATCGAGCCCTACGCGCTCCCGGCCGCTGGTGACCTCCCCGAGAACACCGCCCAGTGGGTGCCCGACCCCTCCCGCGCTGTCCTCCTCGTCCACGACATGCAGCGCTTCTTCCTCAAACCCTTCCCCGAACAGGTGCGAGACGAGCTGGTCGGCAACATCGCCCTCCTGCGCGAGCGCGGCGCCCGGCTCGGCGTCCCCGTGGGATACACGGCCCAGCCGGGCAGCATGAGCGACGAACAGCGCGGCCTCCTCAAGGACTTCTGGGGACCCGGCATGCGCAGGTCCCCCGAGGACAGGCTCGTGGTGGACGAACTGGCCCCCTCACCCGACGACTGGATGTTCACCAAGCTCAGGTACAGCGCGTTCCACAAGTCGGACCTGCTGGAGCGGATGCGGGCCGCCGGGCGCGACCAGCTCGTCGTCTGCGGCGTGTACGCGCACGTCGGGGTCCTGATGACGGCGGTCGAGGCCTACACCAACGACATCCAGACCTTCCTGGTCGCCGACGCCGTCGCCGACTTCAACGCCGACTACCACCGCATGGCCGTCCGGTACGCCGCCGAGCGCTGCGCGGTCGTGCTGCCGGCCAAGGAGGTGTTCGCGTGAACGCGCCGGACACGGCGCCACGGGCCGGGGCGGAGGGGGACGGACTCCTGAGCACCGTCCTGGGGACGGAGCGGCCACCCCCCTTCGCCCTGCTCGTGCGCTCCGGCGGCGACGGTCCCGGCCGCGTGGACGTGCTGACCGGCGAGGTGTCCGCCGTCCCCGAGACCGCCGACATCCCCCTGCCCGACCTGACGGGGAGGGGCGGGGGCACGGAGCGCCACGACGTGCTGGCCCTCATCCCCTACCGGCAGATCACCGAGCGCGGCTTCGGCTGCAACGACGACGAGGCGCCCCTGCTCGTCATGACGGTGGCCGACCAGGAGACGCTGCCGGTCTCACGGGCCCTGGACCTCATCCCCGACCTGCCCGTCGCCCTGTCCGACGGCCGCTTCGACGTCGACGACGAGGACTACGCCGAGACCGTCCGCAGGGTGGTCAAGGAGGTGATCGGCGAGGGCGAGGGCGCGAACTTCGTGATCAGGCGCTCCTTCGTCGCCGACATCGGGGAGTACACCCCGCACAAGGCCCTGGCCGTCTTCCGCCGGCTGCTCCGGGTCGAGGTGGGCGCCTACTGGACCTTCGTCGTCCACACCGGCGACCGGACCTTCGTCGGCGCCACCCCCGAGCGCCACGTCACCCTCCGGCGGGGGCTCGCCACCATGAACCCCATCAGCGGCACCTACCGCTATCCCCCCTCGGGCCCCTCGCTGCCCGAGGTCATGGACTTCCTCGCCAACCAGAAGGAGTCGGACGAGCTCTACATGGTCCTGGACGAGGAGCTCAAGATGATGACGCGCATCTGCGAGCCGGGCGTGCACGTGTCGGGACCCCACCTCAAGCAGATGGCGCGGCTCGCGCACACCGAGTACTTCATCGAGGGGGAGACCCGTCGCGACGTCCGCGACATCCTCCGGGAGACGATGTTCGCCCCGACCGTCACCGGCAGCCCGCTGGAGAACGCCTGCCGCGTCATCCAGAACTACGAGACGGGCGGACGCGGCTACTACAGCGGGGTGCTCGCCCTCGTCGGAAGCGACGCCTCCGGCGAGCGGACCCTGGACTCGTCGATCCTCATCCGCACCGCCGACATCGACGACCGCGGCAGGATGGCCATCGGCGTCGGCTCCACCCTCGTCCGCCACTCCGACCCGGTGTCGGAGGTGGCGGAGACCCACGCCAAGGCCGCCGGTCTCCTCGCGGCGGTGGAGAGCCGCGGGGCCGGGGGACTGGACACCCATCCCGACATCCGCGACGCGCTGGTCAGGCGCAACGCCAACATCGCCGACTTCTGGCTGCTGGGCGAGGGCCACCGGCGCGGCGCGGAGTTCCCCGGGCTGGCCGGGTGCCGGACGCTGATCGTCGACGCGGAGGACACCTTCACGTCGATGCTCGACCACCAGTGCCGCGACATGGGCATGTCCGTCACGGTCGTGCGCCACGACGACGTCCCCTCCTTCGACGGCTACGACTTCGTCGTGCTCGGCCCCGGTCCGGGCGACCCGCGCGACCCCGCGCACCCGAAGATGGCCAACATGCGGGCGGCGGCGCGGGCGCTGCTCGCCGAACGCAGGCCCTTCCTGGCCGTCTGCCTGAGCCACCAGATCCTCAGCGCCGAGCTCGGGTTCCCGATCCGGCGGCGCCCCTCGCCCAACCAGGGCGTGCAGAAGGAGGTCGACCTCTTCGGCGACCGCCAGCGCGTGGGCTTCTACAACACCTTCGCGGCCTGGTCGGAGGCGGACACGGTCGAGGTGGACGGCGTCGGCGCGGTGGAGGTCTGCCGCGACCCCGCCTCGGGGGAGGTGCACGCCCTGCGGGGCCCGCGCTTCTCCTCCCTCCAGTTCCACGCCGAGTCCGTTCTCACCCAGAACGGCCCGCACATCCTCGGCTCGTTCATAGGAAGGACGTTGAGCGCATGAACGGCAGTCCGGCGCTCCTGGAAAGGGCGCACTCCTACGTCGTCGTCGACGCGTTCACCGACAAGCCCCTGGCGGGCAACCCCGTCGCGGTCTTCTTCGGGGCCGAGGACCTCTCGGCCCCGCGCATGCAGAGCATCGCCCGGGAGATGAACCTGTCGGAGGTGACGTTCGTGCTGCCCCCCAAGCAGGGCGGCGACGCGCACATCCGCATCTTCACCCCGGTCAACGAGCTGCCCTTCGCGGGGCACCCCCTCCTCGGCACGGCGGTCGCCCTCGGCGACTCCGCCGAGAAGGACCGGCTCCGGCTGGAGACGGCCATGGGGATCGTGGACTTCGACCTCGAACGCGCCGACGGCAGGGTGGTCTCCGCCGCGATGGAGCAGCCGATCCCGACCTGGGAGCCGTTCGACCGCGTCGAGGAGCTGCTCGCCGCCCTCGGGGTGCCCGAACCGGAGACCCCCGTCGAGATCTACACCAACGGCCCCCGGCACGTCTTCGTCGGACTGCGGAGCATCCCGGCGCTGTCCGAGGTCAACCCCGACCACCGTGCCCTGGCCGCCTTCCCCGACATGGCGACCAACTGCTTCGCCGGTTACGGGACGCACTGGCGGAGCCGCATGTTCTCCCCCGCCTACGGGGTGGTCGAGGACGCGGCGACCGGGTCCGCCGCGGGACCGCTCGCCATCCACGTCGCCCGCCACGGCCACGCCCAGTACGGCCAGTGGATCGACATCCACCAGGGCGTGGAGATCGGGCGGCACTCCCTGATGCGGGCCCGTGCCAGAGGCAACGGCGATCACGTCACCGAGGTCCGGGTCAAGGGCAGCGGCGTCACCGTCGCCAGCGGGACCATCTACGTCTAGACAGTCGCGGGAGCACGCGTGAGCAGCAGGTTCGAGACTCTGACCGGTGAGATGGAAGGGGGCTTCCCCGAGTACGAGACGCCTCCGGCCGCCCCCATGGGGCTGGTCGGACGGTGGGTCGACGCGGCCAAGCAGAGGAAGGTGCGGGAGCCGCTGTCCCTGGCGCTGGCCACGGCGGACGCCAAGGGCCGTGCCTCCAACCGGATGGTCGCCGTCATCGACGTGTCGGACCGGGGCCTGGTCTTCACCACCCACAGCAGCAGTCAGAAGGGCAGGGAGATCGCGGCCACCGGCTGGGCCTCCGGGTTGTTGTACTGGCGCGAGACCGCCCAGCAGGTGATCGTCTCCGGGCCGGTGGAGACGCTGCCCGAGGCGGAGTCGGACCGGCTCTGGGCCGCCCGGCCGCCGCAGCTGTACCCGATGACGACGGCGTCCCGGCAGAGCGAGCCCCTCGACGACGTGCCCGGCCTCCTCGAACGGGCCCGGCGGCTGGCGGAGGAGGGCGGCCACTCCCTGCCCAGACCCGAGCGGTTCGTCGGCTACCGCCTCGAACCGGACACGGTCGAGTTCTGGGCCGCCGACCGCGAACGGCTGCACCGCAGGCTGCGCTACGACCGCACACCGCACGGCTGGGAGGTCGTGCGGCTCCAGCCCTGAGCCGTCCCCGACCCGCCCCACGGCGTCCACCGCCGTCCCTCCCCGACGACGCGGGCCCCTCTCCCCGGCCCGGCGCCCCCACCGACGACGCGGGCCCCTGCCCCAGCCCGGCGTCCCGGGCCCCCGGCTCTACCCCGCCGGGGGCCCGGAACCCACCCCCGCTCGAACACCATCCCTTTCCCTACACAATCGTGAGGAACTGTCCCGTGACCAACGCGAAGAACACCGATCTCGACGCGATCGTCGTCGGTGCCGGGTTCGCCGGCATCTACGCGCTGCACAAGCTCCGCAACGAACTGGGCCTGTCCGTCCGGGCCTTCGACAAGGCGGGCGGGGTCGGGGGCACCTGGTACTGGAACCGCTACCCCGGCGCCATGTCCGACAGCGAGGGCTTCATCTACCAGTACTCCTTCGACCGCGACCTGCTGCGGGAGTGGACCTGGAAGAAGCGCTACCTGTCCCAGGCGGAGATCCTGGGCTACCTGGAGGCGGTCGTGGAGCGGCACGACCTCGCCAGGGACATCCAGCTCAACACCGGCGTCGAGACGCTGGTCTACGACGAGGCCGCCGCCCTGTGGACCGCGACCACCAGCGACGGCCAGACCCTCACCGCCCGCTACGTGGTGACCGCCCTCGGACCGCTGTCCACCTCCCACTTCCCCGACTTCAAGGGCCGCGACAGCTTCCAGGGCCGCCTGGTCCACACCGGCTCCTGGCCCGACGACCTCGACATCGAGGGCAAGAGGGTCGGCGTCATCGGCACCGGCTCCACCGGAACCCAGTTCATCTGCGCGGCCTCGAAGGTGGCCGGGCAGCTCACCGTGTTCCAGCGGACCCCCCAGTACAACGTGCCCTCGGGCAACGCCGAGGTGGACGAGGCCTACTTCACCGACCTGCGCGGCCGCTACGACCAGGTCTGGGAGCAGGCCAAGAAGTCCCGCGTGGCGTGCGGCTTCGAGGAGAGCGAGATCGCCGCGATGAGCGTCTCCGAGGAGGAGCGCCGACGCGTCTTCCAGGAGAACTGGGACCGGGGCAACGGCTTCCGCTTCATGTTCGGCACCTTCTCCGACATCATCTTCGACCCCAGGGCCAACGAGGCGGCGGCCGACTTCATCCGGTCCAAGATCCGGGAGATCGTCAAGGACCCGGAGACCGCCCGCAAGCTCCAGCCGACCGACTACTACGCCAAGCGCCCGGTCTGCAACGAGGACTACTACGAGTCCTACAACCGGGACAACGTCAGCCTGGTGAGCCTCAAGGAGACCCCGATCCGGGAGTTCACCCCCACGGGGATCGTGACCGAGGACGGGGTGGAGCACGAGCTGGACGTCGTCGTCTTCGCGACCGGTTTCGAGGCCGTCGAGGGCAGCTACCGGCAGATGGAGATCCGCGGCCGGGGCGGCGTGACCATCGAGGAGCACTGGGGGGACACGCCCGCCAGCTACCTCGGGGTCAACGTCTCGGGCTTCCCCAACATGTTCATGGTCTACGGCCCCAACAGCGTCTTCAGCAACCTGCCCACGGCCATCGAGACCCAGGTCGAGTGGATCACCGACCTGGTCCGGATGATGGAGGAGCGCGACCTGACCTCCATCGAGCCGACCCCGGAGGCGGAGGAGGGCTGGACCGAGCTGTGCACGCAGATCGCCGACCACTCCCTGTTCCCCAAGGTCAACTCCTGGATCTTCGGGGCCAACATCCCGGGCAAGAAGAAGCGGGTCCTGTTCTACTTCGCGGGGCTCGGCAACTACCGCCAGAAGCTCGGTGACGTGGCCGCGGCCGACTACGAGGGCTTCATGCTCAAGGGCAACCCCTCGGTGGTGACCGCCTGACGGCGGCGGCGCCCGGTCGGCTCGGTCCGCCGACCGGGCGCCGCCCCGTGTCAGCGCACCGCGGGCTCGCGCGGCGCCAGCAGCGCGGGCAGGCGGGTCACCCGCTCCTCCGCCTCCGCCAGGGAACGCGCGGCCATGTCCTGGAACTCCGCCAGCTCGGGGACGTCCGAGGCCCTGGTCATCTCGGCGTGGACGACGTGCACGTTCCCGCCGGCGATGCCCAGGCCCTCCAGGTACATGCGCATGTAGGGCGTCTGGAAGTCGAACGCCTCCTTGGGCGAACCCGGCCCGTAGCCCCCTCCGCGCGCGGCGACCACCACGGCCCGGGCGTCGCGCAGCAGCGACTCACCGGTGCGGGAGTCCTTGAAGGCCCCGGGGAAGGTGATCCTGTCGATCCACGCCTTGAGCGAGGCCGGGACCGTGTAGTTGTACATCGGGAGGCCGATCAGCAGGGTGTCCGCGTCCAGGACCTCCTCGATCAGGGGCAGGGTTCCCGCCCACTCCAGCTCCTCGGACGGCGACTCGGCCATGGCCGTCACCGCCGTCAGCGGCAGGGTGCCCCGCCTCTCCACCCGCTGGGCGAAGGAGCAGTAGGTGGCGGTGACCAGCGGCACCGGTTCGGCGGCCAGGTCCCGGTAGCGGTATCCCCCGTCCCCGTGCAGCCGTCGCCACTCCCTGGCGAACAGGCCGGTGAGGTACCTGCTCACCGAGTGGTCCGAGTGGCTGGAGTCCAGGTGCAGCAAAGACGTCATCGTTCTTCCCCCGTTCGGCGCGTGGCCGTCGTGTCCCGCGCGGCTCCGGGCGCGGGGTCCGTGTGCGGATGCGGTGGGGCACGCGACTCGTCCCCCGTGGATGTCGTCGCTGAGTGCTCCTACCCCTATGACGGAGAGCGACGGGGGAAAGTGACCGGCGGGAGGGGACGGGGATCGTCGGACGGTTCGGGAAAGACGTCGCGAGCAGCGCCGACACCGCCGCGGCCGCCCGCCCGCCGGGCCAGGGCCCGGTCGGCGGACGTCGCGGCTGGTGTGCGCTGGGTCACCGCTACGCCGGGTCGGCCACGGAGATCTCCAGCTCCCGCAGGCGCTCCGGGGCGCCGATGATCTCGATCCCGCTGACGCGGTCGCCGCGGACGGTGATCTCCAGCACGAACAGGAGCCGACCGCCGGGGGCGACGACGGCCCCGGGCATGCCGTTGACGAGCGCGGGA
The DNA here is from genome assembly GCF_041228755.1 of Nocardiopsis sp. LDBS0036. Classification (NCBI taxonomy): domain Bacteria; kingdom Bacillati; phylum Actinomycetota; class Actinomycetes; order Streptosporangiales; family Nocardiopsidaceae; genus Nocardiopsis; species Nocardiopsis sp. LDBS0036. The sequence goes on from NZ_CP141103.1 coordinate 4,878,470, forward strand.
CGGGCGAAGCGGGTCCTGCGGACGTTGTTGGCGGTCTCCCCGGCGACCTGGCGCGCACCGCGCAGCACCGCGGGCTCGCGCAGCCGGAGGGCCTGCGGGTCCGCCCGCCGCACGACGTCGGGGGCCAGGACCTTGAGCAGGCCGTCCAGGTCGCCCGCGCGCGAGGCGTCGAGGAAGGCGTCCACGACCTCGCGCCGCCGTGTGAGGTCCGGTTCGGGGACGCTCGTGGTGCCCTGCACCCTCTGCCGCGCCCGGCTCGCCATCTTCTTGGCCGCGGTCGGGGTGCGCTCGACGATCTCGGCGATCTCGGCGAAGGGGACGGCGAACAGGTCGTGCAGGACGAAGGCGACGCGCTCGGCGGGGCTGAGCCTGTCCAGCACGACGAGCAGGGCCAGGCCCACGGAGTCGGCCAGCACCGCCTCGCCCTCGGGGTCCGGGCCCCGGTCGTGGGCGAGCAGCGGCTCGATGTCGCTGACGTCCATGAACTCCTCGCGGCGGCTCCTGCGCGAGCGCAGCATGTCGAGGCAGACGCGTCCGACGATCGTGGTCAGCCACCCCGTCATGTTGGAGACCTCGCCGAAGTCCCCCCGGCACGCCCGGATCCACGTCTCCTGGAGGGCGTCGTCCGCCTCGGCGGCCGACCCGAGCATGCGGAAGGCGACTCCGCGCAGATGTCTACGGGAGCGTTCGAAGTGATCCGCCAGCTCGATCTGGCCGTTCATCGTTCACCTTTCCTTCGTCCGTGGCCGCTGCGCAGGCGCGTTTCGAAAGCGCGATAAAAGAAGAATGCGGCTGTAGGCATTGAATTACCGGTATGGGTGGAATTAGTGCTTCGTGGCGGGGCAGGGGTGGTCGTCCTGGCTTCCCTCCTGGTGCCGCCAGCCCGGCCCCGCTCCCGGCTCCGGGCGGTGTGAGCAGCGGATACGCGGTCGGTTCCGGCAGGACTGTCGTACTCGGGGGATCGTGATTCGGGTGCGTGGGACGGTGGGGATTCCGGCCGCTTCGGGCTGATCCTCTTCATCCTAAACGGGTGAAGAGGGGTGTCACATGAGGGATCGCCGCTGGAGTATTCGCGCACTACAGCGTGTTTATGCGGCCGCGGTGCGCGCCGGATTCCCGCCTCCGGCGACACGGGTGTGCGGCTCCCCGCTGGCACGGTGGGTGCGGTGTGTACGGTCCGCGTGGGAGTGCACGCGGAGCCAGCCGTGCGGCGTGTGGTGGTGGACGCCGGTGGCCCACTCGTCGGCGTGGAACTCCCTGCCGCAGAAGCGCGGCGTGTCCGGGGGCGGATCGCGCGGCGGCCCGCCCCCGGGACCGGTCAGCGGGTGAACACGAAGGGGCGCAGGCCGGGCGGCACGGCGGCGGGGTCCACGGGAAAGGCGGCCCACACGTGGGTGCCCAGGTCGGCCCAGGGCGCGAGGCGGTAGTGGCCCCAGGCGGCGGACAGGTTCTCGACCAGGAGCAGGCCGCGCTGGCCCTCGGCCCAGTTCCACTCGTCAGCCGTGCGCTGGTGCGGGACGGCCGGAACGCCGCCCCCGCCGCCGCAGTCGGACAGGCCCACACGCAGGGTGGCCGCATCGGGCATCGACAGTGCGCGCAGGACCTCGCCGCCGGAGCGGCCCGAATCGGTGTACTTGCAGCAGTTGGCGAACAGTTCGCTGGTGACCAGCGTGAGCGTGTCCACCAGGTCGGGATCGAACCCGGCCAGGTCGCGGGCCAGGTCGGCGCGGACCTCGGCGAGCCGGGACAGCGCACCGGGGTAGACGCGGTGCTCCCAGTGGACGTGGGCGCGGCGGACGGCGGAGTCGAGGCCGGAGGCGGTCATGCCGGAACCCCCTGTCGCTGCTCGTCCCAGACCCGGATGAGGGAGGCCAGTTCGCCCCACTCGGCGTAGCGGTCGGGTTTGGCGGGTGTGGTGGGATCGGCGGGCCCGGCGGGGCGCACGACGCCGAAGCGGGGCGCGGGTTCGCCGAGCAGGTCGCCGCCGGGGTCGTCCCGCCACTGCTGGACAAGCGCGGCGGCGCGTTCCTGGACGAGGGCGAACGCGCGCCGGACCTCGTCCGTCTCCGGAGCGGGTTCGGCGCTGCGGGGCGCGGGAACGCGGGGCGCGGCGGAAGCGGTCAGGCGCTCGTGGGCGGCGAAGTAGGGGCGGACCAGGGCCACGTCCTCGGCCGGGATGACCTCGCGGGCGGGAACCAGCCTCGGTATGGCGGGCTCGGAAGCGGAGACGGGCGGGGCCTCGCGAACGTAGCGGCGGACGCGGGCGGAGCGGCGTCGGCGGCGACCGGCCACCGTGGAGTGGCGTCCGCAGGGGACGGAGAGGAAGGCGATCAGCGGGCCGAGGGCACGGCTGAGAAGGGCAGCGCTAAACTGGCGCATGCTAGCAGTTCCTTTGGTTAAAGGTCTCGAAGTTGCTGGCCACGGCCCCGGACGGTACTTAGTCGTCGCGGGGTCATTTGAGTTGTGTGTTCGAGAGAGAGGATAAGGGGTGGTGGGAGTGGAATGCCAAAATACTGGGGAGTAATGTGGGGGCAAATGAGAAAACGGCCGACCAGAATACTGGTCGGCCGTTGTTATGTCCCGTTTTTAGGAGTTTGTGAGGGAGGTGCAGCTCAGGAACGCGGTCCAGGCCTCGGGGGTGTAGTCGAGGTGGCCGTGTTCGCGGTTCTGGGTGTCGCGGACGAGGACCGTCTGCCCCTCGGCTACCTCGACGCAGCTTCCCGATCCGCCGCTGTAGCTGCTCTTGTGCCAGTGGGGTTCACGCTTTGCCATCGAGTTCTTCCTTGACCTTCCTGATCAGATCCAGGCTCGCACGGGGCGACAACGCCTCCGACTGGAGAACGCCGAAGAGCGTCGCGCAGTGCTGCACCGGCATCATGTCATCCATGAGTGCTTCGCCCTCCATGTGCTCCGCGGAGGCGATCGTGGGCTTGTCGGGGAAGGTGTAGAGCCGGAAGGGCCCGGAACCGCCCGGGTGGCACTCGGCGTTAGCAGGGACCACCTGGAAGCGAATCCTCTCCTCGTCGATCAGGGTCAGGACCCGCGCGATCTGCTCGCTCAGGACCTTCCGGCCGCCCCTGATGTTGCGATGGAGCACGGCCTCCTCCACCACGACCGACACCAGCGGCGGGTTCTCGCCGGTCAGGATCTCCTGACGCTCCATGCGCAGGGCGACCATCCTCTCGACCTCCGTCGTGGAGAACCAGGGGACGGTGTCGGCGAGCAAGCCTTTGGTGTACGACTCGCACTGCACGAGCCCCGGGAAGATCACCGGCTGGTACTCGCGCAGCTCGACCGCCTCGCGCTCCAGCTGGCCGACCTCGGTGTACCAGGGCGGTAGTGCGTCGGGCGTGTTCGCGGTGTTCCAGGCCTGCTTTATCGCACCGGAGGAGCCGAACAGCTCGTCCAGCCTCTCGGCCTGTTCGACGGGCAGCTTGCGCTTGCCGCACTCCCAGGACGACATGGTGGACTGCGTCACCTTCAACGCCCGGGCGACCTGGGTTTGCTGCATCCCCACCGAGTCACGAACGCTCCTGAGCTTCTTTCCCAGGCGCACGCGCTTGGGGTCCAACTTGCGGCCCATTACGACTCCCATGTCCGGGCTATCACCGTCATCACCCATGCAAGACCCAGGCGCGACCCGATAGGGCGGAGAACGACGAAGTGTGACCGTTCGGTGATATCCCTGGCGCGCCCGAAGAGCCGTTGTTCATGGTGGTGCCGCGCGCTGCGGTGGTCGCGGCGGCGCGGAAAGGGAATTCAGGTGGGTGTGGTGATCCGTATCAATCCTGGTAAAAACGGTACTAATTGTCATCCCGACCCGTTGCCGCGGCGGGTCACCGACTCCGAAGCACGGGCGCCGATCGTGCTGGGCCGGATATCGCAGCATCACCCGAACCACGCGCTGAAACTGCCGGGGGTGCCCGATCAGGCGCGGGTGCTGCGCAGGCGCCTGGGCGCGGTGCTGCCGGACGCGCTCACGGACACGGCCCTGGCCCTGACCAGCGAACTGTTCAACAACGCCCTCGCCCACTCGCGCAGCGGGGAGGCGGGCGGCGAGGTCACCGTGATCGTGAACCGGTTCCCCGGCCGGGTCCAGATCAAGGTCATCGACCAGGGCCCGCGCGACGCGCACGCCCCCTCGCCGCACCTGCGCCCGGTCGTGCCGGTCCGTGGGGGAGGGGCGGGCGGGTTGCGCGGTGCGGGTGGGACAGGTGGCGGTGCGGGGGAGGCCAGCGGCGGCGTGGGCGGGTGGGGCCTGCGCATGGTGGCCGCGGAATCCAGCCGTTGGGGGACCCTCCACGACGGGGGCCGCACCACGGTGTGGTTCGAGCTGGACCGGCCGCGCACGCGCCCGCTGAAGTGAGGGCGGCGGAGGTGGGCTGGAACCGCGCCGACGACCTGGACCGGTACGAGACCGCGCGGGTGCTCGACCGGCGGTGCGGGCGGCTGTGGACGGTCATGTGGAGTCCGTCGATGCGGGTCTACACGGCCTTCTACCTGGGGCCGCAGGCCGTGCCGTGGCAGGCCGCGCCGTCCCCGGCCGGGCTGGTGGAGCGGTTGCGGGAAGTGGAACGCGAGGTGGCGGGGGCCGCCGGCGGTTACTGGAGCTGCCCGGTCGCGGGGTGCGTGTGGTCCTCGATCCGCCCGATGCGCCACCCGTGCCCGCTGCCCGCCGACGGCAGCCGCACCGTCGGGGTCCCCCGGCCGCGCCCGCCGAGCGCGTTGGTACGCGGCCACGGACACGGGACCGCGCACTGATGACCGGTCCCCGCGCCGGTTACTCCATCGCGCGGCCCTCGGCTTCTTCCCGGAGTTTCTCGCGGAGCCAGTCGGTCATGTACTCCTCGTCTCGCGGGAAGTAGACCAGGTCGTTGGTGAAGCCGAAGGCGGTGGGGAAGGTGATGCCGGGGTCCTCGTCGTAGTTGTAGGTGACGTTGAACCTGCCGGGCGGGGTGATGACGTACTCGAAGGAGAACCAGGTGCCCTTGCCCTCCTGGTACATTCCCGCCCTGAGTTTGTCTCGTATGAGACTGATGTCAGCGGGAGGGAATTTTCGGCGACTGGTACCGTCCCCGAACTCGACGATGAGTTCGCTGCTTGCGTGCTCGATGGCGGTCTGGACCCGGTAGGTCAGGCTCTTCCATCCTTCCGGTGCCTCGCTGAGGATACGGCTACCGATCTGGACGAGGATCTCCTGCTGCTCCTCCGGGCTGAGCCCGCCCTTCCTGGTATAGGGACCGAGCATCGGGTCTCGCTTTCGCGGTGGTCATGGCGTCTGTGCGTGAGGGTAACGGCGGGGTCGGACACCGGGTGCGCCATCACGCTCTCGCCACGCCGCGCGCCGGTGGCGAGGCCAGTACGTGATGGGACTGATACTGCCACTGGGCACTGCTTATGTGGAGTCCCCGCCAGTGCTGCACACCTTCTACGCGTGCCGTTCCGGTACGTTCTCCTCGGGGCGGGGAAGTGGTGCAGTTCCTGCCCTGTCGGGGCTCCCGGGTTCCGCCGTAGGTTCTTAGACGGGGAACTCGCCGTACCAGGATCGCTGTACGAGGTGTTTGGGTAGGTAGCCGGACTCGACCTCCAGGCGGAAGTCCGGGTCGACCTGATGGGTGTCGTAGGCCAGGCAGGCCAGGGCGAGCAGGGGCAGGGACACGACCCCTTCAATGTCTCTGGTGCGTTCGGCGTCGGAGGTCTGGTAGGTGCGGAATAGCTCCAGGCCTTGGGCGAGGGCGTCGTTGAACTTCTCGGTGTCGCGCTCGACCAGGCGCAGGAAGGTGTTCATCGGGGGGAAGACGATCATCTCCATCAGCTCGGGTGAGCCGATGTCCACTCGGTCGGGGGCGGATAGTTCCATCGCGGCCAGGAATTCCTCACCCAGGCCGGGGCGGTTGAGGACGAAGGCCTGGAGGGCGGAGATCCAGTGGTAGGTGAAGGGGTTGTACTGGGTTCCTTCGCTCTCCCCGGCCTCGCGCAGGCGGTCGACGGGGATCTCGCACAGTTGACGGTAGCGCTGCTGGTCGCGGCAGACGACGGCGAGGAAGAAAGCCGTGAGCCAGTTGCTGGCGTTGGTGCAGTAACGCGGCCCGGTGGCTTGGGGGTGTCGAACCTGGTGGTTGACCATGAGTTCGAGTTCGGTGCCCGGTGGGTTGGTGGTCATCGCGAACATGGCGTGGTGCATCTGCATCGCTGTGGTCCAGGCCTCCCAGGTGTCGAGCCTGGCCGCATCAGGGTCCGAATGGACGCTGTACATCGCGTTCAGGTAGAGCGTGGTCAGGGAGAAGTAGATGGTGCTGGCGTCCTCGGTGTCCAACCGAGCCGACCAAGCTTCGCGATTGAGCTTGTTCAGCTCCCAAATCTCTTCCTCGGGCTCGCGGTTCAGGTCGTGCCGGGGCACATAAGTGTTCATGAAGCCTTCTCGGACAAGTCGAAAATCTGGTGACAGAGGCTCGCCGAACTGCTTACTCCGCCCGTAGCCGTTCATCGCCACGGGTATGAAACGGGGTTTCTTCGGCCGCGTCCCGCAGGACACGGCCGAAGCAAGAAACAGAATGTTTATTTCATTGCCCGGCCCTCGGCCTCTTCCTGGAGTTTCTCGCGGAGCCAGTCGGTCATGTAGTCCTCGTCGCGCGGGAAGTACTTGAGGTCGTTGGTGTAGCCGAAGGCGGTGGGGAAGGTGATGCCGGGGTCCTCGTCGTAGTTGTAGGTGACGTTGAACCTGCCGCGTGGAGTGATGACGTACTCGAAGGAGAACCAGGTGCCCTTGCCCTCCTGGTACATCCCCGCTCTGAGGTCGTCGATCATCATGCCCATGCCGGATGGAGGAGATTTCCGACAGGTCGTCCCGTACCCGAACTCGACGATGATCAAGCCGGTCGAATGGTCGATAACCGCCTTTTCCGTGTAGACGATTCGTGTCCATCCTTCGGGGGCTTCATCGAGGATGCGTCCACCGATCTGCGTGAGGATCTTCTGCTGCTCTTCCGGTCCCAGATGTCCGTGCTGGAAATGGCTCATCGCTCGGTTGTCCTCCGTAGCCGGGGCGGTTCCTCGGATTCCGCCGTAGGTTCTTAGACGGGGAACTCGCCGTACCAGGATCGCTGTACGAGGTGTTTGGGCAGGTACTCCGACTCCACGTCGAGGGAGAAGTCGCCGCGTTGGGACTTGTCGTAAGCCAGGCAGGCCCACGCCAGCAGCCCGAGCGGAACGATGCCCTGGGCCCCGGGCGGGGCGTCCTCGCGGGTGTGGTAGCTCTTGAAGCCCTCCAGAGCGAAGACGAGCGTTTCGTTGAACTTGGTGGAGTCTCCCATCAGCAGACGGCGGAAGACCTCCATCTTCGGGAAGATCAGCAGATCAAGGGCTTCGCCGCCGAAGGCGCCACTGCGGGGAGAGGACTGTTCCATGGCCGACCGCAGTTCACGGACCAGGTCATCGGTGCCGTTGACGTAGGCCTGGAGGGCGGCGATCCAGTGGTAGCTGTACTCGTTGTACCGCACCTTTGCGCCCTCGGCCGCGCGGCGCAGGTGTTCCACGGGGACGCGGCACAGGGCGTCGGCGCGGGCGTTGTCGCGGCAGACGACCGCCAGGTAGAACGCCTTCTCCCACGTGGCAGGGTCGGCGCAGTGGAGCATCCCGGGCGCAGTGAGCGCACGGACCTCATGGTCGATCAGGTACGCGACCTGTGTCCCCTCCTCCGCCTCGGAGACGGCGAAGACAGCGCCGTGGAGCTGCATCGCCTTGGTCCACGCTTCCCAAGTCTCCACCGTCGCAGCTGTGGGCTCCAGCAGGAGAGAGAGCTCAGCGACTCGGTAGGCCGGTGTGAGAGACAGGTCAATGTTGGAGCAGTCCTGCTCCAAGTTCCGGATCTGCTGCGTGTTTCCCTCGATCTTGAGGTTGAGGAACTGCTGGTTGACACCGTGTTCGATGCAGTGTCGGGAGATATAGGTGGTCATGAGGCCTTCTCAGACAAGTCGAAGGTCCGGCGACAGTGCCTCCCCGAGCTCCTCCTTCCGCCCGTAGCAGTTCATCGCCACGGGTATAAAACGAGGTTCTTCGGCCGCGTCCCGCAGGACACGGCCGAAGCAAGAAACAGAATGTTTATTCCATTGCCCGGCCCTCGGCCTCTTCCTGGAGTTTCTCGCGGAGCCAGTCGGTCATGTAGTCCTCGTCGCGCGGGAAGTACTTGAGGTCGTTGGTGTAGCCGAAGGCGGTGGGGAAGGTGATGCCGGGGTCCTCGTCGTAGTTGTAGGTGACGTTGAACCTGCCGGGCGGGGTGATGACGTACTCGAAGGAGAACCAGGTGCCCTTGCCCTCCTGGTACATCCCCGCCCTGAGGTCGTCGATCATCAGACCCATGCCGCTCGGAACGGACTCCCTCTGACTGGTTCCGTCCTCGAATTCAACGACGAGGGTGCTCGTGGACTGTTCGATAACGGATTTCCTGGTGTAGACGATCTTTGCCCATCCGTCGGGGGCTTGGTCAAGGATCCGTGCCCCGATTTGCGTCAGGATATCCTGTTGCTCATCTGGGGTTAGATGGCCTCTTTGGAAGTGATGGTTGACCATGAGACTTAATTCCTTCCCTAGTCCACGAGGGGTGGTACGTTGTTGTACTCTCGGTTTTCCATTCTAACCCCGTTGAGGACCCATTCGACCTCAATCCTGCTCGGTGGTGGCAAGTGACGGTTTCCGGACTTGTCGTACACCGGTGGCAGGCTGGGGTCGTAGATGTTAGTGATCTTAACGTCGATCTTGGGGTTATTCGGATTCAGTGCGAGGGCGGCGTCCCAGCTCCCGTCATTGAATTTGGGGTTGGTGAATCCATGCCAGGAGCCCTTGTCGCGCATGATTCCACGCCAGGAGCGCTCGATGTTCCGGTAACTTCCCTCGATGCCGCCCCGTACTTCTTCGGGGATGTCATCCAGGGCGGTCTCGGTCCTGTTCTGGTTCACGTCGAACCGCATCGGGACCATGTTCAGGCGCTCGCCGATACCGAAGAACTCCGCATACCCGATCAGGTGGCCGCCGTCCCACTGGATGTCCTGGTACTGGGGAACCTCACCCGCCTCCGGCGGACGGCCGTTCGCCGCTTCGAAGTCATCGCGGATCTTCTGGTTCAGCTGTTCGTAGTAGTCCGAACCCTGGCTGTTGACCTTGGACTGTTCGCTTTCGTTGCGGACGTTCGGTTCCTTGTGCAGCGTTCCCTCGACGGAGACCGTCCGGCCGTACTCGTCGGTCCTGTAGGTGTAGCCGTCCACGTTGAAGGTCATGTCCGGCCGGGGGTTGAGGTACTCCGGATGTTCGGAGTTCCAACCCTTGGACTCGGTCCGGATCTCCCTGATGTTCCCGTCTGCGTCGGTGATGTAATCCGTGTGCAGGTCGCTGCCCGGTTCGTAGAGCCTGTACCTGCTGTTCGGCTCCAGAACGCGGTTGCTGACGTTGCCGTTGTCGTCCCTGATCTCACCGAAGCGCAGGCCGTCCCTGGGGAGGAGTTCCCGGACCCTGGGGTCGGTGCTCTCCGGTCGCAGGTCGGGCTGGTTCCTGATCGGGGTGTTCTGCGGGCCGTCGTTCCGGCCGCCGAGGATGTCGCCTCCGGCACTGCCCGGCCGCGTGTCGCCGGGGCCCCGACCGTTGCCGCCCGTGCTGTGCGTGTTGCCACCGCCGTCGCCGGACCCGTCCAGGACGTCCGTGCCGCCACGGGAGTTCCCGCCGGTGTCCAGCGGGTCACTACCGTTGCCGCCGGTGCTGTTGGTGACCGTGGGCGTGCGGTCCCGCATCTGCGGGCCGTCGTCGCCGAGGTCCGTGTCGCGGTGGTCGTCCGGGAGTCGGCGGGGACCGTCGCCGCCGGTGCCGGTGAGGTCCACCCGGTCGTGGGACGGCGGGTTGGGGACGTCCCGGCTGGCGTCGAACGTGTCGTTGTTCCCGCCGCCGACGAGGGCGGGCACCCTGCCCGCGTCCGGGCCGTCCGGGGACTGCCTGGCCTCCCACGCCGGGTAGTCCGAGGCGCGCGCGTTCATGTCGTTGAACACGGCCTCCAGGGACGGGTCCAGGCCCAGCTCCTCCAAGTCGGACCGCCCGGAACGGTTCGTCCGGGGGGAACCGCTGTCGCCGCCCTCCTCGCCGAGGACCCGGCGGCCGGTGTCGCCCAGCTCGGCGAAGTCCGGGTGGGAGGCCAGCAGCTCCATGAGTTCCTGGCTGTCGTCGAGCTGGCGCGTGGTCGGGTGCACGGCGGGTCGGGTGTCGGCGGGGCCGCCCTCCCCGTCGCCGTGGTGGTTGGCGACGCGCTGGCTGTTGGAGCCCTCGGAGCCGTTCCCGTCGCCGCCGGAGCCGTTGCCGCCCGGGCCGTCCCCGCCGCCGAAGAAGTTCCCGCCGGCGAACCTGCTCAGCAGGTTCTGCATCTCCGACAGCCGGGAGGTGCTGAAGGCGCCCTGCCGGAGCTGGCCCAGGTCGATCCTCAGGTCGGCCAGGGAGACGTTGCCGAACCGGGGCAGGCTCAGGTTGATCCGGCTCATGTCCGGCACGTCCACGTCCGGGACGCTCGGCCCGTCCCCGCCCATCCGGTTGAGCATGGCCGACCCGCGCCAGGCCATCAGCGGCGCGCCCACGACCGCGCCCACGCCGGTCGCGGTCAGGGCGGCGCCGCCCACGGTCGCGCCGATGTTGAGCAGGGCGGTCCCGATGACGTAGCCGGGCCGATCGCCCCACTCCTCCCAGGGCACCACCGCGTGCGCGGCGTCCTTCCAGGCGTTGCCGACGGTGCCCCAGCCCGACCAGCCCCAGCTGTCGTTCTCGGAGTCGTACATGCCCGCCAGCGAGGCCAGCGACTGGAGGTTGCCCTCGTGGTACTCCCACATGGCGTCGCCCCAGGACATCTCGAACCAGCCCTCGGAGCTGTACATCCCGGTGATGCCGCCGACGTCCTCCGCGATCCCCACGACGAAGTCGCCCACCGCGGCCCCCGCGTCGATCCACCAGCCGTGGTCGGTCTCCATGGGACCGCCCCAGGGCATGGCGACGTCGCCGAGGTAGCCGTCGTAGCCGTGCTCGAACTCGCCCGGCGCGGACTCCCCGTCGCCGTCGCCCGCTACGAAGTTGGTGCGGTCGGGGATGTCGGCGTTGATCGCGTTGGCGCAGGCGCGCTCGGCCTCCTCGTACTCCCGCCGCAGCGCGTCCGCGCGGTCGAGCAGCGCCTGGTGCTCCTCCACCTTGTCGCTCTCGCGGCCCAGCAGCCTGTCGACGAACCCGTCGGCCTTGCGCCAGTCGTCGTCGCCCTCGATGGAGCTGAGGAAGGCGTAGGAGTCGGTCTCCAGCGTGCTCCACTTGCCCTTGATGTCGCGGACGGCCGCGGCGAAGGTCTCCAGCGCGCTCGCGGCCTTGTCGAAGGAGGTCTCCACCTTGTCGCCGTCGGTCGCGACCGGGTCCACCACGGCGTACAGGGTCTCGGCCTCGGGCGCGGAGTAGCACGAGGACAGGCCCGCCCAGGCGCTCTTGATGTCGCCGCCGATTCCGGCGACGTTGGCTCCCTCCTGGCGCAGTTCCCTGGCCTGCCTCTCCAGCGTGGCGGGGACGGCGGTCGGAATGGGGAAGGTCGCGGGGTTGATCAGGCCGCCCGTGGGCGTGCACATGTCGGTCAAGGGACGCCTCCGTCTGGGAGCTGGGGGAAGAACGCGGTGGGGGTCCTCGGGGCCGGGGGACCGGGGCCGGGGGGAGGGACGGGAGGAATCGGGGCGGAGGGCACCGCCCCGGCCGGGGCGGGGACCGCTACACGGGTACGTGGGGCCCGTACTGCGGGGGCGGCTCGGGTTCGGGGATCACGCCCGCGTTCTCCTGCGCCTCGGCGGCCATCTCCAGGTTGCCGTTGAAGTAGTGGGTGACGGCCGTGCTGGTGCTGGACACGGCGCCCACGGCCAACCCGGCCATGTCGCCCATGAGACCGAAGTTGTGCTCGGCGAACTCGCCCAGCGCGATGCTGACGGGCGTGCTGTCGGCCTCCTCGTTGATGGCCGTGATGAGGTTCTCGGCGGAGGTCATGGCGCCGACGAGGCCTTCGTCGCCGCCCTCCTCGCCGATGTGGTCGGCGACGCTGGTCAGCACGGCGCCCACCTCGGCGGGCTGGATGTTCCACCCGGTCATGCGGACACTCTCCTCTCAGGGGCTCTCGGAGCTCTCGGGGGGCTTTCAGGAGTCTCCGGGGCGCGAGAAGGCGCCCGCGCGGAAGTTGGCGGGCGGCGCCGCGTCCGCGGGCGCGGCCCCCTCCCGGAACTGGACGGTCTGGATCTGCTCGTTGAGCATGCCCAGGGAGGCGTGCAGGGTGGCGAGGTCGTCCCGGAGCCGGGAGCGCATCCGCGCGGAGGCCATGACGAGCCTGGGGTGGACGCCGCGGGCGGCGCCCCCGTCGGAGGCCTCGGGCAGATCCTCGTCGAGGACGGCCTGTTCGTCGCTCGGCTCCACCAGGTCGAACTTCATGTACTCCCCCTCTCGGCCGGGCCGTGTCCGTTCCTTGTGACGTCCGAAGGCCCTCGGTGGTTCGGGAAACCTCGCGCACACCCTATTCTTGCGCGCGGACAGTCCTTCTGCCCAGGGGTTGTCCGCTTCGCGCCAGGGAGTCCGCTCCGTACGGACCCGCGGGGTCGGGGCGCTCGGGCCGCACCCTTAGTCTTGTGCCCATGACCCGCGCCAAACTCGACAAGAAGCCCCAGGACGTCGCGGCGATGTTCGACGGCATCGCCGACAGGTACGACCTCGTCAACGACGTCATCTCGCTGGGCCAGGACCGCATCTGGCGCAAGGCCGCGGTCAACGCGGTCGACGCCTACAGCGGCGAACTCGTCCTGGACCTGGCGGCGGGGACGGGCACCTCCTCGGAGTCCTTCGTCAGGAAGGGCGCCCGCGTGGTGGCCTGCGACTTCTCCCTCGGCATGCTCCGCGCCGGGGTGCGGCGGCGCGGGGGGGCCTCCCGGGGCGGCGTGACCTTCGTGGCGGGCGACGCCCTGCACCTGCCCTTCGCCGACGAGACCTTCGACGCGGTCACGATCTCCTTCGGCCTGCGCAACGTCAACGACGTGGACCAGGCGCTGCGCGAGCTGCGGCGGGTCACCAAGGTCGGCGGGCGGATGGTCATCTGCGAGTTCAGCCACATCCCGGTCGAGTTCGTGGACCGGCTCTACTCCACCTACCTCATGGGCGCGCTGCCCAAGATCGCGGGCATGGTGTCCGGCAGCGGCGAGTCCTACGACTACCTGTCCGAGTCGATCATGGCCTGGCCCAAGCAGCCCGAGCTGGCGCGCCGCCTCCAGGACGCGGGCTGGTCGCGGGTGGCCTGGCGCAACCTGTCGACGGGGATCGTCGCGCTGCACCGAGGCTTCCGCGACAAGTAGCGGCACGGTCCGGAACGTTTCGGGTGTGACGCCAGGGGTGTCGGAAGCGCCAGAGGTATCGCGCTCGCGCTGATCCCGCTCCTGGCGTCGCGTTCTGCTCCTGGCTCCATGTTCGCGGCCGGGGTCGTCTCCGGCGGCGGCCACGCCGGGAGGGCCGTTCCCCGACCGCGCCACCGAACCCCCCCGGGGCCCGTCCCCGCGAGTCCCGCGGTCTCGCGCCGAGTTCGTCCCGCGGACCCCGCACGGCCGGGGCACACCAGGCATAAAAATTTCGTAATCCCGAGGAGTGCCCCGCTCCTCGGGATTTTCGTGTTGCCCGTGTGGCGCCTGGGGCAGTGGTCACCATTCTGAACTGGGGCTCTCGCGGAGCGTGACGTTGTTCGGGGCGTGTGAAGCCTTCTGGGGCCTATATCCCCTTTGGTAGCAGGCCGTCTGAATACCCCCCGGGGACTCGCCTCCGACTGCGGGAGGGTCTAGACTGCCGAAAAGGGCTTGTGAAGTGCTTCACAAGTCTAGGAGGTATAGGACACATGCCTCTATGTCGGACATAACGGACTCCCCACAGCACCCATACAACTCCCCCCGTGAGCGGGTCCATCCCGCAGGCAGACCCGCCACGGTGCATCCGCGCGAGCAGTCGAGGACCCACCCGTGAGCGAGACAGCCACCTCCTCTCCCCGAGGCCGGGAGCGGACCGAGTACGACGCCGACGTGATCGTGGTCGGCGCAGGTCCCTCCGGCTCCACCACCGCCTACTACCTTGCCCAGGCAGGACTGGACGTCCTGCTCCTGGAGAAGACCTCCTTCCCGAGGGAGAAGGTCTGCGGAGACGGACTCACCCCCCGCGCGGTGAAGCAGCTCACCGCCATGGGTGTCACCTTCGACGACCCGGGGTGGATGAAGAACCACGGCCTGCGCATCATCGGCGCGGGCGTCCGCCTGGAGCTGCCCTGGCCCGACCTGGCCGCCTACCCGGGTTTCGGCCTCGTGCGCACCCGTTACGACTTCGACCAGATCGTGGTCAACCGCGCGGTGGCCGCCGGGGCCAAGCTCCTGGAGCGCACCACCGTCACCGGCCCCCTCATGGACGAGCGCAGCAACCGCATCGTCGGAGTCCGGGCCAAGAACGCCGACCGCGAGCCCGTCACCTTCCGGGCGCCGCTGGTCGTGGCCGCCGACGGCAACTCCTCCCGGCTGTCCGTGGCCATGGGCATCCGCAAGCGCGACGACCGGCCCATGGGCGTGGCCGTGCGCACCTACTTCGAGAGCCCCCGCCACGAGGACGACTACCTGGAGTCCTGGCTGGAGCTGTGGGACCGCAGCGGCGACAAGGACGTCCTCCTGCCCGGCTACGGCTGGGTCTTCGGCGTCGGCGACGGCACCAGCAACGTCGGCCTGGGCATCCTCAACTCCACCGCGTCCTTCCAGGACATGGACTACCGCAAGCTCCTGCGCCGCTGGACCGAGTCCATGCCCGAGGAGTGGGGCTTCACCGAGGACAACCAGAAGGGCGCCATCCGCGGCGCCGCACTGCCCATGGGCTTCAACCGGGTGCCGCACTACTCCCGCGGCCTCATGCTCGTCGGCGACGCGGGCGGCATGGTCAACCCCTTCAACGGCGAGGGCATCGCCTACGCCATGGAGGCCGGGAACATCGCCGCCGACGTGATCGTGCAGGCGCACGGCAGACCCACCCAGCAGACCCGCGAGCGGGCCCTGCTGCGCTACCCGGACGTGCTCGCCGACACCTACGGCGGCTACTACACGCTCGGCCGCTACTTCGTGAAGGTCATCGGCCAGCCCGAGTTCATGAAGTACGCGACCAGGTACGGCCTGCGCCAGCGCACCCTCATGAAGTTCGTGCTGAAGATGCTGGCCAACCTCACCGAGCCCACGCAGGGAGACGCCATGGACAGGGTCATCAACGGCCTGTCCCGCATCGCCCCCGCGGCCTGACGGGCGGGTCCGGGCGCCCGCGCCCGGACCCGCCCGGACGGGGGCGCCGCCTCCCGGGGAGGACCGGAGCCGCACGAGCGCCGACAGCCGGGCGCCGCGGCGCCGAGGCCCCCGGGACACGGGGCGCCGACCCAGCCGTGACACACAACCCACCGGGCGGTCGAGCCCGGCTCCACAACAGGACACACGGGACGACCGGAGATGAGCCCGCACAAGTGAAAGCAATCACAAGCGCTCCCGGCACGCCGCGCGGGCGTGCCCAGCAGCCAGGAGGAGGGTGAGCGTGGAGCTGTACACACCGATCTTCGTGCTCGGCGGGATCGGCGCCGCGTTCGTCGTGGTGTCGATGGTCGCCGGTGCGGTCCTGGGGCCCAAGCGCTACAACCGCGCCAAGATGCAGGCCTACGAGTGCGGCATCGAGCCCACGCCGCAGCCCGCGGGCGGCGGCCGGTTCACCGTCAAGTACTACATGACGGCCATGATGTTCATCGTCTTCGACATCGAGATCATCTTCCTCATCCCCTGGGCCGTGCACTTCGACGCCCTGGGCTGGTTCGGACTGGTCGCGATCGTCCTCTTCCTGGTGAACGTCTCCATCGCCTACGCCTACGAGTGGCGCCGGGGAGGCCTCGAATGGGACTGAACAGTGCTCGCCTTGGGCCTCCGCTCCGCTGCCCACCCGTCACCCGCCACCACCCTCAACCGACGCCTACGGCGCAGTTCCTCCCTTGTTCGGGCGTCCCGAGGGCGGGAACCTTCGGCCTCTACGCGCCAGTCCTCGTTCCTCGGACAGGCGCTTTGAGACCTCCAGAACCCCGCCGACGCCCGAACGCGGACCACCGCGGCAAAGCGCCGACCGCAGAGCACACCCAGCAGCCCAGCCCGGAGGAGGAGAGCGTCTGATGGGACTCGAGGAGAAACTGCCCAGCGGCATCATGCTCACGACCGTCGAGCAGGTCGTGGGCCTGGCCCGCAAGAGCTCCATGTGGCCCGCCACGTTCGGCCTGGCCTGCTGCGCCATCGAGATGATGTCCGTCGGCGGCCCGCACTACGACCTGGCGCGGTTCGGCATGGAGAAGTTCGGCGCCACCCCGCGCCAGGCCGACCTGATGATCGTGGCCGGGCGGGTGAGCCAGAAGATGGCCCCCGTCCTGCGCCAGATCTACGACCAGATGCCCGAGCCCAAGTGGGTCATCGCGATGGGCGTGTGCGCCTCCAGCGGCGGCATGTTCAACAACTACGCGATCGTCCAGGGCGTGGACCACGTCGTCCCCGTGGACATGTACCTGCCCGGCTGCCCGCCGCGGCCGGAGATGCTCCTGGACGCCGTGCTCAAGCTGCACGACAAGGTGCAGAACACCAAGCTCGGCGCCCACCGGGAGCAGGAGATCACCGAGAACGAGGAGCGGATGCTCCGCCGTTCGCTGCCGCTGGTGAGCAAGGACTGACATGAGTACCGACAACGAACGCGAACGCGACGAGGAAGCGGCCAACCTCCCCGACAAGCTGGGCCGCGAGCGGTTGGCCGCGCCGGTCCGGCGCACCGGGATGTTCGGCGCCACGACCACCGGCGACACCTCCGGCTTCGGCCGCCTGCAGGTGCGGGGGAGCGCTCCCGTGCGCAGCCAGCGCCCCTACACCGACCCCGAGGACGCGCGCACCGCCGACTTCGACCGGGTGGCCGACGACCTGGAGGCCGCCCTGGGAGAGGACGCCGGAGCGGTCGAGCGGGTCGAGGTGGCCCGCGGCGAACTGACCTTCCACACCCGCCGCGAGGCGCTGCCGAGGCTGGCCCGCCTGCTGCGCGACGAGCCCGCCCTGCGCTACGAGCTGTGCCTGGGCGTGACGGGCGTGCACTTCCCCGACGACGCCGGCCGGGAGCTGCACGCGGTCTACCACTTCCGGTCGATCACCCACAACAGCGAGATCCGCGTCGCCACCACCTGCCCCGACGCCGACCCGCACGTGCCCTCGATCGTGTCGGTCTACCCGACCAACGACTGGCACGAGCGCGAGGCCTGGGACTTCTTCGGGATCGTCTTCGACGGCCACCCGGCGCTGACCCGCATCCAGATGCCCGACGACTGGCACGGCCACCCCCAGCGCAAGGACTACCCGCTGGGCGGCATCCCGGTCGAGTACAGGGGAGCCACCGTGCCCCCGCCGGACGAGCGGAGGTCCTACAAGTGAGCCCCGCCAACCCCACGCACTCCGTCACAGAGGGAGGCCCGGCATGACCATCACCGAGGACTACATCGACGCCTCCGGCGGGGACTGGGACGACGTCATCGAGAAGGCGCAGGCCACCAGCGCCGAACGCCTCGTCGTCAACATGGGACCCCAGCACCCCTCCACGCACGGCGTCCTGCGGCTCATCCTCACCCTCGACGGTGAGACCTGCACCGAGGCGCGCGTCGGTATCGGCTACCTGCACACCGGTATCGAGAAGAACATGGAGTACCGGACGTGGACGCAGGGCACCACGTTCGTGACCCGCATGGACTACCTGACGCCGCTGTTCAACGAGGCGGCGTACTGCCTGGCGGTCGAGAAGCTGCTCGGCATCGAGGACCGCGTCCCCGAGCGGGCCAGCGTCATCCGCGTGATGATGATGGAGCTCAACCGGATGGCCTCGCACTTCGTGGCGATGGCGACCTTCGGCATGGAGCTGGGCGCGACCACGGTCATGACCAACGGCTTCCGTGAGCGCGAGATGATCCTGGACATCTTCGAGCTGGTCACCGGCCTGAGGATGAACCACGCCTACATCCGCCCCGGCGGCGTGGCCCAGGACCTGCCGCCCGGCGCGGCCGGCAAGGTCCGCGAGCTGCTCAAGGAGATGCCCAAGCGCATCGCCGTCATGCGCAAGCTCCTGGACGAGAACCCCGTCTACCTCGCCCGCACCAAGGACGTGGCCCACCTCAACCTGCCCGGCTGCATGGCGCTCGGCGTCACCGGCCCGCTGCTGCGGGCCTCCGGCCTGGCCTGGGACCTGCGCAAGGCCAAGCCCTACTGCGGCTACGAGGGCTACGAGTTCGACGTCCCCGTCTCCGACGGCGGCGACGTCTACGCCCGCTACCGGGTGCGCATGGCCGAGATGGAGGAGAGCCTGAAGATCATCGAGCAGTGCCTGGACAAGCTCCAGCCCGGCCCGGTGATGATCCAGGACGCCAAGATCGGATGGCCCGCCAAGCTGGCGCTGGGGCCCGACGGCCTGGGCAACTCGCCCGACCACATCGCGCACATCATGAGCGGCTCCATGGAGGCGCTCATCCACCACTTCAAGCTGGTCACCGAGGGCTTCCGGGTCCCCGCGGGCCAGGCCTACGCGGCCGTCGAGAGCGCCAAGGGCGAACTCGGCTGCTACGCGGTCAGCGACGGGAGCACCCGCCCCCACCGCGTGCACTTCCGCGACCCCTCGTTCACCCACCTGCAGGCCGTCGCGGCCATGTGCGAGGGGGGAACGGTGGCGGACGTCATCGCCGCCGTGGCCAGTATCGACCCGGTGATGGGAGGCGTGGACCGGTGAGCGAGCACGAGACCACCGAGACCGCGGCGACGGCCGAGCCCCGCGAGGCCTTCACCGCCGAGGTCACCGCTCGGCTGGAGCCCGAGGCCAAGGAGATCATCGGCCGCTACCCGCGGCCGCGCTCGGCGCTGCTGCCGCTGCTGCACCTGGTGCAGGCCGAGGAGGGGCACGTCAGCAAGGCCGGGATGCGCTTCTGCGCCGACCAGCTCGGCATCACCCTCGCCGAGGTCAACGCGGTCGCCACGTTCTACACCATGTACCGCCGCCGCCCCGGCGGCGACTACCAGGTGGGCGTGTGCACCAACACCCTGTGCGCGGTGATGGGCGGCGACGAGATCTTCCAGACCCTCAAGGACCACCTGGGGGTCGGCAACAACGAGACCACCGAGGACGGCAAGGTCACGCTGGAGCACGTCGAGTGCAACGCGGCCTGCGACTTCGCGCCGGTCGTGATGGTCAACTGGGAGTTCTTCGACAACCAGACCCCCGACACGGCCAAGCGGCTCGTGGACGACCTGCGCCTGGGCAGGGACGTCGCGCCCACGCGCGGCCCCGCCAGCCTGTGCACCTGGAAGCAGGCCTCCCGCGTACTGGCCGGGTTCGAGGACGGCCGCGCGGGCGAGGGCGTCCAGGCCGCCGCGCCCTCCCTGGCCGGACTCAGGCTGGCCAGGGAGCGCGGCTGGACCGCTCCGGATCCCGACAACCTTCCGCCCCGCGAACAGGGTGAGGAGGACGCCAAGTGACCACCCTGACCCCGATCCTGTCGCGCGACTGGGACCGCCCCGACTCCTTCACCCTGGAGGGCTACCGGGCCACCGGCGGCTACGGCGCGCTGCGCAAGGCGCTGGCCATGGAGCCCGACGCCATCGTGGACCTGGTCAAGAAGTCCGGCCTGCGCGGTCGCGGCGGCGCCGGGTTCCCCACCGGGATGAAGTGGGGCTTCCTGCCCGCGGACAACCCCAACCCGCGCTACCTCGTCGTCAACGCCGACGAGTCCGAGCCGGGCACCTGCAAGGACATCCCGCTCATGCTCGCCAATCCGCACGTGCTGGTGGAGGGGGTGGCGATCGCCGCGTACGCGATCAAGTCCAGCCAGGCCTTCATCTACGTGCGCGGCGAGGTCCTGCACGTCATCCGGCGCCTGCGCCGGGCCGTCGCCGAGGCCTACGAGGCCGGGCTGCTCGGCAGGGACGTCCTGGGCACCGGCTTCGACCTCGACGTCGTCGTCCACGCCGGGGCGGGCGCCTACATCTGCGGTGAGGAGACCGCGCTGCTGGACTCCCTGGAGGGCTACCGGGGCCAGCCCCGGCTCAAGCCGCCCTTCCCCGCGGTCGCCGGGCTCTACGCCTCGCCGACCGTGGTCAACAACGTCGAGTCCATCGCCAGCGTGCCGAGCATCGTGGCCAACGGCGCCGAATGGTTCACGTCCATGGGCACCGAGAAGTCCGCCGGGTTCGGCTTCTTCTCCCTGTCCGGGCACGTGGCCAACCCCGGCCAGTACGAGGCCCCGCTGGGCGTGACCCTGCGCGAGCTGCTCGACATGTCGGGCGGGATGCGGCCCGGGCACCGGCTCAAGTTCTGGACGCCCGGCGGCTCCTCCACGCCGATCTTCACCGAGGAGCACCTGGACACCCCGCTCGACTTCGAGTCGGTGGGCGCCGCCGGGTCCATGCTCGGCACCCGCGCCCTCCAGATCTTCGACGAGACGACCTGCGTGGTGAAGGCCGTCGGCCGCTGGATCGCCTTCTACGCCCACGAGTCCTGCGGCAAGTGCACGCCCTGCCGCGAGGGCAACTTCTGGATGGTCCAGGTCCTGGACCGGCTGGAGAACGGGCAGGGCACCGAGGCCGACCTCGACAAGCTCCTGGACATCTGCGACAACCTGCTCGGCCGCTCCTTCTGCGCCCTCGGCGACGGCGCGACCAGCCCGGTGACCTCCTCGATCAAGCACTTCCGCCAGGAGTACATCGACCACGTGGAGCGGGGCGGCTGCCCCTTCGACCACTCCCGGGCCACCCTCTGGGGCGACCGGCCGACCACGACGGGAGGACAGCAGTGACCGTCACCTCCAACTCCTCCGGCGGAGCCGCGCCCGCGCCGCCGCCCGAGGACCTCGTCACCGTCACCATCGACGGGTTCCAGGTCCAGGTGCCCAAGGGGACCCTCCTGATCCGGGCCGCCGAACTCCTCGGCATCCAGATCCCGAGGTTCTGCGACCACCCGCTGCTGGACCCGGTCGGGGCCTGCCGCCAGTGCCTGGTCGAGATCCCCGACATGGGCAACGGGCGCGGCATGCCCAAGCCGCAGGCCTCCTGCACCATCACCGTCATGGAGGGGATGGTGGTCAACACCCACCTGACCTCCCCGGTGGCGGAGAAGGCCCAGCGCGGGATCATGGAGTTCCTGCTCATCAACCACCCGCTGGACTGCCCGGTCTGCGACAAGGGCGGCGAGTGCCCCCTCCAGAACCAGGCCATGTCCACCGGGCAGGGCGAGACCCGCTTCGTCGACGTCAAGCGGACCTTCCCCAAGCCGATCGCGCTGTCCACCGAGGTGCTGCTGGACCGGGAGCGCTGCGTGCAGTGCGCCCGCTGCACCCGCTTCGCCGCGCAGATCGCGGGCGACCCGCTCATCGAGCTGATGGAGCGCGGCGCCGACGAGCAGGTCGGCATCGCCGAGGGCGAGCCCTTCCAGTCCTACTTCTCCGGCAACACCGTGCAGATCTGCCCGGTCGGCGCGCTCACCGGCTCCGCCTATCGATTCCGGTCGCGCCCCTTCGACCTGGTGTCCACGCCCAGCGTGTGCGAGCACTGCGCCGACGGGTGCGCCCAGC
This sequence comes from Nocardiopsis sp. LDBS0036, assembly GCF_041228755.1. Taxonomy (NCBI): domain Bacteria; kingdom Bacillati; phylum Actinomycetota; class Actinomycetes; order Streptosporangiales; family Nocardiopsidaceae; genus Nocardiopsis; species Nocardiopsis sp. LDBS0036. Next base: position 4,900,167 of record NZ_CP141103.1, read on the forward strand.
GCACCGACCACCGGCGCGGCAAGGTCATGCGCCGCCTGGCCGGGGACGACCCGCAGGTCAACGAGGAGTGGAACTGCGACAAGGGCCGGTGGGCGTTCAGCTACACCACCCAGTCCGACCGCCTGTCCCGCCCGCTGGTGCGCGACGGGGAGTCCCGGGCCCTGGAGTTCGCCTCCTGGTCCGAGGCGGTCGGCGTCGCCGCCCAGGGCCTGGCCGCCGCGCGCGGCCGGGTCGGCGTCCTGACCGGGGGCCGCCTCACCTACGAGGACGCCTACGCCTACGCCAAGTTCGCCCGCGTGGCCCTGCGCACCAACGACGTGGACGCCCGCGCCCGCGCGCACTCGCCCGAGGAGGCCGACTTCCTGGCCGCCCACGTGGCCGGGACCCCGGTCGGCGTGGACTTCACCGCCCTGGAGAAGGCGCCCGCGGTCCTGCTGGCCGGGTTCGAGCCCGAGGACGAGTCGCCCCTGGTCTTCCTGCGGCTGCGCAAGGGAGTGCGCAAGCGCGGCCTCAAGGTCTACTCGGTCGGCTCCCACGCCAGCCTGGGCCTGACCAAGACCCACGGGACCCTGGTCCGGGCCGTCCCCGGCGACGAGGCCCGCGTCCTCAACGCCCTGGACACCGACGACCCCGACGTCGTCGCGGCCCTGAACCAGGAGGGCGCGGTCATCATGGCGGGCGAGCGCCTGGCCGCCGTGCCCGGCGCCCTGACCGCCGCCGCGGCCCTGGCCGAGCGGACCGGCGCCCGCCTGGTGTGGGTGCCGCGCCGCGCCGGGGAGCGCGGGGCCGTGGACGCCGGAGCGCTGCCGGGCCTGCTGCCCGGAGGCCGACCGGTCGCCGACCCCTCCGCCCGCGCCGAGGTCGCCCAGGTCTGGAACGTGGGCTCCCTGCCCGAGACCCCCGGCCGCGACACCGCCGCCATCCTCGCGGCGGCCGCCGCCGGGGAGCTGGACGCCCTGGTCGTCGCCGGGGTGGAGCTGGACGACCTGCCCGACCCCGACGCCGCCCGCGCGGCCCTGGCCCGGGTGCCGTTCGTCGTCAGCCTCGAACTGCGCGCCAGCGACGTCACCGACCGCGCCGACGTGGTGCTGCCGGTGGCCGCCGTCGCCGAGAAGTCCGGCACCTTCGTCAACTGGGAGGGCCGCCACCGGCCCTTCGGCGACGCGCTCAAGGTGCCCGGCGCGCTGTCCGACCTGCGGGTGCTCTCCGCGATCGCCGACCAGATGGACGTGCACCTGGGCCTGCCCGACGCCGCGTCCGCCTACGGCGAACTGATGGAGCTGGGTCTGTGGACCGGCGAGCGCGCGGACGGACCCCGCGTGCGGCCCGTCGAGGTCGTGCGGCCCGAACCCGGCCAGGCACTGCTGTCCACCTGGCGGCAGCTGCTCGGCACCGGCCGCATGGAGGACGGCGAGCCCTACCTCGCCGGGACCGCCCGGCAGGCCCGCGCCTACCTGTCCCCGGCCACGGCCGAGGAGATCGGCGTCCCCGACGGCGGAACCCTGCACGTCACCGGAGCCCGCGGATCGGTGACCGTGCCGGTCATCGTCACCGACATCGCCGACCGCGTCGTCTGGCTCCCGGCCAACGCCGACGGGTGCGACGTTCCCCGCGACCTGGGCGGCGGCGCGGGGCAGACCGTCCTGCTGTCCGCGTCCACCACCACCGGAACCGGTAGCAACGGGTCCGCCAGCACCCACGGGAGGCAGCAGTGACCCCCGCCGCTCTCGGTCCGGGCGTGACCGCCCACCTGGCCTCCGAGGAGACGCTGAGCGCCTTCGGCGGCGACCCCTGGTGGATCACCACCATCAAGGCGCTGGCGATCTTCGTCTTCCTCATGATCTGCGTGCTGATGATGATCATGGCCGACCGCAAGGTCATGGGCCGGATGCAGCAGCGCCACGGACCCAACCGGATGGGCCCCTTCGGCCTGTTCCAGTCGCTCTTCGACGGCATCAAGCTCTCCCTCAAGGAGGACCTGATCCCGCGCGGGGTGGACCGGTTCGTCTACATCGCCGCGCCGATGATCGCGGCCGTGCCCGCCTTCATCGCCTTCTCGGTCATCCCGATCGGACCCGAGGTGAACCTGTTCGGGGTCATCACCCCGCTCCAGCTCACCGACCTGCCCGTCGCGGCCCTGGTGGTCCTGGCCACCGCCGCGCTGGGGGTCTACGGGTTCGTGCTCGGCGGCTGGGCCTCCCAGTCGCCCTACGCCCTGCTCGGCGGCCTGCGCGCCTCCGCGCAGGTGATCAGCTACGAGATCGCGATGGGCCTGTCCTTCGTCGCGGTCTTCATCATGTCCGGGACCCTGACCACCTCGGGGATCGTCGAGTCCCAGCGCGGACTGTGGTTCGCCGTGCTGCTCCTGCCGTCCTTCCTCATCTACCTGGTGACGATGGTCGGCGAGACCAACCGGCTGCCCTTCGACCTGGCCGAGGGTGAGGGCGAGATCGTCGGCGGCTTCATGACCGAGTACGGGTCCATGAAGTTCACGATGTTCTTCCTCGCGGAGTACGTGAACATGTGCACGGTCGCCGCCGTGTCCGTCACGCTCTTCCTCGGCGGCTGGCTCGCCCCGCCCGGGATCGCGGCGATCCTGCCGGGCGCCAACGAGGGCTGGTGGCCCGCCCTGTGGTGGCTGCTCAAGTTCGTCTGCGTGATGTTCCTGTTCATCTGGGCGCGCGGCAGCCTGCCCCGGGTGCGCTACGACCAGCTCATGAAGCTGGGCTGGAAGGTGCTCATCCCGATCCAGCTGGTGTGGATCACCGCCGTCGCCGTCGTGCGGATGCTCGTCCTGGACGGCGCCTCCCCGCTGGTCGTCGGCGTGGTGATCGCCGCCTTCACCGCCGCGACCGTGGCCGCCTTCGCCGCCTGGCTGCGCCACGTGCGCCGCGAGCGCGCCGAGGAGGCCCGCCAGCGCGCGGAGAACGCCCGCCGGGCGCACCGGGAACCCGCCTTCGGCGGCTTCCCGGTTCCGCCGAGCGCCGCACCGCACTACGGCAGCAGCGTGCTCGCCGAACCGCCGCGGACGGCCCCGGCCGCCGCCGACCGCAACAAGAAGGGTGAGGAGGTTACCGGTGCTTGAGTGGCTCAACCCCGTCAAGGGTTTCGGTGTCACCTTCCACACGATGTTCAAGAAGGTGCCGACCGTCGAGTACCCGGAGGTCAAGCGCCCCACGGCGCCTCGCTTCCACGGACGGCACCAGCTGAACAGGTGGGCCGACGGCCTGGAGAAGTGCATCGGGTGCGAACTGTGCGCCTGGGCCTGCCCGGCCGACGCCATCTACGTGGAGGCCGGTGACAACACCGACGACGACAGGTACTCGCCCGGCGAGCGCTACGGCCGGGTCTACCAGATCAACTACCTGCGGTGCATCCTGTGCGGGCTGTGCGTGGAGGCCTGCCCCACGCGCGCCCTGACGATGACCAACGAGTACGAGCTGGCCGACGACAGCAGGCAGAGCCTGATCTGGACCAAGGAGCAGCTGCTGGCCCCGCTGCGCGAGGGCATGGAGCAGCCGCCCCACCCCATGCGCCTGGGCGAGACCGAGCAGGACTACTACGCCACCGGGCGCGGCCAGCACGGCTCGCAGGACGGGCACGAGGCGCCCGAGACCCCGGAGGCGGTCCGTTGAACCCGCTCACCAGCGTCCACGCCGCCCCGCCGTCCGACCAGCCGCTGTACCTGGCCGCGCCGATCGGCGGCGGCGAGGCGACCGCGTTCTGGATCCTGGGCGCCGTGGTCCTCCTCGGCGCCCTGGGCGTGGTCTTCTCCCGCAAGGCCGTGCACTCGGCGATGTCCATGGCGCTGACCATGGTCGGCCTGGCGATCTTCTACGGCATCAACGCGGCGCCCTTCCTCATGGTCGTGCAGATCGTCGTCTACACCGGCGCCGTCCTCATGCTGTTCCTGTTCGTGCTGATGCTCATCGGCGTCAGCTCGGCCGACTCCCTGGTGGAGACGCTCAGCGGACAGCGCCTCATGACGGCCGTCGTCGCCCTGTGCTTCGTCGGCGCCCTGACCACGGGCATCACCCGCATCGCCGTGGGCGACCCGGTCGGCCTCACCGAGGGCGCCGCGGCGGCCGGGGGCACCATCCCGTGGATCGCGGGCGAGCTGCTGCTGCGCTACGTGGTCGCCTTCGAGGCCACCGGCGCGCTGCTCATCACCGCGGTCCTGGGCGCGATGGTCCTGGCGCACACCGCCCGCACCAAGAAGCGCCGCACCCAGCGGGAGATCGCCGAGGACCGCATCCGCGGCGACCACCCGACCCCGCTGCCGGGACCGGGCACCTACGCCCGGCACAACGCGATCGACATGCCCGCGCTGCTGCCGGACGGCACGGTCTCCCAGCTCTCGCTCAACCCCGTCCTGGCCGCCCGCGCCCCCGAGTACCAGTCCCGGGTGCCCGAGACCGTGCGCGCCGGCCAGGCCCCGCTGCCCGGCGGGGCCTCGGACTCGGCCGACTCCAAGACGGCCGAGCCGGTCGCCGACGACCGGGCCCGGCCCGCCGCGGAGAGGCCCGGGAACCGGGTGGGGAACGGAACGAGGGTCGCGGCCGAGGACGACGCCGACGAGGGCGGCGGCGGGGCCGTGGGCCCCGACGGTCCCGACGACGCGGACGGGCCGCGCAACGGCAACGGCAACGGGCAGGAGGTCGAGTCCTCGTGGACCCGATGAACTACATCGTCCTCGCGGCGCTGCTGTTCACCATCGGCGCCGTCGGCGTCCTGGTCCGGCGCAACGCGATCATCGTCTTCATGTGCGTGGAGCTGATGCTCAACGCCTGCAACCTGGCGTTCGTCGCGTTCGCCCGGATGCACGGGGACATCGAGGGGCAGGTCATCGCCTTCTTCGTGATGGTCGTCGCCGCCGCCGAGGTGGTCGTGGGCCTCGCGATCATCATGCAGATCTTCCGAACCCGCAGGTCGGCGTCGCTGGATGACGCCAACCTGCTCAAGCACTAGAAGGCGACGTGGCTGTGACATCTCACGCGTACCTCGCCGCCGAACCCGTGGTGGCGACCGCGGCCGACAGCGCGGTGCTGTCGGGCGCATGGCTGCTCATCGCCCTGCCGCTCGCGGGCGCGGCGATCCTGCTGCTCGGCGGCAGGCGCACCGACAAGTGGGGGCACTGGCTGGCCACGGCCCTGCCGGTCGCCTCCTTCGCCTGGGCGCTGCTCGTCCTGTTCGACCTGCTCGGCAGGGCGGCCGACGCCCGCAGCGTCTCCGTCCCCGTCTACGAGTGGTTCTCCGTCGGGGAGTTCTCCGCCGGGGTGGACCTGCTCGTCGATCCCCTCTCGATCAGCTTCGTCCTGCTGATCACCTTCGTGGGGTCGCTCATCCACATCTACTCCATCGGCTACATGGCCGAGGACCCGGGCAGGCGGCGCTTCTTCGCCTACCTCAACCTGTTCGTGGCCGCCATGCTCGTGCTGGTGCTCGCGGACAACTTCGTGCTGCTCTTCCTCGGCTGGGAGGGCGTGGGCCTGGCGTCCTACCTGCTCATCGGGTTCTGGCAGTACAAGCCCTCCGCCGCGGTGGCCGCCAAGAAGGCGTTCCTCATCAACCGCGTCGGCGACATGGGCCTGCTCATCGCGATCATGATCATGTTCGCGGTGCTGGGCGCGGTCAGCTTCAGCGACGTGTTCGCGGCCGTCCCGGGCGCGAGCGACGGCGTGCTGCTCGCCGTCGGGCTGCTGCTGCTCCTGGGCGCCTGCGGCAAGTCCGCGCAGCTGCCGCTCCAGGCGTGGCTGCTCGACGCCATGGAGGGCCCGACCCCGGTGTCCGCGCTCATCCACGCGGCCACCATGGTCACCGCGGGCGTGTACCTCATCGTGCGCGCCGGACCCATCTTCGAGGGCGCCCCGGTCGCCCAGACCGTGGTCACCGTCGTGGGCGCCGCGACCATGCTGGCGGGCGGGATCATCGCCTCGGCCAAGGACGACATCAAGAAGTCCCTGGCCGGGTCCACGATGAGCCAGATCGGCATGATGGTCCTGGCCGCCGGGCTCGGCCCGGTCGGCTACGTGGCCGCCATCGCCCACCTGGTCACGCACGGCTTCTTCAAGGCCGGGCTGTTCCTGGGCGCCGGATCGGTCATGCACGCCATGAACGACGGCGTGGACATGCGCCGCTACGGCGGCCTGGCCCGGGTCATGCCGGTCACCTTCGCCACCTTCGGCCTCGGCTACCTGGCCATCATCGGCTTCCCGCTGCTGTCGGGCTGGTGGACCAAGGAGAGCATCATCTCCGCGGCCTTCGGCGTGGGCGGCACCCGGGGCATGGTGCTCGGGACCGCCGTCATCGTTGGCGCGGGGCTCACCGCCTTCTACATGTCGCGGATGGTCTTCATGACCTTCCTCGGCAGGAAGCGGTGGGACGAGGGCGTGCACCCGCACGAGTCGCCGGTCAGCATGACCGCCCCCATGGTGGTGCTCGCCGTCGGGTCGGTGGCGCTGGGCGCCCTCCTCACGCTCGGGGACCGGTTCGCGGCCTTCCTGACCCCGGCCACCGGGGCCCACCCGCACCACTTCGACGTCGTGCACGCGTTCACCGCGCCCTACGGACTGGCCGCCCTGGGCGTCATGGTCCTGGGCGTGGCCGCCGCCTGGGCGGTCTACCTGCGCAGGCCCGTGGAGCGCACCGCGCCCAAGGGCAACCCCGTCACCGTCGCCGCCAGCCGCGAGCTGTACGGCAACGAGATCAACGAGGGCCTGTTCATGCGGCCCGGCCAGCAGCTCACCCGGGCCCTGCTCGTCATCGAGGACAAGGTCATCGACGGGGCGGTCAACGGGCTCGGCGCCGGGGTGCGCGACTCCTCCAGCGGCCTGGGCCGGGTCCAGACCGGGTTCGCCCGCACGTACGCGCTCACCATGCTCTTCGGCGCCGTCATCGTCGCCGCGACGCTGGCTGTGAGGTTCTGACATGATCCCCTGGCTCACCATCGCGATCGCGCTCCCCGCGGTCGGCGCGGTCCTGGTCTGGGCGCTGCCGCGCACCGCCAAGGCCGCCACGGAACGGACGGCCGCGGCCTCGGCCGCCTCGTCCGCCACCGCCTCCTCCGCGGGCGCCACCGCCACGGCGACGGCCGTGCGGCCCGCCGCCGCGGCCAAGGGCGGGGCCCCGGCCGAGACCGCCAAGCGGATCACGCTGGGCTTCTCGCTCGCCACCCTGCTCGTGCTCGGGGCCATGGCCCTGCAGTTCGACACCTCCCGGGCGGGGGCCCTCCAGTTCGAGGAGGTCTACCCCTGGATCCCGCGCTTCGGCGTCAGCTACGCCGTGGGCGTGGACGGCATCGCCCTGGCGCTGGTCCTGATGTCGGCCGTGCTGGTGCCGCTGGTGGTTTTGGCCGCCTGGCGCGAGCACGACGACCGCGAGGACGGGGGGCGCGGCTACTTCGCGCTCATCCTGGTCCTGGAAGCGATGATGATCGGCGTCTTCGCCGCCACCGACGTTTTCCTGTTCTACGTGTTCTTCGAGGCCATGCTCATCCCGGTCTACTTCATGATCGGGCGCTACGGGCGCGGCGACGACCGGTCCAGGGCCGCGGTCAAGTTCCTGCTCTACAGCCTCGCCGGCGGCCTGGTCATGCTGGTCGCGGTGATCGGCGTGTACGTCGTCGGCGGCACCTTCCTGTGGAGCGACCTGGTCGGTGAGGGCAGCGCCCTGGCCGCCGTGGACCCGGCCACGGCCCGCTGGCTGTTCCTCGGCTTCTTCATCGCCTTCGCGATCAAGGCGCCGATGTGGCCCGTGCACACCTGGCTGCCCTCGGCGGCGGGCGCCTCGCGCCCGGGCACCGCCGTGCTGCTGGTGGGCGTGCTGGACAAGGTCGGCACCTACGGGATGCTGCGCTACTGCCTGGAGCTGTTCCCGGCGGCCGTGTCCTGGTTCGTGTGGCCGGTGGTGGCGCTGAGTCTGGTGAGCATCATCTACGGCGCGATCCTGGCCATCGGGCAGAACGACATGATGCGCCTGGTGGCCTACACGTCGGTCTCCCACTTCGGCTTCATCACCCTGGGCATCTTCGCCCTGACCGCGCAGGGGCAGGCCGGGGCCGCCCTGTACATGGTCAACCACGGGTTCGCGACCGGGGCGCTGTTCCTGGTCGTGGGCTTCCTGATCGCCCGCCGCGGCTCCGCGCTCATCAGCGACTACGGCGGCGTGCAGCGGATCGCGCCCAAGCTGGCCGGGGTGTTCCTGGTGACGGGCCTGGCCGGTCTGGCGCTGCCGGGGCTGGCGCCGTTCGTCAGCGAGTTCCTGGTGTTCGTCGGCGTGTACGCGTTCAGCCCGGCCCCCGCGATCGTCGCGGCGGTCGGCGTGGTCCTGGCCGCGCTCTACATCCTGTGGATGTACCAGCGCACCATGAACGGACCCACCCGGGAGGACCTGACCGGCCTGCGCGACCTGTCCGCGCGGGAGACGTGGGCGGTGGCCCCGCTGCTCGCGCTCATCCTCCTGCTCGGGCTCTACCCGCAGCCGGTGCTGGACGTGATCAACCCCGCGGTGGAGCGCACCGTGGAGGTCGGCGCGGGCCCTGACAGCGGGACCGGGGGCGCCGAGGGCGCCCAGGAAGAGGAAGGAGACGCGGAGTGATCCCCCACATGGACCTTCCCGTCATCACCGAGGCGGCGCCGCAGATGGACTGGTGGCTGCTCGCGCCGCTGCTCACGGTGTTCGCCGCCGGTGTTCTGGGCGTGCTGTTCGAGGCGTTCGTCCCCCAGGGGCGGCGCCGCGCCATCCAGATCGGGCTCGCGGCGCTCGCGCTGCTGGCCGCGTTCGTCCTGCTGGTGCTCCAGGTGGGCTCGCTGCCCGAGGACGCGCCGGGGGTGACGGTCGGCGCCGGGGCGCTGGCGGTGGACCGGACGGTGATCTTCTTCCAGGGCACCATCACCGTGCTCGCGCTGGTGAGCCTGCTGCTGATCTCCGAGCGCCGGGACGGGCGCGACGCGTTCGCCGCGCAGGCGGCGACGGTGCCCGGGAGCGAGGAGGAGCGCGCGCACATCCTGGCGGGCTCCCAGCACACCGAGGTGTACCCGCTGGTGATGTTCGCGGTGCTGGGGATGCTGATGTTCCCGGCCTCGAACGACTTCCTGACGATGTTCATCGCGCTGGAGGTCATGAGCCTGCCGCTGTACCTGCTGTGCGGGCTGGCCCGGCGCCGCCGCCTGTTCTCGCAGGAGGCCGCGGTCAAGTACTTCCTGCTGGGCGCGTTCTCCTCGGCGTTCTTCCTGTTCGGCGCCGCCATGGTCTACGGCTACGCGGGCTCGGTGAACTTCGGCGAGATCCGCGCGGCCGTCGAGGCGGGCGGCGCGGACGTCTTCCAGGGCGGAGACGGCGAGCCGCTGCTGCTCATGGGCATCGGCCTGGTGGCGATCGGCCTGCTGTTCAAGGTCGGCGCGGTGCCCTTCCACAACTGGAAGCCGGACGTGTACCAGGGCGCGCCGACCCCGATCACGGCGCTGATGGCCTCCTGCACGCTGGTCGCCGCGTTCGGCGCCCTGCTGCGGGTGTTCTTCGTGCCCTTCGGCGGCTCGGCCCAGACCTGGGAGCCGATGCTGTGGGCGGTGGCCGTCCTGACGATGGTCGTGGCCGCGGTCATCGCGGTGACCCAGCGCGACGTCAAGCGGCTGCTGGCCTACTCGTCGGTGGTGCACGCCGGGTTCATCCTGACCGCCGTCGTGGCGGGCAGCACGGACGGGCTCGCGGGCGCCATGTTCTACCTGGCGGCCTACGGGTTCACCACGCTGGGCGCGTTCGCCGTGGTGACGCTGGTGCGGACCAAGGACGGCGGCCAGGAGCTGGGCGACCTGGACCGGTGGGCGGGGCTGGGCCGCCGCTCGCCGGTGCTGGCCGGGGCGCTGGCGCTGTTCCTGCTGGCGTTCGCCGGGATCCCGCTCACGAGCGGCTTCATCGGCAAGTTCGCGGTGTTCGAGGCGGCGGTGGCCGCCGGCGCCGTCCCGCTGGTCGTGGTCGGTGTGCTGAGCAGCGCGGTGACCGCGTTCTTCTACGTGCGGATCATCGTGGTGATGTTCTTCCGGGACCCGGAGGGCGAGGGCCCCACGGTGGTGCGCGCGGGCGCGGCCACGGGCGGGGTCATCGCGATCGGGGTGGCGGCGACGCTGCTGCTCGGCGTGTACCCGGGAGCGGTGCTCGACAACCTGCTGCCCCCGGCCGACGCCGACCAGGCCCCGACCTCGGTGATGGTCGAACAGGCGTCGACGCAGGCCGGAGGCACGGAGTGACCGGCGACCGTGAACGCGCGGTGACCGGCGGGTACGGGCCGCGGTTTCCGGACGGACGCGGGCGCTGACCACGAGTGACCGGCAGAGTGACCAATTACCAGGTCTGACCTGGGATTCGTCACCTGCCGGTTCCGTACCCGGGTGTGGCTTTGGCTGTTCATTCCGGGTCGGATACCGTGGCAAGTCGGATCATGTTCATGTGCTGAGCACGCGGTGGCCCCCTCACCCGGGGTCACCTCCGTGCCGTTCGACAGGTGGAGCTGTACGGTGAGCGGTGCTGTCCCGAGCGGGTTTCTCGCTCTGCCGAGAGTCGACGATGCCCTTGCCCGGGAGGTCCAGGACAACCTGGAGAAGGTCGAGGACCTGCTGCGGGAGTCGGTCGCGTCGAGCGACCCCCTGCTGACCGAGGCGGCGTCCCACCTGCTGGCCGCCGGGGGCAAGCGCTTCCGCGCGACCCTGGTGCTGCTGGCCGCCCACTTCGGCGACCCGTCCGTGCCCGACCTCATCCCGGCCGCGGCCGTGGTGGAGCTCACACACGTGGCCACGCTCTACCACGACGACGTCATGGACGAGGCCGAGCTGCGGCGCGGCGAGCCCAGCGCCAACCAGCGCTGGGGCAACAGCGTCGCCATCCTGACCGGCGACTACGTGTTCGCCCGCGCCTCGGAGATGCTCGCCGACCTGGGCACCGAGGCGGTCCGGCTCCAGGCGACCACGTTCGGGCGCCTGGTGCAGGGGCAGATCCTGGAGACCTCCGGTCCCCAGGAGGGCACCGACCCGCTGGACCACTACCTGCGGGTGATCAGCGACAAGACGGCCTCCCTGATCGCGTCGTCGGCGGAGTTCGGCGGCATGTTCGGCAAGGTCGACCCCGAGACGATCGGGACGGTCACGCGGGCGTGCGACGCGCTGGGGATGGCCTTCCAGCTGGCCGACGACCTGCTGGACGTGGCGAGCGAGAGCACCGACTCGGGCAAGACCCCGGGGACCGACCTGCGCGAGGGCGTGCTGACCCTGCCGATGTTCTACGCGCTGCGCTCCCGGGACGCGGCGGACGAGCGGCTCAAGTCGCTGCTGGGCCGTCCGCTGGACGACGAGGAGGCCGAGGAGGCGCTGGCGCTGCTGCGGGTGCACCCGGCGATGGCCGAGGCCGAGGCCACGCTGCGCGGCTGGGCCGACAAGGCGCGCGCGGAGCTGGCGACCCTGCCCGAGAGCCCGGCCAGGGGCGCCTTCGAGGCGCTGTGCGACTACGTGGTCGAGCGCTCGGGCTGACGCCCCGGCGGCCGAGGGGCCGAAGGACCGACGACGGCGCCGCCCGGTGGGGCGGCGCCGTCGCCGTGTCTCTCGGTCCCGCCGTGCGGGGAGGCCGCGCCGGTGTCGCGGTGGGATTCCGTTCAGGTGCCCGGCGGACCGCCCCGGGACCGGCGGACGCGGCGGGGGAGAGCCGTCGCGCCCGCCGGCTGTGCGGGGCCGCGGGCTAGCTCACGACGGGCAGGGCCTCGGAACCGGGCAGGTCCATGAAGGTCGGGTGCTGCGTCATGCCCGCGGGGGTCTCCTGCGGGACGGTACCGCCCTCGACGGACAGCAGGTCACTGGTGTCCACGTCGTTCAGCAGGTCGGTGCCGCGGCCCAGCTCCGCCACCAGGGCCTCGGCGGTCCGGGTGTCCACGCCCTCGGCGATCGTGGGCACCCCGGCGTCGGCGAGCTGCGGCACGACGGAGTCCACCGCGTCGTCGACCACGGGCACACCGGTGCCGGAGAGGCGGGGGACCCCGGACTCGGCCAGGGGGCCCTCCACGTTCAGGGGCTGGAGTTCGGCGGCCCTGAGGTCGCCGCTCTCGGCGCCGCTCGCGAGGGCGTCGGCCAGGTCGCCCAGTCCGGGCGCCGCGGGCGCCGACTGGTGGACGGTGGTGAGGGGCTGGTCGAGGTTGCGCTGGCCGATCATGCCGAGCACCTCCTCCTCGCCGAGGCTGATGTTGTTGTCCTCGGTCAGGGGGGTGGCCTCCATGAGGTCCTGCACACTGCCCGGCGTCTCCACGCCGAAGACGTAGGCGATGTCCCACATGTTCGGGACGGGGGGCGCGGCCGCGCTCTGGCGCACGGTGGGGGAGCCGCCCAGACCCAGGGCGTTCTCCAGGGCGGGCGCCTCGGCGCCGTCCAGCGCCAGGCTGTTGCCGCCGGTCACCGAGGACAGGTCGGAGGTCTCGGGCAGCTGGGCGACGTCGCGGAGCCGGGAGGTGTCCGGCAGCTGGGCGACCTGGCCGACCCGGGGCAGGTCCACCTGCTCGCGCAGCCCGTAGACCGACTCCAGGGTGTGCGGCAGCACCGTGACCGCGGTCTCCTCCACGGCCTCGCCCGCACGGTGGCCGCCGTGCTCCAGGGCCCGCCCGGCGTCGTGGCCGATGGTGTCGTGGGGGTCGCCGTCCAGACCGGTGGCGTCCTGGACCCCGGAGACGGTGTCGGCCAGCTCGGAGGTCGGGTTGGGCACCTCGCCCAGCGGGGTCCGGATGTCCTGGCCCTCGGGCAGCGGGGCGGCCAGGTCGGGAGCGGGCTTCTCGGGGTTGTGCGCGGTCTCCTGGAGCTCGCTCAGGGCGCTGCCGGCGATCGGCCCGACGCCCTCGGGCGCCACGCTGTTCATGGTGGGGGCGACGCCCTCGACCAGGGCGCGCTCGACGAGGGGTGCGATCTCGTGGACGGGCGAGGAGAGGGACTCGGCGCCGGCGATCCCGGCGCCGAGGGCGACGAAGCCCGCCGTTCCGGCGGCGAGGAGGACGGCCCTGGCTGATATGCGCTTGACCTGCGTCATGGGTTTCCCTTCGGAAGTTGTGCTCTGGATCAGTGGATACGGGGACCGAACGCGTGGGGCGCGTCCGGCCGGAGCCGGGGCGGACCACCGGCTGGCGTGAATTCCGTGAACGGGGCACGGGACTCAGGTCAGCTCCCAGAGGGCGCGCAGAGGGCCTGGCTGGGACGGGTCCGTGCGCGGGAGTGTGCGTCCGCGCGGGAGGGGACGCGTCCTAGTCGGGGGAGACGGTGGGGTCGTCGCTGGGGCCGACGGGCACCGTGAGCAGGGCCCGGGCGGCGAGCAGGACGGCGTCGGCGGAGGGCGCGGTGACGGGCGCCGCGGTGAGGTAGCCCGCGACGGCGGGGACGGGGGCGCCGCCCCCGGCGGGCGCGGTCGAACCGGCCGTGAGCTGGTGGGCGGAGGAACCGGGGGCCGGGGCCGCGGTGTCCGAGCGCTCGCCGCGGTCCGCGCCGGCGGAGGCTCCGCCGGTGTCGGCCGGGATGATCGCGCCGTGCCCGTAGACGCTGCCGTGCGCGGACCCGGGAGCGGTGTCCTCGTCCTCGGCCCTCTCGCGCGCCTCGTCCGCTGAGTCGTCCGCGTCCCGCTCAGGGGCGGGGGCGTGGGCCGCGGGGACCACGGGGGAGAGGAGCCCGGCGTCGGCGTGGCCGTCGCGGTCGAGTCCGCGGACCAGGCTCCGTGCGCCCTCGCCCATCCCGGCGACCGGCCACGCGGCCTCGGGCAGGACGGCGGCGGTCTCGGCGGCGGTGCGCCCGGCCCCGTGTTCGAGGTGCCGGTGCACCGTGCCGAGGGTGGAGGCGACCGGCTCGGCCACCTGGCCGACGCCCTCGGGGACGACCTCGCCGAGGCGTCCGGAACCCTCCAACCCGAGGGAGGAGGCGTCCAGGGCCGCCCGGCCGGAGGAGACGCGGTCCCGGAGGCCGTGGTGCGGTGCGGTGCGCTCCGAGGAGGCGCGGTCGGGGTTCCCGGAGGTACCGGAGAAGCCGTCCGGCAGCCGACCGCCGGTCAGCGGACCCCCGTCGAGCAGGGACCGGGAGCCGCCGGAGTCGGCGCCGGAGTCGGCGGCGGCGGGGGCCGCGCCGAGCAGCCACAGGCCGACCAGCAGCGCCCCGACCACCAGCGGCAGCAGGAGCAGGGAGGGCGCCTCGGGGCACACGGCCGCCACGGCGCGCGTGGCGCGTGCCGTTCGGCTGGTGCGAGGCATGGGAGGGCCCTCCGGGACGTGCGGCCTGGTCCGAGCCGGGGACTGCCCCCGACCCGCGACCTGACGTTAGCACAGAGTCACAGAGGGTAGTTTGGGTTTTCCGGAACCGGGGAAGGCCGGATCAGTCCGCGGATTCGGGCCGGGCGGGTCCCCCGGGGAGCGGATCCCCGGGCTGTCCGAGTTCGCGCCGCCGCTGTTCGTCGTGGGTCCGGTCCTGTTCCCCGACCTCTTCCCCGACCTGCTCCGCGGCCTGTTCCCCACCCCGGGAGGAGGCGCGTGACCGGGGCCGGGAACGGGCGTCGCGGACCTGGTCGACGACGAACGCGCACAGCGCCAGCCACACCAGCGCGAAGCCCAGCCAGCGTGCGGGCGGCATCTCCTCGCCCTGCACCAGCCAGCCGACGAAGAACATGATGACCGGGGCGATGTACTGGAGGATGCCGATGACGCTCAGGGGGACCTGGCGCGCGGCCACGCCGAACAGCAGCAGCGGCAGGGCGGTCACGAAACCGCTGCCGACCAGCAGGGCGGTGTGGCCCGGGGACACGGAGAACATGGTTCCCGCGCCGGTGGCCTCCAGGTGGACCACGAAGCCCAGCGCGGGCAGGAACATCACCATGGTCTCGACGGTCAGGCTCCGCACGCCGTCCAGGTCCACGTACTTCTTCACCGCGCCGTAGGCGGCGAAGGTGGCGGCCATGAGCAGCGCCAGCCACGGGGTCACGCCGTAGGCGACGGTCATCACGGCCACGGCCAGGACGCCCAGGCCGACCGCCGCCCACTGGAGGGCCCGCAGCCGTTCGGAGAACAGCAGCACCCCCAGACACACCGACATCAGCGGGTTGATGAAGTACGCGAGCGAGGCCTGGAGCGTCTGCTCGATGGAGACCGCGTAGATGAACCCCCACCAGTTGACGGAGATCAGCACCGCCGCTGCGGCCACCGGCAGCAGGCGGCGCGGGCTGCGCAGCACCGAGGGGAACCAGGACCAGCCCCGGCGGGTGACCAGGATGACGACGCACATCGCGAGCAGGGCCCACACCATGCGGTGGGCGAGGATCTCGCTGGGTTCGGAGGAGGAGAGGAGCGGCCAGTACAGGGCCGCCACACCCCAGAGGAGGAAGGCGGTCGCCCCGAGGACGACGCCACGCTTGGATTCCGGCACGTCAGCAATGGTAGGACGAATTGTCCGGAGTGTCTTCACCGCGGAAGCGGGCGCGCGCCGCGTCCGTCCACGGGTCCGATCGCGCCCGTGCGCCGGGCCGGGCCCGTGGATACCCTGGAAAACATGTTCGGGAGAAAGACGACCATGGTCGATCCAGCACGCGCCCTGCCCGGTCGGGACACCCCGATGGACGTGCCCTTCGGGCACACGGTGCTGGGCACCAGCCTCACCCCGCCCTACCCGGAGGGCAGCCGGATCGCCGACGTGGCGATGGGCTGCTTCTGGGGCGCCGAGCGCGTGTTCTGGCGCCTGGGCCCGGAGCGGGGGATCATCACGACCGCGGTGGGCTACGCGGGCGGCTACACGCCCAACCCGACCTACGAGGAGGTGTGCTCGGGCCTGACCGGTCACACCGAGGCGGTGCGCGTGGTGTTCGACCCCGAGCGCATCTCGTACGCGGAGATCCTCAAGGTGTTCTGGGAGGGCCACGACCCGACCCAGGGCATGCGCCAGGGCAACGACGTCGGCACCCAGTACCGGTCGGCGATCCTGTACCACGACGACGTCCAGCGGATCGCGGCCGAGGCCAGCCGCGACGCGTTCCAGCCGGTGCTCACCCGCGCGGGCTACGGGCCGATCACCACCGAGATCGCGCCGCTGCGGGAGTTCTACTTCGCCGAGGACTACCACCAGCAGTACCTGTCCGACGCCAAGAACCCCAACGGCTACTGCGGCATCGGCGGAACCGGCGCCAGCTGCCCGATCGGTGTGGCGCCCGCCGAGTGAGCGGGAGGTCCTCTCGGGACCGCGTCGGGGTGGCGGGGCCGCTCGGAGGCGCCCAGCGGGCGTGAGGGCCCCGGCCGCCCCGCGCGCCCGCTGTCGGCGGGGCCGGGGCGGCGCGAGCCCTTCCGCTACTTCACCGCGCCCGCCGACAGCCCGGACACGAGGTAGCGCTGCACCAGCATGAAGGCCACGACCACCGGCAGGGAGACGGTCACCGACGCGGCCAGCAGCTCGTTCCACAGGGTGTCGGTCTGGCTGGTGTAGAGCTCCAGCCCGATGGAGAGGGTGCGGGTCTCGGTGTCGGTGAGCACCGAGGCGAACAGCACCTCCCCCCAGGCGGTGATGAACGCGAACACCCCGACGGCGAGGATGCCCGGGCGGGCCACGGGGAGGATGACCCGCACCAGGGCGCCGATCCTGCCGGTGCCGTCGATCATCGCCGCCTCCTCCAGGCCCTCGGGGATGGCGCTGAAGTACCCGGCCAGCATCCAGATCGAGAACGGCAGGGCGAAGGTCAGATAGGTGATGATCAGCCCGGTGTAGGAGCCGGTGAACTCGATGCCGGTGAGGTCCTCCAGCCGCACGAAGATCAGGAAGAGCGGCAGCAGGAACAGGATGCCGGGAAACATCTGCGTCGAGAGCACCGTCATGCTGAACAGCCGCCTGCCGCGAAAGCGCAGCCGTGACAGCGGATAGGCGGCCAGCACCGCCACCACCAGTGCCAGGGCCGTCGCCGTGGTCGTGACGATCAGGCTGTTGGTGAGGTAGCGGGCCAACGGGATCGTCGTCCACATGTCCACGTACGGCTGGAGGGTGACGCGGTCCGGAAGCCAGGTGAACATCCCCCGGACGTTCTCCAGCGGCTTCACCGAGGTCACCACCAGCACGTACAGGGGCAGCACCGTGAACACGGTGAGGAAGGTCAGGACGATCCGCCGGAACCAGCGGAACCCGCGTGTCTCATGCATTGCCGCTCCCCTTGGGCAGCACCAGTCGGACGTAGACCGCCGACGCGATGACCAGCGCGACGAGCAGCAGCACGCTCATCGCGGCGCCCAGGCCGAAGTTCCAGTTGACGAAGGAGTGCTCGTAGATCAGCGGTGAGATCAGCCGCGCGCTCTCGGGCGAGGTGTCGCCGAAGAGCAGGAAGGGAATGTTGAACTCGTTGAACGTCCACAACGTCATGACGAGCAGCACGACCGCGTTCGCCGGGCGCACCATGGGCAGCGTGATGCCGGTGAACCGCCTCCAGGTCGAGGCGCCGTCGATGGCCGCGGCCTCGTACATGTCCTCGGGGATGCTCTGCAACGCCGCCAGCAGCATCAGGAACGCGAACGGCCACAGCCGCCACACCGACACGATCACCAGCACCCAGAAGGCGTTCTCACCGATGAGCCAGAACGGGCGCTCGTCCAGCAGACCCAGATCCTCCACGAGCACCCGGTTGACCATGCCGTCGCGCTGGTTGAACATGAACGCCCAGATGATCGCGGCGACGTAGACCGGCAGGGCGTAGGGCACGAGGAACAGCGTGCGCAGCACGCCGCGTCCCCGGAACTTCGTGTTCAACGCGACGGCGGCGGCCATCCCCAGCACCCACGACACCCCCACCACCAGCACGGTGTAGACGGTGGTGCGGAACAGGCTCTCGAACAGGGCGCTGCCCAGGGCGTTTCCGGGGTCGAGGCCGCGGACGAAGTTCTCCAGGCCGACCAGCGGCGCCGTCGTCCAGCGCCGGATGGTCAGCTGCGTCAGCGAGGTGAACGCGATGTAGATCCCCAGGGCCATGGGGACGATATGGACCAGCAGCTCCAGTACCGCCGCGGGCAGCACCATGCCGTAGGGCAGGAACCACCCCGGGCGGCGCGGACGCCGCCTGCCCGGTTCCTCCACGGGGCCGGTCCGGGGCGGGGCCTCGACGGCGCCGGGCCCCTGTTCTTCTGTAGTCGACATCTAGCGCCTCCATCAGACGGCCGCCCCGCCGCGGGGACGGGGCGGCCGAAGGGCCGCACCGCCTAGTTCGCGGCGTCCATCTGGGTCTCGGCCGCCTCCATGGCCTGGCGGACGTCGGCCTCGGTGATCTCGTCTCCGGTCGCCACCCGGGCGAAGAGCCCGCCGATCGCCTCGCCGAGCACCGTCTCCATCTGGCCCTCCTCGGGGATCAGCGGCATCGGAGCGGAGTGCTCGGTCAGGATCGTGCGGAAGGTCTCCATGGACTCGCTCCGCAGCTCCTCGCTGTCGTAGGCCTCGGTGGCCACCGGCAGCGTCTGGAACTCCTGGGACAGGTACACCTGCTCCTCCGGGCTGGTCAGGTGCTCGACCAGCCGCAGAGCGCCCTCCTTGTCGTCGGTGTCGTTGAAGACGCTGATGTTGATCCCGGCCGCGTGGCTCTGGATGGGCTCGCCCGGCAGCGGGTCGAGCATCGGCACCTGGGCGACCTCGTAGTCCTCGAAACCGCGGGCGGCCATGCTGGTGCGGGCGCTGCCCTGCACGATGATCATGGCCGCGCGCCCGTCGACGAAGTCGCTGATGCCCTGGGTTCCGTCGCTGAACTCGGCGCTGCTGGGGTCGACGACCTCCTCCACGGCCATCAGGTCCACCCACTGCTTGACCGCGGCGACCTGCTCGTCGGAGGAGAAGGAGGGCCCGTCCTCGCCCCACAGCCGTCCGCCCTGCTGCTGGCCGAGGATGAAGGCCATGTGGGAGTTCTGCCGCTCGTTGCCGCCCTCCAGCACGAACCCGTACTGGTCGACGTCGCCGTCGTCGTCGGTGTCCCTGGTCAGCTCGTCCGCGGTGTCGACGAACTCGTCCCAGGTCGCGGGCGGTTCCTCGATGCCCGCCTCCTCGAACATGGTGGGGTTGTAGAACAGCGCGTAGGACAGCCCGTAGAGCGGCACCGACGTCGGCGTCTGGCCCTCGGCGCCGCCGGTGGCGAAGCTGGTGCCGACGAAGCGCCCCTCGCCGCCCACCGCCTCCAGGTCCGCGCCCTCGTAGGGCACGAAGGCGCCGGTCTCCTGGAGGCTGGCCGCCCAGGTGTTGCCGATGTTGAGCACGTCGGGGCCGTCGCCGCTGCTCACCGCGGTGAGGATGCGGTTGTACAGCTCGCTCCAGGGGATGACCTCCAGCTCGACCTCCACCCCGGTCTCCTCGGTGAAGCGGTCCAGCACGGGCTGGAGGACCTCCCGGTCCTCCTCCACGCTCGCTCCCTGGTTGCTGGCCCAGTAGGTCAGCGTCTGGTCACCGGAATCCTCGCCGGAACCGCAGCCGGTCAGTGCCGCGGCCAGTACCAGCGCCGTCGAGGCGGACAGGAGTGCTGTGGGGGGTGTCTTCACGGCCGTCTCCGTTTCTCTGTAGGCCATGTGAGCCCGTCGTCAGCGTCGGCGGTGACGGAGCGGGCGGATCGGACGCGCCCGTCGGTCCGTGGGCGGGAGCGTCGGGAACCGTGGGCCACGACCGTCGCTCTGCGTGACCTGATGATTAGGTAAACCGGTTTACCTCGGAAGTGTAGGCGAGATCACAGGAAGGCAGGAGGGGCAGTTGTGGAACCGTTACAAGCCTTGGATCGGCTGTCCGGACGACTTCCTCGGGCGGAGCTCACCGACGAGCACGGTCGACAGCGGCGGCTCCTGCCCCTTGAGCATGTCCAGCAGGATGCGGGCCCCGACACTGCCCAGCGCGCGGTGCCTGTTGCGGACGGTCGTCAGCGGCGGTGTGACGAACGAGGCCAGGGGGATGTCGTCGAACCCGGCCACCGCCATGTCGTCGGGGACGGTCAGACCCGCCTCCCCCAGCACGGAGTAACCGCCTATGGCCATGAGGTCGCTGCCGTAGAAGACGGCGGTGGGGCGTTCGACGGCGGGCCTGGCGAGGATGCGCTCCGTGGCCCGGGCCCCGCCCTCGATGGTGTAGCCGCCGTGCTCCTCCACGGGCCCCGGCTCCAGGCCGAACTCGCGCACGGCCTCCTCCCAGTGGCGCCGGCGCTGGTGCGCGTGCAGCATGTGGGGGTCGCCCTGGACGTGGGCGATGCGCCGGTGCCCCGCCTCGGCGAAGCAGCGCACCAGACCGCGGATCGCCTCCCTGGAGTCGTTGGTGACGGTGGGGAAGTCGGAGGAGCCCTCGGGCGCGCCCACCACCACGGCGGGCGCGCCCAGGCGGCGCAGCATCGCGGGACGGCCGTCGTCCGTCCGCAGGTCGGTGACCAGGAAGCCGTCGACGAAGTGGTCGTTGAACAGCCGCTCGTAGGTGGCGGCCTCGGTCCGCTCGTCGGGTACGAAGCGGATGACGGTGGCGTGCTCCTCGCCGGAGAGCACCGACTCGATACCGGACAGGAACGAGGGGAAGAACGCGTCGAAGTCGAGGATCTCGGGGGAGCGGCGCACGATCAGTCCGATGGTGCCCAGCGACTTGCCGTTGAGCGCGCGTGCGGCGTAACTCGGGTTCCAGCCCAGTTCGACCGCCGCCTGGCGGATGCGTTCACGGGTGCTGGCACTGGTGCCGGTACCGGTGTTCAACGCCCGGGACACGGCGCCCTTGCTCACACCCGCCCGGCGGGCGACGTCGCTGATCGTGGGGCGCTTGCGACCCGTGTTCCCGGTTGCCATGGTGACGATGGTAGTCCGCCGGGCTTCGGGGCCCGCGCCGCTAACGCCTGCTACCGCGGCCTCGGAGCGTTCCGGTACCGGGACGTGCTCCGGGGAGCGGTGCGGCCCCGCGACCGCGCCGAACGGCCAGGTCCGCCCGGCACGCGGCCTTCCTCGCACGCGGTCTCCCGGCACGCGGCCTTCCGACAGGTGGCCTCCCGGGGAAGAGCACTTCCCGGAAGCCGCCGGAGGCCGTCCGTACTAGGGTGTGCCGGTATGGACTGGACCCAGCGGCTCGGCTCCGTCAAGCGGTGGACCCGTGCCGGGGTTCGCGCCCCCCACAAGCCCCTCCTGCTGCTGTACGCGCTCGCGCACCACCAGCGGAACGGCAACGCGCCCATCGTCTACAGCGAGGCCGAGACCCGGCTCGCGCGACTCCTGCGGGAGTTCGGCCCGGCGAAACCCACCAACCCCGGCTACCCCTTCCACCACCTGGAGACCGACGGGTTCTGGCGGGTCACCACGGTGGACGGCGAGGGGTCCCCGGGCTCGGCGGTGACCCTGCTGCGGGAGAAGGAGGCGCGGGGCAGGCTGGATCCCGACCTGGACGCGGCCCTGAGCGACGACCCCGGCCTGGCCACCCGCATCGCCCGCCGTCTGCTCGACGACAACTTCGCCCCCTCGCTGCACGAGGGCATCATCGCCCTCACCGGACTCCGCGTGGGCCAGGGGCCGGTCCCCGCGCCGGGGGAGGGCGGCGTCCGCGACCCCCGGTTCCGGGAGACCGTGCTGACCGCCTACGAGCACCGGTGCGCGTTCTGCGGCTACGAGGGGCGGCTGGACGGCGTGTCGGTCGGGCTGGAGGCCGCCCACATCCGCTGGTGGTCGTACGACGGCCCCAACGACCTGGACAACGGCCTGTGCCTGTGCCCGACGCACCACCTGCTGTTCGACCGCGGCGTCCTCGGGCTCACCGGCGAACTCACCGTCGCGGTGTCCCCGCGCTTCGAGGCCCGCTCCCCCGCGGCCGAGACGGTCGTCCTCTCCCTCGCCGGACGCGACCTCGTCCGCCCGGCTCCGGGAAGCCCCGCCGTCGAACCCGCCCATGTCGCCTGGCACTCCAAGCAGGTCTTCCGCGTCGCCGCCTGAGGACCGCCGCCCCGACCGGCGCGTTCCGACCCCCGTGGCCCCCCTCTCCGAGCGCCTCGGAACGGGCTGGGACGTGACCCGGGTCACGCGCGTGTCAGGATTGTGTTAACACCCGCGTCACGTTCGGTCGTATTGTTCGTGCAACGCCCACCTGCGGGTTCGCCCGGCCGGGGCTTCCGCGTCCCCCGCCACGGCGCCTGGAGAACACATGATCACGTACCCCGCGCGCTTTCGACTGTCGCTCACCGGCTCCCTGTTCATCGGCTACGTGCTCCTGCTGGCACTGGCCCTGGCCGCCGTGGGCGCGCTGTGGGCCGTCCACATGGACCGGGCCACCGACCGCCACTACGCCGAGCGGGTCCTGAGCCTGGCCCGGTCCGTGGCCGTCATGCCCGAGGTCGTCACGGGCCTGCAGTCCGCCGACCCGGCGGCCGAACTCGCCCCCCTGGCCGACCGGATCGACTCCGCCACCAGCACCGAGTTCGTGGTCATCGCCTCCCCGGAGGGGATCCGCTACTCGCACCCCGACGACGAACTCATCGGCCGCACCGTGTCCACCCCGCCCGGACCCGCCGCGCAGGGGCGGGAGTGGACCGGCGTGCAGGAGGGGACGCGGGGACGCACCGTGCGCGCCAAGGTCCCGGTGTTCTCCGGCGGCGGCTCGGTCAACGGCGGCGACGCGCGCGGCGAGGTGGTCGGCTACGTCTCCCTGGGCATCCTCGCCTCCAGCGCCGCCACCGAGGCCAGGGCCGCGGTCCCCGCCATACTGGGCACGGTGGCCGTGGTGCTGGTCCTGGGCGTGGCCGGCGCGTGGGCACTCTCCCGCCAGGTCCGCACCAAGACCCACGGACTCGAACCCGCCGACATCACCTCCCTGCTGGAGAGCCGCGAGGCCCTGCTGTACGCGGTCCGCGAGGGCGTGCTCGCCGTGGACGGCTCGGGCCGCCTCGTCCTGGCCAACCCGCCCGTCCGGGAGATGCTCGGCCTGCCCGAGGACGCCGAGGGCCGGGGCCTGGACGAACTCGGCCTGTCCGAGCGCGTCCGCGATATCGTCTCCGGCGCCGACCCCGGCGACGACCGCCTCCTCCTGGCGGGGCACCGCATCCTGGTCGCCAACCGGATGCCGGTCCACGTGCGCGGCCAGGACGCCGGGGCGGTCGTCACCTTCCGCGACCGCACCGAACTGGACCGGCTCACCGGCGAGCTCGACGGCGCGCGCACGGTCACCCGCGGCCTGCGCGCCCAGACCCACGAGTTCGCCAACCGGGTGCATACCATCGCCGGAATGCTCGAACTCGGCGCCCACGAGGAGGCCCGCGCCTACCTCGCCGACCTGTCCGCGACGCACAGCCGCACCAGCGCGGACATCTCCCGGCACGTCGGCGACTCCGCGCTGGCCGCGCTGACCATCGCCAAGTCCGCGCAGGCCTCCGAGCTGGGTGTGGACCTGCGGCTGTCCCCCCTCACCAGCGTCCCCGCGCTGGACAGGGAGGTGCGCTCCGACGCGCTGCTCGTCCTCGGCAACCTGGTCGACAACGCGCTCGACGCGGTGGCCTCGGCCCCGCACGGCTGGGTGGAGCTGATGGTGCGGCTGCACCGGGCCGAGGGCACCGACCTGCCCCACGACCTGCTGGAGATCCGGGTGACCGACTCCGGACACGGGGTGGCCGACGACGTGGCGGAGGAGATCTTCCGGCTCGGGTTCACCACCAAGGCGTCCCGGGACGGCGGCACGCGCGGGCTGGGCCTGGCGCTGGTCAAGCAGGTCTGCGAGGGAAGAGGGGGAAGCGTGGAGATGGAGGCGCCCGACGCCGACGAGGGCGCGGTGTTCACCGCCTGCCTGCCCCTGCCGGGGGCGCGGGCGCCGCAGGGGGCGGCCCGATGATCCGTGTGCTGGTCGTGGACGACGACGTGCGGGTGGCGCGCAACCACCAGGAGCTGGTGGAGTCGCTGCCCGGGTTCACCGTGGCGGGGGTCGCGCACACGGCCGCCGCCGCCCTCACCCAGATCCGGGGGCACCAGCCCGACCTGGTGCTGCTCGACCTGCACCTGCCCGACGCCTCGGGGATCTCGGTGATGCGCGCCCTGCGCGCCGCCGCCACCAGCGCCGCGCCCCAGCGGACGGACTTCCTGATGATCACCGCCGTGCGCGACATCGGCCAGGTGCGCTCGGCCATGCACGGCGGGGCGGTCCACTACCTGCTCAAGCCGTTCCCGCTCAGCGTGCTGCGCGACCAGCTGGAGCGCTACGCCGTGGCGCGCCGGAGGATGGACGCCGACGGGGAGGCCACCCAGCAGGAGGTGGACCGGCTGTTCGGGCTGCTGCGCCCGGCCGGGGGCCGATCGCTGCCCAAGGGGCTGACCCCGACCACCGTGGACCTGGTGGCGGGAGTGCTGCGGGAGGCGGAGGGGGACGTGTCGGCCTCGGAGGTGGCCGAGCGCGCCGGGGTGTCCCGGGTGACCGCGCGCCGCTACCTGGAACACCTGTGCGCGGTCGGCCGGGCCGAGCTGCGCATGCGCTACGGCTCGACGGGGCGCCCCGAACACCTCTACCGCTGGACGGCCTGAGCCTCCTCGGGTTCGCCGCCGATGTGCTTCCTCCACGCGCCTTCGGCCACCAACCAGTGCGGCACGAGCCTGAGGGGGAAAGGCGAATCGGTCTCGAAGACGTCCTCCCCGTGGACCTGGGTGATCTCCTGGTACTGGCCGTTTTCCAGGCGTAGCTCGACGAGCCCGACCTTGTCGGGGAGCGGATTGATGACCCAGTAGGAGGGGATGCCGAACGCCGCGTATTCGTGGCGCTTGGTGTGGTTGTCCCGTAGGACGCTTTCAGGGGAGACGATCTCCACGGCAAGAAGCGGGGGAACGTCGAAATAGCCCTGTGACGGCAACTCGCAGTCGAAGACTGCCAGGTCAGGGATACGGTGGTGAGTTCGCTCGGCGTTCAGGTCGATGCCGGGACCTTCACCGATCTCCAACGCGTCCGGAGCCACGGTACCGAGATGGAAACCCAGGCGGTAGGAAACGCGAGTATGCAGGGGTTTGGGGGCTGGCGACACGTCAAGCCGCCCGTCGACCAGCTCGTACCGCCGACCGTCGTCCGGCGTTTTCTCCAGGTCGTCCACGGTCAGGCGTCGTTCGGGTGCTTCCGGGTCCTGGTAGTCATGGCCAACATCATGCCTCCTCGTCTTCATGAGGGCCAGTATTCTGACGCACGCTCGGTCACCGGCGGGTTTCGCGGAGAAAGCCTCGCAAGGGTGTTCGAAACCCGGCCCTGCACCTGGCCCCTTACCCCCGGAAGTGTCGGTGGCCCGTGTCACACTCATCCCATGTTGGACCACCTCGGAATCCAGGTCAGCGACCCCGCGGCCAGCGCCGCCTTCTACGACGCGGTCCTCGCCCCGCTGGGCGCCCGCCGCGTCCTCGACTACGGCGAGGACGTCGGCTACGGCACGTCCGGACCCGACTTCTGGATCGGACCCGCGCCCGCACCCGGTGAGGCCCGCGAGTCGCACTTCGCCTTCACCGCGCCCGACCGGGCTGCGGTGGACGCCTTCTTCGCCGCCGCCGTCGAGGCGGGCGCGGAGGTGCTCCACGAGCCGAAGGTCTGGCCGGAGTACCACGAGCACTACTACGGCGCGTTCGTCCGCGACCCGGACGGCAACAACGTCGAGGCCGTCTCGCACGTGCCCGCCTGACCGGCCCGGCCAGGAACACGCCACCGCGCGGGCGGCCGCGGAGCCGGTCCTGCCGCCCGACCAAGCACGCCACCGGGACCCGGGCGACGGGAACGGCGGAGGCCTCCACGGGCCTCCGCCGTCCCAGCCGTCCCGAGGCTTCCTAGCGGGTGCCGACGGCGCGCCTGCCCGTGGCCGCCTCCGCCGCCGCGACCGCGCTGTTGAGCGACACCTCGCCCAGGAGGCCGGGCGCCGCCACCGCGTCACCCGCCAGGTAGACGCCGTCGCCCCGGTCCACGGCCGGGCGGTCCCGCCACGTGTACCCCGGCAGGTCCAGCGCGCCCGTGCGCCCGCGCGCCACCTGGTCGCGCCGCCACGTCACCCGCTCCCGCCATCCCGGCAGGGACAGGTCCAGGAACCGCTCCAGCCGCTCGGCGACCCGCGCCCGGGACTCACCCGGCCGCACCGGCAGCTGCGCCTGGACCAGCTCCTCGCCCTTGGGGGCGAGCGTGCGGTCCACCAGTGAGTAGCGCTCCAGGAAGCCGCACTCGTCGGCGTCGAAGACGATGAAGGGGTCCCGGCCGCGCCGCAGCCCCAGGTCCACCATGAGGGCGTGCCCGCTCTCCCACTCCAGTGAGTCGTCGCCGAGCAGCGCGCGGGCCGAGGCCAGCGACGTCGCGACGATGGTCGGGGTACCCGGGAGCGCGTCCACCCGCTCGCCGGTTCCCACGCGCACCCCCATCTCCCGCGCCCGTCCGGCCAACCGCTCCACCAGCGAGGACCAGCCGCCGACCAGGTACTTCGGTGAGGGCCAGCCGGGGTTGGTGACCCGCAGGAACCGCTCCCAGACGAACGCGGCCGACAACCGCGACGGGTCGGAGTCGAACAGCGCCACGCCCATCATGTTCGCGGCCACGCGCGCGGGCTCCGCGCCGAGCGCCTCCCGCGCCCACGAGCCGAAGTCCCGGTCGTGCGGAGCGCGCAGCCGCCGCCGCGCGGCGGCCCGGAGCAGGGCGACCGGCGGCGCTCCCACACGCCCCCGGTCGCGCACGCGCACCCGGGGCACGGCGCGCGCGGGGAAGGGCAGGTGGGGCGGGAGCAGGTCGCGTTCGGCCAGCCAGGAGAACAGCGGGCCGTCGCCGTACAGCACGTGCGGCCCCTCGTTGGCCGTGTACGGCGGTTCGGTGGAGCGCGCCCGCCCGCCCAGGGTCCGGTGCGCCTCCAGCAGGGTGACGTTCGCGCCCCTCTCGGCGCTGGCGATGGCCGCGGTCAGTCCGGCGAGCCCACCGCCCACAACGGTGATGTCCATGCCACTAGGACGGTTCGGGCGCCCGCAGACGTGACATCTTGTCGGGATTGACCACGAGGTACACGTGCCGCACACGGCCCTCGGCGGTGATGTCCAGGGACAGCAGTGCGACCACCCTGTCCCCGACGGAGACGACCGCCGCCGGTCCGCCGTTGACCTCGGTGACCGCCGACCGAGGCTCCTCCGTGCCGTCCAGGCCCGCGGAGACGAGGAAGCGCTCCGCGTTGCGCGGCCGCGCCAGCACGGACAGGAACCGGACGACCCTCGCCGCGCCCTCCAGGATCCGGTGGGGCGCCCTGGTCCGGCCGCCGCTGTCGCTGACCAGCGTGACGTCGTCGGCCAGCAGGCCGGTCAACCCCTCCAGGTCACCCTCCAGGCAGGCTCCCAGGAAGCGCTCGGTGATCCGCCGCCGCACGGCCCGGTCGGCCTCGAACCGCGGGCGCCTGTCGCGTACGTGCTCGCGCGCCCGCCGGGCGAGCTGGCGGGTGGCGGCCTCCTCCCGGCTGATCACCGCGCCGATCTCGGCGTAGGGCATCTGGAAGGCCTCGCGCAGTACGAAGACGGCGCGCTCCAGCGGGCTGAGGGTCTCCAGGACCACCAGCAGCGCGAACTCCACCGAGTCCGCGAGTTCGGCGTGCTCGGCCCCGCCGGGGACGTCGCTGACCGGTTCGGGCAGCCAGTCGCCCACGTAGGACTCCCGCCGGGACCGGACGCTGCGCAGCCGGTCGATGGCCAGCCGGGAGGTGACGGTGACCAGGTAGGCGCGCGGGTCCTCCACCGCGGCCGGATCGACGGAGGACCAGCGCAGCCAGGCCTCCTGGACGGCGTCCTCCGCGTCGGAGGCGCTGCCGAGGATGCGGTAGGCGACACCGGTCAGCAGGGAGCGGTGCTCTTCGAAGACATCGGTGGTCATGACAGGCAGACGTACCAGCTCCGGCCGTACGTGACATCCCCGGGCGCGGAACGGGTCCTCCCGGCCGGCGGACGGGGCGGCGGGGCCCGCGCGGGGAGATCCGCCGACCCACCCTCCCCGAAGGCGGGAGGAGGAGTGGCTGTAGCGTGGCGCGGTCAGAGCGCGGACGAGGAGGAGGCAGCCGCTGTGTACCGACTGCGCGGGTGGGAGCCGGGGGACGCCGACCGGGTGCTGGAGGCCTTCGCCGAGCCGGAGCTGGCCTGGCAGTCGCCCGAGGTCCCCGACACCCCGGAACTGGCCGCCGCGTGGATCGACCGGCAGCGCGTCCGGGCGGAGGAGGGCACGGCCTTCGGTTTCGCGGTCGTCGAGGACGGCGGGCCGGTGCTGGGACACGTCCAGGTCAACGTGACCAGCAGGGCCCACGACACCGGCTGGGTCTCCTACTGGACCCTGGCCGAGGCGCGGGGCCGGGGTGTGACCACGGCCGCGACGCTGCTGGTGAGCGAGTACGCCTTCGCCGAGGCGGGCCTGTTCCGGCTGGAGCTGGGGCACCGGCTGAACAACCCGGGATCGTGCGTGGTGGCGCGCCGGTCCGGATTCCGGCCGGAGGGGATCGAACGGCGCAAGCTGCGCTACGGCGCGGAGCGCTTCGACACGGGTGCGCACGCCCGGCTGGCCACCGACCCGGTGGAGGGCGTCGATCCGCGGCCCTGCGCGTCCTGAGCGCTCTGTCCGCCCTGTCCGCCACAGACACAGAACGCGGGGCGCGGCGTGCGCCGTGCCCCGCGTCCACCCCCACAGAAGGTCGTGCGCAAGAGGTTCGTCGTGTCGACGGGCTTAGTCCTCGACGGAGATGCCGTTCGTGCTGGTGCCGGAGGCCACGTTGCAGTCGCCGCCCAGCTCGAAGCCGGTGAAGGCCAGCACGTTGGCGCAGATCGGCACGGTGACGTTCTGGATGTTGGCGTTGTTGTCGGCGGCGGCGGTGCCGGACATGGCGCCCAGGGCGAGGCCGGTGGCGAGGATGAGGCCGGAGACGGAGGCGAAGCGCTTCATGGTGTTGGTCCTTTTCGGTTCGTGGTGTGATCGTTGGTGCTGACGGAACCCGTGGATCCCGCTGTGACCGAGCCGGGTGCGAGGGCGGGCCGGTCCTAGTCGTTGACGGAGATGCCCTTCGTGGACTCCCAGTCGATGACGTTGCAGTCGCTGCCGCTGACGCCGGAGGCCGCGAGGACGTCCAGGCAGATCGGGATGGTCACGTTCTGCACGTCGGCGTTGTTGTCGGCGGCGGCGGTCCCGGTGAAGGCACCGAACGCGAGGCCGGTGGCGAGGACGAATCCGGAAACCTTGGCAATACGGGACATTCTTCTTACCTTTCGGAAGTTCAAAACAGGGTGGCTGCATCCGCCGGAATTAACTTAGCGTAGTCGAGGACGTGCTTGGAGTACTTTCAGGGAAGAATCCAGAGTTTCCCTGGAGTTTCTTCGGCTTCGGGGTAGGCATGCCGGACATATCGTCGCTTCGTCGGGTGAAGGTTTTATCCAGCCGAAATCAGGGTCAGCGGCGATGTACGCCGAATACATCGGAACCCGGATTTGTCCGGTATCAGGCGCACGAAAAAGGCCCGCACGGCTGGCCGTGCGGGCCTGTTACTCGATCGCGGGACTACCAGCCCTGCTGCTGCCCGTATCCCGGGTACTGCTGCCCGTATCCGGGCTGCTGGCCGTAGCCCGGCTGCTGCCCGTACCCGGGGTACTGCTGCTGGTCGTATCCCGGGTACTGCTGCTGCCCGTATCCGGGCTGCTGGCCGTACCCCGCGTACGGGTCCTGCGGCTGCGCGCCCGTCGGCGGGTGCGGGTAGGCGTGCTGCTGGCCCGAGGGCTCCTGCTGGTGCTGCTGCTCGGCCTTGGCGGCGTCGTCCTTCTTGCTGTCGGGGTCCGGACGGAAGATGAACAGACGGGCGGGCTTGTCACCCTCGTCGCCCGGGGTGATCAGGTCCAGCCGCCACCCGGCCTCCTCGATCCCCTCCAGGATGCGCGTCAGCCCGGGGCGCAGCTTGCTGGAGGCCTCGTCGTAGGCGTTCACCTCCAGCTGGATGATGAACATCCGGCGCTTCTGCTGCGCGGCGACCTTGGCGTGCTCGACGACCGTGCTGTCCCTCACGACCTGCGTGACGCTCATGAATAACCGTACCCATCTGCTCTGCGTGGAGCTTGCCGTACTCGTCGGGCTGACACCCGGTCATCCGCGTCCACCGTGGCGGGGCTCCGCCGGGCTCCGCAACCATCATGCCCCCTGGAGGCGCATCTGGCCACAGAGAGCCGCGGGCACCCCCTCAGGAGGAGGCGGCAGCGGCGCGGACGGCCTCGGCGACGGGTGTCTCCCCGTTCACCAGGTTGAGAACCCTGCCGACCGTTCCCGGTTCGTCCAGAAGGGCGACGATCACCGAGGCCACGTCGTCACGGGTCACCGCGTCGCGCTCGACCTCCCCGCCCAGCTCCACCCTGCCGGTGCCCGGGTCGTCGGTCAGCCGGCCCGGGCGCAGGATCGTCCAGTCCAGCTCCAGGTCGCGCTCGCGCAGGTCGGCGTCGGCGGCCCGCTTGGCCTCCACGTACGCCGCCCACGTCTCGTCGGTGCCCTCCGGCACGGGTTCGTCCACGCCGATGGCCGACACCTGGACCAGGCGGCGCGTGCCCGCCAGGGAGGCCGCGTCGGCGGTCAGCACGGCGGCCTTGTGGTCGACGGTCGCCTTGCGGGCGGCGCCGCTGCCCGGGCCCGCGCCCGCGGCGAACACGACGGCGTCCGCGTTCATGAGTTTCTCCGTCAGCTCGGTGACGGTGGCCTTCTCCAGGTCGATCACGACCGGTTCGGCACCGGCGTCGACGACGTCCTGGGTGTGGTCCGGGTTGCGGATGAGGGCGACGGGCTCGTCACCTCGGTCGGCCAGCTGCCTGGCCAGCCGCAGCGCGATCTTCCCGTGTCCTCCGGCGATGACGATACGCATGGGGGAGAGCGTATGCCCTCATGGTGCGGTCGGCGGGGTGGTGCGTCTGTCCGCCGTGTCACACCCGGCCGCCCGGCGGGTCCGGGTCCCGCATACCAGCGGCGCGGGGCCCGTGCCGTACGGACCCCGGCGCGTCCGGGCCCCGCACCCCGGCGGGACCCGGACACGGCCCTACTCCACCCTCCAGGTGTCCCCGCTGGCCAGAAGGGCGGCCAGCTCGCCGGCGCCGCGCTCGGCCCGCGCGTCGGCCACCTGCTCGTTCACCAGCTCGTCGTAGGCCGGGCGGCGCACGTCCCGCAGCACCCCGATCGGCACGTGCTCGAACGCGGGCTGGTCCAGGCGCGACAGCGCGAACGCGTACCCCGGGTCCTCCCGGTGCGCGTCGTGCCGCAGCAGCCGGTCCTCTCCCACCGAGTCCACGTCCACGACCTCCAAGCCGCCGAACTCCCCGGCGACCACGCCCCGGTCCGGGCCCAGCCGCAGCGGCTCGCCGTGCTCCAGGCGCAGCAGCCGGACGTCCCGCGCCGCCGGGTCCTTCAGCGGCTCGAACGCGTCGTCGTTGAAGATCGGGCAGTTCTGGTAGATCTCCACGAACGACGCGCCGGGGTGGTCGGCCGCCGCCCGCAGCACCGACGTGAGGTGCTTGCGGTCGGAGTCGATCGTGCGGGCCACGAACGTGGCCTCCGCGCCCAGCGCCAGCGACAGCGGGTTGAACGGGTGGTCCAGCGACCCCACCGGCGAGGACTTGGTGATCTTGCCCGGCTCGGAGGTGGGGGAGTACTGACCCTTGGTCAGCCCGTAGATCCGGTTGTTGAACAACAGGATGTTGATGTTGACGTTGCGGCGCAGCGCGTGGACGAGGTGGTTGCCGCCGATGGACAACCCGTCGCCGTCACCAGTCACCACCCACACCGACAGGTCCGGGCGGCTGGTGGCCAGCCCGGTCGCGATCGCCGGGGCGCGCCCGTGGATCGAGTGCATGCCGTACGTGCTCAGGTAGTACGGGAATCGGGAGGAGCAGCCGATACCCGACACCATCACCACGTTCTCGCGCGGCACGCCCAGCTCGGGCAGGAAGGACTGGAAGGCGGCCAGGATCGCGTAGTCGCCGCAGCCCGGGCACCAGCGCACCTCCTGGTCGGACTTGAAGTCCTTCATCTTGTATGCGGTGTCGGTCCTGGGCACCAGGCGCAGCCCGCCCAGGGCCTCCGGGACCCCGTGGACGTGGCCGTTCGCGCCGGTACCCGTCACGTTCTCAGTCACGGTCGATGACCTCCTGAAGCACGCCCGCGAGCTCCTCGGCCTTGAAGGGCAGGCCGCGGACCTTGTTGTAGCCGATGACGTCGACCAGGTACCTGCCGCGCAGCAGCAGGGACAGCTGGCCCAGGTTGATCTCGGGGACCACCACCCGCTCGTACCGGTGGAGGACCGTGCCGAGGTTGGCCGGGAACGGGTTGAGGTGGCGCAGGTGCGCCTGCGCCACCCGGCCGCCCGCGCGGCGCACGCGGCGCACCGCCGCGGTGATCGACCCGTACGTGCCGCCCCAGCCCAGGACCAGCACGTCCGCCTCCCCGCCGGGGTCGTCCACCGCCAGCTCGGGGATGTCGCGGGCGATCGCGTCGATCTTGGCCTGGCGCGTGCGGACCATCAGGTCGTGGTTGGCGGGCGTGTACGAGATGTCGCCGCTCTGCGCGTGCTTCTCGATACCGCCGATCCGGTGCTCCAGCCCCGCCGTGCCCGGCACCGCCCACGGGCGGGCCAGCGTCTCCTCGTCGCGCAGGTAGGGCAGGAAGGTCCCGCCCGGCCCGTTGGGCCCGGTCGCGAAGGCCGGGTCGATCCGCGGCAGCTCCGAGACCTCCGGCAGCCGCCACGGCTCCGAACCGTTGGCCAGGTACCCGTCGGAGAGCACCACCACCGGCGTGCGGTAGCGCACCGCGATCCGCACGGCCTCCAGCGCGGCGTCGAAGCAGTCCGCGGGGGAGGCGGGCGCCACCACGGGCACCGGCGACTCGCCGTTGCGCCCGTACAGGGCCATGAGCAGGTCGGTCTGCTCGGTCTTGGTGGGCATGCCGGTGCTCGGACCGGCCCGCTGCACGTCCACGATGACCAGCGGCAACTCGGTCATCACCGCCAACCCCACCGTCTCCTGCTTGAGCACCATGCCCGGACCCGAGGTGGTGGTCACGCCCAGGGAGCCGCCGAAGGCCGCGCCCAGGGCGGCGCCCACACCGGAGATCTCGTCCTCGGCCTGGAACGTGCGCACACCGAACCGCTTGTGCCGGGACAGCTCGTGCAGGATGTCCGAGGCCGGGGTGATCGGGTACGAGCCCAGGAACAGGGGCAGCCCCGACCGCTCGGACCCGGCGATCAGCCCGTAGGCGGTGGCCAGGTTGCCGGTGATGTTGCGGTAGGTGCCCGCCGGGAGCCGCGCGGGCTTGATCTCGTAGGAGACCGCGAAGTCCTCGGTGGTCTCGCCGAAGTTCCACCCCGCCTGGAACGCGGTCAGGTTCGCGGCCAGGATGTCGGGCTTGGCGGCGAACTTCGACTTCAGGAACGAGGTCGTCCCCTCCGTCGGGCGGTTGTACATCCACGACAGCAGGCCCAGGGCGAACATGTTCTTGGCCCGCTGCGCGTCCTTCTTGGAGATGTCGGCGCCGGACAATGCCTCCACCGTCATGGACGTCAGCGGCACCGCGCTCACCTTGAACGCGTCCAGCGTCCCGTCCGTCAGCGGGTCGGCCGTGTACCCGACCTTGGCCAGGCTGCGCTTGGTGAACTCGTCGGTGTTGACGATCACGGTGGCGCCCCGGGGCAGGTCGCCCAGGTTGGCCTTGAGGGCCGCGGGGTTCATCGCGACCAGCACGTCCGGGGCGTCCCCCGGGGTCATGATGTCGTGGTCGGCGAAGTGCAGCTGGAAGCTGGACACCCCGGGCAGGGTTCCGGCGGGAGCGCGGATCTCGGCGGGGAAGTTCGGCAGGGTGGACAGGTCGTTGCCGAACGACGCCGTCTCCTGCGTGAAGCGGTCACCGGTCAGCTGCATGCCGTCGCCGGAGTCCCCGGCGAAGCGGATGATGACGCGGTCGAGCTGTTCGATCTGTTTGGCCACTGAGATCGACGACCTCCTTGGTGAGCCGCCGGTCGTGACGGGCGGCGGCGCTCGGGTGTCGCCCCCGACCGGACCGCACCGTCGCGGGCCGGGTGCCTGGTTCGGGGACGTGGGGACAGCGTTCGCGGCCCTCGCGAGCGCCGGATGCGCCAACCCGGTCTCGCGCGGTGCGGCCGCGCCGCGACGGCCGGGCCGTGAAGGGGCCAGCCTTCAACGACACGGCCGCCCGCGCACCGGACCGAGGGGCTGGAGTCCCGACGGCCTGGTACACGCAGTGATGAGGGCCACGTTCGCACTATAAGACGTCGGGTGTGCCGGGACCGCGCGCGGGTGGCCATTCTCACACGGAGGGGGTCCGGAGGGGTGCGGCTGTGGACGAAGGTGCGGGTGGTGCGGGGGAGGTGGCAGATGAGAGGGAGATCAGTGATGCCTCGGACGTTGGTCCGGTAACGGGAACGCGGAGCGGCGACCCGCACGTTTGCCACCATGTACGCATTCATCGTCGGCTGAGCGAGGAGGTGGTGGCGTGTACGTCAGCGCGGCCCGCGCGGCCGGTCTGTTCGTCGGCGCCGCGGTGCTCGTCGTCCTGGTCGGCTGGCTGTGCGGAGCGGAGAAGGGCGCCCAGTTCTCCGTGGCCCTGGTGCTGTGCGCCGGCGTCCTGGTCTACCTCTTCGGGGAGTCCCTGGCGTTGCGCGCGATGCGCGCGCGGCCGGTGAGCGAGATCGAGCGCCCCGAGCTGTACCGGATCGTCCGCGAGCTGGCCACGGCCGCCCGGCAGCCGATGCCCCGGCTCTATTTGTCGCCGGTGCGCTCGCCCAACGCCTTCGCCACCGGCAGCAGCCCGCGCCGCGCCTCCCTGTGCTGCACCACGGGGCTGCTGCGCACGCTGGACGAGCGCGAGCTGCGCGGCGTGATCGCCCACGAGCTGGCGCACATCCGCGCCAACGACACGCTGATCAGCTCGGTGGCCGCCACCCTGACCGCGGTGATCACGGCGACGACCGCCATCGCCCTCCTGGTCCCGCTGGGGGACTCCGAGGAGAGCGACATGCCCACCCTCCTGGGCGGCCTGATGACGGTCCTGCTGGCGCCGCTCGCGGCCATGGTCGTCTACTGCGGGGTGGGGAGACAGCGCGAGTTCCGGGCCGACGAGCAGGCCGCGCGGCTGACCGGCGACCCGCTGGCGCTGGCCGACGCCCTGCGCAAGCTGGAGGTGGGCGCGCGCCGGTACCCGCTGCCCCGGGAGCGCAGCCTGCTGGCCTCGGCGCACCTGATGACCACCAACCCGTTCCCGAGCGGCGTGGGCCGCCTGTTCGCCGCGCACCCGCCGACGGCGGAGCGCGTCCGGCGCCTACGGGAGCTGCGCCGCAGCTGGGACCTGGGCCGCTGAGGCGGTGCCGGCGGACCCGCGGGGCGGCTCCGCCGAGGCGGCCCGACCACGCCGGTGCGGTGGAACGGCGACGGCCGCCCTCCCCCTCGGGGACGGGCGGCCGTCGTGCCCTCGCCGCCGGCTACGCCTGCCGGTCCGCCACCGCTAGCGGTAGTTGACGAACTGGAGCGCCAGGTCGAAGTCCTTCTCCTTGATGAGGTTCTGGACGTTCTGGAGGTCGTCCTTCTTCTTGGAGCTGACGCGCAGCTCGTCGCCCTGGATCTGGGCCTTGACGCCCTTGGGGCCCTCGTCGCGGATCAGCTTGGAGATCTTCTTGGCGTCCTCGGAGGTGATGCCCTCCTTGAGGCCGACGGGAAGGCGGTACTCCTTGCCCGAGAGCCGGGGCTCGTCGGCGGGGTCCAGGATCTTCAGGGAGAGCTTGCGCTTGACCAGCTTCTCCTTGAAGACGTCCAGGGCGGCGTTGACCCGCTCCTCGGAGTTGCCCCTGACCTCGATCCCGTCCTCGCCCTGCCAGGCGATGGTGGTCCCGGTGCCCTTGAAGTCGAACCGCTGGGCCAGCTCCTTGGCGGTCTGGTTCAGCGCGTTGTCGACCTCCTGACGGTCGAGTTTGGACACGACGTCGAAACTGGATTCGGCGGCCACGTTCGCTCACACCCCGCTAGGTCTTCATGGGTCGCGGGCGCCCGTGGACGCCCGCGTGGGTTCTCGTCGGTCCGCGCCGGATCCCGCGCGGACGGTCCTCAGAGCTTAGCCGCGCGCTGGTCGGGCGCCCGACGTGCCCGGTCGGGGCGCGCCCGGACAACCGATTTCAGGTTCGGGCGGATCATCCGCTATTCTCGGTGATGCGCCGCGACGAACACGTCGCCGCAGCCCAGGCAGGTTGCCCGAGCGGCCAATGGGAGCGGACTGTAAATCCGTCGGCTTTGCCTTCCAAGGTTCGAATCCTTGACCTGCCACACGGGGAGAAGGCCCCGGTGACCAGCACGAACGCTGGACACCGGGGCCTTCTCGCGTTCCCGGTCGTCCACGGCTGTTCACGGGTGTCCGTGGAACAGCTGCGGAACGCTCCCAGACGGCGCTCCCGGGCGTCCGCGCGGTCCGCGCCCGCCCCGCGCCCGTCCCGGGCCTGTCGCGGCCGCCCGCGCTGGCCGTCGTCCCCGGGGCCGACCGAGGCGGCCCGGGGTCCCCGCGCGGCGGCCCTGGCGCGCCTCCGCTCCGGCGCGGGTGTGACGCCCCGCAGTGGGGGAGACGCGGGTCACATCCCCCTCGCCCCCTGGTGGGTCGGAGGGCGTTCCGGACCCCGCGCGGCGCTGTTTTCCGGATTCGGCCGGTCGCGGATTCATCGCGGTCGGGACACGGGCGGATAACGCGAATGTCCGCTCTCCCTTCGGTGGAGCCGAGGGCCGGTCACGTGCTCGAATGAGGTCTGACCTGCGGTTTCGCTGTTGTCCTTGGAGGGCTGGCGCGCCGACCCCGTCCCTGCTGTGCTGATAGCGGATGGTGTGTCCGCTTCGCCGGTCCGGATCCGTCTTGGCACGGCGTCGGCCCTTTGGGTGGGTCGAGTGGAAAGAAAGCCAATGTGGCCATTCGCGGTCAGCACGAAAAGAATGGTCGAGACAATCTGGACAAAATGCTTCGCGAGTTTCGGCGTTGACAAAAACTGGGGGCCGGATGATGATTGCCCCAGTCCACCGCGACACAGGTGCAACAAGCGCCTGAGTCTTTTTCTGTCAATACCTCGTAACCGATTCTCGGGGGAAGTCATGTTCAAGAAGATGGCCGTTGCTGGCCTGGTCGCCGGTGCCGCGATGGGCGCGCTCCTCATGGGAGCCCCGGCTCACGCCAGTGGTTCGCACGGTGGTGACCAGCAGTTCAACCAGAACCTCCAGCTGGTTCCGATCCAGTCCTGCAACCTGCAGGCCAGCGTCGGCCTGGTCGCCGTGACCGTGCCGGTCCTGTCGCCGCAGACCACGGGCGACTGCACCAACGGCCCCGTCGGCACCAACATCAGCTAGTTCCGGCAATCCGTCCGCAAGAAACGCTATCTCAAAC
Source organism: Nocardiopsis sp. LDBS0036 (assembly GCF_041228755.1). Classification (NCBI taxonomy): domain Bacteria; kingdom Bacillati; phylum Actinomycetota; class Actinomycetes; order Streptosporangiales; family Nocardiopsidaceae; genus Nocardiopsis; species Nocardiopsis sp. LDBS0036. The sequence goes on from NZ_CP141103.1 coordinate 4,937,543, forward strand.
TTTCTCGAAGGGTAATTCAATGCTGCGTAAGCTCGGAGTTGTCGGCCTCGTCGCTGGTGCCGCTTTCGGTGTCGTCCTCGCCGGTTCCCCGGCCTCCGCCAGCGGTTCGCACGGCGGCGACCAGCAGTACAACCAGAACCTGCAGGCCATCCCGGTCCAGCTGTGCAACACCGACGCCACCGTCGGCCTGGTCGCGGTCACCATCCCGATCCTGTCGCCCGACACCACCGGCGACTGCACCAACGGCCCCGTCAGCACCAACATCGACTAGGAGACCCGGCATGCTGCGCAAGTTCACCACCGCCACCGCCATCGCCGGTGTCGCCCTGGGCGCCATCCTGGCCGCCACGCCCGCCTCCGCGGGTGAGTCGCACGGTTCGCACGGCGGCGACCAGCAGTACAACCAGAACCTCCAGCTGGTTCCGGTGCAGCTGTGCAACACGGACCTGACCGTGGGCCTCCTCGTCGGGGTCACCGCGCCGATCCTGTCGCCCGACACCACCGGCGACTGCACCAACGGCCCGGTCAGCACCAACATCGACTAGGAGACCCGGCATGCTGCGCAAGTTCACGGCGGCCACCGCCATCGCCGGTGTCGCCCTGGGCGCAATGCTCGCCGCCTCACCCGTGTTCGCCAGCTCGCACGGCGGCGGCCAGCAGTTCAACCAGAACCTCCAGTTGGTTCCGGTCCAGATCTGCAACGCCCAGCTGTCCGTCGGCCTGGCCGGCGTGACCGTGCCCATCCTGTCGCCACAGACGACGGGTGACTGCATCAACGGTCCCGCCACCACCAACGTCCAGCACGACGGCTCCGAGGACCACGACAGTGGCGCCCCGGAGGGTCACAAGGACGAGGGTGAAGACGGGGGCGACGGGTACTAGCCACCTCCGGGTGGCGGGGTCCCCGATCCCGCAGTGACGGAAGACGCGAGTGGTTCGTCGAGGCCCTCCGGCAGCCTGCCGGAGGGCCTTGTCGCAGGTAGGACATCCGAGGGAACCGACGTGGGGGGAGACGTCAGATGAGGCGCACGGTCCTGACGGGAGCGGTACTGCTGTTGGCCGCCACCGGCTGCGGCGAGCAGTTGAGCGTGCCCGACCCGCCCGAGGCCACGAGTGCTCCGGAGGCGGAGCAGAGCCCGCAGGGGGAGACCGCCGGCCCGCAGGAGCAGGCCAGCCCGCGGGAGACGCAGCCCACTCCGGAGGAGGACGCCAACCAGAGCAGCGGGACCTTCGTCCTCAACCGGTACGGCGACGAGAACGGGTTCGACGACCAGACCCCCACCGAGTACGTGGCCACGGAGTTCACCACCTTCACCGACATGGAGTGGGGCACGTGGGCGGACGAGGTGGCGCGCGGCGAGGGAGGGGTCAAGGGGACCTGGTGCATGCAGGAGGGGTGCCAGGACGATCCCTACGAGGTCGAGGTCGAGCTGGGCGACCCGGTGGACGTCGACGGCACCATGTACTTCTCCACGTACACGATCACCGACTACGGCGAGGAGATGTCCGAGGAGATGATCGGGACGCTGGAGGAGGTCGACGGCGGAACCCTGGCGCTGCCGGAGTCCGAGTGATCCGGACCGGCTGCCGGGGGCACGCCGCCGCGTCCGGCGGAGGTGACCTTCGCCTCCCTCCGCAGAATCATGCCAAAGTTCCTCAAAAGTACATAACTCCTGATCAAAACGGGTGACGCGGCCCTCTTCCCGGGACCGGAGGGGGCCGAAACGGGCGTGGCGCGCCCGCGAGGTCTCTAGTCTGCTGAGTTGTGGGACTCAACCAGTGGACGGACAACCACGCGGACGACGGACGCGGCGCCGACGGGCGGCCGACGCCACGGCACGGCCGCGCCTCGCTGCTGCGCCTGGCCGCCTGGTTCGAGGAGGCCGACCCGGACCGCGCCGACGCCCTCGCCGCCGCCTCGTACGCCCTCCATCCGGCGCTCCACCTGGAGGGGAGGGTGGACGAGGGTGTCGCCGCGACCACCAGCTGGTGGCAGGCCGACGCCGACCGCAGCACCGTCACCGAGCACCCGGGCGCCCGACCGCCCGAGCCGGTGAGCGACCACCGCGCCCAGCAGGCGCGCCTGCGCGACGCCGCCGAGTCCTCCGCCCACTGGCGCCGCGCCGGTGCCGCGCAGATCCGCTCCCTGCTGACCGAGCCCACGGGCCGCCGTGCCCGCCTGGACCTGTCCGGCGCCGGGATGGAGGTCCTGATGGAACTCCTCACCGCGGCCCTGGGATCCGGCGACGCCAGCAGGCGCCCCACCTCCGCCGGGGACCTGGAGTTCGCGCTGCGCCTGCACGTCGTCGCCGCGCCGGGCGCCGACGTCACCATCCGGGGCGAGGGCGGGGAGCTGACCCTGGAGGGGCTGCGCCTGCTGGTGACCCCCTACGAGCAGCACAGCCCCGGTGTCCTCGACCCGCTCCCGGAGGAGCCGGAGGAGGACGGGGCGGACCCCCTCGCGGCCGGTGCCCCGGAGGGAGGGGACGCTGCCCCGGAGGGGGAGGAGGCCTCCGCCGATTCCCGGACCCCCGTGGACCCGCTCGGCCCCGGGACCGACGAGGACCTCTCCGACCCGTCCGAAGAGCCGTCCGAGGACCCGCCGGCCCCCGCCGCCTCCGTAAGCCCGGACGCCCCCGCTGACCCCGAGGCATCGGTGCTCGCCTCCGTTCCGACGGCTCCCGAGGACCCTGAGGCTCCGGCAGGCACGTCCGTGCCCGGCGGCTCCTTGCCCCCGTTCGATCCGCGGGTCCCTGGCGCACCTGAGAGTGCGCAGACCCCAGACGATCCGCTGGCCCCCGCCGACTCTCCGCACTCTGCCGTCGCGGACCGTTCGACGGGCCCGCAAGCCCCTGCTGGCACTGAGGCTCCAACGGCTTCCTCCGCCCCGACAGACACGAAGAACCCCGAGACCCCAGCGGCCCCTTTCGACCCTCGGCTCCCGACTGCCTCGGGCCGCTCAGCCAGCCCGGGCACCCCGTCCGCGCCGTTCGCCCCCCGCAACCCCTTCGCCCCGGCCGCCTCCGAGGACCCGGAGGCCGCACCGTCCCCGGCCGCACCCCGTACCCCCCAGACCCCGGCCGCGTCGACGGAACCCCTCTTCCCCCAGTCCCCGACGGTCCCGCCGTACTCCGCGCACTCCGACGCCCCGCCCGCCCCGGAGATCCCCGGGACGCCCGCCGCCCCGTCCTACGCGGACATCCTGGGGATCCCGGTCCCCTCCGCGACCCCGGAACCCTCCCCGGCCCCCGACGCGGCGCCCCGCCCCGAGGACACCGAACCCACGGGTAACCTCCCTGGACCGGACCCGCGAGCCCCCGGTCCGGACGACCTGTCCGCGAACCCGCCCGAGAAGCCATCGTGGGAGTGATGGAGACGGACACCTACAGCGAGGACGCCGCGCTCATCGGCGAACGCCAGGCCGCGGCCCGCGCCCTCCTGGCCCATCCCCTGCTCACCGAGCGCACCCACCCCGCCGAGTTCGCCCTCGTGCGCTCCCACACCGAGTGGCTCGTCCAGCGCTTCCAACGCGTGCTCGGCTACCGCCTGACCGTCGCCGAGGACCACGCCCGGCTGGTCAAACGCGGTCTCGTCACCGAGGTCGCGCGCCCCCTCGCGCGCGGGACCGGCGCCCCCTTCACCCCGCGCACGCACACCTACCTGGCGCTGTCCCTGGCCGTCCTGGTCGAGGAGCAAGGCCCCACCACCGTCCGCGGCCTGGCCGCGCGGGTCCGCTCCGCCGCGCACGAGGCCGGGGTCGACGCCGACCCCGAGCGCGGCCTCGCCGAGCGCCGCGCCTTCTGCGCCGCCCTGCTCCACCTGGTCTCGCTCGGCGCCCTCACCGAGGACTTCGGCACCATCGCCGACCACCGTGAGGACCCCTCCGCCGACGCGGAGCTGATCCCGCACACGCAGGTCCTGCGCTCGGTCGCCGTCCACCTGCCCCGCGCCTCCGACGACCCCGACTCCTTCCTCGCCGCCGCACGCGACACCGACCCCGACGGCGACCACCAGGGCGAGACCGCCCTGCGCAGGCTCCTCGCAGAGACCGCCGTCGTCTACCGCGAGGAGCTCCCCGACCGCCAGCGCGACCGCCTCGCCGCGCACCAGTGGCGGGCCGCAGCGGCGCTCGGCAACCTCCTGGGCTGCGACACCGAGGTCCGCGCCGAGGGCGTCGCCCTCGTGATGCCCGACGAGGCGGGCGCCCGCCCCGCCTTCCCCTCCGACGACCCCGTCGGACAGGTCGCCCTGGCCCTGGTCCGCCACCTCTCCGGCCGCCTGCACCCCGGCCGCCCCGCCACCTCCGCCCCGGTCCCGGAGGAGGAGATGAACACCGCGCTGGAGGCCCTCTGCGGCGCGGACGCGCCCGCGCGGGCCGAGTGGGCCCGCACCGCGGGACCCGAGATCCCCGACCCCGGACGGCTCCGCGAGCGGGTCCTGGTCCTGCTGGCCGACCTCGGACTGCTGCGGGGCGCCCCCGGACGGTGGCGGCTCACCGCCGCGGCCGCCCGCTACGGGGCCGAAACGGACATCCGTGTCCCCCCGATCCAGGACAATGACGAAGACAGCCGGACACATCCCGACCCGGTGCGTGCCCCCGGCGACGACGAGGGCGAACCCGACGCTCCCGCCGACCCCCGCGGCGACCTGAGCCGGGTGGCGTCCGTGCTGCAAGCGGTGGCGAACGAGAAGGTGAGCGCGACCAGTGGTGACTCAGGAGACCAGCCAGGCCCCGGAAGCGGCGGCGGCGACGGGTCCGGCTGATTCCGCCGGTACCGGCGCCTCCGGCGGCGTCCCCCGCTACCGGCTCGAACGTGCGGGCATCCGCAACGTCTGGCAGTACGACGACCACGTCCTGGACTTCGCCGAGGGGCGGCTGCTGCTGCGCGGCCGCAACGGCGCGGGCAAGTCCAAGGCGCTGGAGATGCTGCTCCCGTTCCTGCTCGACGGCGACGTGCGCCGCCTGGACACCACGGGCACCAACCGCACCAGCCTGCGCTGGCTCATGGCCGAGGACACGCGGCCCGGCCGCCTCCACGGTGCCGAGGATGACGGTCCCGACCTGCTCGGCGGCCCCGGCGCGGAGGACGCGTCCGAGGACGCCCCGCACGGCGCCGACGCCTCCGGCGACCCCGCGGAGGAGGAGTCCGGCCCCGCCACCCGGCTCGGTTACCTGTGGGTGGAGTTCACCACCGAGCGCGGCGACCGCGGACTCGACGCCGCCGCCCGCTCCGGCAACGGCCGGGGGGCCTCCGCGCTGCTCGCCGGTACCGGTGCGAGCAGCGCCTCCGCCCTCCTCGCCGCCAGCGCGGCGGCCAGCGCCGCCGCCGAGTCCGACGCGGCGGCGCGGGAACCCGAGCCCCGAGACCCCGACGCCCCGCCCAGCCACCTGACCCTGGGCGCCGCCGTCATGGCGGTCGGCGACTCCGACCCGCGGTGCGTGTTCTTCGTCACCGACCGCCGGGTCGGCCACGACCTCGAACTCGTCACCGACGGCCGCCCCAAGCCCGTCGACCGCCTCCGCTCGGAGATCGGCGCCGACAACTGCTTCACCAGCCCCGTCCCCTACCGGGCCCGCGTGATGCACGACCTGTTCGGCATCGACGACTCCGTCCGCTACCGCAACCTCATCCACCTGCTCTACCGGCTGCGCCGCCCCACCATCGGCGACCGCCTGGAGGCCGGGGAACTCGTCGGCGTCCTGTCCGAGGCGCTGCCGCCCATGGACGAGACCGTCCTGGACGAGGTCGCCCGCAACATCGCCGACCTGGAGCGGGCCCGCTCCGACAAGGACGCCCTCACCGAGGCCGGGGCGGGCGTCACCGCGTTCCTGGAGGACTACCGGGGCTACCTCGTCCACACCCTGCGCGCCCGGGCCGCCGAGGTGCGCGAGCAGATCGACGCCGCCGCGGACCGCACCGAGGAGACCGAGCGGCTGCGCGCCGAACTCGACGACCTCATCACGGCGGAGAGCCAGGTCTCCGAGGAACGCGACCAGGCCCGCCGCACCCGCGACACCGCCCGGTCCGACGACATGACCCTCGCCGCGGCCCAGGGCGGCGCCGCCACGGCCACGGACGGCGAGCGCCGCGCCTACGACGCCGCCGTGGGCGCCTACATCCGCGCGGCCGAGGCCGCCTGGGTGGCCGCCGAGCACGCCGAACGGGTCGAACGCCACACCGTCGAGCGCATCGGCGAGGACACCGCCACGATCGAGCGCGCGCTCGACGTCCTGCGCCAGACCCACGCCGAGGCCGCGCGCGCCGCCTCCGCGGCGGGCATCGACCCCGGCGTCCTCGGCACCGTCCCCGACCCGGTCGCCACCGTCCACGCCCCCCGCGAGAGCACCACCCGGGTCGACCTGCGGGGACTGGAACAGGCCGTCGAGCGCGAACCCGTCGAGGGCGTGGACCTGGACGCCCTGCGCGAACGCCTGGGCCGCCTCCACGACCGCCTCACCGGAGCCGCCGACCGCGCCGCCGACCGCGCCGACCTGGCCGCCCGCCTGACCGGGCTCACCGCCGCCGAGGCCGCCGCCGACCGCCGCCTCGTCGCGCTGACCAGCGAGGCCGAGTCCGCCGACGCCGTGCTCGAACGCGCCCACCAGCGCGAGCAGGACGCCATCGCCCTCGTACGGCGCCAGAGTGCCGCTTACGCCGAGGGCGTCCGCGCCTGGTCCGCCCGGCTGCGCGACTCCAGCCACGCGCACGCCCTGGGCGGGGCCATCCACGAGCTGGAGGGCAGCGTCGAACTGCCCATCGACGACGCCCTGCGCGTCCTGGACCCCGCGGTCCCCGGCAGGGTGGCCCGCCTGGCGCACGCCGCCGTGGACCCCCTCCTGGAGGAACTGCGCGCACGCCGTGACGTGGCCGTCGGGGAGGAGGGCCAGCTCTCCGGCGAACTCGCCGAACTGGCGGACCGGCGCACCAAGAACGCCGAGCACGCCCCCGAGCGCCCCGGATGGGCCACCTACCCGCGCCCCGAGGGGGACGGCGTCCCGCTCTACCTGGCCGTCGACTTCGCGGACGGGCTCAGCACGCGCGAGCAGGCCGGTCTGGAGGCCTCCCTGGAGGCCAGCGGACTGCTGGCGGGCTGGGTCCGCGCCGACGGCGCCCTGCACGACCCGACCACGCGCGACCTCATGGTCTCCCCGGTGCCGGTCCCCGCGCTCTCGCGCCCCGTCCGCGGCCGGACGCTGCTCGACGTGCTCGTCCCGGCCGCCGGTCCCACCACCGGCCGCGGCGTCGACCCCGACACCCTGCGCGCCCTGCTCTCCTCCATCGCCCTGGACTCCGAGGCGGAGCGGGTCCGCGACCCCGAGGACGCCGAGGCCGAACCCCGCCACCGCAAGGACAGCCCAGGAGCCGTCGCCCTCTCCAGCGCCATGTCCCTGTCCGGCGGCTGGCGCCTGGGCGTGGCCTCCGGCGCCCACTACAAGAGCGAACCCGAGTACATCGGCGAGGCCGCCCGCAAACGCGCCCGCGACCGCACCACCGCCAACACCGACAGGCGCATGGCGATCGCCGAGGCGCTGCTCGCCGAGGCGGGCGAGCGCCGCTGGGCCGTCGAGCACTCCTACGCCGAACTCCTGGAGGTCTCCCGAGACCTGCCCGACGCCGCCCCCCTGATCCGCGCCTGGGCCGTCCTGGAGACCGCCCGGGACGACGTGGCCGCCGCGCGCCGCGCCCACGACGTGGCCCGCGACGCGGCCGAGGACTGCCGGGCCGAACTGCTCGACATCCGCGAGGGGCTGCGCCGCTCCTCCGTGGTGGAGGGCACCGGGGAGGGCGGACCCGCGGAGGGGGAGAAGGACCTGCCCACCGCGCGCGCCGACCTGGACAGCGCCCTGCGCGCCCTGGACCACCTGCGCGTACTCATCGCCTCCGCGCTGCGCGACCTGGACGTCCTGGCCTGGGAGCTCGCCGACCACGAGCACCACGTCGCCGCCTGGCGGGCCGTCCGGGCCGACCGGGTGCTGGCCGAGGACGCCCGCGCCGCGGCGATCGACGACATGATCACCGTCCGCCGCCAGATCGAGCTCGGCGACCGGGCGCGGGGCGTGGCCGAAGAACAGCTCGACGCCGCCCGCGAGCAGGTCGGGGCCAGGGCCGAGGAGGCCGCCCAGCGGCTGCCCGAACTCGAACGCGACGCCCAGCGCGCCCGGGACGAACGGGTCAGCGCCGAGGCGCGCCTGGCCGCGGCCACGCGCGAGCGCGCCGAGCAGGTGAGCCGCGCGCTCGCGGCCGGGGACGGCCTGGTCTCCTCGCTCACCTGGACCGACGCGTCCGGAGCCGAGGCCCCCGACGCCGTGCTGCTGCGCGCCGCGGGACTGGGCGCGTGCGCCGAGGACGACGCGCCCCTGGCCGCCTACCTGGCCGCACGCGCCGAGACCGCTCCCCCCGGGCCCGACGCACGCCTCGCCCTGCTGGAGGCCTTCGTCATCGGGATGGAGGAGGGCCTGGCCGCCCCGGAGGGCGACGACGCGGCGGACGTACCCCGGGTCGACGACAGCACGGTCCTGGCCAGCCGCGAGGACCTGGACCGGGTGCTCGCCTCGGCGGGCTGGACGCAGGTCCGCACCGAGATGAGCGAACCCCGGGGCGTCAAGCGCCTCACGGTCCACGACGAGGACGGCGCGCACGACGTCACCGCCTACGCCGAACGGATCGCCGCAGCGGTCGCCGGGGCCGAGGAGAGCGTCGCGATCGCGGAGGAGGAGGCCTTCGAGCGGCACCTGCTCGGGGAGCTGGCCGGCCACCTGGCGCGTCAGGTCGAGGAGGCCAGGGCCCTCATCGCCACCATGAACGACGTCCTCAAGGACGTCACCACCTCGGCCGGTCTGGGCGTGCGCCTGGACTGGCGGCTCGCCCCCGACGCGGGCGCGGACATCGAGGCGGTCGTGCCGCTCCTGGCCACCCCGGCCCGGGAGCGGACCCGCGTGCAGACGACCCGGCTGCGCGACGCGCTCCGGCGCTGCATCGAGGCCATCCGCCGCCTGGACCCCACCGCCACGGGGGGCGCGCAGCTGCGCGCGGCCCTGGACTACCGGTCCTGGTTCACCTTCACCGTGTACGTGACCGACGGCGCGGGCGACGAACGGCGCCTGGGGCACCGCACGGCGCTCAGCCAGGGCGAGCAGCGCGTGGTGGCCTACCTGGTGCTGTTCGCGGCCGCCGCCGCGCACTTCGACGCCCTGGCGGCCCGGGCGCCGTGGGCGCCGAGGCTGATCCTGCTCGACGACGCCTTCGCCAAGGTCGACGAGCCCACGCACGGACGCCTGCTGGGCCTGCTGGTCGAACTGGACCTTGACTTCGTCCTGACCTCGGAACGGGTGTGGGGCTGCTTCGCCAGCGTCCCCAGCCTCAACATCTACGAGTGCCTGCGGGACCCGAACGTGCCCGGGATCGCCACCCTGCACTTCACGTGGGACGGGAGCAGGAGGCGCCTGGTGGGGGTGTGAGGGGGGCCGCGCCGGGGGAGGAGGCCAGTCGGCCCCTCCCGCGGCGGAGACCGGCGTTCGGCGAGTGCTTCCTCCCGTCCTGTCCTAGTCTGCTTGTGCGGAGACGACACGTGAACGGGGTGACGAAGTGACTCGGGTACCCGAGACGTTCGAGGGTGGGACGGCGCTCCTGGACGCTCTGGCGCGCTCCGGACTGCCCCGGGAGGTCAGCTCCTGGGTCAGCGCGGCCCTGTGGGGAGAGGACGCCCTGGAGGCCCGCCTGAGGGGTGAACGGGTCCCCGAGCCGGAACCCGCCGCCGAGCCGCCCGCGGGCAGGGTCCGGCGGACCTACCTCACGGGGATCAGGGTCCAGGGCTTCCGGGGCATCGGCCGCCCCGCCGAGCTCACCTTCGACGCCGGTCCCGGGCTCACCGTGATCGTCGGGCGCAACGGCTCGGGCAAGTCCAGCTTCGCCGAGGCCGCGGAGGCGGCCCTCACCGGCCGCAACCCCCGGTGGGACTCCATGCCCACGGGCTGGCGCGACGGCTGGCGCAACCTCCACTACGACGAGCGCACCGAGGCGACCGTGGACGTGCGCGTCGCCGGGGACGAGGGCTCCACCCGCATCAGCCGCAGGTGGACGGGCGAGAGCGTCCGCTCCGCGCGCGGCGAGGTCGTCCACCCCGACGGCGAGGTCTCCCCCCTCAGGACCATGGACTGGGGCGACAACCTCGTGCGCTACCGCCCGTTCCTGTCCTACGACGAACTCGGCCGCACGGTCACCGGGCGTTCGGCCGAGCTGTACGACACGCTCACCGGCCTGCTCGGGCTCAGCGGCCTGGCGGAGGCCGAGCGGCGCCTGGCCAAGGTGTGCGACGGGCTCGCCAAGCGCCGCGACCGGCCCTCGCGGGAGCTGCGGTACCTGCTCGACGCGCTCCGGGCCTCCGACGACCCCAGGGCCGTGCAGGCCGTCCAGCTGCTCACCGCCTCCTACTTCGACATGGACGCCCTGCGCAGGCTCGCCTCCGACACCGGGCCCAGCGACCCCGAGCTGCACACGGTCCTGCGCCGCCTGCGGCGGCTGGCCGTGCCCGAGCGGACGCTGATGTCCGACGTGGTCAACGAGCTGCGGGGCGCGTCCATGGAGCTGGCCATGGCCGCGGGCAGCAAGGGCGACCGCGCGCACGGGGTGGTCAGGCTCCTGGAACAGGCCCTCGAACACCACCAGCGCCACCCCTCCGAGACCGAGTGCCCCACGTGCTCCGCGCCGCTGGGCGCCGACTGGGTGCGCCGGGCCAACGCCCAGCTGCGCGCCCTCAAGCCCCAGGCGGCCGTCGTCTCGGCCGCCTACGAGCGCGCCGACGCGGCCAGGGACCAGGCCCGCTTCCTGATGTCCCCGGCGCCGGGCTGGCTGCCGCCGGAGAGCGAGCTGGGCCAGGTGTGGTCGCTGTGGGAGTCCGGCGCGGACATCGAGGACCTGGCCGAGCTGGCCGAGCACATCGAGGCGGTCGGCCGCAGGCTGCGGGCGGCCGCGGTGAGCGCCCGCCGGGACGCGAGCGAGCGGCTGGAGGACCCGACCGGCGGCTGGTCGGAGCTGGCCGAGCAGCTCTCGGGGTGGCTGGACGACGCCCAGGACGCCCTCACCGCGCGCGAGGTCCTCAACGGGGCCGAGGCCGCGCTGAACTGGCTGTCGGAGCAGGCGAGGATCCTGCGCGAGGAGCGGCTGGGCCCGGTCGCGGCGCAGGCCGAGCAGGTCTGGTACCGGTTGCGCCAGGAACGCCACATCGACCTCCAGGGCATGCGGCTGATCGGCCGGGGCGCCCGGCGCCGGGTCGAGGTGGACGTGTCGGTCGACGGCGTCGGCGACCAGACCAGCGCGCCCGGGCTCCTGAGCCAGGGCGAGTTCCAGGCGCTGGCGCTGTCCATCTGCCTGCCGCGCACCCTGGTGGAGGGCAACCCCTTCGGCTTCCTGGTCCTGGACGACCCGGTCCAGGCGATGGACACCGAGACCGTGGAGGGCCTGTCCGCGGTGCTGGCGGAGGTGGGCAGGCACCGGCAGCTGATCGTGTTCACCCACGACACCCGCCTGTCCGACGCCCTGCGCCGACTGGGCCTGCCCGCCGACATCCGCACGATCAACCGGGACGCGATGTCCAACGTGTGGGTCGAGGCGGTCTGAGTCACAGTCGCGGCGCCGAAACCGCCGTGAACAGGGGTTTCGGCGTCCGGGCGCGGTGCGGGGGCATTCGATTTGGCAGACCACCCCCGGATCCCTGTATAGTCATGACCAGCGCAAGGGGGCAACACCCCCGGGGCGGACGAGAGAAAGCCCCACCAGCGCGCCCCTTTAGCTCAGTCGGCAGAGCGTCTCCATGGTAAGGAGAAGGTCTACGGTTCGATTCCGTAAAGGGGCTCCACCACTTGACGGGGTACGGTCCACTCAGGTGGGTGGCCGGAGGGAGCATCCGCCGGCCTGCACCGGGTCACAGCCCTGGTAGGGTTGTGGTCCCGTTGATCGGGGCGGGGTAGCTCAGTCGGTAGAGCAAGCGGCTCATAATCGCTGTGTCGTCGGTTCAAGTCCGGCCCCCGCTACCAACCCGCTGACCCCTGAGCCCACATCTCAGGGGTCGTCGCGGGCGTTTACTACTGTTTCCAGCGAGAAAGGCACTCCGAAGTGGCTGCCACCGACGTGAGGCCGAAGATCACCCTGGCCTGCCAGGAGTGCAATCACCGGAACTACATCACCCGCAAGAACCGTCGGAACACCCCCGACCGTCTCGCGATCAAGAAGTTCTGCCCGAACTGCCGCAAGCACAACGAGCACCGCGAGACCCGTTAGGTCCCGCGCGAGCGCCCCTGTCGAGCGCGATCGTCTCCGCCGCGACGTCGCAGAGGCAGTTCTCGAAGGCTTCCAGCCCGGTGAGCGATCCGCTCACCGGGCTGTTCGCGTGTCCGGGCCCCTTCACGACAGGAGCAGGAGAGAGCGTGGCGATCAACCCTGACTACCTCGGCCGGGAGTACCCCGCGCCGGAGGCCTACGAGGTCACCCGGGGCAAGATCCGGGAGTTCGCCGAGGCGGTCAACGACCCCAACCCGGTCTGCACCGACCAGGCCTCGGCCCGGGCGGCCGGACACCCCGACGTGGTCGCCCCGCCCACCTTCCCGGTCATCCTGGGGATGGCGGGCTCGGCCCAGGCCATCGCCGACCCCGACCTCGGCCTGGACTTCTCCCGGGTCGTGCACGGCGACCAGAGCTTCCGCTACAGCCGTCCGCTGCACGCCGGGGACGTCCTCAGCAGTGTCACCCGCATCACGGCCATCCGGGCCCTGGGCGGCAACGAGCTGATCACCCTGGAGACCGCGGCACACGACGCCGACGGCGAGCACGTGGTCACCGCCACGATGATGCTGGTCGCGCGAGGAGGAGAGGCATGAGCAGGCTGCGCCACGCCGACGTCGAGGTCGGCACCGAGCTGCCCGAGCGCACCTTCCCGGTCCGCCGCCTGGACCTGGTCCGCTACGCGGGCGCCTCGGGCGACTTCAACCCGATCCACTGGAACGAGCGCTTCGCCAAGTCGGTCGGACTGCCCGACGTCATCGCGCACGGCATGTTCACCATGGCCGAGGCCGCGCGGGTGATCACCGACTGGGCGGGCGACCCCGGCTGCGTCGTCGACTACTCGGTGCGCTTCTCCGCGCCCGTGGTGGTCCCCGACGACGACGAGGGCGCCGAGATCACCGTCGGCGGCAAGGTCAAGACCAAGAACGACGACGGCACCGTCACGGTGCTGCTGACCGCGCGGTCGGGCGGCGCCAAGGTCCTGGTGCAGTCCAAGGCCACCGTGCGCCTGGCGAGGTAGACGTGACCGCACTCTCCGAGTACACCACCCTGCGTCTGGGCGGCCCGGCGCGGACCTTCCTGGTCGCGGGCACCACCGACGAACTGGTCGCCGCCGTGACCCGGGCCGACGCCGCCGGCGAGCCCGTCCTCGTCCTGGGCGGCGGCAGCAACCTCGTGGTCTCCGACGACGGGTTCCCCGGAACGGTGGTCCTCGTGGACTCCAAGGGCGTCTCCTTCGAGGAGGCGGGCACCGACGACGAGGGCGAACCGGTCGTGCTGCTGCGCGCCGACGCGGGCGTGGAGTGGGACCCGCTGGTGGAGCGCGTCGTGGCCGAGGGCCTCAGCGGGCTGGAGTTCCTGTCGGGCATCCCCGGCCGGGTCGGCTCCACGCCCATCCAGAACGTGGGCGCCTACGGCCAGGACGTCAGCCAGACCATCCGCGAGGTGCTCGTCCACGACCGGCGCACCGGCGAGCGGCGCCGGATGACCAACGCCGAGTGCGGCTTCAGCTACCGCGACAGCGTCTTCAAGGGCGACGACCGCCACGTGGTGTGCGAGGTGGTCTTCGCGCTGCGCCGCTCCAAGCTCAGCCGTCCGGTCGCCTACGCCGAGGTGGCCCGCACCCTGGGGGCCGAGGCGGGCACCCGGGTGCCGCTGGAGCGGGCGCGCGAGACCGTCCTGGGGCTGCGCAGGGGCAAGGGCATGGTCCTGGACCCCGCCGACCCCGACACCCGCAGCGCCGGGTCGTTCTTCACCAACCCGGTGGTCACCGCCGAGGAGTTCGCGGCCGTGCGCGAACGGGCGGCCGCCCGCCTGGGCGCCGACGTACAGGTGCCCGGCCACCCCGACGCACGGGGGAACGTCAAGCTCTCCGCGGCCTGGCTGATCGACCGCGCCGGGTTCACCAAGGGGTACGGCGACGGCCCCGCGCGCATCTCCGGCAAGCACAGCCTGGCCCTGACCAACCCCGGCGGCGCCACCACGAAGGACCTGCTGGAGCTGGCCCGCGAGGTGCGGGCGGGAGTGGAGGAGGCCTTCGGGGTCCGCCTGGTCAACGAGCCGGTGATGGTCGGCGTCTCCCTCTGAACCGGTGCCCCGCGCCCCGGCCCCAGCCGCGCCCAATTTCGAAGTTGGGCGCGGCAAACTTGTTTTTCAGGGCAGGCTGATAAATCAATTCAGTAAAGCCATGAATTGCATTACCCTTCTGTTCTGCCATAAAGTCGGAGGCGTCGAAGGGGAGTAGTCCCCAATGCGTGCGATCGACACACTGGCCGCCCCGCGGCCCGGTCGTACGAGCCCGGCCAGGCCAGACGCGCCGAGCCAGGAGCGGACGAGACCTTTGACCCGGAAAAGACCGGGTTGAAGTGGTGTCCGCCTCCTTCTGCCCAGACAGCATCGGACGGAAGGGGAAACATGACGGGGTTCGCCGCCGGGCTGGCATTCAGCGCCTTCGCCATCTTCATCGCCGAAATGGGCGACAAGACCCAACTCGTGGCCATGTCCCTGGCCACCCGCTACCGGGCCCTCACGGTCATCCTCGGCATCACCGCCGCCACCGCCGTCGTGCACGCGGGCAGCGTCCTGCTGGCCGAGGTCCTGGGCGCCGCGCTCCCCACCGACTGGCTCACCCTCGCCGCCGGTGTCGCGTTCCTGTTCTTCGGCGCGTGGACCCTGCGCGGCGACGAGATGAGCGACAAGGACGAGGCCCGCGCGGCCTCCCGGCGCATCCGCTCCGCGTTCGCGACCGTCTTCGTCGTCTTCCTCGTCGCCGAACTCGGCGACAAGACCATGCTCGCCACGATCACCGTCGGCACCCAGCACCACTGGCTGCCCGTGTGGATCGGCTCCACCGTGGGCATGGTCGCGGCCGACGCCATCGCCATCGCGCTGGGCGCCGTGCTCGGCAAGAAGCTGCCCGAGCGCGCCATCCAGATCGGCGCGGCCACCCTGTTCTTCGTCGCGGGCGTCGCCATGCTGGGCCAGGGAGCCTGGATGCTCCTCGCCTGAGCCCTGAGCCCTGAGCCCTGAGCCCTGAGCCCTGAGCCCTGAGCCCTGAGCCCTGAGCCGGATGGGGCTGGCGGCTCCGGCGGGGCCGGGACCGCGCCCCGGACGGCCGGAGCCGGGGCGGCTCAGTCCCCGACGGGCTCCGGGTCGGCGGCCAGCCACGCGTCCACCCCGGCCAGCAGCTCCTTGCGCAGCGACTCCGGCGCGCCCGAGCCGCGGACCGACATCCGCGCCAGCTCGGCCAGCTCCGGGTCGGAGAACCCGAGCACCTCGCGGGCGATCCGGTACTGCTCCACCAGGCGCGGTCCGAACAGCAGCGGGTCGTCGGTGCCCAGAGCGACCGGAACCCCGGCGTCGAAGAGCGTGCGCAGCGGCAGCTGCCCCAGGTCGTCGTACACCCCCAGGCCCACGTTGGAGGTCGGGCAGACCTCCAGGGTCACCCCGCGTTCGGCGATCCGCTCCACCAGCCGCGGGTCCTCCACGGCCCGCACACCGTGCCCGATCCGGTCGGCGTCCAGCACGTCCAGGCACTCGCGCACGCTGCGGGGTCCCTGGAGCTCGCCGCCGTGCGGAGCGGAGAGCAGCCCGGCCCGCCGCGCGATCCGGAACGCCCCCTCGAACTCCAGGGCGCGGCCACGCCGCTCGTCGTTGTTCAGGCCGAACGACACCACGCCCCTGCCCGCGTACTGGCGGGCCAGGCGGGCCAGCACCTTGGCGTCCAGCGGGTGCCTGGTGCGGTTGGCCGCCACCATCAGGCCGACGTGCACGCCGGTCTCGCGCTCGGCGGCGCGGGCCGCGTCCAGGAACAGCTCCAGGGTGGCGGTGAGCCCGTCGAAGAGCGACGCGTAACCGCTCGGGTCCACCTGGATCTCCAGCCAGCCGGACCCGGCCGCGCGCTCGTCCTCGGCCGCCTCGCGCAGCAGCCGGTACACGTCCTCGGGTCTGCGCAGCACCGACCGGGCGATGTCGTACAGGCGCTGGAAGCGGAACCAGCCGCGCTCGTCCGTGGCGCGGAGCCTGGGCGGCCACTCCTCGACCAGGGCCTGGGGGAGGTGGATGCCGTGCTCGGCGGCCAGCTCCACCAGGGTGGGATGGCGCATCGATCCGGTGAAGTGCAGGTGCAGGTGTGCTTTGGGCAGCCGGTCCAACCGGCGGGCGCTGGTCGGTGTCTCCATGACGTAAGCCTGCCGTATGCGGGACGCCTCCGGTGCCAGTACGCCCCACCCGGCCGCGCGGGGACCGGTCCCCGTACACGCGGACGCGCCCCGGGGAACCCGTCCCCGGGGCGCGTCCGACGGCCGTGCGGCCTACTTGGCCTCGGCCAGCAGCTTCTGGATGCGGCTCACGCCCTCGGCGAGGTCCTCGTCGCTGAGCGCGTAGGACAGGCGCAGGTAGCCGGGGGTGCCGAAGGCCTCACCGGGCACCACGGCGACCTCGGCCTGCTCCAGGATGAGCTCGGCCAGCTCGGTGGAGGTCTGCGGCGTCCTGCCCCGGATCTCCTTGCCCAGCACGCCCTTGACCGAGGGGTAGGCGTAGAACGCGCCCTGCGGCTCGGGGCAGACCACGCCGTCGATCTCGTTGAGCATGCGCACGATCGTCTTGCGGCGGCGGTCGAAGGCCTCGCGCATCGTCGCCACGGCGTCCAGGTCGCCGGAGACCGCGGCCAGGGCGGCGGCCTGCGAGACGTTGGCGACGTTGGAGGTGGCGTGCGACTGGAGGTTGCCCGCGGCCTTGACCACGTCCTTGGGGCCGATGATCCACCCCACGCGCCAGCCGGTCATGGCGTAGGTCTTGGCCACGCCGTTGACGATGACGGTGCGGTCGGCGATCTCGGGCACCTCGACGGGCAGCGAGGAGAACTCGGCGTCCCCGTAGACCAGGTGCTCGTAGATCTCGTCGGACAGCACCCACAGGCCGTGCTCGTTCGCCCAGCGGCCGATCTCGCGGACCTGCTCGCGCGGGTACACGGCGCCGGTCGGGTTGGACGGGGAGACGAACACCAGGACCTTGGTGCGCTCGCTGCGCGCCGCCTCCAGCTGCTCCACACTGGCCAGGTAGCCGGTGCTCTCGTCGGTGACGACGAAGACCGGGACGCCGCCCGCGAGCTTGATCGACTCGGGGTAGGTGGTCCAGTACGGGGCGATGACGATGACCTCGTCGCCCGGGTCCAGCATGGCGGCGAAGGCCTCGTAGATGGCCTGCTTGCCGCCGTTGGTCACCAGGACCTGGGCGGGGTCGACCTCGTAGCCGGAGTCGCGCAGGGTCTTCTCGGCGATGGCCTTCTTGAGCTCGGGCAGGCCGCCGGCGGGCGTGTAGCGGTGGAACCGGGGCTCACGGGCGGCCTCGACGGCGGCCTCGACGATGTAGTCGGGGGTCGGGAAGTCGGGCTCTCCCGCGCCGAAGCCGATGACGGCACGGCCCTCCGCCTTCATCGCCTTGGCCTTGGCGTCCACGGCCAGGGTGGCGGACTCGGAGATCGCGCTGATACGTGCAGAGAGACGGGGTCGATCAGTCATGCGTCCCATGTTGTCATGCGCCCCTGGTCCGGGCGCGGGCGGGAAGGAGGGCGCAACCGGACGAAGGGGTCGTTCACCCTCCTCGGAGGGACGAACGGTTTGGTCACGGCGCCCCGAGCGCATACACTCTTTCGGGTCGGCCGGTCGTGGCCCAGGTGTTACCTGGCGCACGGTGTGCGCAGCGCACCGGAACCGGCTATGGTGGGATCGCAGTTTCCGCTAAGGGCAGTGGCTCAATTGGCAGAGCACCGGTCTCCAAAACCGGCGGTTGGGGGTTCGAGTCCCTCCTGCCCTGCACCTTCGCGCGTGCGGTGCGGCGCCCCGGCGGGCGCCGCACGGCACGGGCACCGAAACTACGGGGAACAAGTAGCAGCCCGCGACCCTAAGGACCCCAGGTGACTCAGACTGACGCCGACGCCAAGCCCGACAAGGAGCCCAAGCGTCGTACCGGTCCGGTGACGTTCACCAAGCAGGTCGCCGGAGAGCTGCGCAAGGTCCGCTGGCCCACCCGCCGCGAGCTGGTGACCTACACCATCGTGGTCCTCGTCTTCGTGCTGGTCGTCCTGGGATACGTCTCCCTCGTGGACTGGGGCTTCGGCGAGGCGGTCACCTGGCTGTACGGCACGTTCGGCACTCCGCAGGGCGTCTGACCACCACTTCCGCGCCGCGTCCTCCGGCAGGAGCCGGGACGCGGCCTCCTCGTCCGCGCGTTGGTCCCGGTCCGCCCGGAGAGACCGTAAGCTGGCAGAACCGGGTTCGACGTACAGCGCTGCCTCGTGTGCGTCGCCCCGAGAGCGAATCCGACGAGAGAAAGAGCAGCCGTGTCCGAGTCCCCACTGACCTCTGACGACTTCCCCGAAGAGGAGCCGGTTCAGTCGTCGGCGGAAGAGACCGGCCTGGCGGGCGAGCTGCCGGAGGACGCGACCGACGCGGCCGACACCGACAGCCCGGAGCTGACCGGTGACGCCGACCCGTCCGAGGCCGCCGACGACCACGAGGGCGTCGTGGAGGAGGACGAGGAGCAGGGCGAGGCCGCCGAGGAGGAGGCCCCCCGCCTGGACCCCGTTGAGGAGTTCAAGAACGAGCTCGTCCTGCTGCCCGGCGACTGGTACGTCGTGCACACCTACGCCGGTTACGAGAAGCGGGTCAAGGCCAACGTCGAGAGCCGCACCCAGTCCCTCAACATGGAGGAGTACATCTTCCAGGTCGAGGTGCCCGAGCACGAGGTCACCGAGGTCAAGAGCGGCAAGCGCCAGCAGGTCACCGAGAAGGTCCTGCCCGGCTACGTGCTCGTCCGCATGGACCTGACCGACGAGTCCTGGTCGGCCATCCGCAACACCCCGGGCGTCACCGGCTTCGTGGGCCTGTCCAACAAGCCCGCGCCGCTGAGCCTGACCGAGGTTGCCAAGCTCCTCGCCCCCGAGCCGGAGGTGGAGCCGGAGCAGGCGCAGCAGGCCCGGACCGCGGGCGGCGTCGGAGAGGCCCGCATGGACGTGGCCTACGAGGTCGGCGAGTCCGTCACCGTCATGGAGGGTCCGTTCGCGACCCTGCCCGCGACGGTCAGCGAGATCAACCCCGACACCCAGAAGCTCAAGGTGCTGGTGTCGATCTTCGGCCGCGAGACCCCGGTCGAGCTGTCGTTCAACCAGGTCGCCAAGATCTAGCCCGTCCACTCCCCGGCCCCGCCGCCCGGGCCCGCGATCGCGGAACGGCTGTCGGGGCACTCCACGCCCCCGCCGCCCGGGCTCGGGCCCCGCGGTCGTGAGGTGCCTGTCAGGGCACCTCCGTGATCGGCATAGACTTGGTGGGTCCGCCCCGTGGCGGACCCACTCGCGTGTCCCGCTCCGGCGGGGCGCGCCCCGGTCCGCCCGGTCCCGGCGGGCCGGCGCCCCGCGCCCGTCGAGCGCGGGGTCCCCGCCTCCTTCGGCAGCGGTTCCCCGGCCCCCGCGGCCGCGCGGTGCCGTCAGGGAGGCAACGGGACCAGAACACAACGCAGATCAGGCAAAGGACCCGATATGCCTCCGAAGAAGAAACTGGCCGCACTCGTCAAGGTGCAGCTCCCCGCCGGCCAGGCCACCCCGGCGCCGCCCGTCGGTACCGCGCTCGGTCCGCACGGCGTCAACATCATGGACTTCTGCAAGCAGTACAACGCTGCCACGGAGTCCCAGCGCGGCAACGTCATCCCCGTCGAGATCTCCATCTACGAGGACCGTTCCTTCAGCTTCGTCACCAAGACGCCTCCGGCGCCGAAGCTGATCCTGAAGGCCGCCGGTCTGGACAAGGCCGCGACCGACCCGGGCCGCAGCACCGCCGGTTCCATCACCGCCGAGCAGGTCCGCGAGATCGCGCAGACCAAGCTGCCCGACCTCAACACCGAGGACATCGAGGCCGCCGCCAAGATCGTCGCCGGTACCGCCCGCTCGATGGGCATCGAGGTCAAGTAGTCCCCGCACGGTGGCACCGGTCCGCGGAGACCGGAGCGACCGGGGACGCTCGACGTTCAAGAACCACCGTGGCAGGGCCAGGCGCTGGCCCGGTGACCACACGTTCCCCAGGAGAACAGAGTGAAGCGCAGCAAGAACCACCGCAAAGCCAGCCAGCAGGTGGACCGTGACAAGCTCTACGGCCCCGCCGAGGCCGTGAAGCTCGCCAAGGAGACCTCCACCGTCAAGTTCGACGCGACCGTCGAGGTCGCCCTGCGCCTGGGCGTCGACCCGCGCAAGGCCGACCAGATGGTCCGCGGCACCGTGAACCTGCCGAACGGCACCGGCAAGACCGCTCGGGTCCTGGTCTTCGCGACCGGTGAGCGTGCCGAGCAGGCTCTCGCGGCTGGCGCCGACATCATCGGCGACGACGAGATGATCGAGAAGGTCTCGAAGGGCTTCACCGACTTCGACGCCGTCGTGGCCACCCCGGACCTCATGGGCAAGGTCGGCCGCCTCGGCCGCGTGCTCGGTCCGCGCGGCCTGATGCCGAACCCGAAGACCGGCACCGTCACCCCCGACGTCGCCAAGGCCGTCACCGACATCAAGGGCGGCAAGATCGAGTTCCGCGTGGACCGCCACGGGAACCTGCACTTCATCATCGGCAAGGCCTCCTTCGACGACCAGAAGCTCCTGGAGAACTACCAGGCCGCGATCGACGAGGTGAACCGCCTCAAGCCGTCCGCCGCCAAGGGCCGCTACATCAAGAAGGCCGTGGTCTCCACGTCCATGGGCCCGAGCATCCCGCTCGAGGTCTAGCCTTCGCGGCTGCCCAGCGCAGACGAGAGCGGCCCCCGCAGTCCGAGAGGACGGCGGGGGCCGCTCCGCTTCCCCCGGGGTTTGTCCGGCCGCCGCACTGCGGCCGGACAAACCCCGGGGGTCCCAGCGCCTACCTGTCGGTGATCTCGTCATCGGCGGGCATCTCGAAGGAGGTCTCACCCAGGTTGGAGAAGACCATCGAGATGTCGGCCTCCTCGTCGGAGAAGTCCAAGCGCATCGGGAAGCCGTCGTCGGCCACCCAGACGGACACGTCGACGGGTCCGCTGACGCCGCCCAGCAGCTCGTTGACGGCGTCCTTCTGCTCCTGGTTCAGGGCCTCGACGTCCTCGCCGGTCATCGTGCCCTCGATGAGGGTGGTCGAGACGCCGCTGATCTCCTCGGCGCCCGTCTCCTCGATCTGCTCGATCTCCGCGAACGCCCCCACGATGTCGGGGAGCGCGTTGATGTCGAACATCTCCTCCGGGGCGATCTGGTCGGTGTCCTGGGCGCCGCGGACCCAGGCGGTGTCGACCTCCTGGAGACCGTTGTGGTTGGAGACGAGGGCGTCGCCCTCCGCCGGGATGATGACGATGGACGTGCCGATCTCCTCGGCGGTCAGGCCCAGGTCCTGGCCGGCCACCTCGGCCAGCTCCAGGAGCATCTCGCCCATCGAGGGCATGACCATGGTGACCTTGGCCGCCTGCGGGTCCTCCATGACCTCGTAGGTCATGTCCATGTCGATGTCGCCCATGTCGGGGTCGGGCATGACCATCGAGATGTCGAGGGTGTAGTTCTCGATGTCCTGGGTGCTCGCGCCGAGACCGGCGACCAGGTCCAGGACGCTGCCGCCACCGCCCTCCTCGGGCGACTCGGCCGCCGCCTCGGCGGGCTCCTCCTCCGCGGGGCCTCCTCCGCAGGCGGTGAGGGACAGGGCGAGGGTGCCGGCGGAGATCAGGACCGGCATACGGGTCTTCACGGGGTGTTCGCCTTCTTCTTTTGCGCGGGGGACACGGGCACGACTGGGAGCGGGGGTGCCCGGTAGCGTCATGCTGCCACGTCGGAGGGACATTCCGGTCCCTGCCGGCTCCTCCGCGCGGCCACCGATTCGACGCCGGCCGCGCCCAGGCGGTTCCGCGCCCGCCGGGGGAGTGAGCGCGATCACGGTTCCGGTCCTCCGGTGCGGAACGGGGGCTCCCGCGCGTGCGGTACGATGGGTTCTTGCCGAAGACCGCTGGTCGTCACCCGAACGGGTGACCTAAGGGCCCATCCGCGATGGGCGCCCGCGCAGGTGTACAAGAGCTTCCCGTTCCACGCCGCGCCCCGCGCGGCCACCGGAACGCGGTCATGCCCCGTGCGCCTCGCGCCCGGGGCTTTTTCTCGTGCTGACGCCGATCGCCCGGGCCCTTGGAGTCAACCAGCGTTCAATGTTGGAAGGAGTCCCATGGCGAGGCCGGACAAGGCAGCCGCGGTCGCCGAACTCACGGGCGAGTTCCGTGAGTCGAACGGCGCCGTGCTGACCGAATACCGGGGGCTCACTGTCGCGCAGATCACTGAACTGCGTCGCAGCCTCGGCCAGAGCGCGCGTTTTCGCATCGTCAAGAACACGCTGACCAAGATCGCGGTCACGGAGGCCGGTGTCGACGAGCAGGTCAAGGACCTGCTCGAGGGCCCGTCCGCCATCGCCTTCGTCCACGGTGACGTGGTCGAGGCCGCCAAGGGTCTGCGTGACTTCGCGAAGGCGAACTCGCCCCTGGTGATCAAGGGCGGTGTCATCGACGGCAAGTCGATGAGCGCCGACGACATCACCAAGCTGGCCGATCTGGAGTCCCGCGAGGTCATCCTCGCGAAGCTGGCGGGTGCGCTCAAGGCCAAGCAGGGCCAGGCCGCCGCCGTCTTCCAGGCGCTGCCCTCCAAGACTGTGCGTCTCGCGCAGGCCCTGGCGGACAAGCGCTCCCAGGAAGCCGCCTGACCTTTTGAAACCCGCCGGGCGCCGAGGGCGCTCGGACACTGACTCGCACGCGGGCCCGACAGGACCGCGTGTCCGCAGAGAAAGAGAGATCGCACCATGGCGAAGCTCAGCAACGAGGACCTGCTTGCCGCGTTCGAGGAGATGACCCTTCTCGAGCTGGCCGACTTCGTGAAGCTCTTCGAGGACAAGTTCGACGTCACCGCCGCCGCTCCGGCCGCCGTGGCCGTCGCCGCTCCCGGCCAGGGTGGCGGCGCCGCCGCCGAGGCCGAGGAGAAGGACGAGTTCGACGTCATCCTCGAGGGCGCTGGCGACAAGAAGATCCAGGTCATCAAGGAGGTCCGCGGCCTCACGAGCCTGGGCCTCAAGGAGGCCAAGGACCTGGTCGACAACGCTCCCAAGCCGCTGCTGGAGGGCGTCAACAAGGAGACGGCCGAGAAGGCCAAGGCCGCTCTCGAGGGCGCTGGCGCCTCCGTCACCCTCAAGTAGTCCCACGCGGGCCGCTGAGCGCCCGCTGGCCTGCTTCCGGCGGCCGTCCCTCCTTCCGGGGAGGGGCGGCCGCCTTCGTGCGTCCTGGAACCCCTCACCGCCTCCGGGCGGTCCTCCCGCGCCCCTCCGGCCCGCGCTCCTCCGCGCTCCGGCCCGAGACCGCGGCGCCCCCGCGGCCTTCCTTTCCCCGCGCCCCGGGCCCGGGCCGCGGCGCCTCCGACGGCGCGTTGACCTGGGGCGGGCCCGGAGTCCTTTCCCCGCGCACCGCCGTGTCCGTCACCGCTCGTCCCGTCCCCTGTGCGAAGCTGAGGGGGATCCGGCAGGTCCCGGAACCGGGGGTGCGTGTGCGAACTGTCCCCCGGACGCGCTAATCTCCCGTCCCGGGAAACCCGCTGAGGCCCGGAGGACGTGTTTACCCGCCTGAGGCGGGGGAATCCTTCGGATGTCGTTGGCTCCCGACCCCCGGGCCAGGGCAGGCGCACCAGTCCACCGACGAGGTCGCCCGACCGTTCCGGGCAGCCGGAATCCGGGCTCCTCCGCCGGGAGCGGGCTTGACGGATCGCCCTCCAGGGGTGATCCTGCCGGTGTCGTGAGTGGCGCTGTGGACCGTGAGTGGACAGCGGTGTGGTGTTCGGCTACACTGCTCTTTTGCGCTGCCCTTTGGTGATCCCTGTGCCGGTGAAGGCTGCCGCCACTCCATTTTTCCGGACATTCCGGTGGCCCGCTCCCGCTCGATGTGACCGTCTCAACCGCGTTGCGGCGGTCCCTCTCGTGACGGATCGTCTGGCGTGCGCGCTTCAACCGCCACAAGCCTTCGGAAGGACCCCTGTTGGCAGCCTCGCGCAACGCCTCCGCTAACGCCCTTGGTCCGCACCGCGTTTCCTTCGCCCGTATCCAGGAACCACTGGAGGTCCCGAACCTCCTCGCCCTTCAGACCGAGTCGTTCGACTGGCTGCTGGGCAACGACAGGTGGAAGACCCGGGTTGAGACGGCCCGAAACGCTGGCCGCAAGGACGTTCCGGAGCAGTCCGGTCTCGAAGAGATCTTCGAGGAGATCAGCCCGATCGAGGACTTCTCGGGCACGATGTCCCTGTCGTTCCGCGACCACCGGTTCGAGCCGCCCAAGTACTCAGAGGATGAGTGCAAGGACAGGGACATGACCTACTCCGCCCCGATGTTCGTCACGGCGGAGTTCATCAACAACGACACCGGTGAGATCAAGAGCCAGACGGTGTTCATGGGCGACTTCCCGCTCATGACCGAGACCGGCACCTTCATCATCAACGGCACCGAGCGCGTCGTCGTGTCCCAGCTGGTGCGCTCCCCGGGCGTGTACTTCGACAAGTCCGTCGACAAGACCTCGGACAAGGACCTCTACGGCTGCAAGGTCATCCCGTCCCGCGGCGCCTGGCTGGAGTTCGAGGTCGACAAGCGCGACTTCGTCGGCGTCCGCATCGACCGCAAGCGCAAGCAGGGCGTCACCGTCCTGCTCAAGGCGCTGGGCTGGACCACCGACCAGATCCTGGAGCGCTTCGGCCAGTACGAGTCCATCCGCAACACGCTGGAGAAGGACCCCACCGCGGGCACCGACGACGCGCTGCTGGACATCTACCGCAAGCTGCGCCCCGGCGAGCCGCCCACGAAGGAGTCGGCCCAGGCGCTGCTGGAGAACCTGTA
Source organism: Nocardiopsis sp. LDBS0036 (assembly GCF_041228755.1). Classification (NCBI taxonomy): domain Bacteria; kingdom Bacillati; phylum Actinomycetota; class Actinomycetes; order Streptosporangiales; family Nocardiopsidaceae; genus Nocardiopsis; species Nocardiopsis sp. LDBS0036. The sequence goes on from NZ_CP141103.1 coordinate 4,962,717, forward strand.
CTTCAACCCCAAGCGCTACGACCTGGCCAAGGTCGGCCGTTACAAGATCAACAAGAAGCTCGGCCTGGACACCGACTACCGGCAGGGCACCCTCACCGAAGAGGACATCGTCGCCACGATCGACTACCTCGTCCGCCTGCACGCGGGTGAGACCGAGAAGGAGACCGTCAACGGTCCCCGGCCGATCGAGACCGACGACATCGACCACTTCGGCAACCGCCGCCTGCGCACCGTCGGCGAGCTCATCCAGAACCAGGTCCGCCTGGGCCTGGCCCGCATGGAGCGCGTCGTCCGCGAGCGGATGACCACCCAGGACGTCGAGGCGATCACGCCGCAGACCCTGATCAACATCCGTCCGGTCGTGGCCTCCATCAAGGAGTTCTTCGGCACCTCGCAGCTGTCGCAGTTCATGGGCCAGACCAACCCGCTGGAGGGCCTGACGCACAAGCGCCGCCTCTCCGCGCTGGGCCCGGGCGGCCTGTCCCGCGAGCGCGCGGGCTTCGAGGTCCGCGACGTGCACCCCTCGCACTACGGCCGCATGTGCCCGATCGAGACGCCCGAGGGACCGAACATCGGTCTGATCGGCTCGCTCGCCGCCTACGGCCGGGTCAACTCCTTCGGCTTCGTGGAGACCCCGTACCGCCGCATCATCGACGGCAAGGTCTCCGACCAGGTCGACTACCTGACCGCGGACGAGGAGGACCTCCACGTCATCGCGCAGGCCAACACGCCGATGAACCCCGACGGCTCCTTCGCCGAGGCCGGTGTGCTCGTGCGCCGCAAGGGCGGTGAGTTCGAGCAGGTCAGCACGGACGAGGTCGACTACATGGACGTGTCGCCGCGCCAGATGGTGTCGGTCGCCACCGCCATGATCCCGTTCCTGGAGCACGACGACGCCAACCGCGCCCTCATGGGCTCGAACATGCAGCGCCAGGCCGTGCCGCTGCTCATGGCCGAGTCGCCGTTCGTCGGCACCGGCATGGAGTACCGCGCCGCCACCGACGCCGGTGAGGTCGTCCTGGCGCAGAAGGCCGGTGTCGTCGAGGACGTCACCGCCGACTACGTCACCGTCATGGCCGACGACGGCACGCGCAAGACGTACCGCATGGGCAAGTTCCAGCGCTCCAACCAGGGCACCTGCTTCAACCAGCGGCCGATCGTGGCCGAGGGCCAGCGGGTCGAGGAGCGCCAGGTCCTCGCGGACGGCCCCTCCACCGACCAGGGTGAGATGTCGCTGGGCAAGAACCTGCTCGTGGCGTACATGTCCTGGGAGGGCCACAACTACGAGGACGCGATCATCCTCTCCCAGCGCCTGGTGCAGGACGACGTCCTGTCCTCGATCCACATCGAGGAGCACGAGGTCGACGCCCGCGACACCAAGCTGGGCCCGGAGGAGATCACCCGCGAGATCCCCAACGTCAGCGAGGAGGTCCTGGCCGACCTCGACGACCGGGGCATCATCCGCATCGGCGCCGAGGTCGTGGACGGCGACATCCTCGTCGGCAAGGTCACGCCCAAGGGCGAGACCGAGCTGACCCCGGAGGAGCGCCTGCTGCGCGCGATCTTCGGAGAGAAGGCGCGCGAGGTCCGCGACACCTCGCTCAAGGTGCCGCACGGCGAGACCGGCAAGGTCATCGGCGTCCGCGTGTTCAGCCGCGAGGACGGCGACGAGCTCGCCCCCGGCGTCAACGAGATGGTCCGCGTCTACGTGGCCCAGAAGCGCAAGATCACCGACGGTGACAAGCTCGCGGGCCGCCACGGCAACAAGGGCGTCATCTCCAAGATCCTGCCCCAGGAGGACATGCCCTTCCTGGAGGACGGGACGCCGGTCGACATCATCCTCAACCCGCTGGGCGTGCCCGGCCGTATGAACGTCGGCCAGGTCCTGGAGGTCCACCTGGGCTGGTTGGCCAAGAACGGCTGGCTGGTCGAGGGGGTCGAGGAGGAGTGGCAGAAGTCGCTGGAGGCCATCGGCGCCACCGACGTGCCGCCGGACTCCCGCGTGGCCACGCCGGTCTTCGACGGCCTGCGCGGCGACGAGCTCAGCGGCCTGATCAAGTCGGTGCGCCCCAACGCGGACGGCAACCGCCTGATCAACGAGGACGGCAAGGCGCGTCTGTTCGACGGCCGCACCGGCGAGCCCTTCGCCGAGCCGATCTCCGTCGGCTACAAGTACATCCTCAAGCTCCACCACCTCGTGGACGACAAGATCCACGCGCGCTCCACCGGCCCGTACTCCATGATCACCCAGCAGCCGCTGGGCGGTAAGGCGCAGTTCGGCGGTCAGCGCTTCGGTGAGATGGAGGTGTGGGCGCTGGAGGCCTACGGCGCCGCCTACGCCCTCCAGGAGCTGCTCACCATCAAGTCCGACGACGTGGTGGGACGGGTCAAGGTCTACGAGGCCATCGTCAAGGGCGAGAACATCCCCGAGCCGGGCATCCCTGAGTCCTTCAAGGTGCTCATCAAGGAGATGCAGTCGCTCTGTCTGAACGTGGAGGTGCTGTCCAGTGACGGTATGTCCATCGAGATGCGGGACAGCGACGAGGACGTCTTCCGCGCGGCGGAAGAACTGGGAATCGACCTGGGTCGGCGGGAGCCGAGCAGTGTCGAAGAGGTCTAACTTCCGCATTCTTCGAGAGCAGGGGACGAATTAAGTGCTCGACGTCAACTTCTTCGACGAGCTGCGCATCGGCCTGGCCACGGCCGACGACATCCGCCAGTGGTCGCACGGCGAGGTCAAGAAGCCCGAGACCATCAACTACCGCACCCTCAAGCCCGAGAAGGACGGACTCTTCTGCGAGAAGATCTTCGGTCCGACCCGCGACTGGGAGTGCTACTGCGGCAAGTACAAGCGCGTCCGCTTCAAGGGCATCATCTGTGAGCGCTGCGGCGTCGAGGTGACCCGTGCCAAGGTGCGCCGTGAGCGGATGGGCCACATCGAGCTGGCCGCTCCCGTCACGCACATCTGGTACTTCAAGGGCGTGCCCTCCCGCCTGGGCTACCTGCTGGACCTGGCGCCGAAGGATCTCGAGAAGATCATCTACTTCGCCGCCTACATGGTCACGTGGGTGGACACCGAGGCCCGTGAGCGCGACCTCCAGTCCCTGGAGGCGCGGATCTCGGTCGAGAAGCAGCACCTGGAGCAGCGCCGCGACTCCACCGTCGAGGACCGCCACCGCAAGCTGGAGGCCGACCTCGCCGAGCTGGAGGAGCAGGGGGCCAAGGGCGACGCCCGCCGCAAGGTGCGTGAGGGCGCCGAGCGCGAGATGCGCCAGCTGCGCGACCGCGCCCAGCGTGAGATCGACCGCCTCGACGAGGTCTGGAACCGGTTCAAGAACCTCAAGGTCCAGGACCTCGAGGGCGACGAGATGCTCTACCGCGAGATGCGGGACCGCTTCGGCAAGTACTTCCGCGGCGGCATGGGCGCCCAGGCCATCCAGGACCGTCTGGCCAACTTCGAGCTGGACGTGGAGGCCGAGAGGCTCCGGGAGATCATCCGCACCGGCAAGGGCCAGAAGAAGGCCCGCGCCCTGAAGCGGCTCAAGGTCGTCTCGGCGTTCCTCAACACCACCAACAGCCCCATGGGCATGGTGCTGGACTGCATCCCGGTCATCCCGCCGGACCTGCGTCCGATGGTGCAGCTGGACGGTGGCCGCTTCGCGACCTCCGACCTCAACGACCTGTACCGCCGTGTCATCAACCGCAACAACCGCCTCAAGCGGCTGCTCGACCTCGGCGCGCCCGAGATCATCGTCAACAACGAGAAGCGGATGCTCCAGGAGGCCGTCGACGCGCTGTTCGACAACGGCCGCCGGGGCCGCCCGGTCACCGGTCCGGGCAACCGTCCGCTCAAGTCGCTGTCCGACATGCTCAAGGGCAAGCAGGGCCGCTTCCGCCAGAACCTGCTGGGCAAGCGCGTCGACTACTCCGGCCGTTCGGTCATCGTCGTCGGCCCGCAGCTCAAGCTGCACCAGTGCGGCCTGCCCAAGCAGATGGCGCTGGAGCTGTTCAAGCCCTTCGTGATGAAGCGCCTGGTGGACCTGAACCACGCGCAGAACATCAAGAGCGCCAAGCGCATGGTCGAGCGGTCCCGCCCGGTTGTGTGGGACGTCCTCGAAGAGGTCATCACCGAGCACCCGGTCCTGCTCAACCGCGCCCCGACGCTGCACCGCCTGGGCATCCAGGCCTTCGAGCCGCAGCTGGTCGAGGGCAAGGCCATCCAGATCCACCCGCTCGTGTGCACGGCGTTCAACGCCGACTTCGACGGCGACCAGATGGCCGTGCACCTGCCGCTGTCCGCCGAGGCCCAGGCCGAGGCGCGGCTGCTGATGCTGGCCACCAACAACATCCTCAAGCCGTCCGACGGCAAGCCCGTGACCATGCCCACCCAGGACATGATCATCGGCCTGTTCTACCTGACGACGGAGAAGCTCGGAGCCAAGGGCGAGGGGCGCTCGTTCCTCTCCCCGGCCGAGGGCATCATGGCCTACGACCTGGGGGACCTCGACCTCCAGGCGAGGATCAAGCTCCGGATCGCCGACGGCGCCCCGGCGCCGAAGGACTGGACGCCGCCGGAGGGCTGGACGCCGGGGGAGCCGTACACCCTGGAGACCACCCTGGGCCGGTACCTGTTCAACGAGACCACCCCGGTCGACTACCCGTACGTCAACTTCCAGGTGGGCAAGAAGCAGGTCTCGACGCTGGTCAACGACCTCGCCGAGAACTACCCCAAGGTCCAGGTCGCCACGACGCTGGACGCCCTCAAGGACGCCGGTTACCACTGGGCCACCCGGTCCGGTCTGACCATCGGCATCGAGGACGTCGTCGCGCCGCCGCGCAAGACCGAGATCCTGGAGGGGTACGAGCGCAAGGCGGACAAGATCCAGCGCGAGTACGACCGCGGTCTCATCACCGACGACGAGCGCCGTCAGGAGCTCACCGAGGTGTGGACGCAGGCCACCACCGAGGTCGCCCAGGACATGGAGAGCAACTTCCCCGCCGACAACCCGGTGTGGATGATGGTCCAGTCCGGTGCCCGAGGCAACCCGATGCAGGTGCGCCAGATCGCCGGTATCCGCGGCCTGGTCTCCAACACCAAGGGTGAGACGATCCCGCGTCCGATCAAGTCCTCCTACCGCGAGGGCCTGTCCGTGCTGGAGTACTTCATCTCCACGCACGGCCAGCGCAAGGGCCTGGCCGACACCGCCCTGCGTACCGCCGACTCGGGTTACCTGACCCGTCGTCTGGTGGACGTGGCGCAGGACGTCATCGTCCGCGAGATCGACTGCGGCACGGAGCGCTCGCTCTGGCACGAGATCGGCGAGAAGAACGCCGCCGGCGTCGTCGTGCGCAAGCACAACGTCGAGAACACCGGTTTCGGCCGGACCATCGCCGAGGACGCGGTGGACGCGGAGGGCAACATCGTCCTCCCCGCCCTGAGCGACACCTCCGAGCAGAACATCGACAAGCTCATCGAGGCCGGGATCACCCGCGTCCGCGTGCGCTCGTCGCTGGTCTGCGAGGCCAAGATCGGCGTCTGCACCACCTGCTACGGCCGCTCCATGGCGACCGGCAAGCCGGTGGACGTCGGTGAGGCGATCGGTATCATCGCGGCCCAGTCCATCGGTGAGCCCGGCACCCAGCTGACCATGCGTACCTTCCACATGGGTGGTTCGGCCGGTCAGGACATCACCCACGGTCTGCCCCGTGTCCAGGAGCTCTTCGAGGCCCGCATCCCCAAGGGTGTGGCCCCGATCTCCGAGATGGAGGGCCGGATCCGGATCGACGACACCGAGAAGAGCCGCAAGATCGTCGTCATCCCCGACGACGGCACGGACGAGATCGCCTACCCGGTCCCGATGCGCGCCCAGCTGCTCGTCACCGACGGCGACCACGTCAAGGTCGGCCAGCAGCTGATCCAGGGTGCGATCAACCCGCACGAGGTCCTGCGCATCCAGGGCCCGCGCGCGGTGCAGCAGCACCTGGTGTCCGAGGTCCAGGAGGTGTACAAGTCGCAGGGTGTGTCCATCCACGACAAGCACATCGAGATCATCGTCCGCCAGATGCTCAAGCGGGTGAACATCCTGGAGTCGGGCGACACCGAGCTGCTGCCCGGTGAGATGGTCGAGCGGCCGAAGTTCGAGCGGATCAACCGCCGCGTCGTGTCCGAGGGCGGTCAGCCCGCGGCCGGGCGTCCGGTGCTGCTGGGTATCACCAAGGCCTCGCTGGCCACGGAGTCCTGGCTGTCCGCGGCCTCCTTCCAGGAGACCACCCGGGTGCTCACCGAGAACGCGATCCACGGCAAGAGCGACCCGCTCCTCGGCCTCAAGGAGAACGTCATCATCGGTAAGCTCATCCCGGCCGGTACCGGCATTCCGCAGTACCGCAACATCCGGGTGGAGCCGACCGAGGAGGCCAAGGCCTCGATGTACTCGGTCTCCGGGTACGAGGAGCCGAGCGAGTACACCTTCGGACAGGGTTCGGGCGAGGCCGTTCCGCTGGAGGAGTACGACTTCGGACCGTACAACCGGTAGAAGCGGTTTGCTTGACTGACGGCGGCGGTATGCCACCCCTCGCGGGGGGTGGTACCGCCGCCGTTCCGCGCACAGGGTCCGCTGACGCGGACGGAAGACGGCGCTACTGCGCTGGCGGGAGAGGCACAGGTGACTGACAACGGGGGCGAACGGCGGGACTCCGACGCGGAGGACTCGTGGTTCAAGCCGAGCGAGAACCGCTACCGCACACAGTCGGACTACCAGGACCCGCTCGAATCCGAGGGGACCGCTGACACGGTCTTCCCGGACAGCGGGGGGTACGCGGGGCTGAGTTCGTCCCGTCCGGCCATGGTGGAGCCCTATCCGGAGGCGCTGGGCGGACCGCCGCCCCCCGTCTCCCACGGGATCTCCTACCCGGGCGCCGGGTCCGCGGCCTACCAGCCGCTGACCAGGATTCCGGGGGAGGCCGAGGAGCCCTCCCTGCCGAGCGTCGCGGCCAGCGCCCAGGTCCCGCTCCCGTCGGAGCGGGGCACCGACCGGCCCGAGGCCTGGTCCGACGGTCCCCGGACCCAGGAGATCCCCGCGCTGGACGACCGGGACGCCCCGGACACCGGACAGCCCCGGGACGAGCACTCCTCCGCACCCGGCTCCTCCACGGCCGCCGAACAGCCGTGGGGTTCCGGCGCACCGCTGGACGACGACCGGAACGCGCCCTCCTGGGAGGCGCCGTCCGACACCGTCGGCGGCGCGCGCGGCTCCGCGGCCCGGGACGCCGACGCGCCCGCCCGCGGCGATGACCGCGGTGCGTCGGCGCTGTGGCCCGACCCTCCCGCGACCGCGGGTTCGGCGCAGGGCGGTCCGGCCGACGGGCCCCGGTCCTGGGACACCCCGGCCTCCGGTGCGTCCGGACAGCCGTGGGACGACGCTTCCGCCTCCGGTGCGTCCGGTGGCCAGCCCTGGGAGGACGCTCCGGTCGCCGATCGGCGCGATCCGCTCGACGACGGCCTCGGCACGGCCTCGTGGGACGCCCCGGCCTCCGCTGCGGCGGGCGCCGCCGCCCGGCCGTGGGAGGACGACACTCGCTCTTCCCCTTCCTGGGACGCCGACGCGCCCGCCCGCGGGGATGACCGCGGTGCGTCGGCCCCGTGGTCGGACTCCCCCGGAACCGGTGGTTCCCTGGAGGGCGGTCCGGCCGGCGGATCCCGGCCCTGGGACGCTCCGTCCCCCTCCGCGCCGGGGCAGCCCTGGGAGGACGCCCCGGCCCGCGGTCGGGACACCGCCGACGACGGTCTGGGTCCCGCGTCGTGGGAGGCCCCCTCCTCCGGTGTGTCCGGTGGCCAGCCCTGGGAGGACGCTCCGGTCGCCGATCGGCGCGATCCGCTCGACGACGGCCTCGGCACGGCCTCGTGGGACGCCCCGGCCCCCGGCGCCCGGTCGTGGGAGGACGGGACCCGTTCGCCCTCCTCCCGGGACGTCGGCGCTCCCGGCGGCGGCGACCGGGACCCCGCTCCCTGGCCGGAGGCCTCCGGCAGCGGCGGCCCGGCGGAGGGCACCCGGCCCTGGGACCCCGGCTCCGCCGGTGACCGCGGCACCTGGAACGCCGACCGGGGCGCCCAGCCCTGGGACGACGCCCCCGCGGGCGGTACGCGCGACCCGCTCGACGACGGTCTGGGTCCCGCGTCCTGGGAGGCCCCGGCCTCCGGTGCGTCCGGCCGGCCGTGGGACGACAGCGCCCCGGGCCGCGGCCGTGACGCGGCCGACGACGGCCTGGCCCCCGCGTCGTGGGAGACGAGGCCCTCCTCCTCGACCGACCGGCCCTGGGGCCCCGACCCCGCCGGCGACCGCGGTCCGTGGACCGCCGACCGGGGCGGTCAGCCCTGGGAGGACGGCACACGCGCCTCCTCCGGCTGGGACGACGACGCTCCCGTCCGCGACCGCGGCCCGGCCTCATGGACCGACGTGCCCGGCCCCGACGGCAGCTCCTGGGACGACGACGCCCCGGCGGACCGGTCCTGGGACGACCGCGCCCCCCGGCACGGTGCCGACGAGCGCGGTGCCGACGCCTGGGACGACCGCCCCTACGACGACGACCCCCTTGGGGGAGACCGCGCACGCGGCCGCTCCTGGGACGACGACGAACTCGGCGGCGACTTCCGGGGCGCCGACAGCACCCCCGCGGGCGCCGACGCCCCCGACGCCTGGGCGCCCTCCGGCCGCACCGACGACCGGCCCGGCGCGGACTCCGGCGGCTCGTGGGGCGACGGGTACGGCGACGAGCTCTCGCCCTCCGGGCTGGGTACGGGCAGCGGCAACACCTGGGCGTTCGACCGCAACGACCCCCGGCTGCCGGACGTGGTCCGCGAGGCGGAGCAGCGCCGCAGGGAGTCCTCCTCCGGACGGGCCGAGACCGTCGACTGGGGAGGGCCCGACACCGGTGAGCTCTCCGCGGCGGTCCCCGGCGCGGACGACCCCCTGGGCGCGATCGCCGACATGCAGTCGCGCGCCCGGTCCAGGGACCAGGACCTGCCGGACGACCCCGGCGGGGCCACCCAGATGTTCGACGCCCGCGCCCTGGCCGGGGAGGGGGACTGGGAGGACGACGACGAGTTCCGGCGCGACGTCCCCCCGCGCGGTGACGACGGGGCGGACTACGGCCACTACGACGACGACCCCGAAGGGCCGGAGTACGCCCACGACGGGGACGCGGAGCGGCCGGAGCCGGAGTACGCCTACGACGACGACCCCGAGCCCCGCGGTGACGAGCGCGACGACCGCGACGACCCCGAGTACGAGGACGGGTTCACCCCGGCCGACTACGGGATGCCCGCCGCCCCGGCGGGCCGCAGCAAGCGCCGCAAGGACCCGATCGCCGACGAGTTCCCCGGCTTCGGCGACCGCCCCCTGGGCGGCGAGGCCGGTGACGCCTACCCCGGCTACGACAGCATCGACTTCCTCGCCGACACCGAGCGGGGAGCGACGCTCACCCTGTGGCTGGGCGTGGCCTCGCTGCTGCCCGGCGTGGGTCTGGTCACGGCCGTCCTGGCCCTCCTGGTCACCGGGCCCAGGGCCAAGAGGGCGATCCGCGAGTCCCGCGGGCAGCTCGACGGCCTCGGTCTGATCACGACCGGAACGGTCTTCGCCGTCGTCGGCATCCTGGTGACGGTGATCTCCGTCGCCCTCTGGCTGGTCCTGTAGCGCGGCGGCCGCCTCTCGGGGACAATCGTCCCCGGGAGGCGGCCTTCAGCCTTCGTCCGCGCTCTCTGCGAAGCGGGGCCGAGCAGCCCCGGGACCGCGTAGACTGGTGGTGACCCACGGCTGAGCGAGGATCCGTCCCGACGGTTCCCGCCATGTCGCACATCGTTTTGACCGTCCTGACGGCAAGCGGTAGCCTGTGTGATTGTGCCCGTGAGTCGACGGGTCGCACATGTGTGTGCGGCGCCCGGTTCCGCAGACGAGGACCTACGGTGCGCGGCGCATGTGAACCCCCTCCCATGATTCGGCCTTTCGGCCGGGTGTGATCTCGTTTTCGCCATGCGCGGGAACGAACGCGACACGCCCGACATCGGGGGTCGGGGAGGTTCGGGAAATCCAGCAGGTCAATAGCGATATCGGCTACGAGAACCGGCGTAGGTCACGAGGAAGACGGAGACGCGGTGCCCACCATCCAGCAGCTGGTCCGCAAGGGCCGACAGGACAAGGTCGCAAAGAACAAGACCCCGGCGCTGAAGGGGAGTCCGCAGCGTCGTGGTGTGTGCACTCGTGTCTACACCACCACGCCCAAGAAGCCGAACTCCGCTCTGCGCAAGGTCGCCCGAGTCAAGCTGAGCAGCCAGATCGAGGTCACGGCCTACATCCCCGGCATCGGCCACAACCTGCAGGAGCACAGCATCGTGCTCGTGCGCGGTGGCCGTGTGAAGGACCTGCCGGGTGTCCGTTACCGCATCGTGCGCGGCTCGCTCGACACGCAGGGTGTCCGTAACCGCAAGCAGGCGCGTAGCCGTTACGGCGCCAAGAAGGAGAAGTAAGCATGCCGCGCAAGGGCCCGGCGCCGAAGCGCCAGCTCATCACCGACCCGGTCTACGGCTCGCCGCTCGTCACCGCACTGATCAACAAGGTGCTGCTCGACGGCAAGCGCTCCATCGCCCAGAGCGTCGTCTACGACGCCCTGGAGGGTGCTCGCGAGAAGACCGGCCAGGACCCTCTCGTCGTCCTGAAGCGGGGTCTGGACAACGTCAAGCCCGCGCTCGAGGTCCGCAGCCGCCGCGTCGGCGGCGCGACCTACCAGGTGCCGGTCGAGGTTCGCGCCTCCCGGTCCACCACGCTGGCCCTGCGCTGGCTGGTCTCCTACGCGCGCCAGCGCCGTGAGAAGACCATGACCGAGCGTCTGATGAACGAGCTGGTCGACGCCAGCAACGGTCTCGGCGCGGCTGTCAAGAAGCGTGAGGACACGCACAAGATGGCCGAGTCGAACAAGGCCTTCGCGCACTACCGCTGGTAATTCCGGCGGGTTCGAAACAGACCGAGGGACGACGAGCCTCATGGCTGCTAAGACTGTTCTTGACCTGGCCAAGGTCCGCAACATCGGGATCATGGCCCACATTGACGCGGGCAAGACCACCACCACCGAGCGCATCCTGTTCTACACGGGTGTCAAGCACAAGCTCGGCGAGACGCACGACGGCGCCTCGACAATGGACTGGATGAAGGAAGAGCAGGAACGGGGTATCACCATTACCTCGGCTGCCATCACCACCCATTGGAACGACAACACGATCAACATCATCGACACGCCCGGCCACGTCGACTTCACGGTCGAGGTCGAGCGGTCGCTGCGTGTGCTCGACGGTGCGGTCGCGGTGTTCGACGCCAAGGAGGGCGTCGAGCCCCAGTCGGAGCAGGTCTGGCGTCAGGCCGACCGCTACGGCGTCCCGCGTATCTGCTTCGTCAACAAGATGGACAAGATCGGCGCCGAGTTCCAGCGCTGCGTGGACATGTTCCGCGAGCGTCTGGGCGCCAACGCCATGCCGATCCAGCTGCCCATCGGCGCTGAGAGCGACTTCAAGGGTGTCATCGACCTCGTGCTGATGAAGGCCTACGTCTGGAACGACGAGGCCGCGCTCGGCGAGATGTACGACACGACCGAGATCCCCGAGAGCCACGCCGACGCCGCCCGCGAGGCCCGCGACCAGTTCATCGAGACGCTGGCCGAGGCCGACGACGAGATCATGGAGATGTACCTGGAGGGCCAGGAGCCCACCGTGGAGCAGCTCATCCCCGCGATCCGCCGCGCGACCATCGCCGGTACGGCCGTCCCGGTCGTGTGCGGCACCGCGTTCAAGAACAAGGGCGTGCAGCCCCTGCTCGACGCGGTCACCGCCTACCTCCCCTCGCCCCTGGACGTCGAGGCCATCGAGGGCCACGACCCCAAGGACGAGAGCGAGGAGACCAAGCTCGTCCGCAAGCCGAGCAACGACGAGCCGCTGTCGGCCCTGGTCTTCAAGATCGCGAGCGACCCGCACCTGGGCAAGCTCTCCTACGTGCGCGTCTACTCCGGCGTTCTCCAGACGGGCACCCAGGTGCTCAACAGCCTCAAGGGCCGCAAGGAGCGCATCGGCAAGATCTACCGCATGCACTCCAACAAGCGCGAGGAGATCGCCGAGGTCGGCGCCGGCGACATCGTCGCCGTCATGGGCCTGAAGGACACCACGACCGGTGAGACCCTGTGCGACCAGGCGAACCCGATCGTGCTGGAGTCCATGACCTTCCCGGCTCCGGTCATCGAGGTGGCCATCGAGCCCAAGACCAAGAGCGACCAGGAGAAGCTGGGCATCGCGATCCAGCGCCTCGCGGACGAGGACCCCTCGTTCCAGGTCGCCACGGACGACCAGACCGGTCAGACCGTGATCTCGGGCATGGGCGAGCTGCACCTCGAGGTGCTCGTCAACCGCATGCGCGACGAGTTCAAGGTCGAGGCGAACATCGGCAAGCCGCAGGTGGCCTACCGCGAGACCATTCGCAAGAAGGTCGAGGGGCACACCTACACCCACAAGAAGCAGACCGGTGGGTCGGGCCAGTTCGCCAAGGTCAAGATCGACATCGAGCCCCTGGAGACCGAGAGCGGCGACGCCTCGGGCTACGAGTTCGTCAACGCCGTCACCGGTGGCCGCATCCCGAGGGAGTACATCCCCTCGGTCGACGCCGGCTGCCAGGAGGCCGCCGAGCTGGGCGTGCTCGCGCACTACCCGCTCGTCGGCGTCAAGGTGACGCTCCAGGACGGCCAGTACCACGAGGTCGACTCCTCCGAGATGGCCTTCAAGACCGCCGGTTCGATCGCCTTCAAGGAGGCGGTCAAGCTGGCCAAGCCGACTCTCCTGGAGCCGGTCATGGCTGTCGAGGTCACCACCCCCGAGGAGTACATGGGTGACGTGATCGGCGACCTGAACTCCCGCCGTGGACAGATCCAGTCCATGGACGAGCGTTCCGGCGTCCGTATCGTCAAGGCCCAGGTGCCCCTCTCCGAAATGTTCGGCTACGTGGGTGACCTGCGCAGCCGCACGCAGGGTCGAGCCAACTACTCGATGGTGTTCGACTCCTACGCGGAGGTTCCGTCCGCTGTCGCCCAAGAAATTGTGGCGAAGGTCCGCGGCGAATAGTCGCGAACACGTAACCAGCCCGCTCCCCGTCCACGCGGGGAGCGAGCACCAGACAGCTCTGTACGTCTAGGAGACATCCAGTGGCGAAAGCAAAGTTCGAGCGGACTAAGCCGCACGTCAACATCGGCACCATCGGTCACATCGACCACGGCAAGACCACGCTGACCGCGGCCATCACCAAGGTGCTGCACGACGCGTACCCGGACCTGAACCCGTTCACGCCGTTCGAGGACATCGACAACGCTCCTGAGGAGCGCGAGCGCGGTATCACCATCTCCGTCGCCCACGTCGAGTACCAGACCGAGGCGCGTCACTACGCCCACGTGGACTGCCCCGGTCACGCCGACTACGTGAAGAACATGATCACCGGTGCGGCGCAGATGGACGGCGCCATCCTGGTCGTGGCCGCCACCGACGGCCCGATGCCGCAGACCAAGGAGCACGTGCTCCTGGCCCGCCAGGTCGGCGTGCCCTACATCGTGGTGGCCCTGAACAAGGCCGACATGGTGGACGACGAGGAGATCTTCGAGCTCGTCGAGCTCGAGGTCCGCGAGCTCCTCAGCGAGTACGAGTTCCCCGGCGACGACGTCCCCGTCACCAAGGTCTCCGCGCTCAAGGCGCTGGAGGGCGACGAGGAGTGGGGCAAGGCCGTCCTGGAGCTCATGGGCACCGTGGACCAGTTCATCCCCGAGCCCGAGCGTGACACCGAGAAGCCCTTCCTCATGCCGATCGAGGACGTCTTCTCGATCACCGGTCGCGGCACCGTCGTCACCGGTCGCATCGAGCGCGGCATCGTCAACGTCAACGAGACCGTCGACATCGTCGGTATCAAGGACGAGAAGCAGACCACCACGGTCACCGGTGTCGAGATGTTCCGCAAGCTGCTCGACCAGGGCCAGGCCGGCGACAACGTCGGTCTGCTCCTGCGCGGCATCAAGCGCGAGGACGTCGAGCGCGGCCAGGTCGTCATCAAGCCCGGCACGACCACCCCGCACACCGAGTTCGAGGCCCAGGTCGTCATCCTGTCCAAGGACGAGGGTGGCCGCCACACGCCGTTCTTCAACAACTACCGCCCGCAGTTCTACTTCCGCACCACGGACGTCACCGGCGTCGTGACGCTGCCGGAGGGCACCGAGATGGTCATGCCCGGTGACAACACCGAGATGACCGTCCAGCTCATCCAGCCCGTCGCGATGGAGGACGGCCTGAAGTTCGCCATCCGCGAGGGTGGCCGGACCGTGGGCGCGGGTCGCGTCACGAAGATCCTCAAGTAGTACCCGTGCGGGGGCGGCCCCTTCGGAGCCGTCCCCGCCGTGGTGGGCGGGCCGTGGGTCCACGGCCCGCCCACCAGCACACAAGACGTCATCGGGCTCTGTGACGGTGACGCACCGCAGGGGCAAGCCCTGTTGCGGTTTCTCAAGGGAATAGGGGCTCACGGCTACAACGGCGGATCCGCCGGGCCTGGGCGTCTGTGACCGGGAACAGCTCACCGTTACGGACACTGAAGCGAAGGACGAACAGGCCACATGGCGGGACAGAAGATCCGCATTCGGCTAAAGGCCTATGACCACGAGGTCATCGACAGCTCGGCTCGCAAGATCGTCGAGACTGTGACGCGAACTGGCGCACAGGTCGCGGGCCCGGTGCCGCTGCCGACGGAGAAGAACGTTTACTGCGTCATCCGATCGCCGCACAAGTACAAGGACTCGCGCGAGCACTTCGAGATGCGCACGCACAAGCGGCTGATCGACATCATCGACCCCACGCCGAAGACGGTCGACTCGCTCATGCGACTCGACCTCCCGGCGGGCGTTGACATCGAGATCAAGCTTTAAGGACGCACAGACATGGCCACCAAGCAGATCAAGGGAGTTCTGGGCGAAAAGCTCGGCATGACCCAGGTCTTCGACGACGCGGGCAAGATGGTGCCCGTGACGGTTCTGAAGGCCGGTCCGTGCGTCGTGAGCCGCATCCGGACTCCGGACACCGATGGCTACTCCGCCATCCAGCTCGGCTACGGGCAGATCAACCCGCGCAAGGTCAACAAGCCGCTCGGCGACTACCTGCGCGCGCACGACCTGACCCCGCGCCGCCACTACGTCGAGGTCCGCACGACCGACGCCACCGAGTACACGCTCGGCCAGGAGGTCACCGCGGACAGCTTCGAGACCGGCCAGAAGGTCGACGTCACGGGCAAGAGCAAGGGCAAGGGCTTCGCGGGTGTGATGAAGCGCCACGGTTTCCGCGGCCTCTCCGCCTCGCACGGTACCCAGCGCAAGCACCGCTCGCCCGGCTCCATCGGCGGCTGCGCCACGCCCGGCCGCGTGTTCAAGGGCATGCGGATGGCCGGTCGCATGGGCAACGTGCGCAAGACCGTCCAGAACCTGACCGTTCACTCCGTCGACGCGGAGAAGGGACTCATCCTGGTCAAGGGTGCCGTCCCCGGTCCCAACGGCGGTCTGGTGCTCGTCCGCACCGCTGTGAAGGGGGACAAGTAAGCCATGGCCCAGATCGAGGTCAAGAACCCCGAGGGCGGCACCAAGGGCAGCGTCGAGCTGCCGGACACCGTCTTCGCCCAGCAGGTCAGCATCCCGCTGATCCACCAGGTCGTGAACGCCCAGCTCGCCGCTGGCCGTCAGGGCACGCACGCCACCAAGACCCGCGGCGACGTCCGCGGCGGTGGCAAGAAGCCCTACCGCCAGAAGGGCACGGGCCGGGCCCGCCAGGGTTCCATCCGCGCCCCGCAGTACACCGGCGGCGGCACGGTCCACGGACCCCAGCCGCGCGACTACAGCCAGCGCACCCCCAAGAAGATGAAGGCCGCCGCCCTGCGCGGAGCCCTCTCGGACCGGGCGCGCCACGGCCGCATCCACGTCGTCAGCCAGTTCGTGGCCGAGGACCTGGAGAGCAAGTTCACGCAGACCGCTCTGAAGGCGCTGCGCCAGGTCACCGAGTCCGACAAGGTCCTGGTGGTGCTGGCCCGCGACGACGAGCACAACCGGCGCGCCCTGCGCAACGTCGAAGAGGTGCACATCCTCGACGCGGACCAGGTGAACACCTACGACGTCCTGTACTCGGACGACGTGGTCTTCACCGAGGCGGGCTACGCCGAGTTCCTGGCCCACGCGGCCGGTGCCTCCAAGGCCGCGCAGTCCGAGGAGGACGACCAGTGAGGATCGCCGACCACCGGGACATCATCGTCGAGCCGGTGATCTCCGAGAAGAGCTACGGGCTCATGGACGAGAACAAGTACACGTTCATCGTCCGCCCGGACGCCAACAAGACCCAGATCAAGATCGCGATCGAGAAGATCTTCGAGGTGAAGGTCACGAGCGTGAACACGATCAACCGCAAGGGCAAGCGCAAGCGCACCCGCTTCGGTTACGGGAAGCGTCCCGACACCAAGCGCGCGATCGTCAGCGTCGCCGAGGGCGACCGGATCGACATCTTCGGTGTCTGACCTCTCCCGGGTCTGACCGCTACACACCAAGCAACACGTAAAGGAATGCGCGAAGAAGATGGGCATTCGTAAGTACAAGCCGACGACACCGGGTCGTCGCGGCTCCAGCGTGAGCGACTTCGTCGAGATCACGCGCTCGGAGCCCGAGAAGTCCCTGGTGCGTCCGCTCCACTCCAAGGGCGGTCGCAACGGCCACGGCCGCATCACCGCCCGCCACCAGGGCGGTGGCCACAAGCGCGCCTACCGCGTGATCGACTTCCGTCGTCACGACAAGGACGGCGTGCCGGCCAAGGTCGCCCACATCGAGTACGACCCGAACCGCACCGCGCGCATCGCGCTGCTCCACTACGTGGACGGTGAGAAGCGCTACATCCTGGCTCCGGCCGGCCTCAAGCAGGGCGACCGGGTCGAGAACGGTCCGCAGTCCGACATCAAGCCCGGCAACTGCCTCCCGCTGCGCAACATCCCCACGGGTACGTTCGTGCACGCGGTCGAGCTGAAGCCGGGCGGCGGCGCCAAGCTGGGCCGCTCCGCGGGCTCGCAGATCCAGCTCCTGGCCAAGGAGGGCAAGTACGCCACGCTGCGTATGCCCTCCGGTGAGATGCGCATGGTGGAGATCACCTGCCGCGCCACCGTCGGCCAGGTGGGCAACGCCGAGCAGTCCAACATCAACTGGGGCAAGGCCGGCCGCTCCCGCTGGAAGGGCAAGCGCCCGACCGTCCGCGGTGTCGTGATGAACCCGGTCGACCACCCCCACGGTGGTGGTGAGGGCAAGACCTCCGGTGGCCGCCACCCGGTCAGCCCCTGGGGTAAGAAGGAAGGCCGGACCCGGGCCAAGAACAAGGCCAGCGACAAGCTCATCGTGCGGCGTCGGCGTAGCGGTAAGAAGAAGCGGTAAGGAGCACGTCTGATGCCACGTAGCCTTAAGAAGGGTCCCTTCGTCGACGACCACCTCATCAAGAAGGTGGAGTCGCAGAACGAGAAGGGGACCAAGAACGTCATCAAGACGTGGTCCCGGCGGTCCATGATCGTTCCGGAGATGATCGGTCACACGATCGCCGTCCACGACGGCCGCAAGCACGTCCCCGTGTTCGTGTCCGAGTCGATGGTCGGCCACAAGCTCGGTGAGTTCGCTCCCACGCGTACTTTCCGCAGCCACGTCAAGGAAGACCGCCGTAGCCGCCGTTAGCGGTTGCAGCAGCAGAAAGAACCATTTCTCCACGGTGAGTGGAGATGAATTTCCGTGAGCGAGGGAAAAGCGATGGGAACGAGGGCACAGGCACGGTTCGTCCGTGTTACGCCCCGAAAGGCCCGCCGGGTGGTGGACCTTATTCGCGGGTTGCCCGCTGACGAGGCACAGGCGGTGCTCCGGTTCGCGCCCCAGTCGGCGAGCGAGCCTGTTGGCAAGGTGCTGGCTAGCGCCATCGCCAACGCCGAGCACAACGACAAGCTGGACCGCGGGACGCTGGTGGTCGAACGCGCGTGGGTGGACGAGGGTCCGACCCTGAAGCGCATTCGTCCGCGAGGCTTCGGCCGCGCCTTCCGGGTGACCAAGCGCACGAGCCACATCACCGTGGTCGTCGCTGAGCGCTCGGGCGCCTCGTCCAAGACGAAGGAAAGGACCCGATAGTGGGGCAGAAGGTAAACCCGCACGGGTTCCGCCTCGGAGTCACCACCGACTTCAAGAGCCGTTGGTACGCCGACAAGTCCTACAAGGACTACGTCAAGGAAGACGTCGCGATCCGTCGGATGCTGACCCGCGGCATGGAGCGCGCGGGCATCTCCAAGGTGGAGATCGAGCGCACCCGTGACCGCGTCCGCGTCGACGTCTACACCGCCCGGCCGGGCATCGTCATCGGCCGCCGCGGCGTCGAGGCCGACCGCATCCGGACCGACCTGGAGAAGCTGACCGGCAAGCAGGTGCAGCTGAACGTCTTCGAGGTCAAGAACCCCGAGATCGACGCGCAGCTCGTCGCCCAGGGCGTCGCCGAGCAGCTGAGCAGCCGCGTGGCCTTCCGCCGCGCGATGCGCAAGGCCATGCAGACCGCGATGAAGAGCGGTGCCAAGGGCATCCGCATCCAGTGCGGTGGCCGTCTGGGCGGGGCCGAGATGTCGCGCTCGGAGTTCTACCGCGAGGGCCGTGTGCCCCTGCACACCCTGCGCGCCGACATCGACTACGGCTTCTTCGAGGCCCGTACGACCTTCGGCCGCATCGGTGTGAAGGTCTGGATCTACAAGGGTGACGCGCCCGCCACCCGCGCCGAGCGTGAGGCGGCCCAGGCCGCGCAGCGCTCCGCCGGTGGCGGCGGTGGCGGTGGCGGCGGTCAGCGCCGCGAGCGCCCCCAGCGTCGTCGTCGCGGCGGTGCCGGTGGCGGCCAGCCGCAGAACGCCGAGGCCAAGGCCCCGGCCGAGTCCGCGAAGTCCGAGGGGAGCTGACCAGTGCTTATTCCTCGTAAGGTCAAGTACCGCAAGCAGCACCACCCGGATCTGCGCGGCAAGGCCAAGGGCGGCACGACGGTCACTTTCGGTGAGTTCGGCATCCAGGCCCTGGAGTCGGCCTACGTGACGAACCGTCAGATCGAGTCCGCTCGTATCGCCATGACGCGTCACATCAAGCGTGGCGGCAAGGTGTGGATCAACATCTTCCCGGACCGCCCGCTGACCAAGAAGCCCGCCGAGGTCCGCATGGGTTCCGGTAAGGGTTCCCCGGAGTGGTGGGTCGCGCCGGTCAAGCCCGGTCGCGTGATGTTCGAGCTGTCGGGCGTGCCCGAGGCCATCGCCAAGGAGGCGATGCGCCGTGCGATGCACAAGCTCCCGATGAAGTGCAAGTTCGTTACGCGGGAGGGGGAGTGATGGCCAAGTCCGTGACTGCCCATGAGCTCCGTGACCAGTCCGTCGAGGACCTGGTCGCCAAGCTCAAGGAAGCCAAGGAAGAGCTGTTCAACCTCCGCTTCCAGGCCGCCACCGGCCAGCTCGACAACCACAGCCGACTGCGTACCGTCAAGCGCGAGATCGCCCGGATCTACACGATCCTGCGTGAGCACGAGCTGGGTATCGCCCCGCTGTCTGGTGAGTCGGCGCAGGAGAAGGAAGCAGCCGAATGAGTGAGAACCAGACCGCGACCCGCAACTACCGCAAGGTGCGCGAGGGCTACGTCGTCAGCGACAAGATGGACAAGACCGTCGTTGTCGAGGTCGAGGACCGCATCACGCACGCCAGGTACGGCAAGGTCATCCGTCGCACGTCCAAGTACAAGGCGCACGACGAGGCGAACTCCTGTGGCGTGGGCGACCTGGTCCGACTGATGGAGACCAGGCCGCTCTCCGCGACCAAGCGCTGGCGCGTCGTGGAGATCCTGGAGAAGGCTAAGTAACCCCAGCCTGTCGGCGGCCGGCACCCGTGCCGGCCGCCGATCCCGGGGGTGAGACCACCTAGCCGTGCGGCAGTGGACCGCACGCATCACATCAGGAGCAGACGTGATTCAGCAGGAGTCGCGACTCAAGGTCGCCGACAACACGGGTGCCAAGGAGATCCT
Source organism: Nocardiopsis sp. LDBS0036 (assembly GCF_041228755.1). Classification (NCBI taxonomy): domain Bacteria; kingdom Bacillati; phylum Actinomycetota; class Actinomycetes; order Streptosporangiales; family Nocardiopsidaceae; genus Nocardiopsis; species Nocardiopsis sp. LDBS0036. Next base: position 4,982,859 of record NZ_CP141103.1, read on the forward strand.
CACCATCCGTGTTCTCGGTGGCTCGGGTCGGCGCTACGCCGGGATCGGCGACACGATCGTCGCCACGGTGAAGGACGCCCTGCCTGGCGCTGGAGTCAAGAAGGGCGACGTCGTCAAGGCCGTTGTCGTGCGCACCGTCAAGGAGCGCCGCCGGCCCGACGGCTCCTACATCCGCTTCGATGAGAACGCTGCCGTGCTCATCAAGGACGGTGGGGACCCGCGAGGCACCCGCATCTTCGGCCCGGTCGGCCGCGAGCTGCGTGACAAGAAGTACATGCGCATCATTTCGCTGGCGCCGGAGGTGCTCTAAGCGATGAAGATCAAATCTGGCGACGAGGTCATCGTTCTCGCCGGCAAGAACCGGGGTGCCACCGGCAAGGTCGTCAAGGCCCTGCCGAAGGAAGACCGTGTCGTTGTCGAGGGCGTCAACCTGGTCAAGAAGCACAGGAAGGCCAACCCGGCGGGCGGCCAGCAGGGCGAGGTCGTCACCAAGGAGGCCCCGATCCACGTGAGCAACGTCGCGCTCGTGGAGGACGGCAAGGCCACCCGGGTCGGCTACCGCTTCGAGGAAGACGGAACCAAGGTTCGCGTCTCCCGCCGCACCGGTAAGGACATCTGATGACGGTTACCAACGACATCACCGCCCCTCCGATGCCGCGGCTCAAGGAGAAGTACCGTAACGAGATCGTTGCCGCCCTCAAGGAGGAGCACGGCATCGGCAACATCATGCAGGTCCCCGGTCTGACGAAGATCGTGGTCAACATGGGTGTTGGCGAGGCGGCTCGTGACGCGAAGCTGATCCAGGGCGCGATCGCCGACCTGTCGGCGATCACCGGCCAGAAGCCGCGGATCAACCGGGCCAAGAACTCCATCGCGCAGTTCAAGCTGCGCGAGGGCCAGCCGATCGGCGCCAGCGTCACGCTGCGCGGCGACCGGATGTGGGAGTTCCTCGACCGGCTGCTCTCCCTGGCCCTGCCCCGTATCCGGGACTTCCGTGGCCTGTCCCCGAAGCAGTTCGACGGGAACGGCAACTACACCTTCGGGCTGACCGAGCAGGTCATGTTCCACGAGGTGGACCCGGACAAGGTCGACCGGCAGCGTGGGATGGACATCACGGTCGTCACCACCGCCACGAGCGACGAACAGGGCCGCAGCCTGCTCAAGCGGCTCGGTTTCCCGTTCAAGGAAGCCTGAGGGGTAAGCACACATGGCCAAGAAGTCCCTGATCGCGAAGTCGCAGCGGAAGCCGAAGTTCGGCGTTCGCGCGTATACTCGATGCTCGCGGTGCGGCCGCCCGCGCGCCGTCTTCCGGAAGTTCGGCCTGTGCCGTATCTGCTTCCGTGAGATGGCCCACCGGGGCGAGCTGCCCGGTATCACCAAGTCGAGCTGGTAGTTTCCGGCGGGGCCGACCGTTCGCCCACCCCTGGGCGCACGGAGTCGGCCCCCCGAAGCGCCATCCTCGGCGCGTACAGCGTCCGTGACCGCACGATGCGGCACGGTCCGGCAACATCCAACCACCAGGGCACGGCAGTCCCGAAGGGGACCGCGGTGCCCACGACCACGCCGTAGGTCCGTTTGTGCACCTTCGCGGGAGTACCCGCGCAAGGGCAGGCTCTGGGAAAGCCCGCACTCGGAAACCGCGGTGAGGAAGGGCCAGTCGGCCATGACGATGACCGACCCGATCGCAGACATGCTCACGCGTCTGCGCAACGCGAATTCGGCTTACCACGACACCGTGGCGATGCCGTATTCCAAGATCAAGGCGCACATCGCCGAGATCCTCCAGCAGGAGGGCTTCATTCAGGGCTGGCGGACCGAGGAGGCCCCCGTGGGCCAGAACCTCGTCCTGGACCTGAAGTACGGCCCCACCCGGGAGCGTTCCATCGCGGGCATCCGCCGGGTCTCCAAGCCCGGTCTGCGGGTGTACGCCAAGAAGGAGAACCTGCCGCGGGTGCTGGGTGGCCTCGGCGTGGCGATCATTTCGACGTCCGGCGGCCTGATGACCGAAAAGCAGGCCAAGAAGCGTGGCGTGGGCGGCGAAGTCCTCGCCTACGTCTGGTAACAGGGAGAGATTGAAGCATGTCGCGAATCGGTCGACTGCCGCTCTCGGTCCCCAAGGGCGTCGAAGTCACGATTAACGGGCAGGACGTCACCGTCAAGGGTCCGAAGGGCGAGCTGAAGCACACCGTCGCCGAGCCGATCACCGTGGCCCTGGAGGACGGGGTCGTCACGGTGGCGCGTCCGGACGACAAGCCGGAGAACCGCTCGCTGCACGGTCTGACCCGTGCGCTCATCGCCAACCTCGTCGAGGGCGTGGCCAAGGGCTACACCAAGACGCTGGAGATCCACGGCGTGGGTTACCGCGTCCAGGCCCGCGGCTCCAACCTGGAGTTCTCGCTGGGCTACAGCCACCCCGTCGTGGTCGAGCCCCCCGCGGGCATCAGCTTCCGCGTGGAGAAGCCGACCATCCTCCACGTCGAGGGCATCGACAAGCAGCTGGTGGGCCAGGTCGCCGCGAACATCCGCGGTCTGCGTAAGCCTGACCCGTACAAGGCCAAGGGCGTGCGGTACCAGGGTGAGCACATCCGCCGCAAGGCCGGAAAGGCTGGTAAGTAGGCATGGGTAGCACCGTGAGCCGCAAGCGGACCACCAAGCGCGCCACCTCCCGTGCGCGCCGCCAGTTCCGCGTCCGCAAGAAGGTCGTGGGTACCGCCGAGCGTCCGCGCCTGGCCGTCTTCCGCTCCTCCAAGCACATCGTCGCGCAGGTGATCGACGACACCAGGGGTCACACCCTGGCCGCCGCCTCCAGCGTCGAGGCCGACCTGCGCGCCGACGAGGGCACCAAGTCCGACAAGTCCGTCAAGGTCGGTCAGCTCATCGCCGAGCGCGCCAAGGCCGCCGGTGTCTCCGCGGTCGTCTTCGACCGCGGCGGCAACCAGTACGCCGGTCGTATCGCCAAGCTCGCCGACGCGGCGCGCGAGGGCGGGCTGGAGTTCTAGCGATGACCTCTGCAACGGCCAAGATCAACCACGAGAAGAGGAACCACTGATGGCTGCAGCACCGCGGCGCGGCGCCGGTGGCGAGCGGCGTGATCGCCGTGACGATCGCCGCGGCGGCGCCGCAGACAAGGGTGTCTCCTACATCGAGAAGGTCGTGACCATCAACCGGGTCGCGAAGGTCGTCAAGGGCGGCCGTCGCTTCTCCTTCACCGCCCTGGTCGTCGTCGGTGACGGCAACGGCATGGTCGGTGTCGGTTACGGCAAGGCCAAGGAGGTCCCGGCCGCGATCGCCAAGGGTGTCGAGGAGGCGAAGAAGAACTTCTTCCGCGTCCCCCGCATCCAGGGCACGATCGTGCACCGGGTCCAGGGCGAGGACGCGGCCGGCGTCGTCCTGCTCCGTCCGGCCGCCCCGGGTACCGGCGTTATCGCCGGTGGCCCCGTGCGCGCCGTGCTGGAGTGCGCCGGCATCCACGACGTGCTGAGCAAGTCGCTCGGCTCGTCCAACCCGCTGAACATCGTGCACGCCACTGTGGCGGCTCTGAAGGGCATCAACCAGCCCGAGGAGATCGCCGCCCGCCGTGGCCTGCCGATCGAGGACGTCGCCCCGGCTGCCATGCTGCGTGCTCGCGCTGAGGCGAAGGCAGGAGCCTGACCATGGCCAAGCTCAAGATCACGCAGACCCGATCCAAGATCGGCGGCAAGGTGAAGCAGCACGCTGCTCTCCAGTCGCTGGGTCTGGGCCGGATCGGCAAGTCCACCGTCCGTGAGGACCGCCCTGAGGTTCGCGGGCAGATCACGATCGTCGCGCACCTCGTCTCTGTCGAGGAGGTTGCCGAATGAGCGACTACAACCCCGACGAGCTGCTCAAGCTGCACCACCTGCGTCCCGCCCCGGGCTCCAACAAGGCCAAGATCCGCAAGGGTCGCGGCGAGGCGTCCAAGGGCAAGACCGCAGGTCGCGGCACCAAGGGCACGAAGGCTCGTAACACCGTGCGTCCCGGCTTCGAGGGCGGGCAGATGCCCCTCATCCGCCGGGTGCCCAAGCTCAAGGGCTTCAGCAACGCCCGGTTCAAGACGACCTACCAGGTCGTCAACCTGGACCGGCTGAGCGAGCTCTACCCCGAGGGTGGCGAGGTCACCGTCGAGAGCCTGGTCGCCAAGGGCGCGGTTCGCAAGAACCAGCCCGTCAAGGTGCTGGGCACGGGTGAGATCTCCGTCGCCGTGCAGGTGAGCGCGCACGCGTTCTCCTCCTCGGCGAAGGAGAAGATCTCCGCCGCCGGTGGCTCCACCACCGAGCTGTAGGGGTCTTCCCCGCGATGAGCGACTGGGGGCGTTCGCCCGGCAGGTCTAGGACCGGCTGGCGGACGCCCCCACGCGTTGTGAGCGGTGATCGTTATGACTCACGAACTCAACTGCCGAGTGATCACTGTTACAGTGCCATCTGTTTGAGTTCATCGCTTGACGTACTGTGAATACTTCCGAGCAACGGGCGACCGCCCGGAGCTGACGTTCTACGACGATTCAGGATCGGCCGCGATGTCTGGAACCCGTTCCGCCGCCGAAGCTGCGCAGGAGGAGACGTGCTAGGTGCGTTCGTTCGTGCATTCCGCACGCCCGACCTGCGCAACAAGCTGCTGTTCACACTGTTCATCCTGACGATCTTCCGTCTGGGCTCGGTGATCCCGGCGCCGGGTATCAACTCCGCGGCGATCAGGGACCAGATGGAGGCGATCACCTCCTCGGACCAGTCCGGTGTGTACGCGCTCGTCAACCTGTTCAGCGGCGGTGCCCTGCTGCAACTGGCGGTGTTCGCGCTCGGGGTCATGCCGTACATCACCGCGAGCATCATCATCAACCTGCTCACGGTGGTGATCCCCCGTCTGGAGGCCCTCAAGAAGGAGGGCCAGTCCGGACAGAGCAAGATCACCCAGTACACCCGCTACCTGACGCTCATGCTCGGTGTCCTCCAGGCCACCAGCATCGTCGCCATGGCCCGGACGGGCGCCCTGTTCCAGGGGGCCATCCCGGTCAGCTCCTACATGCCCAACCAGGACATCCTCACCCTGGTGACCATCGTCTTCACGATGACGGCCGGTACCGCCATCATCATGTGGTTCGGCGAGCTCATCACCGAGCGCGGCGTGGGCAACGGCATGTCGCTGCTGATCTTCACCCAGGTCATCGCGATGTTCCCCTCCTCCATGGTCGCGCTGTTCCAGGAGCGCTCGATCTGGGTCTTCTCCCTCATCTGCATCGCCGGACTGGTGCTCATCACCGCGGTGGTCTTCATGGAGCAGGCCCAGCGCCGCATCCCGGTGCAGTACGCCAAGCGCATGGTCGGCCGCCGCATGTACGGCGGCAGCTCGACCTACATCCCGCTGAAGGTGAACCAGGCGGGCATCATCCCCGTGATCTTCGCCTCCTCGCTGCTGTACCTGCCGCAGCTGCTCGTGGGACTCATGGGACAGGACTCCACCCATCCCGTGGTGACCTTCGTGCAGGACTACTTCCTCACCGGCACCCACCCCGTGTACATGGCGACGTTCTTCGTCATGATCATCGGCTTCGCGTTCTTCTACGTGGCGATTACCTTCAACCCCGCTGAGGTCGCCGACAACATGAAGAAGTACGGTGGGTTCATCCCGGGTATCCGACCAGGGCGTCCGACCGCCGAGTACCTCGACTACGTGCTGACGAGGCTGACGACCCCCGGATCCCTGTACCTGGGTGTGATCGCTCTCCTGCCGATGGTCGCCCTCGGCGCCACCGGCGCCAGTGCGAACTTCCCCTTCGGAGGGACGAGCATCCTGATCATGGTCGGCGTCGGGCTGGACACGGTGAAGCAGATCGAGAGTCACCTCCAGCAGAGGAACTACGAAGGTTTTCTGCGATAAATGCGAGCAGTATTGGTGGGGCCGCCTGGGGCCGGCAAGGGCACCCAGGCCCAGATCCTCGCGTCCGAGCTGTCGATCCCCAAGGTGTCCACGGGCGACATCTTCCGGGCCAACGTCAGCGGCAAGACCGACCTCGGCAAGAAGGCCAAGGAGTACATGGACCGCGGTGACCTCGTCCCCGACGAGGTCACCAACGCCATGGTCAGGGACCGACTGGCGCAGGAGGACGCCGCCGCGGGCTTCCTGCTCGACGGCTTCCCGCGCAACGTCCCGCAGGCCGAGACGCTCAAGGGCATCCTCGCCGACCTCGACACCACCCTGGACGTCGTCCTGGAGTTGAGGGTGGACGAGGAGGAGGTCGTCAAACGCCTCTCGGGCCGCCGCTCGTGCCCCGAGTGCGGCCAGGTGTACCACGTGGAGTACGACGCCCCGAAGGTCGCGGGCAGGTGCGACAACGAGGGCGCCGAGCTGTACCAGCGCGAGGACGACCGCGAGGAGACCATCCGGCACCGCCTGGAGGTCTACCGTGAGCAGACGGCTCCGCTGGTGCAGTTCTACGAGGCCGAGGGCCTGCTGGCCACCATCGCCGCCACGGGGTCCGTGGAGGAGGTGACGGCCCGCGCCAAGGCCGCCATCGACAAGGTCGGGGCCGGTTCCTGATGTTCGGCAAGAACGATCCGGACGTGCAGATCAAGACGCCGGAGCAGATCGCCAGGATGAGGGCGGCGGGCCAGGTCGTGGCCCGCGCCCTGGACACCCTCCGGGCCGCGGTGCGGCCCGGGGTGTCGACCCTGGAGCTGGACTCCCTCGCGGAGAAGGTCATCCGCGACGCGGGCGCCGTCCCCTCCTTCAAGGGCTACCACGGTTTCCCGGGCTCCATCTGCGCCTCGGTGAACGAGGAGGTCGTCCACGGCATCCCCAGCGCGCAGCGGGTGCTGGCCGAGGGCGACATCATCTCCGTCGACTGCGGGGCCATCCTGGAGGGCTGGCACGGCGACTCGGCGATCACCGTCGCGGTCGGCGAGGGCCGCCCCGAGGACCTGCGCATGATGGAGGTCTGCGAGGAGTCCATGTGGCAGGGGATCGCCGAACTGCGTCCGGGCAGGCGCCTGGGTGACATCGGCCACGCGATCGGCGGCCACATCTCCCGCAACGGCGGCTACGGCAACGTCCGCGAGTACGGCGGCCACGGCATCGGCACCGAGATGCACATGGACCCGCACGTGCTCAACTACGGCAAGCGCGGCAAGGGCATGCGGCTGGTCGAGGGCATGTGCCTGGCGATCGAGCCGATGACCACCCTGGGCCGCCACGACGTGGTGCAGCTCGACGACGGCTGGACCGTGGTGACGCGCGACGGCGGTCGCGCCGCGCACTTCGAGCACACGGTCGCGGTGACCGCGGACGGGCCCGTCGTGCTGACCGCGCGCGAGTCCGACCGCGATAAAATCGCCGACATGGGGTTCGTCCAGCCGACCTGGTAGGGGTCTCGTCCCGCGCGGAGCGCGGGGGCCGCTTCCGGGCGAAGATGCGAGGTGCGCGCAGTGTCCGACCCGGTGCCGTCGATACGAACGTCCGACGCGGAACGCGACCGCGTGGCCCAGCTCCTCCAGGAGCACTTCGCCCAGGGGCGGCTGGACCACGAGGAGTTCACCGACCGCCTCGGCCGCGTCTACAAGGCCAGGACCACGGATGAGCTGGCCACGGTCACCAACGACCTCCCCGAGCGCGACCTCGCGGACATCCGCGGGGCCTCCTCCCGGGACGAGGAGTTCGCGGTGGCCCCTCCGATCAGCATGCGCGACCCGGCGCTGATGGTGCCGTGGGCCCTCTACGCCGGGGTCAACATCCTGTGCTTCGTCATCTGGCTGATCCTGTTCCTCACCACCGACTACGACTACCCGTGGTTCCTGTGGGTCATGGGGCCGTGGGGCATCGTGATGGGCATGGTGACCGTGGGGGTCCTGGCCGGGCAGAAGCACCACTCCGAAGGCGACGGGACGCCCTAGGGCGGAGGCCCGTGCCCGCCCGCGTCCCGGTGCGGTAGTGTGCTCCGTTCGGCGGTTAGGAGCACTTGCCGGAAGGGGATAGACTGTCCATGCCCATACGCGGGCTGTTGGGTCAGTCTGCCTTCTTCGCGCCACGTCCTCCAACCGACGTTCGCCTTTTGCAGTTGGCCTGAACTTCCAGTGTCCCTCGGCGTCGGTGACGGCCATCCGCCGTTGCCGGGGCCGTAGCGTCATGCGGGGCCACTGGGGTCGCGTCGGGTTGTCCTGATCAACCAAACGATGAGCGAGGCGTGGAAGGACATGGCCAAGAAAGACGGCGCCATCGAGATCGAGGGTTCCGTTGTCGAGTCCCTACCCAACGCTATGTTCAAGGTAGAGCTCGACAACGGGCACCAGGTCCTTGCCCACATCAGCGGCAAGATGCGGATGAACTACATCCGTATTCTCCCCGACGACCGGGTCGTCGTGGAGCTGAGCCCGTACGACCTCACGCGCGGGCGCATCGTTTACCGCTACAAGTAGCCCCTCACGGGCCTCGCGGCCCGGGAGAGTATGAGTTCGGAGTCACCATGAAGGTCAAGCCGAGCGTGAAGAAGATCTGCGCGAAGTGCCGCGTGATCCGCCGTAACGGCCGGATCATGGTCATTTGCTCGGACCCGCGGCACAAGCAGCGCCAGGGTTAGTCACCCCCGCTCCGCTCGCCGCGGCTTCACACACCGCGATCGGCCCGGCCGGTGCGCCAGCACCGCACCGGGCGCACGACACAACGAAAACCTGTTCCGACTCCCGCCGCCAGTGCGGCGCGGGAGCCACCCCCGGTCGGAGGCCGGGGCCTCGTCGATTGGGCGACGAGAGGGTGGAACGGGCCAGACCTCCGCATAGGGCATTAGGAGTCTCGCCCACATGGCACGTATCGAAGGCGTTGACCTTCCCCGCGACAAGCGGGTGGAGATCGCTCTCACGTACATCTTCGGGATCGGGCGCACCCGCGCCCTGGAGACCCTGAAGAGCACCGGCGTCGACGGCAACACGCGCGTCTACGAGCTGACCGAGGAAGACCTCGTCAAGCTGCGCGAGTGGATCGGCTCGAACTACCAGGTCGAGGGTGACCTGCGCCGTGAGGTGCAGGGCGACATCCGCCGCAAGATGGAGATCGGTAGCTACCAGGGCATCCGCCACCGCCGTGGGCTCCCGGTCCGCGGTCAGCGCACGCAGACCAACGCGCGCACCCGCAAGGGCAAGAAGAAGACCGTGGCCGGTAAGAAGAAGGCCGGTAAGAAGTAGTCCGCTCGGACTGGACTGTAAACACGCGTCCGGGAACGACAACGGACCGATGATCTCTGGGAGTTTCGCTCATGCCGCCTAAGGGCCGTCAGGGTGCCGCGCGCAAGGTGCGCCGCAAGGAAAAGAAGAACATTGTCCACGGGCACGCTCACATCAAGAGCACGTTCAACAACACGATCGTGAGCATCACCGACCCGACCGGTGCCGTGATCTCGTGGGCCAGCTCCGGCCAGGTGGGCTTCAAGGGTTCGCGCAAGTCGACCCCCTACGCCGCGCAGATGGCCGCCGAGGCCGCTGCCCGCCGCGCCCAGGAGCACGGCGTCCGCAAGGTGGACGTCTTCGTGAAGGGCCCGGGCTCGGGCCGGGAGACCGCCATCCGCTCGCTCCAGGCGACCGGGCTGGAGGTCGGCTCCATCCAGGACGTGACGCCGGTTCCGCACAACGGCTGCCGTCCGCCCAAGCGCCGCCGGGTCTGATCCCGCACCGGCGCCCGCGCACCTACCCGCGCGGGCGCCGCGCCTGGTTCCGCGCGCTCCCCTGCGGGGGGACCGCGCGGACGGGGTAGGAATCCGAGTAGTGGACACCGATGTGGTGTCCGCCGGGTGGCCGTCAAATAGCGGGCGGCCATGTGGAAGGGAAGACACGGACCATGTTGATCGCACAGCGTCCCACGCTCACCGAGGAAGCCTCCTCGGACCTGCGCTCGAAGTTCGTCATCGAGCCGCTGGAGCCGGGCTTCGGCTACACCATCGGCAACTCGCTTCGGCGCACCCTGCTGTCCTCCATCCCCGGCGCGGCTGTCACGAGCATCCGCATCGAGGGCGTCGAGCACGAGTTCACCACCGTGCCCGGTGTCAAGGAGGACGTCACCGAGATGATCCTCAACCTCAAGGGCCTGGTCGTCAGCTCCGAGCACGACGAGCCGGTGCTGATGTACCTGCGCAAGCAGGGCCCCGGTGTGGTGACCGCCGCGGACATCGCTCCGCCGGCCGGTGTCGAGGTGCACAACCCCGACCTGCACATCGCCACGCTCAACGGCAAGGGCAAGCTGGAGATGGAGCTGACGGTCGAGCGCGGCCGCGGCTACGTCTCGGCGACGCAGAACAAGCAGGCGGGACAGGAGATCGGCCGCATCCCGATCGACTCCATCTACTCCCCGGTCCTGCGTGTGACCTACAAGGTCGAGGCCACCCGTGTCGAGCAGCGCACCGACTTCGACCGCCTGATCGTGGACATCGAGACCAAGCCGGCCATCCGTCCCCGGGACGCGGTCGCCAGCGCGGGCAAGACCCTGGTCGAGCTGTTCGGTCTGGCGCGTGAGCTCAACGTCGACGCCGAGGGCATCGACATGGGCCCGTCGCCCACGGACGCCGCCCTGGCGGCGGACCTGGCGCTGCCGATCGAGGACCTCAACCTCACGGTCCGGTCCTACAACTGCCTCAAGCGTGAGGGCATCCACAGCGTCGGTGAGCTGGTTGCCCGCTCCGAGCAGGACCTGTTGGACATCCGCAACTTCGGTGCCAAGTCCATCGACGAGGTCAAGCAGAAGCTCGTCGACATGGGCCTGTCGCTGAAGGACTCCCCGCCCGGATTCGACCCCAGCTCGGCGGCCGACTCCTACAGCTCCGAGGACGACGAGGGCGAGTCCTTCGTCGAGACGGAGCAGTACTAACCGACCTTCGTCGCCCACATGGTCCCCGGCCGAGTGCGGCCGCGGACCGCATCACTAGGAGAACGACACCATGCCCACGCCTACCAAGGGCGCCCGTCTGGGTTCCGGGCCCGCTCACGAGCGGCACATCCTGGCGAACCTCGCCACCTCGCTGTTCCAGCACGGCCGCATCCGCACCACCGAGGCCAAGGCCAAGCGCCTGCGCCCGTACGCGGAGAAGCTGATCACCCTCGGCAAGCGCGGTGACCTGCACGCCCGCCGCCAGGTCCTGACCAAGATCACGGACAAGGCCGTCGTGCACGAGCTCTTCACCGAGATCGGCCCGCGCTACGAGAACCGTCCCGGTGGCTACACCCGGATCACCAAGATCGGTCCGCGCAAGGGTGACAACGCCCCGATGGCCGTGATCGAGCTGGTCGAGGCCCTGAGCGCCCAGGCCGCCGCCCCGGCCGCCAAGCCCGCGGCGCAGGAGGCCGAGGAGCCCAAGGCCGACGCGACCACCGCCGTGGCGGACGAGGCCGGCGACCAGCCGGCGGAGGACACCACCTCCGACCAGACCGCCAAGGCCGACGAGACGGCCCAGGCGGAGGGCCCGGCTGACGACAAGTAGCGTGCGGGGCGCGGGGACGCGAACGCGTCCCGCGCACGCACCGCTCGGCGAGTGCCCGATCCCCGCGGGGGTCGGGCACTCGTCTTTTTCGTGGACGCGGAGGAGTGGCGGGTTATGGACGAGACGACGGTCCGGGTGCGGTTGGACGTGGCCTACGACGGCACGGACTTCTCCGGGTGGGCCGCGCAGCCGGGCCGGCGCACGGTGCAGGGCGAGCTGGAGGCGGCTCTGGCGCGGGTGCTGCGCCTGCCGGAGGTGTCGCTGACGTGCGCGGGGCGCACGGACGCCGGTGTGCACGCGCGGGGGCAGGTGGCGCAGGCTGACATCCCCGCGCGGACGTGGGAGAGCGAGGGGGAGCGCGTGCTCCGGCGCCTGGCCGGGGTGCTGCCCAAGGACGTGCGGGTGCGCGCGGCGCGGCTGGCGCCGCCCGGGTTCGACGCCCGGTTCTCGCCGCTGTTCCGGCGGTACCTGTACCGGGTGAGCGACGCGCCCTACGGAGTGGACCCGCTGCTGCGGCGGGACGTGCTGTGGCACCGCAGCCCGCTGGACGTGGACCGGATGAACGCTGCGGCGGAGCGCCTGGTGGGCGAGCACGACTTCGCGGCGTTCTGCAAGAGGCGCGAGGGCGCGACGACCATCCGGGAGCTGCTGCGCCTGGAGTGGACCCGGGTGGACGAGCACCTGCTGCACGGGACGATCCAGGCGGACGCGTTCTGCCACAACATGGTGCGCGCGCTCGTGGGCGCGCTCCTGGCGGTGGGCGACGGGCGCAGGGACGCGGACTGGCCGGGCAAGGTGCTCGGCGCCGGTACGCGGGACTCGTCGGTGCACGTGGTGGGGCCGCAGGGGCTCAGCCTGGAGGAGGTGCGCTACCCGGCCGACGAGGAGCTGGCCGTGCGCGCCTCGGCGACCCGCCGGGTGCGGGAGCTGCCGTGCCGGGGCCATTCGGACTGAGCGGCGGCTCCGAGAGCGCGGGCAGCACGAGGCGGCGGGGAGGGAACCCCCCCCTTTACCAGGCTAGAGTCGCGCCGGACTCCGCGAAAGCGCGGAATCCGGCCTGTGGACAAGGGGAGGGGCACCGGTCTCCCGGATGCCCCCCGTGGCCTCAGTCGACGTGTGCCGGTCCCGGATCCATCCAGTGCCGGTGCAGCAGCGCGATCTGCTCGGGCAGTACCCGCGACACCGACAGCTCGGGCAGGTCGTCCACGTCGAACCATGCTCTGGCGCTGGTCTCGGCGCTGCTGAAGGCGCGGTCGCTGGTCCCGTCGCTGCTGGAGGCGGGGGCGGGGTCGGTCAGCGGCGCGCACACGAAGAGGAGCTTGTAGATGTGGCGGTCGTAGACCGGCACGTGGGGCCACAGGTGGCGGTCGAGGACCCCGGCGAGGTGGACCGCCCGCACGGCCAGCCCCGCCTCCTCGCGGACCTCGCGTTCGATCGCCTGCCTGGGGCTCTCCAGGACGTCGCACCACCCGCCGGGCAGGGTCCAGCGGTGGCCGTCCGAGATCTCGCGGACGAGCAGGACCCGGCCGGAGGGGTCGAAGACGCCGCCGCGCACGTCGAGCTTGGGGGTGGTGTAACCGGCTGCCGAGGCCACCTCGCGCTCGTACCCGGGGAGCTCCCCGGCGGCCACCATCTGCATCAGGTCGCGGGCCAGGGCGCCGACGCGGTGGAACCGCCCGATGTCGAACTCGTTGGTGCTGTACGCCAGCCCCGACTCCGACTGCGCCGTCAACTCCATCGCGATGCGCCGGATCCGTTCGGCGGGTTCTGTCATCGTCACGCTCTCCTCCGGGGCTCGCGGACCGGCCCGCCGGGACTCCTGCCCGCCGCGGGCGCCGACGGAACCCGCCCGTGGACACGAAGAAGGGGCACCCGGACGCCGGGTGCCCCTCGCGGGTGCCGGTGACCGCTCAGCCGCGGTTCTCACTGAGGCTGGTGTGGGCCTCCTGGAGGAAGCCCTCGCTGATGGCGCGCAGCTCGGTGGCGGACTCGCTCTCGGCGCCCTCCTCGGTGCCGTCGCTGTTGGCCGCCAGGGAGAAGAGCAGGTAGCGGCCCCACTGGCCGCTGCTGCCGTGGCCGCCGGAGTGCCCCAGGCGCTCGGCGGGGCTGCCCTCCTCGCCGGGCAGACCGGCGAACCACTGGGTGGCCACCAGGTCCTGTGCCTCCATCGCGGTGGCCGCCTCCTCGCCGGTGGGCATGGCGGCGACGCCCACGGTCACCGCGTGGCCCTCGTCCTCGCTGAGGTAGGAGGCGCGCACCATCTGGCGGCACTCGTTGTCGGCGAGCACCTGGCCGTAGTCGCCGTGGGCCCCGGCGGCGCAGTCCTCGGTGTCCTCGACGGCCACGCGGGTGAACGTGCCCTGGCCCTCGACCTCCATGCTCTCGGGGAAGAGGGCCTCGACGTCGAGCGCGCCCGGGTCGTCGGCCTCGTCGGCGACGGTCGTGGCGTTCGCACCGCCCGAGCCCATGCTGGTGGCGAGGAAGAACGTCCCGCCGCCCGCCAGGACCAGCAGCACGGCGAAACCGGCGATCATCATGATCCGGCGCTTGCGGGCGCGCGCGTCCGCGCCGCCGTCACCGTACCGGTAGTCGTCGTCGTTGTTGTAGCCGTCGTAGTCGTCGTAGTCGTTGATCCCCTGGGCGTCGAACTGCGCGGTGTCCACACCGGCGTCGTCGGGGACCTCGTCCCGGAACAGGGGACGGCCGCCGGGCGAGGCGGGGACGGGGCTGATGTGCTGCGTGGCGCCCATCGCGTCCGGGGGGAACACGGGCTCCTCCCGGCCGGGCGCCGGGAGCGCGGCGGGGGGCTGCTGCGGGGCCTGGAAGGCCTGCTGGGCGGACGGGGGAGCCGAACCGGGGGGCATGCCCGGGGGAGGGCCGACGGGCGCTCCGGGGTGGCCGGGAGCGCCGGGACGGCCCTGCGGTACGCCCTGCGTGCCGGGGGGGAACCCCGGGACGGGGCCCTGGGGTCCGGGCCGCTGGCCGGGGGCGTGCGGCGGCACGGGGGCGCCGGGAGGGAGGGCCCCGGGCGGAAGGGGCTGGCCGTGCTGTCCGGGCTGGCCCGGGGCGGCGTTCTGTCCGGGGGGTACGTGCGGGCCCGACGGCTGACCCATGCCCGGGTGGCCGCCGGTGGGGGCCTGGTGCGGGGGGTGCGCGCCCGTGGGCGCCCGCATCGGCGCCTGGCCGCCGGTGGGGGCTCCGTGCGGCGGGAACTGGCCGCCGGTGCCCTGCTGCGGCTGTCCGGGGTGCACGGGCGCCTGCTGCCCGCCGGCGCCCTGCTGGGGCTGCCCCGGAAGCGCGGGGGTCTGGCCGCCGGTGGGCGCGCCCACCGGGCCGCCGGGGTAGCCGGGCGCGCCCTGGGGCTGCCCTCCGTGGCCGTACGGCGGGATCTGGGGGTTCTGGGGGTGCTGCGGGCCGCTCGGGGGCTGGGGCGGAGCCTGCGGGCCGCTCGGCCCGCCCTGACCGCCGGGGTAGCCGGGCGCGCCCTGGGGCTGCCCTCCCTGGCCGTACGGCGGGATCTGGGGGCCGCTCGGCTGCGCGGGGGAGTGGTGGTGCTGCGGGTACGGGGGATGCTGGCCGGACGGGGGCGCGCCGTGTGTCTGCTGCGGCCCCGATGTGGGATGCTGGCCCTCGGCGTGGGAGGGCGATGACCCGAGCAGGTCCTGGCCGTCACCGGCCTCCGGTCCGACGGGTCTGCCGTCGGGACCGTACTGTGGCTGGTTCGGATGGGTACTGATGGGAGTCTCCGAGGGCTCTGGGGGTGGGACTGGGCCGCGGTCCACCGGCACGTGGCCTGGGCCGCGCGGTGCCGTCCGTTCCGGGTTCCCGTGGTGTCGGCGACCGTGACGGGCGTCTCCAAGGTCGCGTCGGTGCCCGTCATCACGGGAGCAGACCGGCCTTTCGGTGCAAGCGTAGCCAACGCGGGGGCGGGAACAGGACGAAGCACTCCCGGCAACGGGCATAATAAAAGACGGAGAGGTCACGGATGTGACCCCGTGCCGGTGTTTTCCCCGCCGAGCGCGGTCCGGCCGGTCCGCCCCGCCGCTGGCTTTGACCTGCGCGGCGGTGGCCAGGTAGGATATTCCGTCGTTGTGCGTTGAGTTGCCGTGGGCCCCGACCACCGGGCGCCGATCCACGCACCATCGTCTGCGCACTCACCATTCGGAGAGTCCTGTGACATGGCACGGGATATCCGGCCAGACGCCCCCGCAACCGCGGGTGTGTATACGAGTCCCCCATTCCCGCACGGGATGGGGCAGCCGACTGAAGAGCGAAGGCAAACGATCGTGCGCACATACAGCCCCAAACCAAACGATGTCCAGCGTCAGTGGCACGTTGTCGACGCTACCGATCTCGTGCTCGGGCGTATGGCGAGCCAGGTTGCCACGCTGCTTCGGGGCAAGCACAAGCCGTACTACGCGCCCCACATCGACACCGGCGACTTCGTGATCGTCGTGAACGCCGACAAGGTCGCCCTGACCGGCAAGAAGCTGGAGCAGAAGCGCGCCTACCGCCACTCCGGCTACCCGGGCGGCCTGCGCTCCGTCTCCTACGCCGACCTGCTGGAGAAGAACCCCGAGCGGGCCGTCGAGAAGGCCGTCAAGGGCATGCTCCCCAAGGGCTCCCTGGGCCGCCAGATGGCCAAGAAGCTCAAGGTGTACGCCGGTCCGGAGCACCCGCACCAGGCCCAGCAGCCGGTTGCGTTCGAAATCACCAAGATCGAGCAGCCCGCCTAGGCGTTCGCAGACTTTTACAGAGAGCACGAGGAGAACCGTGGTCGAGCCCACCGGCATCGAAGACGTCGAGCAGGAGTACGTGGAGAACCCGGAGGAGTTCCCCTCCGAGTACACCAGCGAGTCCGACGAGAACGCCGCCGCCTACGTCCCCACCGCGTCCGGCCCCAGCGCCGGTACCGGTCGCCGCAAGCAGGCCGTCGCCCGTGTCCGCATCGCCCCCGGTTCGGGCGAGTGGAAGGTCAACGGCAAGTCGCTTGAGGCGTACTTCCCGGACAAGGTCCACCAGCAGACCATCAAGGAGCCGTTCGTCTCCCTCGGGTTCGACGGCGCCTACGACGTCTTCGCCCGTCTCGACGGCGGCGGCACCAGCGGCCAGGCCGGCGCCCTGCGTCACGGCATCGCCCGCGCGCTGGCGTCCCTGGACCCGGAGAACAACCGCCCGACCCTCAAGAAGGCCGGTTTCCTGACCCGCGACGCCCGCGAGGTGGAGCGCAAGAAGGCCGGTCTCAAGAAGGCGCGCAAGGCTCCCCAGTTCTCCAAGCGCTAGTGCTCATGCGCCGGCACCCGCTCGGCTGAGCTTCGGCCCGTACGCCGTTCCCACCACCGGGGACGGCGTACGGGCTTTCGGTTTTCCCGGTGGCTTGTCTGGGCCACCCTCGCTACTCCACCGGCGCCGTGACCCGGCGCCGTCGTCGAAAGGGGCTGTCCGCCTGTGGCTCGGCTGTTCGGAACAGATGGTGTACGCGGTGTCGCCGGTCGGGACCTGACCGCCGCCCTCGCGCTGGAGCTGTCCGTCGCGGCGGCGCGGGTGCTGACCCGCGGCGGCGACGGGGCGCGGCCCAAGGCCGTGGTGGGCCGCGACCCGCGCGCCTCCGGCGAGTTCCTCGAGGCCGCCGTCGTCGCGGGCCTGGCCAGCACCGGTGTGGACGTGGTGCGCGTGGGCGTGCTGCCCACCCCGGCCGTGGCCTACCTGACCGGCGCGCTCGGCGCCGACTTCGGTGTGATGCTCTCCGCCAGCCACAACCCGGCCCCCGACAACGGCATCAAGTTCTTCGCGCGGGGCGGCCAGAAGCTGGAGGACGCCCTGGAGGAGGAGATCGAGGGCATGCTCGGCGTGCCCTCCACCCCCGCCGTGGGCGACCTCGTCGGCCGGGTCACCGACGCCGACGACGGCGCCGAGCGCTACGTCGAGCACGTGCTGGCCTCGGTGCCCCACAGCCTCAAGGGCCTCAAGGTCGTGGTGGACTGCGCCAACGGCGCCTCCGCCCTGGTCGCGCCCGAGGCGCTGCGCCGCGCGGGCGCGGAGGTCGTGGCGATCGGTGACCAGCCGGACGGCCACAACATCAACGACGGGTGCGGCTCCACCCACCTGGAGGTGCTCCAGGAGGCCGTCCGCCTGCACGGCGCGGACGCCGGTATCGCCAACGACGGCGACGCCGACCGCTGCCTGGCCGTGGACGCCGAGGGCCGCGTGGTGGACGGCGACCAGATCCTGGCGATCCTGGCCACCGAGGCCAAGGAGGAGGGCAGGCTCGCCCAGGACACGCTCGTGGTCACGGTCATGTCCAACCTGGGCCTGAAGCTGGCGATGGAGCGGGAGGGCATCACCGTGGTGGAGACCGCGGTGGGCGACCGCTACGTGCTGGAGGAGATGAAGCGCGGCGGGTTCGGCCTGGGCGGTGAGCAGTCCGGGCACGTGATCCTGCTGGAGCACGCCACCACCGGAGACGGCGTCCTGACCGGCCTGCACCTGCTGGCCGCGATGGCCCACCGCGAGCAGGGCCTGGCGGAGCTGGCCAAGGTGATGACCCGCCTGCCGCAGGTGCTCGTCAACGTGCCCGACGTGGACAAGGCCCGCGCCAAGGACTCCGCGGAGCTCGCGGCGGCCGTGCGCGAGGCCGAGGAGGAGCTGGGCGAGACCGGCCGGGTGCTGATCCGGCCCAGCGGGACCGAGCCCAAGGTCAGGGTCATGGTCGAGGCGCCGGAGCAGGAGCAGGCCACCGCGGTGGCCGAGCGGCTGGCCGCCGTGGTGCGCTCCGCACTCGGCTGAGGGCGGGACTCCTTCGGGGGCTCAACGCCCCGTGCTCGGGCGTCTCGGAGGGGGAACCTCCGGTGCCTGCCGTGCGGTGGCCCGTTCCTGGCGATCGCGCGTCCGGCACCCGCCAGGACCCCACCGGCGCCCGAGCCTCCACGCGCGTCCGGGCACGCGGACGGCCGGGCGCGCGTTCTCATGTGTGGCTGACCCGCGGAGCGCGGGTCCGGGACGCTGGAGTTGGTCACGGTGGCGGACACGCGGTACGGGCACGCCCTGACGATCGGGGTGGACATCGGCGGGACGAAGGTCGCCGCCGGTGTGGTGACGCCCGGCGGGCGCATCCTGGCCAGGCTGCGCACGGAGACCCCCGAACGCAGCAAGAGCCCGGCGGTCGTGGAGGACACGATCGTCTCGGTGGTGCGGGAGCTGCGCCGGGAGTTCCGGGTGCGCGCCGTGGGCGTGGGCGCCGCCGGTTTCGTCGACGAGCGGCGGGCCAACGTGCTGTTCGCCCCGCACCTGTCCTGGCGCCGGGAGCCGCTGCGCGAGGCCCTGGCCCTGCGGCTGGGGCTGCCCGTGGTGGTGGAGAACGACGCGAACGCCTCCGCCTGGGCCGAGGTGCGCGCCGGGGCGGGCCGGGGCGTGGACAACGTCGTGGTGGTGAACCTGGGCACGGGCATCGGCGGCGCGGTCGTACTCGACGGGGACCTGCACCGGGGCCGGTACGGACTGGCCGGGGAGTTCGGGCACATGACGGTGGTGCCGGGCGGACACCGCTGCGAGTGCGGGAACCGGGGCTGCTGGGAGCAGTACGCCAGCGGCAACGCGCTGACGCGGGAGGCGCGGGAGCTGGTGGCCTCGCAGTCGCCGGTGGCGGACGCCCTGCACCAGGCGGTGGGCGGCGACGCCGCCCAGATCACCGGGCCGCTGGTCAGCGAGCTGGCGCGCAAGGGCGACCGCGCGTGCGTGGAGCTGATGCGCGAGGCCGGGCAGTGGCTGGGTTCGGGTCTGGCCAACCTGGCCGCGGCGTTCGACCCGGAGCTGTTCATCGTGGGCGGCGGCGTGTCCGAGGCGGGGGAACTGCTGCTGGAGCCCGCGAGGGAGGCGTTCGGGCGCAACCTCACGGGGCGCGGCTACCGTCCGGAGGCCCGGGTGGCGGCGGCCGAGCTGGGCAACGAGGCGGGCCTCATCGGCGCCGCGGACCTGGCCCGGGAGGCGCTGCCCCGGTGGCACCAGCGGCGCCGACAGCGCCGCCTGGGGCGTTTCGGCAGGAGTTAGGGCCGGTCGGTCCCGTCGGGGGCGGCGGCGCGCGGCCGGAGCGTGGCGCGCGCCGCGTTGCGCGGGACCTAGCGGGACAGCGCCCTCACGTCGATGTCGATCGGGAACGGCAGGTCCAGCTTGAGGCGTTCTCGAGCGACGGTGACAGGGATGTAGCGGGGTTCCTTCGTGCCGTCCAACTCGTAGACGTAGACAGCGGGTCCGTTCTCCTCGTGCTCTATCCGCCAGAAATGCGGGATACCCGCCTGCGCGTACTTGAGCGGTTTGGTGGAGCGATCCCGGTCCTGGGACTCCTTGGACACGATCTCCACAGTGAGGAGTACATCTTCGGGAGGGACGTGGGTGGCCTGGTACCAGTCGAGGTGCTCCTCGGCTCCCTCCGCGAACTCGTAGACGATGAGATCGGGCTCCGGGCGTTGGCGCTTGCCGAGCTTCATGGTCATTTCCGAGAGGACGTCGACGTTGGGAGGCGCCGCTTCCTCCAGACGGGCCGCGAGGCGGATCATGACCTTGGCGTGGAATCGGGTCTGGGGGGAAAGCAAGACAAGCGCTCCGTCGATGAGTTCCATCCGGGGCACTCCCGGGGGAAGGTTGTCCATGTCGTCGGCGGTCCAGCCGCCGGGCGGGGGCATGAACCAGTCGGGGAGCGGCTCAGCGGTCATCGAAACCTCCCGGGTCGATTCCTGAGCCCATGCTAATGCGGTCGTCATCGCCATGACAGGACGGTAGCGCTCCGTGACCACGGTGCGCGGAGGTTCCGCGAAGAACTCCGGATTCCGGGTGAAAGTCCTGTTCGGAGGGGCTACCCGCAATTAACCGAACCTGGTTCTAGTGCGGAGGTCGCATCCTCTGTAGAGTTCCGCCATGGATCTCAACGCAATCTCCGCCCTCGTCTCGGGCGGCGCGAGTGGCCTGGGTGAGGCCACCGCCAGGGAACTCGCCTCCGCGGGCGCGACCGTCGTCGTCGCCGACCTCAACGCCGAGCGCGGGGAGGCCGTCGCCAAGGAGATCGGCGGTGTCTTCGTGCGCACCGACGTCTCCCAGGAGGACCAGGTCAAGGCCGCGGTCCAGGCCGCCGTCGACACCGGCAAACCCTTCCGGGTGGCCGTGTCCTGCGCGGGCATCGGCTGGGCCACCCGCACCGTCGACCGCAGTGGAAACCCCCACGACCTGGACAGCTACCAGAAGGTCATCCAGGTCAACCTCATCGGCACCTTCAACGTGCTGCGCCTGGCCGCGGCCGAGATCGCCAAGACGGAGCCGGTCAACGAGGACGGCGAACGCGGCTCCATCGTCAACACCGCCTCCCTCGCCGGCATCGAGGGCCAGATCGGCCAGATCGCCTACTCCTCCTCCAAGGGCGGCGTCATCGGCATGACCCTCCCGGCCGCCCGCGACCTCGCGGCCGTCGGCATCACCGTCAACACCATCGCCCCCGGCATCCTGGAGACGCCCATCTACGGCGAGGGCGAGGCCGCCGAGGAGTTCAAGCAGCGCCTGGCCGCGCCGGTTCCCTTCCCCAAGCGCCTGGGCACCGCCGAGGAGTTCGGCCGGCTCGCCCGGGCCCTGCTGGAGATCAGCTACGTCAACGGCGAGGTCGTCCGCATCGACGGCGCGCTGCGCATGCCGCCGAAGTAGGGAGGGCACCGTGTCCGACGAGGTTCTCTACACCGCCGAGGACGGCGTCGCCGTCATCACCATCAACCGGCCCCAGGCCAGGAACGCGGTCAACGCCGCGGTCGCCGCACGCGTCGCCGAGGCGCTCGACGACCTCGACGCGCGCAAGGATCTGAGCGTCGGCATCATCACCGGCGCGGGCGGCACCTTCTGCGCCGGGATGGACCTCAAGGCCTTCATGCGCGGCGAGGTCCCGCTGGTGGAGGGGCGCGGGTTCGGCGGCTTCGCCGAGCGCCCGCCGCGCAAGCCGCTGATCGCCGCCGTGGAGGGGTACGCCCTCGCGGGCGGGTTCGAGGCCGTGCTGGCCTGTGACCTGGTCGTGGCCGCCGAGGACGCCAGGTTCGGCATCCCCGAGGTCAAGCGCGGCCTGGTCGCCGGTGCGGGCGGCCTGCTGCGCCTCCAGCACCGCATCCCGCGCAACATCGCGATGGAGCTCGCACTGACCGGCGACTTCGTCGAGACCCCGCGCCTGGCCGAACTCGGGCTGGTCAACCGGGTCACCGCCAGTGGCGGGGCCCTGGAGGGCGCACGCGAGCTGGCGGCCCGCATCACCGCCAACGGCCCGCTGGCGGTGCGGGTGTCCAAGGAGGTCATCACCTCCTCCGGCGACTGGTCCACCGAGCGGATGTGGGAGAAGCAGAACGAGCTGACGGGCCCGGTGTTCGTCAGCCACGACGCCATGGAGGGCGCGGCGGCCTTCGCCGAGAAGCGCGCCCCCGTGTGGAGGGGTGAGTAGGCCCCCGGGCGCCGTACGGCGGTCGTCCCCCCGCCCGGGGGACGACCGCCGTACGCTGTCGGGGGCGACGGGAGCCGGTGCGCGCCCGCGCCCCGGCCCCGCGGGACTCCGGGGCTTTCGGGGGTCCTGACCTGCCGAGGACCCCGAACCGCCGTGGAGTGTCGTGCGTCACGGACGGGGGTGACGGGATCCAAGGCGCGCCGCCGCCCCCGGGCGTACGGGCCGCGGACCGCCGCGGCGGACGCCCCCGGCGCGTTCCCGGCGGACACCGCGGCCGGGCCCTGTCGAGGCCGACACATCCGAGGTGGGAGCGCTTTCGCGGGCGTGTGCCCCCGTCCCCGCGCCCGCAGGCGAAGGGTTCGCCTCCCCCGCGCCGACCCGGCGGCCTCCCCCGCGCCCCCTCCCGTCCGGGCGGGGAGGAAGTTCACGCAATTCCAGACGGTTTGAAGTCATGGGTTAACCTGGGTTCTACTTTGCCCACCTTGTCCTGTCCTGTCAGTCGTCCCGTCTCTGCGGGCTGACAGGAGCGGGAGCCTGATCCACCCTCCCCCCACACCCGGTAGACCGGGCGCGCGCTGGCGCGACCTCCGCTGTGCGACGGGTGTGTTCGGATCCGCGGAGCCTTGGAGTCATTTGTGGTCGCACTCAGTGTCGTCGTACCCATCTACAACGTCGAGAGGTATCTCGACGAGTGCCTGCGCTCCCTTCAGGTGCAGACGTGGGACGATCTCGAGGTCGTGATGGTGGACGACGGGTCCCCGGACGGCAGCGCGGCCATCGCGGCCCGGTACGCCGAGCAGGACCCCCGCTTCCGGCTGATCCAGCAGGAGAACGGCGGTCTGGGCGCCGCCCGCAACACCGGCATCGAGCACGCGCGCGGCGACTTCCTGACCTTCGTGGACAGCGACGACGTGATCCCGTCCTACGCGTTCGGCTACCACCTGGAGAGCCTGCGCCGGAGCGGCTCGGACTTCTCCAGCGGCAACGTCCACCGCCTCAACGAGCTGGGCACGCGCCAGTCGCCGATGCACCGCAGGATCTTCCGCACCGCCAAGACCGGCACGCACATCACGCGCGAGGACACGCTCCTGGTGGACCGGCTGGCCACCAACAAGGTCTGGCGCCGCTCCTTCTGGGACAGGCACGGGATGACCTTCCCCGTCGGCGTCCTGCACGAGGACATCCCCGTGGCCATCCCCCTGCACTTCCTCGCCGAGTCGGTGGACGTGCTCTCCGCGCCCGTCTACCTCTGGCGCGAGCGCCCGAGCGACGACAAGTCCATCACCCAGGACCGGCTGCGACCCCAGGCCCTGGAGGACCGCGTCAGCGCGGTCACCAAGGTCAGCGACTTCCTCAGGGAGAACCAGCCGCCCCTCCAGAAGCGCCGGTGGGACGCGGTGGCGCTCGGCAGCGACCTGCGCCTCTTCCTCCAGGTGCTCGACCGGGCCGACGCGGACTTCACCCGGCGGCTCGTCGAGCTCGGCAACGCCTACCTGGACCAGGTGGACGACAAGGTGCTGCGCGACCTCCCCGCCATCGAGCGCCTCAAGTGGCACCTTATCCGGCAGCGCAAGGTCGAGCAGCTGCGCGAGGTCATCGTCTTCAACAAGAGCGCCGAGCACAAGAAGGCCAAGATCGTCCGGCACGGGATCCGCTACTACGCGGACTACCCGTTCAAGGACGACCCCGCCCAGGGCGTGCCGCGCTCGGTCTACCGCGTGCGCTCGGAGCTCAAGCTCCGCCAGAAGGCCGAGGAGCTCACCTGGGTCGACGGCAAGCTCGTCGTCGGGGGCCGGGTCTGCCTGAAGTACCTGCGGCCCAACAAGCGCCTCCAGCAGCAGGTCCGCGCCTGGGCGGTCAACGCCGAGGACGGCAGGCGCGTGCGGCTGAACACGACCACGCACCAGGCCAACGAGTTCCGGCTCGCCCCGACGGTGGCCACCTCCCGCAAGGACTGGGGCGGCTACCGGATCGTCATCGACCCGGCCGAGCTGGGGGACGAGGGCGACTGGTACGTGGAGCTGGGCGTGGTCAACCGCGGCTTCCGCCGTGTGGACCGCCTCAAGAAGCCCGCCGCGGCCGACGTCCGGATGCTCGGCCCCGAGCAGGTCCGGCCGGGCGTGTGGGCCCGCCCGCACTGGGTGGACGACTTCGAGCTGCGCCTGACCGTCGAGCGCCCGGCGGTCGTCCTGGACGGCTCCGCGGTCGAGGGCTCCTCACTGGTCCTGAGCGGCCGGGCGACGGGAACCCCGACCGAGGGCCTGAGCGCCTACGTCCAGCGCTTCCCCGGCGACGTCGAGGTCCCGGCGAAGGTGGAGACCGACGGCGCGTCCGTGCGCGTGCTCGCCGACCTGGCCGCCCTCACCGACGGCTACCAGGACAGGGACGCCATCGCGGGCAGCGACCCCTACGAGGACTGGTCGGTCCACCTCCGGGACGGCTCCGGCCGCTCCCGGTGGATCCCCTTCGCCGAGGACGGCCCCGAGGGCCGCTACGCGCACTCCGGCCTGAGCGTGCGGGTGCTCCCCGACTTCGCCGGGCGTACCAGGGTCCGGGTGGAGCGGCCCCAGCCCCTGCTCACCGCCGTCTCCTGGGACGACGACGTCCTCGACCTGCGGGGCGACTTCCCCGAGACCCCCACGGGAGAGCTCTCCCTGGTGGTCAAGGCCGTCGGCCGGATGGAGGAGCACCTGTTCCCGGTGGAGGCCGCGGACGGCCGGTTCTCGGCCTCCGTCCCGCCCACCGCGATCCCCAACTTCGGCACGAAGGTGCCCCTCACGCCCGGCAACTACCGCTTCCTGCTGCGCACCGCCACCGGCGACAACCAGTGGGACGACCGCCGGATCGGCTTCTCGCGGGAGCTGCGCACCGCCAAGTTCCCCGCCCCCGAGAAGGAGGGCGGCTTCGACCTGGAGCTCAAGCCGGACGGCCGCGGGTGGCCCGTGCTGCGCCTGGGCTCGGTGCTGCGTCCGGAGGAGCAGGGGTCCTACGCGCAGCAGGTCCTGCGCGAGGAGGTCTACCCCAAGCTGCGCCGCAAGCCGGTGCTGCCCGGCATCGTCTTCGACAGCTACACCGGCAAGCAGTTCTCCGACAGCCCGCGGGACATGTACGAGGAACTGCGGCGCCGCGGCGTGGAGACGCCGATGTCGTGGATGGTGCGCAACCGCCAGATCACCCTGCCCCCGGGGCTGACCGAGGTCCGGCACACGAGCCGCGAGTACTTCGAGGCGCTGGCGCGCTCGGAGTTCATCGTCTCCAACGCCCACCTGCCCATGTGGTTCGAGAAGCAGCCCGGGCAGAAGGTCGTGCAGACCTGGCACGGGTCGATGCTCAAGCGCATCGGCTTCGACATCGAGCACGTCCAGTTCGCGGGCCGCAACTACCACGACCGGCTCCGGCACGAGACCAACCAGTGGGACTACCTGGTCTCCCCGAGCCCCTGGGCGACCCCGATCCTGCGCCGCGCCTTCGGCTTCGAGAACGAGATCCTGGAGACCGGCTACCCGCGCAACGACATCTTCCACCGCCCCGAGCGCGAGGCGGTGACGGAGGCGGTCCGCGAGCGCCTGGGCCTGCCGGAGGGCAAGAAGGTCATCCTCTACGCGCCCACCTGGCGCGACGACAAGTTCTACTCCGTCGGCAAGTACAAGCTGGACCTGCACCTGGACCTGCGGCGGCTGTACGACGCCCTCGGCGACGACCACGTGCTGCTGTTCCGCAGGCACCCCAACATCGTCGACCGGGTGCCGAACGTGGGCAAGGACTTCGTCTTCGACGTCTCGGCCTACCCCGAGATCCAGGAGCTGTTCCTGGTCACGGACATCCTCATCACCGACTACTCGTCGCTGATGTTCGACTTCGCCAACACCGGCCGCCCGATGCTGTTCTTCACCTACGACCTGGAGGAGTACCGCGACAGCCTGCGCGGGTTCTACTTCGACTTCGCCGAGACCGCCCCGGGCCCGCTGCTGCGCACCTCCGACGAGGTCATCGACTCGATCCGCGACATCGACGGGGTCCAGGAGGCCCACAGGGAGCGGTACGAGGCCTTCGTGAACCAGTTCTGCCCCCTGGACGACGGCAAGGCCGCGGCCCGGGTGGTCGAGCAGGTCTTCGGCAAGCTCCTCTGAACCGGGCGGGTTCGGGGGAAGGCAGGGGCCGCGCCGTCCGGCGCGGCCCCACGACAGGGAGGGTGAAGAGGGCCTTGAGGATTCTGCTCACCGGAGGAGCCGGGTACATCGGTTCCCACACGGCGGTCGAGCTGGTCGCGCGCGGGCACCAGGTGGTCGTCCTGGACAACCTGGTCAACAGCAGCGAGGAGGCCGTGCGCCGGGTCGAGAAGATCACCGGCGCGCGGATCCCGTTCGTGCGGGGCGACTGCACCGAGCAGGGCGTCGTCGAGCGCGTCCTGGTGGAGCACGGCATCGAGGCCGTGGTGCACTTCGCCGGGCTCAAGGCGGTGGGGGAGTCCGTCAGCCAGCCGCTGCGGTACTACCGCAACAACCTGGACGCCCTGCTCACGCTCGCCGAGACGATGGACCGCGTCGGGGTGCGCGACCTGGTGTTCAGCTCCTCGGCCACCGTCTACGGCGACCCCGACACGGTGCCGATCGCCGAGGGGAGCGCGCTGCGGGTGACCAACCCCTACGGCGCGACCAAGCTGTTCGGCGAGAGGATCCTGGAGGACCTCGCGGTGAGCGCGCCCGACTGGCGGATCACCGTGCTGCGGTACTTCAACCCGGTCGGCGCACACTCCAGCGGCCTGATCGGGGAGGACCCCAACGACATCCCCAACAACCTCTTCCCCTACATCTCCAAGGTCGCCGCGGGCAGGCTGCCCGAGCTGACGGTCTTCGGCGACGACTACGACACCGCGGACGGCACGGGGGTCCGGGACTACCTGCACGTGGTGGACCTGGCCCGGGGGCACGTCGCGGCGCTCGACCACCTGGCCTCGCAGAAGGGGCTCAGGGCCTTCAACCTGGGGACGGGGAGGGGCACCTCCGTCCTGGAGGCGATCCGCGCCTTCGAGGCGGCCTGCGGCCACACCATCCCCTTCCGGGTGGGGCCGCGCCGCGACGGCGACATCGCCACCTGCTTCGCCGACCCGGGGCTGGCCAACCGCGAACTGGGCTGGAGGGCCGAGCACACGGTGGCCGAGGCCTGCGCCGACGCCTGGCGCTGGCAGTCGGCCAACCCCGACGGCTACAGGTGACCCCGCGGAGCGCGGAGTGAGGCAGTCCTCCGCGCTCCCGGACCGCCGGTGCGCCCCGCAGCCGGGACAACCTTCTCCAAGCGCCGAGCGTCGATGAGACGATGCCGAAAAGAAGGGCAGAGCCGGGCATGGAACACGACTGGGACGAAGAGCTCGAAGAGTACGAAGAAGGCGAAGAGCACTTCTACGACGATGAGGGCGCCTTCGGCGTCGGGCTCCCGCTGACGGCCGGGTCCGCCCACGGGGAGTGGACCCGGCGGGACTGACCCCGGGGCCCGCTCAGCCGGCGGCGGCCCCCTCCGTCCTCCTCGCGGCCCGCTCCCCCGCGTCCCGGTGGGGCAGGAGCACGCCCAGGCCCCAGTGCAGCAGCAGGCCGCTGGCCAGCCCCACGAGCCACCCGTAGTCCGCCAGCGGCGCCAGGAACGGGACCAGACCCTCGGCCGGGAAGGGGCCCGACCCCTCGGGGGAGTGCGAACCGCCCACGGCCAGCACCGAGCCGACGCCGAAGGCCACCAGGGCGCGCCAGTTCCACCCGTGCCGGTACCAGTACTCCGAGCCGCGCTCGTACAGCGCGGGCAGGTTCATCCGCGTGCGGCGCAGCAGCCAGTAGTCGGCGAGCAGGACGCCCGCCACGGTGCCCAGGAGGCCGCCCACCGTGCCCAGCCAGGTGAAGATGTAGACGCTCTCGTTCTCCAGCAGCCGCCACGGCATGATCAGCACGCTGAGCACGCAGGTGGTGATCGCCCCGGCGCGGAAGCTGATCAGCCGGGGCCTGAGGTTGGACAGGTCGTAGGCCGGACCGACCAGGTTGGCCGCGATGTTGGTGGAGACCGTGGCCAGCAGCACGACGAAGACCGCGAAGAGCAGGCCGATCCCGCTGTCCATCCGCGCCACGACGTCGATCGGGTTCCACAGGGGTTCGCCGTAGACGGCCGCGGTGCCCGCCGTGACCATGACGGCCAGCAGCGAGAACAGCGTCATCGTGGTGGGCAGGCCCAGCGTCTGGCCCACCACCTGGGCGCGCTGGGAGGACGAGAAGCGGGTGAAGTCGCTGATGTTGAGGGTCAGGGTCGCCCAGTAGCCGATCACGCCCATCAGCGACGGGAAGAACAGCGCCCAGAAGGAGGGCCCCCAGTCCAGGGGCTCGCCCGAGTCCAGGGACAGCATCGGGGCCAGGCCCCCGGCCTCCACGGCCATCCAGGCCAGCAGCGCGACGCCGCCGAGGATCATCAGCGGCGCGGCCCACACCTGGGTCCGGCGCACGCCCTCCATGCCCCACAGGATGATCGCGAGCTGGGCGACCCAGAACAGGCCGAAGGACAGCCACAGCGTCCACGGCTGGCCGCCCAGCGCCGCCGACCCCGTCCACCCGTCGCCGAGCAGCCGCCCGAGCAGGATGTACACCCCCTGGCCGCCGACCCAGGTCTGGATGCCGTACCAGCCGCAGGCGACCGCGCCGCGCAGCAGCGCGGGCAGGTTGGCGCCGCGCAGGCCGAAGGAGGCGCGCGCGAACACGGGGAAGGGGATGCCGTACCTGGCGCCCGCGTGGCCGGTCAGCACCATGGGCAGCAGGACGACGAGGTTGCCCAGGACCACGGCGAGCATGGCCTGGCGCCAGTCCATGCCCGCCGCGATCAGGCCGCTGGCCAGGGTCCAGGCCGGGATGCTGACCGACATGCTCACCCACAGGGCGCCGAAGCTGCCGGTGCCCCAGGTGCGCCGGGACATCGGGACGGGTTGGAGGTCGGCGTTGACGTAGGGGCCCTCGGGCAGGGAGGTCCCCTCGGCGAGGGACACCCGGCCGTCGGGGTGGGTGACGGCGGCGGGTTCCGCCGGGGTCGGGCTGTGGGTCACGGGTCACCTGGTCTCGGTGGGCGGACGGGGAGGGCGGGGGATACGAGCGCTGCCGGACCCGGCGGGGGAACCCCGGGAAGGGCGGCGAAAAGTCCGGATTCGTTCCGGGCCGCCGAATATCCTCGCACGTCACAAGGCGCACAGGTGTCGTGGGCGGGTCGGGAGGGTTACCACGGGACCGCGCACCCCGAAGGGACGCGCCCGTGCGGTGGGGGACCGCCCCTGCACGACGGTATGCGCCTGGCCCCGGGCAAGGACGCGCCCGTCCGGACGCCCGTCCCGTCCGGGCGGTCCCCCGCCTGCGCGCCGGTCCCCGGCCGCGGCCTTCCTGGTCCCGGCCTTCTCCGGCTCTCCGCCCCGCGGCGCGGGTCAGGACACGGCCGGGACGACGTGGCGCCCGTAGGCCTCGATGACCCCGTCCACGTCGTCGTGCATCGCGTACACCGCGAACTGGTCCACACCCGCCTCCCGGAGCCGCTCCAGCTTCTCCACGTGCTCCTCCACCGGCCCGACCAGGCAGAACCGGTCGACGATGCCGTCCGGGACGAACGCGGTGTCGGGGTTGTCCGCCCGGCCGTGGTGGCTGTAGTCGTAACCCCGCCGGGCCCTGACGTAGTCGGTCAGCTCCCGTGGGACCGCGTCGGAGGAGTCGCCGTAGCGGGCGACCAGGTCGGCCACGTGGTTGCCCACCATCCCGCCGAACCAGCGGCACTGCTCCCGCGCGTGGGCGAGCCCCCGCTCGGAGCCGTCGGTGACGTAGGCGGGCGCCGCCACGCACACCGTCACCGCGTCGGGGTCGCGCCCGGCGTCGGCCGCGGCCGTGCGCACCGCCCTGACCATCCACTCGGTCAGGTAGGGGTCGGCCAGCTGGAGGATGAAGCCGTCCGCCTGACGGCCCGCCAGCTCCAGTGCCCGGGGCCCGTAGGCGCCCATCCACACGGGCAGGGCGCCGTCGCGCACCCACGGCAGGCGCAGGGCCGCGCCCTCCACGTCGGCCTCCCGGCCCTCGGCCAGGTCCTTGATCGCGCGCATCGCCCGGGACAGGCGTTCCAGGGTGGCGGGTCGGCGGCCCGCCACCCGCATGGCCGAGTCGCCCCGGCCGATCCCGCACACCGTGCGGTTGCCGAACATGTCGTTCAGGGTGGCGAACAGCGAGGCGGTCACCTCCCAGGCGCGCGTGCCCGGGTTGGTCACCATGGGCCCCACGACCAGGCCGCTGGTGCGCTCCAGGATCCGGCTGTAGACGACGAAGGGCTCCTGCCAGAGCACGACCGAGTCGAAGGTCCACCCGTGGGTGAAGCCGTACCCCTCCGCGCGGACCATCCGTTCGACCAGCAGGTCGGCGGGCGGGTCGGTCTGGAGGACGAGTCCGATGTCCATGTGCTGCCCTCTCGTTCAGACCAGGTACTGGCAGGTGGACCGGGGCACGTACCGGCCGTGCCCGGCCTCGCCCAGGTAGGCGCCGCGGTCCACCACGACCCGGCCGCGCGAGAGCACGGTGCGGGCCCGGCCGGTGACCCGTCTGCCCTCGTAGGCCGAGTAGTCCACGTTCATGTGGTGCGTCTCGGCCGACAGGACCTGCTCGGCGCGTGGGTCGTAGACCACGATGTCGGCGTCCGAGCCCGGGCAGATCGTGCCCTTGGCCGGGTACAGGCCGAACATGCGGGCCGGGGTGGCGCAGGCGATCTCGATCCACCGGCGCCTGCCGATGCGGCCCTCCACCACGGCCTGGTGCAGCAGGTCCATGCGGTGCTCGACCCCGGGCATGCCGTTGGGGATCCTGGAGAAGTCGCCCCGGCCCAGCTCCTTCTGCCCGGCGAAGCAGAACGGGCAGTGGTCGGTGGAGACCACGGACAGGTCGTTGGTGCGCAGCGCTCGCCACAGGTGCTCCTGGTGCTCCCGGGGCCGCAGAGGAGTGGAGCACACGTACTTGGCGCCCTCGAATCCAGGCTCGGCGAGGTTGTCGGCGGACAGGAACAGGTACTGGGGGCAGGTCTCGCCGAACACGTTGAGCCCCATCCCGCGCGCCCGGGCCAGCTCCTCCACCGCCTCCCGCGCCGAGACGTGCACCACGTACAGCGGCGCGCCCGCCACCCGGGCGAGCTGGACGGCGCGGTGGGTGGCCTCCGACTCCAGCAGGGCCCTGCGCACCTCGCCGTGGTACCTCGGGTCGGTCCTGCCCTCGGCCAGGGCCTGCTCGACCAGCACGTCGATGGCGATGCCGTTCTCGGCGTGCACCATGGTCAGCGCGCCGTTGGCGGCGCCGCGCTGCATGGCCCGCAGGATCCGGCCGTCGTCGCTGTAGAACACGCCCGGGTAGGCCATGAACAGCTTGAACGAGGTCACGCCCTCGTCGACGAGGGCGTCCATCTCCCCGAGCGAGGAGGCGTTGACGTCGGAGAGGATCGCGTGGAAGGCGTAGTCCACCGCGCAGTTGCCCTCGGCCTTGGCCATCCACGCGTCCACGCCCGCGCGCACCGACTCCCCGGGCCGCTGGATGGCGAAGTCGACGATCGTGGTGGTGCCGCCCCAGGCTGCGGCCCGGGTGCCCGTCTCGAAGGTGTCGGAGGAGGAGGTGCCGCCGAAGGGCATCTCCATGTGGGTGTGGCCGTCCACCCCGCCGGGGACGACGTAGTGCCCGGCGGCGTCGATGACCTCGGCGCCGCTGTCGGCCCAGGAGCGGGCGGCGTCGCTGCCGCGCAGCGCGAGCGCGGCCACCCTCTCGCCCTCCACCAGGACGTCGGCCTCGGTCTCCTCGGCCGCGGTGACGACCAGGCCGCCGCGGATGACGGTGCGTCGTGCCATGCCGCGCCCCCTCAGCCCCGGACCAGCGGGCCGTAGGCGTCGGGCCTGCGGTCGCGATAGAAGGCCCACTGTCGGCGGACCTCGTCGACCAGGTCCAGGTCCAGGTCGCGTACGACCAGCTCGGCGGAGGTGTCGGAGGCGACGTCGCCGACGAACTGCCCGCGCGGGTCGGCGAAGTAGCTGGTGCCGTAGAAGTCGTTGTCGCCGTACTCCTCCACGCCCACGCGGTTGATCGCGGCGACGAAGTAGGCGTTGGCCACGGCCGCCGCGGTCTGCTCCAGCTTCCACAGGTGGGCGGACAGGCCGCGGCTGGTCGCGGACGGGTTGTACACCAGCTGGGCTCCGGCCAGCCCCAGGGCCCGCCAGCCCTCGGGGAAGTGGCGGTCGTAGCAGATGTAGACGCCGATGCGCCCGGCGGCGGTGTCGAAGACCGGCCAGCCGAGGTTGCCGGGGCGGAAGTAGTACTTCTCCCAGAAGCCGTGGACCTGCGGGATGTGGTGCTTGCGGTACTTGCCGAGGTAGCTGCCGTCGGCGTCGACGACCGCGGCGGTGTTGTAGTAGAAGCCGGGGGACTCCACCTCGAAGACCGGCAGGACCATGACGATGCCCAGTTCCCTGGCCAGGGCCCTGAAGCGGGTGACGGTGGGGCCGTCGGGGACGGCCTCGGCCCAGCGGTGGTGCTCGGGGTCCTGCACCTGGCAGAAGTAGGGGGCGTTGAACACCTCCTGGAAACCGATCACCCGCGCGCCCCGTGCGGCGGCGTCGCGCGCGTGCTCCTCGTGGACGGCGAGCATGGATTCGGTGTCGCCCGTCCATTCGGTCTGGACGAGTGCGGCACGGACGTTGTGCGGCATGTGTTCCTCGTTCCTGCGTGTGCGCCGCCGGGGCGGGCGAGAACGGTTGTTACGTCCGCGTATGTCCTGCTGGCACGGTGGTGCGAGCGGGTGGTGCGCGTGCCGTCGCACCTTAGGTAACGTCGAATGGCCGGTCAATGTCCGACATCCGCGTTCTCCGCGCGCGGCCGGGTGAAGGAATTGCGCGATCATGCCCTTACGGGGTGCGATGTCCTTTCTGTGGCGCGGAGAATTCGGAGGAAAGGACATGTTTTCCGGCTTTTTCCCGCTGAATTTCGGATGAGGACACACACCCCTCCCGGCCGCCGCGCGGTCAGGCGGTGGTGCGGTCCCCGGTGACGGACGCGCCGCCGTGTCCGAGGGGTCCGAGCGCGCCCTCGCTCCGCTCGGCGCGGTCGTCGAAGACGAGGACGATGAGCAGGACCAGGAGGATCCCGATGAGGAACAGGGCGCCGCAGCCCAGGCTCAGGAACAGCCAGGGGGAGTACTCCCTGGCGCCTCCTGGCTTGCCCGGGGAGGGAGGGCCCGAACGGGCGAAGCCGGGCGCGGGAGGCGGCCCCGGGGGCGGCTGCCAGCCGGTGGGCGGCATGCCTGCGGGGGGAGGGCCCATGGGCGGCTGGTCGCGGTCCGCGGACCCGTCACCGGGACCGTGCGGGGGCTGGCTCATGGCGGGGCCTGGCTTTCTGCTGCGGGCGTCGGCTGGGCGCCGGTGCCGGGTGGCGCCGTGCGGGAGGCGGCGGTGGCGCGCCGCCGCCTCCTAGTGTGGGGGACATGGCACGACTGCTCATCGTTCACCACACGGTCTCGCCCGCGACCCGGCAGTTGCTGGAGGCGGTCCTGGAGGGCGCCCGCGACGACGACATCGAGGGGGTCGAGGTGCGTGCGGAGGCGGCGCTGTCGGCCACGGCCAGCGACCTGCTCGGCGCCGACGCCGTCGTCCTGGGGACCCCGGCCAACATCGGGTACATGTCGGGCGCCCTCAAGGTCTTCTTCGACACGGTCTTCTACCCCGCCCAGGGGGCGACCGAGGGACTGCCCTACGCGCTGTACGTGCACGGGGACGACGACGCCTCCGGCGCGGTCCGGTCGGTCGAGTCGATCGCCAAGGGCATGGGGTGGCGGCGGCACCGCCCGCCGGTCACCGTGACCGGCCGCCCGGCGGCCCGGGACCGCGAGGCCTGCTGGGAGCTGGGCGCCGTCACCGCCCTCGCCGCCCTGGAGCGCGCCTGAGCGGGCCCGCCGCGGGAACCGGGGCCGGTGGGATCCGACGCGGCACACGGCCCGCGGGCGGTTCCGCGGACCCGCCGCCACGGGGGCGGGCGAGCGGTCGGGAAGCCGGAAAAGGGCGGGAAAGTCTGGGTAAGGGGTTGGCTGGGCCGGTGTCGGATGCGGCGTGGCGGTTTCTCCGACTTCGACCGGCAGGTCAGGATGGGCCCAGGTCGTCGGGGAACGCGGGGAAGCGCACCCTTGCCCCGTCCGGCGCCGCAGACCTTCCGTCCGCCTCTCCACCCGCGACCGCCGTCCCCGGACGGGACCGGGCCCCCGACCAGCCCCTCCCCAGACACACCGCGTGGCCGCCCACTGGCCCAAGTCCTCAGGCCGCGCGGTGTTTTCTCGCCGAGGCGGCGCCGGTCCGCGGACCGGCGTCAGTAGCCCCGCCAGGCCCCCTGGTGGTAGCCGATGATCCTCGGGTGCATGAGGGTCGACTCCTCCACGTCCTCCTCGCGGCGGTCCTTGGGGAAGACCTGCGCGGCCTCCAGCAGGGCCGGGTCGAGGAAGCTCAGCGGCGGCGCGTCGTCGGGGACGCGCAGCTCGGGCGCGGACCCGGATGAGGTGAGGTAGAAACCCCAGTTGCCGAAGCTCGGCACGTCCACGTTGTAGGGGGTGGCCGCCAGGTCCGCCGCCTCCAGGGAGTCGCCCACGCCCCAGTAGGCCTCCGGAGCGAAGAAGGGGGAACCCGCCTGCACGACCATGCGGCCCTCCTCGGACAGGGCGTGGCGCAGGAGCGCGTAGAACTCCACCGAGTAGAGCTTGGCGGTGCCCACGGAGTCCCCGTCCGGGAGGTCGGCGATGATGACGTCGAACTCCTCGCGGTTCTCGCGCAGCCACTGGAAGGCGTCGGCGTTGACCACGTCCACGCGCGGGTCCTCGAGGGAGTCCCCGTTGAGGTCGCTGATCACCGGGTCGGTCGAGGCCAGCTCGATCACGGCCGGGTCCAGGTCCACGAGGGTGGCCGAGGCCACGTCGTCGTAGGCCAGGATCTCGCGCAGGGCCAGGCCGTCGCCGCCGCCCAGCACCAGCACGTCCTCGTGCGGTCCCGCCATCGCCGGGTGCACCAGCGACTCGTGGTAGCGGTACTCGTCCAGGCTGGAGAACTGGAGGCTCCCGTTGAGGAACAGGCGCACGTCCTGGCCGTCCAGGGACCGGGTGAGCACGATCTCCTGGTACTCCGAGCGCTCGGCGTGCACGATCGGGTCCCGGTACAGCGCCTGGCGCGCGTCCACCTCGAACTGGTCGGCGTAGGCGTAGGCCAGGCCGAGCACCGCGATGATGAACGCCAGGCCCAGGCTCAGGCCCGCGTAGGCCCGCCGGGTCAGCTCCGCGCGGAACAGCCACAGCACCACCGCCACGCCGACGACGGCGTTGAGCGCGCCCACCATCAGCGCGCCCTTGGGCAGGCCCAGCAGCGGGAGCAGCAGGAACGGGAAGGCCAGGCCGCCGATCAGGCCGCCCACGTAGTCGGCGGCGAACAGGTCGGCGACCGCGTCGGAGGCCTCCTGCCTGCGGATGCGCTGGATCAGCGTCATCAGCAGCGGGATCTCCATGCCGATGAGGAGCCCGATGGCGAACGACAGCACCACCAGGGCGGGCTGGTAGGCGGAGAACCAGGCGAACGCCCCGTACAGCAGCAGCACGGACAGTCCGCCGACCAGCGAGAGCAGGCCCTCGATCACCGCGAAGGCCGCGGCGGGGTGCGCCTGGAAGCGCTTGGACAACAGGGAGCCCACGCCCATCGCGAACACCATCACCGACAGGACCACGGAGGCCTGGGTGATGCTGTCGCCCAGCAGGTAGCTGCCGATGGCGACCAGCGCGAGCTCGTACACCAGGCCGCAGGCGGCGCAGACGAACACCGCCAACAACACGAGGAACCGGGCCGCCCTGGCGGATACCGGCAGTCGGGGCCGTGCGCGGACGGTGGTCTCAGTCAACGGAACTGCCTTCGTGTGGTGGTGCGGTGGTGCGGTTGCCCGGGGCAGGGGGCCGGTGGGGGGAGGGGCGTCAGGTCAGGGCCGCGGCGATGACGACCGCGATCGCCACGTGCGCGGAGGCGCTCACCCAGGTGGCCGGGTGCGGCTCGTCGTTGCTGATCATCTGGGCGATCTTGGCGGGGACGAGGAGGTCGATCAGCACGAACGACAGCGCCATCACGCCCAGGCCGATCAGGCCGTAGACGGCGGTCGAGAGCAGGCCCGCGCCCAGGCCGATCTCGGACTCGCTGGAGAGGATCGCCGAGGTGACGACGATGGCCGAGCCCAGCGTGTTCGCCGACACGAGCAGGACCGCGTTGCGGTTGCGGTTCTCCCAGATCAGCACGTGCAGCTTGCCGGGGGTGAGGAGGTCGGTGAGGAGGTAGCCCAGCACGAGGATGACGATGCCCACTCCGCCGTAGGCGAGGGCTCCGAGCGCGTTGAGGAGGATCTCGTTCATGGTCCTGTTCGCAGGTAGGGGATTTCGGTTGACGTGTTCGTGACGTGTGGGGAAGGAGACTACTTGCCGAAGCCGCTGCCGCCGCCGCGGTAGTTGCTGCCGCTGCCGTTGCTGCTGCTGCCGCCGCTGTAGCTGCTGCTGTTGTTGTCCCTGTAGCTGCTGCCGCCGCCGGTGCCCCCGCCGAAGAAGAAGAACCCTCCTCCGCCGGAGGACCCCGAGGACCCGTCGCAGTCGTCGTCGTCATAGCCCTCGATCTGGACCACGTCGTCGTCGGGGCAGTAGTTGTTGCTGTTGTTGGAGCAGGCGCTGAGCAGGATCAGGACCAGCAGGATGACGCCGATCACGACGAACACCGTGATGATGACGTTCCTGTTGCCGTTGTCCGCGGGCTTCTCGTATGCCTTCATGGTGCGGTTCTCCCGGAAGTGGGGGGAAGGGTCACGGTCGAGGTGGTCGTCACCAGCTCGCCGCTCTGGGGGTAGGCGTGCCAGGTGCGCCAGCCGAGTGGTCCGCCGGGGACCAGGTGCAGCGCGGTGACCGCCAGCGGATCGCCGGGGAAGGCGACGAGCAGGCCGCCGGGGGAGTCGTCCACCTCCCGGTGGATCCCCTCCACCCGGCGGGCCAGCTCGGTGCGGGACAGGGACTCCACGCGCGAGCCGAAACGGTAGCCGCCCAGGTCGGGGCGGTCGGCGCTGCCGGGCAGACCGCCGGGGAGGCCGGGCAGGCAGGCCACCGTCTCCACCAGCGGCTCCTCGGGCACCAGGGCCCCGGGCGACGGCTCCGGCGTGACGACCACCTGGTGGGAGGCGCCGAGCACCCGCAGCTCGACCCGGGCCCCCGGCACCCGGACGGTGCGGGCGGCCAGGGGGTCGACCAGCGGGTGGCGCAGGGCCCAGACCAGGTCGTCGGCGCTGGTGTCGACGAAGGGGGCGCTGATGCTCGCGCGCACGTTCCGGTCAGCTCCCCGGGTAGATGGTGAAGGTGCCCGGGGCGACCTTGGTGCCCGTGCTGGCCTCCCAGCGCCCGTGGTCGAAGCGCTCGAAGGACAGCAGCCGTCCGTCGTCGGACTCGTAGTCGGCGTAGTCCAGGCCCCCGGAGGCCTTGAGCCCGGTGGTGCCCTCGGAGCGGTAGGAGCCGGTGCCCTTCTCCTGGAGCCGGTAGACGGTGCCCTCCAGCTCGATGCTCTTGCCCTGGGGGATGATGTCCAGGTCGGGGCGGCCGGTCCACAGGGCCAGCTCCACGTCGGGGTCCTCCTCCACCGAGAGCCAGCGCTTGCCGCCCTCGACCTCCAGGAAGTGCTCGGACCAGGTGAAGCCGCCCTCGGACAGGCGCAGGGTGCCGCGGATCCAGGTCCGCTCGGTGCCCCAGTCGATCATGTCGCCCGCCTTGATGGCGCGCGGGTCGCCCGCGGTGCTGTCGCCCGTGTCGGCGAAGGGGTCCCGAGGCGGCGCGGGGGGCTCGGGGGCCGTTTTCGGTTTCTTGGCGCGCTGCGCGTAGACCAGGACGCCGATCACGACGGCGACGCCGACCAGGATGAGCAGCAGCAGGAGTTCGATGGCCAATGTTCCTCGTTTCGCGGTGGGGCATGGGGGAGCGAGGCCGTGCACGTCCCCTGCCTGCGTGTTCCCCGGGGCCGGGCAATCCTACTGACGCTCTGACGCCGCGTGCGAGGGGCCGGTTCCACATGTGACCAGATCAGGACACGAAAGACGCCCCGCCCGGGAACCTCTCACGGACGGTGGTCGTTGAGAACGGCCCCGTGTTCGGGAGCGCGCCTCGGCGCGCTCCCGGAACCGCCCCCGGGACACCGGCGCCCCGCGTCCGGCGGCTCGGGCCGAGGCGCCCACGCCCCGGTGCGCGGGGTTTTCAGGCCCGGGGGTCGCCGGTCTCCACAGGGAGGGTGTCGTCGCCTCCCCAACGGCTCCACGACCCCGGGTAGAGGCGGGCGCCGGAGTACCCGGCGTGCTCCAGGGCGAGCAGGTCGTGGCAGGCGGTGACCCCCGACCCGCAGTAGGCGGTGATGGTGTCGGCGGAGTCGGCGCCGAGGGCGGCGAAGCGTTCACGCAGGATTCCCGGGGCGGCCAGGAGCCCGTCATCGCCCAGGTTCGCGGTCCACTCGGCGCTGCGGGCGCCCGGCACGTGCCCCGGCCGGGCGTCGACGGGTGCGGGCCGCTCACCGGTGTAGCGTTCGCGGGCGCGGGCGTCGACCAGCAGGTGTGCCGGATCGCCCGCCTCGGCGCGGACGGTGTCAGTGTGCACGACGCGGTCGGCGGGCCAGGGCAGGGGGGTGCGGTGCACCGGCCGGGGGGTGACGTCGCCCTCCTCCAGTTCGCCGGCCCACGCCTGGAGGCCCCCGTCGAGGAAGGCCGCCGGGGTCCCCAGCACGCGCAGCATCCACACCAGGCGGGCGGCCACGGAACCGCCCGCGTCGTCGTAGACCACCACGGAGGAGTCGTCGCCGATGCCGAGGCGGCCGAGGGCGGCGGCGAAGTCGGCCGCGGAGGGCAGCGGGTGGCGTCCGCCCTCGGGGCTGGCCGGGGCGGCCAGGTCGGTGTCCAGGTCGGTGAAGACGGCGCCGGGCAGGTGTCCGGCGCGGTGGGCGTCGCGGCCGGAGCGCCCGTCGAGGTACCACCGGGAGTCGACGAGGACCACCCGGTCGCGGTGTTCGCGGAGCCAGTCGGCCGACACGGCCACCGGCAGGGTCAGGAGTTCGGACATGGGCACCACACTAGGCGTTCCGTCCCGGCAGGTGGGGAGGGGTGTGCCCGGTGTCCGCCGCCGTACCGGCCCGCGGGAGGGCGCCCGGACGCGGGACCCGGAAGCGGGCCCGGGGGCGCCGTTCAGGCGCCGCGGCCCCCGACGCCCCGGTCCATGCGGTGGACGCGCAGGATCCACCACAGGCCCAGCACCGGCAGCACCAGCGGGATGAACAGGTACCCGGCGCCGAAGTTCGACCACACCGTGTCGTCGGGGAAGACCCCCGGCAGGAGCAGGCTGACCGCGCCCACCGCCAGCACACCGACCAGTTCGACGCTGCACGAGACCAGCGCGACCCTGCGCGAGGTCCGCCCGGCCCGGGCCAGGCCCACCGCCGCCACCAGGTAGATCACCCCGGCGAGCAGCGAGAGCCCGTAGGCCAGCGGTGCCTCGTCGAACCTCGTGGCCAGCTGGTAGCCCCCGCGCGCGGTCGCGGCGAGCGCGAACACCCCGTACACGGCGACGAGCAGGCGGCCGGGGCCGGTGCGCAGGGTTCTGTCCCGGGTCGCGGCGGACTCAGACAACGGGGCTCCAGAGCTGTTCGAGGCGGACGAACAGGACGGGCAGGATCAGGCACGCGAAGGCGATCACCGCCGGGCCCCACCTGCTCCGCTCCATGAAGCCCCACACGGCGCACGCGGGCGGCAGCAGGGCGACCGTGGCCAGATAGGACACGAACATGGCCGTCTCGGCGGGCCGCTCGCCGCCGACCATGGTGACGACGGTGGCGGTCACCTGTCCGAGCACGAGCAGCCACAGGACAGCCATGCCTACCAGGTGCGGGACCACCATGGGCTGGTCGCGCAAGGTCGAGACGAGGCACCACCCGGCCAACGCCAGTGACACCATCTGAATCGTCATGGTCAGCCAGTCGACCACGCCGCCTCCGCTCGTCGTCCTCACGCCATGCCAGCGGGCTTCTACGACACAGCGTAGTACGTCGGGGTCACAGGATCGCACCGTCCCCCGGCGGCGACCGGGTCCAGGCCCGGCCGCCAGCGGAAACGTCCGATTCCGGACAGCTCTGACACGGGGCTTGCGAGGCGGCGGCACACCCGCGTCGGATATGGTCCTCGAAGCCGCATGTGTTCCAGCCGGTACACGGCTCAGGCCCGCGGCACATTCCCTCAGGCATCGTGTACGAAGACCGGAGCACCCCGTTGTCCTATCCCCAGTACCCTTCCGGCCCCCAGCAGCCTCCCCACGGTGACGGCACCGGCGGCTACCAGTCCTACGGCGGCCAGCCCGGCTACGGCGCTCCCGGCGGGGGCTACGGCGACCCGTCCGGCGGTCAGCCGCCCTACGGCGGTCCGGGCGGTCCGCCCCCCGGCCAGCCCCCCTACGGCGGCATGCCCCCCGGCGGTCCCGGAGACCCCTACGGCCCGCCGCCGAAGAAGGGCATGTCCACCGGCGCCAAGGTCGGCCTCGGCATCGGCGGCGGCTGCCTCGGCCTGGTGCTCATCGTGGTCATCGTCATCGTGATCATCGCCTCCATGGCGGGCGGCGGCGACAGCACGTCGACCTCCACGTCCTCGGCCCCCACCCAGCAGGAGGGCACGCAGGAGTCCGAGGGCGGCGCGGCCGAGGAGCCCGCCAACGAGCAGGGCGTCACCCTGACCGCCACCGCCGCGGGCACGGCCGGTGACACCATCGACGACACCGTCTACACGGTGCTCGACGTCGAGCTCACCAACAACGGCGACGAGCCGCTCGACATCAACCCGCTGTACTTCACGACCGTGCTCTCCGACGGGACCGAGCGCACCGACTGGGCCGACGCGATCTTCGCCGACATCCAGCACATCGAGGTCGGCACCCTCGCGCCCGGCTCCTCGGTCTCGGGGCAGATCGCCGTGGTAGGCGAGGTCGTGGTGACCGAGGTCCGCTACGACCCCAGTTTCGGCATGGAGGACCCGATCGTCACGACGGTCCAGTAGTCCACGCACGCACCGCGAAGCCCCGGCCGCGCGCCCCGCGGCCGGGGCTTCACGCTGTGTTCCCGACGTTCGCCGGTGTCCGGTCGGCTCTCCCGAGGTGCCCGGTGGGGCGTCCGGGCCCGACGACGGAGCGTTCGGGGGCGGCGGCAGAGCGGTCGGATCCGGCGGAAGCCGCTTTTTACCGCAAAGGGGATCCTTTTCGCGGCTGGCTCGGATATCGTCGCCGCACGCGCGTGCCCCGCCCGCACGCGCCCGTCCAGCGCGGTTCCCGCTCCGCCGCTCCCTGCGCATCCCCCGGAGCCCCGCCGTGTCCCTGCCCCCGCGTTCCCCCGCCACCGTGTCCACCGGCGGCAAGATCGGCCTCGGATGCCTGGGGTGCTTCGGCGCCCTGGTCCTGACCGTGATGATCGGCTCCTGCGCCAGTGCGCTGGCCGGAGGCGGCTCCGACCAGGCGGGGCCGCCGCCCCCGGCCGCCACGGTGACCGCGACCGTGTCCGAGACGGTGGAGCCGACCGCCACCGCGACCGAGGAGGTCGAGGTGGAGGTGACGGTCACCGCCACGGAGACCGTCACGGAGACGGTGACCGAGCGCCCGGACGACGGCGGCAGTGGCGGGAGCGGCAGCGGCGGGGGCGGCGGAGGCGACACCGGCGGCGCCCCGGCCTACTACGAGAACTGC
The DNA here is from genome assembly GCF_041228755.1 of Nocardiopsis sp. LDBS0036. Taxonomy (NCBI): domain Bacteria; kingdom Bacillati; phylum Actinomycetota; class Actinomycetes; order Streptosporangiales; family Nocardiopsidaceae; genus Nocardiopsis; species Nocardiopsis sp. LDBS0036. The sequence continues at coordinate 5,024,597 of NZ_CP141103.1, forward strand.
GACGCGGCGCGCGCCGCGGGTGCGGCGCCCGTACGCCGCGGCGACCCGGGTTACGGCTCCCACCTGGACCGCGACGGCGACGGCGTCGCCTGCGAGTGACGGGGGGTCGGCCCGGGGCCGGTTCCGGGGGCGGCGTCGGAGCGGGTCGGAGCGCGGAGCGCCCCGACCCGTCGGTGCTCCCCCTACGCCGGGGTGGCCTCCTCCGCGGGGGCCTCCGCCTTCGCGGCGCCCCCCGCCAGCGCGCGCTTGATGACGGCGGCCTCCACCTGGTCGACGGCGTGGGCGGTCATCTTGTCGCCGTACCCGGGCAGGGCGCGGCTGCCGACGTACTTGCGGGTCAGTCGCACGGCCTCGGCGGTGGCCTCCCCGTAGTCGCCGTCGACCCCGCCCGCGCCCAGGGTGTCGCCGAAGCCCGCCCGGGTGACCTTGAGCTGGAGGAGCTTGACCGCGTCCCCCGTACTGCCGATCGCGAGTCCGAGCATGTCGTTTACCTCCGTGATCTCCCCGGGGGGCTTTTCGAACGTGCCGTCGCGGACGAGAGCGTAGGCCTTGTCGCCCGGACACGAGGTGGAGACGAAGTCGCGGTGCCCGAGCACCGTTCCGGCGATCGAGGTGTCCGGTTCCATCAGCCACTGGCGGAGCGCGCGCACGGCGTTGATCTGCTCCGGGGTGATGGCGTCCGTGGGACCGGTGGCCAGGGTCACCGAGTAGTGGGAGGTGTTGCCCCCCGGCTGCGCGGCCTGGGTCTTGTACAGCCCCCGGCCTTCAATGACATATCCGTGCGAACAGGACATAAAGGAATATCCGACGTCGGCCCAGCCGCGGGAGGGGCCGGTGTGGAAGGAGCGGGTGTCGCGCCAGTACTTGAGGCAGGCCGAGTGGTCCTTCGCGGCCAGCCCCTGGTCGGTGCTGTCGTAGTGGATGACCAGTCCGGATCGGGGATTGGCCCGGGTCGCGGGCGAGGAACCCCATCCCAGATCGGACCGAGAGACGTATTTGCTCGGTCGAGGCATGCCCCCCATTGTGTCAAGTCGACACTCCGAAGGGTAGAGGGGTGATCACTTTGTGTAGAAAATTCCTTGTTGTCGGCCACCCGGTGTGGCGGAGTCCCCGTACCCGGAGCCCTCTGCGGCACGATGGTGGCCGACCCGAACCTGGGAGGTAACCCGTGCGCTCCGCACACACCGCCGACACCGTCCGCGAGGCCGAGCGCGCGCTCATGGCGCGCCTCCCCGAGGGGGCCCTCATGCTCAGGGCGGCCACCGCACTCGCCGCCGAGTGCGCGCGGCTGCTGCCCCGTGTGTACGGGGCACGGGTCGTCCTCATGGTCGGCGGCGGCGACAACGGGGGCGACGCGCTGTACGCGGGCGCCGCGCTGGCCGCCCGGGGCGCGGCCGTGCGCGCCCTGATCGCCGGGCGGCGCGTCCACGAGGGCGGGATCGCCGCCCTGCGGTCGGCGGGAGGGCGGGTCCGCTGGTTCACCGACGCCCTCGCCGATGAGAGCGACCTGTTCGACGCCGACCTCGTCGTGGACGGGCTCGTGGGCATCGGCGGCAGCGGAGGCCTGCGCAGGCCGCACTCCACCCTGGCCCTGCTCGCCGCCAACGCGCCCGTCCCCGTGGTCGCCGTGGACCTGCCCAGCGGGGTGAACGCCGACACCGGCGAGGTGGCCGGGCACGCCGTGCGCGCCGACGTCACGGTCACCTTCGGCACCCACAAGCCCGGCCTGTTCGTCGATCCGGGCGCCGAACGCGCGGGCCGGGTCCGTCTCGTGGACATCGGGCTGACCCCGGAGCTGCCCGGGCCCGAGCTGGTCAGTCCGCGGGCTGCGGACATCGCCTCCCTCCTGCCGGTCGCCGGGGCGGAGTCGGACAAGTACCGGCGGGGCGTCCTCGCCGTCCGCGCGGGCTCCGACCGCTACCGGGGCGCCGCCGTCCTGTGCGTGGGCGGAGCGCTGCGCACCGGGGTCGGCATGGTGCGCTACGGGGGCGGCCCGGCCGTGGTCGACCAGGTGCTCGCCCGCTGGCCGGAGACCGTCGCCAGCCTCCTCGACCCGCAGAACAGCACCGACCTGTCGCCCGGGCGGGTGTCCGCCGTCGTGGTCGGCTCCGGCCGGGGCACGCACCCGGCCAACGCCGACGAGCTCCGAGCGGTCCTGGACAGCGACGTCCCGGTGCTGGTGGACGCGGACGGGCTCACCCTGCTCACCGGGCAGTGGGGCGAACCGCTGTGCGAGCTGCTGCGGGAGCGGAAGGCGCACACGCTCCTGACGCCGCACGCCGGGGAGCTGGCCCGGATGCTGGGCGCGGACCGGGGGGACGTCGAGGCGCGCCGTCTGGAGCACGCGGCCCGCGCCCGTGACCGTTTCGGGTGCACCGTCCTGCTCAAGGGGTCGACCACGGTGATCGCGCACCCGGGGGCCCCGGTGGTCGTCAACCCGACCGGAACGCCGCTGCTGGCCACCGCCGGGACCGGAGACGTGCTGTCGGGGGTGGTCGGCGCGCTCCTGGCCGCCGGGCTGCCCGCGAGGGAGGCGGCGATGTGCGGCGCCTACCTGCACGGACGCGCCGCCTCGCTGGCCCGGGACGGTGCCCCGATCAGCGCGTCCGACCTGTTGGAGGCGCTGCCGCTCGCGGTGGCCGAGGTCCGCCGGGCGGCCTGAGGCGGAACCGGGCCGGGACCGGGTCGCCCGCCCGGCCGAGGGGACGCCGTCCCCGGAACGCGCACAGCCGAGCCCCCATGGGTTCGCTCCGGTGCGGTCCGCTCGGGGCGGGACCGAAGGGTGCGGGCTCAAGCCCTGTCTGTCCGCCGTTCGCGTGCGGGGCCGGGGGAGGGGTGCCGGACCGCCGTGGGATGCTGGGGTCCCCTCCTCCGGACACGACGGGCATCCCCCATGTTCCCCGCCTCCGCACCCCCGGCCGGTGCCGTGTGATCACCGCAGCGGTCCTCCTCCCGCTGTTCCTCGTCGGAACCCTGGTCGCGCTGTACGCGGAGACGCGTCGCATCGCCGCCCACCGCGGTGGCGACTGGAGGAGCGGTCGTGCGGGGCTGTGGCGCGATGCGCTGCGGGCCGCACGGCTTCCCCGTTCGTGCGCGCGGATCTGGTGGGGGTTCTTCACCGTGGCCTGTGTCCTCTGGAGCGCGCGTGAGGGAGCGCCCCTCGTCGGAGCGGCGGGGTTCGTCTTCTGGGGCGTGATCGGTCTTCCGGGAAGCCCGTCCCACGACCTCCTGCTCCGGCTCCGGGCCGGGCGGGAGGCCGACGACCGGTCCGACCCTTCGGCTGTGCCTCCGGTCACCCTGTACCGTGGCCGGTTTCGGTTCCTGGGTGTCGCCGCGGTGCTGGTGATGGCGTCGCTCTCCGCGGTGCTCGTGTTCGGCGCGGGGGAGGGCGACTGGTACGCGCTGGTGGCGGCCCCGCTCCTGCCGGTCCTCGGGCTGGTGGTCTGGCAGCGGACCGTCTATCCGGAGATTCGCCTGACCGGGACGCGCCTGCTCCTGAAGCGGTACGCCGTGTGGGTCTCGATTCCCGTGGAGTGGGTCGCGCGGGTCGGCGCCGGGAACGGGGTCGCCGTCCACTTCCTCGACGGAAGGGCGTTCTGTTCGAGGGCCTGGGGGAACACCCCGGCCCGGGACGAGGAAGCCGCCCAACGGACCACCCGGTTCGTCCAAGAGGCACGGGAGGGGGTGCCTCCGTCCGCCGACCGGCCCCTGGGGTGGGGCCGGGACCTGGTGGCGGGCCCGTTCGCCGTGTGGCTCGGGCTCGTGCTCGCCTGGATGCCCACCGACATCTGATCCGCCCCGGTGCCGGAGCGCGGCCGGCGGTGGTGAGTCCCGGGGGAGCCTGGGGCGCGGGTACGGGCGCGGGCGCGCTGTGGCTGGCCCTCGCCCTCCACGTCACCGAGGCTCTGACGCACTAACCCTGGTCCCGCGTCGTCCGAGTGCCCAGCGCGCGGGCGGCGTCGATGCCCCGCTGCACGATGTCGGTGATGAAGTAGTCGCCCGGGTCGCGGTCGTCGCGCAGCCGGTGCACCAGGGAGTCGTCCACCCACAGGAACTCGGTGTGCTTGCCCGGCTCCAGGCGGGGCGCGTCCAGGTCGCCCTCCACCCGCACCAGGTAGTCCACCTCGTGCCGGGTCAGGCCGTCCCCGGGGTCCCAGTCCAGCCGGAACAGCTCCGCCAGCACCCCGGTCAGCCGCCAGCCGGTCTCCTCCCCGACCTCGCGCGCCAACCCCTCCAGCATGGTCTCGCCCTGCTCGACGTGTCCGCCGACGATGTCCCAGCAGTGCGGGAACACCTTGCGCGTGGGGGACCGGCGCTGGGCGAAGACCCTTCCCCGGTCGTCGGCGATCACCGCGGCCGCCACGTGGGTCCGGCCGTCGGCGGTGTCGGGGAACTCGATCCCGGGGGCCACCGTGATGCCTGTGCTCATGCGTCCTCCTCGTCCGCGGGCGAGCCTACCCCCCGGTCGCGGCGCGGCAGGCGCAGCGTCAGGAGCTTGGCCCGGGGGGCCAGCCCGCGGGCCAGGTCGAACACCGCCTCGGTGCGCGAGTGGTCCTCGTCGAGCACCGAGAACAGGTTCACCCCCAGGTAGAACGTGATCGCTCCGTAGGCCACCTCGCGGGCGGGCAGCAGCTTCCCGAGGGCGGATCCGCCCAGGACGCGGTTCCACTCCTGCTCGATGAAGGCGATCCACGGCTCCGAGCGGTCCCGGATCTGCGTGCGCAGCTCCGGTTTGGTGACGGCGGCGGCCACCAGTTCGGAGAACTCGGTGATGTAGCCGCGCTCCAGGTCGGTCCGGTAGATGAGCATCGCCGCCTCCACCAGCTCCTCCAGGGTGTTCGCCCGCGCCGCGATCTCCCGGTACATGGCCATGCGCTCGGCGCTGGAGCGGTCCAGCGCCGCCAGCAGCAGCTGGTCGACCCCGCCGAAGTGGTAGAAGACCAGCGCCGAGTTGGCCTCCGCGCGCGCGGCGATGGCGCGCGCCGACGCCCCGGCGTAGCCCTCCTCGCGCACGACCTCGCTGGCCGCCGCCAGGAGCCGCTCCCTGGTCTCCTCGCTCGTGCGCCGTCCTCCGCCGCCCTTGGCCATGGCCCTCCTTGCTCTCGGGGAGGTTTTCAGCATACGGTTTAATCGAGTGATTAAACCAAGCGATTTAATCGCATGCTGAAGGAGTTCCCCCGTGCCCCGAAGCGACTCCCCCGCGCCCTCCAGGGCGCGCCTGCTGCTCGCGGCCCTGGTCCTGGCCGCCTTCGCCGCCCTGCTGGCGCTCCGGATCCACCACTGGGGCGGCCTGGACCAGACCGCGCTGTTCTACGTCGGCCTGCCCGCGACGATCGCCCTGCTCGTGGTGTTCACCGTGCGGGCCCGCAGCGCCATGGGCGTCACCATGGCCGTCACCACCCTCTGCCTGGCCCTGGCCGGACCCCTGCTCGGTGAGGGCATGGTCTGCCTGCTCATCGCCGCGCCGCTGATCTACGGGGTCGTCGCCGTGGTCACCTGGACGGCCGGGGCGCTCGTCGCCTGGCGGGACCGCTCCCGGCACGCCCTGTTCGCGGCGCCGCTGCTGTTCGTGCTCGCCCTGGAGGGCGTCGCCGGAACCTCCCTGCTGCCCCGGGAGGACCGCGGCGGGGGCCACGTCCTGGTTCCCGCCACCCCGCACGAGGTCGCCGCCGCCCTGGCCGCCCCGCCCGCCTACGCCGCCCCCGACGCGCTCTTCCTGCGGGCCGTGCCCTTCCCCGAGCCCGTCTCGGCCTCCGGCGGGGGCCTGGAGGTGGGCGACACCCGGCACGTCCGCTTCACCCCGCGCCGCACGCTGGAACCGGGCGCCGAGCCCACGCCGCGCCACATGGAGCTCCGGATCACCGGGAGCGAGGTCCGCGAGGACGGCGGGCGCGTGGTCTTCGAGGTGGTCGAGGACACCGCCTTCGCGAACTGGATGGACATGCGCCGCGCCGAGGCCGTGTGGCGCGCCGAGGGCGGCGGAACCCGCCTGGCCTGGTCCATCGACTACGAGCGCACCTACGAGCCCTCGTGGTACTTCGGGCCGATCCAGTCCTACACGACCGACCTGGCCGCCGAGTACCTCGCCGTCACCTTCGGCGCCGCCGCCCTGGAGGGCTCCCGATGATCCCGGAACTGCCCGCGGCGCTGGTCCGCGGCGTCGGCCTGTTCGCCCCGCTGCTCCTGCTGGCCGGACTGTGCCTGTGGCGCGCGCCCCGCCCGCGCGAGGTCGCGGCGATGCTGGTGGCCGGGGCGTGGGCCCTGCTCACGCTCGTCCCGCTCAACCTGTACGCGCTGCGCGCGGGCTGGTGGTCCTTCCACGCCGAGGGCGCGGTGTGGCTGGGCATGCCCGTGGACCTGCTGCTGGCCTGGGCGGTGCTGTGGGGCGCGCTGCCCGCGCTGCTGCTGCGCCTGCTGCCGGTGCCGCTGCTCAGCGGCCTGCTCGTGTGGGTGGACGTCATCGTCATGCCGCTCGCCGAACCCGTCGTGGTGCTGGGCCCGCTCTGGCTGCTCGGCGAGTTCGTCGGCTCCGCGCTGTGCCTGATCCCCGCGCTGATGCTGGCCTACTGGACGCGCACCGGCCAGCTGGTGCACGCCCGGATGTGGGCGCAGGCGCTCCTGGCGTTCGGGGCCATGGTGGTCCTGCCGCTGGCCGCGCTGGACTCCCTGCCCGGTCCGGGCACGGCCTTCGTGGCCGCCCAGGTCCTGGCCCCGGTGTGCCTGCCGGGACTGGCGGCGGCCCGCGAGTTCGCGCGGGTGGGCGGCGGCACCCCGCTGCCCTTCGACCCGCCGTCGCGGCTGGTCACCAGCGGCCCCTACGCCTACCTGCGCAACCCGATGCAGGCCACCGTCGCCGGGGTGTACCTGGTCCTGGCCCCGGTGACCGGCGACCCGTGGCTGCTGCTCGGCGCGCTCGTGGCCTTCGCCTACGGCGCGGGGTTCGCCGCCTGGCACGAGGGCGGTCAGCTGCGGGCGGCGTTCGGCGGGGACTGGGATGCCTACCGGGCGGGCGTGCGGTCCTGGCTGCCCCGGTGGCGGCCGTGGCCCGGCCGCGCGCCGGGCACGCTGTACGTGGCCGCGGACTGCGCCATGTGCCGGGGCCTGGGCGGCTGGCTCACCGCCCGCGCGCCGGTGGCGCTGGAGCCGCGACCTGCGGCGGAGCACCCCGAGGTGCTGTACCGCCTCACCTACGAGAACTCCGAGGGACTGCGCTGGAGCGGGGTGTCGGCGCTGGCCCGGGCGCTGGAGCACCTGCACCTGGGGTGGGCGCTCGCGGGCTGGGCGCTCGACCTGCCGGGGGTGCGGCACTTCGCGCAGCTGTGCGCGGACGCCTTCGGAGCCGGACCGCGGCCCTCGCGCGAACCCCTCGGCGAAGGAGGAGGGGAGGCGGGCGCTCCCCGCGGCGGTGGGGCGCCCGCGCCCGGCGCGCGGGTGTGAGTCGGCGGCCGCGGAGCGCGGCGCCCCGGGGAACGGGAGGGCCCGGGAGGCCGGACCGGTGCGTGCGGGAGACCGCGGCGGGGCTCCGCCGCGGACCCGGCGCGCCTTCGGTCCGCGCCCCCGTCGGCAGGGTCGTTCACGCTCCGCGCCGCCCCGTTTCCAGCCGAAACGCAGAGCGCCGCCCGCGTCGAGCGCGGGCGGCACCTGGTGTTCCCCGCGGCCGGGGCCCTCCTCCCCGGCGTCGGAGCCGGAGCGGGCCGCCGCGGTTCCGGCCGGCCCGGACTCCCCGCCCCGGTTCAGGTGTCGGGCTCGACCGCTGATCCCAGGCCGGTCAGCCAGGCCAGGTGGCTCTGCAGGGTCGTTCGTCCGACCGGGGTCAGGCGGAACCAGGTTTTCGGTCGGCGCCCGACCGCTCCCTTGCGGACTTCGAGCAGTCCGGCGTCCTCCAGGGTGCGGCTGTGCTTGGAGACCATCGGATCGCTGACGCCGAGCAGGTCGCGCACGGTGGCGAAGTCGACCCACTTGGCGCTCTGCAACAGCGCGCACATCGCCAGGCGCGGGCCGGTCTCCAGGATCGGTTGGCGTGCGGCGGCGCCTCCGGCGGAGGCGCCGCCGCCGGGGCGGTGCAGCGCGGTCACTACTTGACCCTGCCGTTCTCGATGCTGCGGCGCACGGCCGAGCGGACCAGCATCTGCCCGGCGAGCACGAGGGCGGCCACGGGCACCAGCGCGGCGAGCGCGAAGCCGATCATGCCCTGGTCGACCAGGAGGTTGATGCCGATGTAGCCCACGCCCGCGACGGCCAGGGCGGCGATCCACATCAGCCGGGCGCCGGGGTAGGAGGTGATGTAGCGCGGCATGTACACGCCGCTGCGTCGGCGCTGGACGACCGAGTAGGCGGTGGCGACCAGGACCACGCCGAGGACGGCCCACTGGAAGTAGGGGCCGCTGCCCGGCAGGACGGCGGACCAGATCGGCAGTCCGGCGATGAGCACGCCCGCGGCGGCGAGGAAGACCCAGTAGGCGGCGGGCAGGTCGGTGTGGGCGGCGAGCTTGCGGCGGGCGTCGGCGACCTGGTCGAGCTCGGGATTGCTGGCCATGTCCATCTCCTCTTTCGCATCTACTTTCTATATGGAAAGTAGATACCAAGGATCGGGTCCTGTCAAACACGGCCGCGGCCCGGAAGAAGGCCGCCGGGACGCAGCCACCGCGTCGACCAGCGACGACGCGAGGAACACGAATGACCGACACGCCTCGCGTCCGGCGGACCCGCCGCCGGCCTCCGCCGCCGGGGGAGGGCCCCACGGCGCACTCCCCCGGCCGGACGGCCCACCGTTATGCTCGGTCGGGCCGATCCGTCCGGAAGGCGGCGGAAACGGGCCCGTGGTCTCCGCCCCCGAGCGAGCGCCCGTCCGCCCCCGAGTGAGCCCCCAGGCACGAGGTGACCGATGGAAGAACAGGCCATGCTCGCGCGTGACCTCGTGCTGCGCGTCTGCGCCGGAGCGACCGAGTTCGACCCCCACTGGATCCGGGCCGACGGCAAGGTCACCACCCCCTTCCTGGTCCCCCGCGACCGCAACCTCATCCGCGCGGTCGTCGCCGCGGGCCGCGCCATGGGCGTGGACCGGCTCCTGGTGTGCCGGACTAGGCCCGAGTTCTCCTACGACCCCGTCACCGAGGTCCCCCTCGACACCGACACCCTCATCGACCTCATCCGCGGCTGGGGGCCCGCGCCCACCGACTTCCTGGTCTGCGTCGAGGACTTCTCCGCCGCCGTCCTGGTCACCGCGGACGAGCTCACCGTCGCGGCCGGTCCCGCCGACTTCGTCCGCGAACTCGTCGGCGCCGACATCCCCCAGGCCCGCAGCCACTTCGCCGCGCGCGCCCGACGGGAGGGCGGCCCGGTCCTCACCCGCGCCGCCCAGCTCTACCACTGCGCCGAGACCGGCGCGCGCCACGCCCGCGGTTCGCGCGGGCCCGGCCCGGACCCGGCCGAACTCCTGGCCCGCAGCGCCGAACGCGCGCGGCGGCGCTCGCCGCGCGCGGTCCGCTCCCTGCGGGCCCTGCGCGGGGCCTGGGGGTGGCTCATGGTGGCGGCGCTGCTCGTGGCGCCCCTGGCCGTCCCCGGTCTGGGCGCCGCGTTCCCCGTGCTGGCCGCCTCCTTCGTCCTGCTGTTCCAGCTGGCCCTGCTGGCCCGCTCCCGCACGGTCTCCTTCGCCTCGCTGCTGCGGATGGCCGCGTTCGGCGCGCTGCTGCTGTGGCCCCTGGCGCTCGCCGAGTCCGCCGTCACCGGGCTGCTGGGCGGCGACCCCTACGGCGTCCTCGGCTACACCTACGTCGCCGTGACCGTGGAGGAGGTCGGCAAGCTCCTCCCGCTGCTGCTCCTGGCCCTGGCGGCCCGCCGAAGGCTGCGCCGCCTGGCCGCGGTGGACTTCCTGCTGCTGGCCGCGGCCTCCGGGGCCGGGTTCCAGCTGGCCGAGCGCCTGCTCACGCAGGTGGCCCTCGGAGGGGCCGGCCCGTCCGCCGGGACCGACCTGTTCCTGCCCGGCGGCAGCACCGTCACCGACCCCGCGGGCACCGTGCTCGCGGTCTTCTCCGGTCACGCCGTCACCACCGGCCTGGTCGGCGCCGCGATCGGCCTGGCGGTCGTCGGCCGCCGCTACGGGGCCTGGCTGTGGCTGCTGCCGCCGGTCGCGCTGACCCTGGCGTTCCTGGAGCACCTGAACCTGAACGCGCGGCTGGCCAACGCCCAGCTGCACCCGGCCTCCGACCTCGTGCACGGCCTCCTCGGCGGAGGGGTGCTCACCCCGTGGCTGCTGGTGCTGCTGTTGCTGTGCGCGGTGGCCATGGACTACCGGATGATCGCGACCGCGGCCGAGTCCACGCCGCCGCTGCCCGGGCAGCCGCCGCTGGCCCGCCTGCGCCGCCGGGCGCGGGGGCGTTCGGTGGCCATGCGGGTCCGCGTGCCCGCCGACATCGCGCCGCTGTTCCGCCGGACGGCGCTGTCCTGGGTGGACCTGCCGATCACCCTGGCCACCACGGTGTCCACGATCGCCCACGAGCTGGCCGTCGCGGCCATCGCGGCGCGACGCGGCCCCTCGGTGCTCTGCGACACCTGGCGGTTCCTGCGCTGGCGGCGGGCGAACGCCATGGGCGAGGCCCGGTCGGCGGGGCGGCCCTGGCGCCACTACCCCTCACAGGAGGAACTGACCCGGCAGGCGCGCGAACTGGCGATGCGGCTGGGGCTGGCGGCCACCGGAGGGGTCACCGGGGCGATGGCGGCGATGGGCGCGGCGGCGGTGTTCGCCGCCACCGCGCCCGGCCCGGAAGCGACCGGTACGCCCGCCTACGCGTTCGTGGCCCTCGACCGGATCCAGGGGTGGCTGGGCGGCCTGACCGGTGTGGACGTGGTCTGGGCGGCCGTGGTGCTGGTCGCGGTGCTCACGCTGCTGCTGTCCGGGAACGGGGTGCCGCACGCGCACCCGCGGATGCGCGAGTTCCTGCGCGCGCCGACCGCGAACACCGGGGCGATCCTCGGCATGCTCGCGCCCGGCCAGGTGGGGTACGCGCTCCTGGGCTGGGCGGGGCTGCTGCTGCCCAGGCGCGTGAACCGGCTCCTCGTACGGTGACGGCCCCGGCCCCCCGGCCCTGGGTCCGTTCCCCCGGCCGCGCCGCTCACGTGTGCCCGCCCCGCCGGGAGACTCCGGCGGGCCGGGGCGCCGGAAGCCCGCGTGGGTACGCGGGTGGGGCGGCCCCGGGGCCACGGGAGACAGGCCAGGGCCTCCGACGTCGTGGAGCCGGGCACGCGTCGTGAAGCGCTCGGGGAGGGCCCCGCCGCGGTCAGACCGCGGTGACGCCCCTCGGCGGCTCGAAGGCGCGCACGGGCGGCACTTCTCCGGTGAACGGTTCGACGCGCACGCGCACCAGCTGACCCGTGCACCCCTGGCTCAACGAGGACGTCCCCACGTCCTCCGTCAGCGCGTTCGGGTTCCCGTGCGCGCACGTCACGTCCTCCGACGAGGGGTCGTACCAGGCCCCCGTGGACAGCTGCACGACCCCCGGCCGCAGTGCGTCGCTCACCACCACGCCCGCCAGGCACGAGCCCGTGGCGCTGGACACCCGCACCACGTCCCCGTCAGCCACACCGCACGCCTGCGCCTCCTCAGGGCGCATCCGCAACGGCGCCCTTCCGCGCACCTTCTGCGACATGCTGTGCGCGCCCATGTCCTGCTGGCTGTGCAGCCTGCCGCTCGGCTGGTTCGCGATCAGCACCAGGGGGAACTCCCCGGACCGACCACCGGAGCCGTCCACCACGGGTGCCCCGACTCCGCAACCCGCTACCACTGACCCTCGGGCCCCAGCTCCGGAGGCCGTCGCCTCCGGTTCTCCGGCTCCGGCGTGGGTACCGGAACCCGCTACCACCGACCCTCGGGCCCCAGGCACCGAGTCCGTCGCCACGGACTCCCCGGCACCGGCCCCGAGCCCGGCCTGGGCGCCGGAACCGGTCACCACCGGTCCCGCCAGCCACACCGGATGCCCCGGGCAGTCCTCGTACCCGAACGACGCGATCGTCTCCGAGAACAGCTCGATCCGCCCGCTCGGCGTACGCAGGGCGTGGCCCTCCGGGTCGGCGCGGAACTCGCCCAGCAGCGCCTCGTCCTCCACCCGGCCGGGCATCTCCACCCGCCCGCGCTCCCAGAACTCCTCGAACTCCGGCACCTCCAGGCCCCGCCGCGCCACCAGCGACCGCCAGCGCCCGTACACCACGCGCATCCACTCGCCGCTCGTGCGCCCCTCGGTGAACTCCTCGCGCACCCCCAGCCTCTCGGCCAGGTCGGCGTAGGTGTCGTACTCGTCGCGCGCCTGCCCGTGCGGCGCCACCGCGCGCGGCATCGCCCGCACGCTCAGGTCGCCCTGGCTCGCGGCCATGTCGTCGCGCTCCAGCACCGTCGTGGCCGGCAGCACGATGTCGGCGTGCCGCGCCGTCGCGGTCCAGTGCGTCTCGTTCACCACCACCGTCTCCGGCCGCCCGAACGCCTCGGTCAACCGCCTCAGGTCCTGGTGGTGGTGGAAGGGGTTGCCCCCGGCCCAGTACACCAGCCGGATGTCCGGGTACCGCCTCTCCTCGCCGTCGTGGTCGTAGCGCCCGCCCGGCTCCAGCAGCATGTCGGCCACCCGCGCCACCGGGATGAACGAGTCCACCGCGTTGTTGCCCTGCGGCATCCTCGGCAGCCCCAGCGGCGTCGCGCCGCCCCCGTAGTTGCCCATGGACCCGTACCCGGACGCGAAACCGCCGCCCGGCAGCCCCACCTGCCCCAGGCAACACGCCAGCGCAAGTCCGGCCCACAACGGCTGCTCGCCGTACCGGGCCCGCTGCACCGACCACCCCACGTTGACCAGCGTGCGCCGCGCCGCCATCCGCCGCGCCAGAGACCGCAGCTCGTCGGCCGAGACCCCGCTGATCCGCTCGGCCCACTCCGGCGTCCGCGCGGTCCCGTCCGGGCCGCCCCGCTCGTCGCGCTCGCCCAGCACGTACGCGCGCAGCACGTCCGCGCCCACGGTGTAGCGGTCCAGGAAGGCGGTGTCGGCCAGGCCCTCGGTGAACAGCACGTGCATCAGCGCCAGCATCACCGCCGTGTCGGTCCCCGGGTTGAGGGAGACCCACTCGGCCTTGACGTCCTCGGGGGTGTCGTCCAGCAGCGGCGAGACCGACACGAACTCCACCCCGGCCCCGGACGCGTCGCGCATCGCCGGACCGGCGGTCTGGGCGGCGCGCCCGCCCGAGGAGGTCCACGTGTTGGACACCCGCAGCCCGCCGAAGCTCACCAGCAGCTCGGTGTGCTCGCGGATCCGCGTCCACGACGGGGCCCGGTGCAGCAGCCGGTTCGCCGCCGGGACGCCGATGATCCGCGGGAAGAGGACCTCCACCGCGCCGTGGCTGTAGGTGGTGCGCGAGCGCGTGTACCCGCCGATCACGTTGAGGAACCGGTGCAGCTGGCTCTGCGCGTGGTGGATCCGCCCCGCGCTGCCCCAGCCGTACGAACCGCCGTAGATCGCCGCGTTCCCGTACGCGCCGCGCACCCGGTCCAGCTCACCGGCGAGCAGGTCCAGCGCCGTGGACCACTCCACCTCGACGTAGGCGTCGTCCGGGTCACCCCGGAGCGGGTCCGGGCCGGGTCCGTTCTCCAGCCAGCGCCGCCGCACCGCCGGACGCGCCACCCGCGAGGCGTGGTGCTGGGCGGCGGGGGTGTTGGCGATCACCGGGGACGGCGCCGGGTCGTCCGGGTCGGGGAGGGTTCCGACCACCCGGCCGTCCTCGACGACCACCCGGTAACTGCCCCAGTGGGCGCTGGTCGGATACGACGACGTGCCGGACATGCTCGTTTCCCCCCTGGAATTCCCCTGCGCCCCACCAGGGGCCCGGACTCACTCTATGCACCGCACGGTGCGATGATGGGCGGCGCGGTCCCGCCCGGCGGAGGCGGCCGACCCGGCCGGACGGCCGGCGCCGCGACCGCGCTCCCGCGCGGCCGACCGGTGCGGACCGCGCGCAGGCGGACGAGTGGAGCAGGGGGACGGACGGCGATGGGCGAACTCAGGTCGCGGCGGTCGGTACTCGCGGTGCCGGGGTCCAACCCCCGGTTCGTGGACAAGGCGCGGGAACTGGACGCGGACGCCTTCTTCCTCGACCTGGAGGACGCGGTCGCGCCCCTGGAGAAGGACTCCGCCCGCCACGCCGTCGTCCGGGCGCTCAACGACGGCGGATGGGGAGGCAAGGTGCGGTCCGTCCGCGTGAACGACGTCACCACCGGGTGGGCCTACCGCGACGTCGTCACCGTCGTCGAGGGAGCCGGGGCCGAACTCGACGCCCTGGTCCTGCCCAAGGTCACCTCGGCCCGCGACGTCCAGTGGCTCGACACCCTCCTCACCCAGATCGAGCGCGCCGTCGGGCTGGAGGTCGGCCGGATCGGCATCGAGGCGCAGATCGAGGACGCCCGCGGCCTGGTGGCCGTGGACGGGATCGCCGCGGCCTCGCCCCGCCTGGAGAGCCTCGTCTACGGGCCCGCCGACTTCATGGCCTCCATCAACATGAAGAGCCTGGTCGTCGGCGAGCAGCCGCCCGGCTACGACACCGGCGACGCCTACCACTACGTGCTCATGCGCATCCTCACGGCCGCCCGCGCCCACGGGCTCCAGGCCATCGACGGCCCCTACCTCCAGATCCGGGACGTGGACGCGTTCCGCCGCTCCGCCGGGCGCACGGCCGCCCTCGGCTTCGACGGCAAGTGGGTCCTGCACCCGCTCCAGGTGGAGGCCGCCAACGAGGTGTTCGCGCCCTCCCAGGAGGACTACGACCACGCCGAGCTGATCCTGGACGCCTACGCCCACGCCACCACCGTGGACCGGCGCGGCGCCGTCATGCTCGGCGAGGAGATGCTCGACGAGGCCTCCCGCAAGATGGCGCTCGTGGTCGCGGGCAAGGGGCGCGCGGCCGGGATGGCCCGGACCCGCGCGTTCGACCCCGGGGCCTGAACCCGGACCCCGGCGGAGGGCGGGCGGGCCCCGTGCGGGCCCGCCCGGTCCGCGCGGGCCCTGACCGGCGCGGAGTCTGACACGCGCCCCACCCCGCTCTTACCGCGCTCTCACCCTCATACGGAACCATGGGCGCCATGGAAGCCACCGCCACGGTTCTGGTCGCCGACGACGACCGCGCGATCAGGGACTCACTGGAACGCGCGCTCCAACTGGAGGGCTACAGGGTCAGGACGGTACCGGACGGGGTCCAGGCACTCGCCGCCGTGCACGCCGACCCCGTCGACCTGCTCGTCCTCGACGTGATGATGCCGGGAGTGGACGGGCTCGGGGTGGCCCGCGTGCTGCGCGCCGAGCGCGACCGCACGCCCATCCTCATGCTCACCGCGCGCGTGGAGACGCCGGACCGTGTGGCGGGGCTCGACGCGGGGGCCGACGACTACCTCGCCAAGCCCTTCGAGCTGGAGGAACTCCTCGCCCGGCTGCGCGCACTGCTGCGCCGGGCCGCGCCCTTTCCCGAGGATGCATCGGAACAGGGACCGCTGCGCGTCGGCGAGCTGTCCCTGGACCCGGCCTCCCGCCGGGTCTGGCGCGGCGACCGCGAGGTCGAGCTGTCCAAGACCGAGTTCGACCTGCTCGAACTCCTGGTGCGCAACGCCGGGATCGTCCTGGACCACTCCACCATCTACGACCGCATCTGGGGCTACGACTTCGGCCCCGAGTCCAAGAACCTCGCCGTCTACATCAGCTACCTGCGCCGCAAGCTGGAGGACGGCGGTCCGCCGCTGATCCAGACCGTGCGCGGGGTCGGCTACACGCTCCGGCCGCAGGGTTGAGCCCCGTGCGACCCGACGACGGCACCCCGCGGGAACCCGGACACGGCGTTCCGCACGGCCCTGGAGCCTCGCCCGCCTCCGACGCCCCGCACGGCCCCGGTACCCCGCACGGCTCTGGCGCCGCGTCCGGTCTCAGGGCCCTCGTGTCCGCCGCGCGCACCGCCGTCCCGAGGTGGCGCCGGACACTGCTCCAACCGGGCGACTGGCGGCTGGGCACCCGCTTCGCGGTGATCTTCGCGCTGGTCGCCACCGTCGTCATCGCCCTGGTCGGCACCCTCGCCTACACCACCGCCGCCGCGCTCATCCGCTCCGACGCCCGCACCGAGTTCGAGAGCACCGTCACCGCCCTGTCCGACCAGCTCGTCGACTACCACCAGCAGGGGCGGGGCGGCTCCGCCGGTCCCGGACCGTTCCTGCCCAGCGACAAGTTCCAGCTCCAGCTCCTCGAACCCGACGGCAGCAGGACGGTCAACATCGCCGACCCGTCCGAGATCATCCTGTTCGCACCGTCGCAGAGGGACCTGGAGGTCGCCGAGGAGGCCCGGCCCGGCATCGTCGACATGCGCGAGCAGGCCATCGGCGGGCAGGAGTACCGGCTGGCCACGGTCTCCCTCGGCGACGGCGCCGGGGCCCTCCAGCTCCTCCAGCGCCTGTCCCCGACCGAGCTGATGATCGACCGGCTGGCCACGCAGATCCTGTGGGTGGGCCTGTTCGTCGCCCTGTGCGCGGCCGCCGCGGGCTGGCTGGTGGGCCACCGCACCACCGGCCGCCTGGTGCGCCTCACCGAGGCGGCCGAGTACGTCAGCTCCACCGGGCGGCTCGACCCCGTGGACCCCGGCCGGAGCGGCGAGAGCCGCGAGGAGGACGTCGGCCGCGACGAGGTCGGCCGCCTCACCAGCGCGTTCAACGCCATGCTCGCCCGGCTGGCCCGTTCCAAGGACGAGCAGCGCCGCCTCGTCCAGGACGCCGCGCACGAACTCCGCACCCCGCTGACCAGCCTGTACACCAACGTGCAGGTGCTCGACAGGGTGGACCGGCTCAGCCCGGAGGCGCGCGCCGGCCTCATCGAGGACCTGCGCGGCGAGACCCGCGAACTCACCGCCCTGGTCAACGAACTGGTCGGCCTGGCCACCGGCGACCACGAGGACGAGCAGATGAGCGCCGTCCCCCTCGCCGGGATCGCCGAGAAGGTCGCCAAGCGCACCCGCCGCCGCACCGGCCGCGACATCGTCGTGGACGCCGACGACAGCGTCGTGTGGGGACGCCCCGGCTCCCTGGAGCGCGCCGTCTCCAACCCGGTCGAGAACTCCGCCAAGTTCGACCCCGAGGGCACCGCGCCCATCGAGATCCGCGTGCGCGCTGGGACGGTGGAGGTCCTGGACCGGGGGCCCGGCATCGACCCGGCCGAACTCGACCACGTCTTCGAGCGCTTCTACAGGGCCGCCGTCGCCCGCGGCCTGCCCGGTTCGGGGCTCGGCCTGTCCATGGTCAGGGAGATCGCGCAGGCGCACGGGGGCAGGGTGTTCGCCCGCAACAGGGAGGGCGGCGGCGCCGCCATCGGCTTCCACCTGCCGCTGTTCACACCGCCGCGGGACGGGGAGCAGAAGGCGCGCGGGTGAGGATCCAGCGCTCACGCGGACGCCGCGTCGGAACCGCCGGTCACCGCCCGCTGCGCGTCGCACCGGCTCCGGCGCCGGCCCCCGCACCGGCGGACGCCTCGCGGTAGATCCGCTCGAACCGCTCCAGCGAGTCCTCCAGCCGGTGCAGCTCCGCCATGTCGCGGCTGCGCGCGCCCATTCCGAGCCGTCGGCCCTCGTCGGCGACCACCGACTCCACGCGTGCGGCCAGCGCCCCCGGGCTGCCGGGCGGGTACAGGTACCCGTTGCCGCCCTCCTCCACCAGGTGCGGCAGCGCCATGGCGTCCGCCGCCACCACCGGCAGGCCGCTCGCCATCGCCTCCAGGGTGGCGATGCTCTGGAGTTCGGCGGTCCCGGCGATGGCCCACACGTCAGCGCACCGGTACACGTCGGGCAGGTCGGCGTGCGGCACGAAGCCCAGGAACACCACCCGGTCGGCCGCGCCGACCTCCGCCGCCAGCTCCTCCAGCCGCGCCCGGTGCGCGCCGTGCCCGGCCAGCACGAGCTGCACCCCGTCGGTCAGGGCCACCGCGCGCACGAGTTCGTCCACGCGCTTCTCCTCGTCCAGCCGCCCCACGAACAGCACCGTCCTGTGGTCCGGCACGCCCAGCCGGGCGCGCAGCCGCCGCCGGGTGGCCGCGCCGCCGTCCAGCGGGCTGAACCGGTCCAGGTCGATCCCGCACGAGACCGGTTCGACCGGCCGGGTGAACCCCTGGTCGACCAGCAGCCGCGCCGCCGCCGGGGTGGGCGTGGTCACGTGCTCGGCCCGGGACAGCACCGCGCCCAGGTCCCACCAGGCCAGCCGGGCCGCGTGCGGGCGCAGCGGCGCGGGCACGTGCACGTAGTCGAAGAGGTTCTCCGGCATGAAGTGGTTGGTGGCGACCACGGGCACGCCTCGGGCGTGCGCGGCGGCGGCCAGCATCCGGCCGACGAGGAAGTGGTTCTGGATGTGGACGGCGTCCGGCCGCACCCGGTCCAGGAGCCGGTCCAGGTGGCCGCGCACGCCCAGCGGGACCGCGAGCCGCACGCTGTCGTGGACCAGGGAGGACACCGAGCGCAGCCGGTGCTCGACCACCCCGCCGCGTTCCGCCGTGTACGGGGCGCCCTCGGGGGAGGGGCACACCACGTGCACCCGCGCTCCGCGCGCGGCCAGACCGCGGGCGAGGCGGGCGGTGAAGTACGCGGCGCCGTTCACGTCGGGGGGATAGGTGTCGGTACCGATCAGGACCCGGGTGCGGCGAGTCGCGCCGACGGCGGGCCGGGGCGGTGCCGCCACCGCGGGGGAGGCGAAGGACGTGGACATGACCTGATCTCCTTTGTCGGGTCGCCGCGTACGCCCGAGTGTGGGTCACCCGCGTTGACCCCCGCCGACCTCTCGGTGGCCGCCGGGCGACCGCTCGGTGGCACGCGGCGCGGGGGAGGGAACCCCCGCGCCCCTTCCGCCTACCCACAAGTCCGGCCGCGCCGACAGACAACGGACCGCGGCTCGCGTGCCCCGGACCCGCTCCGCCGCGCACACGCCGCGCGGCCCCGATCCGCCGCGCCTTCGGTCCGTGACCGTCCCGCCCGCCGCCGGGCACACGACGGGCGGCCCCGGACCCGAGGGTCCGAGGCCGCCCGTGTGCGGGGGAACCGGGGTCTCGCCCGTCAGTTCCCGCCCTCCTCGTTCTGGGCCGCCTCCACGCTCTGCTCCCCGAGCGTCACCGTGACCTCCTCCTCGGAGCCGCTGCCGCCGTCGGGGACGACCCCCAGGGTCACCTCCTCGCCGGGCTGGCGGATCCGGATCTGCGCGATCAGCTCGTCCGGCGTGGACACCTGCTCGCCGTCCACGGACACCACCACGTCACCGGCCTGGAGCCCGGCCTCGGCGGCCGCGCCGCCCTCGGTGACCTCCACGATCTCCGCGCCGCCGACGCGGGAGTTGGTGATGGTCGCCTCGATCGCCGGGTAGCTCGCGCTGCCGTCCTCGACCAGCTGCTCCGCGATGGGGCGGACCTGGTTGATCGGGATGGCGAAGCCCAGCCCCACCGAGCCGCTGTCCTGCGAGACGCCCGCGATCGCGGTGTTGATCCCGATGACCTCGCCGTTCATGTTCACCAGCGGGCCGCCCGAGTTGCCGGGGTTGATCGCCGCGTCCGTCTGGATCGCGTTGATCACCGTGGACGTCTGCCCGGACTGCCCGGTGTTCACCGGACGGTTCAGCGCGCTGACCACACCCGTGGTCACCGTGCCCGACAGCCCCAGCGGGGAACCGATCGCGACCACCTCGGCGCCCACGCCGACCTGCTCGGAGTCGCCGAGGGTGGCCGGGGTGAGGTCGTTGCGCCCCTCCGCCTGGATCACCGCGATGTCGGAGACCGGGTCCGATCCCAGGACCTCGGCGCGCGCGGAGCTGCCGTCGTTGAACAGCACCTCGATCGGACCGCCCTCGGCGGCGGCCACGACGTGCGCGTTGGTGAGGATCTGGCCGTCGGAGGAGATGACCACACCGCTGCCGCCGCCGTTGGCGGTGCGGATGGACACCACGCTCGGCAGGACCGTGTCGGCGACCTCGCCCACCTCGCCCTCGGTCTGCGTGCTCTCCTGCTCCTGGTTGAGCGAGCTGATCGGCCCGCTCAGGCCGTTGGGGAACAGGTAGGCGGTGCCCAGGGCCGTCATCGGGCCCACGATGAGGCTCGTGACCAGGGCGGTGATCGCGGCGACGGTCACGATCCTGCCGGAGCCGCGTTTCCCGCCGCTTCCCTGCGGGGGCACCGCCCCGGGGAAGGCGCCGCCGAACGGGGGCTGCCCGCCGTGGCCGCCGTGGTCCCCGGGACCGCCGGGGCCGCCCGCCCCGAACGCGCCGCCGTCACCGTACGGCGGCTGCCCGTGCCCGACCGGCCCGTGGGGGCCGTTCTGCCCGCCGTGCGGGGGAGCGGGGTGGTGGGCGGAGAACTGCTCGTGCTGGCCGCCTGCGGCGGCGCCGTAGCCGCCCCCGGGCGGCGGGAAGGTGTAGGAGGCGTGCTCCGGGTCGTTGGGCCCGGTGGCCCACCTCGGCGGCTGTCCGGGCGGGGAGAAGGTCGGCCCCGTCCCCGCGGGGCCGGTCTCCGGCCACCCGTGCCGCTCGGCCCCCGGGTGTCCGCCCTGCTGGGACGGGAATCCCTCCCCCGTCTGTCCGGCCGCAGCGTACCCGCCGCTCCGCTCGGCGCCGGGGTGCCCGCCGGGCTGCTCGCCGCTCTGCCACACGCCGGTGTACCCGCCGGGCTCGTGCTGCGCGGGCCGCTCCACGCGCTCGCCCGGCTCCCCGGCCCCGGACTCCCCGCCGGCCCCCTGCGACTCGGAACCCCCGAAGGACCGCTGGGGCCCGGCGTGCTCGGCCCCGTGGGTCAGGTCGTCCTGTCCGGCGGGGACACCCCCGTGCTCCCCGCCGGACGCGCCGCGGACATCGGTCCCGTCACCTGTGGAGGAGCCCCCCTCGTGCGGGCCGGAGGGCCCCGCCTGGTCGGCGGGCTCGGCGGGACGGTGCTCGGGAAGCCCGCTCCCGGCCGCCGCACCGGGCTCGGTACCTGCACTCGGTTCGTTGGGGTTCAACTCATCCTCCGGCTGACGGGACGATGTTCAGTGACGTGTTCCATCATGCGGCGCATGGGTTAGAACAGGGTGAGAGCGCGATATGCCGGGGTTTCGAGTCCTTCCGCCCCTGCCGTGCCCCCGCTCGGTCCGCGTCGGCGGTCCCGTGGCCCAGCGCCGTCGGACCGGGCCGTCGGTGACCGGCCCCGAGGTCCGTGAGAGCATCCGAACCCCGACACTGCGACCCGACACGTCGCCCGTTACCCCGGCGCGCTTCCCGTAGGCGCCGTATGCACCACAATGCCCGAAACGATATCGTGCCGAAGCCCAAGCGAGACACCGGAGAAGAGCCGACCTTGATCAAGATCGTGCTGGCCGATGACGAACACCTCGTGCGGGGGGCCATCGCCGCCCTCCTCGGACTGGAGGACGACCTGGAGGTCGTCGCCGAGGTCGGCCGGGGCGACGAGGTGGTCGACGCCGTCCTCCGGCACGGCGCCGAGATCGCCGTCCTGGACATCGAGATGCCCGGCGCCACCGGGCTGGAGGTGGCCGCGCGGCTGCGGACGGACGCCCCCGACTGCGGCGTCGTCATCCTCACCAGCTTCGGCCGCCCCGGCTACCTGCGCCGCGCCCTGTCCTCCGGCGCGCGCGGCTTCCTGGCCAAGGACGCCCCCGTCGACCAGCTCGCGGGCGCCATCCGCCGTGTGCACGAGGGCGGGCGCTACATCGACACCGACCTCGCCGCCGCCGCGATGGTCGGCGGCGAGAGCCCGCTCACCGACCGCGAGACCGAGGTGCTGCGCGCCGCCTCCGACGGCGCCACCGTCGCCAGGATCGCCGCCGCCCTCCACCTGACCGAGGGCACCGTGCGCAACTACCTCTCCAACGCCATCGGCAAGACCGGCGCCGACAACCGCATGTCCGCCATCCGCACCGCCCAGGACATGGGCTGGCTGTAGGCCCCGCCGGGCCCCGGCAGACCGGGGCGCCGGCCGGAGCGGTCGCCGGTGCGGCGTGCGGGGTCCCCCCGCCCCCGGCCGGGCCGCCCCGGGGAGGCCCGGCCTAGAGGAAGCGCAGCACCAGCATCGCGGTGTCGTCGCTGCGCCCGCCCGGGGCGTACTCCTCCAGCTCCCGGTCGATGCGGCTGATCACCGCCTGGGCGGTCAGCCCCGCGCAGCCGGAGAAGATCTCCATCAGCCCCTCGTCGCCGAGCATGTCCGTGTTGCTGCGCCGCTCGGTCACGCCGTCGGTCACCGCCAGCACCACCTCGCCGGGGCGGATGTCCACGTTCTCGGTCGTGAACCCCACGTCCTCGAACGCGCCCAGCAGCGGCTGCGAGGCGCCGAACGGCAGTACCTCGCCCTTCTGGTTCAGCCGCAGCGGCAGCGGGTGCCCGGCCGAGACCATCCGCAGCCGCATCCCGCCCCCGCCGTCCGTGGCCGGGGTCATCTCCCCGTACAGCATCGTCAGGAACCGGGTCGAGGTGTTCTCGTCCAGGATCGCCATGTTCAGCCGCTGCATGATGTGCGAGGGCGTGAACCCCTCCTTGGCCAGCGCCCGCAGCGTGTGCCGCGCCAGACCGGTCACGGCCGCCGCCTCCGGGCCCGTCCCGCACACGTCGCCGATGGCGAAGCACCACCGGCCGCTCGCCGCGAACACGTCGTAGAAGTCCCCGCCCACCACGTTGCGCTCGTCGGCCGGACGGTAGAACACCGCGTGGTCCACGTTCGGGATCACCGGCTCCTTCTCCTTGGCCGGCAGCAGGCTGCGCTGGAGGGCGTCGCTCATCGCGGCCTGCTTCTCGTGCAGCCGCGCGTTCTCCATCGCCGACGCCACCCGGCTGCTCAGGTCGTCGGCGACGTCCACCTCCTCGCGGGTGAAGTCGTCCGACTCGTTCTTGCCGATCGTCATCCGCCCCAGCGCGCGCCCGTGCGCCACCAGCGGGACGCAGATCGCCGGACCGCTCGCCAGCTCCCGGACGAGCTGTTCGTCCAGCCCCTCCTTGGCCAGCTCGGCCGGGGACCACAGCGGCTGCGGCTCCCTCTGCTCGTGCGGCGGCAGCCCGGTCAGCAGCGCGCGCAGGATGTCGTTGTAGTTCTCGTCGCTGTGCACCACGTGCGTCAGCTGCGAGACGCCCATCTCGTTGATCGTCTCGATGGCGCACCACCGGCCCAGCCGCGAGGTGATCAGCTGCGCCGCCAGCGCGCCCGTCATCCGCTCGTCCAGCGTGCCCGCGAGCAGGTCGCTGGCCTCGGCCAGGAAGCTCAGCGAGGCCCGCCTGCTCAGCTCCACCTCGGCCAGCCGGGCCCTCTCCACCGGCAGCGCGATCAGGTTCGCGCCCTCCTGGAGCCGCTTGGCCGCCGACGCCCCGAAGTGCCGGGCCCGCCGGGAGGCCACCCCCAGCAGGCCGACCACCCGCCCGTCCACGATGAGCGGCGCCGTGACCAGCGAACGCATCCCCGCCCGCGACAGGCGCCCCCGGCTGGCGCGGGCGATCATCAGGTCGTCGTTGATCACCGCGCCCGGCTCCGGCGCCGACGACGGGAAGATCTCCTCCGTGCGCACGCGCAGCGGCCGCCACGGGGCGCCGCCCGGGGTCAGCCCGACCGCGGCGCGCACCTCCCACATGGTCTCGTCGGACGTGGCCAGCGTGATGTAGGCCGCGTCCGCGCCCAGCGCCGTGGCCGAGTGCTCCACGGTGCGCTCCAGCAGCTGCGGCAGGGACAGCCGCGAGCCCAGGGCGGAGTCCAGCGCCGACCACGGGGCGGGGCGCCCGGTACGGGAGGGGCTCCTGCGCACCGGCGGGGACTCCAGGGAGGCGCGCTCCCCCGAGTCGTCCTCGATCCGGAACCACACGGCCTTGTCGTTGCGCCCGTAGCTCACGCCCCAGCTCGACGCGATCGCCGACGCCAGGGCCAGCCCCAGACCGCCGGTGCGCCCGTTCTCCCGGGACGGGGAGGTGTCCACCGACAGGGGACCGGCCTGCGGGACCGCGCGTTCGGGCACGGAGTCGGTGACCATCACCTCGGTCGCGCCCTCCGACCGGCGCACGGTCACGTCCAGGGACGAGCGCGCGTGGATGACGGCGTTGGTGACCAGCTCGCTCACCAGCAGGATCACGTCGTCGGAGGGGTCGGTCACACCCCAGGACAGGAGGGTGTCGTGAACGAACTCGCGGGCCGCCGCCGCGGTCTCCGGGGCGGGAGGGAACTCTCGTCGAGCGACCTTCGACGCGTCGTGTGCTGGCAAGCCGTCGGTGTCCTTCGTCACTGGATGCGTGCGCGGGGGGTGGTGGTCACTGCCACGATACGCGTGCCGGGGTGACCGGTGCCGCGCGAACCGTCACTTCCGCCCGGCGGTCCGTGCTCCCGGGGGCCGCCCGGCGGTCGTACTCACGGGGGCCGCGCTCCCGGGGACCGCGCCGAAACCTGCCCGCCTCCGGACGCGGCGACGGGCGGACAACATCGCCAAGCCACCTGTGCGGGGCGGTCCGGGCGGTTAGTGTAAGTCGACACATGCGCTTCTTTCGGGTGGTACCTCTCACCGGTAGCGTGACGGGGGTGCCACCAGGGGGCCGGCGCGGCGGACACCGCGTGGCCCCCCTGTCCCGTGCGCGCTCCGCGGGGCCGATCCGCCCGCGGGCGCCCGGCCCACGGGGGCCGGGACGGGAGGCCGAGGTGGCGGAGCAGGCTGAGGAGGGGGTTCGATGCCCGAGGCGGTCAAGGAACTGGCGGCCGACGACCAGCTCGACGAGATTCTGCGGGCCCTGTACCGCATGCGCGACGGCGACTTCAGCGTCCGTCTGCGCAAGCGCGGCGGCGGCACCATGCGGGAGATCGCGTCCGTCTTCAACGAGGTGGTCGACCACAGCGAACAGCTCAGCGACGAACTCCAGCGCGTCGGCGACGTCGTCCGCAACGAGGGCAGGCTCAACGAGCGCGTCAACGTCAACCCCGCCCGGGGCGCCTGGGGCGAGAGCGCCCAGGCGCTCAACCTCCTGCTCGACGAGGTCGCCGAACCCGTGACCGACGTCGCCGGGGTCCTGGACTCGGTCGCGGAGGGCCAGCTCAGCCGCCGCGCCTCCACCGAGGGCCGCCGCGGCGAGCTCAAGGGCGACCTGCTGCGCCTGGCCACCACGGTCAACCGCATGGCCGACCAGATGAGCGGCTTCGCCGGGGAGGTCACCCGTGTGGCCCGCGAGGTGGGCACCGAGGGCAAGCTCGGCGGCACCGCGCAGGTCGAGGGGGTCTCCGGAGCCTGGCGCGAGGTGACCGAGTCGGTCAACCAGATGTCCTCGCGCCTGACCGACCAGATGCGCGACATCTCCGAGGTGACCACCGCCGTCGCCCGCGGCGACCTCAGCCGCAAGATCACGGTGGACGTACAGGGCGAGATGCTCGACCTCAAGGACACCGTCAACACCATGGTGGACCAGCTGTCCACCTTCGCCGACGAGGTCACCCGTGTGGCCCGCGAGGTGGGCACCGAGGGCAAGCTCGGCGGCCGCGCCAACGTGCGCGGCGTGCGGGGCATCTGGAAGGACCTCACCGAGAACGTCAACTCGATGGCGGACAACCTCACCAACCAGGTGCGCGACATCTCCCAGGTGACGACCTCCGTGGCCCGCGGCGACCTCACCCAGAAGGTCCAGGTCGACGTGCAGGGCGAGATGCTCGCCCTGAAGAACACCGTGAACACCATGGTCGACCAGCTCGACTCCTTCGCCGACGAGGTCACGCGCGTGGCGCGCGAGGTCGGTACGGAGGGCAAGCTGGGCGGCCGGGCCAACGTCAAGGGCGTGTCGGGCATCTGGAAGGACCTGACCGACAACGTCAACTCCATGGCCAACAGCCTCACCTACCAGGTCCGCAACATCTCCCAGGTGACGACGGCGGTCGCCACCGGTGACCTCACCAAGAAGATCACCGTGGACGCCCAGGGGGAGATGCTCGACCTCAAGGACACCATCAACAAGATGGTCGACCAGCTGGACTCCTTCGCCGGCGAGGTGACCAGGGTCGCCCGTGAGGTGGGCACGGAGGGCAAGCTGGCCGGACAGGCCCACGTCCGCGACGTGTCCGGGGTCTGGAAGGACCTGACCGACAACGTCAACTCCATGGCCAACAACCTGACCTACCAGGTGCGCCAGATCTCCATGGTCACGCGCGCGGTGGCCGCGGGCGACCTGACCAAGAAGGTCACGGTCAACGCCAAGGGCGAGATCCTGGAGCTGAAGGACACCATCAACGTCATGGTGGACCAGCTCTCCGCGTTCGCCGACGAGGTCACCCGGGTGGCCCGCGAGGTCGGCACCGAGGGCAAACTGGGCGGCCGAGCCGACGTCAAGGGCGTCTCCGGCATCTGGAACGACCTCACCGAGAACGTCAACTCGATGTCGCACAACCTCACCACGCAGGTGCGCAACATCTCCGAGGTGACCACGGCCGTGGCGGCGGGCGACCTCAACAAGAAGATCGACGTCAACGCCCAGGGGGAGATCCTGGAGCTCAAGACGACGGTCAACACCATGGTCGACCAGCTGTCGGCGTTCGCCACCGAGGTCACCCGCGTGGCCCACGAGGTGGGCAGCCAGGGCCAGCTGGGCGGCCAGGCCAAGGTCGAGGGCGTGACCGGCACCTGGAAGCAGCTCACCGACAGCGTGAACGGCCTGGCGGGCAACCTGACCACGCAGGTGCGGGCGATCGCCGAGGTCGCCAACGCCGTCGCCAAGGGCGACCTGACCCGCAACATCCAGGTCGACGCCCGCGGTGAGATGGAGCAGCTCAAGCACAACATCAACCTGATGGTGTCCAACCTGCGCGAGACCACCGCCACCCAGCGCGACGCCGACTGGCTCAAGTCCAACGTGGCCCGTATCTCCGGCCACATCCAGGGCCACCGCGACCTCAAGGAGCTGGCCCGCCTCATCATGACCGAGGTGACGCCGCTCATCGGCGCCCAGCACGGCGCCTGCTACCTGCCCGAGGACCAGGACGACCAGGAGAACTTCCTGTTCTACGCGGGCTTCGGCTTCGACCCCGACGAGGACCGCCGCCGCGTCCGCGCGGGCATCGGCCTGGTCGGCGAGGCCCTCGCCCAGCAGGTGGAACAGCAGATCTCCAACATCCCGCCGGACTACGTCAAGGTCCGGTCGGGCCTGGGCGAGGCCTCCCCGCGCAACCTGTACATCCTGCCGATCGTCTCCGAGGGGCGCTCGCTGGGCGCCATCGAGTTCGCCTCCTACGACGACTTCCGCGAGAGCCACAAGAACTTCCTGCGCCAGCTGGTGAGCCTGCTCGGCACCACCATCAACACCATCCTGGCCAACAACCGCACCGAGGACCTGCTCGAACAGTCCCAGCAGCTCACCAGCCAGCTCAGGGAACGCTCCAACGAGCTCCAGCGCCAACAGGAGGAGCTGCGCGGCAAGAACGCCGAGCTCCGCCAGAAGGCCACCCAGCTCGCCAACCAGAACCGGGCGATCGAGCTCCAGAACCAGCAGATCCAGCGCTCCCGCAACGCCCTGGAGGAGCGCGCCCACCAGCTCCAGGTCTCCTCCAAGTACAAGTCCGAGTTCCTGGCGAACATGTCCCACGAGCTGCGCACGCCGCTCAACAGCCTGCTGATCCTGGCCCGCCTGCTCGCCGACAACGCCGAGCAGAACCTGTCCGCCAAGCAGGTCGAGTTCGCCCAGACCATCCACAAGGCGGGCAGCGACCTGCTGCTGCTCATCGACGAGATCCTCGACCTGTCCAAGGTGGAGGCCGGGCGCGCCGAGGTGCAGCCCAGCGAGGTCTCCATCGCCCAGCTGGTCGACTACGTCGAGGCCACCTTCCGCCCGGTCACCGGGGACCAGGGGCTCGCCTTCGCCGTGGACGTGTCGCCGGACATCCCCGGCACGCTGTGGACCGACGAGCAGCGGCTCCAGCAGATACTGCGCAACCTGCTCTCCAACGCCGTCAAGTTCACCCCGCAGGGGGAGGTGCGGCTGCTCATCGAGCCCGCGTGGGCGCTGGAGGACGCCGACCTGGAGATGTTCGTCGAGAACGAGGAGGTCATCGCTTTCACCGTGGCCGACACCGGCATCGGGATCGCCGAGGACAAGCTCCAGGTCATCTTCGAGGCCTTCCACCAGGGCGACGGCGGCACCTCGCGGCGCTTCGGCGGAACCGGCCTCGGCCTGTCCATCAGCCGCAACTTCGCCCGGCTGCTGGGCGGCGAGATCCGCGTGCAGAGCGTGCCCAACCAGGGCTCCACCTTCACGCTGCTGCTCCCGGTGCGCCTGCCCGACGACGCGGGGGAGCGGGCCGAGGAGGCCGGGTCCCCGATCCGCGGCCTGAGCGGCATGGACTCGGCGCCGATGCTCGATTCGGGCCGGGGCGCGGACACCGGCGGCTTCGGCTCCTCCCCGCTGGACGACGGCTTCTCCATGCCGGACGAGGACTTCGACGCGGCACTGGCAGCCCTCACCGACATCAGCGACGAGCCGCTGCCCACGGTCCCGGTGCTCAAGGCGCCCGAGACCCACGCGGCGGCCGCCGAGGGCGAGGCGCCCGAGCAGCCGGCCGAGTCCGAGCCGCGCACCGACCCCGAGCGGCGGGCCGTGCTGAGCGGCCAGCGGGTCCTCATCGTCGACGACGACGTCCGCAACGTCTTCGCGCTCACCAGCGCTCTGGAGGCGCAGGGCCTGGAGGTCCTCTACGCTGACAACGGACACGCCGGAATCGCCAAGCTGGAGGCCAACGAGGACATCGCGCTCGTCCTGATGGACGTGATGATGCCCGAGCTGGACGGCAACCAGACCACCCAGCGGATCCGGGAGATGCCGCAGTTCGCCGGTCTGCCGATCATCTCGCTCACCGCCAAGGCGATGCAGGGGGACCGCGAGCGCAGCCTCGCGGCGGGAGCCACGGACTACGTGACCAAGCCGGTCGACCTGGACCACCTGCTGGACGTCATGCGGCGCTGGCTCACCGCGGGACGCGAGGAGACCATCGCCGGAGCGGCGGCCGACGGCGGGGGCGGCGCGGTCCCGGACGGGCACAGCCGCGCGACGTCCGGGCCGGAGGAGGCCGGCGCCGGGCATGACAATGATCCGAACGGGGAGACTGGCACCAGCACCCCGAGCGAAGACCTGGAGTAACCCGACGTGACCCAGAAGGCCAACATCCTTCTCGTCGACGACCGCGACGAGAACCTGATCGCGCTGGAGGCCGCACTCACCTCACTCGACCAGAACCTGGTCAGGGCCAACTCCGGTGAGGAGGCGCTCAAGCACCTTCTGGGCACCGACTTCGCGGTCATCCTGCTCGACGTGGTCATGCCGGGGATGGACGGCTTCGAGACCGCCGCGCACATCAAGCAGCGCGAGAAGACCAAGGACGTGCCGATCATCTTCCTGACCGCCCAGGAGGTCGACCGGCACCAGGTCTTCCGCGGCTACGCCTCGCGCGCGGTGGACTTCCTGCTCAAGCCGTTCGACCCCTGGGTGCTGCGCTCCAAGGTCGAGGTGTTCGTGGAGCTGCACCAGCTCAAGGCGCAGATGCGCGAACAGGCCCGCGCCCTCCAGCGCGGCCTGGGCCAGGAGACCGGCGAGCCCGGAAAGGTCCTGGCCGAGCAGCTGGCGCAGCGCTCCCGCCAGGTCCAGACCGACCTCGCCCAGCTGCGCGAGCACATCGTGACCAACTACCAGGACGTGGACCAGAGCCTCGTGGACGGCGTGCGCCGGGTGGACAGCGCGGTCTCGCGCCTGTCCACCCTGGTGGACACACTCCACGGCCCCGAATGACGAGGGCCCTCATCCTGGGAGGATTCCCCTTCGGGGGCTGGCCCGGGCGCCCGCGGGGCTCTGGAGGTGGCGGAGGCGGGTTTCCGCGGGAGGGCTGCGCCGCAGGCCTCGCTTGAGGGTGGTGGCGGGCGACGGGTGGGAGGAGCGGAGCCCCCAAGAAACGCCCCTCAGGCGGAGGGCCGGGGCGGCAGGGCCAGGCCGATGTGCTCGCCGATCTCCTCGATCAGGCCCAGGTCGGCCAGGCGGAAGCTGCCCCGGTTGCTGCGGCGGATCAGGGTGAGCGCGCCGCGCACGCCCCGGCTGCCCCGCAGGGGGACCGACAACAGCGACCCCGCGCCCAGCATCGACAGCAGCGGCGCTCCGGACGGGGCGTGGCCCAGCACGGCCTCGTCCTCGATCAGCGGGAACAGCAGGGACTGGCCCCGCTCCAGCACCTCGCCCGGGATGGCGGAGTCGCCGGGCGCCGCCGAGGCCACCGCCTCCCTCTGCGCCGGGAGCGCGTCGGCCGGCCCCGCGACCACGGCGCGGCGGGGCGCCACGGAGGAGGTGGGCAGGTCGCACACGTCCACGACCACCCAGTCGGCGTAGGAGTCGGCCAGCAGGTCGGCCGCGTCCGCGAGCGCGAGCGGTTCGCCCGCACCGCCCGGGCCGGCCGAGCGCAGCAGCAGCCGCGTCATCCGGGTCAGCACGTCCAGCCTGCGCGCGGCCAGCACCACCACCTGGTCCTCCACCTCCGTCTCCAGCGGGGCGGGGCCCTCCTCCTCGGCGCCGTTCATCGGCGGCGACATCGCCACCAGCACCAGCGGGTTGGGCTCGGTGGGCAGCTCCAGGCGCGTCAGGGTCAGGTGCACGTCCTCGGCCCAGCCGCGCTGGGCCAGCCGGGACTCCAGCGCGGCGTCGCCGTCGCCGCGCAGCACCGCGGCCAGCCAGGACTGCATGGCCGCGCGCTTGCGCAGGTCGACGAAGTGGGCGAAGGGCTTGCCGGTGAGGTAGCCCGGCGCGCTGCCCAGCCGCGCGGCCCCGGAGTTGTTGATGCGCCGGATGTAGCCCTCGTGGTCCAGCAGCACGGTGGGGACGCTCAGCTCCTGGAACATCGCGCGGAGCAGGGCCCGGTCGCCGTCGTCGCCCTGGCGGCGCGGCTCGGGCTGGGCGTGGGCCCGGGCCAGTTCGGCCCCCGCGTCGCCCAGCAGGCGTTCGGCGTACTCCAGTTCGGCCAGGGCCGCCTCGGCGGTGCCCTGGGCGTCGTCGGGATACATGGTGTGCGTGTTGCGCAGGGCCGCGATGCGTTCACCCAGTGCGGTGATCTCACGCTGCAACCCGGCGAGGTTCTCCGACACGCTCAGGTCTCCCGTCGTGGATGGCGTCTTCCCGAAGCGGGCGGATGTCCGCTGCCGCGGTCTTCCAAGGTTACGGTTAGTCCGAGCCCGGAAACGGCAAGGAGGCCCCGACTGTGTGGATCGAACGCCTGGCCCGGGATATCGGCGCGCTGGGGCAGGCGGATGGCACCACCCTGGAACGGGCCCTGGACCAGATGAGCAGGGCCGCGGCCCTGGGCGTCCCCGGCTGCTCGGCCGCGCTCGTCGTGGTCTGGCGCGAGGTCGAGGGGGCCGACGGCTCCGTGCGGCACGTGGTCACCGACTACGGAGCCTCCCACGCGGACCTGTCCGCGGCCTTCGAGCACCAGTACACCACCGACCAGGGGCCCACCGTCGAGGCCGTCCGCGAGATGGGCCGGGTGCGGGTGGGCGACATCCTGCGCGAACCCCACCGCTGGCCCCGCTACACCAGCATGGCGGTCCAGTGCGGGGACCGCTCCTCCATCACCCTGCCCAGTCTGCTGCCCGGCGAGGGCGACGACCGGGTGATCACCTTCGGCGTGCACTCCGGCCGGGCCGACGCCTTCGACGAGGAGGTCGTCGCCCCGCTGACCGCCCTGCTCGCCGAGCACGCCGCCGTGTCGCTGTACAGTGCCGGACGCCAGGCCGACGTGGCCAGGGAGACCGCCCACATGCGCCGGGCCATGTCCGCGCGTACGGTGATCGACCAGGCCAAGGGCATCATCATGCACGCCCGCGGCTGCGACGCCGACACCGCCTTCGCCGCGCTGCGCGAGGTCGCCCAGCGCAACCGCAAACGGGTGGTGGACGTGGCCCGCGACCTCGTGGCGGAGAACACCGGTCCCCAGCCCCGGATGCGCCCCGACCGAAGGTGAACGGGCGGGCAACACCGGGCGATGAGTCCCGAGCGTGATCGAAAAGCGCCATGATGAGGGCTCGGGGCCCTCCCGGAACTAGAAGGAGAAGTGACCGTGACGTCAGACATCTCGATCCGTCGCGAAGATGACGTCGTCGTCGTCACCCCCGCGGGGGAGATGGACGCGGTGACCTCTCCCGCGCTGGCCGACGTCCTCGACGGCCTCCTGGCCGCCGAGCCTCCCCGGGGGGTGGTGGTCGACCTCGCCAAGGTGTCCTTCTGCGACTCGCGCTGCATCGGCGTGCTCGTCGCCGCCTACCGGCAGGCGCGCGACCTGGGCGTGGGACTGATGGTCGCCGAGCCCCAGCCGCAGGTCAACCGCCTGTTCGTGATAGCCGGGATCGACCAGGTCATCCCGATCGCGGGCAGCACCGGAGCCGCGGCGGACTCCCTCAGGGGCTGAGCGGGGCCCGCGTCCCTGGTTCCCGGACGGTCCCGGACTCCCCGGCCCCGTCCACGAAGTGCAGCCGTACCAGGGAGCCCTCGCCGCTGCCGCTGATCTCCAGGAAGTCGCAGGTCTGCCGGGTGATCCACAGCCCGTACCCGCGCGGGCGCATGCTGTCGGCCGGGCGGTAGCCGGTGAGCGGGTCGAAGAGCCCGCCGCGCTCGTCGAACACGTCGCACACCCACCGCCCGGGGGCGCGCCAGACCTGCACGGTGCCCTTGCCCGCCCCGTGCTCCAGCACGTTGGCGGCCAGCTCGTTGACCGCCACCACCAGGCTGTCGATCCGCTCGGGCGGGAACCCCATGGACTCGCCGAGCGCCGCCAGGTCGGCGCGCAGCCGCGGCAGGGACAGCCCGATCTCCAGCCGGTGCGCGGGTCCGCTGACCGGCAGCGGCTCCGGGGCGACCGGCCGGGTGCCGAACGCGGCCGTGCCCAGGTAGGCGGGGTTGGGGCGGGGCCCGTCGGACTCCACCAGCACCGGGTGGGTGGCCACGACCGCGGACCGCGTCCGCGTGGTCAGGTCGCGGTCGTCGTGGACGCACAGCAGGCTCAGCCGCTGCGGGGCCAGCGCCGTGGACAGCACCGACTCCAGCCGGTGCCACTCGCGCAGCTCCATCCCCGAGACCGGCAGCGGCGGCTCGGCCACCACGACCACCGGCACGGGGGCGTGGACCAGCGCCAGGCGGTGCAGGGCGGCCAGGGTGCGCCCCGGGGCGTCGTAGAACCGGTTCCGCTCCAGGACGTGCACGCGCTCGCGCTCGGAGGCCGACAGCGCCCCGGTGAGCGCTGCCGCGCGTTCGCCGGAGACCGCGAGCACCGTGTGGGCGTTTTCGCGTACGGCTGAGCGCAACCGCTGCCGGGCCACCTCGTGGAACCGCTGCTCGCGGCGGAAGAGCAGTCCCTGGTGTTCGAAGGTCATCGGTACGTGGTGTCCGCGCCCGGGGCCGACCGTCCGGCCGCCGGGCGCCACTGTCTGTGTACCCGCTGCGGCCCCTCGGAGGAAACCCCGGGGGGCGGGTGGGCCGGGCACGCTGTGAGGGCGGGCACGGCTCAGTGCGCGGTCCCGGACAGTAGCAGACCGTCCGTCTCGTCCTCGTCGGCGCGGTCCTGTTCCGTCTGCTGCGGGCGGGAGCGCTCGTAGGCGAGCTCCGTCTCGACGGCGATCCGCTGCCAGGTGAACCGGGAGCGGGCCCGGTCCACGGCGGCGATGCCGTACGCGGTGCTCATGGTCGGGGTGTTGAGGACCGCGCGCACGGAGCGCACGACCTCGTCGGGGCGGCCGAAGCGCATCAGCACGCCGCTGGTGCGGTGCAGGACGGCCCCCGGGGTGGCGCCGGTGGCGGTGGCCACCACGGGCAGGCCGCACGCCATGGCCTCCAGCACGGCCCCGCCGTAGGGGTCGTAGGAGGCGGCGGACACGTACACGTCCGCGGAGCGCAGCAGGCGCGGCAGCTCCTTGCGCTCCACGGGCCCGGCCAGGTGGACGCGGTCGTTCACCCCGGCCTCCTTGGCCAGGAGCTCGATCCGGCGGGCGTTCTCGTCCAGGGCCACGTCCAGGTCCTCGGCGGTGGAGACGAGCAGCAGCTCCGCCTCGGGGAGGCGGGTCATGGCCTCCACGAGCCGGTCGGCGCCGCCGGCCTCGGTCAGGGAGGTGACCGAGACCAGGCGGGCGCGCTCCTCGCGCCGGGAGTGCCAGTGCTCGGCGGAGGCGCTGCCCTCCACGCTGAAGTGGTCGGGGTCCACACCGAAGGGCACGACGTTGACGTGGTGGCGGGGGACGCCCAGGCGGGCCAGCTCGACCTGCTGGTCGGTGGAGTTGACCAGCACGCGGTCGGCGCGCGAGGCGAGGATGGTCTCCATGCGGGCGCGCTCGGGGTGGTGGCCGAGGCCGGAGCGCTGCTCGCTGGCGTTGAGGGAGTGGAAGGTCTGCACGAGGGGCGTGCCGGTCTGGTCGCTCTCGCTGTGCGCCTGCGCGTGCAGGGCGGCCAGGCCGCTGGTCCAGCCGATCGCGTGCAGGACGTCGGGGCGGTCCTCGTCCAGGACGGAGGCCAGGGCGCTGCCGAAGGCGCCGGTGTGCTCGGCGTGCTCCTCGGGGGACAGCGGCCGGGCCGGGCCGGCGTCCAGGTAGGCGACGGAGACGCCGCGCGCCATGCGGGTGCGGCCGTCGGGCTGGTCGGGGTCACTGCGGCGGGCGTAGACCGTCACCCGGTGGCCCCGCTTGGCCAGCTGCCGGGACAGGGCGCACACGTGCAGGCTGGCGGGGCAGGCGGGCTCGCCCCTGTGGGCGGGGAGGGGGTTGGCGTGTTCGGCGACCATCGCGATCTTCACTGGGCTGAACTCCTTGGACACGGTCTCATCCGGTGTCCGTCGTAGGTGTGCCCGAGGCGACTCCGGAGCGGGGATCGGAGTCCTCACGGGCGGGGCTGGGGCCGTGGCGCCGGTTCCCGGGCCGTGGGGCCGGGAACCGGCGGGAAGGTGGCTGCGGGGGGAGGCGGGGCGCGGTCAGGGGAGGGCGGCACACGGTGCCGGACGGCGCGCCGGTGGAGGCCTCCCGGCAGCACGAGGAGCCGTAGGCGCATGGCGCGTACGGCTGCGGCTGAACGGAGGGGGGAGAGGAAGAAAGAAGGGAAGACGCACGGAGATCACACCAAACGACCGGTCGGGGAAGACTGGGGCCACCGTGCGTGACAGGATGATGCCGCACGGGGCTGGTCGTGTGTGTCTGCGTCTTAGACACCCAACGGGGTTCATTCTGCCAGACGGTTCGCGTCTCGACAACGTGACGCGAATCCGACACCAAGAACCGCGGGGGTTCGGTGCTGTCCGTAACCCCGGAGTTCTCCCGGTTGGTCTGCGGTTTCGCGGTACCCGTGGGTGGCCCCTGTCGGGTCGGCCGCACCGCCGCTACTGTCAGACCGGAACACCGGGAGTGCCCGGCGCGCACCGCGGATCGCCCGGCACGGCACGTCCGGCGGCGGGAACCGGGGCGGGAACTGCGTATCCGGGTGTTTTCCGCCATGATGTACGCGGATTTTGACCCACTCCGGCGGTGGCTCGGTACGGTGACAGAATCCAGACGTTGAACGGGACTCGACCAAGGCCCGGCGCGGGGCGCCGGGCAACCGGCCACGGCCGATGAAACGGGAGGAAGGGCGTATGGGTGTCGCTGGTGGGGAAGTCATTGTCACGGCCCTCACGCACCGGGGCGCTATCCGCCCCGCCAACGAGGACGCCGTCGTCATGGGTGCCCTGACCGTCGCCAGTGCGAACATGACCTCGCCGGTGCGTTGCGTCCTCCCGGTCGGGGAGCCCGTCATCCTGGCGGTCGCCGACGGGATCGGCGGTCAGGCCGCGGGGGAGATCGCCTCCGAGCACGCCGTGCACCGCATGGCCGAGATGGGTCCGCGGCTCAGCGGCCCCGAGGAGATAGCCCAGCTGCTGAGCAACATCGACGAGGAGATCAAGGACCACGCCACCCAGCACACCGAGTTCTCCGGCATGGGGACCACGGTCGCGGGCGTCCTGCTCAACAACGACGGCAACTTCTGGTTCAACGTCGGCGACTCCCGCACCTACCGCCTGGAGGGGCGCCGCCTGCGCCAGCTCTCGGAGGACGACTCGCCCGCGCTGCCCCCGTCCGAGGACGGCCGTCCGGTCACCACGAACTTCATCACCCAGTCCCTGGGCGGCAGTTCGGGCGGCACGATGGTCCCGCACGTGGGCCGGGACGACGCGGCCGACCCCAGCGCCTGGCTCATGTGCAGCGACGGCCTGTCCGACCTGGTCCTGCCCGAGGAGATGGAGCGGATGATCGCCGAGGCGGGCAGCGACGAGGCCGCCGTGTACGCCCTGTGGCAGGCCGCCATGGAGGCGGGCGGCAAGGACAACATCAGCATCCTGCTGGCACGCCGCGTCTGACCCGTCCCGCCCGACCCGGCCCCGACGGTCGGCCGGCGTTCCCGACCGAGCCGGTTCCGCCCACCGGCCCCGCCCCCTCCACCCACCAGCCTCCCCCGACGCACGGCCCCCGCGCGAGCGGACGCCGCCGACGCCCCCGTGTCCGCCCTCCCCGTCGCGGGGCGGGCGGACCGGGCACCGAACACGACGAGGGGCCCGCACGCCCTCCCCGCGGGGAGGCGCGTACGGGCCCCTCGGCCTTCCGGTACTACTTCTGCCCGGCGTCCCCGCCCGGGCGCCTGCGCATGCGCACGGCCACGAGCACGACCGCGGCGATGCCGGCGACCGCGACGACGGCCACGACCGCCAGCGCCACCGGTGACACGCCGCCCGACTCCTCCTCGGCCGCGGCCTCGTCCGCGTTCGCCTCGCCGGAGGGCTCCTGCGCCTGCTCCTGCGCCGTCTCCCCGGCGGGCTCCTGCGCGGTCTCGCTCTCCTCGGGCTCCGGCGCCGCCGCGGCGACGGCCTCCTCGGTCACCGAGAACGTCAGGGTGTCCTGGATCGGGTGGCCGTCGGAGGAGACCACGCGGAACCCGATGGTGTACTCACCGGCCTGGTCCAGCGGGGCCAGACCCACCGACACGTCCGTGCCGTCGAAGGTCAGGTCCCCCTCCTCGTAGGTGGTCTCCTCGTCCGGCCCCGTGACGACGACGGCGCTGCCGCTGCCGCCCTCCATCGGCGAGTTGTTGAAGCTCAGCACGACCTCCTCGGGCACGGTGTCCAGGGTGGCCCCGTCCTCCGGGTTGGACCCGGTCAGGACGTCGTGCGCCAGCGCGGGCGAGGGGGCCAGGGCCAGGGCGGCCGCGGCGAGGGGGGCGAGTACGGCGGCGGCCGCGCGCGCAAGCGCGCGTGCGGGGGCCGCGGTGTCGGGGGTGCGGGTGGTGGTCATGTCTTCCCTCAGTTCTCGGTACGTTCCGGCGTGCGCGCGGGGGCGTCGTGGAAGGACGCCCGGGAGGAGGGGAGGTCCGCGCGGGCCGTGCGCCGAGAGCGCGACGGGCGGGGGAGCGGTACGGGAGGCGGCGCACGCGACCGGTACGCGGGCGCCGAACGCGATGCCGGGCACGCGCAGCGGCGGCAGGGCCCGGGTGAGCAGGGCGGTCAGGAACCACAGGGCCGCCTCGCCGTGGGCGAGCAGCGCCGACGCCAGCAGGGCCGCCCACAGGTGCGCGAACAGCATGCCGGGCGCGAGGCCGAGGGTGTGGGTGAGCAGGCCGTGCCCGGTGTGGTCGGCGCCGGTGTCGAGGACGCCGGGGACGGGTTCGCCCGAACCCTGGAACACCAGGTGCAGGAGGATCTGCACGCAGGCCATGACGGCGAAGATGTCGCCGAACCCGCGCATCGTGCGGGTGAAGTACCACAGCAGGGGGAACAGGACCGCGGTCGCCGCGGCCAACCCTCCGAGGGAGGCGGGCGCCGCGGCCCACAGGTTGTGCCCGCCCCAGGCAAGCCCCGTGCACGCAGCGGCCAGAAGGGCCGTGCGCAGGAGGCGGAGTGTGCCGTGAGCGGGTCGCACGAGAAAGAACCTAGGCCGTGCCCCGGAGGGTCGCAAGATCCCCTGGGGACGGCGGACGCGCGGCCCGGGCGGACCGGCGCGGGACGCGGACGAGGCGGGGCCGGACCGGGGGAGGGAGCGAGGGGCTGGACCGCCGGGCGGGCCGACGCCCTCCGGCGGTCCCCGTCGCCCTCGTCAGTGACGACCGGCGGGGACGAGTTCGCGGCGCATGTAGCGGCGCTCCTCGGGGGTGGTCCCACCCCAGACTCCGTGGGCCTCTCCCGCCCGCAGGGCCCACCGCAGGCACTCTTGGCGAACAGTACAGCTGCGGCAGACGGCGATGGCCTGCTCGGTGTCGGCGCGCCCGATCCCGGTGCTGCTCACCGGAAAGAAGATCTCCGGGTCCTGCGAGCGGCAGTTGCCCTGCAGGACCCAGTCCTCGCTCTCGTGGTACAGGCGGTTCACGGGCGCCTCCGATCCGTGGCTGGTGGTCCCTGGCCCCGTGCCGCGTCACCACGGCCGGGTCAGGGGGTTTCTCCGCCCCACCGCCCTCGGGTGATCGACCCGGGAACTGCGGCGCGACGATGCGACCAATTGTAGTACGACTCAACGTAGTACTACACGGAGTCTGCGCGAAAAGACCGGAAATCTCAAGGGCGCCTCCGGGGGGCGGGCCGCCTCCCGGAGGCGGGCGCGCCCCAGGGTGGGGCGGGGGCCCGACCCTCCCCCTGCCCCCACGCGGCCGCGCCAAAGGCCGCGTCCTTGCGCGTGTCGGCGTTTCGGGTGTGCCGGCAGCTCCTTCCGGCGTACCGTGTGGCGCGGGCGCGGAGCCCCCAAGTGGCGTTATGTCGCGAGCTTTCCACCGAATTGATGTGACTTAACGCACGCTTAATATTGCTCCGCGAGGATCTATGTTTGACCCTGACGGTTGTCGGTCCACCGAACGCCGGCGACCGCCCTCCCCGGCGGAGCCCCGAGCCCGCCCCACACGGCCGCGGCGCCGAACCCCCTGTTGGGCGGGGCGTGAGCGTGTGTCCCGTCCGCTCCCGGACGTCCCCCGAAAGTCCAGGTCAGAGCTTTGGGGCGCCGCTAAATAAACAGGCCATACCCGTGGGCGGTCTGCCCAAACATCCGCGAGCGGCCTCCACGAAATGTCATTGACATTCGTTCGCTAAATTCGATCGACGTGCCACATCTACGAACGAACCTCCAAGCACGCGACCGGACTGACACCGGGGCCACGGCCTCGGAAAATCCAGGTGCCGCGGGCCGTGGAGGCGTGCGCCTGTCGCACCCGTCCCCGGAGGACGGACCGCACATGTGGCGGCTGGCGCGGGAGAACGGCATGGACGCCAACTCCCCGTACGCCTACGCGCTCTGGTGCCGGGACTTCGCCACGACCAGCGTCGTCGCCCGCGACGACGAGGGCCGTGTCGCGGCCTACGTCACCGGTTACGTGCGGCCCGACGACCCCGACACCTACTTCCTCTGGCAGGTCGCCGTCGACTCCGCGTACCGCGGACAGGGGCTGGCCCGCCGGATGCTCGACTTCGTCGGCGACCGGATCACCGACCGCGGCCTGCGCTACCTCGAAGCGACCGTCACCGCCGACAACACCGCCTCCCGCGCCCTGTTCGCCTCGTTCGCCCGGGACCGGGGCGCCGAGGCGGTGTGGAGTCCGCTCTTCACCGGGGAACACTTCCCCCAGGAGGACACCCCCCACGACCCCGAGGACCTCGTACGCATCGGACCTCTCGGAGCCGGGCCCGGAGCATGACCGACCGTCCGCACCGGACCCGTTCGACCCACCCCGTCGCCCAAGCCATGAGCCCACGAACCTGGGATAAAGGAACCGAGGAACACACGATGGAGACCTTCCAGCGCCTGGAGTCCGAAGTCCGCGGATACTGCCGGAACTGGCCGGTCGTGTTCGACCGGGCCGTCGGTAGCCACGTCTACTCCGAGGACGGCAAGCCCTACCTCGACTTCTTCGCGGGTGCGGGGTCGCTCAACTACGGGCACAACAACCCCGAGCTGAAGACCTCGCTCATCGAGTACCTGACCGACGACAAGATCGTGCACAGCCTCGACGCCTACAGCGTGGCCAAACGCGAGTTCCTGAAGACCTTCGAGGAGATCATCCTCAAACCCCGGGGCCTCGACTACAAGGTCCAGTTCCCCGGACCCGCGGGCAACAACGCGGTCGAGGCCGCGCTCAAGCTGGCCCGCAAGTACACCGGTCGCGAGACCATCGTCAACTTCACCAACGGCTTCCACGGCATGACCCTGGGCGCCCTGGCCGTCACCGGCAACTCGATGAAGCGCGGCGGCGCGGGCGTGCCGCTGGGCCACGTCGCCACGATGCCGTTCGACAACTACCTGGACGGCAAGACGCCGGACTTCCTGTGGCTGCGCAGCCTGCTGGACGACAGCGGCAGCGGCCTGGACAAGCCCGCGGCCGTCATCGTCGAGACGGTCCAGGGCGAGGGCGGCATCAACGCCGCCAGCGCCCAGTGGCTGCGCGAGCTCTCGGACCTGTGCCGCGAGTACGGCATCCTCATGATCGTCGACGACATCCAGATGGGCTGCGGCCGCACCGGCGACTTCTTCAGCTTCGAGGAGGCCGGGATCACCCCGGACATCGTCACGCTGTCCAAGTCCATCAGCGGCTACGGCCTGCCCATGGCCCTCACCCTGTTCAAGCGCGAGCTGGACGTGTGGGAGCCGGGTGAGCACAACGGCACCTTCCGCGGGTTCAACCCGGCCATGGTGACCGCCGTCGGGGCCCTGCGCCGCTACTGGAGCGACTCGGCCTTCTCCGACTCCGTCAAGGCCAAGGGCGACATGGTCGCCGCCCGCCTGGCCGAGATGGCCGCCGAGCACGCCGAGTTCGGCGCGCACGTGCGCGGCCGCGGCCTGGCCCGGGGCCTGGCCTTCGAGCAGACCGACATCGCCAAGAAGGTCGCCGCCGAGTCCTTCGAGCGGGGCCTGCTCCTGGAGACCTCCGGCCCCGAGGACGAGGTGGCCAAACTCCTGCCGCCGCTCACGGCGAGCGAGGAGGAACTCACGGCCGGTCTTGACATCATGGCTGACGCGGCCCGCGCCGCGGTCAAGGCGGCCCAGCCCGCCTAGGGACTCCCACAGGGGGATTTCCACACCACACGGTGCGGGGCCGGGCGGCGACCCTCGGGACGTCGTCCGGCCCCTCCCCGTGTGCCGTACCACCACAGGAGCGCCGAGAGCGCGTAGAGGGGGAGCACAGTGATCGTTCGCAGCATGGACGAGGTCAACGACACCGACGCCGACATCAAGACGGAGAACTGGCGCAGCCGCCGGATCGTCCTGGCCAAGGACAAGGTCGGCTTCTCCTTCCACGAGACCGTCCTGTACGCGGGCACCGAGTCGACCTTCTGGTACGCCAACCACGTCGAGCTCGTGCACTGCATCGAGGGCGAGGCCGAGCTGACCAACGAGGAGACCGGGGAGAAGCACATCATCACCCCGGGCACCCTCTACCTGCTCG
The DNA here is from genome assembly GCF_041228755.1 of Nocardiopsis sp. LDBS0036. Taxonomy (NCBI): domain Bacteria; kingdom Bacillati; phylum Actinomycetota; class Actinomycetes; order Streptosporangiales; family Nocardiopsidaceae; genus Nocardiopsis; species Nocardiopsis sp. LDBS0036. Next base: position 5,066,049 of record NZ_CP141103.1, read on the forward strand.
ACGGCCACGAGAGGCACACCGTCCGCCCCAAGACGGACTTCCGCGTGCTGTGCGTGTTCAACCCGCCCGTCACCGGTCGTGAGGTGCACGACGAGAACGGCGTCTACCCCCTCGTCGTCGAGGAAGACGCCTGAGGCCTGATCCCAGGACTGTCGGACCACGCGGGCGGGGCCGGTCGGCCCCGCCCGTTCGCGTTCGCGGAAGGCGGCGTCCGGGCGTCCTCGGAGTGTCGCGCGGGTGGCGCCCCAGGGTGACGGAGAATCGGACCCAAAGTTACGAGCACCAGGTGACCCGCCCTGAGCAGGCCAAAGGCCGGGTCACCCCGAGACTGCACGTGAATAACCAGTGCATAACGGACTAATCGGGTCCTGTTACTGCCGGTCCTGCCCGGGGAGGGAGTCCCCCGTACTTGTGCCGCCGCGCCCTGTCCCCGGGCGGCGGCCGCAGCCGCGGCCCGGCGCCGCGGGCCGCCCGCGCCAGTACCTATCCGAATGCGCGGCGCTGTCGTCCAGCCAGGCGAGGGCGCCGCTCCCGCGAGTCTTTCGAGGAGCAGTCGTGAAGAAGCCGGTACCCGCAGTACGCAGAGGAACCTGGGGCCGCCGTGACGCGCTCCGCCTGGGAGGAGTGGGGCTGGCCACCCTCGGACTGGCCGCCTGCACCCGCGTCGACGGCGGAGGAGGAGAGGGGGAGGAGGGCGCCTCGACCCTGGACCGGCTGCGCGAACAGGGCTTCGTGGCCGTCGGCCTCGCCAACGAGATCCCCTTCGGCTTCGTCGACGACTCCGGCAACCCGGCCGGGCAGTCCCCCGCCGTGGCGAAGGCGGTCTTCGAGGAGCTGGGCGTCCCCGAGATCCAGGCCTCCTCGGTGAACTGGGACGGGCTGATCCCCGGCCTGAACGCGAACCGCTTCGACGTCATCGCCGCGGGCATGTTCATCACCCCCGAGCGCTGCGGACAGGTCGCCTTCAGCGAGCCCACCGCGACCTCCCCCGAGGCCTTCATGGTCGCGGAGGGCAACCCGGAGAACATTCAGCACTTCACGGACTTCGTGGACAACCCCGACCTCATGCTCGCGGTCCTCAACGGTTCGGTCGAGCAGACCTACGCCGAGTACTTCGAGGTCCCCGAGAACCAGATGGAGCTCATCCCCAACCAGACCGCGGGCTACGAGCTGCTGGAGGCCGGGCGCGTGGACGCGATGTCCATGCTCAGCGTGTCCCACACCTACCTCCTCCAGGACCGGGGCGGCCCCTTCGAGGTCACCGAACCCTTCTTCCCCGAGATCGACGGCCGGGAGGAGAAGGGCTGGGGCGGGCTGTGCCTGCGCCAGCAGGACACCCAGCTCCTGGAGGAGGTCAACCGGGTGATCGCCGAGTTCAAGGAGAGCGGACGCCTCCTGGAACTGGGCGAGGAGTGGGGCTTCACCGAGGCCGACCTGCCCGACGACACGACCACCGCCGAACTCTGCGAGGGATGAACCCGCAGTGGACTTCCTGATCCAGCGGCTACCGCTCTACGCCGAGGGCGCGTGGGTCACCATCCAGCTCACCCTCGGAGGCATCGCGCTGGCCTTCGTCCTCGCCATGGTCTTCGGGATCATGGGGACGATCCGCCACTGGCTCCCCCGGGCCGTCGCCACGGTCTACGTGGAGGTGTTCCGGGGCATCGCCGCCCTGGTGCTGATGTTCTGGATGGCGTTCGCCCTGCCCCAGCTGACCGGTTACCAGCTGGCCGACAACTTCGCCGCGATCCTCGCCGTGGGGCTCAACCTGGGCGCCTACGGGGCCGAGGTCGTGCGCTCCTCCATCAACGCCGTGCCCAGGCCGCAGGTCGAGGCCACCGTCGCGCTGAACCTCTCCTGGTTCCAGCGGACGCGCCTGGTCGTGCTGCCCCAGGCCTGGGCCCAGATGCTGCCCACGTTCGGCAACCTCAACATCGAGCTGATGAAGGCCACCGCGGTGTCCTACCTCATCGGTGTGGCCGACCTGACGGCCGTGGCGCAGAACATGCGCCAGGCCACGGGTGAGACGGTGATCGCCTTCATCGGCGCCTTCGTCCTCTACTACCTGATCGCGCAGGTGCTCATCCTCGGCATGCGACTGCTCGAACGCCGCGCCAACCGCAAGCTGGGCCGCGCCGCGCCGGGCGGCGGAGGCCTGGCGTCCCTCCTGCGGCCCCCGGCCGTCGACGCGAAGGCGGGGGTGGCCAAGTGATGTTCTGGGACTTCGAGTGGACCTTCGAGGTCATGCCGGACCTGCTGGGCGGCCTGTGGGTGACCGTCCAGATCACCGTGCTCGGTTACCTGATCGCGCTGGTCCTGGGCCTGGCGATCGCCATCGCTCGCCGGACGCCGTTCTTCGGTCCCGTCCTGCACGCGGTCATGGAGTTCATCCGGACGACCCCGCTGATCATCCAGCTGGTGTTCGTCTTCCTCCTGACCCCGGCCGACATCTCCGCGATGACCGTGGGCGTCGTCGTGATCGGCGTGCACTACGCGGCCTACACCGCCGAGGTCTACCGCTCGGGCATCGAGGGCGTGGCCAAGGGGCAGTGGGAGGCGGCCCGGGCGCTGAGCCTGCCCGCCAGCCGCACCTGGGGCGCGATCGTGCTGCCGCAGGCGATCCGCAGGACCATCCCGGCGCTGGGCAACTACCTCATCGCCATGTTCAAGGACACGCCGCTGCTGCTGGCGATCAGCGTGCCCGAGCTGCTCACCGAGGCCCAGCAGGTCGGCAGCGCGGACTTCCGCATCGTGGAGGCCTACACCCTGGTCGGGATCCTGTTCCTGCTCGTGAGCATCCCGTCCGCCATCCTCATCCGACGACTGGAGCGACGCTATGCCGCCGTCTGACACCCCCGTGAACGAAGAACCCCAGGGTGTCGGCAGCGGCCCCCGGGACCAGTCCCTGATCGTCTTCGACGACGTGGTGAAGCGCTTCGGCGACCTCACGGTGCTCGACCACCTGAACTTCTCCGTCGCCCCCGGCGAGCGGGTCACGCTCATCGGCCCCAGCGGTTCGGGCAAGACCACCATCCTGCGCCTGCTGATGACCCTGGAGAAGGTCACCGAGGGCGTCATCTGGGTGGGCGGCGAGCCCTTCAGCCACATGCGCAAGGGGCAGGGCCTGACCCGGGCGAACGAGTCCTACCTGCGCGCGCGCCGCAAGCGCGTCGGCATGGTGTTCCAGCAGTTCAACCTGTTCCCGAACATGACCGTCCGGCAGAACATCACCGAGGCGCCCGTGCACGTGCTGGGCACCCCCAAGGGCGAGGCCAACGCCAAGGCCGAGGAACTGCTGGAGCTGGTCGGGCTCGGCGACAAGATCGACGCCCACCCGACCCAGCTCTCGGGCGGCCAGCAGCAGCGCGTGGCGATCGCCCGCGCGCTGGCCATGCAGCCGGAGATCCTGCTCCTGGACGAGGTCACCTCGGCCCTGGACCCGGAGCTGGTGGCCGGGGTCCTGGACGTGCTGCGCGAGGTCGCCGAGACCACGGACATCACGATGCTGTGCGTGACGCACGAGATGGGCTTCGCGCGCGACGTGTCGCACCGGGTGCTCATGTTCGACCAGGGCCAGATCGCCGAGGAGGGCACGCCGGAGCAGATCTTCGGCGACCCCAAGGAGGAGCGCACCAAGTCCTTCCTCCGCTCGGTGCTCGACAACGGTTTCTGAAGGGGCTCCCGCACCCGCGTACAGCCGGGGCCGCTCCTTGGGGGGCGGCCCCTCGGCGTGACGGGACATGTCGAGGCGAGTGGCGACATACCGTAGTCATTAAGTAGCTTTTAGTTTCCCCTTGGGCAGAATGAGAGTTCTGAGACAGGGGGGACTCTTGTGACCATGGTGCGAAGATGGGGGCTCGTCTGGGGGGTGCTGGCCGCCCTGGTGTTCGTCGCGGTGCCGATGCTCGCCCACCCCGTACTGCGCTCCGACATCCTCGACGACTCCCTGGTCCTCTTCCTGATCTCCTGGTCCCCGATGCTGATCGGCGGCATCCTGGCCTGGGCCATGGTCAGGGGCTTCGGCGCCCGCGACCAGCTGGACCGCCGCGTCGTCCAGGCGATGGACGGCCACCCCATCGGCCGGGAACTGGGCTGGCTGGGACTGTTCCTCGCCGGCTTCGTGGTGTCCATGGCACTGCTGTCGATGGTCTTCGCCACCTACGAGGCCGTGTTCGGGGCCGACCTGGCCATGTCCGAGGCCCTGGTCTCGCGCCTGCTGTTCCTGTTCACCCTGCCGTTGCTGGTCATGGACCGCTCCGGCATCACCCTGGACGGCAAGGGCACCGCCATGCCCGCGGTCGCGCTGAAGGTGTCCGAGCCCTGGCGCTGGCTCGGGATGGTCCCGATCGCCATCGCGCTGGTCCTGATCGGCTACCTGCTCATCCCGCGCCTGGGGCTGCCGGGGCCCTCCCTCCAACTGCTGGGCTACGTGCTCGCGTTCACCGTCATGGCGGTGTGCGAGGAGATCTTCTTCCGGGGGATGGTGCAGACCCGCCTGGAGATCCTCATGGGCCGCTGGGGCGGCATCGTCACCACCTCGGTGGTCTTCGCCCTCACCTACGCCCTCATCCAGCCCTACGACGCGGTGTCCCAGCTGCCGGAGGCCGACCTGGTGTACAACACCGGCCTGGCCCTGCTCACCTACGCCACGGCCAGCCTCCTCTACGGCTACCTGTGGACGTGCTTCCGCAACACGTGGATCCAGGTGGTGATGCGCGTCGGCATGTTCCTGATGCTCATGCCCCCCGATCTCCAGACCGGCGTCATGTGACCGGATCCGACCACCGGACGAACGGTAAAACCCGCGGTCGGAAGGGGAAAACAGCGGCAGGAAAGGGCATAGGGCTACAGAGGGACCACACCAGTCGCGTCGCGGTCATTTTCCCCTCACGGGGTTGTCACCTCGCGGTCATGGAAAAGGGGGAGTCTGCCCACTGTGAGCACGGAAACAGCGCCAACACCCGATGGGCCCGCCGCCGGTACGCCCGAGCTTCCCGCCGACAGGTTCATGGACAGGGAGGAGGGGTGGCTGCGCTTCAACCAGCGCGTGCTCGAACTCGCCGAGGACGAGGACATCCCCCTCCTGGAACGCGCGCGGTTCCTGGCGATCTTCTCCAGCAACCTGGACGAGTTCTTCATGGTGCGCGTGGCCGGGCTCAAACGCCGCCTGGCCACCGGCCTGTCCGTCGCCTCCTCCAGCGGACACCACCCCCGCGCGCTGCTCGGGCGCATCTCCCGGTTCACCCGCGAACTCATGCTCCGCCAGGCCGCCTGCTTCCATGACAGCGTCGCGCCCGCCCTGCGCGAGGTCGGCATCCGCGTCGTGCGCTGGAACGAGCTGGAGACCGTCGAGCGCGAGAACCTGCGCGGCTACTTCCAGCGCTCGGTCTACCCGCTGCTGACACCCTTCGCGGTCGACTCCGCGCACCCCTTCCCCTACATCTCCGGCCGCTCGCTCAACCTCGCGGTCGCCGTCCGCGACCCCCACGACGGGCGCCGCATGTTCGCCCGGGTCAAGATCCCCAGCTCCCTGCCCCGCTTCATCGAGCTGGGCGACCGCGAGGGCGGCCGGTTCGTCCCCGTCGAGGACATCGTCGCCGCCCACCTGCCCCAGCTCTTCGAGGGCATGCAGATCCTGGAGCACAACGCCTTCCGGGTCACGCGCAACGCCGACCTGGAGGTCGACGAGGACGAGACCGACGACCTCGTCACCTCCCTGGAGAACGAGCTGCTGCGCCGCCGCTTCGGCCCGCTCGTGCGCCTGGAGGTCGAACACGACATCAGCGACGAGGCCCTGGCCATACTCACCGAGGAGCTGGGCGCCGAGGAGGAGGAGATCTACCGGGTCCCCGGTCCGCTCAACCTCGCCGGACTGTCCCAGATCGCCGACACCGACCGGCCCGAGCTGCGCTACCCGCCCATGGTCCCCGTCGAACCGCGCGCCCTGACCTCCGGCGACCTCTTCGCCGCCGTCCGCGAGAACGAGGTCCTCGTCCACCACCCCTACGAGTCCTTCGCCACCACCACCGAGCGCTTCCTGGCCCTGGCCGCCACCGACCCCGAGGTCATGGCGATCAAGCAGACCCTGTACCGCACCAGCGGCGACTCGCCCATCGTTGAGTCCCTCATCGAGGCCGCCCGCGAGGGCAAGGAGGTCGTGGTCCTGGTCGAGATCAAGGCCCGCTTCGACGAGCAGAACAACATCCAGTGGGCCCGCAAGCTCGAACAGGCGGGCTGCCACGTCGTCTACGGCGTCGTCGGCCTCAAGACCCACTGCAAGCTGTCGATGGTCGTGCGCCGCGACGACGACGGGCTGCTGCGCCGCTACTGCCACGTGGGCACCGGCAACTACAACCCGAGCACCGCCCGCATGTACGAGGACCTCGGCCTGTTCAGCGCCGACCCCGAGGTGGGCGAGGACGTCAGCGACCTGTTCAACAGCCTCACCGGCTTCTCCCGCAAGAAGCACTACCAGCGCCTGCTCGTGGCGCCCGGCGCCCTGCGCGAGAGCCTGCTCGAACAGATCGCCGTCGAGATCGACAACAGCCTCAGGGGCGAGCCCGCCCGCATCCGGATCAAGGTCAACTCCCTGGTCGACCTGGAGATCATCGACGCCCTGTACCGGGCCTCCCAGGCCGGGGTGAGCGTCGACCTGTGGGTGCGCGGCAGCTGCGTCCTGCGCGCCGGGGTGCCCGGACTGTCCGACAACATCCGGGTGCGCAGCATCCTGGGCCGCTTCCTGGAGCACTCCCGCATCTTCGTCTTCGCCAACGGCTGGCGGCCCCAGGTGTGGATCGGCAGCGCCGACCTGATGCCCCGCAACCTCGACCGCCGGGTCGAGGCCCTGGTACGCGTGGCCGACACCGAGCAGTGCCGCAGGCTGGTGCGCCTCATGGACCTGGCGATGGACGACGGCACCTCGTCCTGGCGGCTCGAACCCGACGGGACGTGGACCCGGTTCACCCGCGACGACGACGGGCGACCGCTCACCGACCTCCAGGACAGCCTGCGCGGCGACCGCCACCTGCGCGTGGTGGAGGGCGGGTGAGCACCGTACAGAACGGGGGAGACGTGGAGGGATCGGTCGAGGGAGCCCACGGGGCCGGGCCCCTGCGCGAGACGGCGGTCGGCGGCTACCTCGAACCGATCCGCGCGGCGGGCGCCCTGCTGTGGCGCGAGGGCCCGGGCGGCACCGAGATCGTCCTGGTCCGCAGGCCCGACCGGGCCGACTGGTCCCTGCCCAAGGGCAAGCTCAAGAGCCGCGAGCACCCCGTGACCGGCGCGGTCCGCGAGGTGGTCGAGGAGACCGGCCTGATCCCCGTGCTGGGCCGCAGGCTCCCCCCGCAGCGCTACCTCAAGGACGGCTGGCCCAAGCAGGTGGAGTGGTGGGCGGCCACCACCGCCGACCCGGCCGCGGGGATCGACTACCCGCCCAACGAGGAGGTGGACCTGGTCGAGTGGGTGCCGGTGGAGGAGGCCCGCGACCGCCTCACCTACGACCACGACGTGCGGGTGGTCGACAACTTCCTGGCCGGGCCCGCGACCACCTTCCCCGTCATCCTGCTGCGGCACCTGTCGGCGGGGGACAAGGGCGCCTGGACCGACGACGACCTCCTGCGGCCCCTGGACGGGACCGGGCGCGCCGACGCCCTGGCCCTGCCCCGGGTGCTGGGCGCCTACGGGCGGCCCCGCGTGGTGACGTCGGCGGCGGCGCGGTGCACCGAGTCGCTGCTGCCCTACACGGTGGAGTACGACGTGCCCACGCGCACCGAGCGGGCGTTCACGATCCGCTCGTCCTCCAACGGCTCCCCGTACGGCGTGGAGGAGGCCCGCGAGGCGTTCGCGCGCGTCCTGGCCGAGGGGAGGCCGACCGTCGTGTGCACGCACGGAGAACTCGTCCCGCAGCTCATGGCCGAGGCGCTCACACGGCTGGGCGCGCCCTTCTCCCAGCAGCTGGGGCTGCGCAAGGGCTCCTTCTGGGTGGTGCACGTCACCGCGGAGGGCGGAGGGCTCGCGGCGGTGGAGCGGCACGCCGTCCGGGCCTGAACCCCGATCCGGCGGGGTGGCCGGGGCCGGTCCGCGCGGCGCTGCCATGATGCGGTCATGGCCAAACACAGGGTTGCGCGGAGCGTCGTGGTCGACGCTCCCGCCAAGCGGATCTTCGACATCATCGCGGCGCCGGAACGGCACGCCGAGTTCGACGGCTCCGACACCGTCCTCTCCAGCCTCTTCGGGCCGGAGCGGCTGGAGAGGGGCAGCGAGTTCGGCATGGACATGAGGATGTTCGGCGTCGGCTACCGGATCACCAACCGGGTGGTGGAGTACGAGGAGGACCGCCTCATCGCCTGGCGGCACTTCGGTCCGCACCGCTGGCGCTACGAGCTGGAGGAACTGGCGGAGGGGGGCACCCGCGTCACGGAGACCTTCGACTACTCCAGGGGCCTGCCGGCCTTCTACGTCCTCATGGGGATGCCCGCGAGGAACGCGCGGAGCATCGAGCAGACGCTGGTGCGCCTCAAGGCCGCGGCGGAGTCGCGGGAGGACTGAGCGGCTGTCCGGCCGGACGCCGACACGACAGACGCCGCCCGCGGATCGGGGGCCGCGGGCGGCGCTGCGGTGAGGAGAGCGGGTCCGCCGCGTCGGCGCCGCGCGCCCCCTCCTGCGCGGGCGCGCCGTGCTCAGCCGGACGCGCGGACCCGGCGACTAGCGCCGGTCGCGGTCCTTGTCCTCGTCCTCGTCGTCCTCGTGGTAGCCGTCCTTGTGGTCCTTGCCCTTGTGGTCCTCGTCGCCGTGGTCGCCCTTCTTGCGGTCGTGGCCCTCGCGGTCCTCGTGGTCGCCCTTGCGCCGGTCGTCGCCGTCGCGGCCGTCGCGGCCCTCGCGGTCGCCCTTCCCGCGCTTGTCCTTCTTGCCCTCGTCCTCGTGGTCGCCCTTCTTGCGGTCGTGGCCCTCGCGGTCCTCGTGGTCGCCCTTGCGCCGGTCGTCGCCGTCGCGGCCGTCGCGGCCCTCGCGGTCGCCCTTCCCGCGCTTGTCCTTCTTGCCCTCGTCGTCGTCCTCGCCCTTGTGGTCCCTGCCCTTGTCACCGTGGTCGTGCCCGTTGTCACCGTGATCGTGGTGCCAGCCGTTGTCGTGGTGACCGTGGTAGCCGTTGTGCTCCTCGTCCGCGACGGCGGGGGAAGCAGCGCCGATGACGGCACCGGCGGTCAGGGCCATAAGGGCGAGTCCAGCGATACGCTTCACAATAATCCTTGCTTTGAGTAGCCAGAAAATCACTGACAGTGATGAATGTAAGCTGGCGACCCTCGTTTGGCCAGTTCATCGGCGCAAGGAAGTCACATTGTTCTCGGGGAGCGTTCGCATTCCGCGACAGAACACGGAACTTCCCCACATGCCCTAAAGTTCGGCAAGGGCCCCTGTTCCACGCGTCTCCCGGCAACCGCGGCGCGCACCGGTGGGCCCGTGCACGATCGGGTCGAACCAGAGTCGGGGGCACACGTGGGAACAACCTTGGGCGACGTCTGGCGGGAAGTGCTGTCGGTCCAGCCCGAACCGGAGCGGTGGATCATCGTCACCGCGGCGGTGCTGGCCCTGGCGGCCGTGCTGCTCGGACCGCCCTGGCGGATCGGGCGCAACGTCGTCACCATCGCCCACGAGGGCGGGCACGCCCTGGTCGCCCTGCTCAGCGGCCGCCAGCTCACCGGGATCCGCCTGCACTCGGACACCTCCGGGGTCACCGTGTCCCGGGGCAAACCGACCGGCGTCGGCATGGTCCTGACCGTCTTCGCGGGCTACGTCGCCTCGTCGGTCATCGGCCTGCTCGGCATCCTCATGCTCATGTCGGACCGCGTCACCGCCCTGCTGTGGCTGAGCATCGTGGTGCTCGCCGCCATGCTCCTGATGATCCGCAACGTCTACGGCGTGGTGTCGATCGTGGTGACCGGCGCGGTGGTGTTCGGGATCAGCTGGTTCACCCCGCCGGAGGTGCAGGCGGCCTTCGCCTACCTGTTCATCTGGTTCCTGCTCTTCGCGGGCGTGCGGCCGGTGATCGAACTCCAGGCCCAGCGCAGGCGCAACCCCTCACCGCACTCCGACGCCGACCAGCTGGCCCGTCTCACCGGCGTGCCGGGAACCCTGTGGGTCGTGGTCTTCTTCCTGGTCAACGCGGCCGTGACCGGCCTCGGTGTCTGGCTGCTGCTCTTCTAGGCCGGTCCGCGCGGGCAAGCGGTCCGCCGACCGCAGGCGCGGCGGCCCCGGACACGACGGAGGGGCGCGACCGCTGTGGTCGCGCCCCTCGCGTGCGTGCTGTGGCCGTGTCCGCTGGCGACGTGTGTCCGGGAGGCTGCCCCGGGGGTGAGCGGCACGGGCGCTAGGCGCGCGGCGCCGTGAGCGCCTCCGAAACCGTCGTGAAGACGGGGATGCGCGTGTCGAGCGAGGTCACCCGCAGGGTCTGGAGCACCCGGTGGATGGGTGAGGCGATGGCCAGGACCGCCTTCTGCTCCTTGGCCGCCTTGTGCGCGCGGATCAGGACGCGCAGACCGCTGGAGTCGATGAACCGCAGGTCGGCGCAGTCCAGGACCACACGGCCGAAGGGCTGCGTGGTCAGAGCCTCGGTCACCGCCTCCTGGAAGCGGTGCTCGGTGGCCATGTCGATCTCCCCGTCCAACGCCAGGACCCGTCCGGCGTCGTGCAGGGTGGAGGAGATGTTCAGGTCGGGCATGGCGACTCCGGCGTATTCGGGCCTCGCCTGACGGATCGGCGCGGTGGGCCGCACGCGGCTCCACGAGCGCGTGCCGACCGGGACGTTGGTCGTGTTACCGCGGTGGCCAAGCTGATGGTTCATCAAGTTCCTTGCGTGATGCCCCCGGTGCGGGGGTGAAACGCCCTTCTCGCCTGGGTCTGCTGGACGGGTCCGCGTGAAACGCAGTCACCGGGCAAACGTACGGACCAGGGCCGGAAGTTCCTGCGTGCCCGTGCCCTTGCGATGGAGGCGGCGAGGACGGACGGTGCGCCGGTGGGCGCCGAGCCGCTGCCTCGGGCCACTCCCGCCCTCGGCAACTGTGCAAACCAGCCCGCGGGGGCGGGCATTCCCCGCCGGTGCGGCGGGGGTGGCCGTCGGACGGCGGTGCCTGGCCTCTTCCGAACGGTCGGTCGGACCGGCTCTGCGCCCGGCGAAGCGCCGGGTGTCTCCCATGAGAGGCCGTCCAGCCACGGACTTTACCACAGCGCCGTGGCCGATTCGTGACGTGAGCGACGCAAGGCCGTGCTCGCGTCCTTTGCTCCCCGTGTGCTTTATGAGGTATGCATCACATGCACTGGGCGTTCTCGACGGGTTCGGGGTCCGGTGTCCGGTCCTCGTCCCTCTGCTGGAGGGCCCACACGCACGCCGACAGTGTGAGCGGCACCACCACCGTCAGCGCGATAGCCGGGATCGCCACCCCCGAGTCGTTGACCGCGAAGCCCACCAGCGCGGTCACCAGGGAGCCGGTCAGTCCGGCCCGCAGCGTCGGCGCGTACTCGTAGGCCACCTGGAGCGCGCCGATCCGCCAGTGGGTCGGCCGGTGCAGCATCACGAACAGGAACACCAGCGCGCACGCCGCCAGCAGGGTCAGCTGCCAGTTGCCCAGGGTCCCCAGCATCGCGCTCAGCTTGCGGGCCACCACCGCACCCGCCTCCCCGCTGACCACCTGGGCCGCGAACGCCCCGAGGTGACTGCGGTCCCCCGGCGGGCGCAGGTAGTCCAGCCACGAGATCAGCGAGATCGCCGCCACCGTCACCAGGGCCACCACGGCCAGACGCACCGCCGTCACGCGCACCCCGGCGATCATCATCGTCGTCACCGCCAGGCCGGGGATCAGCGCGATCACCCCGCCGAAGTCGGTACCCAGGCCCGGCCAGCCCACGATCAGCACGGTCGCCGCCCCGACGACCAGGGTCACCGCCACGGCGGAGCGCCGCCAGCCCCGCGAGACCAGTTCGTGGGAGATCCCCGCCACCGTCATCAGCATGCCGGTCGCGAACGTCGCGAACGCGATGTTGCCGACCCCGTAGAACCGGCCCGCCACGATCGGCGAGTACCCCGTGGGCGAGTTCATCTGGAGGTAGGCGCCGAAGCACAGGTCCAGGAAGAGCACCGCGGTGGTCGCGCCCGCGACCACCGTCATCGGGCCCAGGGCGGTGCGCCGCCACGGTCCCGCCATGGCCAGCGCCACCACCAGGGCGTCCGCGGCCAGGACGCACACCAGCAGCGACAACAGCGGAGAGGACGAGGCCCACCACGGGATGAGGTTGGCCAGGTAGCTGGCCACGGGGAAGGCCGCCCCGGCCAGCGCCACCGCCCGCGTCAGCGTCAGCACGCGCGCGCGTTTGCCGCGCTGCCGGTTGGAGTAGCGGTGCAGCGCGTAGGCCGCCGCCGCGTAGACGAGCAGCTGGAAGGCGACCAGGCCGCTGAAGAAGCCCGGGATGGCGGCGCCCACCACCACCGCGGCGGTGTTGAACTCCACCAGCCGCCCGACGGCCTCGTCCGTCGCCGGCGGCCGGTCGGCCAGGTGCCAGGCCCGGCCGCTGGTCGGCTCGGTGGCCCGCATCCCCAGGGCGGTCAGGATGGTCGGCGTGGTGTCGGTGAGCACCACCAGCCCGGCCCGGCGGGTCGAGTCCGAGGCCAGGAAGGCCCCCTCCCCGGTGAACCCGGCCTCCGCGACCTCCCCGGACACGGCCACCGTGAGCTGGGAGGGCCCGGTGTCCATGGAGACGCCGACCACCATCAGCGACGAGCCGGTCGGCAGCACGCGCTCCAGCGTCCGCAGCCGCTCGTCCATGTCGGCCAGCGCCTTGTCGCGCTCCCATTCGGGGACGTCCTCGGGGTCGGGCTCGGGCGGGCCCTCGGCCTCCCCGTCCGCATCCTCGTCCTCGTCGGCGGCCTCGCCCACCGGCTCCTGCGCGGCCTCCCGGGCCTCCTCGTCGGTGATCGGCGGGTCCGGGTAGTCGGGGTAGAGGCGGGTGAGCCCGGCCAGTTCGACCGCCGCGAGGGAGACCCCCTCCAGACGGTCGGTGGTCAGTTCGCGCACGTCGTCGACGTAGTGGTCCACCCGTCCGGAGGCGTCGGCCACGCCCAGGGCGGCGCCGGGGCCCACGGCGAGCGTGGTCCCGCCCTCCTCGCGCACGGTCTGCCCGAGCAGGCCCACGGGGGCCTGGAAGGCGGTCCGCGCGTTCTGGCTGACGTAGGCGTCGAAACCCGGGACGACCGCGCCCGAGCCGGTGCGCTCGGGCTCCGGGGCGGCCTCGCACACCGTGAAGCGCTCCCGGATGGACAGGGCGCGCTGTCCGGCCGACACCGACAGCCAGCCGTCGGTCGGGCAGGTGCGCGAGGTGGCCGTGCGGATCGACACGTTGCCGATCGAACCCTCCTCGGCCATCCCCCACAGGGTCGGCGTGGTCTCGGGGTTCACGTCCTGCCACAGCAGCCCCGGCACCCCCACGAGCACCACGGGCCCCTCACGCTGCCCGGCCGACCCCTCGGGCCCGGACAGGGCGTCGGTCTCGGCGGGAGCCGAGGCGGACGCGGCGGGCGCTGCGCACAGCAGTACCGCCGCGGACAGCAGCAGGGCACCCAGACGCGTTCCCCAGTGCGCCCCCGATGTGACGAGCCGTCGTGGCATGGCGGACCCCCCGTCGCGCGCTCAGCCGGAACTGGTCGCTCACCCTAGCCATTCTTCGCGCCGCGTAGGGGGATTCACGCGGCCCGGCGCGTGGGGCGGCACGGGCGACGGCGTGCGCGAGAGGGGTTTCGGCCGGGAACCGGGCCGCGCGCGGACGGGGTTTCGGTCAGGGGGTGAGGCCCCACTCCCGGAGGGTCCGCGCGGTGTCGGGCTGCTCGGCGCCCCGGGTGACCCCGCCCGGGGTGCGGTCGAAGCGCGGGGCCGGGCCCGACAGGATCCGGTCGCCGTCGCGCACGAGTGAGCCGCGGGCGCGCACGTGCGGGTGGTCGGGGGCCTCCTCCAGGGACAGGACGGGCATCACGCAGGCGTCGGCGCCCTCGAACACCTCGCCCCACGCGTCGCGGGTACGGGTGCGCAGGACCTCGGCGAACCGCTCCCGCAGCCGGGGCCAGCCCGACCGGTCCCACTGGTCGGGCAGGTCCTCCCCGGCCAGGCCGGTGCCCTCCAGGAACGCGGCGTAGAACTGGGGCTCGATGCAGCCGACCGACACGTACCGGCCGTCGGCGCACTCGTAGACGTCGTACCAGGGGGCGCCGGTGTCCAGGTAGTTGGTGCCGCGCTCGTCGCTCCAGGAACCGCGCGCGCGGTCCTCGTGCAGCATCGACATCAGCAGCGCGCTGCCGTCCACCATCGCGGCGTCCACGACCTGGCCGCGACCGGAGGACTGGCGCTCGACCAGCGCGCCGAGGACGCCGGTGACCGCGAACATGGTGCCCCCGGCGAAGTCGCCCAGGAGGTTGACCGGGGGGACCGGCGGGCCCCCCGCGCGCCCGATGGCGTGCAGGGCGCCGTTCACGGAGATGTAGTTCATGTCGTGCCCGGCGGCGCGGGCGAGCGGCCCGTCCTGGCCCCAGCCGGTGACCCGCGCGTAGACCAGGCGCGGGTTGGCCTCCAGGCAGACCTCGGGGCCCAGGTCCAGGCGCTCCATGACCCCGGGGCGGAAGCCCTCCAGGAGCACGTCGGCGCGGGAGGCCAGGTCGCGGGCGAGCGCGAGGCCCTCCTCGGACTTGAGGTCGGCGGGCAGGACGGTGCGCCCCTCGCTCAGGTGGGGTCCGCCCGCTCCGGAGTTCATCGCGTCGGCGGCCGCGGGGCGGTCGAGGCGGATGACGCTGGCGCCCAGGTCGGCGAGGAGCATCCCGGCCATCGGAGCCGGGCCGATCCCGGTGAACTCGACGACGCGGATTCCGTTCAGGGGTCCCATGGGGAGGTCTCCAAGGCGGTAGAGGGGAGCGCGCGCGACCAGAACGGCGCTCGGTTCATTGTGCAGGCTCCGGTCCCGCCGTGCCACGGCGGCACCCCCGGGG
Organism: Nocardiopsis sp. LDBS0036; assembly: GCF_041228755.1. Taxonomy (NCBI): domain Bacteria; kingdom Bacillati; phylum Actinomycetota; class Actinomycetes; order Streptosporangiales; family Nocardiopsidaceae; genus Nocardiopsis; species Nocardiopsis sp. LDBS0036. The sequence goes on from NZ_CP141103.1 coordinate 5,081,065, forward strand.
CTGCTCGGGGGGAGAGGGGATCGGAGGGAGGAAAAAGGCGGGCGAAAAGGGAATCCTGTTTCGAAGACCCGCGATCCACTCCCCTTTTCGGTCAGTTACAAAAGCGCTCGCGCAAGCGGTGTTAATGTGTCGATACTCGCTGGCGGAAGAGCCCTTCACGGCTCCGGAAAAAAATTCCGTCACCCCGTCTCCGGTGACAGCGCACCGGAGCGCGCCCGTGCCGGACAGGGCACGGGAAAACCGCACCGACCTTTCCGAAAAGGACGGAAAAGCCATATCCAGCACCCCGGGGACCGTCACCTCGGGGAAGGACGCCCGCCGCCCTCGCCGGGATCCTCACCGCCACCGCCGGAGGACGAGCGCCGCGTCGTGGTCGAGCCCGCGGACGGACTCGGGGAGGACACCACCGCCACCGTCCTGCGCGACGGGAGGGAGGCCGGGCACACACTCCGGGAGGAGGTCGTGACCGAGCCGGTCGAGGGGCTCGTGCGGGTCGGCACCGGAGCCGACGGGGACGACGCGCCCCCGTCGGGAGCGGCGGGCCTGGACTGGCAGGCCCCGGCCCGGTGCGAGTCCGGCGGCGACCCCGGCGCGGGACGGCGACCGGAGGACCGGACGGACCACCGCCCGGAACCGCCGCAAACGGGACGACGCGCGGGAGCTGGCAAGATGTGGGGGTGACACAGACACCCGCACCCGACGACCGCTCCCGCCTGCTCACCCCCGCCGACGTGCGCACACTCGCGGAGCGGTTCGGTATCCGGCCCACCAAGACCCTGGGCCAGAACTTCGTCATCGACCACGGCACCGTCCGCCGCATCGTGCGGGTCGCGGGGGTCACCGAGGAGGACGCCGTCGTCGAGGTCGGCCCGGGCCTGGGTTCGCTCACCCTGGCGCTCCTCCCGCACGTGCGCCACGTGACCGCCGTGGAGATCGACCCGGCGCTGGCCGAGGCACTGCCGGGCACCGTCGCCGACCACGCGCCCGACCTCGCCGACCGGCTCACCGTCGTCCACGGCGACGCCATGCGCGTGACCGGGCTGCCCGGCCCCGAACCCACGGCGCTGGTGGCCAACCTGCCCTACAACGTGTCCGTGCCGGTCCTGCTGCACCTGCTGGAGCTGCTGCCCAGCCTGCGGCGGGTGCTGGTCATGGTGCAGGCCGAGGTCGCCGACCGCGTCACCGCCTCCCCGGGCGGCCGCGTCTACGGGGTGCCCTCGGCCAAGGTCGCCTGGTACGCCGGGGCCCGCCGCGCGGGAGCGGTCGGCCGCAACGTGTTCTGGCCCGCCCCCAACGTCGACTCCGGGCTGGTCGAACTCATCCGCCGCCCGCCGCCCGCCACCACGGCGAGCCGCGAGGAGGTCTTCCAAGTGATCGACGCCGCCTTCGCGCAGCGCCGCAAGACCCTGCGCGCCGCCCTGGCCGGATGGGCCGGTTCGCCGCCCGCCGCCGAGACCGCCCTGCGCGCGGCGGGCGTGGACCCCTCCGCCCGGGGCGAGTCGCTGGACGTGACCGCGTTCGCGGCCATCGCCGAGCAGCGCCCGCGGCCCTGAGACACGGCGGACCGGGCCCGACCCGGGCGGCCGGGGACTGGCCGGGAGCATCCGACCCGCCCGCCTGCGGTGGGTTCCCCGGACGTCCGAACAGGGGCCGCGCCCGCCGCCCGCCTCCGGAGGACAAGCCGCGGGGCGCCTCCCCGTCCCGGTCGGCGCCCCGCGTTTCCCGCGTCCCCAGCGGGTCCCTGTGTTTTCCGTTGTGGCTCTCGCGGCCCCGCCTCACGGGGGCGTGTCCGTCACTCCAAGGTGTCGGAGCGGCTCTTCCCGGCAGGCCGCTCGCGCCGGTGCCGGGCGAGCGCTCGGGCCGCCCCGGCCGCGCCCAGGCCCGCCAACAGCACCGGCAGCACCCACAGGACGTTGAACTCCCAGTCGCCCGTGCCGCGCATGACGAACCCGACCGCCAGGCCGAGGAACAGCAGACCCGCGACCAGCGAGCCCCAGTCAGTCCTACGCTCCGCCACGCTTCACCTCCACGACCCCGACCAGTGAGTCGGTGCGCACGTTGATCCGCGGGGCCCCGGCCCCGTCGCCGCCCCGCGCCTGCCCGTCCCGGGCCCCGGCGTCCGCCGAGGCCCCGTGGACCTCCTCGTGGTCCAGGGAGACCCCGAACATGTCGTCCCGCCCGTCCTCGGCGAAGTCCACGCCCCCCAGACCGATCTTCGAGTGCACCGCGACCTCCGCGTCCTCGGGCAGGACCAGCTCCACGCGGCCGGCCCCCATCCACAGCGACACGTCGACGGCCTCGCCGGGCTCCAGGTCCTCCAGCCCGGTCAGGTCCAGGGTCCCCGAGCCCACGGTGAGCCGGTGGTCGCCGGACTCGGCCGCGGCCACCGTGGTCGGCCGCCACGTCTCGTCGCCGATCCGCACCCGGGTCAGGTCGGTCACCGACGCCAGCACCAGCAGCAGAACGGCCGCCGCGCCCATCGGCAGCAGCCCCCGCGGGTTGCCCGCCCAGACGCCGACCAGCGCGTACACGCCGACCACCGCCAGGGCCCCGGCCAGGAAGAACACCCCGGTCTCCGGCCCGAACAGCAGGTCGGCCGTCCGCCCGCTCCACAGCGAGGACGACCAGCCGAACTCCAGCACCGACACCACGACCGCCCCGGCCACGACCGTCCACAGGGCCATGGAGGCCAGCGGCAGGCACCTGCCCCCGGGGGCGCGGCCCCCGTCCTCCGCCCCCCGCGCGCCGGGCTCGCCCGACCCGCCGGAACGCCCCTCCTCCTCGTCCTCGTCCCCTCCGGCGTCCCGCGCGGCGCTGCGCTCCGACACCACCGCCAGGTCCACCGGCCCGTGCGGCGCGGACGCCCACGGCTGGGCCGGGTTGTAGTAGGTCGCGGTCGGCTCCGGGGACGGCGTCGCGGGCGGCGGATCCGTGGCCCGCAGGTCCTCGCGCAGCTCGGTGAACGCCGTCCGAAGGTCCACGCCCCGGTTGCGCGCGGCCAGGAGACCCAACACCAGGGGCACCGCCAGCACCAGCGTCGACCACCCCAACCCGCCGACCAGGCTGAACGTCGTCGCGACCGCCAACCCCACCGCGAGCAGCTTGGGCACCGTCCGCGGCGGGATGCTGCGGTTGAGCATCTGCTCGAACGTCGCCGGAACACCCTGGGCGTCGCGCATGAGCATCCACGCGGCGATGTAGAGCAGCAGGCCCGTCGCCCCGGCGAACGAGGTCAGCACGAAGGCCGCACGCCACACCACCGGATCCACCCCGGTGTACCGGCCAAGGCCCGCGCACACACCGGCCAGGACCCGCTCCTCGTCCCCCTTGCGCAGCTCACGCGGGGAGGCCCCGGCGCCCGCCTCCGCCGTACCGGAAGCGGACGCGGCCGGGGCGCCCTCCGGTACCGGGTCGTCAGTCATGGTCACTCACCGCGCTCTCCTCACCCACCCATGGTCACCCGTCGCCGCCCACCAGCACATCCGGGACGACCCTGAACCCACCCTGACGGGGGCCTGGCCAGGACCAGGGGCGCGCCCCCGATGCCCGGTCCGCACCGGAGGGGGCATCCTGGACAGCACAGGACCCACGAACGCGGCGGGCGCGTACATCCTCCCCGCCGCACGGACGAAAGCGGTGATCGGGCGGTGGCAGCAACGGCCGCGGACACCCCGCGGCTCACCCGCGCGGTCAGGGGCAGGCTCCTCGGCGGCGTCGCCGCCGGGCTCGCACGCCACCTGGGCCTGGACCCGGTGGTGGTCCGCCTCGCCTTCATGGCGCTGTCCGTGGGCGGCATCGGCATCGCCGTCTACGCCGCCCTGTACTTCTTCGTGCCCAGCGACTCCTCGGAGGAGGAGGCCGCCGAGCCCGAGAGCCGACGCAAGGGCCGCGACCTCTCCCAGCTCATCGCCTACGTCGGACTCGCCGCCGGACTCGGCCTGCTCTTCCTGCTCTTCGGCGGCGTCTTCGACCCGCTGCTGTGGTTCGTGGTCTTCGGCACCCTCGGCGGCATCATCCTCTGGCAGCAGGCCAACCCGTCCCAGCGCGACCAGTGGATGACCAGCACCGTCAGCCGCTCCTCACCCAAGGGCATCATGCGCGCGGGCGCGGGCGTGCTGCTCGTCGTCGTCGGCGCCATCGGCTTCCTCGTCTTCCAGGAACAGCTCCAGAACGCCCGCGCCGGCCTGACCTTCGCCTTCACCGTGCTCGCGGGCATCGCGCTCATCGTGGCCCCCTGGATCATCGGGCTGATCCGCGAACGCGACCAGGAGCGCCGCGAGCGCATCCGCAACGCCGAGCGCGCCGAACTCGCCGCCCACATCCACGACTCCGTCCTGCACACCCTGACCCTCATCCAGCGCCGGGCCGAGGACCCCCGCGAGGTGCAGCGCCTCGCCCGCGTCCAGGAGCGCGCCCTGCGCAGCTGGCTCTACCAGCGGCCCGCCGACGCCGACACCACCGTCTCGCCCGCGCTCGAACGCGTCGCCGCCGAGGTCGAGGAGGAGCACGGGGTCCCCATCGAAGTGGTGTGCGTGGGCGACTGCCCCATGGACGACGCGCTGGCCGCCATGCTCCGCGCCGCCCGCGAGGCCATGGTCAACGCCTCCAAGTACGCCGGGACGGACAGCATCTCGGTGTTCGGCGAGGTCGACCAGGAGGAGGTGCTGGTGTTCGTCCGCGACCGCGGCGCCGGATTCGACATGGACGCCGTCCCCGAGGACCGCATGGGCGTGCGCGGCTCCATCCTGGGCCGGATGGACCGCCACGGCGGCTCCGCGCGCATCCGCACCGGCCCCGGCGAGGGCACCGAGGTGCAGCTGCGCATGCCGCGCGTCCCCGACCTGTTGTGACCCCCGGACCGGGAGCCCGGCGCGGGTGGTCCCGATCGCCGGCCCCGCCGCCGGAGGGACCGCCGAGACGACCGCCGCCGGGATCGGAGGGCGGCCGGAAGCGGACAGCCCCCGACGCCGGTGTCCCCGTCCGCCCCGACGTGGGTAGAGTCCACGGTGTGGCAGACGAGAACACGACCTTCAGTAGCGGAGACGCGGTCCCCCGCGTCGTGATCGTGGACGACCACCGGCTGTTCCGCAGCGGTGTGCGCGGTGAGCTCGGCGACGCCGTGAACGTGGTCGGCGAGGCCGGCGACGTCGACAGCGCCGTCCACGTCATCGGGGAGAAGCAGCCCGACCTCGTCCTGCTGGACGTCCACCTGCCCGGGGGCGGCGGCGTGGAGGTGCTGCGCCGCGTGCTGGCCCAGCACCCCCAGATCCGCTTCCTGGCCCTGTCGGTCTCCGACGCCGCCGAGGACGTCATCGGCGTGGTGCGCGGCGGCGCCCGCGGCTACGTCACCAAGACCATCTCCGGCAGGGAGTTGGCCGACGCCATCGTGCGCGTGGCCGACGGCGACGCGGTCTTCTCCCCGCGCCTGGCCGGGTTCGTGCTGGACGCCTTCTCCGCGACCGACGCCCCGCCGGTGGACCCCGAGCTGGACCGGCTCACCCAGCGCGAGCGCGAGGTCCTGCGCCACATCGCGCGCGGCTACGCCTACAAGGAGGTGGCCAAGGAGCTGTTCATCTCCGTCAAGACCGTGGAGACGCACGTGTCGTCGGTGCTGCGCAAGCTCCAGCTGTCCAACCGCCACGAGCTGAGCCGCTGGGCCACCGCCCGCAGGCTGGTCTGAGCCCGGCGCGGGACGCCGCGTCCCCCCCGGGCGCGGCCCGTCCGGGGCGGGTAGCCGGGGACCGGCGGGCGCGGACCGCGGGGCACGGCGAAGCAGGGGCCCCGGGGACCCCCCTTATCCATGGGACCACCGTCCGGGGGCGCGCCGCCACCCCCTCCCGCGACCTGTGGACAACCCCGGCCGCTCAGCGCAGCGAGTCGAGCATCCGCCCCAGGAACTCGGCCTCGGCCACGCCCGTGACCACCCGCGCGGGGCGGCGCTCGTCGTCCCGCGGGCGCGGGCGCAGGTCCGCCACGGTCATCCCCCGCGTCAGCGTTCCCGTCAGCTCCACCTGCACCGGGGCCTCGAAGGACTCCGTCACCAGGTGCGGGTCCACCAGCACCGCCGCGGCCAGCGGGTCGTGCATCGCGCACTGGCGGACCCCGAAGATCCCCGAGTAGAAGTCGGCGTAGAAGTCCAGGAACGCCGACGTGCGCTCGGCGCGCTCGCCCGCGACCGTCGCCAGCTCCGCCAGCCACTCGGTGGTGGCCACCGTCTTCATGGTGATGTCCAGCGCCACCAGGTCCAGGTCGAACCCGGCCGCGAACACCGCCTCCGCCGCCTCGGGGTCGTTGCTGATGTTGGCCTCGGCGTGTGAGGACACGTTGCCCGCCACGCGCACCGCACCGCCCATCACCACCAGGCGCCGCACCAGCCTCGGCAGCTCCGGCTCCAGGGCCAGCGCGATCGCCAGGTTCGTCAGCGGCCCCACGGCCAGCACGTCGATCCCGCCCGGGTTCTCCCGGACCAGGCGCACCAGCAGCCCGGCCGCCGTCTCCGACACCGGCCGACCCGCGGGCTCGGGCAGCTCCACGTCCCCCAGCCCGTTGCCTCCGTGCACGTGCGCGGCCAGCTTCGGCGGCTGCACCAGCGGACGCGCGGCGCCCACCGCCACCGGGACGTCCGGGCGGCCGTACAGCTCCAGCAGCCGCAGCGCGTTGTCGGCCGTGACGTCCACGCTGTTGTTGCCGAAGACCGCCCCGACGCCGACGATCTCCACCTCGGGCCGAGCGGCCAGGTAGGCGAGCGCGACGGCGTCGTCGATCCCCGGGTCGCAGTCGACGAACACACGCATGCTCAAGGAAACTCCCTCTCAGAACACGAGGGCCCCCGACCGGAGGCCCCTACCGAAACAGGGTAAGACGCCGGTCAGGGAGCTTTTGCCCGACAAAACGGGCCTGTGGGGGGCTGTCCCTGCGCACGGGGGCGGCAGCGTCACCGGACGGCCGTAACCTGGATGCCGTGTCCTCCCAAGAACAGCTTCTCGAAGGTCTGAACGGTCCCCAGCGCGACGCCGTCACCCACAGCGGCTCCCCGCTCCTGATCGTGGCGGGTGCCGGGTCCGGCAAGACCCGGGTCCTCACCCACCGCATCGCCCACCTCATGGCCGCGCGCGGTGTCCGCCCGGGTGAGATCCTCGCCATCACCTTCACCAACAAGGCCGCCGCCGAGATGCGCGAGCGCATCCAGGCGCTGCTGGGCGTGCGCGCCGCCAACAGCATGTGGACCATGACCTTCCACTCCGCGTGCGTGCGCATCCTGCGCAGGGAGGCAGCCAGGCTCGGCTACCCGAGCAGCTTCACCATCTACGACTCCGCCGACTCCGCGCGCCTGATGCAGCTGGTGTGCAAGGAGATGGACCTGGACCCCAAGCGGTTCCCGCCCAAGTCCTTCTCCGCCCAGGTCTCCAACCTCAAGAACGAGCTGGTCGACTACGACACGTTCGCCGGACAGGCCCAGACCGAGCAGGAGAAGAAGCTCGCCGAGGCCTACCAGCTCTACCAGCGCCGCCTGCACGAGGCGGGCGCGATGGACTTCGACGACCTGATCATGGTCACCGTCAACCTGTTCCAGATGTTCCCGGACGTCGCCGAGTACTACCGGCGCCGCTTCCGGCACGTCATGGTCGACGAGTACCAGGACACCAACCACGCCCAGTACGTGTTCATCCGCGAACTGGTCGGCGTGGCCGAGGGCTCCGACACCAGCGTGGTGCCGCCCGCTGAGCTGTGCGTGGTCGGCGACGCCGACCAGTCCATCTACGCGTTCCGCGGCGCCACCATCCGCAACATCCTGGAGTTCGAGCGCGACTTCCCCGACGCGCGCACCATCCTCCTGGAGCAGAACTACCGCTCCACCCAGACCATCCTGTCCGCGGCCAACGCGGTCATCGACCGCAACGAGGGCCGCCCGGCCAAGAACCTGTGGTCGGAGCAGGGCGACGGACCGGCCATCGTCGGCTACGTCGCCGACAACGAGCACGACGAGGCCGCCTTCGTGGTCGGCGAGATCGACAAGCTCACCGACGACGGAACCCTCACCCCGAGCCAGGTCGCGGTGTTCTACCGGACCAACGCCCAGTCCCGCGTGTTCGAGGACGTGTTCATCCGCACCGGGCTGCCCTACAAGATCGTCGGCGGAGTGCGCTTCTACGAGCGCAAGGAGATCCGCGACGTCCTCGCCTACCTGCGGGTCCTGGCCAATCCCGAGGACACCGTCAGCCTGCGGCGCATCCTCAACGTGCCCAAGCGTGGGATCGGCGCCCGCGCGGAGGAGTCGATCGAGCTGTTCGCCGCCCGCGAGCGCATCTCCTTCTCCCGGGCGCTGCGCCGGGTGGAGGAGATCCCCGGGATGGCCGCCCGCTCGGTCAAGGCGGTGCTCAACTTCACCGCCCTGCTGGAGGAGCTGGAGCAGACCGTGCCCGAGGGCACGCCCGCGGAGATCGTCGAGGCGGTGCTGAGCAAGACCGGGTACCTGTCCGAACTGGCCGAGTCCAAGGACCTCCAGGACGAGAGCCGGGTGGAGAACCTGGAGGAGTTCGTCGACGTCGCCCGCGAGTTCGAGCACACCTTCGCCGCCCTCCTGGAGGAGGAGCCCACGGAGGACGGGGAGGAGGCCGCCGGGGCCGTCGATCCGGGGGCGCCGACCCTGGTCGACTTCCTGGAGCGGATCTCCCTGGTCGCCGACACCGACCAGATCCCCGACGAGGACGACGAGGGCGGCGTGGTCACGCTGATGACCCTGCACGCGGCCAAGGGGCTGGAGTTCCCCGCGGTCTTCCTCACCGGGATGGAGGACGGGGTGTTCCCGCACACCCGCACGCTCGGCGACAAGACGCAGCTGGAGGAGGAGCGCCGTCTGGCCTACGTGGGCCTGACCCGCGCGCAGCGCCTGCTGTACGTCAGCCGCGCCGCCGTGCGCAGCGCCTGGGGGACCCCCTCCTACAACCCCGCCTCCCGCTTCCTGGACGAGATCCCCTCGTCCCTGGTCGACTGGCACCGCGCCGAGTCCACCCTGGCCGCCCCGCCCAGCCGCAGCATCGGCGGCCGGGGCTCCGGGGGCTTCGGCGGCGGGGGCGGTTTCAGCGGCACCTTCGGCGGCGGCTCACGGTCGCGCGGGGGAGCGAAGGCGGCCAAGGAGGCGCCCGCGCTCAGTGTGGGGGACCTGGTCAACCACGACTCCTTCGGCATGGGCCGGGTGCAGCTGGTGGAGGGGACCGGGGACAGGACCAAGGCCCGCATCGACTTCGGCGCGGACATCGGCGAGAAGGACTTCCTGGTCAAGTACGCGCCGATCGAGAAGCTCTGAGGCCGGGATCCGGCGAACGTGTCCCGAGCACTCCGGGCCGGGGGTAGAGTTGGGGAAGACCGAGCGAGACGGACGCGGTTCCCGCGGCCGGGCCGGTCGACCCCTTCCTCCGAATCACCGTTCCGAGCACTGCTTCGGTGCGGGTAGGCTCGGAGGGCGCTTCCAAGGAAACACGGAAGCGAAACAGGAAACGGGCTTTACCCCGATCAGAAACACCCCGAACCGCCGATTTGGCGGGGCGCGGAACACCTGATAAAGTAAAGACACAACAAAGCGGAAACGCACAACGCCTTCGGCGGAAAAGCTCACAGCAGCTTGTACACGAAGAGCGGTTGTTTCTTGAGAACTCAACAGCGCGTGTTTGATTTTCTTTAAGCCATGTTTGTTTTGGCCCCGTCACACAGAACCACTCGGTTCGTGTGCGGAGGTTCCTTTGATTAGCCGGGGTGACCCGGTTGGTCAGGATTACTTCTAGGTTTACCCGCCCAGACGGCTCCTTCGGGGGACGCGGGTCGGGTTGAGTGACCTTTATGGAGAGTTTGATCCTGGCTCAGGACGAACGCTGGCGGCGTGCTTAACACATGCAAGTCGAGCGGTAAGGCCCTTCGGGGTACACGAGCGGCGAACGGGTGAGTAACACGTGAGCAACCTGCCCCTGACTCTGGGATAAGCGGTGGAAACGCCGTCTAATACCGGATACGACCCGCCACCTCATGGTGGAGGGTGGAAAGTTTTTCGGTCAGGGATGGGCTCGCGGCCTATCAGCTTGTTGGTGGGGTAACGGCCTACCAAGGCGATTACGGGTAGCCGGCCTGAGAGGGCGACCGGCCACACTGGGACTGAGACACGGCCCAGACTCCTGCGGGAGGCAGCAGTGGGGAATATTGCGCAATGGGCGAAAGCCTGACGCAGCGACGCCGCGTGGGGGATGACGGCCTTCGGGTTGTAAACCTCTTTTACCACCAACGCAGGCTTCCAGTTCTCTGGAGGTTGACGGTAGGTGGGGAATAAGGACCGGCTAACTACGTGCCAGCAGCCGCGGTAATACGTAGGGTCCGAGCGTTGTCCGGAATTATTGGGCGTAAAGAGCTCGTAGGCGGCGTGTCGCGTCTGCTGTGAAAGACCGGGGCTTAACTCCGGTTCTGCAGTGGATACGGGCATGCTAGAGGTAGGTAGGGGAGACTGGAATTCCTGGTGTAGCGGTGAAATGCGCAGATATCAGGAGGAACACCGGTGGCGAAGGCGGGTCTCTGGGCCTTACCTGACGCTGAGGAGCGAAAGCATGGGGAGCGAACAGGATTAGATACCCTGGTAGTCCATGCCGTAAACGTTGGGCGCTAGGTGTGGGGACTTTCCACGGTTTCCGCGCCGTAGCTAACGCATTAAGCGCCCCGCCTGGGGAGTACGGCCGCAAGGCTAAAACTCAAAGGAATTGACGGGGGCCCGCACAAGCGGCGGAGCATGTTGCTTAATTCGACGCAACGCGAAGAACCTTACCAAGGTTTGACATCACCCGTGGACTCGCAGAGATGTGAGGTCATTTAGTTGGCGGGTGACAGGTGGTGCATGGCTGTCGTCAGCTCGTGTCGTGAGATGTTGGGTTAAGTCCCGCAACGAGCGCAACCCTTGTTCCATGTTGCCAGCACGTAATGGTGGGGACTCATGGGAGACTGCCGGGGTCAACTCGGAGGAAGGTGGGGATGACGTCAAGTCATCATGCCCCTTATGTCTTGGGCTGCAAACATGCTACAATGGCCGGTACAATGGGCGTGCGATACCGTAAGGTGGAGCGAATCCCTAAAAGCCGGTCTCAGTTCGGATTGGGGTCTGCAACTCGACCCCATGAAGGTGGAGTCGCTAGTAATCGCGGATCAGCAACGCCGCGGTGAATACGTTCCCGGGCCTTGTACACACCGCCCGTCACGTCATGAAAGTCGGCAACACCCGAAACTTGCGGCCTAACCCCTTGTGGGAGGGAGTGAGTGAAGGTGGGGCTGGCGATTGGGACGAAGTCGTAACAAGGTAGCCGTACCGGAAGGTGCGGCTGGATCACCTCCTTTCTAAGGAGTCTTTACAGGTCGGCATTACTTCTACAGCCGGCCGGACTCGAAAGTGGACCCGGCATCCTTCGGGGTGTTTGGGAGTGGCTGAAGATAGATCGAACTTGACCTCGGGCGACTAGAAGCGTCCGGGGGCGCGCTGTTGGGTGTCTGAGGAAACAACCTCTGCTCCGTAGGGAGTGGGTGTTGGTTCCCGCGGACCGCCTCTGAGAACTCTCAGTGTCGTCAGGACGAGGATCCTGGTGGTGTGAGTGGTGTTGGGGTATGCGGTTGGTGTTTTGATTTGTGAATAGTGTGCGCGAGCATCTTATTATCTGTAGTGGCCAAGTGATAGTGGCACACGGTGGATGCCTTGGCACCAGGCGCCGATGAAGGACGTGGGAGGCCGCGATAGGCCACGGGGAGCTGTCAACCGAGCTGTGATCCGTGGGTGTCCGAATGGGGAAACCTAGCCCGAGTTGTGTCGGGTTGCCGCCATCTGAATGTATAGGGTGGTTGGTGGTGACGCGGGGAAGTGAAACATCTCAGTACCCGCAGGAAGAGTAAACAACAGTGATTCTCCTAGTAGTGGTGAGCGAACGGGGAAGAGGCTAAACCGTAGGCGTGTGATAGACGGCAGTCGTTGCGTTTGCGGGGTTGTGGGACATATCTGTTCAGGTCTGCCGGCCTGGAGCGTTGATGTCGGTGTTAGTTGAAACCGTTGGGAAGCGGTACCGGAGTGGGTGAGAGTCCCGTAGATGAAGGTATCGGCTAGACGTTGATGTGTTCCCGAGTAGCGCGGAGCCCGTGAAAGTCCGTGTGAATCTGGCAGGACCACCTGCTAAGCCAAAATACGTCCTGGTGACCGATAGTGCACTAGTACCGTGAGGGAAAGGTGAAAAGTGCCCCGGTGAGGGGTCGTGAAATAGTACCTGAAACCGTGTGCTGTCAAGCCGTCAGAGCTGAAGCTTGTCTTTGGTGATGGCGTGCCTTTTGAAGAATGAGCCTGCGAGTCATGGTGTGTGGCGAGGTTAACCCGGGTGGGGTAGCCGTAGGGAAACCGAGTCTGAATAGGGCGATTTGAGTCGCATGCTGTGGACCCGAAGCGGAGTGATCTACCCATGTCCAGGGTGAAGCGGGGGTAAGACCTCGTGGAGGCCCGAACCCACCAGGGTTGAAAACCTGGGGGATGAGGTGTGGGTAGGGGTGAAAGGCCAATCAAACTCCGTGATAGCTGGTTCTCCCCGAAATGCATTTAGGTGCAGCGTCGCGTGTTTCTTGCTGGAGGTAGAGCTACTGTTTGGCTGATGGGCCCGACAAGGTTACTGACGTCAGACAAACTCCGAATGCCGGTTAAGTGAAGCGTGGCAGTGAGACTGCGGGGGATAAGCTTCGTAGTCGAGAGGGAAACAGCCCAGATCATCAGCTAAGGCCCCTAAGCGTGTGCTAAGTGGGAAAGGTTGTGGAGTTGCTGAGACAACCAGGAGGTTGGCTTAGAAGCAGCCATCCTTTAAAGAGTGCGTAATAGCTCACTGGTCAAGTGGTTCTGCGCCGATAATGTAGCGGGGCTAAAGCACACCGCCGAAGCTGTGAAGCTCACACGCATGTGTGGGTTGGTAGGGGAGCGTCGTGCGTCCGGTGAAGCTGCCGAGTGATCGTGTGGTGGAGGGCGTGCGAGTGAGAATGCAGGCATGAGTAGCGATAGCAACGTGAGAAACGTTGCCGCCGATTGACTAAGGGTTCCTGGGGCAGGTTAATCCGCCCAGGGTGAGTCTGGACCTAAGGCGAGGCCGACAGGCGTAGTCGATGGATAACGGGTTGATATTCCCGTACCCGTGCACGAGCGTCCAGTACTGAATCAGGTGATGCTAACCACGCTGGTGGTCTTGGGTCCCTTCGGGGAGCTTTGACTTACTGGTCTGGGAACCGAGCTTGTAGTAGGTAAGTGATGGGGTGACGCAGGAGGGTAGCTCTACCCGGCGGTGGTTGTCCGGGGGTAAGCGTGTAGGCTGAGAGGTTGGCAAATCCGCCTCTTATATGAGCTGAGACGTGATGCCGAGCCGTTTTTGGTGAAGTGAGTGATCCCATGCTGTCGAGAAAAGCCTCTAGCGAGTTCGTGTGTGGCCAGTACCCTAAACCGACGCAGGTGGTCAGGTAGAGAATACCGAGGCGTTCGGGTGAACCATGGTTAAGGAACTCGGCAAATTGTCCCCGTAACTTTGGGAGAAGGGGAGCCCTGTCTGGTGACGGATCTTGCATCCTGAGCTGGGTGGGGTCGCAGATAGCGGGGGGAAGCGACTGTTTATTAAAAACACAGGTCCGTGCGAAGTCGTAAGACGCTGTATACGGACTGACGCCTGCCCGGTGCTGGAACGTTAAGAGGACTGGTTAGTGGGGGTTCGCCCCTGCGAAGCTGGGAATCTAAGCGCCAGTAAACGGCGGTGGTAACTATAACCATCCTAAGGTAGCGAAATTCCTTGTCGGGTAAGTTCCGACCTGCACGAATGGCGTAACGACTTCCCCACTGTCTCAACCATGGGCCCGGTGAAATTGCACTACGAGTAAAGATGCTCGTTTCGCGCAGCAGGACGGAAAGACCCCGGGACCTTCACTATAGCTTGACATTGGTGTTTGGGATGGTTTGTGTAGGATAGGTGGGAGCCGGTGAAGCTGTCACGCTAGTGGCGGTGGAGGCGTTGGTGAAATACCACTCTGACTGTTTCGGGCATCTAACTTTGGACCGTGATCCGGTTCGGGGACAGTGTCTGGTGGGTAGTTTAACTGGGGCGGTTGCCTCCCAAAGAGTAACGGAGGCGCCCAAAGGTTCCCTCAGCCTGGTTGGTAATCAGGTGTTGAGTGTAAGTGCACAAGGGAGCTTGACTGTGAGACGGACGTGTCGAGCAGGAGCGAAAGCTGGGACTAGTGATCCGGCACCGGCGTGTGGAAGCGGTGTCGCTCAACGGCTAAAAGGTACCCCGGGGATAACAGGCTGATCTTCCCCAAGAGTCCATATCGACGGGATGGTTTGGCACCTCGATGTCGGCTCGTCGCATCCTGGGGCTGGAGTTGGTCCCAAGGGTTGGGCTGTTCGCCCATTAAAGCGGCACGCGAGCTGGGTTTAGAACGTCGTGAGACAGTTCGGTCCCTATCCGCTGTGCGCGTTGGAGACTTGAGAAGGGCTGTCCCTAGTACGAGAGGACCGGGACGGACGAACCTCTGGTGTGCCAGTTGTCCTGCCAAGGGCATGGCTGGTTGGCTACGTTCGGGAGGGATAACCGCTGAAAGCATCTAAGCGGGAAGCTTGCTTCGAGATGAGGTCTCCTGCCTCCTTGAGGGGGTAAGGCTCCCTATAGACGATGGGGTTGATAGGCCGGGTGTGGAAGCCTTGTGAGGGGTGGAGCTGACCGGTACTAATAGGCCGAGGGCTTGTCCGCTGCAGATAATTGGATGTTCGCGCACACTTTTCACGGGATTTTTCCGCCGTGGACGACTCCCCTTGGTGGGTTGAGTTGTTTGGGGTGGTGTGGTTTCCGTGGTGGTTATTGCTGGAGGGTCACACCCGGTCTCTTTCCGAACCCGGTCGTTAAGTCTCTTTGCGCTGATGGTACTGCCCTGTGGTGGGGTGGGAGAGTAGGTCGCTGCCACGGTTTTTCGTTGGGGGGGGGTCGCCTGTGGGCGGCCCCCCTCTTTTTGTGGTGGGGGTGGGGTGCCCACAAGGCGACCCCTCCCCCTTTTTCACGGTCTTACATGTGCACTTGTGAAATCAGTGGACGCCTAGAACCCGTAGTTGTACATCGAGCCGCCCGGGTAGACGGTTCCGACACCGTTGCGGTAGGCGTAGCCGCCGTAGGCGCCGCCTTCCACGAAGGTCCAGCCGCCCAGGGTCCTGCCGTGCAGGGCGACGTACCAGCCGGCGGCGTTGGGATCGCTGTACCCCCGCAGCGAGAAGTGGATGTGCGCACCGGTCGTCGAACCGCCGGCGCAGAGGCTGTTGCCCTGGGTACCCAGGTAGTGGCCGACCCCGACGTTGTTGCCGGGCAGCCACTGGTAGTTCTCCAGGTGGTAGTAGTCCGTGGAGTACCCGTTGTCGTGGATCACCCGCGTCCAGCCGGTGCACAGGCTGTAGGCGTAGCCGCCGCGGGCCGCGCGGGCCTGTCCGCTGCCGCCCGCGAAGTCCACCGAGCTGTAGGGACGGCCTCCGCTGTTGCCGTGCGGTCCTCCCGTCATGATCATCGACGAGCCGATGGCGAACGGCAGCCCGACGCCGATGTAGCTGCTGGTGGAGACCCCGGAGGGGTCCGTCGAGGCCGCGACGGTCTCCCGCTCGTCCTCCTCCAGCAGTGCGGAGTCGGCCAGGATGGACGAGAACTCCTCGGTCCCCTCCAAACCCACCGTCCACGCGGAGCCCTCGTAGTCGGCGGCGAACAGCCAGGCGTAGGGGCTCTCGTCCACGTTCATGGGCGCGGTCACGATGGCTACGCCGAACGCCGAGCCGTCGGCGGCCTCGCGGACGTCGACCCGCACGTCGCGCTCCTGGCGGGCGAGCGCGCCGAGGGACGAGTCCCTTGCTTGCAGGACGTCGGCGATCACCGATTCGGCCAGGACGTCCTCGGGGGACGCGGCGGCCGACCCGCCCGGGAGGGCTTCGGCGGTGTCGCTGTCGACGGTGATCTCGACGTTGTCGGCGGAGGCGAGCGGGGTGCCCGCCGGGATCGGTCGGGCGTGGGCGGTGGGGGCGGTGACGACCAGGACGGCCGAGGTCGCGACGGCCACGGCGGCGGCACCCAGGGTGCGGGTTCTGGAGCCCAGGGCACGGAGGCCGGGGGCGGAAGGGAGTGGCAACTCTTCTCCTTGTGGGGGGCGGAGCCAGCGGAACCGTGCGCGCAGGGGTGTGAGCGCACAGTTACCGAAGAGTAATGACGAGTTCGTGCCGCGACAAGGGGTGTAAGGGCGGCGCTTCACGCGGTGTCGCACGCAGAGGAAAGCCCCGCTCCCGCACTCGGGAACGGGGCCGACGGCCTCCTTGCCGGGTCAGCGGATGCCCGCGACCCTGCCCTCCAGGCCCAGGAGGAACTCCTTACGCTCCAGTCCACCCGCGTACCCGGTCAGCGAACCGTTCGCACCGATCACCCGGTGGCACGGCACGATGATGCTGATCGGATTGCGTCCGTTGGCCATGCCCACCGCCCGGGAGGCGGTCGGCCTCCCCAGTTCCTCCGCCAGCTGGCCGTAGCTCGCGGTCTCGCCGAACGGGATGGTCGTCAGCGCCGCCCACACCCTCAACTGCCAGTCGGTCCCCACGGGGGCCAGCGGCAAGGTGAACTCGCGCAGCTCGCCCGCGAAGTACGCCCTCAACTGCTCCTCGGCATCGGCGAACGGCTTGTGGTCGGCCACCCAGTCCTGCGGGACCACCCGCGTCAGCCCGTCCTTGGCGGGGGTGAGCACGCCGCCCAGGGCCGCGCCGTCACCGAACAGGGTCAGGTCGCCCACCGGCGACTCCATCGTCGTGTACCGCGTCGGTCCGGGCAGGGGAGCACGGAACTCCACCGTCGCCACCCTCGGGGGCGCCTTCGGCTCCACGTCGAACGCCAGCATGCCCTGTCCCTCCTGTCCGGGTCCCCCGAACGCCTGCGCCTGCCGCGTGCTCATGCCGATTCCTTCCGTTCCTGACGTTCCTTCGAAGCATCCCGCACGCCGTCCCGCACGACCACGTCCGCCCGAACGGCCGTGCCCTCCCGCTCACGGTCGGCCAACGACGCCCACAGCGCGTGGTTGGCGTAGGACCGCCACGGGCTCCACTCCCGTGCCTCGCGCGCGGCCGCCGCGGGGGTCGCCCGTCTGCCCCCCGCCTCCAGCGCCATCCGGACGCCCAGGTCGCCGTGCAGGAACACGTCCGGGTCGCCCAGACCCCGCATGCGCACGTAACCGGCGGTCCACGGACCGATGCCGCGCAGCTCCACCAGACGCCGTTCGGCCTCGTCCCGGTCGCATCCCGGCCCCAGGTCGATCCACCCCGAGGCGATCGCCTCGCACAGCCCCGCCAGGGCGCGTCCCCGCGCGACCGGGACGGAGAAACCGGCCGGGTCGGCCGCGGCGAGCGCGTCAGGGGAGGGGAACACGTGGGTGAGTCCTCCGCCCGGCGCTTCCAGGCCCGGAGCGAGCGGTTCGCCGAACCGCTCGACCAGCCGCCCCGCCAGCGTGCGGGCCGCACGCACCGACACCTGCTGGCCGAGGACCGCCCGGACCGCCAGTTCGGCCGGGTCCACGTGCCCCGGCGATCGCAGTCCCGGGTGGGCGGCCACGATCGGTCCCAGGAGGGGGTCCCCGCCCAGGGCCTCGGCCACCGCACCCGGGTCGGCGTCCAGGTCGAGCAGCCTGCGGCACCTGCGCACCGCGCTGGTCAGGTCGCGCGCCTCCGACAACCGCAGGCGGCACAGCACGTGCCCCCCACCGCTCACGGACACCCCGCCGTCCACAGCGTCCGCCGGACGAACGCCGCCCGTGGCACCAGCGCGGCCGGTCCTGCCCGCCCTGCCGGTCCCGGACCCCTCGGACAACTCCACCACGGCGGGACCGTGCGCCAGCATCAGCGTCCTGCGGTAGACCCCGTCCCGGTACTCCTCCACGCCCGGAACCGCACGGTCTCCGAGGAACCTCAGCATCCGGGCCAGGTCGATGGGCTCCCGGTAGGGCAGCCGCAGCGTGACCGTCCCCGGCTCGGTGGCCGGAGGGCGGGCGTCCCCCGGACGCGACCCCCCGGAAGCCGACGCACGCCGACCGCCCATGGTCCGCATCTCGGTGGGGGAGCGGTCGAACACCGCGCGCATCGTCTCGTTGAACTGGCGTACGCTCGCGAACCCCGCGGCGAAGGCGACGTCCGCCATCGGCATGTCGGTGGTCTCCACCAGCACCCGTGCCGTCTGCGCGCGCTCGGTCCGGGCCAGGGCCAGCGGCCCCGCGCCCACCTCGGCCGACAGCAGCCGGTTGAGTTGGCGTTCGCTGTAGCCGACCGCCGAGGCCAGGGCGCTGACGCCGCCCCGGTCCACGGCGCCGTCCTGGATGAGGCGCATCGCGCGGCCCACCACGTCGGCCCGCAGGTTCCACTCCGGCGAACCGGGGGTGAGGTCGGGACGGCACCGCTTGCAGGCGCGGAACCCCGACTCCTGGGCGGCCGCGGCGGTCGGGTAGAAGCGGACGTTGGCCCGTTTCGGGGTGACGGCCGGGCAGCTCGGACGGCAGTAGATACCCGTGGTGCGCACGGCTGTGTAGAAGACGCCGTCGAAGCGGGCGTCCCTGCTGTGTACGGCGCGGTAGCGCTGGTCGTCGTCCATCACGCCATCCATGTTCGCCGACGCGGCGCACCGAAGCTGGCGGTTTTCGGACATCGACGCGAGGGCCTCCCGGCTCCGGCGCCCACCGGCGCCGAGGGGCCCGCCGTCTCCGGGCCGGTCGACCCCGAGGGGCCCACCGGCCCGGAGGCCCGCCGTCTACGAGGGGCTCAGAGGGGGCCGCCGCGGTCGTCGCGCGTCCCGGGCGCGGGAGGGTTCGCGGGGGCGTCCGCGCCGCCGCGCACGGGGCCTTCCGTGCCGCTGGCCGGGGCGTCGGCGCCGCCGGGGATCCCGGTGGCCCCCGCGCCACCGTCCCCGGTCACGCCCTCGGCGGTCTCACCGTGGTCGAGGAGGTACTGCACGTACACCGGGCGCAACGCCTCCTGGACGTCCGGGTCGGCCTCGGCGGACAGCGCCTCGTACACGAAACCGGACAGCTGGGCGACGCTCGCCTCACTGGCCTCCTCGTTGCCCGCCGCCGCCTCGGCGGCCGGGATCAGCCTGAGGAGCCGCCAGAAGAAGCGCAGGTCCCACCGCTGCCGTGCCAGTTCGACGGCGCGGTCCCGCAGGTCCTCTGTGCTGGTCTGGTCGAATTCGGTGACATCGTCTCCCATGTTCGGACGATACCCGTCCCCGCGCCCGTCACCCGACAGTGACCTGCGTTACGCTTCATGCGAGTTCATCGTCTCGTCCCCGCGCACCCGGGGGCCTCCCACAAGGAGGGCCGGGCGGTCGGGGGAACACTCGTGAGGGGTTTGCCATGGCCGAGGGCGCACCACGGATCGTCGTAGCCAAACCGGGGCTGGACGGACACGACCGCGGTGTCAAGATCGTGGCCCGCGTGCTGCGTGACGCCGGTGTCGAGGTCATCTACACGGGTCTGCGCCAGACGCCCGAGATGATCGTGGCGGCCGCGCTCCAGGAGGACGCCGACGCCATCGGACTGTCCGTGCTCTCCGGCGCCCACATGACCATGTTCTCCCGGGTCCTGGAGCTGCTCAGGGAGAACGGCGCGGAGGACATCCGGGTGTTCGGCGGCGGGATCATCCCCGACGCCGACATCGCCGAACTCGAACGCCTGGGCGTCGCCAAGATCTTCACTCCGGGCGCTCCGACTTCGGAGATCGCCGACTGGGTGCGGGAGAACGTCCGTCCGGCGCACGCGGCCTGAGCCCCTCACGCGCCACAGGAGTTCCCTCCGGCCCCTTCTTCGCCGGGTGATGTTGGTCGCACCCGTCCAGGGGGCCGTATCCGGGCGAAAGGCGCCCCCGTGGTGTTATGTCGTGTCCCTGGTCACATATTTTCCCACGCGGGTGCTTCCGCGACGCCGCCTGAGCGGCTTTTGGGACGGGCCGGGGCCGGTCAACCCCGCCCCCGGTGTCTGGCGGCCGGATTTCAGGCGACTAAGCTTTGCGCATGTCGCGGGTGGCAACGCCGCGGCGATCTCGATCTTCTGTAAGCGGCGCAGACCGCGGGGTTGTGCCTCGTGCGCCCCGTGTGACACGTGTCAGTGGGTCACAGCCGATCCGGACGAGGCCACCCCGGTAGACATCCTGAGCCAGCGAGTTACAAGGACGGACCCTCGTGGACCTGTTCGAATACCAGGCGAAGCAACTCTTCGCAGAGTACGGGGTTCCCGTACCCCAGGGGAAGGTGGCGAGCACGGCCGCTGAGGCGCGTGCCATCGCTGATGAGTTCGCCGCCGCCGGCAAGCCCCGCGTCGTCGTCAAGGCGCAGGTCAAGACCGGTGGTCGCGGCAAGGCCGGCGGCGTCAAGGTCGCCGAGGGCCCCGAGGACGCCCAGGCCAAGGCCGAGCAGATCCTCGGCATGGACATCAAGGGCCACACGGTCCACCGTGTCCTGGTCGAGGAGGCCTCCGACATCGCGGAGGAGTACTACTTCTCCTTCCTGCTGGACCGCGCGAACCGCACCTTCCTGTCCATCTGCTCCGCCGAGGGCGGCATGGACATCGAGGAGGTCGCCGAGACCAACCCCGACGCCGTCGCCAAGTTCCCGGTCGACGCCCTGACCGGCGCTCCCGCCAGCATCGCGGCGGAGATCGTCAAGGCGGGCAAGCTGCCCGAGGCCGCGGCCGAGGGCGCGACCGAGGTCATCACCAAGCTGTGGGACGCCTTCGTCGGCAAGGACGCCACCCTCGTCGAGGTGAACCCGCTCATCCTGACCAAGGACGGCCGGGTCGTCGCCCTGGACGGCAAGGTCACCCTGGACGAGAACGCCGAGTTCCGCCAGGACCTGGAGAGCCTCACCTTCGCCGAGGAGGGTGACCCCCTGGAGGTCGCCGCCAAGGCCAAGGGCCTCAACTACGTCAAGCTCGACGGCGAGGTCGGCATCATCGGCAACGGCGCGGGTCTGGTCATGTCCACCCTGGACGTGGTCGCCTACGCCGGCGAGGCGCACGGCGGCGTCAAGCCCGCCAACTTCCTGGACATCGGCGGCGGCGCCTCGGCCGAGGTCATGGCCAACGGCCTGGACATCATCCTGGGCGACCCCTCGGTCAAGAGCGTGTTCGTCAACGTCTTCGGCGGCATCACCGCCTGCGACGCGGTGGCCAACGGCATCGTCCAGGCCCTGGAGCTGCTCGAGAGCCGCGGCGACGACGTCAGCAAGCCGCTGGTCGTGCGACTGGACGGCAACAACGCCGAGCTGGGCCGCGAGATCCTCACCAAGCGGGCCCACCCGGCCGTGCGACAGGTCGACACGATGGACGGCGCCGCCGCTCAGGCCGCCGAGCTCGCGGCGAAGTAGGGGAAACAAACACCATGGCTATCTTCCTCAACAAGGACAGCAAGGTACTCGTCCAGGGCATGACGGGCTCTGAGGGCACCAAGCACACCCGGCGCATGCTCGCCTCGGGCACCACCATCGTGGGCGGGGTCAACCCCCGCAAGGCCGGCCAGAAGGTCGACTTCGACGGCACCGAGGTGCCCGTCTTCGGATCGGTGGCCGAGGGCATGGCCGCCACCGGCGCCGACGTCACCGTCATCTTCGTGCCGCCCAAGTTCTCGCGCGAGGCGGTCTTCGAGGCCATCGACGCCGGGATCGGGCTGGCCGTGGTCATCACCGAGGGCATCCCGGTGCACGACACCGCCGCGTTCTGGGCCCACGCCCAGGC
Source organism: Nocardiopsis sp. LDBS0036 (assembly GCF_041228755.1). Lineage (NCBI taxonomy): Bacteria > Bacillati > Actinomycetota > Actinomycetes > Streptosporangiales > Nocardiopsidaceae > Nocardiopsis > Nocardiopsis sp. LDBS0036. The sequence continues at coordinate 5,102,872 of NZ_CP141103.1, forward strand.
CAAGGGCAACAAGACCCGCATCATCGGCCCCAACTGCCCCGGGCTGATCACGCCGGGCCAGTCCAACGCCGGCATTATCCCGTCCGACATCACCAAGCCGGGCCGGATCGGGCTGGTGTCCAAGTCCGGGACGCTGACCTACCAGATGATGTACGAGCTGCGCGACATCGGTTTCTCCTCGGCGGTGGGCATCGGCGGGGACCCGATCATCGGCACCACGCACATCGACGCCCTGGCGGCCTTCGAGGCCGACCCGGACACCGACGTGATCGTGATGATCGGTGAGATCGGCGGTGACGCCGAGGAGCGGGCGGCGGAGTTCATCCGCGACAACGTGACCAAGCCCGTGGTGGGGTACGTGGCGGGCTTCACCGCTCCGGAGGGCAAGACGATGGGGCACGCGGGCGCGATCGTCTCGGGTTCCTCGGGCACCGCCGCGGCCAAGAAGGAAGCGCTGGAGGCCGTCGGCGTCAAGGTCGGCAAGACTCCGAGCGAGACCGCTCAGCTGGCGCGCGCGCTGTTCTGACGCGTTCCGGTACCGACAACGGCTCCGCCCCGCCGCTCAGCGGTGAGGCGGAGCCGTTGTCGTGTGCGCCCCGCGCCCGCCGCCGGCGGTCAGGCGGGGCGGCGGAAGTGCCCGGCCACGCCCACGACGACGTGGGGGATGATCATCACGGCGAGGAAGATCCCCCAACCGATGAGGGCCTCGCGGCTTCCGTCCAGGACGGCGGGCAGGCCCCAGAACAGGAAGACGAAGCCCACCCAGGGCAGCACGCCCCACCAGGGCGCCGAGCGGCCCCCGCCGTCCGCGCAGGCCGGTGCGGTTCTCCCCTCCGCCCGGCGGGGCGCCGGAACCTGTGCGCTCCCGCGTCCCGAAGCGGGGGCGCGCGTGTCCGTCGCGGGCAGGTCGTCGAAGAGGGGGACCAGGTCGGAGGAGGTGACGGCGCGCACCGCCAGGGAGGCGCGCTCCTCGTGCTCGTCGACGTCCAGGCGCCCCTCCTCGAAGGCGGTGCGCAGTCTGGCCAGGGCGACGTCGCGTTCGGCGTCGGAGAGGCGGTAGGGGCGCGGGTGTTCGGGGCCTGGCATGCGGGACCGCTCCGTTCGGGCCGGGGAGCCTCGTTCCCAGGGTAGGACGGCCGGAACGGGGATCCGGTTCCGTCCTCGCGGGCAACGACACGCGCGGCCGGGATACCACGGAGCATTCCGGTCCCTGGCAGCATAAGTCGGGTGAGTACGTCAGGATCTCCCCCCGACCGCGGCCGTCCCTCCCAGCGCACGCGGTCCAGCGGTGCGGCGGAGCCCGACGCGGCCGCCGCGCCCCGACCCGTCTACGCGACCGGCGGGATCGCCGCGGCCACCGCCGCGGCGCTGGGGTTGGCCGTGATCGTCACCCTCACCATCATCGGGTGGGTGGCCGCGCCGCACGACACCTTCGGCGAGGACATCATCGACATCCTCCAGGGTGCGGTGCTGGCCTGGCTGGTGGGCCACCACGTGTCGTTCTCGGTGCCCGACGGTCAGATCGCCCTGCTGCCGTTGGGGCTGGTGCTGTTGCCGGGGCTGCTGCTGTACCGGTCGGGACGGTGGCTGGCGCGTTCCTGCGACATCCCCCGCCTGCGGTACGTGTACCGGGCGGCGTTGGCGATCGCCGGGCCGTACGCGGCGATCGCGGGCACCCTGGCCCTGCTGGCGCGGACCGAGGCGGTCGAGCCGAGTATGCCGCGCGCGCTGGTCATGGGGTTCGTGACCGCCTTCCTGGCCGGAGGGCTGGGGGTGCTGCGCCAGCTGATGCGCGACAAGGAGGTGCCCGTCCGGGACCTGCTGCGGCTGATGCCCGCCCGATCGCGCTCCCTGCTGGTGGGGATGCTCGCCTCCACGGGGACGCTCCTGCTGGGCGGGCTGGTGCTGTTCCTGGTGGCGCTGGCGATGAGCCTGCCCGAGGTCGTCGAGACGACCCGGGTGCTCGGCCCGGGCCTGGTGGGGGGCGCGCTGCTGATCGTGGTCCAGTTGGCGTACCTGCCCAACGCGGTGGTGTTCGCGCTCTGCTACGCGCTGGGCCCGGGGTTCGCGGTGGGGGCGGGGACCGTCGTCGCGCCGACGGGGGTGTCGGTGGGAGCCCTGCCGATGCTGCCGATGCTGGCCGCGCTGCCGTCGAACGGGGCCGCGCCGGTGGCCTCGCTGTTGGCGTTGGCGGTGCCGTTCGTGGCGGGTGCGGTGGGCGGTGCCCTGACCCAGCGCAGCGCCCCGGACGTGGTCAGCGAGGCCGCTCCGCTGTGGGGGTTCGTGTGCGGTGTGACCACGGGGCTGCTGTGCGCGGCGCTGGCCGCGCTGGCCGGTGGGCCGCTCGGCGACGAGAGGCTGAGCGAGGTCGGGCCGTCGGCGTGGCAGGTGGGCCTGGTGGCCGCCCTGGAGGTGGGTGTGGCCGCCGCCGTCGTGGCGTGGGTGGCGAACTGGTGGTACACGCGGGGTGAGCGCCCGGCGCGCAGGGCCCCGCGTTGGACGGCCTGGCGTGGGCGGCGCCGCGCGAAGGAGGACACGGCGTCTTCGGCGGGGGAGGCGCCCGCCGCGAGGGCCACGCCGCGCTCCGCCAAGGGCGTGACGCGCCCGGCCAAGGAGGCGGCGCGTTCGGCCAGGGACGCGGCGCGCTCCGCTGAGGAGGAACCGCGGGAACGTCCGGAGGTGGAGCTGCCCCCGGACGTGCCGGTCGGTGAGGGTCTGGCCACGGTCACCCCGCTGCGCCGCCGTGAGCAGGAGGTGCGACCGGACCCCGAAGAGGACGCCTCGCCGGAGGCCCCCGAGGACGAGGAGCCGGACGCGGACCGGGCCGCCGAGCGCGCGGAGCGCAAACGCGCGCGCCGGGAGTTGCGCGACCAGCGGCGCGCGGAGCGCAGGGCCAGGCGGGCTGAGGGCGGGCGCTGGTGGCGCCGCCGGCCCGCCGAGGACGAGGAGTCCGAGGAGATGTACGGGATCACCTACGAGGCCGAACCCGACGGTGTCGACACCCCGCAGCGCTGAGGGGCGGCTGTCCGCGGGCGGGGAGGGGCCGGCCACGGTAGCCGCCGAAGCCCTGGCCCGGCTCCGGCCGCCGGTCGCGTGACCGCCGGACCCTCTCCCCGAACACGGCCGTGGGCCGTCCCGGTCTACCGGGACGGCCCACGGCGTTGACGGATGGTGTTCGCGGGCCCGCTCGTGCTCAGGTCCCGTGGGCCGCGAACCCGTTCGCGACGGGTCCTAGGCGTTCTCCTTGGGCGCGGGCTTCCTCTTCTGCGGTTCGAAGATGGAGTTGACCAGGTCGGTGCACCACTTGAGCAGCTCCAGGTCCCGCAGGGGCCTGCCGCCCAGGCCGCCGGACTTGGGCACCGGCACCAGCAGGGTCCGGGTGGTCTCCTTGCGGATCGACTTGGGGTACAGGCGCCGCAGCCGCAGCTCCTGCGACTCGCGCAGCTCCACCGGGGCGAAGCGGATCTGGTTGCCCTGCATCACCACGTCCGACAGGCCCGCGGACTTGGCCAGCACCCGGAACCGGGCCACCGCCATGAGGTTGTCCACCTGCTCGGGCGGGGTGCCGTAGCGGTCGGTGAGCTCCTCGTAGGCGGCAAGGATGTCCTCCTCGCTGGTGACGCTGGCGATGCGCTTGTAGGACTGCAACCGCAGCCGCTCGCCCGGCACGTAGTCGTGCGGGATGTAGGCGTTGATGGGCAGTTCGACCTTGGTCTCGACCTCCTCGGCCGCGTCCGGGTCGCCCTTGAGCTCGGCCACGGCCTCGCCGACCATGCGCACGTACAGGTCGAAGCCCACGCCCGCGATGGTCCCGGACTGCTCGGCGCCCAGGATGTTGCCCGCGCCCCGGATCTCCAGGTCCTTCATGGCCACGTACATGCCCGCGCCGGTCTCGGTGTGCTGTGCCACGGTGGCCAGCCGCTCGTAGGCGGTCTCGGTCAGCGGCCTCTCCGGCGGGTAGAGGAAGTAGGCGTAGGCGCGCTCGCGCCCGCGGCCCACCCGGCCGCGCAGCTGGTGCAGCTGCGACAGGCCGTAGGTGTCGGCGCGGTCGATGATCAGGGTGTTGGCGTTGGGCACGTCCAGGCCTGACTCGACGATGGTGGTGGAGACCAGCACGTCGAAGTTCTTCTCCCAGAAGTCGACCATCACCTTCTCGAGCTGCTGCTCGTTCATCTGGCCGTGCGCGTACGCCACCCGGGCCTCGGGCACCAGGCGCTGGATGCTCGCCGCCACCTTGTCGATGGACGCCACCCGGTTGTGCACGAAGAACACCTGTCCCTCGCGCATCAGCTCGCGGCGGATCGCGGCGGTGATCTGCTTGTCCTCGTAGGGGCCCACGAAGGTGAGCACCGGGTGGCGCTCCTCGGGCGGGGTGAGGATCGTGGTCATCTCGCGGATGCCGGTCAGGCCCATCTCCAGGGTGCGCGGGATGGGGGTGGCCGACATCGCCAGCACGTCCACCTGGGTGCGCAGCCGCTTGAGCGCCTCCTTGTGCTCCACGCCGAAGCGCTGCTCCTCGTCGATGATGACCAGGCCCAGGTCCTTGAAGCGGGTCTCCGAGGACAGCAGCCGGTGCGTGCCGATGACCACGTCCACCTCGCCGGATCGCAGCCCCTCGCGGGTGGCCTCCACCTCGCCGTCGGTCTGGAACCGCGACATCGGTTTGACGGTGACCGGGAAGGAGGCGTAGCGCTCGGTGAACGTGGACAGGTGCTGCTGCACCAGCAGCGTGGTGGGCACCAGCAGGGCGACCTGCTTGCCGTCCTGCACGGCCTTGAAGGCGGCGCGCACGGCCACCTCGGTCTTGCCGTAGCCGACGTCGCCGCAGATCAGCCGGTCCATCGGGACCGACCTGGACATGTCCTTCTTGACCTCGTCGATGGCGGCGAGCTGGTCGGGCGTCTCCACGTAGGGGAACGCGTCCTCCAGTTCGCGCTGCCACGGGGTGTCGGGGCCGAAGGCGTGCCCGGGGGAGGCCTGGCGCGCCGAGTACAGCCGGATGAGGTCGCCCGCGATCTCGCGGACCACCTTGCGGGCGCGGCTCTTGGCCTTGCTCCACTCGGCGCCGCCCATCTTGGACAGGGTGGGCGCCTCGCCGCCCACGTACCGGGTGACCTCGCCCAGCTGCTCGGTGGGCACGAACAGGCGGTCGCCCGGCTGTCCGCGCTTGGAGGGCGCGTACTCGATGAGCAGGTACTCGCGGGTGGCGCCCTGCACCTGGCGGCTGACCATCTCCAGGTAGCGGCCCACACCGTGCTGTTCGTGCACGACGTAGTCGCCGGGCTTGAGCTGGAGCGGGTCGACGGTGCCGCGCCGCCTGCTGGGCATGCGCCGCATGTCCCGGGTGGAGGACTTCTGTCCGGCCAGGTCGGTCTCGGTGAGCACCACCGTGCGCACCGACCGCAGCAGGAACCCGTGGTCGACCAGGCCGGTGGTGACGGTGGCGACCGCCGGTTTGGGCCGCTCGGTCAGGTCAGCGGACAGGGAGGCGCCCAGCCCGGCGTCGCGCAGCATCGCGACCAGGCGCTCGGCGGGGCCGTGTCCCTGGGTGACCAGGACGACGCTCCAGTTGTCGTGCAGCCATCCCTTGATGTCGGCCAGCGCGCGCTCGGTGTCGCCCCGGTAGGACTCGGAGGGCACCGCGCCGACGACGACGGCGTCGTCCTCCTCGGCCGCGCCGCCCTGCTCGTCCGCGGCGAACGGGGTCAGTCCCCACCAGGGCAGGCCCAGCTCGGCGGCGGTGGAGCGCAGCTCGGAGATGGACATGTAGGCGGACTCGCCCAGGTCGATGGGCGCCTCGCCGCCGGAGGCGGCGTTGATCCACGACGCGTCCAGGAACTCGGCGCTGGTGGCCTCCAGCTCCACCGCGCGGGTGCGGATGCGTTCGGGGTCGCAGCCCACCACCATCGCGCCCTCGGGCAGGTGGGCCAGGAACGGCTCCATGCGCTCGGCGAGCACGGGCGCGAAGGCCTCCATGCCCTCCACGGCGACGCCGTCGGCGATCTTGTGCAGGATCTCGGCCAGGGAGGGGTGCTCCTCGGCCAGCGCCCGCGCGCGCCCGCGCACGGTGTCGGTGAGCAGCAGTTCGCGGCACGGCGGCGCGAACAGCCCGGAGGAGGCGCTGGTACGCGGGTCATCGCCGCCGCCGGACTCGATGGAACGCTGGTCGGCGACCTGGAAGTAGCGGACGTCCTCGACGGTGTCGCCCCAGAACTCCAGCCGCAGCGGGTGCTCCTCGGTGGGCGGGAACACGTCCAGGATGCCGCCGCGCACGGCCATGTCGCCGCGCTTCTCGACCAGGTCCACCCGGGCGTAACCGGTGTTGGCCAGGGCCTGGACGACCTCCTCCAGCGGCACCTCGTCGCCGGGGCGGATGCGCACCGGCTCCAGGTCGCCCAGCCCGGACACCAGCGGTTGCAGGACGCTGCGCACCGGGGCCACGACCACGCGCAGCGGGGTGGTCAGCGGGTCGGAGGGGTCGGGGTGGGCCAGGCGGCGCAGGACGGCCAGCCGCTGGCCGACGGTGTCCGAGCGCGGGGAGAGCCGCTCGTGGGGCAGCGTCTCCCACGCGGGGAAGAGGGCCACCGAGTCCTCGGGCAGCAGGCAGCCGAGGGCGTCGGCCAGGTCGGAGGCCTCGCGCTCGGTGGCGGTGACGGCGAGCACGGGCCGCTGCGCGCCCACGGGGGCGTCGGCGGCCAGCGCCCCCACCATGAAGGGGCGCAGCGCCGCCGGGGCGACGAGGTCGAGGTGGGGATCGCGGCCGCCTCGGGCGGCCTCGATCGCGCTGTGCAGTGCCGGGTCCCTGGAGACGTCGGCGAGAAGTCCAATGAGGCTCATAGCACCAGAAAGTGGAAGTGGTCCGGATCAGGCGGTGATGGTCGCGGCCTGCACGGGAAGAAGGCGGCTGCGTGAGTGGACGCCCGGCACCTCTCAGACTATCGAGTCCGGCGGTCCGGCGCGGGCGGGGTGTGGACAACCGGCGACACGGGGCTGCCCCGTGCCGCCCGCGTCCCCGGCCTGGTGCCGCGGGCGGCGGCGCACCGGGTAGAACCGTCTCCGAGCTGCTTCTATTCCGTCTGACACGGTGCGAGGGCGGGTCGCCCCGCGCCCGCGGCATACGCTGGACGCGTTTGCCGGACCGCCCGAGGAGAGGAAGCGCGTGGTGAGTGCCAACAGGCGTGGGAGTGCGCCGCAGGGCGGTGTCGGGAGCCCGGACGCCCCGGTCTTCGCACCAGGTCCGGACGGGCTCGCCCACCTGGAGCTGATCCTCAACGGCGCCTACCCGTTGCCCGGTTTCATGACGCGGGACGAGGCGGTGTCGGTGGAGCGGGACGGCCGTCTGCCCGACGGGCGCCCCTGGCCGGTTCCGGTCACGCTGGAGGTGCCCGAGGAGCTGTCCGGAGCCGACCACCTGACCCTCTCCGACCCGGAGGGCGCGCCGCTGGCCGGGCTCGACGTCACCGAGCACTGGCGTGACGCGGGGGGCCGCCACCTCCTGGCCGGTTCCGTGACCCTGCTGCGCCCGCCCACCTACGGCGTGCTGCGCGAGCTGCGGCCCTCGCCCGCGGAGGTGCGGGCCCAGCGCGAGCTGGAGCCCTCCGAGCGCCCCCTGCTGGCCGTGGTCACCGACCGGCCGCTGCACCACCGCGCCCTGCACCAGATCCGGGCCGAGGCCGACGCGCTGGGCCTGGTCCACGGCGAGGGCGGGCGCGCCGACGTGCTGGTGATCGTCGACACCGGTCTGGAGGACGAGGGCATGGCCACGGCGGTGCTGGCCGCCGGGCCCCTGCTGCCCGCACGCACCTCCTTCGTGGTGTGCACGCTGCCCAGGAGCGCCGACCGCGCCCGGGGCCTGTTCGGCGGGCCGTGGGGGCCGCGCCAGGTGGGTCTGGCCGCGCACGTGGCCGCGTCCTACGGCGCCACCCACATGCTGGCGGTGACCGGTGGGGACGGCCCCGACGTCGAGCGGGTGATGGCCCTGCGCCCGCCCCTGACCGTGCTGGACCCCGAACCGTGGCGCTACCACTCCTCCGACGGGCTGTGGCTGCCCATGACCCGGACCGACCCGGCGTCCGCGCGGGTCGAGCTGACCGACGAGCAGGTGGAGACGGAGCTGGCGCACGGGCGCGAGCTGCCCTCGTGGTTCACCCCGGCCCGGGTGGGCGCGGAGCTGGCGCGGCTGCGCCCGGCCCGCACCTCCAGGGGCCTGACCGTGCTGTTCACGGGTCTGTCCGGCTCGGGCAAGTCCACGATCGCCCGGGGGGTGTGCGACGGCATCCGCAGGTCGGGGCGCCCGGTGACCCTGCTGGACGGCGACGTGGTGCGGCGCATGCTCTCCAGCGGGTTGACCTTCTCCCGCGAGCACCGGGAGCTCAACATCCGCCGGATCGGCTACGTGGCCTCGGAGATCACCCGGCACGGCGGGGTCACCGTGTGCGCGCCGATCGCCCCCTACGCCAAGGGGCGGGCGGAGGTGCGCGCGATGGTGGAGGAGTTCGGCGACTTCTTCCTGGTGCACGTGGCGACCCCGCTGGAGGTGTGCGAGGCCCGCGACCGCAAGGGCCTGTACGCCAAGGCGCGGGCGGGGGAGATCCCCGAGTTCACCGGGATCTCCGACCCCTACGAGGAACCGGACGACGCCGACCTGGTGGTGGACACCGAGAGCGTGGACCCGGCCGAGTCCGTGGCCAGGGTGCTGTCGGCCCTGCGCGCGGGCGGCTGGCTGCCCGAGCACGACGGCTGAACCGCGGCGCGAACAGTGGAGGACGAGAGTTGAACGACCCCCGAGACCCCCGGGACGTGCGGGACGCACAGGGCGGCAGGGACGGTGGCCCGCCGGTCGGGCACCGGGTGCTGCGCCTGGTCGAGGTGATGGACACCCTGCGCCGGGAGTGCCCGTGGGACCGCGACCAGACCCACGGGTCGCTGGCCAAGTACCTCATCCAGGAGGCCTACGAGACCCTGGAGACCATCGAGGAGGGCGACTTCGCGCTGCTGCGCGAGGAGTTGGGCGACGTGCTGCTCCAGGTGGTCTTCCACGCGGCGGTCGCCGCCGAGCGGCCCGAGGGGGACCCGGCGCGGTTCACGGTGGACGACGTCGCCGACGCCATCATCGACAAGATGACCCGTCGCCACCCGCACGTGTTCGGCGGGGTCGAGGTGTCGGGCGCCGACGAGGTGGGGTCCAACTGGGAGGCCATCAAGGCCGCCGAGCGGGCGGAGAAGGCCAGGGCGGCGGGCGGTGACGGGCGCAACTCGGTCCTGGACGGGGTGCCGTTCGCCCAGCCCGCGGTGCTGCTGGCCGACGAGTTGCAGAGGCGGGCGGTGCGCAACGGCTTCCCCGCCGACCTGGTCGGCGACGACGGGGCCGAGGGCGGGGAGCTGTTCTCGGCGGTGGCGGCCGAACGCGGTCGGGGCCGCGACGCCGAGAGCGACCTGAGGGCGGCGGCCCGCCGGTTCGACGCGCGTGTGCGCGCCGCCGAGGACGCCGCCCGCGCGGACGGCAGGGAGCCCCGCGAGCTGTCCGAGAGGGAGTGGCGGACCTACTGGGACAAGGCGGGCGAGGCCTGACGGGCCGGCCGTAGTGCGGCCGGTGTGAAGCGGGTGCCCTGGCCTGCGCTGATCTCCTGCTTGCGGCCGGTGCCGGCGCCCGGACCCCGCTGTGGGTACGAGACCACGGCGAAGGGGGCGGGTGGATCCGCTGGTCGCCGGTCCGGGTCAGGCCCCGGCGGGTACGGGGGCGTCCAGCTCCAGGGCCTCCGACGCCCGTGACAGCCTGTTGTCGAAACCGCCGAGGGAGGACAGCAGCGGGGCCAGCCGGAGCAGGAGGCCGCGTGCCAGCAGCGCCGGTCGGGTGCGCGGGAGCAGGAACGCCTGGCCCCGGTCGGCGATGTCCTGGTTGGCCGCCACGAACGGCCTCATCCGGGCCTCGTAGGCGGCCAGCGCCGCGCGGTGGTCGTCGTGGCGGGCGAGTTCCCGTGCCAGGACGTGGGCGCCGACCACGGCCAGGCTGCTGCCCTGCCCCGACATGGGGGAGGGGCAGTACCCGGCGTCGCCGAGCAGGGTCACGCGCCCGGTCGACCAGCGGTCCATGCGGATCTGGGCGACGGAGTCGAAGTAGAAGTCCGGGGCCCGCTCCATCGTCTCCAGGATCCGGTCGGCCTCCCACCCGTGCCCGGCGAAGGCGCGGCGCAGGAACTCCCTCTGCTGTCCGGGCGGCCTGCGGTCGACGCCGTTCTCCTCGCGCGCGGACAGCGCCAGCATGGCCTTGGCCCCCCGCGCGCGGGGCGTCTGGTACATGGCCACGAGCCGCCCCGGGGTGTTGAACAGCACGGCCTCGCGGTCCAGCCCCGGGTGGTTGGGCACCGTGAAGATGCTGATGTAGCTGCCCAGGAAGCGGCGGTGGGGGGCCTCCGGGCCGAACGCGAGCCGCCGGGTCGTGGAGTGCAGGCCGTCCGCCCCCACGACGAGGTCGAACACGCTCGGCCTGGACCGCTCGAAGGTCACGCGGACCCCGTCCGGCTCCTGTTCGATCGCGGTGACGGAGTCCCCGTAGAGGTACTCGGTGTACGCGGTGGTCGGCGCGTGGACCAGGCGGACCAGGTCGCCGCGCAGCAGTTCGGCGGAGCGGCCGTCGGCGGTGACCGAACTCGCCTCGAAGCCGCCCGTGCGCCTGCCGCGGGCGTCCACGGTCGTGGCCCTGGACATCTCGGTGGCCGAGGCCCGGACGCCGTCGAGCACCCCCATGCGCTCGGCGACGTCCAGGGCCGTGCCGCGCACGTCGATGGCGTAGCCGCCGGTGCGGGGCGCGGGGGCGCGTTCGACGACGGTGGCCTCGATGCCGTGGTGGTGGAGCCAGTGGGCGAGGGTCGGCCCGGCGATGCCCGCGCCGGAGATCAGGACGTTGCGTACGGCGGTCATGGGTTCTCGCTCCTTCGGGTGCCGTTGCCACCACGCTAGAACTCTACTTACCGTGCGTCAAGTAACTTACCGATCGACAAGTAAACTACTGGCCGGAAGGTCGGCGTTAGACTCGGCTGACCGGGTGGCGAGGGAACGGGAGTGACACGGGTGCCCAGAGCGCGGAGCGACACCAAGGCGCAGATCCGGGCGGTGGCCCTGGAGCTGTTCGCCCGCAAGGGGTTCGAGAAGACCAGCCTGCGCGAGATAGCCGAGCGCCTGGACATCACCAAGGCCGCGCTGTACTACCACTTCCCCTCCAAGAACGACCTGCTCACGTCACTGGTCAGGCCCCTGGGCGAGGACATGGAGGCGCTCTTCGCCAGGTACGGCGGCCGTGGCGGGGCCGACGACCCGCGCGCGCTGCTGGGCGACTACTTCGACGTCTGCGTGCGCCACAGCGCCCTGCTGCTCGCCGTCCTCAACGACCTGGGCGCGCTGGCCGACGTGGGGCTGGTCGAATCCGTCATCTCCTGGCGCCGACGCCTGGACGCCCTCCTCGTGGGGCCCGAGGGCGGCGTGCCCGCCCGGATGGGCGCCGTGATCGCCCTCGGCGGCATCCAGGACCTCTCGGTCATGTTCTCCCCCGAGGAGGCCGCCGACCACCGCGAACGCGCCATCGACATCGCCATGGCCGCCCTGGAGTCGGGCATGTCCGATATGGACTAGACCAATTCCGCCGGGTGCGCGCTTCCTCCCCGGTGCGGGGTCGCTAGTCTCGTGTCGGGTCCTGAACCAGTGGTCCGAGAAACCCCAAGAGACGGAGAGAGACCGTGGCGTCCATCGAGGCAGTACAGGCGCGGGAGATCCTTGACTCCCGGGGCAACCCGACAGTCGAGGTCGAGGTTCTGCTCGACGACGGAACCATCGCGCGCGCGGGCGTCCCCAGCGGCGCCTCCACCGGCCAGTTCGAGGCCGTCGAGCTGCGCGACGGCGGTGACCGCTACGGCGGCAAGGGCGTGACCAAGGCCGTCACGGCCGTCAACGACGAGATCGCCGACGAGCTGCTCGGCCACGCCCCCGACGAGCAGCGCATCATCGACCGCGCGCTCATCGACCTGGACGGCACCCCGGACAAGTCCCGGATCGGCGCCAACGCCATCCTGGGCGCCTCCCTGGCCGTGGCCAGGGCCGCCGCGGCCGAGGCCGGGCTGCCCCTGTTCCGCTACATCGGCGGCCCCAACGCGCACGTGCTGCCGGTGCCGATGATGAACATCCTCAACGGCGGCGCGCACGCCGACAGCAACGTCGACATCCAGGAGTTCATGGTCGCGCCGATCGGCGCTCCCACCTTCTCCGAGGCCGTCCGCTGGGGCACCGAGGTCTACCACGCCCTCAAGTCGGTCCTCAAGGCCCACGGCCTGGCCACCGGCGTGGGCGACGAGGGCGGCTTCGCCCCCAACCTGGACAGCAACCGCGCCGCCCTCGACCTGATCGTGGAGGCCATCGAGAAGGCGGGCTACACCCCGGGCACCGACATCGCGCTCGCCCTGGACGTGGCCGCCAGCGAGTTCTTCAGCGACGGCGTGTACACCTTCGAGGGCAAGGCCCGCTCCTCGGAGGAGATGGCCGCCTACTACGCCGAGCTGGTGGAGGCCTACCCGCTCGTCTCGATCGAGGACCCCCTCGACGAGGAGGACTGGGAGGGCTGGAAGAAGCTCACCGCCCAGCTGGGCGACAAGGTGCAGCTCGTGGGCGACGACCTGTTCGTCACCAACCCCGAGCGGCTCCAGCGCGGCATCCTGGCCGACACCGCCAACTCGCTGCTGGTGAAGGTCAACCAGATCGGCACCCTCACCGAGACGCTGGACGCGGTCTCCCTCGCCCAGCGCAGCGGTTACACGGCCATGATCAGCCACCGCTCCGGCGAGACCGAGGACACCACCATCGCCGACATCGCGGTGGCCACCAACGCCGGGCAGATCAAGACCGGCGCCCCGGCTCGCAGCGAGCGGGTCGCCAAGTACAACCAGCTGCTGCGTATCGAGGAGGAACTCGACGACGCCGCCGTGTACGCGGGCGTGTCGGCCTTCCCGCGCTTCGCCGCGCGCGGCTAGTCTGCCCCAGTGCCCCGCGAATCCGAGCAGCAGCGTCCAAAGGCCAAGAAGGCGGCCAAAGCCGACAGGCCAGGGCGCGGCCCTGCCCGGAAGACGGGGTCCTCGGGCACGGGCACGGGCCGCACCCCCCGGGTGCGGCCCATGCTCACCAGCCGCGCGGCCATCCTCGCGCTCGTGGTGTGCGTGATCGCGCTCAGCCTGGCCTACCCGCTGCGCGAGTACATCGCCCAGCGCGCCCAGCTCGCCGAACTCCGCGAGGAGCGCGCGCGCATGGAGCAGAGCGTGCAGGACCTGCGCCAGCGCGAGGAGGAGATGACCCAGGACGCCTATGTGGAGCGCGAGGCCCGCGTCCGGCTGCACTACCAGTACCCCGGCGAGACCGCCTACATCGTCATCCCGCCCGACTCCGAGGACGAGGACGAGGACGACACCGGCCCCAGCGAGCCCTGGTTCACCACCCTGTGGCGCTCGGTGGAGGAGGCCGACAGCCCGCCGCCCGACGACGGGCTCTGAGCCCGCGCCCTCAGAGCAGGGCGCCCGCGGCCCACGCCCCCGCCGCCAGTGCGGCCAGCGCGCAGCCCCCGGTCAGGGCCGCGTAGCCGGCGGCGGCCGGGACACGCCCCTCCCGGGCCAGGGAGAGGACCTCGTGGGAGAAGGTCGAGTACGTGGTCAGCGCGCCGCACAACCCGACGGAGAGCAGGGCCCACAGCCGCGGGGGGAGCGCCGCCGCCCCCGCCGCGCCGACCAGCAGCCCCAGCAGCAGGGTGCCCGCGACGTTCACGGTGAACGTGCCCCAGGGCAGCCCCGTGCCGACCGCGCGCGAGACGGCCCGGTCCACCAGGTAGCGCAGGGCCGCGCCCGCGCCGCCGCCCAGACCGACGAGCCACACATCCCAGTTCACGGCCGCCTCCTACGGACCAGCGCGCGGACCGCGCGCCCCGTGGCCCACGCGCCCAGGGCGGTCCCGGCCACCGCCCCGACCAGCGTGAGCGCCATGTAGGCCGCGGCCTCGGCGACCCGTCCGGAGGCCGCCAGCGCCCCCGTGTCCAGGACGTGGGCCGAGTAGGTGGTGAACCCGCCCAGGAAGCCGGTGCCGAGCAGCTGCCTGACCCAGGGCGGCGCGGGCCGGGGCCCGGCGGCGGCCGCGACCAGGACGCCGATGAGCACCGAGCCTGCGAGGTTGACGGCCAGGGTGGCCAGCGGCGGACCGCCGTCGGGGGTCGGCCAGGCCTGCGCCACCAGGTGGCGGGCCACCGCCCCCGCGGCCCCGCCGCAGGCGGCGATCCCGGCCATGGCGGCCACGTGCCGGGAGCGGGGCGCTCGGTCGTCGGCGGACATGGTTCTCCCCACACGTCGTGGCCCCGGCCGCGGGAGCCGGAACGCCGGTGCGCAGGGACCGTTGGCGGACGTCGCGGTCGGCTGACGGCAGGCCCCACCGCCGCGCGCCGACCGGTGTGACGGCGCCACGGACGCCTGAGGCCCGTGCGCCGCCATCCTACTCGCGGGACGCGGGGGTGTTCCGTGCCCGGCGACGGCTCCGCGCGGGAGGGGCGACAGGGACGCCCGCGCCTTCGGGTGCGTGTGCGGCCCTATGCTGGGTGCGCCATGACTTCCGCAGATCAGCCCGCGCCCGGGCACGCCGCCGGGCGCCCCGCTCCGGTCGCCGAGCGCGACACCGCCGCCGTCGAACTCCAACTGGGCCGCCCGCCGCGCGGTGTACGCGCGATCGCGCACCGCTGCCCCTGCGGCCTGCCCGACGTGGTGCGCACCGCGCCCCGGCTGGAGAACGGCGAGCCCTTCCCGACCCTGTACTACCTGACGTGCCCGCGCGCCGCCTCGGCCATCGGCCGGATGGAGAACGAGGGCCGCATGCGCCGGATGCAGGAGCGCCTGGGGGAGGAGCCCGAACTCCGGGCCGCCTACACCAGGGCGCACGAGGCCTACCTGGCCGAGCGGGCCGAGCAGGCGCGCCTGGACGGCGTCGAGCCGCTGCCCGAGGGCATGCAGAGCACCGGTGGCATGCCCACCCGGGTCAAGTGCCTGCACGCGCTGGTCGCCCACGAGCTGGCCGAGCCGGGGACCAACCCCTTCGGAGCCGAGGCGCTGGAGGAACTGCCGCACTGGTGGGACAGGGGCCCGTGCGTGTGTGTCGACGAGGACGCCCCCGAGGGCGACGAAGGGAACGCATCATGAGCGGTGTCGCGGCCATCGACTGCGGAACCAACTCCGTCCGGCTGCTGATCGCCGACGTCGTCCACGTGGGCGAGGACGAGGTGCAGGTGGTCGACGTCGACCGGCGCATGGAGATCGTGCGCCTGGGTGAGGGCGTGGACGAGACCGGGGCGTTCGCGCCCCAGGCGCTGGAGCGCACCTTCGAGGCGCTGCGCGGGTACGCCGAGGCCATCGAGGCGCACGGCATCGCCCTGGGCCCGGACGCGGTGCGCATGGTCGCCACCAGCGCCACCCGGGACGCGAGCAACCGCCAGGTCTTCGTCGACGGCGTGCGCGACATCCTCGGCGTGGAGCCCGAGGTGGTCACCGGCCTGGACGAGGCCGAGCTGTCCTTCGTGGGCGCCACCGCCGAGCTGGAGGCCGAGGGCCCGGGCGAGGACCTGGCCCCGCCCTTCCTGGTCGTGGACATCGGCGGCGGCTCCACCGAGTTCGTCCTGGGCGGCGCCTTGTCCGGGGACGACGGCGAGCTGGTCCGCGCGTCGCTGTCGGTGGACATCGGCTGCGTGCGCATGACCGAGCGCCACCTGCGCAGCGACCCTCCCACGGCGCAGGAGGTCGCGGCGGCGACCGCCGACATCGAGGCCGCGCTGGACGAGGTCGAGCGGGTGGTCCCGCTGCGCGAGGCCGCCTCGGTCGTGTGCGTCGCGGGTACCGCGACCACGGTCGCCGGTATCGCCCTGGACCTGCCCGAGTACGACCCCGAGCGCATCCACCACACCCGCGTGGGCGTCGCCGACCTGGACCGCATCACCGGGGAGCTGCTCAAGGCCACCTCGCGGGAGCGGTCGATGATCGGCGTCATGCACCCGGGCCGGGTGGACGTCATCGGCGCGGGCGCGCTCGTGCTGTCGCGGGTGCTCGCCCGCACGGGGGCCGACTCCTTCACGGCCAGTGAGCACGACATCCTCGACGGTGTGGCCTGGAGCCTGGTCGTGTGACGCCGCCCGCGGGAGGGCGCCCCACCGGGCGTCTTCCGCGGTGCGCGCAAGGGCGCCACGGGTGAGACGTGTCACCCCCCAGGGGCCTTGTGAATGCTTTCACAACCGTTCTGACCTGCGAAAACGTCGATAGGGTGGAGCGGGAAGTGGTGGGAAGGTGAGCCGGTGTGAACCTTCTCTGTCGGAGGGGGCTTGTGAAAGAATGCACAAGCGAAGGGACGAAGCACCCCGCTCCGACCCGGGCGGCACCCCGCCGCGACCACGGCGCGGGCGACCGAAGACCGTGACAACCTCGCGGCCCCTGGGAAGGGGCGCCACACAGAAGAACCGTTAGGGCGGAAATGCGATGACCGAGAGCAGGAACTACCGGCTGGTACACGGCGGAGGGGACGACGCGGAGATCCCGCACATCCTCATCGTCGGCGGCGGTTACCTCGGGATGTACACCGCGAGGCGGCTGGAGAAGAAGCTCGGGGCGGGCGAGGCGCGGATCACCGTCATCGACCCCAACTCCTACATGACCTACCAGCCCTTCCTGCCCGAGACCGCGTCCGGCAGCATCTCGCCCCGACACGTGGTCGTCCCGCTGCGCAAGGTCTTCAAGCGGGTCCGCGTCCTGGGCGGCAGGGTCGTGCGCATCGACCACGCCGACCGCACGGTCCGCTACGAGCCCAACGTCGGCGAGGCCCAGACCCTCGCCTACGACTACCTCGTCATGGCCGCCGGAGCGGTCTCGCGCACCCTGCCCATCCCCGGCCTGGCCGAGTGGGGCATCGGGATCAAGACGGTCGAGGAGGCCGCCTTCCTGCGCAACCACGTCCTGGACCAGCTCTCCATCGCCGACTCCACCGACGACGAGGCCATCCGGCGCAAGGCGCTGAACTTCGTCTTCGTCGGCGGCGGATTCGCCGGGGCCGAGGCCATCGCCGAGCTGGAGGACATGGTCCGCGACGCCGTGCGCCACCACCCCTCGATCGGCCTGGAGGACGTGCAGTTCTACCTCATCGAGGCGGCTGACAAGATCCTCCCCGAGGTCGGCCCCGAGGTCGGCAGCAAGGCGCTCAACCAGCTGCGCCGCCGCGGCATCGACGTCCGGCTCAAGACCTTCCTGGAGTCGGCGGTCGACCAGCACATCAAGCTCAGCGACGGCACCGAGTTCGACTCGGGCACGCTGGTGTGGACCGCGGGCGTCAAGCCCAGCCCGGTCGTGGCCGCCAGCGACCTGCCGCTCGGCCCCAAGGGCCACCTGGACACCAGCGAGTACCTGGCCGTCAACGGCGTGGAGAACGCCTTCGCGGGCGGCGACAACGCGCAGGTGCCGGACGGCAACGGCGGCTACTACCCGCCCAACGCCCAGAACGCGGTCCGCCAGGCCCCGGTCCTGGCCGACAACGTGATCGCCGCCCTGCGCGGCACCGAGCCCAAGGCCTACCGCCACAAGAACCTGGGCGCGGTCGCCGGGCTCGGAGTCCACAAGGGCGCCGCCCAGCTGTTCGGCAAGATCAAGCTCAACGGCCGCCTGGCCTGGTACGCGCACCGGTCCTACCACCTGTTCGCGGTCCCGACCTTCAACCGCAAGATGCGCGTGCTCTCGGACTGGACGCTCGCCCTCTTCCTGCGCCGCGACTACGCCGCGCTCCCGGAGATGGCCGAGCCCCGCCAGGCCTTCGAGGAGGCCAGCCACCCGCAGATCGAGGACGGCCGCCTCCGCCGGGTCAGCTGACCGGGCGCGGCCCACGCGACAGGCGCGCGACACGGTCGGCTTCCCCGAGGGGAGCCGGCCGTTTCCTGTCCCAATGCGGCCAAGCCAAGTCAAAGTGGGCAATCAACCCGCCCGGTATGATGGGCCACGCCCTCGTAGCCCAATGGAAGAGGCAGGCCCCCTAAAAGGGTCACAAGTGTCGGTTCGAGTCCGACCGGGGGTACCCACGGCAACCAGCTCCGACGACGCCTGCTCACCGAGCAGGCGTCGTGTGTTTCGCGGGCCGGACGCCGCCCCGTGTTCCCACGGGGCCTCCGCGTCGGTCCCTCAGCGCGTCGGCCCCTGCTGCTCCATCAACAGCTGCAACTGCGTGAACAGGCGCTCCCCGGGGTCCCCCAGGTCGATCCCGCTCACCGACGCCGCCCGGCGCACCCGGTACCGCAGCGTGTTCGGGTGGATGTGCAGCCGCTCCGCCGCCGCCCGCGCGTCCCCGAACGCCTCCAGGTAGGCCAGCAGGGAGCGCACCAGGTCGGCGCCGCCCGCGCGGTCGTGCTCGATCAGCCGGCTCACCCGCGGGTCCCGCAGCGACGGGTCCTCGCGCAGCCGTGCCAGCGTCTCGCTGACCAGCACCCGCGAGCGCACGTCGGAGATGGTCGCCACGTCCCAGCCCGGACCCCGGTCGGGAGAGCGTTCCACCGCGTCCAGGACCCGGTCCGCCTCCGCACGCGAGTCCGGCACGTCCCCCAGCCGCTCCACCAGCGACCCCACCGCCGCGCGCACCTCCAGTCCCAGCGCCGCGCGCGCCGCCGCCACCGTCTTGCGGGTCAGCGCCAGCACCGACCGCTCCACCCCGCGCCGCCCCTCCCGGACGCGCGCCAGGTCCGGCAGCAGCACGTAGACCCGACCGCCCAGCGCGGTCACCAGGGCGCTGCGCCGGTAGGCCGCGGTGTGCACCGACACCAGGTCGATCAGCTGGCGTCGGCGCAACTCGCGCTCGGGCCGGTCGGGGCGCTCCTCAGCCGCGCCCTCGGGCCCCTCGACCAGGGCGAACGCCACCACCAGCGCTCCCCGGTCGGCGTGCACCTCCACGGTGTCGGCCAGCGCTCCGGCGTCGATCCTGCCCTCCAGCAGGCTCGACAGCAGGTCCTCGCGCAGCCGCAGCCCCGCGCTGGCCTGCGTGCGCTGGCGGATCATCTGCAGCGCGGTGGTGCGCGCCGCGCCCAGCAGGGCCTCCTCCGCGTGCTCGGCCAGCGGCCGGTCGCCCTCCTGCACCCAGATCGCGCCCAGCGGCTGGCGTCCCGCGTGGATGCCCACGGCCAACCGGCGCCTGATGCCCAGTTCGGGGTGCTCCTCCACCCGCACCACCTCCTCGCCCGCGCGCAGCTTGGCGAACACCCCCCACTCGCGCAGCAGCGCCAGGTACGACTCCGGGCCGCGCCGCCCCAGCACCGACAGCCGCCGCAGCTCGTCCACCTCGGCGCCGCTGGAGTAGGCCAGCACCCGGCTCGCCGCGTCCTCGATGCTCACCAGCCCGCCGGTGAGCCTGGCGATGGTCTGCGCCATGGAGAACAGGTCGCCGCCGGACTCGCCCAGGTCCTCCGAGGCGGTCAGGCGGGCCTCGTCCAGGATGGACCGGCACACCGACTGCAACTGGTCCCAGCGCACCTCGGGGCGCACCGCGAGCAGGGCGATCCCCGCCTCCCGCGCCTCGGTGCGCAGCGCCCGCGCCTCGTCACCGCCTCCGGGCCGGGGGCGGCCGGGGCGCGTCCCGGCGGTCGGCGGCGCCTCCTCCGACGCCGGGTGCGCGCTGGTCTTGACCGCGACGGCCGTGGCGCCGCGCTCGGCCAGCGCCCTGACCAGGCGCCGCGCGGAGGCGCCCCGCGCCCCGATCAGCAGCACCAGGTCCCCCTCGCGCACCTCCGTGCGGTCCTCCGGGTCGAGGATGACGACGTTGTCCACCTGGACATCGAGCCCGTCCGGGGCGGCGGCCACGTCCACGACGGGGTCGCCCAGGGCCAGCAGCAGTCCGCGCAAGGGCAGACCCGTGGTCCTGTCATCGGATGAACCATCCTGAACAGGAGGAACCTCCGGCCGCGGGTGCGGTCGGGGCGCCCCGCCGCCGGAGGCGGGACGCGGGTCGGAAGCGGGGCGGTCGTCGCTCATGTGTGTCCCATTTTGTCCTGGAGAACAAATAAGGCGGGCAAAGAGTGGCCTGGTCCACAAGGTTCGCACGCCCTGCTTCTGGGAGCGTTGAGTCAGCCAACCCTGCTTGTTTCAGGGACATTCTTCACCGGGAAGGTGCCCATGGACGCCGTGACCAACGTCCCTCTGCCCCAGAACGAGCCCGTTCTGTCCTACGCGCCCGGCAGCGCCGAGCGCGAGGAACTCGTGGCCAAGCTGGAGGAGCTCGGCAGCCGGAGCATCGACCTGCCGATGCGCATCGGCGGCGAGAGCCGCATGGGCGGCGGCGAGCCCATCGACGTCGTGCAGCCGCACCGCCACGCCGCGGTCCTGGGCACCATGCGCAACGCCACCCACGAGGACGCCCGCGACGCCGTCGCCGCAGCCAAGGCCGCCGCCCCCGCCTGGCGCGCGATGTCCTTCGACGACCGCGCCGCCATCCTCCTGCGCGCCGCCGAACTGCTCTCGGGCCCCTGGCGCGCCACCATCAACGCCGCCACCATGCTCGGCCAGTCCAAGACCGTGCAGCAGGCGGAGATCGACTCGGCCTGCGAGCTGATCGACTTCTGGCGCTTCAACGTCTCCTACGCCCGCGACCTGATCGCCCAGCAGCCGCTGAGCGTCAAGGGCGTGTGGAACCGCATGGAGCAGCGCCCCCTGGAGGGGTTCGTCTACGCGATCACCCCCTTCAACTTCACCGCCATCGCGGGCAACCTGCCCACCGCCCCGGCCCTGATGGGCAACGTGGTCGTGTGGAAGCCGTCCCCGACCCAGCAGTTCGCCGCCGAGCTGACCATGCGCCTGCTGGAGGAGGCGGGCATGCCCCCCGGCGTCATCAACATGGTCACCGGTGACGGCCTCGCCGTCTCCGACGTCGCCCTCAACGACCCGGAGCTGGCCGGTGTGCACTTCACCGGTTCGACCAAGACCTTCCAGCACCTGTGGAAGAGCGTGGGCGAGAACATCGCCAACTACCGCTCCTACCCGCGCATCGTCGGCGAGACCGGCGGCAAGGACTTCATCGTCGCCCACTCCTCGGCCGACCCCGAGGTCCTGCGCACCGCCATCGTGCGCGGCGCCTTCGAGTACCAGGGCCAGAAGTGCTCGGCCGCCTCGCGCGCCTTCGTCGCCCGCTCGGTGTGGGAGCAGGTCCGCGACGACCTCGTCGCCGAGACCGAGGCCCTGACCATGGGCGACGTCACCGACCTGTCCAACTTCGTCGGCGCCGTCATCGACCGCCGCGCCTTCGACAAGCTGGCCAAGGTCCTGGAGGACGCCAAGTCCGACCCGACCCTGACCGTCCTGGCGGGCGGCACCGCCGACGACTCCGTCGGCTACTTCGTGCGCCCCACCATCATCGAGGGCACCGACCCGTCCCACGACGTGTTCCGCACCGAGTACTTCGGCCCGGTCGTCGCCGTCCACGTCTACGAGGACGAGAAGTTCGACGAGGTCCTCAAGACCGTCGACGAGGGCTCGGCCTACGCCCTGACCGGCGCCGTCCTGGCCAGGGACCGCGCCGCCGTGGCCAAGGCCAGCGAGGCCCTGCGCTTCGCCGCGGGCAACTTCTACGTCAACGACCGCCCGACCGGCTCCATCGTGGGCCAGCAGCCCTTCGGCGGCGGGCGCGCCTCCGGCACCAACGACAAGGCGGGTTCGGCGCAGAACCTGTCCCGCTGGTCCAGCCCGCGCGCCATCAAGGAGACCTTCGTCGCGCCGACGGTCTCCTCCTACCCCCACCAGGGCTGACGAGGGGCCCGGGCACCCTCCCGTCCTGAGGGGGCCCGGGAACCAGCCCGCATCCACCGGCGCGGCCGGGACGAACCCCGCCGCGCCCCGCCCGCGCCAGCCCACCGGCTCGCGCACGTCTTTCCCGAGGTCACCATGCTTCGCAAACCCCTGCTGCTCGCCGCCAGGTCCCAGACCTGCCGCACCATCGTCGAGCGCACCCCCGTCACCCGGGCCATGGTCAAGCGGTTCGTCGCGGGCTCCACCCAGGACGAAGCGCTCCCCGTGGTCGGGGAGCTGACCCGGGACCGCCACGTCACCCTGGACTTCCTGGGTGAGGACACCACCGACACGGCCCAGGCCGAGGCGACGGTGACCGCCTACCGGGACCTGCTGGCCGCGCTGGGCGAGGCGGGCCTGGCCGAGCGCGCCGAGGTCTCGGTCAAGCTCTCGGCCGTGGGCCAGTTCCTCAACAGCGACGGCGAGAAGATCGCCCTGGACAACGCCCGCCGGATCGCCGAGGCGGCCAAGGCGGTCGGCACCACGATGACCCTGGACATGGAGGACCACACCACCACCGACTCCACGCTGGGCATCCTGCGCGAACTGCGCCAGGACTTCCCCTTCGTGGGCGCGGTGCTCCAGGCCTACCTGCGCCGCACCGAGGCCGACTGCCGCGACCTGAGCGGGGCCGGTTCGCGCGTGCGCCTGTGCAAGGGGGCCTACGACGAGCCCGAGTCGGTGGCCTTCCGCGACAAGGCCGAGGTGGACAAGGCCTACGTGCGCGCGCTGCGCGTGCTGATGGAGGGCGAGGGCTACCCGATGGTGGCCTCGCACGACCCGCGCATGATCGCCATCGCCGGCTCGCTGGCCGCCGCCAACGGCCGCGGTGAGGACGACTTCGAGTACCAGATGCTCTACGGCATCCGCGACGCCGAGCAGGTCCGGCTGGCCGCCGAGGGCAACCGGATGCGGGTCTACGTGCCCTACGGCGACGAGTGGTACGGCTACTACATGCGCCGTCTGGCGGAGCGTCCGGCGAACGTGCTCTTCCTCGCCCGGTCCCTGGTCACGCGCGGCTAGCGCGGCCGTCACGGCTCCGTCGCCCGCGGGCGGCCCGGGCCGAGGGGGAGGGGGTCGGTGTCCTCGGGCGCCGGCCCCCTCCCGCGTGTCCGCGGGGCGGGCGCCCACGCGCCGCGCGAGGGCCGCGGGCCGGCCCCGGCCGGGCCGCGGCGCCGTGTCTGAACAGTGACCTTGCCCGTGGAACTCCGGATGAGGAGCGTACGTTACCTTGTGGGCAGCAATCCACGCGTGAAAGGGTCTTGACTAGACATGCGGATGCGGAGTTCCAACCCCGTCCTCAAGCGGGCGCTCCAGCAGGCCGGTCCTGCCGGGCACGCCCAGCAGGGGTTCAACGGCCAGCCGGGTTACGGCTACGGCCAGCAGCAGGGTCCCTACGGCCAGCCGGGGTACGGACAACCGTACCCGCAGCAGGGGTACGGCCAGCCCTACCCCCAGCAGGGCTACCCCGGCGGTCCGGTGCAGAGCACCGACAACCAGCCGATGACCATCGACGACGTGGTCGTGCGCACCGGTATGACGCTCGGCGTGGTCGCGGCCTTCGCCGTCGTCAACTACTTCCTCTTCAGCTCGGCTCCGGGCATCGCCGTGGTGCTCACCCTCGTGGGTGCGCTCGGCGGTCTGGTGCTGGGCCTGGTGATCTCCTTCAAGCAGATCACCAACCCCGTCGCCATCCTGAGCTACGCCGCCCTGGAGGGCCTGCTCGTCGGCGGCATCTCCGCGATCCTGGCCAACAGCCTGTCGGTCACCACCGGTGACGCCAGCGCGGGCGGCACGCTCGTGACCCAGGCGGTGCTGGGCACCGTCGTGGTGTTCGCCGTGATGCTCGCCCTGTACAAGTTCCGCGTCATCAAGGTGACCGACGGCTTCGTCAAGGTCGTCACGTACGCGGTCATCGGCGCCGCGGCCCTGATGCTGGTCAACTTCGTGGCCAGCTTCTTCATCGCGGGCGGCATCGGTCTGCGCGAGCCCAGCCCGCTCGGCCTGCTCGTCGGCCTGGTGTTCGTGGTCCTGGCCGCGCTGACCCTGGCCATCGAGTTCCGCGGCATCGAGGAGGGCCTCAACGCCGGCATCCCCAACAAGTTCGCCTGGCAGTTCGCCTTCGGCCTGACCGTCTCCCTGGTCTGGCTCTACATCGAGATCCTGCGCCTGCTCTGGATCATCAAGTCGATCTTCGCGGAGTAGTCCGCGCCCGACGCGCGGAGCACTCCCGCGGCCGCCCGCGGCGTCCGCACACCCACGCGAGGGGCCGCCGCCCGGACGGATGTCCGGGCGGCGGCCCCTTCGCCGTGGTCGGCGAGCCCGCGGCGCGCTCAGGCCTTCCCGCGTCGGGGCGCGGGGATGGAGCGGTTCCTGCGACGGCGGTCGTACTCCGTCACGAGGGCCTGCGCGTACCACTGGGGCAACTCGTACTCGTCGGCGAGCCAGTTCGACCGGTCCTGGCAGCGCACCAGGCCCGGTCCCCCGTCCAGGGCGTCGAACCACTCGTGGAGTCCCCGGCCGGTGACGACCGGGATGCGTTCGATGAGCTTGGCGTGGATCTCCGGCGAGTGGGTTACCGACATGGGCACCTCCGGCAGCGCGTTGGCGTGTGGCACTTACCTGCGACCCTGCATCAGGATCACGTTTTGGACAAGCCCCGGTCACCAGCTTTTACCTTGCAGGTGTGAGAACGTTCGTCTTGAAGGGGTATCCAGACGAACCCTGCTGTGACAGGCGGGGTTTCGTGCGTGTTCCGGAGACGGAGGGGCTGCCGGCCAGCTGCGCCCCCGGCGTCCGCGACCCTGACGCGGGGGACGGGAGCGGTCGGTCGCGGCACGGGCCGACGGGAGGGGCCGTGCACGGCGAAGGGCCCGCAAGCACCACCGGGACCCCGGCGGCGCGTTCCGGGCCCCGGGCCTCGCGGAGCGTCAGCTCAGGCGCTCGAAGACGGCGGCCATGCCCTGCCCGCCGCCGACGCACATGGTCTCCAGGCCGAAGGTCCGGTCGTGGAAGCGCAGGCCGTTGATCAGCGTGCCGGTGATGCGGGCGCCGGTGCTGCCGAACGGGTGGCCGATCGCGATGGCGCCGCCGTTGACGTTGAGCTGGGAGTCGATGTCGATGCCCAGCTGGTCGGCGGAGGGCAGCACCTGCGCGGCGAAGGCCTCGTTGATCTCGACCAGGTCGATGTCGCCCATGGCCATGTTGGCGCGGGCCAGCGCCTGCCGGGAGGCCTCCACCGGGCCCAGGCCCATGATCTCCGGGCTCAGGCCGGTCACCCCGGTGGACACGATGCGGGCCAGCGGGGTGATGCCCAGCTGGGCGGCCTTGGTGTCGCTCATGACGACCACGGCCGAGGCGCCGTCGTTGAGCGGGCAGGCGTTGCCCGCGGTGACGGTGCCGTCGGGGCGGAACACCGGCTTGAGCTCGGAGACCTTCTCGTAGGTGGTGCCTCGGCGGATGCCGTCGTCGGTGCTGACCACGGTGCCGTCGGGCAGGGTCACCGGGGTGATCTCGCGCTCCCAGAAGCCGTTGTCCAGGGACTTCTCGGCGAGGTTCTGCGAGCGGACCGCGAACTCGTCCTGGCGCTGGCGCGAGACGCCGGTGGCCTGGGCGACGTTCTCGGCGGTCTGGCCCATCGCGATGTAGGCGTCGGGCAGGTTGCCGTCCTCGCGCGGGTCGGTCCAGGTTCCGGCACCGCCCTCGGCGCGCTTGGCGGTACGGGCCTTGGCGTCGTCGAAGAGCGGGTTCTCGTTGTTGCCGTCGTCGCTGCTGCCGTTGACGAACCGGCTGACGGTCTCCACGCCCGCGGAGACGAAGACGTCGCCCTCGCCCGCCTTGATGGCGTGGTAGGCCATCCGGGTGGTCTGGAGGGAGGAGGAGCAGTAGCGGGTGACCGTGGTGCCCGGGACGGTGTCCAGACCCAGCTGGACGGCCACGATGCGGGCCATGTTGAAGCCCTGCTCGCCGCCGGGCAGGCCGCAGCCGAGCATCAGGTCGTCGATGCTGCCCGGGTCCAGCTCGGGGACCTTGGCCAGCGCCGCGCGGACGATCTGGGTGGTCAGGTCGTCCGGCCGGATGTCCTTGAGCGAGCCCTTGAAGGCGCGGCCGATGGGGGAGCGGGCGGTTGCGACGATGACTGCTTCGGGCATGGCTGCGTCCCTAACGGTTGAGGTGCTGCGTGTGCAGCTGTGGATCCGGAGGGCCGGGCGACCTGCTCCGGCCTCGGTTGTTACCGACCAGTAAACCTGGCCGGGGGTCCCGCACGCCACCCGGGGTCGGCGTTCAACCGCCCTCCCCGGAACGGTCGGCGTTCTCGGTCGTGGCCATCCCGGTCGACCCGTCCGGGTGCCCGCGGCCGCCCCGGAGGTGGAACGGGCCGCGCACGAGCGCCGCCCAGCGCCCGTGCCTGCCGGATGTGATGACCCCGCTGGCCTGGGCGTCCACCCGGGAGACCTCCGTTCCGGGGGTCTGGGCGGCCACCACGGCCGCGCGGTCCACCGGCAGGACGCCGCTGCTGCGCTCGGCGTCGTCCAGCTCGGGCAGCAGCCCCAGGGCGGCGCAGGCCGAGGGCAGGACGGCGAAGGCGGCCTGCGAGTACCCGAGAGCTGACGGATGAAAACGGTCAGGCCCGAACATGGAAGCAGGATCTGTCCGGAAATCGTCCGCCAGCACGTCGCTCATGGAGACCGCGCGGCCTCCGGCCTCGGTGACCGCGATGACCTGGGCGGCGGCGAGCTGGCGGGAGGCGAGGCGGGCCACCGAACGCAGCGGCCAGCCGATGGGCCGGACGGTGCCCAGGTCGGGGCAGGTGCCCACCACCACCTGCGTGCCGTGGTCGACCAGTTTGCGGACGGTCTCGCGGAGCTGGGCGACGGCGTCGTTGGGGCGCACGCGGCGGATGACGTCGTTGGCGCCGACGAAGATGACCGCGAGGTCGTAGCGGGTGGCCTCCTCCAGGGCGCGGGAGCGCTCGATCTGGACGGCCAGGTTGGCCGAGGTGGTGCCGGGGGAGGCGGTGCAGCGCAGGCGCACGGGGCGCTCGGCGGCCGCCGCCAGCCCCGAGGCCAGGAGGACGCCGGGGGTCTGGTCGGCCCGCTCGACCGCGAACCCGGCGGCGGTGGAGTCGCCCATCATCAGCATGCGGATCGGCGGTCCGGAGCCCCCGCCGTAGACGCCGTTGACCACGGGCCTGTCCCAGCGGGGGGAGCCGACCGCGCGCCGGGCCAGCCTGGCCTGGAGGTAGAGGAGCGCGACGGTGCCGCCGCCCACGAGCGTGAGCCCGCCGCCGCCGAACGCGGTGGCAGCGGCGATCCGTCTTGCGCGTGCGGCTCGCAGCACCGGACACCCCCGAGGCTCGGACCCGCCTGCCCTGGGCGGGACGGATACGAGCGAGGTTACCGGTGGGCAACCCCGGAATCACGTACCTGAGCGGTACACAATCCGCGCCCCGGGGTGAGGGGAGCGGTATGGGCGGAACAGGGGCGGACGGCCGTCCCCCGGGTGGGGGCGCGGGGGCCGCCGGGCGTTCGGGCACCGGCCGCTCCGGCCTTCCTCCGCGGGAGGGCGGCCGGTTCCCCGACGCAGCGGAACCGGCTGGTGGAGACCATTAGAGTCTGAACTGAGACGGGTCGGACCGGCCCAGCGCCCCGGGCTCGCCACCGGGGCGAGGACATGGCGGGCCGAAACCCGGCCGCCACGACGCAGAGGGAGCGCAAGTGCGGGTATACGACTCACTGATCGACCTGGTCGGGGACACTCCGCTCGTCCGTTTGAACAAGGTCACCCAGGTCCTCGGCCCGAACGCCCCGACGGTCCTCGCCAAGGTCGAGTACTTCAACCCGGGCGGCTCGGTCAAGGACCGCATCGCGCTGCGCATGGTCGAGGCGGCCGAGAAGAGCGGCGAGCTCAAGCCGGGCGGCACCATCGTCGAGCCGACCTCGGGCAACACCGGCATCGGCCTGGCCATCGTGGCCCAGGAGAAGGGCTACCGCTGCGTCTTCGTCTGCCCGGACAAGGTCGGCCCGGACAAGCTCTCGGTCCTGCGCGCCTACGGTGCCGAGGTCGTGGTCTGCCCGACCACCGTCGCCCCCGACCACCCGGAGTCCTACTACTCCGTCTCCGACCGGCTGGCCACCGAGATCCCCGGCGCCTGGAAGCCCAACCAGTACGAGAACACGAACAACCCGGAGTCGCACTACCACAGCACCGGCCCCGAGATCTGGGAGCAGACCGAGGGCCGCATCACCCACTTCGTGGCGGGCATCGGCACCGGCGGCACCATCAGCGGGACCGGCCGCTACCTCAAGGAGGTCTCCGGCGGCGCGGTGCGTATCGTCGGCGCCGACCCCGAGGGCTCGGTCTACTCCGGCGGCTCGGGCCGCCCGTACCTGGTCGAGGGCGTGGGCGAGGACATCTGGCCCGGCACCTACGACACCTCGGTGTGCGACGACATCGTGGCGGTCAGCGACAAGGACTCCTTCCTCATGACCCGCCGCCTGGCCCGGGAGGAGGCCCTGCTGGTGGGCGGCTCCTGCGGCCTGGCCGTCGAGGCGGCCCTGCGCGTGGCCCGGGACGCCGGTCCCGACGACGTCGTCGTCGTGCTGCTGCCCGACGGCGGCCGCGGCTACCTCGGCAAGATCTTCAACGACGAGTGGATGGCCGACTACGGCTTCCTGTCGGCCGAGACCGAGGAGGCCACGGCGGGCCAGGTGCTGGCCGCCAAGGGCGGGGAGATGCCCGACTTCGTGCACGCCCACCCGGACGAGACCGTCGGCACGGCCGTGGCCATCATGCGCGAGTACGGCGTCTCCCAGGTGCCGGTGATGAAGGAGGAGCCCCCGGTCATGGCCGCCGAGGTGGTCGGCTCCATCGCCGAGCGCGACCTCCTCGACGCCCTCTTCGACGGCCGCGCGCAGCTGGACGACCTGGTGGAGACCCACATGGGCAGGCCGCTGGCCACCGTGGGCACCGGCACCCCCGTGAGCGACTGCGTCCGCCTGCTGCGCGGGTCCGGCGCCCTGGTGGTGCTGCGCGACGGCAAGCCGGTGGGGATCCTCACCCGCCAGGACCTGCTGGCCCACCTGTCGGGCTGACCCCGTCCGCGGGAACCTCCGCGAAACCGCCACGGGGCCCGGACCGCGCTCGAACCGAGCACGGTTCGGGCCCCGCTGTGTACCGACCGGACATGTCGTCGCATACTCGAACACTGCTAATGTTCGCGACAGTTACTGGTAGGTAATAAATGGGGGCACGCGTGTCGCGGCTGTTGTCCTGGGTTCTCCGCTCCGTCTGGTCGTACGCCCGCGCCAAGGCCGAAATCCGCGCCGACTCCAGGGCGGCCCGCAGGTTCGCGCGCTTCGGCACGGGCTCGGCGATCGCCTTCCCCACGGCCACCCTCTACGGCGAGCCCTGGATCGAGATCGGCGTGCACACCGTCCTGGGCGGGGACATGACCCTCGCCGCCGGGATGGGGCCCGACTACGACCTGGGCCCCGGGACGGTCGTGCGGATCGGCTCGGGCTGCGCCATCGGGCGCGGCTCGCACATCGTCGCCCACAGGTCCGTGGACATCGGCGACCACGTGTACACCGGCCCCTACGTCTACATCACCGACCAGAACCACGCCTACGGCAACACCGAGATCCCCGTCGGCCTCCAGTGGCCGGTGGACGACCCCGTCAGCATCGGCGACGGCACCTGGATCGGCGCGAACGCGGTGATCCTGCCCGGCGTGCACCTGGGCCGCAACTCGGTCGTGGCCGCGGGCACCGTGGTCCGGCCGGGCACCTACCCCGACCACGCCGTCATCGCCGGCGTGCCCGGGAAGGTCGTGCGCACCCACGACCCCGAACTGGGCTGGGACCCGCCGCTGCGCGAGACCGGCACCCCCACCCGGGTGCCCACCCCCGTCACCGGGCTGCCGCCGGAGGTGCCCGCCGAGCCGCCCCGGCCCGGGTCCTCCACCCGCTTCCCGCCCGTCTAGGGCCGGTACGCGGGCAGCACGGTGCCGGGGGTCCCCGGGGACCCCCCGTTATCCAGGAAACCGCGGGGAGGGCCTCCGGCGCCAGCCCCGGTCCGGGCCTGTGGACGGCTCCCGGGCGCGCCCGCGCCCATCGGCGCCGGCCTGTGGAAAACGCGATCGGTGAGGTCAGCGGGCACTAAGGTGGCCCCATGAAGTTCGACGGGTTTGAAACGCTGGCCATCCACGCGGGGCAGGAGCCGGACGCCGGAACCGGGTCCGTGGTGGTGCCGATCTACCAGACGAGCACCTACGCCCAGGACGGCGTGGGCGGTCTGCGCCAGGGCTACGAGTACTCGCGCACCGGCAACCCCACGCGCGCGGCCCTGGAGGAGTGCCTGGCCGCCCTGGAGTCCGGGGTGCGCGGCCTGGCCTTCGCCTCCGGCATGGCCGCCGAGGACACCCTGCTGCGCACGGTGCTCTCGCCCGGCGACCACCTGATCATCCCCGGCGACGCCTACGGCGGCACCTTCCGCCTGGTCTCCAAGGTGGTCGAGCGCTGGGGTGTGCAGTGGGACGCGGTCGACCAGTCCGACCCCGAGGCCGTGCGCGCGGCCGTGCGGCCCAACACCAGGGTGGTGTGGACCGAGACGCCCACCAACCCCCTGCTCAACATCACCGACATCGAGGCCGTCGCGCAGATCGCGCACGACGCCGGCGCCCTGCACGTGGTCGACAACACCTTCGCCTCGTCCTACCTCCAGCAGCCGCTGACCCTGGGCGCGGACGTGGTCGTGCACTCCACCACCAAGTACCTGGGCGGGCACTCCGACGTGGTCGGGGGAGCGCTGGTGGTCTCCGACGCCGAGCTGGGCGAGCGGCTGGCCTTCCACCAGAACACCATGGGCGCGGTCCCGGGGCCGTTCGACTCCTGGCTGACCCTGCGCGGGATCAAGACCCTGGGCGTGCGCATGGACCGGCACAGCGCCAACGCCGAGAAGGTGGTGGCGGCCCTGGAGGGCCACCCCGCGGTGCGCCGGGTGTTCTACCCCGGGTTGGACGCCCACCCGGGGCACAAGACCGCCGAACGGCAGATGAGGGCCTTCGGCGGCATGGTCTCCTTCGCCCTGCGCGACGGTGAGAAGGCGGCGCTCGCCCTGTGCGAGCGCACCGAGGTCTTCACCCTCGGCGAGTCCCTGGGCGGGGTGGAGTCCCTGATCGAGCACCCGGGTCGGATGACGCACGCGTCCACCGCGGGCTCCCCGCTGGAGGTCCCGGCCGACCTGGTGCGGATCTCCGTGGGCATCGAGTCCGCCGACGACCTGGTGGCGGACCTGCTCCAGGCCCTGGAGGGCTAGGGAGGGGCGTCGCGCGGATCGGCTCTCGCCGGTCCGCGCCGCGGCTCCGTCGCCGCGGCGTCCGTCTCAGCTCCTCCCGCTCAGACCGCGGTGGGCGTGCGGTCCGTGGAGGGGGTGGACGGGTGCTCCCCGTCGCGGAAGCGCAGCCCCACCACGAGGCTCCCGGTGCGGGAGAGGGGGGTGCCCTCGCCGTCCTCGCGCAGGGAGCGGTAAGCGCCCCGGCGGTCCTGTCGGCGGATGCCGATGGAGACGGCGAGGAAGAACCCCGCGGCCAGGCCCAGGAGTACGACTCCGACGAGGGCGATAACGATGGGGATCATGGTGTTCTCCTCGGGGGGGAAGTTCCTATCCGTGTCCTGCGTGCCCTCCTCCGGAGAGGGGGGACGCCGAGCGGTGTCTCACCGTGGTGTTTCCTTTGCGGTGCCGCGGGGGTCAGGCGCCTGGGTCGAAGGGGAGGGGAACCGCCGACGCCCGTTCTGGGGAGTGTTCTTCCGGCGGTGTCGCGTACTGAGGGTGGCCTTCACTTAAAATGGGCTCATGTTGACCGGATGGACCTGATCTCCTGGTGTTCCGATCATCTTGTTGGTACAAGCTAGGTTGTTGGTCTCATACCCCGGCGAGGACTGATATATGCGGGCCGAAAGCAGATACCGACAGATCGCCCGAACCCTGCGGCGCGAGATCCAGGAGGGCTCCCTGACCCGGGGCGCGCAGCTGCCGTCGGAGAAGCAGCTGGAGGAGCGCTTCGAGGCGTCCCGCAACACGATCCGGCTGGCCCTGGGCATGCTGCGCAACCAGGGGCTGATCGTCAGCCGCCCCGGGCGCGGGCACTACGTCCAGGACGTGGTCCCCGAGACCTTCCACGCCAACCGCGTCGGCCCCGGGGGCCTCCACGAGTCCGGTATGACCGGGCAGGTCCTGGAGGAGCTCCAGCTCCTCAGCGCCACCCCCGACATCGCCAGCCGCCTGCGCGTCCCCGAGGGCGACATGACGGTCGTCCGCCGGATGTACCGGTTCTCCGGGGAGGTCTCGGCCTCCGTCAGCACCGCCTACTACCCCATGGACCTCGTCGAGGGCACCCCGCTCATGCTTCCCGAGGACGTGGAGAGCGCCCTGTCGGTGCTGGCCGAGTACGGACAGCGCCAGGTCGGGTTCGTCGACGAGCTGGAGACCCGCATGCCCAGCCCGCAGGAGGCGGGCCAGCTCGAACTCCCGCCCGGGGTCCCGGTGCTGACCGTCCACCGGACCGACCTGTCCGAGGAGCGCCCCATCCGGCTCGTGCACACCGTCTACGCGGGCCACAGCATCCGCTACCAGTACGAGAACGGCAACATGAACGCCTACCACCGGGACTGAGCACAAGCATGAGCACGTCGAGGAAGACGGTTGTCGCCGACCACCTGCGCGAGGCGCTGGCCAGGGGCGACTACAAGCCGGGGGAGCGGCTGCCGGGGGAGGAGGAGCTCGCCGAGCAGCTCGACGTCTCCCGCGCCACCGCCCGTCTGGGCATGCGCATCCTCCAGGACGAGGGGCGCGTCGCCATCCAGCCCGGACGCGGGGCCTTCGTCGCCGACCACCGGCCCATCGTCCACCTGGCCACCCCCGTGACCGGGGGCGGCGACTCCGAGCGCTTCGAGGCGGGCTACCAGCCCCACCTGCGCGAGGCCGGATACGACCAGGTCCAGGAGAAGATCAAGGTCAGCCTGGACACCATGCGCCCCAAGGTGGCCAAGCGCCTGCGCAGCGACGGGGCCGAGGGCCGTACGCGCGGGGACCTGGTGGTCATCCGCTCCTCCGACCGGTTCGTCGACGGCGGCCTGTGGCAGTCCCAGGTCACCTACTTCCCGTACGGCATCGCCAGCAACACCCCGCTCATGTCCCCCGAACGCCTGGAGGAGGGCGTCGCCGCCGTCCTGCGGTCACTGGGGTACCGGGAGGAGTGGAACTGGGACATCGTCGGCGCCCGGATGCCCTCCCAGGACGAGGCGGACTCCTTCGGGCTGGGGCCGGGCATCCCGCTGCTGGTGCAGGAGCGGGTGGTCTACGAGGGCATGCGCCCGCTGCGGTTCACCGAGACGGTCATGCCCGCCAACCGGCACCAGCTGCTCTACTCCGGCGGCGGCGCCCCCGAGGAGCTGTTGGTGCTGGCCTCCGACGTCAGCATCTTCGAGCGCTGACCCGCCGCGCCGCCGACGCGCCCGGCCGCTGACCGGTCGGGCCGTCGGCAGCCCGCGCGGAGTTCGGAGCCGACCACACCGGGCCGCTGTCCCGGTACCCGGCCGGGCGGGCTCCGGCGGAGTCCCGGTGTCCGCGCCGGTTCCCCGCCGCGGCGGCCAAGTCCGTTCCACGGGGATCCGGTCCGCCCTCGCGGCGCCCGGCTCAGCGCAGGTAGCGGTCCACCACCAGCGGCCCCAGCTCCTCGGCTCCGGCGTGCACCACCCGCGTCCCGCGCCGCCGCTCCACCAGCTCCTGGAAGGCGCGCAGCCGCGGATCGTCCGCCAGCAGGAAGAAGGTCACCTCGGCGCCCCCGCGCAGGACGGCGTCCAGCTCGGCGAAGGTCAGCTCCACCGTGCGGGGGGCCGGGGGCCAGGAGAACCGGGCGTCGCCGTCCTCGCCCAGGTGCGCGGTGGGCTCGCCGTCGGTGACCACCAGTACCTGCGGACGCAGGCCGCCGTGGCGCCGCAGGTGGGCGCGGGCCAGCCGCAGCGCGTGGTGCAGGTTCGTCCCGGGGACGCGGCGCCAGTCGTGCGCCACCAGTGAGGCGGGGGTCAGCTCCCGCGCCCGTTCCCCGAAGCCGACCAGGTGCAGCCGGTCCTGCGGGCGGCGCGTGGACACCAGGGTGTGCAGGGCCAGCGCGGTCCGGGTGGCGGCCTCGTGCAGGGACCGGGTCACCATCGAATGGGACAGGTCCACCAGCAGGGACACGGCCGCTGCCTCCGACGGCTCCGCCCCGGCCACCCGCACGTCCTCGGCCCGCAGCGCCACGCCGCGCTCTCCGGGGCGGGCCCGGCGCAGGGCCGCCTCGCGCACGGTCGCGACCGCGTCCAACGGCCGGTCGCCGTCCTCGTCGCGGGGCAGGGACAGGCCCGTGGGCTCCCCGCCGGGCGCGGTGCCTCCCCGGTGTGCTCCGCCGGGGCCCCCGCGTCCGCGCCGGGAGGCCTCGGCCTCGCGCAGCGCCACCTCGCCCAGGCGGCGCAGTTCGCGCGGGCTCAGGCCGTGGTCGGCCCCGTCCAGGCGGGCCAGGATGCGGCCGGCCTCCCCGCCCAGCAGCCCCGGCAGACGGCCCAGGGCGGTGGCGTCCGCCCGGCCGAGGGCCGCGCGGTCGCCGTCGGCGTACCGGGACAGGACGTCCTCCAGGGCGGACAGCCGCCGCCGGTCCTCCTCGGACAGAACCCCCGGGCCGCTCGCGGAACCCGCCACCGGGCCCCCACCGGTCGCGGAATCCACTCCCGGGTCCTCCTGGTCGGTCGCGGAACCCGTCTCCGGGAACCGCGAAGCGGACGCGGAATCCGCCTCCAGCGCCGAGGCGACCAGTACCAGCAGCTCCCGCGCCGCCGCCACGGCCTCCTCGGGCGGCGGGTCGGGTTCGGCCAGCGGGTCGGGGCCGCCCATGTACTCCCGGTACCGAAACCTCACAGGCGTCCGCCTCCTTCTCGTCCCGCGCACACGCACCGGCTATCTTCCCGATTCGGGAACCGGCAGTCCTGGCCGGGCGAGCCGGCCGCCGAACGGCCGCGCCCGAGAGGGCCCCGGCGCGCGGACGCCTCCGGAGGGCGCCGCCTGGAGACCGCCTAGAAGCGGTAGACCCCTCCGTCGGGAAGCGCGTCCTTGGACAGCCGGCGCTCCAGGTACAGGCCCTCCAGCGCGAACTCCACCACAGCGGCGGCCAGCCCCGGCGTCGGCGGGCCGTCCTCGTCCTCGGGGGCCGCGTGCCCGATCATCGCCGCGAGTCCCGGGACCGCGCCCACCCGCCGCAGCAGTTCGGCGGCGCCCACCAGGTCACCGGTCTCCACCGTGCCGCCGCCCGAGAAGCGGTCGGCGAGTTCGGACAGGTCCGCCGTTCCCAGGCGTTCGCGGAACACCTCCGCCACCGCCCGGCGCAGCAGCGCGTGCAGGATCTCCGCCTCGCGGCCCTCGGAACCCGTCTCGAACTCGACCTTGCCCAGCAGCGGCTCCACCGCGGCGGGCAGGTCGCACACCCGGGCCACCGGAACCTCCCCGCCGGTCAGGGCAGCCCGGCGCAGCGCCGACGCCGCCACCGTCTCGGCCGCGGACACCGAGAAGCGCACCGACACCCCCGAACGGGCGTCCACCTTCTTCGAGGCGCGGACCAGCCGGGTGAAGCGCGCCACGGCCTCCAGCAGGTGCGAGGGCACCGTCGTGCCCTCGGGCAGCGCCGCCTCCTGCCGGATGAGCGTCAGTTCGTCCGCCAGGGTCAGCGGGTAGTGGGTGCGCACCTGCGCGCCGAAGCGGTCCTTGAGCGGGGTGACGATGCGTCCCCGGCTCGTGTAGTCCTCCGGGTTCGCGCTCGCCACCAGAAGCAGGTCCAGCGGCAGCCGCAGGTTGTAGCCGCGTACCTGGAGGTCGCGCTCCTCCAGCACGTTGAACAGCGCCACCTGGGCCCGTGCGGGCAGGTCGGGCAGCTCGTTGACGCAGAACACGCCCCGGTTGGCCCGCGGCACCAGGCCGTAGTGGATGGTCTCGGGATCGCCGAGGGAGTGTCCCCGCGCCAACAGCGCCGGGTCCACGTCACCGATCAGCTCGCCCACGCCGGTGTCGGGCGTGCCCAGCTTCTCGCCGTAGCGCTCCGAGCGGTGCCGCCACACGACCGGCAGGCCGTCGCCCTCCCGTGCCGAACGGCGCACGCAGGCCGGGCAGACCGGTGTGTAGGGGTGGTCGTTGACCTGGCACCCGGCCACCGCCGGGGACCACTCGTCCAGCAGGGTCGCCAGGGTGCGGATCAGCCGGGTCTTGCCCTGGCCGCGCTCGCCCAGCAGGACGATGTCGTGTCCGGCCAGCAGGGCCCGCTCCACCTGCGGCAGCACGGTGGCGTCGAACCCGTGCACCCCGGGGAACCGGGGCTGTCCCGAGGCCATCCGCCGCAGCAGGTTCTCCCGCACCTCGGCGGCGACCGGTCGGTGGACGTGCCCGGATCCGCGCAGGTCCGCGCGGGTGCGCGGGAGCGGGGGCGGGGCGGGGGAGGGGGCTTCGGGAAGGGCGCTCACCCCACGAACCTATCCACAGCCGTCAAGGAGCGTCTGGTTTCCGGGGTTGGCGTGCTGTTTCCTGGATACAAGGGGGCCCAGGGGCTCCGGCCGCATCGTGCTGCCCGCACGCCGCACCGCTGTCGGAGTCCGTGTCAGTTCACCGGAAAACCTCCTGTTCGACGCCGAGGTGGAAGAATGGGACGCGACGGTGGAGTCCTGCGTCCGGCCGCGACGGCCGGCGAGACCGGGGGTGGCAGCTGGTGGCACGGTTCGGCGATGCACTGACGACGGGGGCCGACCTCGTGAACGCGGCCGAGCGCGCCGTACTGAGTGCCCTGGAACAGGTGGACGGCCCTACCGACCTGGTGTGCTTCTTCGTCTGCGGCGCCGACCCCGAGGAGGTCACCCTCGCGGGCAAGCGCGTCATGGAGCTGGCGGGCGACGCGGCCACCCTCGGATGCAGTTCCACCGGGGTCATCGGCGGCGGCCGCAGCGTCGAGGGCCAGGGCTCGGTCAGCGTGTGGTGCGCCGGTCTGCCCGGCGTGGAGATCACACCGTTCCGACTGGACACCGTGGTCGAGGACGACCACCTGGCCGTCATCGGCATGCAGGAGCCCGGCCCCCGCGACAGCGTGGCCATCCTGCTCACCAACCCCTACGAGTTCCCCACCCAGGCCTTCGTCCGCGAGTCCACCGAGGCCCTCGGCGGCCTGCCCCTCGTCGGCGGCATGGCCGACGGCATGCGCGGTGAGGAGTCGGTACGGCTCTTCTGCGACGGCGAGGTGGCCGAGCACGGCGCCATCGGCGTCCTCGTCGGCGGCGAGAACGTCCTCGGCACCGTCGTGAGCCAGGGCTGCCGCCCCATCGGCTCGCCCATGACCGTCACCAAGGCCGAGGGCAACCTCCTGCTCGAACTCGCGGGCACCAACGCCTACGAGAAGCTGGAGGAGCTGGTCGAGTCCCTCTCCGAGGAGGACCGCGAACTCGCCGAGCACGGCCTGCACATCGGCATCGCCATGGACGAGTACGTCGACCGCCACGAGCAGGGCGACTTCCTCATCCGCACCCTGGCCGGAGCCGACCCCGAACTCGGCGCCCTCACCATCGACGACATGGTCGAGGTCGGCCAGACCGTCCGCTTCCAGGTCCGCGACGCCGGTACCGCGGACGAGGACCTGGCCCGCCGCCTCAGCGACTTCGGCGCCGAACACCCCGTCGGCGCCGGTCTGCTCTTCTCCTGCAACGGCCGCGGGTCCTCCCTCTTCCCGCAGTCCGACCACGACGTCCTGGCCGTCCACCGCGTCCTCGGCGTCGACGCCGTCGCCGGGTTCTTCGCCGCGGGCGAGATCGGCCCGGTCGGCGGGGTCAACCACGTGCACGGGTTCACCGCCTGCCTGCTGGCCTTCGCCTAGAACACCGCTCCCCGCACCCGCGGCGGGGCCGGTGCGGGTGCTGCCGGGTCGGCGTCCGAGGCCACCGGGAGCCGGGCCGTGCCCGTTCCCGGAACAGATCCCACCGTGTTCCCGAGTCGGACTTTTACCGCTGTGAGGCCGACACCCGACACGGGCTGCTTGAGTGCGTTCGCGCCGGATTGCTTACTGGAAGTGTTCATTCTGGTAACTCCACGTGTTTGGCAGGGCGGGAATGTTCCACACGAGGCGCGAGCGCGCCAGAAGCACCGCGAAGACCCTGGCGTCCCTGGGCGCTCTCGTGCTCCTCGCGCCCCCGGCCCCGGTCCCGGCGCTCGCGGAGGAGGGCTGGCTGCGCCAGGAACCGGGTTCCGCCGACCGGATCGGCCTGGTCCTGGAGTCCGGAACGCTGCGCCTGGACGGTGACGCGGGCCGCGGGCCCGTGGCCCGCTGGGATCCGGAGCCCCGGCGCGGCGGTCTGGCGGTCTTTCCCCCGCAGCCGCTGGAGGCCCCGGCCGCCACCGTGGACGTGCGGGTGCGGACGGACGGCGGTCCGGGGGAGGTGACCACGGAACTGCGCGGCGACCGGACCGGCGGGGCCTGGACCGAGTGGCACCCCGTCGGGGACGGGCGGGTGACGCTGCCGCACGAGGTCGCGCGGGTACAGGTGCGGGTACGGCTCAGCGGGGAGGGGAACGGCCTCACGGGACTGCGGATCCGCCCGTTGGAGGAGGACGGGGAACCGCCCCGGGGCGGTGCTACCGGGGAGCCCGGCGACGGGCAGGACGGCCACGCGACCGCGCCGACCGGTCCCGCCGCCCCCACCGACCCCTCGGAACCGGTGGAACCGGGAAGCTCCGGCGCTCCCCCCGGCCCCTCCGCACCGGGAGGCCCCGAAACCCCCACCGACCCCTCGGGTCCCGACGACTCCGGCGACCACGGCGATAGCACCGAGCCGTTCTCGGCCACCCTCTTCGCCACCCGTATCGGACTGGTCGGCAACACCACCGCCAACGGCCACAGGATCCGCGAGAACGACCACTTCGCCGCCCTGCCCTCCCGCCGGGGCCTGGCGGTCCGGGGCGGCGGCGAGTACACCGTGCGGGTGTGCACCACCGGCGCCCTGGGCCCCGAGGGACGGGACGTCACCGAGGACCACCGGCCGCGCTGCGCCTACCTGCCGGTGTGGGACGTGGGGCCCTGGAACACCAGGGACGACCACTGGAACGCCGAACGCGAGACCTGGCCCGACCTGGCGCGGGGGCGCCCGCAGGCGCAGGCGGCCTACACGCTGGGGCACAACGGCGGTCTCGACGGGTTCGGGCGCCGGGTGCGCAACCCGGCGGGTATCGACCTGGCCGACGGCGCGTTCCGGCAGGGGCTGGAACTGCCCACCAACGGATGGGTGCGGGTCGACTACCTGTGGACCGGCGAGTACCGCAGGCGCGCGCGGATCACCGCGGCCGACCAGCGGCACCCCGTGGTCGTGCGCGGCGGTCCGGGGCTGGAGCACGAGCCGGTGGGCCTGGCCGCGCACAGCGCCAACGTCGACGTGGCCTGCCAGGCCGTCGGCGACGCGATGGCGGGGACGTTCGGGACGAGTAGCGCCTGGTACCGGATCGGTGAGGGCGACTACGTCCCGGCCGTGTTCGCCGACGGTGGGAACGGCGCCCCGGCCTGCCCGGAGCCGTGAGTCGCGGGGTCGCGGGGCCGTGGGGTGCGGCGACACGCCCCGGGTCGGCGGCGGGGCGCTCCGGGGCGTCGCGCAGATGCGGGCTCGGGCCACGGCCCCGGTCGGCGTCGGGGCGCGGGGCGGGGTATCGATGGTGTGCGGGCAGCACGGGGCGGGGGGAACCCCCTTCACCACGCCAGGCCGCGGCGGAACCGCCCCGGAAGGGGGAGTCCCCGCCTGGGGACAACCCTCCGGCGCACCCGGCCCCGGACGGCTCAGGTGCGGATGACCACGGTTCCGGCGGCCCGGTCGTGCAGGGCGCGCTTCTCTTCGCCGAACGCCGCCATGGACTCGGCCAGCGTGAAGATGTGGCCCACGACGGGCAGGGACTGCGGGAAGCCGAAGAACGCGGATCGGCCCATCGCCTGCCCCTGGCTGAGCCTGCCGCCGTCGGCGGCGCTGACCACCTTGATCCCGACCATCATCTTGCCGAGCGTGCGCCCCCAGGTGACCAGGTACAGCCAGTCGTAGAAGAACAGCAGCAGACCCCACCCGAACACGAACAGCAGCGCCCACAGGGTGCCCTCGGCGTCGGTGGTCTGGTCGCTGCCGGTCAGGACCACCGTCACGACGGCCATGAGGACGAAGAACACGACCGCGGCGATCACCACGAGGACGTAGTCGATGGCGCGGGCGGCCAGACGGCGGCCGAACGCGGCCCTCTCCGGTGTCGGGGTCGGGAACGGGCCCGGCACCGGACCCGGGAACGCGCCCTGCCCCGGCACGCCCCATCCGGCGCCCGGAGGGGACACGCCCTGGCCGGGCACGGGGCCGCCGGGACCCCACCCCCCGTTCGGGGGCGGGTACGCGCCGGGGCGGGGTTCCTGGGGGTTCCAGTGGAGCGAGGACATGTCGGCGGGAATCCCTCGGTTCGTCGGACCGGCGGCCGGGGAAGCCGCCGCGGGAGTGTGCTTCGAGACTACGACGCGGGGGACCCTCCGGAGGATCCCCGCCGCGCACACGAAGGGGCGCCCCGGTGAGGGGCGCCCCCAAAGCGGCGGGGGCGGTCGGACACCGCCCCCGTGATCGCCGAACCGCCGCTACATGCCGGTGTAGGGCACGGCGTCGATGATCTCGACGCCCAGGCTCTTGCCGTTGGGCAGCGTGTAGCTGACGTTCTCCCCCACGCGCTTGCCGTTGATGGCGGAGCCCAGCGGTGACCTGGGCGAGTACACGTCGATGGGAGAGCCGCTCTCCTCGCGGGAGGCGAGCAGGAAGGTGACCTCGTCGTCGTCCCCGTCGAACTTGACGGTGACGGTCATGCCGGGGCCGACCACGCCCTCGGTGTGGGGCGCCTCGCCGACCCGCGCGGTGCGCAGGATCTCGGTGAGCTGGAGGATGCGGGCCTCCATCTTGCCCTGCTCCTCCTTGGCGGCGTGGTACCCGCCGTTCTCCTTGAGGTCGCCCTCTTCCCGGGCCGCCTCGATCTTCTCCGCGATCTCGATGCGCCCACTCCCCGACAGGTGGTCCAGCTCGGACTTGAGCCGGTCGTACGCCTCCTGGGTGAGCCAGGTGACGTTGTCATCGCGGGTCTGGGTCACGGGAACTCCTTGTGTACTAGTAGCAAAGGCCACCAGGCGGCCAGAGCTGAACTTACGAGAATATCACCGTGCGTCGTGACACACGGGTTCCCGCGGTTCGGCGGTGCCTCCGGAGCCGGGCTAAGGGGCTCGGTGGATCAGTCCTGCGAACCTTGTTCCCTGCACGAGGCCACTTCTACCGTGGCGGCCTGACGAACCGTCTCAACGGTCGT
This sequence comes from Nocardiopsis sp. LDBS0036, assembly GCF_041228755.1. Taxonomy (NCBI): domain Bacteria; kingdom Bacillati; phylum Actinomycetota; class Actinomycetes; order Streptosporangiales; family Nocardiopsidaceae; genus Nocardiopsis; species Nocardiopsis sp. LDBS0036. The sequence goes on from NZ_CP141103.1 coordinate 5,144,148, forward strand.
GGTGACCATGCGGTTCCCGGCCTCGGCCTTCGAGCGCGTCTGGCCCACCTCGACGAACTGTTCGTCCAACGCCACGACCAGGCACTCGGCGCCGTTCCTGCTGTTCACCTCGTAGCTGATGGTGGCCTCCTCGGGCGTGGGCGCGGAGAAGGTGATCACCTGGTGGTACACACCGCCGCCCAGACCGCTGAAGTTCATCAGGGAGTAGCCCCAGCCGACCGCGCACGCCACCGCGAAGAGGGTGGCGATGACGAAGAAGACCGGCCCGTTCCCGTGGCGCTTGCGCAGCGCGGGAGCGGTACTGGCCGAGGAGTCGGCCGCTGTGTCGGCCGTGGTTTCGGCGCTCTTCACGGCGTCTTCCTCCGGGGTCGGCTGCATCGGGAATCTCCGAACAAGGGGACGGTGTTGTCTAAGATATCCCCGACCTGACAGCCTCCCCACGCGCCCCGCGCGGAAGTCGTCCGAGCCTGTGTACCGGGGGAGCCGGACGGCCGCGCCCCTCGCGTCCGTCCACCTAGTCAAGGAGACCCTTCGTTGTCCGAGCGCCTGCGGCTCATGGCCGTTCATGCCCACCCCGATGACGAGTCCAGCAAGGGCGCGGCCACCATGGCCCGCTATGTGGAGGAGGGCGTCGACGTGCTCGTTGTCACCATGACCGGTGGCGAGCGCGGCGACATCCTCAACCCCGCGATGGAGCGTCCCGACATCCGCGAGAACATCGCGCAGGTGCGCCGAGAGGAGATGGAGCGGGCCAGGGAGATCCTCGGCGTCCAGCAGGAGTTCGCCGGGTTCGTCGACTCCGGCCTGCCCGAGGGCGACCCGCTGCCGCCCCTGCCCGAGGGCTGTTTCGCCACCCTCCCCGTGGAGGAGGGCGCCGCGCCCCTCGTGGAGTCCATCCGCAGGTTCCGGCCGCACGTCATCCTCACCTACGACGAGAACGGCGGTTACCCGCACCCCGACCACATCATGACCCACAAGGTGACGATGCACGCCTTCGACACCGCGGGCGACCCCGACGCCTACCCGGACGCGGGCGACCCCTGGCAGCCGCTCAAGCTGTACTACTTCGTCTCCTTCCCGCCCGAGCGGTTCGAGGCCCTGGCCGACGTGCTGGCCGCGCGCGGGCTGGAGAACCCCTTCGAGGAGTGGATGAAGCGGATCGCGGACCGCGACCACCCCCGCTGGGAGATCACCACGCGCGTGCACTGCAGCGAGTACTTCGACGTCGCCGACGAGGCGCTCAAGGCGCACGCCACCCAGGTGGACCCCAACGGGTTCTGGTTCGCCGTGCCCAACGAGGTCGTCGCGGAGGCCTGGCCGAGTGAGGACTACCACCTGGTGCGCTCGCTGGTGGACACCGAGATCCCTGAGAAGGACCTCTTCGCGGGTGTCCGAGAAGCAGTGAGAGTATGAGTGGCATGAACACCCTTCTCACGTCCGCGACGGTGCTGGCGGGCAGCTTCCAGCTCGACAAGGACACCGTGACCCCCGGTGTGCTCGGCTTCCTCGTCATCTTCGCCATCGGCGTCGGGCTGTACTTCCTCATGCGCAGCCTCCTGGGCAAGCTCCGCGCCCTGCCCAAGGACGACGACTTCGGCGCGAGGGCCACGGCCTCCGACGACGGCGGGCCGGCCGACGCGGCGCAGGTCTCCGCCGAGGACACCGCTCCGCGGAGCTGAGGAGACGTCCCCGCCCTGCCCCAGCGGGACGGCGTGTCCGGGCGCACCGCCCGGGCCCACCGCTCGGTCCGAAGGCTCCGGGCCGCTCCCGCGCCCGCCGGACGAACACCCGGCCTCCTCCCGGGCGGTGGTCCCCGGCCCGCTCCGGCGGGTGCGCGACACCCCACCGCCCCGGGTGGCGGAGTTCACGGGCGCCGGGTCGGCTCCCGTGCCGTGGACTCCGCTCGGGCGGGTGCGCGACGCCCCGCCGCCCCGGATGGCAGAGTTGGGGGCATGTCCAACCGCCTGAGCGACGCGACCAGCCCGTACCTGTTGCAGCACGCCGACAACCCCGTGGAGTGGTGGCCCTGGGGTGAGGAGGCCCTCGCCGAGGCGCGTCGGCGCGACGTGCCCCTCCTCGTCTCCGTCGGCTACGCCGCCTGCCACTGGTGCCACGTGATGGCCCACGAGTCCTTCGAGGACGAGGCGACCGCGGCCCTGATGAACAGCCTGTTCGTCAACGTCAAGGTGGACCGCGAGGAGCGCCCCGACGTCGACGCCGTGTACATGGAGGCGACCCAGGCCATGACCGGCCAGGGGGGCTGGCCCATGACCGTGTTCGCCACCCCCGACGGCGCCCCGTTCTACTGCGGCACCTACTTCCCGCGCGAGCACTTCCAGCGCCTGCTGCGGGGCGTGGCCGACGCCTGGCGGGACCAGCGCACCGAACTGGTCGGCCAGGGCGCGCGCGTGGTGGAGGCGCTGAGCGGCCCGCGCACCCTGGCCGCCGCGCCCCCGCCCTCCGCGGACCGGCTCGACCTGGCCGTCCGCGCGCTGGTGCGCGACTACGACAGCGCCCACGGCGGTTTCGGCACCGCGCCCAAGTTCCCGCCGTCGATGCTGCTCTCCTTCCTCACCGCCCAGGACGAGCGCACCCGGCCCCTGCAGAGCGCGGACGAGTCCACGCCCGCCTGGCTCATGGCCAGCGGCACCGCCCTGGCCATGGCGCAGGGCGGCATGTACGACCAGCTCGGCGGCGGTTTCGCCCGATACTCGGTGGACCGCGAGTGGACCGTGCCGCACTTCGAGAAGATGCTGTACGACAACGCCCTGCTGCTGCGCGCCTACGCCCGGATGGGCCGCCGCCCCTCGGGTCCGGGGGTCTCCGACGCCGCCACCCACGCCCTGCTGCGCCGGGTCGCCGGGGAGACCGCCGACTGGATGCTGCGCGACCTGCGCACGCCCGAGGGCGGGTTCGCCTCGGCGCTGGACGCCGACAGCGAGGGCGAGGAGGGCACCTACTACGTGTGGACGCCCGCCCAGCTGCGGGAGGTCCTGGGCGAGGAGGACGCCGCCTTCGCCGCCGAGGTGTTCGGCGTGACCGAGGAGGGCACCTTCGAGCGCGGCGCCTCCGTGCTCCAGCTGCCCGCCCCGCCCGCCGACGCCTGGCGCTACCAGCGGGTCCGTGAGGCCCTGCTGGCGGCCCGCGCCGAACGGGTCGCCCCCGCGCGCGACGACAAGGTGGTGGCCGCCTGGAACGGCCTGGCGGTCGCCGCGCTGGCCGAGGCCGGGGTGCTGCTGGAGCGGCCCGACCTGGTGGAGGCCGCCCGCGCGGCCGCTGACCTGCTGCTGCGCGTGCACCTGCGGGACGGGCGCCTGGTCCGCACCTCCCGGGACGGGCGCGCGGGCACCAGCGCCGGGGTGCTGGAGGACTACGCCGACGTCGCCGAGGGGCTGCTCGTCCTGCACGGTGTGACCGGGGAGGCGCGCTACGCGCACGAGGCCGGGCGCCTGCTGGACACCGTCCTGGAGCGCTTCGGAGACGGCTCCGGCGGGTTCTACGACACCGCCGACGACGCCGAGCGCCTCTTCAACCGGCCCCAGGACCCCACCGACAACGTCACACCGTCCGGCCGGTCGGCGGCGGCGTCCGCGCTGCTCTCCTACGCCGCGCTGACCGGATCCGAGCGCCACCGCACGGCCGCTGAGGAGGCGCTGTCCCCGGTGGCGGTGCTGGCGGAGAAGGCCGCCCGGTTCGCCGGGTGGGGCCTGGCCACCGGCGAGGCCCTCCTGACCGGGCCGCGCGCCGTGGCGGTGGTGGGCGACCCCGACGACCCGAGGACCGCGGAGCTGGTGCGCGCCGCGCTGGTCTGGGCGCCGCTGGGCACCGTGCTCTCACGCGGCGACGGCCGCGACGACGGAGGGGTGCCGCTGCTGCGCGACCGCGCGCCGGTGGGCGGGCGACCGACCGCCTACGTGTGCGAGGGCTTCGTCTGCAAGCTCCCGGTCACCTCGCCCGAGGACCTGCGGGAGCAGCTGCTGGCCTGACGCGTCGCCGGGGCCTATCCCAGGTGCGTACCGGCGATGATCCGGTCCACCAGGTCGGGCCGGTAGCCCGGCTGGCGGATCTCCATGTACACGGTCGTGGGCTCGCCCGGCTCGTGTACGGCGGCGCTGCTCAGCGACCCGTTGCCGTGGCACTCGGGCCAGTCCCACACCGTGCCCTCCCATTCCCCGGTGTCCAGCGGCCGCTCCTCGGGAGGGTCCCCGCACGGCTGGGCGCCGGCGATCCCGCTCAGGTCGGCGGGGCCGCGCACCACGGTCGCGTACACACCGTAGGCCGTCTCCCGGGTGGAGTCCCAGTCCTCGGCGTCGGTCGCCACCAGCAGGCCCGGACCCGCGCCGGCCTCGGCCGCCGCGGGGAGGGCCTCCTGGGCGGTGTGGATCTCGTGGGCCCACACCGACGGCACCTCCAGGTAGACCCCCTGCGCGGCGTCGTGCACGGTGGTCAGGGACACCCCCGGCCTGCCCAGGGATCCCGAGAGGCTGGCGCCCGTCAGCACCAGCGCCCCCGCCAGGGCGGTCGCCCGCCGCCACGGCATGCGCAGCCGCTGCCACCACGGCACGGCCGCCTTGGGCAGGTCGGGCGCCATACGGATGGTTCTGACCCGGTCGGTGAAGGTTTTGGCGTCCGCCGGACGGCTTTCCCGGTCCACCGAAAGTGCCGACAGGATGAGTTCGTCGAGCGCGGGGGGCAGACCTGGCCGGATCTGGCCAGGAGCCACCTTCACCGGCGGACGCGAGGGCGGACGGCCGGTGATGAGCTCGTAGGCCACCGCGCCCAGCGAGTACACGTCCGACCGGACGTCCAGGTCACCGCCGGGAATGCTCTGCTCGGGGGACATGTAGCCGGGGGTCCCGGCCGCCGCGGTGAACCCCGACGCCTCGTCGATCGACTTGGCGAACCCCAGGTCCGCCACCAGCACCCGCTGTCCCACGGGTGAGGACTGGAGCAGCACGTTGGACGGCTTGATGTCGCGGTGGATCGTGCCGTGGTTGTGCAGCACCGTGATGCCCTGGCCGATCTCGGTGAGCAGCCGCAGGGCCTCGTCCAGGGGCAGTGTGCCCCGGTGGATGAGGTCGGCGACGCTGCCCTGGTCGGCGTAGGTCATCACCATGTAGGGCCGACCGTCGGGGAGCACGTCCACGTCGTGCACCGCCACCAGCCAGGTGGAGTCGGTCTGGCGCAGGATGCGCGCCTCCTCCAGGAAGCGGTGCTGGATGTCCATCTGGTGCGCCCAATTCTCGGCGAGTACCTTGATGGCCACCGAGTAGTTCAGCAGGTCGTCCTGCGCCAACCAGACCGTGGCGAAGGAACCCGACCCAAGGCGCCGGATGACGCGGTAGCGCCCGAAGGCCTCAGGTTGGCTCATCTCCGCCTCGGTCTGTCAGGGGTGAACACGCGGTCGTTGCCCACTAATACACCATCTGTACCTTCACATTGCCTCCCGCCGATATGATCCCCTCTCCGGGTGGCGCCGATCCCCTCCGGACGTGGAGACTGGAGGGGGCCCGACGGGCTCCGCGCCGTGCGCGGCGGCGAAGGCGACGATTTTTCACGAGTGCGGATCCGGACCGGGGCCGTAGACGTCCCGGTGACGTGTGACCCTCGAACGCAAGGGGCGCACCCGCGTCCGCAGCGGACGGCCGGATGTCTGCCGTCAGTCAGGGAGAGACCAGACATGCGCAGTAGTGACCACGCAGACCACGAGGAGAGCCCCGCGCCGCGGCGCCGGGTGGCGAGCAACGTCGACGAGGAGCTGGAGGACCTCGCGCGCCGGGCCAAGGCCGGAGACGCCATGGCCCTGGACGACCTGCTCCGGCGGATCCAGCCCGAGGTCCTGCGCCGCTGCTCCCGCTTCCTGCCCTACCGGCAGGACGCCGAGGAGGCGTGCCAGGACGCGCTGCTGCGCGTGGCGCGCAAGATCGACAGCTTCAAGGGCGACTCCCTGTTCACCACCTGGCTGTACACGGTGGTGTCCAACTCCGCCCGGCAGACCTACCGCTCCATGAAGCGGCGCTCGGCGGAGTTCCCCACCGAGGCCGAGCGCATGCCCCACCAGAGCGACCCCCGCACCACCAGCGTCATCGCCGGTTCCCGCATCGACCTGCTGGAGGCCCTCGACCAGCTGGAGAAGGACCGCCCCAACCTGGTGGCCCCCCTGGTCCTGCGCGACCTGTGCCAGATGGACTACAACGAGATCGCCTCCGAGCTCAACCTGGCCCTGGGCACCGTCAAGTCCCGCATCCACCAGGGGCGCAAGCACGTGCGCAAGTCCCTGGCCGTGACGTAGCCCCCTTCGGGCGAACTACGCTGGAGGCATCCCCGTCGGCACATCCTTTCCAACGGTGTGCTGTTCCAGATCCAGCTCTGAGAGGTTTCGCCAATGGGGCTTCGTGACCCCCTGTACTGGCTCTACGAGCGGCGCCTGGAGCGTCGGCTGACCAGTCAGGAGATCCCCCGCCACGTCGGTGTCGCGATGGACGGCAACCGCCGCTGGGCCAAGGTGAGCGGGCTCGGCGCGGCCGAGCAGGGCCACCAGGCGGGCGCGAACAAGATCTTCGAACTGCTGCGCTGGTGCGACGAGGTCGGCGTGCAGGTGGTCACACTCTGGATGCTGTCCACCGACAACCTCAGCCGGGACGAGTCCGAGCTGGGCCCGCTGGTGCGCATCATCGAGCAGACCATCGCCCGGCTGCGCGAGGAGGGGTGGAACACGCGCCCCGTGGGGGCCCTCGACATCCTGCCCGCGTCCACCGCCCAGGCGCTCAAGGAGGCGGAGACGGCCACATCCGGCAACCCCGGGCTGGTTGTCAACGTCGCCGTCGGGTATGGAGGTAGACGTGAGATCGCTGATGCGGTTCGGTCCCTCCTCCAAGCGGAGGCGGCCAAGGGCACCGGTATCCAGGAGCTTGCCGAGCGCCTGGACATCGAGGACATCGCACGGCATCTCTACACGCGCGGTCAGCCCGACCCCGACCTGCTCATCCGCACGTCGGGGGAACAGCGCCTGTCCGGCTTCATGCTGTGGCAGAGCGTGCACTCGGAGTTCTACTTCTGCGAGGTCTACTGGCCTGCCTTCCGCAGGGTGGACTTCCTGCGTGCACTGCGCTCGTACGGCGCGCGCAACCGCCGCTACGGATCCTGACCCCCCGAAGCCCGACCCCTTAACGCGGAGTTCACCGCGCGGAGGGAGAGGTCCCTTGGAAACGGGAGCACGGACGCGTAGCGTCGGAAGTAGCGGGTGGCGTTCGTCCACCCGTTCGGGAGGCCCCGTCTCATTGATCTCCTCCGCCATCGCGGAACGTCAACGAGGAGGGCCGGACCCGGCCCTCGCGGGCCAGGTCCCGGTCCTCCATGATCCCGTGACAGTAGGGCGCCCCAGCGGTGCCCAAGGGGAGAACGAGTGGCTAGTTCCTCGACCGATCGCCGTGACACCCAGTCCCCCGACCCCCGTACGGAGGTAGGCCAGGACGGACGCGTCTATGTGCTCGACACCAGTGTCCTGCTCGCCGACCCGGCCGCCCTGAGCCGGTTCGCCGAGCACGAGGTCGTCATCCCCGTGGTGGTGATCACCGAGCTGGAGAGCAAGCGTCACCACCCGGAGCTCGGGTACTTCGCTCGTCACGCGTTGCGCCGCCTGGACGACCTGCGGGTCGCCCACGGCCGTCTGGACGCCCCGGTACCGGTGAACGACGCCGGCGGCACGCTGCGGGTGGAACTCAACCACAGCGATCCGCAGATCCTGCCGGCGGGCTTCCGGCTCGGCGACAACGACACCCGGATCCTCACGGTGGCCCGCAACCTCCAGGAGGAGGGCGGGGACGTCGTGCTGGTGAGCAAGGACCTCCCCATGCGGATCAAGGCGGCCTCCATCGGGCTGGCCGCCGACGAGTACCGGGCCGAACTGGCCATCGAGCACGGCTGGACGGGCATGGCCGAGCTGGACGTGCCCGCGCACCAGATCGGCGAACTGTTCACCAGCGGCGAGAGCGACATCGACGCGGCCCGCGATCTCCCCTGCCACACCGGGCTGGTCCTGGTCTCCGAGCGCGGCAAGGCGCTCGGCCGGGTCCAGCCCGACAAGTCGGTGAAGCTGGTGCGCGGCGACCGCGACGTGTTCGGCCTGCACGGCCGCAGCGCCGAGCAGCGCATCGCCCTCGACCTGCTCACCGACCCCGAGGTGGGCATCGTCTCCCTGGGCGGACGCGCGGGCACCGGCAAGTCGGCGCTGGCGCTGTGCGCCGGTCTGGAGGCCGTCCTGGAGCGCCGCCAGCACCGCAAGGTGATGGTGTTCCGGCCGCTGTACGCGGTCGGCGGCCAGGAGCTGGGCTACCTGCCCGGGAGCGAGAACGACAAGATGACCCCGTGGGGCCAGGCGGTGCACGACACCCTGTCCGCGGTGACCAGCGAGGAGGTCATCGAGGAGATCGTGGACCGGGGGATGCTGGAGGTCCTCCCGCTCACCCACATCCGCGGCCGGTCGCTGCACGACGCGTTCGTGATCGTCGACGAGGCCCAGTCCCTGGAGCGCAACGTCCTTCTCACGGTCCTCTCCCGCCTCGGCCAGAACTCGCGGGTGGTGCTCACCCACGACATCGCCCAGCGCGACAACCTGCGCGTGGGCCGCCACGACGGCGTGGTCGCGGTGATCGAGAAGCTCAAGGGCCACCCCCTGTTCGCGCACGTCACCCTGACCCGGTCCGAGCGGTCGCCGATCGCCGCCCTGGTCACGGAGATGCTGGAGAACTGACGCGGTACCGCGGCGGGCCCGTCGGTCTGACGGGCCCGCCGCCCCGTGGAGCCCCCGGCGGGTTCCGGGCCGCGCCCCACGGGCGCGTGACCGGGCTTCTCAGCGCATCTCCGCCACCAGGCGGCCCAGGCGCCGCACCCGTTCCAGGTTGGCCTCGTAGCGGGCGCCGATCACCAGCAGCAGCACACCCGCGACGGCGAACGGCACCCAGTTCGGCACCAGCCGGGTCAGGTCCCACAGGGGCGGCCCGAACGCCCGCAGCGAGGTGGCCACCAGCACCAGCCCGCCCGTCACCAGGGCCGCCTGGAGCCGCCGACGCAGCCCCCACACGGTCACCGCGAGGCCCAGCACGAGCACGGCGGGCACCCGCCACACCATGCCGTCCTCCGTCAGCACCAGCACGACGGTGGGCAGGAACAGCAGGGCCAGGCCGCCGCCGTGGGCGGCCCAGCTCGAAGGCGGTTCGGCAGCCCTGCGGCTCCACTCCCAGCCCACGGCCAGCGCCGCCAGGGCGGGCGGCACCGTGTACGCCTCGGGCACGGCCACGTCCCACGCGGAGAGCACCATCCACAGCGCCGCCAGCATCAGCAGCGCGCCCACCAGCGCGAACCAGCGCCGTTCGGGCCGTGCGGCGGTCGCCAGCGCGACGACCCCGACCACGGCCAGCGCCAGCGCGACCAGTCCCAGCCGCGCCCCCGCCGCCGCGGTGACGCCCAGCGAGACCGCCGCCCACACCCAGGCGGGGACCTCCGCCGCCGGTACGAGCGGTCCGCGCAGACGCGGCGCGGCCACGGCCACCGCGGCGACCATCGCGATCGGCGCCAGCGCCGCGTGCTCCACCGGAGCCCCCAGCAGCAGGGGCAGGGCCAGCGCGAACCCGCCCGTCGCCGCCGTCGCCACCGCCGTGGCGCCGACCGCCGCGACGGTGGTCCGGGCCAGGGCCGCGGCCACCGCGGCGGCCACCGCGACACCCATCAGGGCGCCCGTGGTCGCGTGCTCCTGGACCAGCGCCCAGCCCGTGCCGAGCAGCAGGGTGAGGAGGCCGGTCAGCCCCGCCAGCCAGCCGAGCCGCCCGTCCCGGGTCAGCGCCGACCACAGCGCCAGGGCCGAACCCACCGCGAACACCCACAGCAGGGCGCCGAGGAACGGCGCGTCCAGGACCAGGGGCAGCGCGACGAGCGCGGGCGGCGCGGCGAGGACCGCCGCTGCCGCCGTCCGTCCGCGGTCGAGCAGGGCGACCAGGGCCACCGCCGCCGCACCGGCCAGCAGCATTCCGGCCGCCGTGCCGACGGCCTCCGCCGGGCCCGCCACGCGGTGCAGCCCCAGGACGGAGTAGGCGGGGTCGCCCAGCGCCCGCACGGGCGCCGTCCACGGCCCGTACGCGCCGGACAGCAGCGGCAGGCCGGGACTGTGCCCCCGCCCGGCCAGCAGCGGGGCGGACGAGAGCAGGAGCAGGCCCACCACGGTGAACACCGGCCGGGGGTCGCCCCCGGCACCGCCCGCCCGCGGGAGGGGGATCCGTCCGAGCACCACCGCGTTCGCCCCGGCCAGCAGCGCGCAGGCGGCCAGCAGCCACCACGCCGGAGGCGGCACGGTGTCCGAGATCACGAGGCCGAGCCCGAAGAACGCACCGGTCAGCAGGGCCAGCGCCCACAGGAGCAGGCCCGTCGCGTGGAGCACCGCGGGGCGGCCGGACCGGGCGTACAGCAGCAGCGCGACCAGGACGGTCGCCTCCACCACCACGAGGGCGGCCAGGGAGGTGTACCGGTCCGGGAGCGACCACAGGCCGCCGGTGAGCAGGGTCAGGGTTCCGGTGAGCGCGGGCACCCAGGCGCCGGGCCGACGCGGTACAAGGGCCGTGGCCAGCACCAGCGCGGCGCCGACCAGGAGGGCGCACACCACTGCCACCGCGTGCGGCGGGTCCAGCAGGTGCACGACCGTCAGCAGCGCTGGGGGAGCGGTCAGGGCGGCGGCGGGCACCAGCGCTCGGCGGCGCAGCAGGAACACCGCGCCCAGGGACAGCAGGGCGCAGACGAGCACGGCGAGCAGGTGGAACCCCGCGTCCGGGGCGGTCGTCGCCGGCAGGCCCAGCACGTCGGACACCGGTGTGGTCGGGGGACCGCCGTTCCACGGGGGCAGGGGCGCCCTGGGCAGCGCGGGCAGGTGCGCGGGTCCGGCGACCAGGGGGGCCGCCCCCAGGACCAGCAGGGCGATGGCCGCGGGGACCCCGGACGCGCCGGTACCGCCCGGGGCGCCCGGACCAGCGGCACCGCTCACGGCGCCCACGGGACCGGGGCCCTCCGGGACGTGGCGCAGCGGGCCGCGGGCCGACAGCAGGCCGGTCACGCCCGACAGCAGCAGGACCGCGGCCACGAACCACCGGGCTCCGACGTGATCGGCGCCCGCGGCGGAGGCGGCCAGGACGAAGGCCGTGTACAGCAGCGCCAGAACCGTGGTCAGCACCCACAGCACGGTCGCGCTGACCCGGAGGGCGCGCACGGGGACGCCCGCGCGGGGCCGTCCGAACCAGAGAGCCAGGAGCAGGTCGGCGAGTCCGGTCGCGGCCAGGACGGGCAGCGCCCAGGACCAGAGGCCGGGGGAGCCGGACGCCGCCAGCAGCAGGACGGGCACCGGCTGCAGGAGCAGGACGGCCAGGACGCGCGGCGTCCGCAGCGGCACGAGCAGCGGATAGGACGCCAGCAGCGCGCCGATGACGAGCAGCGCGGTCGCGGTGTAGCCGGGCCCGCTCCCGAGCCGCTCCGACGTCAGCAGCCACAGCGCGAGGGCGTCGACGCACAGCAGCGCGGCGGCCAGGCAGCCGAAGGTCTCCGCGGTCGCCCTGAGACCGCGCCGGTGCAGCGGCAGGGCCAGGGCGGCGAAGGCCGCCGTGGTGAGGCCGAGGACCCCGGCGCGGGCGCCGGTGCCCATGTCGCTCCACGTCCAGATGGCGAAGACCAGAGCCGCGATGCCGACGAGCACGCCGCCCAGCCCGAGGATGACGTTCTGCGCCGAGCGGCGGGTGACCTCCCCGGGCGCCCGCCCGGGGGGAGCCCCTCCCGTCTGCCCGTGCGCGTGGGCTCCGTGCCCGTCGGGGAGCGCGCCACCGGGCAGGACGGCCGGTTCCGGCGCGGCACCGGGCGCCTGTCCGGGGACCCGCGCGGGCCCCGGCGGCCGTCCCTGCGGTCCCGGAGCCCACGGCCGCTCCCCGTCGGCGGATTCGGGAACGGCTCCGGCCGGGGACGCGCCTCGGCCCGACTCCTCGCGCAGCAGTGCCACGACGGCGGCGCGCTCCTCGCGCAGGTGCCGCTCACGGCTGTTGAGCAGCGCGATCTCGGTGTCGATGTGCCACAGGCGCTGGGCGGTGGCGCCGACGAGCAGGAGCCCGCACCGCCGGCAGGAGCGGGGCTGCGCGGCAAGCGGGGCGCGGCAGTCCGGGCAGCTGAGCCGTGGGCCCGCGGGGGACGGCGGGGATCCGTGGACGTTCATGGCGCCATCCTGACCCCTGGAGCCGCCCGCGCACATCCGTACGGGTACTCAGGAACACCGTTCCCGGTGACCCCCGTCTCCTTTCGGCAGGTGTGGAGATCCTCGCCACAGTGCCGGGAGGACTTGACCCCTCCTTGACTGTACGTATCGAAGTGCAGGTCAAAGCACCGCATCGCGGATGCATTCCGTGATGTGATCCAAGGCATAGTAAATCTGGCGTTACTTCATCGTGACGATGATGCAGGCTGAACCCGCTGCACGAACATCCCCTCCCACGTGGGAACCCGCGCCGCGGTCGGTCGAACGGCTACCCCTTCCCTCGCGCGCGACACCCCGGGCCACGTGGTCAGCGGCGGCGAACTCTCACACACGCGGACCCCGTGGGGCGCGTGTGCGTCTACGCGAAAGGGCGATTTTGCTACTCAACCTCATCTCACTGCGACATGCGGGCGCCGTCGGCGCCGCGACCCTCGTCGCCGGCGGCACCTTCTCGGTCGCCGCGTTCGCCCAGAGCGACGCGGCAGACCCGAGCCAGCTCGCCTCCGCCGCGGTGGTCCCCGACCAGCGGTCGGCGGCGAGCGGCGACGGCGGGTCCGACCGGCCCGAGGACTTCTTCGCCGCGCAGGCCGGGCAGAGCGACCAGGAGCGCCAGACCCAGCGCGAGGAGAGCATGGAGCAGGCCAGGGCGGCCGTCGACGGGGCCGTCCGCGCCGACAGCGGGACGGCCAGCGACATCGCCGAGCCCGAGCCCGAACCCGAGGAGGAGCCCGAGGCCGACACCTCCGGCGGTTCCGACTCCTCCGGCGGCGGATCCGCCGGGTCGGCCCCCTCCGGCGACCCCAAGGACATCGCGCTCCAGATGGTCCTGGACGAGGGCTGGGCCGCCAGCGAGTTCCACGACTGCCTGGAGCCGCTGTGGGAGAAGGAGAGCAACTGGAACCACACGGCCGAGAACCCCAGTTCGGGCGCCTACGGCATCCCGCAGTCCCTGCCGGGCGACAAGATGGCCTCCCACGGCTCCGACTGGCGGACCAACCCGGCCACGCAGATCGCCTGGGGCATCGACTACATCAAGGACCGCTACGGAAACCCCTGCGGCGCCTGGTCCCACTCCCAGGCCAACAACTGGTATTAATAGGGCTTTCCCTGCCAATAACCCCCTCTTGGGAAAGGCAATCGTGCTAATCAACCGAATGTCGCTGCGTAGTACGGCGGCGGTCGGTGCGGCGACCCTCGTCGCGGGTGCGACCTTCGCCGTCACCGCGTTCGCGGATGACGAGCTCGATCCGGACACGGTGGCCAGCGCCGCCATTCCGGAGACCGAGGAACCCGCCGCCGACACCGAAGCCGGGGAGGAGTCGTTCTTCTCCGAGCAGTTGTCCCAGGAAGAACTCCAGACCCTGCGCAGTCAGGCTCAGGAGCAGCGTGACGCGGCTCTCACCGAAGGGGTCCTGACGGCCCAGGTCGAGGGAAGCGACATCGAGGAGGAGGAAGAGGAGGAAGAGGAGGAGGAGACTCCCGTCTTCACCGGCGACCCCAAGGGCATCGCCCTCCAGATGGTCACCGACCAGGGCTGGGCCGCCAGCGAGTTCCACGACTGCCTCGAGCCCCTGTGGCAGAAGGAGAGCAACTGGAACCCCAGCGCGCAGAACCCCAGTTCGGGCGCCTACGGCATCCCCCAGTCGCTGCCGGGCGACAAGATGGCCACCCACGGCGACGACTGGCAGACCAACCCGGCCACGCAGATCGCCTGGGGCATCGACTACATCAAGGGCCGCTACGGCACTCCCTGCGAGGCCTGGGCCCACTCCCAGTCCGTCGGCTGGTACTGACCCGCCGGGGCGCCCCCTGACGGAGGGCGCCGTCTCCGGTGCACACGCGAGACGCGGGGGCCGTTCCCTTCCGGAACGGCCCCCGTCGTGCCGGGTCCGCCGCGGTCGGCGGGCGGCGCGCTCACAGCAGCGGGTCGAACGTCTCCATGACGTCCTCGTGCAGGTCGTCGTAGTAGTCGGCGTCCTCGCGCGGAACGTTCACGCTGACCAGGTAGAACACCCGGTCGCCCTCGTGCTCTGTGCTGATCGCGTAGGCCCAGAAGCGCCGTTCCTGGCTCGCCCAGGTCTCGTTGACGAGGTCGGACTCCACCAGGGCGACGTCCCAGCCCTCCTCGAAGTCGCCGTCGTCGAACTCCTCCAGCTCCAGCTGCGTGTAGCCGGTGGTGACGTCACCCTCGACCTTCGTCCCGCCGTTGGTGTCCTCCAGGTACTCGGCGCTCGTCCCGGTGAACTCCTGCTCGGTCCAGCCGGTCACCCACACCTGGTGGTCGCTGCCCGGCGCGACGAACACCGCCAGCGTGTTCTCGATCTCACTGTCGTCCACCTGCCACCCGGCCGGGTAGTCCACGTGGAACCACTGCGACCGGAAGGTCTCCAGCTCGTCGTAGGACGGCGGCTCCCCGTTCTCGTCCCCGCCGCCGGTCTGGCCGCCCTCGCCCCGGCCCTCACCGCCGCCGCTGCCGGCACCGCCCTCGTCCCCGCCGACGGAGGCGGAGGGCTCCGCCGGCGGCCGCGCGCTCTCGGACGCCGACAGCGCCTCGGAGGCACCGTCCTCGGCCTCGGCTCCGGCGAACAGGGTGGCACCGACCACGGCAACGCCGCCGATCAGCGTCAGGACCACCACCGCGGCGCCCACGCCGACGAGGAGCCTGGTGTTCCCCGAGCCCGAGCCCGGACGCGCGCCGCCGTGGCCGCCCGAGTGGAGCGGGACGCCCGGACCCCCGGGTCCACCCGGGCCACGGCCCGTGCCGCCGAGACCGCCTCCCGCGGAGTGGGGCGGCCGGTGCTGGTGGACCGTGCGGTGCCCGTGCGCGAAGGGCGACGCGGGCGTCACCGGGTCGGCCGGTCCGCCCCGCGGCAGGCGCTGCCCCGTCATCGGGCCCTGAGGCAGCGGGGTCCGCGTGTGGGGGTAGCCGCCCCGCGGCCCCGTGCCGGGGTGGCCACCGCTCGGCGTGTGGTGGGGGCTCTGCCGACCGCTGACGCCGGGTGTCGTGTGCGGGCCGCTGCCGGAGGCCGGGGTACCGTCCGCGAACGCGCCCGCCCCCGCGGCTCCCACGGCGCCCGCCGCGCCGAAGCCGCCGCTGTCGTCGCCGCCCGCGTTCGGCCCGCCGCGCTCGCGCAGCAGCGCCAGCGCCCCGTCCGCGCTCAGCCTGCGCTCCGGGTCGCGCTCCAGCAGACCGGAGATGACCGGCTCCAGCCACCCGGCGCGCGTCATCGGCGGCAGCGGCGCGGACATCACCGCCGCGATCGCCGCGGTGATGCTGTCGCGGCGGAACGGGGAGGTGCCCTCGACCGCCGCGAACAGGGTCACGCCGATGCTCCACAGGTCGCCCCGGTGCTCGGCCGGACCGCCCGCCAGCCGCTCGGGCGGCATGTACTCGGGGGAGCCGATCAGCGCGCCGGTGCGGGTGATGCTCGGCCCGCCCTCCATCGTCGCGATGCCGAAGTCGGTGAGGATCACCCGGCCGTCCAGGGACGTCATGATGTTGCCCGGCTTGATGTCGCGGTGCAGGACCCCGGCCGCGTTCGCGGCCCGCACGGCGCGCAGCAGCGACCCGGCGATCTCCGCGACCTCGTCCGGAGGCAGGGCGCCCCGCTCGTCGAGCCGGTCCTGGAGGGACCCGCCCTCGACCAGCTCCATGACCACCCACGGGTTGCCGTCGTACTCGAAGACGTCGTGGATGGTGATCACCGTGGGGTGGCTGATCCGCGCGGCGGAGCGCGCCTCGCGCCGGACCCGGCCGTGGGCGTCCGCCCGCTCGGAGTCGGTGAAGTGGTCGGGAAGCAGCACCTGCTTGATCGCGACGTCGCGGTCCAGCGTCGGGTCGAAGGCCTGCCAGACCACCCCCATACCGCCGCGGCCGAGTTCACGGCGCAGGACGTAGCGGTCCGCGACGATGCGTTCACTGCCGCTGTTGCTCGACATGTACTGCCCTCTCGAAGGCGGGCTTCCAAGGTGCTCTGTTCAAGAATGTCGGACGCCTCCCGCACCCGGAAGGTTCCTGGTCCGGGCCCTTCGCGGCCGGGTGAGACACAACCGCGACCCGTGCGCACCGTGCGCCCCGCCCGGAACACGACCGCCCCGTCCGGCGCGCGCACGGGGCACCCCGCGTGCGGGGTGCCCCGTGGCGGAACGGCTCCGGACTACTGGGAGTTGGTCATCCGCAGCACGTCGAGGGCCTCGTCCAGCTGCGCCTCGGTGAGCTTGCCGTCCTCGACGTATCCGCGCTCGATGACCACCTCGCGGATGGTCTTCTTCTCCTTCAGCGACTGCTTGGCGACCTTGGAGGCCTCCTCGTAGCCGATGTAGCGGTTGAGCGGGGTCACGATCGACGGCGAGGACTCGGCGTAGACGCGGCACTGCTCGACGTTGGCCTCGATACCGGACACGCAGCGGTCCGCGAACACGCGCGAGACGTTGGAGAGCAGGCGGATCGACTCCAGCACGTTGCGGGCGATCATCGGCAGCTGCACGTTCAGCTCGAAGTTGCCGCTCGCGCCGCCGAAGGCCACCGCGGCGTCGTTGCCGACGACCTGCGAGGTCACCTGGAGCACGGCCTCGCACAGGACCGGGTTGACCTTGCCCGGCATGATCGAGGAGCCGGGCTGGAGGTCGGGCAGGAGGATCTCGCCCAGGCCCGTGGTCGGGCCCGAGCCCATCCAGCGGATGTCGTTGGCGATCTTGGCGAAGCCGACCGCGATGGTCCGCAGCTGGCCGGACAGCTCGACCAGGCCGTCGCGGGCGCCCTGCGCCTCGAAGTGGTCGCGGGCCTCGGTCAGCGGCAGGCCGGTGTGCTCGGCGATCTCGGCGATGACCCGGGCGGAGAAGCCCTCGGGGGTGTTGATGCCGGTGCCCACGGCGGTGCCGCCCAGCGGCAGCTCGGCCACGCGCGGCAGGACGGCCTCCAGGCGCTCCACGCCGTAGCGCACCTGGGCGGCGTACCCGGCGAACTCCTGGCCCAGGGTGACCGGGGTGGCGTCCATGAGGTGGGTGCGGCCGCTCTTGACCACGGAGGCGAACTCGGTCGCCTTGGCGCCGAGCGCCTCCTCCAGGTGCCGCAGCGCCGGGACCAGGTCGTTCTGCACGGCGGAGGTGGCGGCGATGTGGATGGAGGAGGGGAACACGTCGTTGGAGGACTGCGACGCGTTGACGTGGTCGTTGGGGTGCACCGGGGCCCCGAGGCGCTCGGTGGCCAGCGTCGCCACGACCTCGTTGGTGTTCATGTTGCTGGAGGTGCCCGAGCCGGTCTGGAAGACGTCGATCGGGAACTCGTCGTTCCACCTGCCCTCGGCGACCTCCAGGGCGGCCTCCCGGATCGCCTTGCCCAGGTCGTCGCTGATGACGCCGAGCTCGGCGTTGACCTTGGCCGCGGCGGCCTTGATCTGGCCGAGGGCGGCGATGTGCGCGCCCTCCAGGCCCTGGCCGGAGATCGGGAAGTTCTCGACGGCACGCTGCGTCTGGGCCCTCCACTTGGCCTCGGCCGGAACCCTGACCTCACCCATCGAGTCGTGCTCGATACGGAACTCGCTCATTGCAACCCAACTCTCCCTGGGAAAACCTGTGAGCCCCAGATTGCCAGACGCACCGGAGCACACCGCCACCTCACCCGGGGTTGGCGGTGTTGCGCGCGTCATGTTGACACCGTCGCCGCCCCCCGTGCCCGGTCGGCGGTCCCCGCAGGTCGGCGCGGTCAGGCCCCGATGCCGCGTCGGCGATCGCGGCGGCGCCAGCCCAGGAGGCGGCGCCTCCTGGGGGCGCGCACGCGCACCACGCCGAACAGGGAGAACCCGTCGATCTCCAGCACGGGGGGATGGGACAGCTCGGAGCGGCGCGCGGTGGTGGTGCGCCTGCCCAGGAACGACCAGCCGGTCATCCGCACCTCGACGCCCTCGGGGACGTCGATCTCCACGCGGCCCAGGACGGCGGTCACGGTCATGCGGTGGTGGTTGTGCATCAGGAGCGCCTCGCGCATGTCCACCTCGACCCTGCCGACCAGCGCCACGGCCAGCTCGTCGGGATAGGCCACCCAGCGGCCCCTGCGCTCGGCCCTGCCGAACAGACCCAGAACGGGCTGGCGGTCCAGGCGGATGGGCTGCTGCTCGGCGGGGAGGAGGTCGGCGGTGATCCCGGGCAGCTCGCCCAGGGTCCGGGCCTCGTGCGCGAGGGAGGAGCGCTCCTCGAACTCCTCCAGGTCCAGACGGCCGTCGGCGGCGGCCTCGCGCAGGACCCGCAGGACCCGTTCGCGGTCGGTGTTGGAGGCGCGGAGCCGATCGGGGGACACTTCCTCACTCACACCGCCCACACTAGGCGAAACCCCGGGCCGGTCGCCCGTCCGGGGAGCACCGCGCGTCGGCGCGTCCGGGGAGCGCTCCGCGTCCGCCCGCCCGGGCTCACGGGCGGACTCCGGCCGGAAGGCGCGGCGCCCCGGCCCGAGCGGAAAGCGCGGCGGGCCGGACCCGGACGGGGCGGAAAGCCCTGCGGCCCCCGCCCCGTCCGCCGTCACAGGTCCATCAGCGCCCGCCGAGCGACCGCGTCGGAGGCGGCGGCCAGCGGCCGGACCGCCACCCTGACCAGCGCGCGGGCGTTGTCGTCGCCCGCCACGCGGTTGGAGCCGAGCTCACCGCACCGCACGCAGCGGTGGACGATCATCCACTCCCCGTCCGGCCGCGCCGCCATGCTCAGCGCGTCCATCGCGCCCCGGCAGCCGGACGCGCGGTCGCCGGGGACCCGCAGGTCCACGTGCAGGCTGGTCAGGCAGTGCGGACAGTGGTTGCGGTGGGCCGTCCCCGGCGCGCGGGCCGGGATCTCCAGACGGCACCGCACACAGCGGAACGAACCCGCGCCGCCCGCCTCGCCGTGGGCGTGCAGCACGGTCTTGGGGCGCTGGGGACGCCTGGTGACACGGGTGTTGCGTCGGCCCACGCTCACACCTCCCCGAACAGGTCGAGCGGGAAGGGCGGTTCGGCCAGCGGCCGGACCGCGATCCGCATGAGGACGAGGTGGTTGTCGTCCGGTGAGACGGCGCTCTCGGACATCTCGTCGCACACGCCGCAGCGGTGGATGAGCGTCCAGGAGCCGCCGCGCGGTACCGCGACCGAGATCGGGGCCATGCGCCCGCCGCAGTCGGAGGCGCCGCCCCCGGCCCGGTCCAGGACGTGGCGGGAGCTCAGGCAACTCGGGCAGTGGTCGCGCGGTTCCCCGTCGGGACCTAGGCGGGACACGGACAGGCCGCAGCGCACGCAGGCGAAGGCGCCGGTGCGGGTGGCGGAGCGGTGGCCGGAGCGGCCGGAGGAATCGGTGGTGGACACCCGGAAGGTACTCCTTGCTGGGAAAGGGTGGCAGACAGCAGGGAGCAGGCCGAGCGCTTCTCGACGGAAAGGGGCGTGGCCGCCTCAGGCACCCGGGACCCGGGTACGGCGGTGGCACGCGTGACTGTGAGGCGCGCTCGGCGCGTTCCGGGGCATACTCACCCTTTTCCGTCCGGAGTCGTCCTCCGGATTCTCGTTCCTACGGGTCCGGAGGACGATCGTAGGCGGGCGCCCCGGCCGGGACAACGGGTTTTTCCGCCGGTCGGACCGCCCCGCGGGGCCCGCACTGCCCGCAGCGCCGCGGCCGCGCACGGCTCGGCGGGAGTGTTTCCACAGCCGGAGAAACCCGCTGGAAATCCCTCGCCCCCGCTGTCCGAGGAAACGCGCTTTCCTTCTCGTGACTTTGTGTTGGATTCGGCTCACGCGACCGCAGGGCGGTCGCTACGGTATGTGCCATGGCCAGGAAGAGCGTGAAGCGGGCGTTTCGGTACCGCTTCTACCCAACCGATGCGCAGGCGGCTGAGCTGTCGCGCACGTTCGGGTGCGTGCGCCTGGTCTACAACCGCGCCCTGGCCGAACACACCGCCGCCTGGAACACCGAACAGCGGCGGCTCTCATACACCGACTCCTCCGCGGCGCTGACCGTGTGGAAGAGGACCGAGGAGCTGGCCTTCCTTACCGAGGTCTCCTGCGTTCCGCTCCAGCAGACGCTGCGCCACCTGCACACAGCTTTTCGGAACTTCTTCGACCGACGTGCGAAGTACCCGCGGTTCAAGTCCAAGAAGAAGTCCCGGGCCTCAGCGGAGTACACCCGGTCGGGGTTTCGCTACCGAGGCGGGCAGTTGACCCTGGCCAAGATGACCGTCCCACTCGATGTGGTGTGGTCGCGGCCCCTGCCCGAAGGGGCACGGCCGTCCACGGTGACGGTCTCGCGTGACACGGCCGGGCGCTGGTTCGTCTCTCTGCTGTGCGAGGACACCATCACATCGGCCCAGGCCACTCGCGTCGTGGTCGGTGTCGATGCCGGAATCACCTCCGTGGTGACGTTGTCGACGGGGGAGAAGGTGGCCAACCCCCGCCACGAGCAACGCGACCGGGCGAAGCTGGCCCGGGCTCAGCGGGCGCTGTCGCGTAAGGCCAAGGGCAGCACGAACCGGGACAAGGCGCGCCGAAAGGTGGCGCGGGTGCACGCCCGCATCACCGACCGTCGCAGGGACTTCCTGCACAAACTCTCTACTCGACTCGTCCGCGAGAACCAAGCGGTCGTGATCGAGGACCTGGCCGTGCGCAACCTGGTCAAGAATCGCAGACTCGCCCGGGCAATCTCGGACGCGGCCTGGCGTGAGCTGCGCACGATGCTGGAGTACAAGTGCGCCTGGCATGGGCGGGACCTGGTCGTGGTGGACCGGTTCCTCCCCTCCTCCAAGGCGTGCTCGACCCCCGGGTGCGGGTACCTCAATGCGTCGTTGCCGCTGCGTGTAAGGGAGTGGACGTGCCCCGTTTGTGGGGTGGCCCATGACCGGGATGTGAACGCGGCGCTCAATCTCGAAGCCGCCGGGCTGGCGGTGTTGGCCTGTGGAGCTGGTGTGAGACCTCAACGGGAGTCCTTCCGGACGGGGCGACCGGTAATGAAACAGGAAGGCCACGGGGCGACCCGTGACGAGGCCCTGGCCTCGAGTCACCAGTAGGTGGTTCCGGATTCTTCTGCCTTCAGGCGGGAGAAGAAGTCAACAAACGCCGCTTCCTGCACACCTACGAGGGCATCCTCGCCGCCCCCGTGGACGTGCGCGAACTCGTCACCGGCGAGGCGCTGTGGCTGGCGATGCGCTCGGGCGTCTACGGGTGTGTCCCGCTGCTGGTCGCGGTCGGTTTCGGGCTGCGCCCCGGCCCCGGCCTGCTGCTCGTGCCGCTCATCGCCTTCCTCTCCGGGTTCGCCTTCGCGCTCTTCGGGATCTGGATCTCCGCTCTGATCAACTCGGTGCGGTCCATGGACTACGTGTTCAGCGGCCTGTTCACCCCGCTGTTCCTGGTGGCGGGCACGTTCTTCCCCCTCACCGAGCTGCCCGACTGGGTGCGTAACGCGGCCATGGCCAACCCGCTCTACCACTCGGTCGAGCTGATCCGCGGGGTGGTCTTCGGCGACCTCGGGGCCGGAGCGGCGCTGTTCCACCTCGGAGTGCTGCTGGTGTTCGTGGTCCTGATGTGGTTCCTGGCGTGCGCACGGATGAGACGACGCGTGGTCGGCTGAAACCCCCCGCACACGCGGACGGCGCGGGGGACACCGCCTCCCGCGCCGTCCGCGCGCTCACGCCTCCCGCGTCTACTCGCCGCCGCTGGGCGACCAGCGCAGCTCCACGCTGCTGCGCTGTCCCTCCTCGGTGACGCTCAGAGCCAGGCCCACGGCGCCCCACTGGCCGGGGGCCTCCACCTCGCTCTCGGTCAGCACCTGGCGCAGGTCCATGTACCCGGCCATCACCGCCGAGTCCATCTCCTGCATGGTCTGCTGGAAGACCGGGTCGTCGCCCAGGCGCCCCGTGGCGCTGCTCCCCTGGGACACCACCACGGCGTCGCCGTCGGTGCTCACCCCCGGCGGGGTGCTGTAGGAGTCGACGACCGCGCTCTCGACGAAGTCGCCCAGGATCTGCTCGTCACCGCCCACCGCGCGGTACTGGAAGGACGCCTCCCCGCCACCGTTGTAGGAGGACCCGAAGAAGCCCTCCAGGTCCATGTCGGTGACACCGAACGCGGTCGAGGAGCCCAGCAGCTGGGTGAACCCCTCCGGCAGCGGGGCGCCCATCGAGTTGAACTGGCGCTCCATCTCCTGCATCTGGCCGCTGCTCGTCATGAACGGGATCGAGTCGCTCTCGTAGGCGTCGGCCAGCGCCGTGTCCAGGCCGCTGGCGCCCACGGCCATGACCGTGCTCTCGGGCAGCGACTCCATCGCCGCCACGCTCGCCCCCGGCGTCTCGGCCAGCCACGCCAGGTCGGTGCCGTCCACCGTGAGGTCGAAGATGTCCGTGCGCGCCTCCAGGTACTCGCCGTCCACCCGCAGGGACGCGGTCATCCGGCCGCTCAGCTCACCGGTCTCGGCGGCCAGGTCGGCCTCGAACTCGCGGGCGAACTCCTCGACCTCCATCAGACCCGCGAGGTCCGACCACGCCGCGGCCAGGCTGCCGCCGGGCACCTCGGCCATGTCGCCGGAGAAGGTGTCGGCGTCGGCCAGGGGACCGTGCTCCTCCACCTGCGCGTGCAGGTCGGCCAGCGCCGCGTCGGAGGTGGTGAGGAGCGCGAAGTCGTTGATCACCTCGAAGTAGAGGTCGTCGTACTCGCCGCTGAGCCGCTCCAGGTTCTCCTGGGCGAGCCGCTCGTCCTCCACCGCGAGCGCGAACGCCCCGGCCACGCCGGCGCCCTCGCCCAGCTCGGCCTCACCGCTGGCGGGCCACATCGCGAAGCCCACGCGCTGGCCGATCCACTCCTCGACCTCGGACTGCCGCGCCTCGGGGAAGGCGGCCACGAAACCCTCGGCGACCAGCCCCGTCATGTCGCCGTCGGGCTCGTCCATCTCGGCCGTGACCTCGTCGGGGAGCTGGTCCACGAACCGCAACAGCTCCATGGCCTGGGAACCGTCGATGGACAGGTCGATCTTGCCGAACGCGAGCGCGCTGCCCGGGAGCACGTCCTCGGGCTGGGGGCCGCCGAAGCTGACCAGCGAGACGGTGGCCCACACCGTGCCGCCCATGAGGAGGAGCGCGGTGCCCGCGGCGGCCGGGATCAGCCAGCGCCTGTTGCGGCCGCCGCCGGAGGGCGGCGGCACCTGACCGCCGGAGTACTGGCCCCCGGGGAAGGGACCCGCGGGCGGCGGACCGCCGGGCGCGCCCGCGCCGAAGCCCGCGGGGTGCTGGCCGGGAGCCTGGGGCGGAGGGTAACCCTGCCTGGGCGGCTGAGGCTGCCACTGGGGCTGCTGTGGGGGATCGGGGTAGGACATCAAACCTCCGGCGGGGAATTCCTCGGCGCGTGCACCGCGCAACCAACGCCGGGTCTGATGCCGCGTCGACCCGGTGTGGTTCGCGTCCCGTGCCTTTTTCGGTAGGCCGGTGGGGAAGGGGCCCGGTGTCCCGTACCGGCCGGGACGGGACACCGGGGTGGAGCTTTCGCGGAGGTCTTCCGGCGGGGGTGTGACAGCCCTAGACCGACTCGGGCTCCTCACCGCGGTAGGGAGCCGAGGTCAGGTCGACGCCGCTGTAGGAGGCCAGCTTGCCCAGGCGGTGCTCGCTGAGCACCTGGCGGACGGTGCCGCTGCGGCCGCGCATGACCAGGGAGTCGGTGACGACCCGCGCGGACTCGTAGCGGACGCCGCCGACCAGCTCCCCGTCGGTGATGCCGGTCGCGGCGAAGAACACGTCGTCGGACGAGACGAGGTCGTCGGTGCGCAGCACACGGTCCAGGTCGTGCCCGGCGTCGAGCGCCTTGCGGCGCTCCTCCTCGTCCTTGGGCCACAGACGGCCCTGGATGACACCGTCCAGGCACTTCATCGCGCACGCGGTGATGATGCCCTCGGGGGTGCCGCCGATGCCCAGCAGCAGGTCCACACCGGTCCCCGCCCGGGCCGCCATGATCGCTCCGGCCACGTCGCCGTCGCTGATGAACTTGATCCGGGCGCCGGCGTCGCGCACGTCCTGCACGATCTGCTTGTGGCGGGGGCGGTCCAGGATGACGACGGTCACGTCCTGCGGCGACTTGCCCTTGGCGCGGGCCACGGCCCGGACGTTGTCGGCCACGGGAGCGGCGATGTCCACCACGTCGGCGGCCTCGGGACCCGTGGCGAGCTTCTCCATGTAGAACACCGCGGAGGGGTCGAACATGGTGTTGCGCGGACTCATCGCGATCACCGACACGGCGTTGGGCATGCCCATGGCGGTCAGGGTGGTGCCGTCGATCGGGTCGACGGCCACGTCCCAGTCCTGGCCGCCGCCGTCGCCGACCCGCTCGCCGTTGTAGAGCATCGGGGCGTTGTCCTTCTCGCCCTCGCCGATCACCACGGTCCCGTTCATGGACACGGTGCTGATCATGTGCCGCATGCCGCGCACCGCGGCGCCGTCCGCCCCGATCTTGTCACCCTTGCCCACCCAGCGGGCCGCGGCGAGCGCCGCGGTCTCGGTGACGCGCACCAGCTCCAGCGCGAGGTTGCGATCCGGGGCCTTGTGCGGGCTGCTGGACTGCGACATGGACACACCTTCCATCGGGAGAACAGGTCGGGGGCAGGTCTTAGGGTAGTCACCCGACGTGACACCCGCGGGGCCACGGGTACCCCTCGGGGCGGTCCCGGGTGGACGGGGACGGACTACTCTGGCGTGACCCGGACTGGAGTGAGGCGTGACAGTGGACAAGACGGACAGGCCCGCGAGGGTCTCCCCGCGCGGCGCGGCCACCCGCGGCGCCCTGCTCAAGGCGGCCTCCCAGGTCTTTCGCACGGTGGGCTTCGCCAAGGCCGGGGTGAGCGAGGTCGTCGCCGCGGCCGGGGCCAGCGTCGGCAGCCTGTACCACCACTTCAGCGGCAAGGCCGACCTCTACCTCGCCCTGTACGAGGAGTTCCAGCAGCGCCAGCAGGACCGCACCCACCAGGCGGTCGTGCGGGCCCGCTCCGAGGGGGAGAAGGACCCCACGCGGCTGATGAACATCGCCGCCCGCGCCTACCTGCTGGGGTGCATCGAGGAGAGGGAGACCACACGGCTGTTCTTCAGCGGTGACGGTCCCCCCGGGTTCGACTACCAGCTGCGGACCCGGCTCACCCAGTGGACCGACCGCAACGTGGCGCTGTTCCGCAAGGCCGACGAGCCCGTGGACGAGGCCCTGCTCATCGTCGTGAGCGGCGCGATGCTGCTGGCCGTGGCCGAGGTGGTCCAGCGCGAGGACGCCGAGGCCCGCCGACTCGCCGACGACATCACCGGACTGCTCACCCAGCTCGAACCCCGGCGCTAAGCGCACCCCGGGTCCGCGGGGCCCCGGACCTGGGGCAAGCTGGAGACGTCATGAGTGAGTACAGCCGGTCCAGCGCGACCTTCAAGAACTACGCCATCTCCCTCGGGATCATCGTCGGCATCGTCCTGATCATGGCGTTCGTGGTCTCCACGCGCTCGGGCGAGAGCATTCCGTCGGTGGAGTACCGGCCCGACGCCGACGTCCTGCGCGACGCGGCGGACTATCCGGTGACGGTGCCCTCCGCCGACCTGGAGCAGGAGGGGTGGACGCCCACCAGCTCCACGGTGGACGTGTCCGGACCGGTCCAGTGGAGCGTGGGATTCGCCACGGCCGAGGACAGCCACGCCATGGTGACCCAGAGCGACGCCGAACCCGGCGCCGTCCTCGCGGAGAGGGTCCCGGGCGCCGAGCGGGTCGGTACGGTCCAGGTCGACGGCCGCGAGTGGGAGCACCACGCCTCCCAGGACGAGAACGCCCTGGTCCTGCGCGAGGAGGGTGTGACCCTGGTCGTGTTCGGCCCCGCCGACATGGACGAGCTGACCCGTCTGGCCGAGGGCCTGGAGACCGACGCCGACGGTGGCGAGGGGTCCGCGGACGGAGCCTGAGCGGGGAACGCGGGCCCCGGCCGTCTCCGGACGCGCCCGCTTCCTTGCCCTGACGTAGACGTCAGGGTTTACGGTCGTCCCATGCGCATCGGTGAACTCGCCCGACGTACCGGGACCACGGCCCGGGCCCTGCGGTTCTACGAGTCCCAGGGGCTGCTCAGCGCACGGCGCTCGGCCAACGGCTACCGGGACTACGGCGAGGACGACTACCGGCTGGTCAGCGAGATCCTGACCCTCCAGGCCGTCGGCCTCAGCCTCGACGACACCCGTCCGTTCGTCGAGTGCCTGCGCTCGGGCCACGAGACCGGGGACTCCTGCCCCGACTCGGTCGAGGTCTACCGGCGCAGGCTCGCGGAGGTGGACGCCTGCCTGGAGCGGCTCGGCGCGATGCGCGACAGTCTCACGGCCAAGCTGTCCGAGGCCCTGGCCCGCGGGGCCGGGGGCCGCGGGGCGACGGGGCTGTGCACCGGTGAAGCGAACGATCCCGAGGAGCCGTGATGCCGTCCACGAATTCGACCGCCGAGGTGTCCGCGGTCACCGACGCGACCTTCGAACGCGACGTCCTCGACGTCGAGGGCCCCGTCCTGGTGGAGTTCTGGGCGGACTGGTGCCCGCCCTGCCGCATGCTGGCCCCGGTGCTCGACCGGATCGCCGACGAGCGCGCCGGAACGCTCGCCGTCCGCAAGGTCGACGCCGACGACAACCCCCTCACCACACGCGGGCACGGAGTGCTGTCGCTGCCGACGCTGATGCTCTTCCGCGACGGCGAGCCGCTGCTGAAGCTGGTCGGCGCGCGGTCCAGGGCGCGGCTGCTGTCGGAGGTGGACACCGCCCTGCGGGGCTGACCGGGCCAGGGGGAGTACCCGTGGGCACGCTGGGCCCTCTCCCGCCCCAGCACGACGGGGCGCCCGGTCGGTTCCTCCGACCGGGCGCCCCGTGTACCGGCTGTGTGCGCTCCCGGGGTGCGGGGGGCTGTGCGCTACTCGGCGCGCAGGTCGCGGCGCAGTTCCTTGGGCAGCGAGAAGGTCAGCGTCTCGTCGGCGGTGGTCACCGGGGTGACCGTGCCGTAGCCGTGCCCGGCCAGCTTGTCGAGCAGCTCGCGCACCAGGATGTCCGGCACGGAGGCGCCGCTGGTCACGCCGACCGTGGTCACGCCCTCCAGCCAGGAGTCGTCCATCAGCGAGGCGTTGTCGATCAGGTGGGCGGCGTCGGCGCCCGCGTCCAGGGCCACCTCCACCAGGCGGACCGAGTTGGACGAGTTGTCGGATCCGACCACGATGACCAGCTCGCACTCGGGCGCCATCGCCTTGACCGCGTCCTGGCGGTTGGAGGTGGCGTAGCAGATGTCGTCGCTGGGCGGGTCGAGCAGGTTCGGGAACCGCTCGCGCAGGGCGTCCACCGTCTGGGTGGTCTCGTCCACCGAAAGGGTCGTCTGGGAGAGCCACGACACGTTGTCCGGGTTGCGCACCTGGACCTTGTGCACCTCGTCCGGGCTCTCGACGATCTGGATGTGCTCGGGGGCCTCACCGCTGGTGCCCTCGACCTCCTCGTGGCCGATGTGGCCGATGAGGATGATGTCCCGGTCCTCGGCCGCGAAGCGCTTGGCCTCCTTGTGGACCTTGGTGACGAGCGGGCAGGTGGCGTCGATCGTCTTGAGGCTGCGCCTGTGCGCCTCCTCGTGCACGGCCGGGGAGACGCCGTGCGCGGAGAAGACCACGATGGCCCCCTCGGGCACCTCCTCGGTCTCCTCGACGAAGATCGCGCCGCGCTCCTCCAGGGTGCGCACCACGTGGGTGTTGTGCACGATCTGCTTGCGCACGTAGATCGGCGCGCCGTACTGCTCCAGGGCCTTCTCGACGGTGATGACAGCGCGGTCGACACCGGCGCAGTAGCCCCGGGGATTGGCGAGGAGCACACGGCGTTGGTTCGTGGCAGTCGTCATCGCAGTCATGTGTTACATCCTAGGTGGCTTGGGCGGCGTGCGACCCGGGTGTGGGAGAGGGCACTGAACAGGCCGCTTCGACGTGCGACCGGTGCCAAGGTGACGGTATCGCAACGGGGCGCATCCGGTTGCGCCTCGAAGTGGCGAAATCGTTCACTTCTCCCCTGCTCATGGTGTTCAACCCTCCTCTATCCTGGTTCACCATCACACGCATTGCAGGCGGTTCGCCCTCACCTCGGCCCTGCCGGTCGGCTGTTCGCGCGCCGCTCACCCCACTCGCCGAGACCACCAGGAGCCCCCGTCCTATGTCGAAACCGACGCTCGCCACGAAGCTGGTCGCCCTGGTCAGGGGCATCTTCGGGCGCAAGGAAACGGCGGCCGCGCCCGAGCCCGCGGCCCAGGAGGCGGCCGGGACCGCCCAGTCCCCCGCCCCCGCGACCGCGGAGACCGAGGACGTGACCGCGCGCGGCACGGACCAGGCCCAGCCGTCCGCGGAGAAGAGCACCGAGGCCGGGGCGCACGGGGCGGAGAGCGCCGACGAGCCGCAGGCCGCGCCGAAGACCGAGGAGCCCGCCGCGGCCGCCGCGCCCGTCGAGGCCGAGAAGGCTGAGGCCGCCGAGCCCGCCGCGGAGCAGGAGTCCGTGAAGGAGGAGGCCGAGGAGCCCGCGGCCGCCGCTCAGGACGAGCCCGCCGAGCCCGCCGTGCAGGAGAAGGCCCCGGCCGAGAAGAAGCCCGCCGCCAAGAAGAAGTCCGCGAAGTCCGCGAAGTCCGCGAAGGCTGCCGAGACCCCCGCCGCCCCCGAGGCCGCCGAGCCGGCCGTGGCCGGGGAGGCCGGAAGCGGTCGGGAGGAGCGGACCGGGCCCGCCACCCCCGCCACCGCGGACGTCCCCGAGGAGGGCGCCGCCATCGCGGAGGAGATCGCCGTCGCCGAGGCGCACACCAAGGTCAGCAGCGACGAGATCCTGGAGAGGGTGCGCAAGGGTGCCGCCCCCTCCCTGGAGGACCTCGCCGTGCCCACCTACGACGAGCTCACCCTGCCCTCGGTCCGCGCCCGTCTGCGCAAGCTCACCATCGAGCAGGTCCGCGACCTGCGCGCCTACGAGGTCGCCCACCAGAGCCGCCCCGAGTTCATCAAGATGTACGACAACCGCATCGCCAAGCTGGAGGCCGAGGCCTGACGCGCACGGACCGCCGGGGCGGGAGCGCCTCCGGCCCCGCCGACGGCCGCGTCCGCCGGGCACGGGAACCGCGGGGCGGTACGGAACGTCATAGGGAGTGACCACACCGGCGCTTCCCGTCCGAAGGGACACCAACATGCGTTCCGCTGCCCCCGCCGCCGCGCTCCTGGCGGCCACCGCGTTCTGGCTGACCGGATGCTCGGTCGGTATCCCCGGGACCGACCAGGAGGTCTCCGTGGACCCCGACGGCGTGTCCGTCGGCAGTGAGGACGGAGAGGTCTCCGTGGACTCCAACGGCGACGTCTCGGTCGGCAACCAGGACGGCGACGTCACCCTCGACGAGGGCGGCGGCATCTCCGTGGACAGCGAGACCGGCGACCTCACCATCGCCACGGTCGAGGGCAGCGTCACCGAGGAGTGCGACGGCCAGAACGTCAACGTGACCGCCAGCGGGGCCGAGGTCGTCCTCAACGGCCAGTGCGGCGAGGTCTCCATCCTGGGCAACGAGCTGACGGTGCACATCGGCAGCGCCGACTCCATCCGCGTGACCGGCGCCGACAACACCGTCCACCACGCCGAGGGCGAGCCCTCCGTCACCGACATCGGCCTCAACAACACCGTCTCCGCGGGCGGCGAAGCGACCGCCTGACCGCGTCCCTCCGCGTCCGGCGTCCACCCGGCCCCGCCGTACCGGGCCCGGCCGCCCGGCCTCCGCGCCTGGCGGGCCTGCCCCGAACTGTCCCCGCCCTGGCCTAGGCTCGGTTGGCATGGGCATGGACAGTTCCGCCGAGGCGCCGCAACCGGTACGCGTCGTCCTCAACGCCGTCGGCCAATGGATCGGCCGCCTGGGTCGCATCTGGGTCGAGGGCCAGATCGCCGAGCTGAACCGGCGCGGCCGCATGGCCTACATCACACTGCGCGACCCCGTCGCCAACGTGTCGGTGCGCGTGGTCTGCCAGACCTCGGTCCTGGACGCGCAGAGCCCGCCCCCCGAACCCGGTGCGCGCGTGGTCGTGCACGCCAAGCCCGACTTCTACGAGGTCCGCGGCACCTTCTCGCTGCGCGCCCTGGAGATCCGCCACGTCGGCCTGGGCGAGCTGCTGGCCCGGCTCGAACAGCTGCGCCGCACCCTGACCGCCGAGGGGCTCTTCGACGCCGCGCGCAAGCGCCCCCTGCCCTTCCTGCCCAATACGGTCGGGCTCATCTGCGGACGCGACTCCGCCGCCGAGCGCGACGTGCTGGAGAACGGGCGCCGCCGCTGGCCCGCCGTGCGCTTCGAGGTGCGCCCGGTCGCCGTCCAGGGGGACCGGGCCGTGCGCGAGGTGACGGAGGCGCTCAAGGACCTGGACTCGCACCCCGACGTCGACGTCATCGTCATCGCCCGGGGCGGCGGTTCCCTGGAGGACCTGCTGCCCTTCTCCGACGAGGCCCTCGTGCGCGCCGTCGCCTCCGCGGGCACTCCCGTGGTGAGCGCGATCGGCCACGAACAGGACGCCCCGCTGCTCGACCACGTCGCCGACGTGCGCGCCTCCACCCCCACCGACGCCGCCAAGAAGACGATCCCCGACGTCGGCGAGCAGCTGGAGATCATCCGCCAGCTCCGCGACCGGGGCCGCCGGGTGCTGCGGGGCGGCGTGGAGCGCGAACTCGCCTGGCTGGAGGGCGTGCGCTCGCGTCCGGCGCTCGCCAGCCCGGTGCGCGAGGTCGACCGGCTCGCCGAGCAGGTCGCGGACCTGCGCGACCGGGCCCGCCGGAGCCTGACCGTGTCGCTGGACCGGTCCGCCGACGGCCTCGGCCACACCCGGGCGCGCCTGCACGCCCTGTCCCCGGCGACCACGCTCGCGCGCGGTTACGCGATCGTGCAGCGCGAGGACGGGTCGGTGGTGCGCTCGGCCCGTGAACCGGACGCGGGGGAGTCCCTGCGCGTACGGTTCGCCGAGGACAGCCTGACCGCGACCGTGGAGTCAGTCCACACCGAAGACACCTCCGAGGAGGGGTAGGAGATGGCAGCCAAGGGCGCCAAGACCCGTGAAGAGGGCACCGCCGAGCCCGAGCTCAGCTACGAGGAGAGCCGGGAGGAGCTCAACAACGTCGTCCGGCAGCTGGAGTCGGGCGGACTCAGCCTGAAGGACTCGCTGGCCCTGTGGGAGCGCGGCGAGGAACTGGCCCGCGTGTGCGAGCAGTGGCTGGAGGGGGCCCGCGCCAAGCTGGCCGCCGCCATGGACGAGCGGCGGGGGGACGAACCGGGGGACGGCGACACGCCCTTCTGAGGCTCGGGGCCACGCCTGTCGGCCCGCGTCCTGCGGCTCGCGGCTACCTGCGGCCGTTCAGCTGGTCGCCCAGGTCGCGGATGTTGCCGGGCAGGCCCCGGAACACCCCGATCACCAGGACCAGCGCCGTACCCAGGAACAGCCAGGGGGCGACCTCGGCCAGCCGTGACGCCAGCCCCAGGAGCAGCACCCGGGCGAACCCCTCGCTGCCCAGGGCCAGCACGCTCTCCGCGGCGACCATGGCGACGAAGAACGCGATGGGCGGGCTGACCGACAGCGACAGCAGGTCGCTGGGCCGGACCAGGAACGCGCCGAGCACGCAGGCGAGGGTGAAGGCCACGCCCGGGGCCGCGGGGGTGCCCGCCCACTGCGCGATCATGGCCCCGGCGAAGCTGAACACGACGATGGCCAGCACACCGCCGCGTCCGGTCAGGCGGGGCGGGGCCCCGGGGACGTTCTCCTTCGGCCTGGGCACCGGACGCTCCCTCTTCCTGACATGCGGCACGTCCCTGACGCGGCCGTCGGGCCGCACGAAGTACGGTGCGCGCCCGCGTTCGGGGCCGTCCGCCTTCCGCGGGGGCATAGCCGTCCGCCTCCCCAGTGTGTTGCTCACGGTGTTTAGTGTGTCACTTCTCGTGAATGTTCGGTGTCTTTTCCACGGATCGTGTCGCCCTTCCGGCTACTTGTCCCATCCGCGACGAACACGCCTTCCTCCCCGTTGGACACCGGCTTGGGCCACTGCGGTTCCGAGGTTTCGCGAACAACGTCCGTTCCGTTCCCCTGCCCGCCCGAGTCCGGCCCACTCCGCTCCCGCGCGGCCGA
The DNA here is from genome assembly GCF_041228755.1 of Nocardiopsis sp. LDBS0036. NCBI lineage: Bacteria > Bacillati > Actinomycetota > Actinomycetes > Streptosporangiales > Nocardiopsidaceae > Nocardiopsis > Nocardiopsis sp. LDBS0036. The sequence continues at coordinate 5,176,543 of NZ_CP141103.1, forward strand.
TCCGGCGCCGCCCGGGTCCGACAGCTCGGGCGCCGCCACCGCGCGCGGACGCTCCTCCACGCCCACCGGCCGGTCCAGCTCGCCGTCCACAAGCCCCAGCTCCCCGAACCGGCGGGCCGTCACCAGCACCCGGCTCTCCAGCGACCCCACGGTCTGGTTGTAGGCGCTCACCGTCCGGGTCAGGGCCCGGCCCAGTCCCTCCACGTGCCCGCCGAGGGTGCCCAGCCGCTCGTGCAGCTGCTTGCCCAGGTCGAACACGGCCCGCGCGTTCTCGCTCAGCGCCTCCTGCTGCCAGGCGTACTGCGCCGTCCGCAGCAGCGAGATCAGCGTCGTCGGCGTCGCGATGTGCACCCGCCGCCCCATCGCGTACTCCAGCAGCTCCGGGTCGTACTCCAGGGCCGGGGCCAGGAACGCCTCCCCTGGGATGAACAGCACCACGAACTCCGGTGCCGGGGTGAACGCCGACCAGTACGCCTTGGCCGCCAGCTGGTCCACGTGCGTGCGCAGGTGCCTGGCGTGCACGCGCAGGTGCCGCGCGGCCTCCTCCGCGCCCGCCTCCACGGCGTCCAGGTAGGCCGCCAGCGGGACCTTGGAGTCCACCACGATGTTCTTGCCGCCCGCCAGGCGCACCACCATGTCCGGGCGCCGCGACCCGTCGCGCGTGGCGGCCTGCTCCTCGAAGTCGCAGTGCGAGCCCATCCCCGCCAGTTCCGCCACCCTGCGCAGCTGGAGCTCGCCCCACCGGCCGCGCGCCTCGGGCCGTCGCAGCGCCGTCACCAGCGACTGCGTCTGGTCGCGCAGCCGCTCCGAGCCCTCGCGCACGTACTCGACCTGCTTGGCCAGCTCCGCGTGGGCCGCCGCGCGCCCCGCGTCGGCCTCCCTCAGCTGGCGCTCCACCCGGTCCAGGGTCCGCGTGAGCGGCTCGACCATGCGCTCCACCGCGCGGCGCCGCTCATCCAGGTCACCCCCGGCCTCGGCGCTGACCGCGCGCAGCCGCCCCTCCGCCAGTTCCATGAAGCGCTGGTTGGTCTGGTCCAGGGCCTGCGCGGACAGGGCGCGGAACCGGTCGGCCAGCTGTTCCTCCACGTAGGCCGCCCGCTCCTGGGCCGCGCGGGCGTCGGCCCGCGTCTCGGCCTCCCGGCCGCGGGCCAGGATCCAGCCCACGGCGGTACCGACCGCCAGACCGATCAGGAGCATGAGTACGAGTGCGAGGCCGTCCATGGCCGTCTATGGTGTCAGGCCGCGCCGTCGCGCGGCTCTCCGCCACGCAGGACATCGGTGAGCAGACCCGCCAAGTCCGGCATGTCCGCCGGCCCCGGAACCCGCCGGAACCCGCCGGGGCCCGACACGGGAACGCGGACCCCGCAGGTGCGCGGTTCCAGAGGGGAGCGGGGGCGCGCGCGAGGCCGCTTCCGGACATCCACTTCCCTTGTGCAAAAGTTTTCGAGAACCTGAGGTCTCCGTCCGGGGCCGGACCACCTCTCACCGGTTCCCGCACCCTGGCAGTCCCTCACTTCCCCAGGAGGCCCGCTCCCATGAGACTGGAGACCTACACCCGCGGCACCGGAGACCTCACCGTGCTCCTCGTCCACGGATCCATGGCCACCCACGAGACCTGGCACGCCGTCGAGGACGCGCTGGTCGAACGCGGCCGCCGCGTGGTCAGCGTCGACATGCGCGGCCACGGCGACAGCCCGCGCGGCTCCTACTCCGTGGCGGCGCTCGGCGACGACCTGGCGGACTCCCTGCCCGCCGGAGCGGACCTGGCCATCGGCCACTCCATGGGCGCGGTGGCGCTCTCCCTCGCGGTGGAGAGGCTGCGCCCGGCCCGCGCGGTGTACGTGGACCCGGCCTTCCGCCTGCCCCCCATGCACGCCGACGCGGGCGAGCGCGTGCGCCGCGTCTTCGTCACCGCCGACGCCACGCGCGTGCGCCAGAGCAACCCCAGGTGGACCGACGACGACGTCGAGAGGGAGGTCAGGGGCTTCGCCGCCTTCGACCCGGAGTTCTTCGACTTCGTCGCCGAGGAGATCGCCGGGCGCGACTTCCTCCCCGGCGAACCGGTCGTGCCCTCCCTCGTCCTGCGCGCGGGCGACAGCGTCACCGTCACGCCCCAGACCGCGGAGGAGCTGACCGGGCGCGGCTTCACCGTCCGGGTCGTGGAGGGCGCCGGGCACTGCGTCCACCGCGACGACCTGCCCGGGTTCCTCGCCGCGCTGGAGGGCTGGCTCTAGGGGTCCGGGTTCCCGCGGGAGCCGGGGCGGCAGGACTCCAGCGCCCTGCGCCAGCCGCGCACCGAGGGCCAGAACTCCTCCGGCACCGGCTCCGGCGTGAACAGCCACATCCGCTCCCAGGCGGGGGAGGCCCGGCCCGAGATCTCCGGGCGCGGCTCGTAGGGCGGCGGCCCGCTCACCGGGTACCAGGTGTACTCCAGCGGGTCGAGCAGCGCCATGAGCCGCTCCTCCACGCCCCGGTCGGGCCGCACCTTCACCAGCATCCACGGCCGGTACCGGCGCAGCACCTCCAGACCTCCGGCGACCACGTCCGGCTCCGTGCCGACCGTGTCGATCTTGAGCACGGTCGGGAAGGCCGACGCGTCCTCGTTCCACCGCGCCAGGGTGGTCACCTCCACGGCGATGTGCGACAGGTCGGCGCGCGCCGAGTGCACGAGCGTGTTGCACATGTCGTTGTGCCGGGCCCGCCGCAGGTGCGCGGTGCCGGTGTGGTTGCTCAGCGCCAGTTCCACCACGGTGAAGCCCAGGTCCGCCGAGGAGGACACCACCCGGGCCGCCGCCGCCACCTCCGGGGTGGGCTCGAACGCGAACACCGGGCGGCGTGTGCGCGCGGCGGCCAGCAGCGAGTACACCCCCACCCCGGAGCCCACGTCGAACACCGCTCCGGGGCGGGTGTGGTCGAGCATCGCCATGAAGCAGGCCAGGCTGTCGGGCTCGTGCCGGGCCAGCCCGAAGGCGGCCAGCCGCCGAGGAACGGTGAGGTCGCCGGGCAGCCGCAGGGTGAGGCCGTCCGGGCCGACGCGGCGCGTGTCCGAGTCCAGGCGGGGCAGGGAGAAGGCCACCTCGCGGGTCCACGGCGGAACCCGGTCCGGGTCCAGCCCGCCCAGCCGTCTGGGCAGCCGGACGCGGATCTTGCGGGTCGCGAAGCGCACGAGCGGGTAGCGGCGCACGAGCGCCCTCAGTTGGTCGGTGACCACGGTTGTCTCCCCCCAGGAAAGGTGCTGCGACGGCGGCGCCGGTGCACGGCGTCAGCCGTGTGCCCGGGCGCCTTCGTCCGACGCGGTCCGGGGCCGGTCCCTCCCACCGGCCGCCGTACCGCGCGCCTGCCGTGTCAGCGGCGGTGTGTCGGTCCAGGTCCGGGAGGCGGAGCCGTGCGTGCGACGGGTGGCCCGCGCACCGGACGGCCGCCGCCCCGGTTCCCGGCAGCGTTTGTCGAACCTACTGTGAGTAGCTTCTCCTGTGCACTGCGTTTCGGTGATTGGCCCTGTTTTCCCGCTCGGGCACCGCACGCGGACCCGCGCCCCGTCTTCTGCCCCGCCGTCCGCTGCGGGGGCCGCCCCGTTGACCGGCGCGGTTCGGCAATGGTGAGGTTTCCGGCCGCGGGCGGGGAACCGGCGACCCGGACGCGGCGGGACCGCCCACCCGCGGGTCCGCATAGACTCTGACCTTGTGAGTCTGTCTATCGGGATCGTCGGCCTGCCCAACGTCGGCAAGTCCACCCTCTTCAACGCGCTGACCAAGAACGACGCCCTGGCCGCGAACTACCCGTTCGCGACCATCGAGCCCAACGTCGGGGTCGTGGGCGTTCCCGACGCCCGGCTCGGCAAGCTGGCCGAGATCTTCGGCTCGGCGAAGGTCATTCCGGCGACGGTGGACTTCGTCGACATCGCGGGCATCGTGCGCGGCGCCTCCACGGGTGAGGGCCTGGGCAACAAGTTCCTGGCCAACATCCGCGAGAGCGACGCCATCTGCCAGGTGATCCGGGCCTTCGACGACCCCGACGTCACGCACGTCGACGGCGACGTCGAGCCCTCCCGCGACATCGAGACCATCAACACCGAGCTGATCCTGGCCGACCTCCAGACCCTGGAGAAGGCGCTTCCCCGCCTGGAGAAGGACGCCAAGCGCAACGCCAAGGACAAGGACGCCCAGGAGCTGCTCCAGGCCGCCCGCGACGCGCAGCAGGTCCTCGACGGCGGCACCTCGCTGTCCGCGGCCGAGGGCGTGGACCTGGACCGGCTGCGCGAGCTGAGCCTGCTCACGGTCAAGCCGTTCATCTACGTGTTCAACCTCGACACCGACGAGCTGGCCGACGGGGCGCTGCGCACCAAGCTCCAGGACCTCGTCGCCCCGGCCGAGGCGATCTTCCTGGACGCCAAGATCGAGGCGGAACTGGCCGAGCTGGACGAGGACGAGGCGCAGGAGCTGCTGGAGTCCATGGGCCAGACCGAGTCGGGCCTGGCCCAGCTCGCCCGGGTCGGCTTCGCCACCCTGGGCCTGCAGACCTACCTGACCGCCGGGCCCAAGGAGGCCCGCGCCTGGACGATCCGCAAGGGCGCCACCGCCCCCGAGGCCGCCGGAGTCATCCACACCGACTTCCAGCGCGGCTTCATCAAGGCCGAGGTGGTCTCCTTCGACGACCTGGTCGCCGCGGGCGACATGCAGACCGCCCGCGCGGCGGGCAAGGTCCGCATGGAGGGCAAGGAGTACGTGATGGCCGACGGAGACGTCGTGGAGTTCCGCTTCAACGTCTGACCGAGCCGACGACGAGGGGCCGTGGGAACGCGCCGAGCGCGCGTCCCCGCGGCCCCTCAGCGTGTCCCGGGTCCGGGATCCCTCCGGCCGGCCCGGACGGGGGTCAGCCGGCGCCGCCCTCCTCGCGCAAGCGCGGTTCGACGCGCCGCTCCGGGCTGTGCCCCGCCTTGTCGGCGTAGAAGGCGCGGACGCGGCCCATGTCCTCCGCGACGTCGCCGGTCAGTTCGAAGGTCGGTCCGAGCCCGGTGGTCATCGTGGTGCGGTCGACGAAACCGAGCGTCACGGGCATCCCCGTCTCGCGGGCGATGCGGTAGAAGCCGGACTTCCAGTGCGTGTGCGCCCCGCGGGTGCCGTCGGGGGTGATGACCAGGCCGAAGGTCTCGCCGGACCGCACACGCCGGACGACGTCGTCGACGACCCGGCCGGGATTCGCGCGATCGACGGGGATTCCACCGAGCGCGCGCATGATCGGGCCGCGCCAGCCCGTGAACAGGCTCTGTTTGCCCAGCCAGTGCAGCTCCAGCCCCAGGCGCCAGGAGATGGCGAGCATGAGCACGAAATCCCAGTTGGAGGTGTGCGGGGCACCGATCAGCACGGTGGGCCGTTCGGGCTTGGGTTCGGTGGTCAGCTTCCACCGGCTGAGGGACCAGAACACCCGGGCTGCGAGGTATCGGAGCATGCCGCCAATCTAGGGCACGCTCCCGGGCTCACACGGCGGATCCGTGCTCGGGGCCGGATCGGCCCGAAACCGTGGGGGGAGCGCGGCCGGGAGGCGGCGGCCGCTTCGCCCGGTGCGAGGAGATCCCGGTTACATCCCGTCAACGGTTTCCCGGACCGCGGGGACACATCTTGCTGCCTTCGAGGGAACTAATCCCTTTCCGGTCCGACCATAATTGCGGCGAAGTGTGTGGCCGCAGCAGGAGTTAGTGCAACCCTTGCCGTATTGTGCCCGTTTTGGGAAGTTAAGCCCATGTGCGCAATGTGCGGTTGGCGGGGAAACGCGGAGTCACCAAGGACGCTCCCAACCCGCACAATGCCTCACTATAGGGATGGGGTAGACAAGGGCATGGCGGAGACGCCGTCCGGAGCGGGCGGCACGGACCTGTGTGCAGGAGGCGGGGATGGCGAAGGCGTCGCGGCGCGGTGCCGCCGCGGGTGAGCCGGACGACGGCGGTGCGGGGCTCGAAGCCCCCCGCGCCCGACGGCCCCGGGCCGGAGCCGGAGGGCGCTGGTGGGTCGGTGTGGGCCGCGCCGTCCTGTGGGCCTTCATCATCGTGGTCGTCTTCAACGGCATCTGGTTCCCGCTGCGCGGCGGGTTCGCCCTTCCCGACACCTCCGAGGAGCCCGAGCAGAGCGACACCGTGACCTATCCGGAGACCGCCGCCGCGGCCTTCGGCATGCGGTTCGCCGAGGCCTACCTCGACACCGCCGACCCCGAGGTGCGCCTGTCCGACCTGGCGGCGTACGTCCCCGAGGGGGAGGCCGCCGCCCTGGACGTCCCCGCCGACAGCCTCACCGGCGACAACCTCACGGTGGTCGCCGTGCACGTGGAGGACGACCACAACGGCCTCGTCGTCGTGCGGGCCAACGTCAACGGCCAGCCCATGCGCCTGGACGTGCCGGTCTACGCCGACGGGGAGTCCCTGGTGGTCTCGGGCAACCCGGCGCTGCTGGCCGCGCCGACGCAGGCCGGCCTGCCCGAGGGGTCGGCCTTCGAGACCGACCCGGAGGCCGAGGAGCAGCTCGGGGAGGTGCTGTCCGGCTTCTTCGAGGCCTACGCGGGGGAACCGGCGCACCTGGAGCGCTATGTGGAACCGGGCGTCACCATCGCCCCGCTTCCGGAGAACAGCCTGGAATTTGGTGAACTGTCCGATATCACGGTGCCAACGCGGGCCTCGACCGGGAATGATGACGTACGACAGGTAGCGGCCACCGTCCGGTGGAACGTCCCGGCCTCCGACGGGACCGACACCGGGCAGATCACGCAGAACTACCTGGTCACCGTCGTGGACTCGGGCAGCGAGTGGCACGTGCGTGACATCCAGGGAGCCCCGCGCTCGTTCGGCGGTTGACGGGGCCTGTAGGCAAGGAGAAGAGAAGGACCATGCGCACACCAGAAACGACACCGGGGGGCGGCGCCTGACATGCTCCCCCTGCTGTCCTCCACACCGGACGTGTTCCACGCCGCCGGAGGTGCCGACCTGCTCTTCCTCGCGGCGCAGACCACCGAGAACGCCCCCGACACCGGTGGCCTCGCCGACTTCCTGAGGGGCTTCTTCGGACCCCTCTTCCTCGTCATCGTCTCCATCGTGGCGGTGTTCTTCCTGTTCACGAGGGAGATCACGAGGTTCGCGCAGTTCATCATCCTGGCGATCTTCATCGGGATCGTGTTCTACGTCCCCGGCATCATCGAGGTCATCGCCGTGGCGCTCGCCCGAGCGATGGGCGTATCGACCGAATAGGCGAGGGAGGCCGGGAACGTGGACCTGCCCACGTACACCAACATCTGGCGTATCGAGAAGCGGCTCTACAAGCTCTACGATTTCCGGCTGCCCATGCCGCTCCCGGTGGGCACCTTCGGGGTCGCCCTGGGCGTGTTCGCGCTCTGGGTGGTCCTGCTCAGCCTCGTCAACGCGCCCTTCGTGTTCGGCAACGGCTGGCACCTGGTGCTGTGGGTGGTCCCGCCCGGTGTGATCACCGTGCTGGCCACCCGGCCGGTGATCGAGGGCAAGCGCCTCACCGAGCTGCTCATCTCCCAGGCGCGCTTCCTGGCCGAAGCGCGGGTGTACAACCGCCTGGCCCCCGAGTACGAGCCCGCCGAGGTCCGCGTGACCGTGCGGGTGTGGCACCGCGACCCCGCGTCCGGTCCGCTCCCGTCGGCGTCGCGGCGCCGCGCCGAACCCGAGGCGGAGACGGCCGGGGACGGGGTCGCCGAGACCGTTGGGACCGCTGTCCGCCCGTCCCGCTCCGACGCGCCGCCGCTGCTCGGCGTGCGCGCTCCCGCCGACCCCGCCCCGTCCGCCGAGACCGAGGAGGAGGCCCCCGCCCGGGGCGGCTCCGGGAGGCCGGACCGGGGGCAGGAGAGGGCCCCCGCCGGGGCTCCGCGCATCCGGCCCCGAAGCGACGGGGAGACCGGGAGGCGGGCTCCGGTCCGGGCGAAGGCCGTCCCTGCCCGGTCGGAGACCGTGTCCGCCGGGGCTGAGAGCGCCCCGGCCGAGCCGAAGGCCGTCCCTGTCCGGTCGGAGGCCGCTTCCGCCCGGACCGCGAACGCTCCGGCTCTGGAGCGGGAGACCCCGGCGGAAAAGGCCCCGGCCGCTTCCGAACGCGCCCCCGTGGCCGTCGCCGCGCGCCCCGACCCCGAGGAGCGGCACGCCCCGTCGCGACCGCGCGGGGAGCGGCCCGACGCGTCCGCCGCCTCCGAAGGGGGCGGTGGAGCGCCCGACGGGCCCCGGCGCGGAGTCGGCCGCCGCGTGCTCAACTACTTCGGCTTCGCCCTGGGGTCCGCACCACGGGAACCCCGGGAGGAGGAACCCCGCGGGCCCGAGGCGGACACCGGTGAGGACCCCGAGGACGGCTTCGCGCGGGAGAGGATCTACGAGACCGAGGGCGAGGAGCAGCGCGACAGCGACGAGTGGTTCGCCCGCCTGCGCGCCTCCTCCGGCGAGACCCCCCTCGGCCTGACCTCCAAGAGCGCCTACAGCGTCGGCGACACCGCGGCCATGAGCCGGGGGGAGGTGGTCGACGCGGTGGACGAGCGGCGCGTCTCCGGCTCCGACGAGGAGGAGACCGCCGCGGCCCGGCGCCTGCGCGGCCGTACGCAGGGCCTCAGGGTCGCCAAGGACCTGGAGGAACAGCGCCGCACCGAGCGCGTGCGGGAGCGCGGCCCGAGGGAGCTGCCGACCTCCCGCGCCCGGGGGCAGGGGCTTCCCGGCACCGGCGAGGAGCCGGAGCCGCCCCGCCGCAGGGGGCGCCCCCACGCCGCCCCGTGGGAACTGGAGAAGAAGGCCGAGCCCGCGGCCGGCTACGGCGACCTGTCGGACTACGCCGCCCGTTACGCGGCCGCCACCGGCCGCCCCCCGGCCGAGGCCGGTGCCCTGCCCTGGCTGCCGCCCTCCTCCGCGACGCCGCAGGAGGAGGCCCGCGCGACCGAGGACGCAGACGCGCCCGCGCGCACCGAACGCCGGGAGGACCCGGTCGGGGCCGAGGACACCGCGAGTGCGACCGGTGCGCCCGGGACCACGGACGCGGACGGGGCGGCGGAGACCGCTCGTCCTGTGGCGCGTGCGGAACAGGACACGGCCCGGGACGGGTCCGGAGTCTCCGCGGAGGCCGTTCCCGGCACGGGTACGCGGGACGCCGAGGCCTCCGGGCGCGGGTCCGCCTCCGGACCGGAGGGCCCCTCGGTCGCCCCCCGCCGGAGCACCACCGGCTCCGAGGACGCCCAGCGCGGGCCCGTCACGGGAGACGAGGAGACCGTCCCGCAGCGCGGCCTCGCCGGACACGGGGACACCGCCGGGCCCGGGGACGTCACCGGGAACGGGAGCCCCACCGGGGCAGAGGAGACCGTCGAGCACCGGCCCGCCACGGGGCGCGGCGACACCGTTCTTCCCGAGGACACCGCCGGGAACGGGGACACCACCAGCCCCGAGACCGCCGCCGCGCGGACCGCTCCCCGCGGCGTGGACGCCCGTCCCGCTGTGGACGCGGCGGCTCAGGGCACGACCGCCCCGGACGACACGACCACTCCGGACACCCCCGACACCCGGGTCACTCCGGACACCGCCGTGCCCGTGGCACCCGCGGCCGAACGCTCTCCCCACAAGCCCGTCCTGGAACTCGACCACGGCACCGGCGAGCAGGACGCCATGCCCGGGACGCCGCGCGAGGAGTCCCAGGACCGCGGCCCCGAGTGGAACGAGCACATGTCCGTGCTCGACAACCACCTCATCACCGCCGACACCCCGGCGCCGCCGCGCCCGAAGTTCGCCGACGCCGTTCCCACACAGGAGCGCGACGCCAAGGACCCCTCGCGGTGGTTCGAGGACGGCAGGAAGCGCCACCCCGACCAGCCCAAGGTGGGTGACCGGGGCAACCCCCTCATCCCCGCCAACGAGCTGCGCGAGGAGAACGCCGTCCCGGCCGCATCCGGGGACGCCCCCGAGACCACCGCCGGCGAGGTGGCCGGTGAGGCCGCCCCGGCCGGGCGGGCCCCGGCCGACGAGCCCAAGCCGCCCACCCAGCTCGACCACGGAACCGGCGAACTCGTCAGCTTCGTCGAGGTCCGGGACGACCACGGGCGCGGGGACGGCAACGTCCGCGTGGACCCGGGCACCGACCAGGTCCGCCGACGCACCGCCTCCGACCTGGAGAGGGCCGAGGCCGAGGCCCTGGCCCGCCGCCGGCAGAACGTGCGCCGGGACGAGCGGGACCCCGGCGAGGCCCGGGGCTCCGACGGCGCAGCGGCACCCGCGGCCTCCGGTTCCGCCGGAGCCGACCGCGGCGACGCGTCCTTCCGCGCCCGTTGGAGCATGCGCGCCACCGGCACCGCCGACTCCGCGAGCCGGGACACGGACACCTCCGCCAAGACCGACCCGGCCGCCGGCCGCCGGAGCGGGCACCAGGGTACTGGGACCGCCCGCGCCGCCTCCGGGGCGCGGGAGGACCGCAACGGCGCCGCACGCGACCCGAGGGCCAACCCCAGCATGGCCGACGCCCTCGCGCAGGAGGGGACCTCCACCGAGGAGGAGCGGACCTCCCCGCCGGCCGTCCAGGACACCGGGCGGACCGAGGACGGGGCCCTCACGGACCGTCCCACCCCGACCGCCGGTCAGGAGCACCCCGTCGAGGAGCCGCGGGAGTCCGAGGACCCGCACGACGGCGTCTTCCACCGGGTGGCGCAGAACGCGCGCAGGCTCGGCCAGCTCTTCGGCCAGCCCGCGCCCGGAGAGGAGCCCGAGCCGCCCGCGCGCGAACCCGGGACCGCGCTGGAACTCGACCACGGCACCGGCGAACAGGAGCGCCTGGGCGACACCCCCAACGGCGTCCCCGCCCACCGGACCGAGGAGCCCGAACCCCGACGACGGGCCGAGGAGCCCGCCGCCAGCGACTCCGGCGGCACCCGGGGCTGGCGGCGCCTGGCCAAGGTCGTCACCGGCGGGGCGGCCCCCGTGCGCTCCGACCTGCCGCCCAGCGACATCGAGCGCCTGCGCACCCCGCTGGACGGTCCGCGCAGCCTCGTCGTGCTGGGCTGCACCGGCGGCGCCGGGCAGACCGTCACCGCACTGATGATCGGCCACACCCTGGCCGCGCACCGCGACGACCTCGTCGTGGCCGTCGACGTCAACCCCGGACCCAACGGCCTCTCCCGCCGCGTCGGCGCACAGACGCCCGAGACCCTCACCGGGCTGCTGGCCAACGCCGAGGCGATCCAGGACTACTCCCGGATGAGCGGCTACACCAGCCGGACCGCGACCGGCCTGGAGGTCGTGCAGACCCTGGACGACCCCTACGTGCAGACCCTGGACGACCGCGACTACGGTCAGCTGGCCTCGCTGCTCGGCGGGTTCTACGGCGTCACCCTGCTGGACCCGGCGGCCACGGGCGTGGCTCGGGCCCTGCCGGTCGCCGACGGGCTGGTGCTGGTCGCCCCGGCCAACGCCGACGCCGAGCGCGCGGTCTCCATGACCTTCGACTGGCTGGACGGCAACGGCTACGGCGCCCTGCGCGCCAGGTCCGTGCTCGTGGTCAACGGGGTCAGCAAGCGCAGCCTCCAGGATGTGGACGCCGCCGAGCGGGTGGCCCGCGGCCGGTGCCGCGCCATCGTCCGCATCCCCTGGGACGACCACCTGGGCTCGTCCTACACCAGGATCGACGTGGGCGCCCTGCGCCCCGCCACCAAGCGCGCCCACGGCGCCCTGGGCGGGGTCCTGGTCAACTCCCTCACCCAGCAGTAGCGCCGGAGGCGGGTCTCCCGGTCCCCCCGGACGCGGGCTCGGGCGGCTCCGGTCCCGGAGCCAGGGCCGGGAGGTCCCGGTCCCGGTGGCCGCGGCTTCCCGGCACGGGAGAACCCCCGTGTGGGGCGGGCTGGGGAGCCCGCCCCACACGGGGGCGCGGGACCATGCCCTCCGGGCGGGCACGCGTTCCGCTCGCGGCGGCCTGCGGCCACGCGGCGCGCTCGGGCGCGTCAGCGGCCCACGGGGGTGAACTCGCGGGCGGAGAGGAACTCCGGGCGCGGGGCGGGGGCGCTGAACGGTCTGTCGCAGGCGTTCTCGACGCTGTTGAAGACGATGAAGACGTTGGACCGGGGGTAGGGCGTGATGTTGCCGCCCGAGCCGTGCATGCAGTTGGAGTCGAACACCGTCACCCCGCCCGCCGGGCCGGTGAGCACGTCGATGCCGTGCTGGTCGGCCAGGTAGGACAGGGAGCTCTGGTCCGGGGTGCCCACGTGCTGGCTCTTCAGCGAGTCGCGGTAGTGGTCGTCCGGGGTCTGGCCCACGCAGGAGACGAACGTCCTGTGCGATCCCGGCATGATCATCAGCGCGCCGTTGTACGCGTAGTTGTCGGTCAGGGCGACCGAGAAGCTGACCGCCCGCATCCGCGGCATGCCGTCCTCGGCGTGCCAGGTCTCGAAGTCGGAGTGCCAGTAGAACGAGCCGCCGCCGAAGCCCGGTTTGTAGTTGACGCGGCTCTGGTGCACGTACACGTCCGAGCCCAGGATCTGGCGGGCGCGGTCGACCAGGCGCGGGTCGTTGACCAGGTCGGCGAAGACCTTGCTGACCTTGTGCACCTCGAACACCGAACGCACCTCGTCGGAGGAGGGTTCGACGACCACGCGCTCGTCGCCGCGCAGGTCGGGGTCGGAGCTCAGCCGCTCCAGTTCGGCGCTGTAGGCCCCGACCTCGTCCGGGGTGATGAGGGAGTCGATCTGGGTGTAGCCGCGCTCGTCATAGGCGCACAGCTCGTCGTGGGAGAAGGGGCCCTCGTCGGTCCCCCAGACGGCGGGGTCCCTGCGGTACAACAGGGCGGGTTCGGTGCTCTTACGTGTGGGGTACTCGTCCGCGGTGCTGGTCGGAAGGTCCATCTGCAGAGTCATGGTCGATCCCCTGGCGGGGTTCATCCTCTCCGATGTCGACGGTTTCTCCTACGACATGCGAACTTAACAAAGGGCGGGAAAGCCTACTTACGGCTTCTTTATGTGCGGTGTTTAGTGTCCCTTTTGTCGGGTATGACAGTTATACTATATGGAGGAAAACTGTGAGGGCGGCCGGTTTTCCTTTTCGCCCCCATCTTTACCTCGGGCCGGGGTCGTTCGCTCACCTGCGTTGCGTCACTCAGGGTGAATGAATGCGTACTGCTCGTGCGTCTTCCCAGGTCGTCCGCCCGCGCCCTTCGCCCTCGGGGTCGCTTGTGAAAGAACCCACTTTCGGAGTGCGCTAGATCACACGAATACGGTTCAGGGGCTGGTGCAGAACTCCGGGCGAAGGGTCGGGAGGTCATCCCCGATTTCGACGGAATTTCCCGCGGGGTACTGGTGGGAGAGGAGCGGTTGTCGCACAGTGGTGGGGTCCGTGCTTTCCTCCCACCCGCTCACAGAGGAGAAAAACGTGCCCTCCCCCCGCCCCCGTGCGCTTCCCCGCGCGCTCGCGGCCCTCAGCGCCGCCGTCCTCGCGGTCGTCCTGGGCTGGTCGGCCCCGGCCGCCGCCGACCACGTCCTGCCCCCGGGCATCCCCAGCGCCTCCACCGCCCAGAGCCAGCTCGACTCCCTCACCGTCCGGGCCAAGGGGCCCCAGACCGGCTACGACCGCGGCCTCTTCCCGCACTGGAGCGTCGTCGACAGCCCCTGCACCGCCCGCCAGTACGTGCTCGTCCGCGACGGCCACGACGTGGTCACCGACTCCGACTGCCAGCCGACCTCCGGCCGCTGGTACAGCACCTTCGACGACGTGTGGTGGGACGGCGACGTCTCCCAGATCAGCGTCGACCACATGGTTCCGCTCAGCGAGGCCTGGAAGACCGGCGCGTCCGACTGGACCACCGAGCGGCGCCGCGACTTCGCCAACGACGTCGACTCCCCCCAGCTGTGGGCGGTCACCGTCAGCAGCAACAGCGCCAAGGGCGACAAGGACCCCTCCCAGTGGATGCCGGAGAACACCGCGATCCACTGCGACTACGTCAAGGCCTGGGTCAACGTGAAGCACCGCTACGACCTCACCGTCACCTCCGCGGAGAGGTCCGCCATCCAGGACACCATCGACACCGCCTGCTAGGGCGCCACAGGGCGGGACGCGTGCCGACGAACACGCCACCGCCCCCCGGAAGGTCGGGCCCGTCTCCCCCGGAGGCGGGCCCGTCAGCGTCCTCCGGGGTTCTGGCGCGCCGTAACCCCGTCCGCTTCTCCCGTTCCGGGGCGATACTCCACTATGAAGGGGGCGAGGGCGGCGGGTCCGGGTAGGAACGACGGAACCCCGCCACGCGACGCGACCAGAAGGGCGAAGAGATGACCGGCACCAGGGGGACCCGTGGCACGACCCGCCTCGCGGTCCGCTACTTCGACGACCGCGTGCTGTTCAGCGACAGCGAGGCCTGGGCCTACTTCCGCCTGCCCACGGTCTCCTACGAGTTCACCACGCCCGAGGAGCGCCAGGCGCTGGCCACCAACGTCACCATCGCCCTCGCCGCCATCCGCATGAACGACGCCGAGGTCCACCTGCGCGTCGCCCACCGCACCTACCCGGCCGCGGAGTGGGCCACCCGGCTCGACGCCACCTCCGACTCCGGCCCCGGCTGGTACGACTACCTCGACGAGACGTACCGGCACGTGTGGGCCAAGGACTTCTGGACCAAGGAGGTCTACCTCGGCGTCCGCCTCGGCCAGCGCAACGCCGGCGCCGGACTCGGCCTGTTCTCCCAGGTCTTCGGCGCCTACCAGCGCACCGAACAGGTCCTGGGCCTCAACGACGACGCCGTGGACGACCGCGAGATCGCCCGCTGGACCGACCAGGCCGAGCGGCTCGGCCGCGCCCTGGCCGCCAGCTCGCTGCACGCCCGCCACGCCACCTCCGACGAGATCGCCTGGCTCATCCGGCACGCCGTCAGCGGCACCGCCGAGGAGATCCGCCCCTCGGCGGCCGGACGGCGCACCTGGGGCCGCGGCGAGATCGAGGCACTGGTCGACGGCGTCGTGCACAACGGCCGCTCCGCGCTGCGCCTCGAACAGCCCGCGGGGTCCACCCACGTCGCGTTCCTGTCCTTCGCCCGCTTCCCGGACCTGATGCCCTTCCCGGACGGCGAGCCCTGGATGCACCACGCCGACGCCCTCCCCTTCCCGGTGGAGATGTCCCTGCGGATGAAGCTCATCCCGCCCGCCAAGGCCTCCAAGGACGTCGGCCGCAAGCTCGCCCACGCCCGCGACATGGACGCCCACATCCGCGAGGCCGGGGTGGAGGCGCCCATCGCGCTCGCCGAGCAGATCGACGCCGCCCGCATGCTGGAGCACGGCATCACCAAGGAGCGCCTGCCCTTCGTCTACGGCTGGCACCGCCTCATGGTGTCCGCGCCCACCGAGCGCCTGCTCGGCCAGCACGTCGAGGCGGTCATCGAGCACTACCGCGACATCGGCATCGACGTCATCAACTCCACCGGCGACCAGTTCTCGCTGTTCAACGAGTCGCTGCCCGGCGACCGCATCCGCCTCAACGCCTACGCCCAGCGCCAGCCGCTGCGCACCATCGCGGGCGGCATGCCCACCGCCACCGTCGACGTCGGCGACCGCGTCGACCACTCCGGGGGCGGCTGGGTGGGCCCCTACGTCGGCGAGACCATCGGCCGAGCCCGCTCCATCGTCCACTTCGACCCCATGGTCGCCGCGGCCCGCAACCGCCCCACCGCCATCGCCATCACCGGCGAGCCCGGCGGCGGCAAGACCACCCTCGCCCTCCTGCTCATCTACCAGCTCGCCCTGCGCGGGGTCACCGTCGCCGCCATCGACCCCAAGGGCGACGCCGAGTCCCTGGTCGAACTCCTGCAAAGACGCGGCCGCAAGGCCCGCATGATGTCCCTGGGCTCGGCCCAGCCGGGCCTGCTCGACCCCTTCGCCTTCGGCGACGACCTGTCCGCCAAGAAGACCATGGCCACCGAGACCCTGCGCCTGCTCCTGCCCCGCATGAGCGAGGAGCGCGAGTCCGCCATGATCCAGGCCGTGGCCGCCGTCGCCAACCAGCCCCAGCCCTCCCTGGCCAAGGTCGTGGACCACCTGGTCTCCTCGCCCGGCGCGGCCTCGCGCAACCTGGGCGCCGTCCTGCAGTCCATGTCGGAGATGCGGCTGGCCAGCCTGTGCTTCGACCCCCAGGGCGAGGCGCGGATCGACACCGAGGGCTGGACCACCGTGTTCACCCTGGGCGGGCTCACCCTGCCCGACTCCGGCGTGGGCCGCGACGACTACTCCTACGAGCAGCGCCTGTCCGTCGCCCTGCTCTACCTGGTCTCCCAGTTCGCCCGCCGCCTGATGAACGGCCTGGACCGGCACCTGCCCAAGGCGATCTTCCTGGACGAGGCCTGGGCGGTCACCTCCACGCCCGAGGGCGCCAAGCTCGTCCCCGAGGTCTCGCGCATGGGCCGCTCCCGCAACACCGCGCTCATCCTCGTCTCGCAGAACGCGGGCGACCTCCTCAACGAGCAGGTCACCAACTGCCTGTCCTCGGTGTTCGCCTTCCGCTCCAGCGAGCGCTTCGAGGTGGAGAGCGTCATGTCCCTGCTGGGCGTGGAGACCAACGAGGACCACCTCGCCGTGCTGCGCAACCTCGGCAACGGCGAGTGCCTGTTCCGGGACCTGGACGGCAGGGTCGGGCGGATCGGCGTCGACCTGGTCTCGGAGAACCTGCTGCGCTGGCTGGACACCAACCCCACCCGCCAGCGCCCCGGCGAGGAGGAGAACCTGGTGCCCGCGGGCGGACGCGACGAGCAGCTCTAGGCGGTCAACCCAAACTGTTGCGGGTGTGACGCAGGAGCTCTCTCCCTTCCGGTGATCCTGCTGCCGGAGGCGTTGTGGGACGCCGACGGCCCCTCGGGGAGCAGGATCACCGTGGAGGGGGCGGGACGGCGGGCCCTTCCGGGCAAGGGGTGCGCGGCGCCTGGTTCGGGGCGCTCCCGGGTGGGAATCTCCTACCCTGTCGGGTTCCGCCCCGGGTGCCCGACCTCCCCAGCCCCGGCATTCCGACCCCCCACCGCTCACGAGGGACCGCCCATGCGTGAGGACGCCATCCGGCCGCGACCCGTCATCGACCCCGCCCTGCCCGACCGCCAGCGCCGGGAGGCCTCCCTGGGGGCACAGCCTCCGGAACCCCCGCCCAGAGGCGGCGGAGGGCCCCCCGAGGCCCGCCCTCCGAGGCTGTCCGACAGCGGTGTCCACCTGCTCGGCGTCGGGTTCACCACGACCCTGGCCCTGATCACGGCGGGCTGGTACCTGGGCATGGTGATCGCCAGCGTCAGCCTCGTCGCCTACGTCGCGGCCCTGGCCTTCCGGCGGGACGCCCACCCCGCCGTGCGGGCCGCGGGCGCCGCGGCGGGGGCGGGCACGCTGGTCACCGCGCCGGTTTGGCTGCTGGACGTCGTGCCCCAGGACCCCTCCCCGGGCATCCCGTGGGTGGTGTTCGGGGTGCTCGTCGCCGTGGTCACCGCCGACACCCTCACCTCGCGGGTGCGCCGGACCGACCGGGAGCGGTACCGGGAGCGCGTGGTGCTGCCCGACGACGTCAGCGAGGGCGACCACGCCCTGCTGGTGGAGGTGCAGCGCACGATCGACCTGGTGCGCGGGGCCCGGACCGAACTCGGCGGGGAGTCCCTGGACACCGACCGGGCGCTGACCGTCCTGCACGAGCAGGAGTGGCGCATCGCCTCGCTCCTGGCCCGGCAGCGCGAACTGCGCCGCTCCCACCAGCGCCGCTGGCAGCGGGCGGTCTCTCCCCGCGTCAGGGAGGCGCTCAAGCCCCAGCGAGAGCACCTGCACGCCGTCGAGGAGGCCGTGCGCGCCCGGGTCGCCCAGATCACCGAGTACGGACGCCTGGTCGAGCAGGCCGTCGCGGCCCACCGGGAGTGGGAGCAGTGCCAGGATGCGGTGGACTCGACCGCGGAGTACACCGAACACCTGGCCGCGGCGGGCTTCCTCGGCACCCGGGCCGCGGACGTCGCCGAACTCGCCGCCACCGCAGCCCTCGCCCGGCAGGTCCGCGACGAGCGCGTCAGCCGCCTGGCCGGACACGACCTGGTCGCCCACGGGTGAGCCCCCGCGGCCACCGCGTCCGGGGCGCGCGGCCGTGGGCCCCGGACACCGCGGCACCGGTTGTGACCAGCATCGCGGTAGTTGTCCGGATGCGGACAGTGGGGACTTCGGCAATCGTCCCCAAACGCCTCCGGCTTCTGACACATTGGGCGAATGAGTGAAGTCAGGGAGAGCGTCCACCCCCTCACCTCCGCCAAGGAGACGGTGTCGGTCGGGGTCGCCTCGGGCCGGGGCGGGTTCGTCGAACTCCTCCGGGACGCCCGCCGGAGCCTGCTCGACACGCTGGAGGACGGCGACCCCGGCGGGCGGGAGGTCCGCGAGGCCTCCGCCCGGCTCCACGACCACGTGGACCGGGTCCTGGCCGAACACGTCCAGCGCCAGCGCCGCTGGCCCGCCCGCACCGACGGCGAGCGCCTCACGCGCGCCTTCCGCGCCCTGGACGAGTCCGGCGTCATCGCCCGCGAGGAGTTCACCTGCTGCGAGCGCTGCGCCAGAACCGCCCTGGAGGGCGAACTCGCCGCCCGCAACTCCAGACCCGCCGACACCCCGGCGCGCGGGTACGCCTTCTACCACGACCAGGACGCCGCGCACGCGGTCGCGGGATCCTCGCTCACCATCGGCTTCGGGGCCAGCCACCCGATCCGCCGCGCCGCCGTGGGGGAGGAGGTGGCCGAGGCACTGCGCGCCCACGGGCTCACGGTCGAGTGGGACGGCGACCCCGACCGCAAGCTCCACGTCGGTATGGACTGGAACCGCCGCCGCTTCGGCCGGGGGGCCGCCTTCCCCGGGCCCGCCGTGGACGGCGAGCCCATGGTCCACGTGTCCTTCAACAACCCGGGGCCCTACGAGGTCCCCGAGTGGGTCTCCCACTACCAGGGCCGCGTGAGCGTCCGCGAGCTGTCCCGGATGGTCCTGCCCTGGCTGCCGCGCTTCTTCGTCGCCACGCTGAGCAGCGACCGGGGCCACACCATCGCCCTCGAACGCGACTTCGACCTCCTGCGCGTCCGGCACGGACCGGCGCTGTCCCGCGAGCGCGTGGAGGAGCCCCTCAGCCGCTGGGTGGTGGGCGCCGTCTGGCCGCGCGAGGAGGCCCGCTCCGCCCACACCGGGCTGGTGGAGGTCCACTACGCGGACGCCGCCGAGGAGGGCCTCGGCTTCATGGACTACGCCGAACCCCTGGAGACGGCCGCCGCGCGCCTGGTCGTCCACCAACTCACCCCGAGCAAGGGCACGTTCGCGGTGTTCACCGCCCCGAGCGGCGCCGTCGTGCAGATGGTGTGGGAGAGCGGTCCCCGGCTGTGGATGGAGAGCCCCTCGCCCGCCGAGGCCGTGTCGCGGGGCCGCTACGTCACCCTCTCCGAGGCGGAGGAGACGGTGCGCGTCCTGGCGGAGGAGGGGCGCGTGGCCCTGGCGGAGCTGGGAGAGCTGAAGCTCACCCACTGGTGAGCGGTCCGGGGCGGGCGGGGGCCGGCCGCCCGCGGCCGGCTCCCGTGGGGGCGCGGGTCCTCCGTTCGCCCGCGTTCCGCGCGTGGGGTGCCGGCGTCCCGCGGCGTTGACCGGTGTTCCGTGCCGCGCCCTCAGGCGTCGCCGTTCCCCGGTTCACGCGTTCGCGCGAACCCCAGCGCGGCCAGACCGAAGACGAGTCCGCCGACCAGGAACCAGGGGTTCCACAGCAGCAGCGTCCACATCCGCTGTTCCGGGCTGACGGTGGTCTCCCGGCCCGCGGGGTCGGCCAGCAGCATCACCTCGACGGTGACGGCGCGCAGCAGCAGCACGGCGCAGACACACCAGCCGAGGGTCCTGACCACCCGCCCCGTCGGGCCCGGGGGACGCGGCCTGGCGAGGAGCCAGCCCAGCGCGCCGCCGACGAGGCACAGCAGACCCACGCCCCACAGTCCCACCACCACGAACCACCCCGGGCGTTCCACGGCCACAGGGCCCGCCGAGACGCCCAGGCCCCAGTCGCCGCCCAGCGCCCAGTAGAGGTGGAGCACGGCGAAGGCGACCGCCCAGGCGCACGCGACGCGCCCCCACAGCCCCGACGCCGCCCCGTCCCCCCTGTCCCGCGGATCTTCGTGCATAGCGAGCAGCATGCCACCGCCCCGGCGCCCACGGTGCCGTGAGAACCAGTGCGCCCGGCCCCGGGGCCCCGCGGAGGGGCGCCCGGGACGGGGTCAGCGGAAGTCCGCGCCGAACCCGAAGTAGGCCCGGGCCCTCGCCGGGATCAGCAGCAGGCCCGCGACCGCCAGGTTCAGCAGCAGCACCAGCACGTAGACCGGCAGCTGTTCGGGGGCGTAGACCACCACCGTGAACATGTTGAGCACGAGGACCACCGCCGCGACCATCTGCAGGAGCACGACGCCCCCGTAGACCAGACGCGACCGGGTCAACAGGGCGGGCGCCGCGACCGTCGACAGCAGGCCCCAGACGTAGAGCTGGGCCATGGAGGCCCCGTTCACCTCCAGGGACCCGCTGGTGGACTCCACGGTGAACAGCACCGCCAGGACCAGCAGGTAGAGCCCGTTGAGCACCAGCATCACGGCCGCGGTGACCACGGTCGCGGGCATGCCCGTCCGGGGGCGCTCCCACGGCATCTGGGCGCCGGTGGCCGGGCCGCCGCCGTGCCCGGGGAACATCCCCGGGTGCCCGGGGCCGCCGACCGGCTGGCCGGGCAGCGGGCCCCGCCCCGTCGGCGTGCCCGCGGAGGGGAAGGGGAGGGAGAACTGGCCGGTCGCCCCGGGGGGCGGCTGCGGCGCGGGCTGGCGGCCAGCTGCGTGCGGTGCCTGCGGGTAGGCCCCGGGACCCGTGCCCGGGCCGTGCGCCGCCGTGCCGCCGGGGAGGTTCGGGCCGGTCTGACCGCCCGGGAAACCGGGACCGTGGGGGCCGGAGGGGAACGCCGGGTTGTGGGGTCCGCCCGCGAACCCGGGGCCGCCGGGACCGTGGGGGGTGTGGGGCCCGCTCGGGAACGCCGGCCCGCCCTGAGGAGCGCCGGGGCTGTTCGGGCCGCCCGGGGCCGCGTGCCACGGCGGGTGGGGGCCGGTGCCGGGAGCGCCCTGGCCCGGACCCGCCTGACCGGGGGTCCCCGGACCCGCGACGGGGAACGGCGGTCGGTAACCCCCCGAAGGGCCGGTGGGCACGGCGCCGCCTGGCGCGCTCTGCGCTCCGGTGCCGGGAGCCCTCCACGAGCCGCTGTCCGCCTCCTGGGGGCCGGTGAGGGGCAAGGGCTGCCCCCCGGTGCCGGGGGAGTCCTGCGCCCCGGCGCCGACGCCGCCGTCGCCCTCCTGCGCCTGCTTCTCCCGCTCCAGGAGGGCCAGCGCCTCGTCGGGGCTGGGCCGCGCCGAGGCGTCCCGGGCCAGCAGCGCCGCGATCAGCGCCCGCAGCGGCGCGCTCGCGGGGCTGTGCTCCGCGTCGTCCAACGACAGCCGCGGAGGCATCGGCGCGGTCAGCACCGCGCTGATGATCCCCGTGATGCTCTCCCGTTTGAAGGGTGAGCGGCCCTCCAGGAGCGCGTACAGGGTGACGCCCAGGCTCCACAGGTCCGACGCGGGCAGCGCGCGCTTGCCCTCGAACCGCTCCGGCGCCATGTACTCGGGCGAACCGATGTACACGCCGGTCTGGGTGAGGGCGGCGCCGCCGTCGACGTTCGCGATCCCGAAGTCGGTCAGCACGGTCCGGTCGTCGTCGGTGAGCATGATGTTGGCGGGCTTGACGTCGCGGTGGGTGACCCCGCCCGCGTGCACCGCCTTCAGACCGCCGAGCAGCGACCTGGCGGCCTCCTCGACCCGCTCCACCGGCATCGGACCGTGGTGGTCCAGCTGGTACTGGAGGGACTTGCCGCTGAGCAGTTCCATCACGATCCACGGGCTGTCCTCGTGTTCGAGGACGTCGTGGACCGTCACCACCGCCGTGTTGCTGATCCGCGCGGTGGCCTGGGCCTCGCGCAGTGTGCGGGCGTGCGCCTCGGCGCGGGCCTCGGGGTCCATGCCCTGGGGGAGGAGGACCTCCTTGATGGCCACGTCACGCTGGAGGGAGGGGTCCCAGGCGCGCCACACGGTGCCCATCCCGCCGGCGCCGAGCCTCTCCCGCAGCTCGTAGCGGCCGACGGAGGAGTGACCGGAGGCGGACATAGGCGCGCATCCCTTCAGGGGGTCGGGAGAGGGGTGACGATGCGCAGGACAATCTATCCGAGAAAAGCCCTACAGCAGCACTTTGTGACACTCGTCCGTGTTTCCTGAACCATTCTCCCTCCATTGCGGACAGTTCCCCACACCCCGGTGCGAGGGTGGCCGGTAGCGGTCACCCGCGCGGCACGGTACGGCGCGAAGAGGGGGACGGGACCCCTCGTTTCGGGTGTTCGCGAAATGTCATTCCGTGACCGCCGAGGCGTTCTCCTCGGCCTCTCCCGGCCTGGCCGGTCGGACGTGTCCGGACAGTTCCACCATGCCGATGCGGGGAACTCCGTGGTGGGAACGCCCGTCTCATCGGTCGGCGGATCCGTGGAGAGCGTGGCCCCGACGCCCTCGGCGATCACCATGCGGGCCTGGAGCGACCCGACGGCGTCGTCCGCCGAGACGGCGATGACGACGTCCCCGTGTTCCTCGCACGACCGTGATCCACCCTCCAGGTCGCACCCCTCGTACACAGGCGTCCACGCCGGGTCGTCCGTCCCCTCCAGGGGGTGGCTGCGCGGGGTGGGACCGAACCCGTCGGGCTCGGGGGAGGGGTCGACGGGCACGTACCTCGTACCGGCGGTCCAGGGGTCCTCGTGGAACCACGTCTGCGCCGGTTCCCAGTCGGGCGAGTCCAACACGGCGATCACCGGGGGGAAGCCGGCGACGTCGCGCACGAGCTCGGCCCGGGCCCGCCGGTCCTCCTCCTCGGCCGTCATCCACGACATGCCCGCGAGCAGCAGCGACGCCGCGACGACCGGGGAGAGCGGGAGGGCGAAGAGCTGTCCGGGTGGGAAGGGGCTGTTGAGTCGGAAGGGAACAGGGCGATGCCGTTGTGGACCTAGGTCAGGTTTCGGTCCTGCGGCAATGCGGACTCGGGGTTCCACCGAAGGCGGTTCTGGTATCGGGTGTCAGTCCGGTTGATGTCTCGGTGTCCGCTTTTGATGGTGAAACTGAGTGTGACGCCCCTCATAGTGCGGAGGTGGCTAGGAAATTGTGGCCTTGTGGTTTCTGGGTGTTTCGGAAGGCCGTTCGCACCCGCTACCTGCGCAAACGTTGGCAGAGGTCGTCTTTGTCCTCCGGGGTCTGGCCACATCGGGGGAGAGAAGGGGAAAACCCGACGCGTTGCGCCGGTTCCCCGACCCGCTGATGGCGCACCATAGAGGATGGGGTAGAGACATGCGGGGGCCTTGCGGTCGCGCACGGCCGCGTGCGGTGTGCACGCGTGTACGGGCGCATCGACGGGGCCCCGGTGTCTGCGAACATCGCCTTCGGCCGAACCACGACGCAGGAGCCAGCAGATGACGCATCAGCACGTCCGACGGCGGGGATGGCGACGCCTCCTGATGACGTTCCTCATGCTGACCGGTCTCGTCGTGCTGCCCCTCACCGGGGCCCAGGCGAACCCGCTGTGCCCGGGCGAGCCCGCGCCGCTGCCGGAGTCGGCGGGAAGCGGTTCCGACGGCCTGCTCGTGCCCCCGCAGTCGCAGTCCTCCATCGAGGGCTCCACGGACGGTCTGCCGCCCGACGCCAGCATGTACGGCCAGTACGGCACCGCCGGGCAGCAGTGGCACATGATCACCGAGTCCTGCGTCGACGGGATCAGCAACGGCGCGCAGGCGACCCTGGCCAACACGGCCTGGGACCTGTCCAAGACCATCAACCAGTCGACGATCACGGTGTACCAGGCCGCGACCTCCGACGGTCTCCTCGCCAGCTTCAACGAACTCGTCGAGAACGTGGTCGTCACGCTGAGGGAGGGCATCTGGCGTCCGCTGATCCCCACGGTCGTCATCCTCGGGGCCCTGTGGCTGGGCTGGTACGGGCTCATCCGGAAGCGGATGACGCTCACGATCGAGTCCAGCGTCTGGATGGTCGCGGCGACGGCCCTGGGGCTGTGGATCCTCGTCAACCCGTCCCAGATCATGGGTATGGCCAGTGGCCTGGTGAACTCCGGCAGTCAACTGGTGACGAGCACGATCGGGCAGGTGCCCTACGGAGGCGGTTCGGGGACATGCCCCTCAGGGGCAGAGCCACCGGAGCGCGCTGATTGGGAGTCCGAGGCCGACTTCCAGGTCAGGCGCAACGCGGACATGCTGTGGTCCAGTCTCGTCTGCCAGCCCTGGCTCGCCGGGCAGTTCGGCAACAGCGATGTTGGCGAGGTAGCCGCCTCGTTCCATGCAACTGACCTGATAGCTGCTCAGGGGATCAGCAGAATTGAGCAGCAGCAGATCGCTGACGAGGAGATCGACGCCAACGAACTCGTTGCGGAGAAGCAGGAGGCCTATGAGGCCATCGCCGCTGACGTGCAGGAGTTCTATCCCAGCGTCTACCCTCTCTTCGCGGGCGATGACCAGGGAAGCCGTCTGGGAGTGGCCACGCTCGCGCTTTTCGCCTCGGTCTTCGCCGGGGGACTGATCCTCGCGGGGTCCGTGGCGCTCATCGTGCTGAAGATCGCCTTCCTCCTGCTCTTCCTCCTCGCTCCCATATTCCTGCTCATCGGCATCCACCCGGGCTACGGACGCATGGTCCTGCTGCGCTGGGTCGAGCTGATGATCGGCTTCCTGCTCAAACAGATCTTCGTCGTACTCCTGATCTCGCTCCTGGTCATGTGCTACGGCATGGTCATGTCCACCAGCCTCGGCTGGGGCCTGCAGATGATCCTGCTGGCGCTCTTCACCGTGGCCCTCTTCGTCTACCGCAAGCCTTTCGCTTACCTGTTCTCCTCGGTCAACGCGAACACCTTCACCTCGCGCATCGTCAGTGACGCCGCGCAGAGCCAGGCGCTCAGCCGGAGCGCTGTGGTGCTGCCGCCGGTCGCCAACCTCAAGGCGCAGGCCTGGGGGCTGCGCCGGGGGCCGCAGATCGCCGGAGCGGCCGCGGGGGTCCCCGCGGGCGGGGGAGGGGTCCCGAACGGCGGTGTGGACACCGGGATCGGCGACGAGGTCCCGGCCGACGGCGGTCCGGTCCGCGCGGACGGAGCGCGGGCACGCGGCACCGCCGGGTACGGCAGGGTCCGCGACAACGCGGCCCCGCCGCTCAACGTCACCAGGAGCGCTCCGGCCGGCGGCGGTGGCGGCACCCGGCCCGCCGGGTCCGCGCGCAGCGGTGACCAGGCGCCGAGCCTCTCCGGTGGCAGCGCGGCCTCCGGGGCGATTCCGCCCCGACCCAGCGGCGGCTACACCGGCACCGGCGACAGCGGCTGGGCCTCCGTGTTCGGCACCGCCTCGGGGGGCCGTGGCGGCTCCGAGCGCCGGGACGGCGGTGGAAGCAGTGGCGGCGGTTCGGTGTTCGGCGGGGGCGCCCCCGCGGCCGGGAGCGGACGCGCCGCGAGTTCCGAGCGGCCCGAACCCAGTACCGGCCAGGGCATCTTCGGTGGACGCGCGGACACCCCGGCCCGGGGCAACCCGAACGCCAGGGCGTCGCGCTGGGGCTCACCGAGGGAGCGGCGCGAACGCCCCGCCCCCCAGCGTCCCGCCCGTCCCGCGCCCTCCGGTGAGAGCCGGGGCCGGGGCGATGGCGACGGCGGTTGGCTGACCGGGTCCGGCAAGCGCAGGGACAACGCTCCCATCACCCCCTTCTGGGGGGAGAGCGGTTCCTCCACGACGAGGGACCGCAAGCGGGACGTCCCCTTCTGGTTGAACGACGACTGACGAACAAAGGCCCGAAGCGATGCCCAACCCTCTCCCCGAACGCGCCCAGCGGGCTGTCTTCACCGGACTGATCGTCGTGCTGGTCGTCTTTGGGCTCTACCTGAGCCTCGGAGGCTTCGGGGGCGCCGAGGAGGACGATCCCTCCTCGGCCTCCCCGGAACCCGGAACCGACCAGGAGGAGTCGCCGGGCGGACCCGGCGGCCCGGACGGGCTGTCCACCGTCGAGCCGAGCCCGATCCCGACCACCGCCGCCGAGGACGTGGACGTCCTCGACTGGTTCCCCTTCACGGAGGCGGAACTCCAGGCGGCCGGTGCGGCGGCCCGGGCCTTCGCCGAGGCCTACGGAACCATCGACTACACCCAGTCCCCCGAGTCCTACTACGCCTCGATGGAGGAGCTTGCCACCCCCGAGTTCGCCGGGGTGCTGGCCGAGACCAGCAGGGTCGGCGCCTTCTGGAGCGAGATGTCCGAGGCCGGGGCGGTCGCCGAGGGGCGGGCCCAGGTCGACTCGGTACGGACCTTCGGCGCCGACTCGGTCACCTTCGTCGTGACGGCGCAGTCCATCACCGAGACGGGGAGCGCCGAGTTCGACGAGAACCTCGGTGAGTTCGCCGTCACCGTGGTGCGCAGCGGCGGCTCCTGGAGGGTCTTCGACTTCCAGCCCGCCGACGCCGGGCAGTTCGGAGAGGAGTGACCCCGTGATCTCCCTTTTCACCCGCAGGCCCTCTGATAGGGGTGCGGCGGGCCTGTGGTTCGGCGCAGCCGTCGCTATCGCGGTCGCCCTGATGACCGTGTTCGCGATGCTGGTGATCCCCGTGATCACCAACACCACCCAGCAGATCGGCTCCATGATGGCGAACGGCCTGGTCTGCGGGCCGGACACGGACGCCGAGCAGCCGGACGCGAGCGGCTACGCCATGGACTCCATTCCGGAGAACTACCTGCGGATCTACATGGAGGTCGGGGAGGACCGCGGGATCCCGTGGAACATCCTCGCGGGTGTGGGCCAGGTCGAGTCCCACCACGGGCGCTGGGAGGGCCCGGGGATCACCGAGGGGCACAACGACTGGGGTGCGGCCGGGCCGATGCAGTTCGGTTCCCTGGACGGCTCCGCGGCGGGCAACAGCTGGGGCGGCGAGCCCGTGCAGCCGGTGGACGAGCGCCCCGAGCAGGGGTACGGCGTCGACGGAAACGACGACGGGATCGTCAGCGTCTACGACCCCGCCGACGCGATCCCGGCCGCGGCCGACTACCTGATCGCCCACGGCCTGAAGGAGGACGTCCGGCAGGCCATCTACGGCTACAACCACGCCTGGTGGTACGTGGACGACGTGCTGGAGTGGGCGCAGCAGTACGCGGAGGGGGAGTACGACACGTCGGGTTCCATCGAGACCGCGGTCGCCTGCCAGCTCGACGCGCAGGGCGCCCCGATCGGGAGCGCCCCGGACGAGCTGACCCAGGCCGTGGTCGACTGGGCCCTGGCCCAGCGCGGCAAGCCCTACGTCTGGGGCGGCGTCGGCCCGAACGGGTTCGACTGCTCCGGTCTGATGCAGAAGGCCTACGAGAGCATCGGCGTCACCATTCCGCGGATCTCCCAGGACCAGTGGGGTTTCGGCCCCGAGGTCTCCCAGGGGGAGGAACAGCCTGGCGACCTGGTGTTCTTCCATGTGAGCCGGGCGGGGGAGCCCCCCGGCCCGGGGCACGTGGGCATGGTGATCGGCGACGGGCTGATGGTCGAGGCCTGGTGCACCAACTGTGGTCCGATCGCGGTGCGCGAGTACGATGACCCCAATCGTGCGGACATCATGGGTTTCACGCGTCCGCTGGAGCACCCGGACGTGCAGGCCCAGTTGGAGGCGCAGGACAGTCGTGGTTGACCAGAAGGCACCGCCCGGCAAGCAGGGGCTGCACGGGTGGAAGGCCGCCGCGGCGGTTTTCGGGTGCGGAACCCTTGCTGCCTTCGGTGTTTTCGGCGTCGTCGTTGCACTCCTCGGTAGCTTTCTGACGACCCTGACTTCGGGTTTTGGTGATACGGAGCAGCCTCCGGGAGCAGCCGGGGCAGGGGCAGCTGAAACCACTTCGCCACGAGACGAATTTGTGGCGGACAAGTTTGACCTTTGCCGTATATCTTTGCCTTCTATATCAGGCGTAAGCCTTAATCTTAACGAAGATTCGGAAGGTCCAGTAGACACGGCCATTGAAGGTGGGGAGCCTTCAGAAGATAGCCTTGTCCGTTCCGACGAGTGTTCCGGTGTCGTGCATCCAACGGCCACCACAACTACTCCTTGGAGCTTTCATTTCTCCTATCGCGCTGTTATCTTCTCCCCGGATGGCGGTCGAGACCAACTATCCCAAGGTGATCTGGAGCAGTGGAGGGATGAGGCTGAGGCTTCATTGCCTGGTTTCCAGGAAAGCGAGAATTTGGATTTCCTGGATCAGGCCTACTACGTTTATGGAGCGACCCCCAATGGCGGGTCTGAGTACATAGCGATAGCCCGAAAAAGGAGCGCCGTTCTCCAGTTCTCCATGGTGTCGGAGGATGGAAACACCCCTGCGCACTTCGAGAACGAGGTGGCCAAGTTCGAAGATCACCTCGACCTGGCTTTGCAGAACCTTATCCCGGAGTGAGGCGGCAGGGTGGAACCCATCGTCCTTCCCACGTCCACGGCATCTGGACCGTCGTGGGCATCCACGGTTCTGGACCGGTCAGGCGACTCCGGCCATGAAGTGGTGGCGGCACAGGGTCGCGTACGACTCGTTGCCGCCGATGTGCACCTGCTCGCCCTCGTAGATCATGACCCCGTCCACCACACGCGCGTTGTGGGTGGCGCGGCCGCCGCACCAGCAACGCGCGGACACCGGCAGGACCTCGATCTTGTCGGCGAGTTCCACCAGGCGCTTCGAGCCGGGGAACAGCTGCCCCTGGAAGTCGGTGAGGATCCCGTAGCAGTACACGTCGATCCGCATCCCGTCCACCACGCCCGCGAGCTGTCCCACCTGCTTGTAGGACAGGAACTGGGCCTCGTCGCAGATGACGTAGGGGGCCTTGCGGTCGGCGATGTCGTCGTACAGGTCCAGGTCGTCGCCCACCTCCACGGCGGGGGACTCCAGGCCCAGGCGGGACGAGATGATGCCCGCTCCGGCGCGGTCCTGCTTCGTGTACAGCACTCCTTCGCCGCCGCGTGAGTGGTGCTCCTGGAGGGCCATCGTGCTCTTGCCCGAGTTCATCGAACCTGTGAAGTACTTCAGCTCCGCCATGTCTCTTCCTGTGTCGCGGGCGCTGGCGCTGTCGACGGCTCGGGCTCGTCACCGTGTCGGGCTTCCTGCCGTGGCCAGCAGTGAACATACCAGTGACGTGCGGGACCTCCCGAACCACCGCCCGCCCGCCTTGCGCATCCCCGTTCGCCGCTTCCTCCTCCTCGCGGCCCCTCGCGTCCTCCTCGTTGGGAAGGGCCCTCCCCGACGAGGAGGACGCGAGGGGCGCGGTGTTTTCGGTCTCACCGCCTTCGGACACTGATCGGACCGGAAGCCGGGGGTATGGGATGCGGCACCTGCCATTTCCCCTTCCTGCGCCTTCTGGGCGGCCGTCGGAACCGTGAGGGTGCGCCTTCTGTGAAGTGTGTGCACGGGGTGTGGTCGTGTCTGCCGGTGTGAGCGCGAAGCTGTACACGCCTGACCAAAGGCAGGCGCGCCGCGCAGAAGTTGAGTCCGCTTCGATATATTTGATGCCCCATGTCCGAATCGCTCGGAAGTGGAATTGGCGAGGGGGAAGCGGCATTGCGGCGTGCTCAGGTCACCAGGCTCGTGGAGAGTCAGTGGTTCTCCAACATCGTGCTCGCGGTGATTCTGGTCAATGCCGTGATTTTGGGTTGGATGACTTATGGGGGTTCCGCCCTTCCGTATCTGGTGGTCATCGAGTACGTCGTCGTCGGCGTGTTCGTCGTCGAGATGATCCTCAAGATCCACGCCTGGCGGGGGCGGTTCTTCCGGAGCGCCTGGAACTGGTTCGACTTCCTGGTGGTGCTGGTCTCGGTGATCCCGGCCACCGGCCCGTTCGCCGTGCTCCGCATCCTGCGGGTGCTGCGGATCCTGCGGGTGATCACCGCCGTCCCGCAGATGCGGCAGATCATCACCGCGCTGTTCAAGGCCATGCCGGGGGTGGGAACGGTGATCGGCCTGCTCCTGGTGGTCATCTACACCTCGGCGATCATCGCCCACCAGCTGTTCGGTGAGGCCGTGCCGGTGTTCTTCGGCAATCTGGGCACGTCGCTGTACACGATGTTCCTGCTGATGACGACGGAGGGCTGGCCGGACGTCTCGGACGCGGTGCTGGCGGAGCATCCGACGGCCTGGATCTTCTTCGTGTGCTACATCGTGCTGACGGCGTTCATCATGCTGAACCTGGTCATCGCGGTGATCGTCACCTCCCTGGAGCAGGAGATCAGCGAGGTCCGCTGGGCCGAGGACCAGCAGTTGGAGGAGGTCCAGCACGAGGCGGTCATGGCCCGCCTGGTGGAACTCGGGCAGCAGGTCGAGCGCCTGGACCGGATGCTGCGCGAGCGGGACGCGGACCCCGGCGCCGCCGGCCTTCCGGGGAGCGTCCAGGCGGACCGGGCGACCCAGACAGCCCAGGCCGTCCGGACGATCCAGCCCGGGGAGCCGGCCGAGTCCGTCCGGCGCGGGAACGGGGACGCGGCGCAGCCGCCGCCTCCCTCACCCCTGTAGCCGAACAGACGCGGGCCCGGAGGCGGGCTGCCGGGTGTCCGCGTGCTCGTGTCACGCCCCGCGGACCAGAGGCGGCGACACGGGCGGGGGGAGGACGTGGGCGCTCGCAGCTCCCGGCCACGAACGTCGTTGAGGCGGGTGGACCGCCCGGAGACGGGGAGCGAGTGTTCCTCCGGCCCTGCATCGAGTCCAGCGGCTTCCCCGACTCGGCGGCCTCCGGGCCTCCATGCTCCGCGCGGTTTCCGGTCCCCCGTCTGTCATCCCGAACTGCTAGGCATGGGGGCAGTATTTCACCCCCTGAAGCCCGAGAAGAGAGTCCTCATGTCCGACCTCACCGAGTTCGCGGGCCTGCCCGTGGTCGAGTTCCCCGCCAGAGGCACGTGGGAGGAACGGCTCGAACGTATCCGGGAACGGGGCGGCGACCCGCGCGACCCCGCCTCCAGGGCCTGGCGGCTGCGGACCAGCGAGCACCTCCTAAAGACCCCCGAGGACAAGGGCGCCGACTACCTGGCCCGGTTCCTGTCCGAGGTGGACACCGGGCAGTTGACGGCACTCGTCATCGGTGAATGGGGTTATGCCTCCGACGGGGGTCTGTACCAGGCCGCGGACCTGCTGGTCGAGCACGCCGACGCGCTGCCGAACCTGCGCTCGGTCTTCTTCGGTGACATCACCTTCGACGAGTGCGAGCTGTCCTGGATCTCCCAGCCCGACCTGGCGCCGCTCGTGGCCGCCTTCCCCCGGTTGGAGGAGCTGACGGTGAAGGGCGCCGACGGCATAGAGGGGCAGCTCGGGCTGCACGTGCCCTCACACGAGGCGCTGCGCTCCCTCACCCTGGAGAGCGGGGGCCTGCCGGGCCGGGTCGTGCGCGAGGTGGCGTCCTCGGGTCTGCCCGCGTTGGAGCACCTGGAGCTGTGGCTGGGGATGGAGGAGTACGGCGGCAGCACCTCCCCGCAGGATCTGGCGCCGGTGCTCTCGGGCGAGGCGTTCCCCCGGCTGAGGTACCTGGGCGTGCGCAACGCCGAGCACTGGACCGAGTGGGTTCCGGTGCTGGCCGGGGCACCCGTCGTCAAGCGCCTGGAGGTGCTCGACCTGTCCCTGGGCATCCTGACGGACCAGGGTGCCAGGGAACTCGTCGACCGGGCCGAGGCATTCTCCGGACTGCGCAAGCTCGACCTGCACCACCACTTCCTGAGCGAGGGGATGGTGGAGCGGGTGCGGGCCGCGTTCGCCGGAACCGGGGTCGAGCTCGACCTCGACGAAGGGAGGGACGACGAGGACGAGGACTACGACGAGGACGAGGAGCCCTACTACTACACCGCGGCTTCCGAGTAGCAGGGTCGCGTGCCCGGAGGGAAAGTCCGACCAGTGGGGGGCTCGGTCCGGTCGGGGTGACGCGGGGCCGCGCGTCATCGCCCGTCGCCGTGTGTACCCGTAGGGCGGGTTGGGCAGTGGGATTCCGGCAACGGAAAGACACGACAACGACGGCGAGGAGGTTGTCATGGCTGAGCCCGAGAGCCCGCTCAAGGACAAGAACTACAACCTGGTCTGGGCCGTCCACCAGTCGCTGGAGAACGTCTGGCGCCTGGAGGGCTACATCAAGGACGCCGAGAAACAGGGCGACGACGAGCTCGCCCAGTGGTTTCGCCGGATCCAGGAGAACAACCAGAAGGCCGGCGAGCAGGGCAAGAAGATGCTCGTCGAGCGCATCAAGAAGGAGAACGGCTGAGGCACCGCGAAAGCGGCTCCACCAGCCGAGGCGGTTGACTCCGCCCCTCTCCTGATCCCGGCACCGAAAGGCGCCCTCGTTCCATCGGGGGCGCCTTCTCGCGTTCGAGCCGGCGTTCGGGTGCCACCGAGGCGCGCGTGACCGGTCCCGGCCACGGTGATGGGTTTCCTCGGTCTGGCTCCATGTCACCGTTCCGCGGTAGGAACGAGTGAGACGACTTCTGCGACCCCAGGGAAGGGTGTTATCCGTGAACGACGAGCAGGAGGACGGGCGCTGGACTCCCGAGGAGTGGGAGGAGATCAAGGCGCACCGTTCCCGCTACGCCGAGATCAAGCGCCGCGAGCGTCTGGGTGGGGCAGTGGAAAACGTGATGAGCGTCTATCAGTACTTGCATCATCTGGCAGACGAGGGCTCGGACGAGGCACGGAAGTACGATCGCCTTTTCAACTTCTACATGGACGTGGAGAAGAGCCTTTGGAAGATGACTAGGGAGGAGCAGGACGAGATCCTGGAGGAGTACCCCCGTCTGGTCGCGGCGCTCAAGGAAGAGCACGGCATTGAATGGTGAGGGAAGCCTTTCCGAGTCCCAGCGGGAGTGGCTGGTTCAGACGAGGATCAGGCAGATCACCCCGGCTGAGGAGCCTTCCAGAGCACCTGGTGAGCGTCCACGGGCGGTCATTCTCGGTGGTCAACCTGGATCGGGGAAGAGCTCGTCTCAGAGGCTTGTCCAAGACGAACTCGGTCAATCGCGGACTGCCTTGTACGACGGTGACGACCATGCCAAACGCCATCCTCTCTACGGGAGGATCGCCAAGGAGCACCCCTTCAACGGGCAGCGGATAGTTGAGCAGCATCTTCCCGATGATCTCCACCAGCGGTGCATGGACCATTTGAGAGCTGGTGAGACCAAGTACGACGTCGTCGCCAGCCACCCCCTTGGCCGGAAGGACTGGGCGGAAGGGTGGGTCAGGGGCTTCTCCGACGAGGGTTACCACGTCAGTGTCGCCTTCGTCGCCACCCACGACTCCAACAGCCTGCTGGGTATCGCGGACAGGTACCAGAGCTCACGTGATGAAGAAGGCGTGGGAAGGTGGCTTCGGCCCGAAGCCCATGACCGGTTCTACTCCGAGATCCCCGACGTCGCCCACCATCTGGAGTCCCGGGGGCTCGTCGACTCCATGTACGTCACCAACCGCGACGGCGGCCTCCTGTACGAGAACCATCGCGGTCCCGACGGGAACATGCGCGATCCGCTGGGCGCCCGCGACACCATCGTCCGGGAGCGCGCCCGGGAGCCGACAGCCGCGGAGGTCAGCCACTTCGCGTCACGTATGGCCTACCTACGAGATCCGGAACGGTTAGGGCCTGATCAGGAGGCCGAACCCGTCCACCCCCTCGTCTCCGAGACTGCCGCAGAGGCCGAGCGGCGCCACAGGGAGCACCGGCTGGAGAGCGCGGGCAGAAAGGGACCTTCGGTGTCGGAGACCACCCTCCCCGAGGCACTCCGGAAGGCAGTCGGACGCGACGCCGAACGGATCGCCGGACCTGGGCGGGAAACCCCCGAACCCCGGCACTCCCCTGAACAGTCCTCGCCCCCAAGCCCAGCTCCGTCCCCGCCTCCACCCTCTCCCACTCCGGAGCCCGCCACCGAACGCGTCGGCAGCGCACTCCAGGACCGTTCCAAGGACCTTGACGCCAAACTCGAACGGATCCGGCGGGAGCGGCTCCTCCGCGAGGAATCCCGGAACCCGGTTGCGGAGCGAGACAACCGCCGCCACAGGGAGACCAGCGACGACCTCGGCCGCGAGGTCCTGGAGCCCGAGCGCTGACCACGGCCCCCAGCAGGAAAAGCACCCCCATGCACATGAGCGACCCATCCCCCCAGAGCCCTGGACAGCCCGAGCCGTCTGGACGGTCCGACTCCTCCACCCGGCTCGACAGGATCGAAGATCAGGTGCACCGGCTCGCCGACGAGGTCCTCTCCCTCGTCTCCGTCAGCAGCCCTGAGGCCCCGACCGGCACGGACCGGCCGGGGCAGCCCGCCGCCGCGTGGGTCGACATGGACGGACGGCAGGCAGCGGTCGCCCTGGAGCGCCTCCAGGAGTGGATCACCCGGGTCCTCGTCCACCACCCCCGCACCATGACCCGCCTGCGCCCCTGCTGGTACCGGCACCCCGCCGTGGTCCAGATGCTGTTGGACCTCCACCGCGCCTGGGAACACGCCTACCGCGACAGGTCGGAGGACCCCTACCTCGCCCTGGAGTGGTGGCAGCGCCACCTTCCCCGCCTGGACCAGGACATGTCCGCCGAACTGGGACACTGCACCAGCGTCCGGCACGACCCCGACCGGGTGCCTCCGCCGCACGCCGACCCCGGGGACGTTCGCGCCTACACGGCCTGGTGGGGCGGCGGACGCGCACCCGGAGACGAACCCCCGGCGCTCTGAGGCGGCACCGCCAGTCCGCGCCGCACAGGTCCACCCACATCCGCTCCACACCCGCCCGTCCCCGCACGCTCAGGTCCTGCACGGCCCCGCCCACCCGCTCCAGCCTCCACACACCAGCCCCGTACCCGATTCCCCGTCCACCGGAGAGCCCTCATGTACTGCGACCAGTGCGGCACCCGTCTGCCCGCCGTCGCCAGCACCTGTCCCGGGTGCGGCACGGCGCCACCTCCGTCCGCACTGCGCGGGCGGAGCGGGCCAGCGGCGCGTCGCACTTCCTCCCGCGCCGCAGATGACGCCCTGGCACCGCCCTGGTCTCTGACGCGCTCCTCACCGGAGTCTCCGGGGGAGGGGGTGGCGCGGGAGCCCGGGGGCGACACCGGGGGCTACACGGGGCTCTCCCACATCGCCGGTCCCCACCCGGATCCGTCCCACCACGCCGGTCCGAGTTCCCGCCCGGACCTGGTTTCCCGCACGGAGCCGTCCCGCCGCGCCGACCCGGGGCCCGGTCCCGAACCGGATCCCCGCTCCGACCCGGAGCTCCCACGCCTTCCGCGCTCCACACCCGGCCCCGCAGGGGCGCCTCCGCGTACGGTCTCCGCACCCGAGGAGACCCTGACCGGGCGGCCTCGGCCCGGACAGCCCCGGCCCGAACGAACCGGGGAGGGACGGTCCGCGACGCCGCGCGACGCGCCCCGCCGGGCCGGGCGCGGGCCGGCCCGGCTGCGCGACAACGCGGCGGGCAACGCGGTCGCGCTGCTCGCGGCCTGGTTCAACCTGCCCCTCGCCGTGTTCCTGACCGCTGTCGGCGCGGTCTTCGGCGCGGTCGGCGGACTCGTCTCCGGCACGTTCGCCGGTGCCGGGGTGCTGCGCCAGCTCAACACGGTCTTCGCGTGGATCCTGCCGCTGCCCGTGAGCATGGACGACCTGTTACCGACTGCCGCCGTCCAGATCGGCGGCGTTATCGGCGCGTTGCTCGGGGCCGCCAACGGCGGGGCCACCATGGCCTTCCACGCCCTGGTCTCCCCGTGGCTCATGTTGTGGGAGGCCGACCCCGTCTGGCCGTTCGCCCTCGCCGTCGGCCAGGTCGTCACCGCCGTGGCCGTCGCCTCCGCCTACGTCGCCTACTGCGGCGCAGCCGAGCCTGCGAGGCTGCGCGTCTCCGGCGCCCGCCGCCCCAGCCGCCGCGAGGCCGAACTGCTGGAGCCGGTGGTCGCCCGGGCGGCAGCCCGCATGGGTCTGGAACGCCCGCCGAAGCTCCTCATGGACGACAGTCGCGAGCCCAACGCCTACGCGGGAATCCGGCACATCGTCGTCAACCGCGGCCTGCTCGACGCCCTGGACCACGACGCCGAGGCCGTCGCCGGGGTGATCGCACACGAGGTCGCCCACTACAAGCACGGGGACGCCGTCAGCCTCGCGTGGAACCGGGGCATCGCCTGGCCGGTCTTCCTCGTCCACGAGCTCGCCCACCGCGCCCAGGCCTCCGCCGTGTACTGGAGCTTCCTCCTCGCCCTGGTGCGCGTCCTGCTGTGGAGCGTGACCGTCACCATCCGCCTCCTGGTCATGCCGGTCAACGCCCGGCACTGGAGGCGTGCCGAACTGCGTGCCGACGCCGAGGCGCGGGCCGCCGGGTACGGCCCGGGGCTGTACAGCGCCCTGGCCAGGCTCGGCGAGGGTTTCGACGGAGCCCACAGCGGCTGGGACGCGGCCGTCCTCGCCACCCATCCACCCACCGAACTGCGTCTGGAACACCTGGAGACCCCCGGGACGCACCATCCGCTCTCCCCGACCCGGGTGCCGATGACCGGCCGTCCCCACTCCCAGCTGCTCAAGGACTGAACTCCATGACCGAGACCTTCGCGCCCGCCCCACCGGTCCGGTTGGATCTCCGCGACCGGGTGTACCTGGGCCTGGATCCGGCCGACGGATACAAACGGGTGTGGTCCTCCCCCGCGGACTCTGTCGGCGTGGTCGGGCCTCCCCGCTACGGCAAGACCTCCGGGATCATCATCCCCACCCTCCTGTACTGGGCCGGGCCCGTCGTCAGCACCACCACACGGGGCGACGTCCTGCGGTTCTGCGGGGACCGGCGCCGTCGGATCGCGGCCCCGGGCGGACGGGTGTACGTCTACGACCCCTTCGACAGCGAGGGATTCGGCACGATGCGGTGGTCCCCGCTGGCCGGGTGCGAGGACCCGTCGGTGTGCTACCGGAGGGTGCAGGCGATGACCGCTGCCGCCGGAGGGCTCTCCGACGGGGAGCACTGGCGCGGCGGGGCCGCGCTCGTCCTGCGCGGCCTGTTCCACGCGGCGGCGCTGTCGGGGGCGCCGATGGCCGAGGTCCGCCGGTGGCTGGCCGCCCAGGAGACCCGGCGCCCCGCACAGGTCCTGCACGCCCACCCGGGGGCGGCCCCCGGGTGGGCGGACGACCTGGAGTCCGTGCAGCTGCTGGGGGAGCGTGAACGCGGATCGTTCTACTCGGTGGCCCGCAACTGCCTGGACGCCACCGCCGAGCCCAAGGTCCTGGACTCCTGCTCGGCCGTCGACCTGGACATCGACGCGTTCCTGGACACCAACTCCACCCTGTTCATCGTCGGACCGAGCCACTACCAGGCCGTGGTGGCACCCATGGTCGTGGGACTGGTGGACGCGATCGCCCAGCGTGCGGCGGAGCGGGCCGCGGCTCGGGGAGGGCGCCTGGACCCGCCGCTCCTGCTGGCCCTGGACGAGGTCGCCAACATCGCGCCGCTGCCGAGCCTGCCCGCTCTGGTGTCCGAGGGCGGAGGCCGGGGCGTGGTCACGCTGTGGGCGGCCCAGTCACTCGCCCAGCTGCGGGTCAGGTACGGAGCCGACGAGCAGCAGGCCATCCTGACCGCCACGACCGCCAAGGTCATCTACGGGGGCATGTCCAACGAGACTGACCTCCGCAACGTGTCGTCCTGGGGAGGGGAGGCGCGGGAGACGGACGTGACGACCCACGGCGGGGGTGCCTCCCCGGGACACGGGCGGATGGCGGTCGTCCAGCCCGACCCGGCCCGCCAGTACTCCCTCAGCCCGACCTACCGTCCCGCGCTGCCGTTGGAGGCCATCCAGCGGATGCCGCCCCACAACGCCTGGCTGTGGTGGCGGTCCGAACCGCCACTGCACGTGGAGACCCGGCCCGCGGGGCTCGTCGGGGAGTATCTGCGGGTCAGCGGCTACACCCCGAAGCCATGACCGGGAAGCGTCGTTCGTGCCCGGCCTGCGGGGCCACTGCCGCCCGCCGCGAGTCCGTGTTCTGCACGGAGTGCGGTGCGCGTCTGCCGGAAGGGCGTCGCGGGTGGTGGGTCGGGCGCCACGTCCGGTGGACCGCGGCCGCGGTGTGCGCGGTCCTGGTCGTGGTCGCCCTGGCACGGGTGCCCGCATCTCTGACCGCTGATCCGAGCGCTCCGGTGCAGGAACTCGTCACGGCCCTGGAGGAGCACGACACCGAGAGGCTGTTCGACATGGCGGGGTTCGACGTCGGCGACGCGGAGTCGTTCAGCGGACTCCGGCCGCCGGAGTCCTCCGGGCTGCTGGGGTCCGACGTGCTGGCCGAGGGCTACGACCCTCCGGACATCCGGCTGGGCGAAAGCCACGGGACACACGACCCCGCGACCGGAGACGTCGGGCGTACACGCGGACCTCAGCCGCGTGCCACGCCGGTGACCTTCGACGGCGACTGGACGGTACGCGTCTGGACGGACCGCTCGGACACGGGATGGATCCGGGACTGGG
Organism: Nocardiopsis sp. LDBS0036; assembly: GCF_041228755.1. Lineage (NCBI taxonomy): Bacteria > Bacillati > Actinomycetota > Actinomycetes > Streptosporangiales > Nocardiopsidaceae > Nocardiopsis > Nocardiopsis sp. LDBS0036. The sequence goes on from NZ_CP141103.1 coordinate 5,215,062, forward strand.
AACTGCGCGAGGAGACGGTACTGCCCGCCGTCCTGGGCGAGATCACCCTGCCGTACACGCCGGTCGGGCCCCTGGTCATCGCCGACGTGAGGTTCGAACCCACCGGGTCGGACCGCGTACCGGGGTCGCGCAACCGTGCTGACGCCCTCGTCGGCACCTACACGGCCACCTACGAGCACCCGCTGTTCGAGCCGGTGTCGGAGGCCTTCGTGGTGCGGTCGGGCGCCACCACCGAACTCGCGCTCCCGGTCGGCGGGGTGCGCACGGGTGTGGCCGATGCGGTTGACGAGCAGATCCGCGCGCACGTCGAGACCTGCGCGGCGGAGGCCACCGAGCTGCGGCCGCCGGGGTGCGTCCTGCACTACGATCCGGGGCACTACTTTCCGCTGCGGGATGAGGCGCGCTGGGAGGTCGAGAGGATGCCGGAGGTGGTCCTGGAAGCCGTGGACACAGCCCATGGGCCGGACCAACCGACGGCCACTGTGACCACGGTCCACCCCGGGACGGCGTCGGTGACCTACGCGATCCTCGACGAGGAGGAGCGCACGGTGTCCGTCGACATCGTGGTCGGCGGGAACGTGGAACTCGACGACTCCGGGCGTCCGGTGTGGCGGCCGTGACCCGCATGGGTTCCCGTCCCGGTACCGGGACTCCGCGGGTATCCGCGCGTACCGGTCCCAAGGCCCCTCCTGCGGACGGCAGCTCCGGGCCGGGTCCTGCCACGGGGCCGCCCGACAACGCGGACGTGGCCGCTCCCGGCCACGCGACCGGACCCTTCGCCCCTGGTTCCGGTCCCCGCCGCACGATAGGAACGGGCTGGGACGGACTCCTCGAAACCCCCGGGAAGGCTGCTGTCCATGAGCGACGGGCCGCACGACGACCGCTGGACCTCCGGGAGGCGGAAGGAGGCCAGGGCGGAGATGGTCTACTTCCACGTGGGCGGGCACCGCGAGGACCTGAGCGGACGTACCTGGTCGGAGTACCCCGTCCTGCCCCTGCCCCCGCACGAGGCGGACACCGGCGAACACCCCGAACTCCGCGGAAGGAGGTTCGTCGAGGTCCCCGAATCCGGCTGGCACGCCCTGGTCGCCTGGGCGGTGGGCCCCGAGCACGCCGTCCGGTGCCCGGAGCGGCACCCGCCCTCCCCGGTGCACGTGACCTGCGAGAACCGCGGCAGGCGCGTCCAGCGGTGGGAGGAGAGGACGCGCACCGACCGGGCGGGCGTCGACCGCGGTGTCGACGACTTCCTGACGGAGGCCGGGGTCCCGCACCAGCCGTGCGGGTACCGGTGGTTCGCCGAGCTGCCCGGGGAAATCCGCGACGGCGACCACCTCTTCGGCTCGTTCTCCTCCCACCTGGCGTCGGTGGGCTCGAACGAGCAGGACCCGCCGGGGATGCGCCGGTCCATGAGGAACCTGGCCCGGCGCCTGTACGGGGACGCCGGACGGTCCGCGCTCCCGGACTCGCTCGGCGGCTCCTGAGGGGTGTTCGGGGGCGGTCCCGCGCGGCGGAGCGGAACCCTGGACGGCGGGGTGCGAGCGGTCGGGGCGGTACCCGCACGGCGCGGCGGTGCGAGGGGCGGCGCGAGCGGGTGAGCGGAACCCGACCCGGGTGGCGGTTCCGGGCGTGCCCGGCTGTCCCCGGGGGCTGCTAGGCATGGGGGAACCACCTCCACCTCCCCGGAAAGAGAGCCCCCATGGCCGATCTCACCGAGTTCGCAGGCCTGCCCGTGGTCGAGTTCCCCGCCGAGGGCACGCGTGAGGAGCGGCTCGAACAGGTCCGAAGGCGCGGAGGGGACCCGCGCGACCCCGCGTCCACGGCCTGGCGGCTGCGGACCAGCGGAAGCGACGGCAGGCGTCCCGAGGACGACTACGACCAGTACTTCTCCCTCTTCATGTCCGAGGTGGACACCGAGCGCGTGACGGCGCTGGTCCTCGGTGACTGGGTCAGCCCCGACCAGTGCGGTCCCGAGCAGGCCGTGGAGCTGCTGGTCGAGCACGCCGACGCGCTGCCGAACCTGCGCTCGGTCTTCGTCGGCGACATCACCGCCGACGAGTGCGAGCTCTCCTGGATCAACCAGGGGGACATGGCACCGCTGCTGGCCGCCTTCCCCCGCCTGGAGCGGCTGGCCACCCGGGGCGCCGACGGTATCCGGGGCGGGGGCGGCCTCAGCCTGCACGTGCCCTCCCACGGCCTGCGCTCCCTCACCCTGGAGAGCGGCGGTCTGCCGGGCCGGGTCGTGCGCGAGGTGGCGTCCTCGGGTCTGCCCGCGCTGGAGCACCTGGAGCTGTGGCTGGGGATGGAGGACTACGGCCGCGACGTCTCGCCCCGGGACCTGGAGCCGGTGCTCTCGGGCGGGGCGTTCCCCGGTCTGCGGTACCTGGGCGTGCGCAACGCCGAGGACGTGGACGCGTGGGTCCCGGTGCTGGCCGACGCGCCCGTGGTCGGTCGCCTGGAGGTCCTGGACCTGTCGTTGGGCGTCCTCACCGACCGGGGAGCCCGGGCGCTCGTCGAACGGGCCGACGCCTTCGCCGGTCTGCGCAGGCTGGATCTGCACCACCACTACCTGGACCAGGAGGCGGTGGAGCGCGTGGGCGCCGCGTTCGCCGGGAGCGGGGTCGAGGTCGACCTGTCCGATCCCCGGGAGCCCGAGGACTACGGAGACGGCGAACTGGAGTACTACACCGCGGCGGCGGAGTAGCCGGGACGCTCGGGGACCGGTCGGCCGGGGCCGGGCAGGGCGGGGGCGGGCCCGCGCCGCCTCACGCGGTGACGGCCTCCACGAGGTCGCGGCGCTCACCGGGCTCCTCGGGGCGCAGCGCCCGGGACACCCCGAGCAGGTCGGTGGGCGTGCCCGGCTCCGGGAGCAGGCTCGCCACCGTGCCGTCGTCGAGGTGCGTGCGCAGCTCGCTCGGGTGGCCGTCGGCGTGGTGCACGACCACCGCCTCCCCCAGGTCGCGGCACCACGTGCCGGGGAAACCGCAGCCCGCGTCCAACCCGGCGTCGGCCGAACGCGTGCCGTCCCACGTCAGCACGTGCAGCGGTGCCCCGTTCCCGTCGCGGTAGGTCAGGCGCAGGCCGTCCTCCACCTCGTGCACCTGGGCCAGCGACCATCCCGGGTGGTCCAGCACCGCGATGGTCCGCTCGAAGGACATGATCTGCGCGCGCGAACGCTCGTCGGCCGCCCGCGCGAGCACCGCGTCCTCCACGGCGGGCAGCGCCGCGAGCAGGACGGCGACCACCGCCACGGCGGGCAGCACCCCCGGCCGCCAGCGGTCGGAGGGCCGGTCCAACAGCATCGACGCGCCCATGCCCAGCGTCGCGACGGTCCCGGTCAGGAAGGCGGTGTTGGCGGCGGTCCCCCAGGGCAGCGTCATGACCTCCGGGGCCAGGAACGCGACGACCACGGGTGTGACCATGGCGGTGGCCGTCACGAGCGCGGCCGACGCGAAGGGATGGTTCACGCCGGACCTCTCCAGCCACTGGGACGCCAGCCAGAACATGAGCAGGACGACCCCGGCGACCACCGGCGCGAGCAGCAGCGCCCCCTGGCCCGCGCCGCTCATCGTCAGGGCGCGGGTGGTGTCCCAGATCCCCACGGGGAACAGGGACATCAGCGGAGCTCCCACCAGGCACAGGGCGAGGACCGCGCCGACCGCGGCGACCCGGGGCCGACCCGATGGTGCTCGTGGCTGCACACCGTCCAAGGCCGCATCATCCTCCTGGCGGAAATGACACGTTACGCCTGTTGTGACTTGGGGGCCAGATGTGCAAGGTGGGATTTCGGGTTGACCCTGAAGCCCCCGGAGTCGGCGGCGGACCAAGAACCGGTGATCCGTTTCCCCCGCGGCGGTGGACAGCCGTCCCGGCCGCTGCCCCGCCGCCGCGCCCTACTCGCCCAGCTGGCGGCGGAACGGCCTGCGCGCGGCGTTGAACTGCGCCCAGGACGGGTCGAGCTGGCTGCGCAGCTTGACCTCCCCCTCGGACCAGTCCGTCAGCACGGCCTCGAACTCGGGCAGCACGCCCGAGTCCGGGTCCAGGTAGTAGCGGTAGTCACGCCTGCCGCCCACGGTCTGGCGCATGAACAGCGCGCCGTTGTCCCCCAGCACACCCGAGATCCGGGCCTCCAGGTCGTCCAGCGCCGAGGCGGAGGCGCCGGCGGGCAGCTTGTCCTCGTCCGTGTGCGTGTACGGCACGATCACCTGCACGAACAGGGTGAACGCCGGGAAGTCGCGACGGGTCAGCGGGTGGCGGAGCAGGATCTCCACCGCGCCCTGGAGGGGGATGCGCCCGTGCAGCGTCGCCCAGCCGCCCGACCCGCCGAGCATGTCCGCCATCTGCCGCACCACGGCGGGCATCGACGTGGGCGGCAGCGGGTCCAGCGGCGGCTCGTCCAGCGGCGCCGTCTCACCGATCCACCGCACCCGGTCGTCCTCGCCCAGCGCCAGCAGGGTGACGTGCTCGGCCACGGCGGCGCGCGTGCTCTCGGGCAGGAACATGTTGTCGGGGTGGTACACGCCCACCTCGACCTTGCCGGTCGCGTGGTCGACCCGCATGGACACCGACACGTGCGACAGGTCGAGCTCGTGGTCGTCCAGGTTGACGGTGGAGGACAGCTGGTCGTGGTCGGCGGGCCGCACCGGCCGGAACAGCCACCGGGAGTCCTCGGGGGCCGAGCGCGCCCAGCGCTCGGACAGGATGCGCGCCTCCTCCGAGCCGCCGGGGCGCAGCGTCAGGGCGTAGGCGGGGCCGTCGGTCAGCCGGGAGGGGTCGTCCAGGGCGGCCAGCTGCTCCAGGAGCTTGCCCGGGTCGACGTCGGTCGACAGGTCGAGGTCCTCCAGGCCGCCGCTCGGCTTCGGGGCGCGGCCCACCTCCCACTCCATGTCCGGGTGGATGGAGCGGACCAGCGCGGTGACGCGCTCGGACACCTCGGCGGGCACGGGCTGGTCCGACTCGACCGCGCTGGCCAGGGCCTCGCGTTCGGCGGGCCAGGCGTCCCAGAAGGCGGTCACTGAGGAGGCGGAGTCGGTGGAGCGGCGACGACGGAACAGAGCCATGCCCCGATTTTCGCAGAAGCGGACGACCACACTCGCCGTCGCGCCCGGGGGCCGCCCGGCGGACGGTTCGCCCTCCCGAGGCCGCGGCCTGGTTCCCCGCCGGGCGTCGCCGTTGACCCCCGGTCGGAGGTTCCCGTCCCCCCAGGCGGGGACTCCGTCCCCTCCACGAGCGCATACCCTGGACCCACTATGACTTTGCGTGTACTCGCCGCCATGTCGGGCGGGGTCGACTCCGCGGTCGCCGCGGCCCGTGTGGCCGAGGCGGGCCACGACGTCACCGGTGTCCACCTGGCGCTCTCCAAGAACCCGCAGTCCTACCGCACGGGCGCTCGCGGCTGCTGCACCGTGGAGGACTCCCACGACGCGCGGCGGGCCGCCGACGTTATCGGCATCCCCTTCTACGTCTGGGACATGTCGGAGGAGTTCGACCGCGAGGTCGTACAGGACTTCGTGGCCGAGTACGAGGCGGGCAACACCCCCAACCCCTGCCTGCGCTGCAACGAGAAGATCAAGTTCGAGGCGGTGCTGGACCGGGCCGTCGCCCTGGGCTTCGACGCCGTGGCCACCGGACACCACGTCCGCAAGGTCGACGGGCGCCTGGTGCGCAGCGTGGACGCGGCCAAGGACCAGTCCTACGTGCTGGGCGTGCTCAACGCCGAGCAGCTGGAGCGCGCGGTGTTCCCGCTGGGGGACTGCACCAAGGACGAGGTGCGCGCGGAGGCCGAGCGGCGCGGCCTGTCGGTGGCGGACAAGCCCGACAGCCACGACATCTGCTTCATCGCCGACGGTGACACGGCGGGCTTCCTCAACCGGCGCATCGGCGAGCGGCCGGGGCCGATCCGGGACGAGGACGGCACGGTGGTGGGCACGCACAACGGCTCGCACACCTTCACCGTGGGCCAGCGCAAGGGCCTGGGTCTGGGCGGCGCCGCCCACCCGCGGTACGTGCTCTCCATCGAGCCGGTCGACAACTCCGTCACGGTGGGGCCGCGGGCGTCCCTGCGGGTGGACGCCATCACCGGCGTGCGCCCGGTGTGGAGCGGCAGCGAGCCCCTGACCGAGCCGACCGACTGCCACGTGCAGCTGCGCGCCCACGGCGAGGTCTACCCGGCGAGCGTGTGGCAGCGCGAGGCCGACGGCGGTCCCGAGCTGGTCGTCCGGCTGGCCGAACCCGCGACCGGCGTGGCCACCGGGCAGGCCGTGGTGGTCTACCAGGGCGACACGGTGCTGGGGTCGGCCACGATCTCCGCCACCTCCAGAACCGGCGCCGCGGTCTGAGGGGGCCGGTGCGGCGGTCCGGGCGGGCGCGGGGACGTGCCGCCCGGGGGCCCGGCGGCGGAGTGGGCTGTCCCACCTGGTTCGTCGCCCGCGATCCCTTGCCGAACTTAGGTAAGGCATAGCATAGTTGCGGGGCGAGGTGAGGGGGCCTGCCCATGCCGGAGTTCGATTTCCTCGACGGCCAGCCGTTCTGGATCGTCTACTTCACGCTGCTCGGCGTGGTCCTGTGCCGTGCCCAGGCCACGTACTGGATCGGCCGCGGCCTGGGCGCCGGGGTGACCCGCAGCCGTATGGGCGCCAGACTCGGCCCCCGGCTGGACGCCGCCCGGCGGCGCATCGACCGCTACGGCGCGCCCGTGGTCACCCTGAGCTTCTGCACCGTCGGCGTGCAGACCGCCGTCAACCTCGCCGCGGGCGCGATGCGCATGCGCTTCCCGCGCTACCTCGCCGCGATGTTCGTCGGCTCGCTGATCTGGGCGGGCCTGTGGGGCGTGGTCATCGGCGGCCTGGTGGGCACCTGGTTCTCCCTGTTCCTGGACTCGCCCTGGGCGGCCCTGGGCGTGGCCGCGCTGGCCTCGGCCGTCGTGGCCGTGATGGTGCTGCGCGCCCGCCGCTCCCGCGCCGCCGAAGAGCCCTCCGAGGAGCCCGAGGACGCCACCGACGCCCACCGCGCCTCCGCGGGTTAGCCCCGACGCGTCCCGACGGTAGCGCCTGACCGGGGCGCGTTGCCCTAACCTTGGGCGATGTGAGCGAACAGCACCCCTACCCCTGGCCCGCGGCGTCCTCCACCGGGGTCGGGTCCTGGCCGGGCGAGGACCCCGACGAGGCGATGCGCACGGTCCTCGGCGAACTCCCCGACCTGCCGCACCTGCCCGAGCTGCCCGCGCGCGGCGTCGGCGCCGACATGGTCGGCCGCACCTGCGGCCTCCTGGTGGAGTTCCCCGTGCAGGTCCAGCCCAGCGGCTGGCGGGTCGCCGACAGCCCCGGACGCGACCTGGGCCGCGCGGCCAGCCTCATGTCCTACGACCTCGACGCCCTCACCGAGCACGCCCACGGCTTCACCGGCACCCTCAAGGTGCAGGTCGCCGGGCCGTGGACCCTGGCCGCGTCGGTCGAACTGCGCAACGGCCAGCGCCTGGTCTCCGACCCGGGGGCCTGCCGCGACCTGACCGAGTCCCACCTGGAGGGCGTCCTGGCGCACCTGGGCGAGGTCCGCAGGCGGGTCCCCGGCGCCCGGCTCCTCGTCCAGGTCGACGAGCCCTCCCTGCCCGCCGTCCTGCTCGGCGCCCTGCCCACCGCCAGCGGCTACGGCCGCCTGCCCGCCGTCGACCGGGTGCGCGTCGAGGCCGCCCTGCGCGTCCTCTTCGCCGCGATCGACGCCACCGGGGCGGTCCCCGCCGCGCACTGCTGCGCCCCCGGAGTCCCCGTCGACCTGCTGCGCCGCAGCGGCGCCCGCGCGCTGAGCCTCAACGCCCTCCTCCTCACCCGCGACCACGACGAGACGGTCGGCACGGCCGTGGAGGCGGGCACCGGACTCCTGCTCGGCGTGGTCCCCTCCAGCGACGGCGCCGAGCCCGCGAGGACCGCCCGAATGTCCGACCCCGCCGCTACTGTCGATCCTGTTCGCGAGTTGTGGAACCGGCTGGGATTCTCCCCCGACCTGCTCTCCCGCGCGGTGGTCACCACGCCCACGTGCGGGCTGGCGGGCGCCTCACCCGGCCACGCGAGGGCGGCCCTGAACGCCTCCCGAGCCGGTGCCCGGGTCCTGCGGGACGAACCCCGAAGGTAGCGCCCGCAGCAGGCGAGCACGAGAGCGAGAAAGGTACCGAGTGAGCGCGCCCGACACCACCACCGACATCCCCGACGAGGTTCGCGCCCGGCACACCGAGCTGTGCCAGGAACTGGACGACCACAGTTACCGGTACTACCTGGGCACACCGGTGATCTCCGACGCCGAGTACGACACCCTCATGCGTGAGCTGGTCGGCATCGAGGACTCCTACCCCGCCCTGGCCACCCAGGACTCGCCCACGCAGAAGGTCGGCGCGCCCATCAGCGTCGACTTCGCCGCGGTCGAGCACCTGGTGCGGATGGAGAGCCTGGGCAACGCCTTCGACGTCGACGAGCTCAACGCCTGGGCCGACCGGGCCAGCGCCGAGGTGCCCGTCAACGGCTACCTGTGCGAGCTCAAGATCGACGGCCTGGCCGTGGACCTGGTGTACGAGAAGGGCCGCCTCGTGCGCGCCGCCACCCGCGGCGACGGCCGCGTCGGCGAGGACATCACCCTCAACGTGCGCACCATCGGGGTCGTCCCCGAGCGCCTGGACGAGAGCGTGCGCCCCGCCCCCGAGCTGCTGGAGGTGCGGGGGGAGGTCTTCCTGCCGGTGGAGGACTTCGGAAAACTCAACGAGCGCATCACCGCCTCGGGCGAGCACACCCCCTTCGCCAACCCCCGCAACGCCGCCGCCGGGTCGCTGCGCCAGAAGGACCCCCGCGTCACCGCCACCCGGCCGCTGTCGATGATCGTGCACGGCGTGGGCGCCTACTCTCCGGCGAAGGACGGCGGCGGGGAGGTGGCCTTCACCAGCCAGTCGCAGGCCTACCGGCTGCTGGGGGAGTGGGGGCTGCCGCTCAGCGACCGCTACCGGGTCGTCACCACCATGGACGAGGTCCGCGAGTACGTGGCCCACTACGCGGCCCACCGCCACGAGCCCGCCTACGAGATCGACGGCATCGTCATCAAGGTCGACGACTTCGCCCTCCAGCGGCGCCTGGGCTCCACCAGCCGCGTCCCGCGCTGGGCGATCGCCTACAAGTACCCGCCCGAGGAGGTCACCACCCGCCTGCTCGACATCAAGGTGGGCGTGGGCCGTACCGGGCGCGTCACCCCCTACGGGGTCATGGAGCCGGTGGTCGTGGCCGGGTCCGAGGTCGAGTTCGCCACCCTGCACAACGCGCGCGAGGTCGAGCGCAAGGGCGTGCTCATCGGCGACACCGTCGTGCTGCGCAAGGCGGGCGACGTCATCCCCGAGATCGTCGCCCCGGTGCTCGACCGCCGCGACGGCACCGAGCGGGCCTTCGCCATGCCCGAGTCCTGCCCCGAGTGCGGCACCACGCTCGGCCAGCAGAAGGAGGGCGACGTCGACCTGCGCTGCCCCAACGCCCGCTCCTGCCCGGGCCAGCTGCGCGAGCGCCTGTTCTTCGTGGCCAGCCGCAAGGCCCTGGACATCGAGGCGCTGGGCTACGTGGCCGCCACCGCCCTCACCCAGCCGCTGGAGCCCGCCCGGCCGCCGGTGCGCGACGAGGGCGACCTGTTCGACCTCACCGTCGACATGCTGCTGCCCATCCGCACCCACGTGCTCGACCCCGACACCACCGAGCCCAAGACCGACCCCAAGACCGGCGAGCCCAAGGTGGTGTCCTTCTTCGCCAACAAGAAGGGCGAGCCCAAGAAGACGGTCGAGAAGCTCTTCGAGCAGCTGGAGGAGGCCAAGTCCAAGCCGCTGTGGCGTGTGCTGGTGGCGCTGTCCATCCGGCACGTGGGTCCGCGCGCGGCGGAGGACCTGGCCCGCCACTTCCGCTCCATGGACGCCATCCGCGCGGCCAGCGAGGAGGAGCTGGCTGCGGTCGACGGCGTCGGCCCGACCATCGCCGCCTCCATCCGCGAGTGGTTCTCGGTGGACTGGCACGCCGAGATCGTCCGCAAGTGGGCCGACGCCGGGGTGCGCATGGAGGACGAGGACGACGGCTCCAGGCCGCGCCACCTGGAGGGGGTCACCGTGGTGGTGACCGGATCCCTGGAGGGCTTCAGCCGGGACGGGGCCAAGGAGGCGATCGCCGAGCGCGGCGGCCGGGCCACGGCGTCGGTGTCCAAGAAGACGGGTTTCGTGGTGGTCGGCGACAGCCCCGGCTCCAAGTACGACAAGGCCGTCAAGCTGGGGGTGCCGGTCCTGGACGAGGAGGGCTTCCGCGTCCTTTTGGAGGCCGGTCCCGAGGCGGCCGAGGCCATGCGGGTCAACCCCGCGCCCCGGGAGCCCGGGACCGAGGACGCCGAGGCCGGGGCCACGGGGACCGACGCCGTCCCCGGAACGTCCGAAACCGTCGCCGACGCCGAGGAGGCCGTCAGGGACGAGGCCTGAGGGCACGGGCCGCTCCCGCCGACCACGGCCGCGGAACCCGGGGCGTACCGGGCCCGCGGCCGTATCGGACCCGCGTACCTTTTCGGGGATCCCTCACCGCGCGCAGCCCCGCCTTGGTTAACTGATAGTTCCTGGCAAGCGACAGTTGGTGACGAAACCGCGTAAGGTGGACAGCAACGCACAGGATGCGGGTGTATCCGAAACCGGAATTCGGCCATGAGGGGTGGCCGGGTGCTGGGAACCCCGAGCAGGAGCGGCGGCGCCGTCCGGCGCCGCCGTACTCCGCGGCCCCCTCGCAAGGACCAGGCATGAAGGATCCCAACAGCACAAGGGACATCGGTCCCCGGGTCGGGACACCGCTCTGGCTGTACATGCTGGGCGCCACGGCCGCCGGGGCGGTCCTGCTCCTCGTCTCCGGACTCGGCCTGCGCACGGACGAGCTGCGCGCTCTCGCCGTCGAACCGCTCACCTGGGTTCTGCTGTGCATGATCGTCCTCGGCGAACTGCGCCCCCTCACACTCCCCGGCCAGGCGCCCGGCGACGGAGTGCCCACCTCGCTGCCCTTCTCCCTCGCGCTCGTCATCCTGCACGGCCTGCCCGTGGCCGCCCTGGCCCAGGTCACCGCGACCGCGGTCTCCGGGTTCGCGCGCGGCCACGCCCCCCACCGCATCGCCTTCAACGCCGCCCAGTACACGCTCTCGCTCGGCGTCGCCGACGCCGTCCTGCGCCTCCTGCTGCCCGGAGCGGTCCAGGGCACGTGGCTGCCCGCCGCAGGCGAACTCCTGACCGTCGCCCTCGCCGGGGCGGGCTACTTCGCGGTCAACCGCGTCCTGGTCCTGTGCGCGGTGGCCATGCACGAACGCGTGCCCCTGCGACAGGTCATGTCCAAGGGCCTGGCCCAGCAGGTGCACGTCAACAGCGTCCTGCTCAGCCTCGCCCCGCTCGTGGTCGTGGCCGCGACCCACTCGGTGCTCTACGTCCCGCTGTTCGCGCTCCCGCTCGGCGCGCTCTACACGAGCGCCATGCTGTCGGTCCAACGCGACCACCAGGCCAACCACGACGAGCTCACCGGCCTGGCCAACCGCAAGCTCCTCACCCTCCGGGCCCGCGAGGAGATCGCCCACGCCCAGCAGCGCGGCGGCAGCGTCGGCCTGCTCCTGCTCGACCTCGACCGGTTCAAGGAGGTCAACGACACCCTGGGCCACCCCACCGGCGACCGCCTCCTCCAGACCGTCGCGCGCAGGCTCACCCACAGCGTCCGACCCGGAGACCTCGTCTCCCGCCTGGGAGGGGACGAGTTCGCCGTCCTGCTGCCCCAGGTCCGCGACAGCGCCTCCGCGTGCGAGGTGGCCTTCCGGCTGCGCGGCGCCCTCGCCGAACCGGTCCGCCTGGACGGCATGGACTTCGACCTCCAGGCCAGCATCGGCATCGCCCTGCACCCCCACGACGCGCCCGACTTCGCGCTCCTCATGCAGCGCGCCGACGTGGCCATGTACGTCGCCAAGGCCGACCGCACCGGTGTGGAGTCCTACGACCCCGGCAAGGACCGCAACTCCACCGCCCGGCTCAGCCTGTACACCGAACTGCGCCGCGGCCTGTCCGAGGGCGCCCTGGAGATGCACTACCAGCCCAAGGTCGACCTGGGCGACGAACGCCCCATCGGCCTGGAGGCCCTGGCCCGCTGGCGCCATCCCAGCCGCGGACTGCTCACCCCCGAGGAGTTCATGCCGGTCGTGGAGCAGTCCAACCTGCTGCGAGCCTTCACCGGCCAGGTCCTGGACATCACCCTGGCCCGCGCCGCCGGCTGGCACGCCGAGGGCCTCGACCTGCCTGTCGCCGTCAACCTCGGCGTGCGCGAACTGCTCGACCCCGCGCTGCCCGCCACCGTCGCCTCCGCGCTGCGCGAGCACGGCGTACCGGCCGACCGGCTGGTCCTGGAGATCGGCGAGCACGCGCTGATCACCGACACCGACGCCGCCACCGCGGCCGTCCGCCGCCTGCGCGACCTCGGCGTCGGCCTGTCCCTGGACGACTTCGGCACCGGCCACTTCACCCTCGCCCAACTCGCCGGTCTGCCCCTGGACGAGGTCAAGATCCACGAGTCCTTCACCGCCCGCCTGGTGGACCGGACCGACAACGGCCACACCGTCGTCCGCGCGGCCATCGCCCTGGTCAAGGCGCTGGGCATGCGCGCCACCGCCGAGGGCGTCCAGAGCGGCGAACTCGCCCGCGCCGCCCGCGACACCGGCTGCCACGCCGCCCAGGGCCACCACTTCTCCGCGCCGCTGACCGCGCGGGAGGTCGCCGACTGGGTCGCCGCCCGCGACGGCGGGACCGCGGCCGGCACCCGCGTCTGACCGGGGAGCCGCCGAGCGGCGCCGGCCCCGGGGACCGCGCCGGTCGGCCGACCGGCGTTCGCGGACCGACCGGCGCCGGGACCGGCCCCGGAGCCATAGGATTGGTCCCGATAGTCCTTCCGCCGAAGAAACGGTTCGCATTCCATGACCGCCATCACCCGCGATGAGGTCGCGCACCTCGCACGGTTGTCGCGGCTGGCGCTCGACGAGAGCGAGCTCGACACGCTCGCCGCCCAGCTCGGTGACATCCTGACCGCCGTGGCCAAGGTGCAGGAGGTCGCCCAGGGCGACATCCCGCCCAGCTCGCACGCCCTGCCGCTGACCAACGTCTACCGCCCCGACGAGGCCAGGCCCGGCCTCGCCCACGACCAGGCACTGGCCGGTGCCCCGGCGGTGGAGGACCAGCGCTTCCGGGTTCCGCGGATCCTCGGGGAGGGTGAGTAGCGGTGAGCGACGTCATCAGCCTGACCGCCGCCGAACTCGGCGAGGCCATCCGGGAGGGACGGGTGACCTCCGAGGAGGCCACCACCGCCTACCTGGACCGGATCGAGTCCGTGGACGGTGAGATCAACGCCTTCCTGCACGTGCGCCGCGAGACCGCGCTGGAGCAGGCCCGCGCGGTGGACGCCCGCCGCGCCGCCGGTGAGGAACTCGGCCCGCTCGCCGGTGTCCCGGTCGCCCACAAGGACGTGTTCACCACCAAGGACATGCCCACCACCGCCGCCTCGAAGATCCTCGAGGGCTGGCAGCCGCCCTACGACGCCACCGTCACCGCGCGCCTGCGCGAGGCCGGGCTGGTCATCCTGGGCAAGACCAACATGGACGAGTTCGCCATGGGCTCCTCCACGGAGAACTCCGCCTACAAGGTCACCCGCAACCCGTGGGACACCGACCGCATCCCGGGCGGCTCCTCCGGCGGCTCCTCCGCGGCCGTGGCCGCGTTCGAGGCGCCCCTGGCCACCGGCACCGACACCGGCGGCTCCATCCGCCAGCCCGCCGCCGTGTGCGGCCTGGTCGGCGCCAAGCCCACCTACGGCGGCTCCTCCCGCTACGGGATGATCGCCTTCGCCTCCTCCCTGGACACCCCGGGCCCCTTCGCGCGCAACGTGCTCGACGCCGCCCTGCTCCACGAGGCCTTCTCCGGGCACGACCCGCGCGACTCCACCTCCATCGACGCACCGGTCCCGCCGGTCGTGGACGCCGCCCGCCTGGGCGACGTCGAGGGCCTGCGCGTGGGCGTGGTCAGCGAGCTGGACAGCGACGGCTTCCAGCCGGGCGTGCGCCAGCGCTTCCACGAGACGCTGGAGCTGCTGGAGTCCCTGGGCGCGAAGATCGTGGAGCTGTCCTGCCCGAGCTTCGACGCCGCCCTGTCGGCGTACTACCTCATCGCGCCCAGCGAGTGCTCGTCCAACCTCGCCCGCTTCGACGCCATGCGCTACGGCCTGCGGGTGGGCGACGACGGCACGCGCAGCGCCGAGGAGGTCATGTCGCTGACCCGGGCCCAGGGCTTCGGCCCCGAGGTCAAGCGCCGCATCATGCTGGGCACCTACGCCCTGTCGAGCGGCTACTACGACGCCTACTACGGCAGCGCCCAGCAGGTGCGCACGCTGATCAAGCGCGACTTCGACGCCGCGTTCGAGAACGTGGACGTGCTGGTCTCGCCGACGACACCGACCACGGCGTTCCCGATCGGCGAGCGCGCCGAGGACCCGATGGCCATGTACCTGGCCGACCTGTGCACGATCCCGTCCAACCTGGCCGGGAACGCGTCGCTGTCGGTGCCGTGCGGCCTGGCCCCGGAGGACGGCCTGCCCGTCGGCTTCCAGATCATGGCCCCGCCCCTGGCCGACGACCGCACCTACCGGGTCGCGGCCGCGGTCGAGCGCGCGCTGACCGAGCGCGACGGCGACCTGCTGGCCCGCAGCCCCTACGCGGTCGCCCGCTAGGAACCAGCGGCCGCGGCGGAGTCGTCGAGCGCCCGCCGTCCCCGCGAGGGACGGCGGGTGCTCCGTCCACAGGCCGGAACCGGGTCTGGTGCGGCGTCCGCGCGCGGCCCTAACGTGGATATCGGGGGGTCCCCAGGGGCTCCTGGCCTCGTGCTGCCCCGGCGGCACGGGACGGCGCAAAACCGAGGGCCCGCTCCGGAACTGCGCCGGAACGGGCCCTCGGTCACGACCGCTCCGCGGCGGCCGGAAGGGGACTAGCCCTCCAGGTCCTGGCTGCCCGCCGCCTTGCGCCTGCGGCTCAGGTAGAGGGCGCCGCCGCCCGCGCCGAGCGCGGCCACACCGGCGGCGACCAGACCGACGAGCGCGCCACCGGTCACCGGCAGGCTGGGCTCGTTCTGGTCGTCGGCGGGCTCGGACGGCTTGTCGACGGGCTCGGAGGGCTCGTCGCTCGGGGTCGGCTCCGGGCTCTCGGGCTCGCTCGGCTCCTCGGAGGGCTCCTCGCTCGGCTCCTCCGTGGGGGGCGGGGTCTCGCCGCCGCCGGTCCAGGAGACCGAGGCCGAGGCGGAGACGGTGACCTCGCTGTCCTGGGCGGTGATCAGGGTCTGGGTCGGCTGGTACTCCTCCTCGCCCTTGAACAGGCGGCCGGACCGCACGGTGGCCGTGGTCTCCAGGGAGAAGGAGGCGGTGCCCTCCGCCGCGCCCTCCGGAACGGCCAGGCCGACGGTGTCACCGTTGTTGACCGTGGTGACGGGCTGGCCGGTCTCCAGGTCGACCAGCTCGACCTCGACACCCTCGGGGGCCTGGACGCTGACCTCGATGCCGTCCGCGTCGCTGGTCTCGACGAGGAACTCGCCGATCGTCTCGCCCGCGCTGCCGGAGGCCTCGCCCGGGGTGATGCTCAGGGTCGGACCGGGCTCCTGCGGGAGGTCCTGGGCTTCCCCGACCAGGTAGTCATAGACCGCCCTGACGCCGTTCGGGTCGTTCGCGGTCACCTCGGCGCCGTTGCTGAAGTGCCAGATGGCGGCCTGGGTGGCGGCGATCGCCTCTTCATCACCGAAGTGGCGGGCGTTGCCCCGATTCAGCCCCGCGTTCTCGGCGAGCTGGGCGGCGCTGACGGTCGGGTAGCTGTTCTGGAGGATCCAGTGCACCTTGCCCGGCTCCGCGAAGTCGCCCCTGCCCGGGTAGTTCGCCCAGTCGTCCTCCAGGTACCAGGCGTTGTCCTTGATCCTGGTCTCAAGGTCGATGCAGTAGGCGGTGAGGGCGGTGCCGTTCTCCAACCGGAGGTCGAAGAGACTCGTGCTCTCCATCTCACCGTTGATCCGAACGTCCACGCCGGACGCGGCGGTGGCGGGGTACTGGGCGCGGACGGAGCCCTCGTAGGTCTCCACCGGGTCGGCGGAGGCCGGAGCGGCGAGCCCGAAGGCGAGGAGCGCGGCGGCGGAGGCGGCGAGAGTCGCGCGCCCGACGGAATGGGGGAGGGACACGTACGTCACGTCTTTTCCTGTGGGTGGTCTCAAGAGGAGCCAACCGGGTCTTTCACCGGGGCCGGAACGCCGGGCGGCGGACTGGTTGGTCCGATGGGAGTTCACAGAGAGGACGTCGAGCCCTCCTGCCGGGTTGTCCGCTTCCTGCGTGGAGGACATGAATTCCGGGAGAACGTGACGGGTTCGTTCCCGGAGGCCACGAGGCGTCCGTGCCCGAGGAACACCGGGGTCTCCCGTCCCCTCGGCCGGGTCCCGGACGCCGCCCCCGGTGGTCCGGGCCTCCCGTACCCCTGCGGCGGCCCCAACCACCGGGGCCGGCGCGCTTCCTCCGGCGTGCCCCCTCCGGGCGGGGCACGGACCCCGGCGGTACGGGTTCCGGCAGCACGCGTCCTGGCGACACGGGCCCCGGCCCCACATCCGCCAGGGCCCGCTACGAAGCGGCGGCCTGGGCGATGGACTGGGCGCGCCCCCGGACGTTCTGCCAGGCGATCCACTTGACCACGCGGTTGGCGACGGCCCGGTGCTTCAGGCCGTTGCGCCAGGACCAGCGCAGGCGCAGCCTGGAGCGCTCCCCCAGCGGTTCGATGAGGATCCGCAGCGCGCGTTCGCTGCCCTCCTGCGTCCAGGTGACCTCACGGCCGGGCACGCTGTGCGTGATCGACTCCCTGACCGCGTCCTCCGTGAGTCTGTTGGTCAGCTCCACGACGCCGTCCCCGAGCTGCCGCGACGAACCGGAGGCCGGATCCCACTCGCCCCGGCGCTCCGGGTCGCTGACCAGTTCCCACACCCGGCCGGCCGCCACGGGCACCTCGAGGTCGTAGTTCGTGTACTCCCACCCCTCGGGCGGCTGTTCGGCGGTGGCGTCGCCGTCCGCCGGGGACGGCTCCGGGGCCTGCGGACTCTCCGCCAACGCGCCGAGGTCGCGCCGGATCCGGTCGGTGTCCGCGCCCAGCCGGTCCAGGACCCGCCGCACCCGGCCGCCCTCGTCGTCGATCAGGGCCGTGAGCAGGGCCGCGTCACCCCCGGCCAGCGGGACGTCGTACTCGATCTCCTCCAGGCGGGGAGTGAACCGGAGCCATCCCTTCTCCTCCTCGTCGGACGGGACCGGCACGGTGACGTCGACGCCCAACAGGGCGAGGTCCTCGCGGAGGAGCCCGTCGATCGCCGCGCGCGCCTCCGCCAGGCCCACCCCGGAGTCCATGAGCAGGCGGGCCCCCGGTCCGCCGGTGACCAGCACTCCCAGGAACAGGTGCTCGAAGCCGACTTCGGTGCGGCCCGCGCGGGCGGCCTCGCGGCTCGCGGCCCCGGAGATCGCGATCCGGTCGAAGCCCCTGTTGAGGATGCTCCGTTTCGCCGACGGTTTCGTCATCGTTGTCCCCTCTTGGCTGCTTCGATGTGGCTCAACCGTTTCCCGTACTTCTTGTGGACGGCCTGACGGGTCACCCCGAGCGCGGCGGCGATGGAGCTCCATGACTCGCCCGACCGCAGCGCCTGTTCGACCTGCCGTAGCTCCAGAGAGTCGACCACCGCGCGCAGGGAGGCGACGGCGCGCAGCCCCTGCACGGGGGTCGAGGTGTCCGAGGCGGTGGCCGCCAGCTGTACCGCATCCATGGCGTCAACCTAGGTTGCGCGGCTACGGTTGTCAACCTAGGTTGCGCGGCTAAGGTTGTCAACCTAGGTTGCGCACTCTCGTGTTGTCAACCCGGGTTGCGCGCGTGCCGGAGCGCCCCCGCGCGACAGGCGGATTCGGTGCCCCGAACCCTTCCGGGGCCGTCCCGGGGCACGGCCGTCCGCCGTCCCCGCCGGGCAACGCGAAGGGCCCGTTTCCGTGGTCTCCCACGGAAACGGGCCCTCAGGCTCCACCGTCCTCGGACGGCGGGAGGGGTGTTAGCCCTCCAGGTCCTGGCTGTTGGCGGCCTTGCGCTTGCGGCTCAGGTAGATGGCGCCACCACCGGCGCCCAGGGCGGCCACACCGGCGGCGACCAGGCCAGCGAGCGCGCCACCGGTCACCGGCAGGGTCGGCTCGTTCTGGTCGTCGGCGGGCTCGGACGGCTTGTCGGCGGGCTCGGAGGGCTTGTCGCTCGGGGTCGGCTCCGGGCTCTCGGGCTCGCTGGGCTCGGGGGACTCCGGCTCGCTGGGCTCCGGGGACTCCGGCGGGGTCTCGCCGCCGCCCACGGTCCAGTCGGCCGAGGCGGACGCGGACACGCTGGTCTCGCCGCCCTCGGCGGTGATCAGGGTCTGGGTCGGCTGGGACTCCTCGTCCCCCTTGAACAGGCGGCCGGTCGCGACGGTCGCGCTGGCCTCCAGGGAGAAGCTGGCCTGGCCCGCCTCGGCGTCGGCCGGGACGGCGAAGCCGACGGTGTCACCGTTGCCGACCTCGGTGACGGTCTCGCCGGTCTCCAGGTCGACCAGCTGGACGCCCTCGGGGGCCTGGAGGTCCACCGGGATGGAGCTGGCGTTGGTCTGGATGAGGAACTCACCGACGGTCTCGCCGGCGGTGCCGGAGGCCGTGCCCGGCGTGATGCTCAGGGCCGGGGCGGGCTCGGCGGTCTGCGGCAGCTCCTCGGCGTTCTCGATCAGGTAGGTGTAGACCGTCCT
This sequence comes from Nocardiopsis sp. LDBS0036, assembly GCF_041228755.1. Taxonomy (NCBI): domain Bacteria; kingdom Bacillati; phylum Actinomycetota; class Actinomycetes; order Streptosporangiales; family Nocardiopsidaceae; genus Nocardiopsis; species Nocardiopsis sp. LDBS0036. Next base: position 5,233,921 of record NZ_CP141103.1, read on the forward strand.
GACAGCCTGGGAGTTGCCCTCGTCCTCGAGGTCCACGCCGTTGCTGAAGTGCCAGATCGCGGCCTGGGTGGCGCCCAGGGCGTCCCGCTGGCTCAGGCCCTCGACACCGGCGGCCGCGCCCAGCTCCTCGGCGCTCAGGGCCGGGTAGGCGTTCTGCAGGATCCAGTGGACCTTGGCGGGCGCGGCGAACTCGCCCTTGCCGGGGTAGTTGGCCCAGTCGTCCTCGTTGTAGAAGGCGCCGCCGCGGATCTGGGTCTCGAAGTCGATGCAGTAGGTCGTCAGGACCGTGCCGTCTTCGAGCTCCAGGTTGAAGAGGCGGGTGCCGATGGTTTCGCCGGTCATGCGGACGTCGGCGCCGTTCTCGGCGTTGCCGATGTACTTCCCGCGGACGGCACCATCGTAGGTCTCCGCGGGGTCCGCGGCCGCGGGGGCGGCCAGGCCGAAGGCCAGGAACGCGGCTGCGGTGGCCGCCAGGCCGGTACGGCCGACGGTGCGGGGGAGGGAGGAGATACTCAAATTGTGTCCCGGTGTGTTCTAGGGGTAACCGGATGGAAGGATGTCCGCCCAAAGGACGACGGGAACCGATGGGACGGACGGCGGTGGCCACGGTGCGACGGTCGCCGGAGGGAAAAACCGGTGCCGCCTGCTGCGTTCACCCGTTCCGGGGGGTCACCACGTCGGGGTCGGATCGTGGCGCCGTGTGGGGTGGGCGCGATCTTCCGGTGGGGCTCGCTGTGACGCGGGAGCCGGTCGCGCTTGCCGTGGGGGCCAACGCTCGCCTGATACTAGCGATCCCCTTCGCTACTTCCAAGCTGGTTCGCGGAAAATGTGACCGGATACGGGCAGGAAAAAATTCCTCGCAGGTAGATCCGCATTATGTCCAAAAGCTATGCAACGAAATCGGGACTTCCGCGTCCCCCAGCGCGGTCAGTCGCGTCGTTTACGTCCCACAACCAGGATGATCAGGCCGGATACCACCAGGGCCCCCGCGATCACCAGCAGCCCGGACAGCCAGGTTCCGGTGAGGGCCAGATCGTCCTCGGGGATTCGGTCCTCCGCTGTGGGAGATACCTCCTCGGCGGGAACCTCCTCCTCGACGGCCTCCTCGGTGGCGGGGGGCTCCTCCTCCGGCACGGGCTCCGGGCTCGCCGCGGCCACCGGCTCCTCGGTCTGCTCCGGGTGCCACGTGAACGTCGCGGTGGCCGAACTCGTCGCCGAACCCGCCTCCGCGGTCACCAGGGACCGGGTGCGCACGCCGTCCCTGCCGGTGAACAGGCGCCCCTGCGGCAGCGGGAAGTCCCGGCCGTGCAGGTGCAGGGTCGCCACGCCCGCCGGGACCGACGGGTCCACGTCCAGGAAGACCCGCTCGCCGTCGCCCAGCTGCGTGACCTGCTCCCCGTCCGCGTCGATCAGCCACGACGCCGGGGCGCCGCGCACCGACACCGACACCGGCTCCGCTCCGGAGCTGTGCACGGTCAACGGCCCCAGCGGCTCCTCGGGGGCGACCGCCTCCACGTGGGACGGCGACACCGCCAGGGACCGGGAGACGGTGTTGTCCGGCGCGGACGCGCTGCCCTCCACCAGGTGGTCGTACAGCGCCATGACGCCCGGGTCGTTGGCGCCGGGGTCCGGCCGCACCCCCTCCAGCACGTGCCACAGGGCGGCCTGGGTGCCCGCGATCGCCCGTGCCTCGTCCAACCGGGGCAGGTCGCTCCCCTCCAGTAGGGACTCCAGACCGACCGTCGGATAGGAATGGGAGACGATCCAGTCCGCCCGGTCGGCGGGATCCGTTTCCTGCGGGGTTTCGGTCCACTCCGGAACGTCCGACCACGCTGACTCCACGTAGGCCGCGTACGGGTGGACCTCCTCGTCCGCGGTCACCGTGTAGGCCCGGACCGAGGCGTGTTCGGCCACGCGCAGGCTGAACAGCGCCGTGTCGGCCTCCCGGCCGTCGGCGAGCACGAGCGGCGCGCCCTCGACGGGGTCGCGGTCCACACGTGAGAAGTCGTCGGCGCTGGCCGCCGGGGCGCCCAGCAGGGTGCCGATCAGGGCCGAGGTGGAAAGCAGCGCGGCGTACCGACGCAGGATGCCGGACATGCTCGTGCGCTCCCGTGAGAAGGCGGCGGCCGCAGTGCGGGGCCGCCGGCGAAATCGTCTTCCTGGGCCACCCAGACTAACGGTCCGGCACCCGGTGGCAGCGGACATTCCCCTGACAGCGTCCCAATCGTGTACTGGCCGTGATGTCCGGTGACCCGGCCGTGACTCCGCTGTCGGGCACCCCACTCCCGCGCGCTCGGTAGGCTGAGCTGGAAGGTATGTCGTCTACGGAAGCGGGTTTGCGGCGATGGCCCACGCGGTACGTCCCAGTTCTGCCACGAACAGCGGTCCTGCGCCGGTGGCCTACGAGCAGGCACTGGCCAGGTACGAGCCCGTGCTCGGCCTGGAGACCCACATCGAGCTGGGCACCGCCTCCAAGATGTTCTGCTCCTGCCCCACCGCGTTCGGCGCCGCCCCCAACACGCAGGTGTGCCCGGTCTGCCTGGCGCTGCCCGGCTCCCTGCCGGTCGTCAACGAGAAGGCGGTCGAGGGCGCCATCCGGCTGGGCCTGGCGCTGAACTGCTCCATCGCCCCCTGGGGCAGGTTCGCCCGGAAGAACTACTTCTATCCGGACATGCCGAAGAACTACCAGATCTCCCAGTACGACGAGCCGATCTGCGTCGACGGCCACCTCGACGTCACCGTCGACACCCCCGACGGCCCCCGCGTGTTCCGCGTGGACATCGAGCGGGTCCACATGGAGGAGGACACCGGCAAGACCTCCCACGTGGGCGGGGCCACCGGCCGCATCCACGGCGCCGACTACTCCATCGTCGACTACAACCGCGCGGGCATCCCGCTGCTGGAGATCGTGACCAGGCCCGTCACCGGCACCGGCGACCTGGCGCCCCTGGTGGCCCGCGCCTACGCCGCCGAGCTGCGCGACCTGGTCCGCTCCCTGGGCATCTCCGACGTGCGCATGGAGGAGGGCTCCATGCGCTGCGACGTCAACGTCTCCATCAACCCGCGCGGCGCCTCGGAGTGGGGCACCCGCAGCGAGACCAAGAACGTCAACTCGCTGCGCTCGGTCGAGCGGGCCGTGCGCTCGGAGATCGAGCGCCAGGCGGGTGTGCTCGACGCCGGGCAGAAGGTCGTGCAGGAGACCCGCCACTTCCAGGAGAACACCGGCCGCAGCATCTCCGGCCGCTCCAAGGAGGAGGCGCAGGACTACCGCTACTTCCCCGACCCCGACCTGGTGCCCGTCGCGCCCTCCGAGGAGTGGGTGGAGGAGCTGCGCGCCACCCTGCCGGAGCTGCCCGCCGCCAAGCGCGCCCGGATCCGCGCCGAGTGGGACCTCACCGACACCGAACTGCGCGACCTGGTCAACGCCGACGCCATCGACCTGGTCGCGGCGACCGTGGCCGAGGGCGCCCCGTCGGCCGAGGCCCGCAAGCTGTGGCTCAACGAGCTGTCGCGCCGCGCCACCGAGCAGGAGGTGGAGCTGGCCGCCCTGCCCATCACCCCGGCGCAGGTCGCGCGCGTCATCGCCCTGGTCGCCGAGGGCACGCTCACCAACAAGCTCGCCCGCCAGGTGGTGGAGGGCGTGCTGGCCGGTGAGGGCGAGCCCGACGCCGTGGTCGAGGCCCGCGGCCTCAAGGTGGTCAGCGACGACGGCGCCCTCGGCGCGGCCGTGGACGAGGCCATCGCCGCCAACCCCGACGCGGCCGACAAGGTGCGCGGCGGCAAGGTCGCCGCGGCCGGAGCCCTGGTGGGCGCAGTGATGAAGGCGACCCGGGGCCAGGCCGACGCGGGACGCGCCCGCGAGCTCATCCTGGCCAAACTCGGCGCGAGCTGATCCGTTACGGCGGCCTCCGTGCGGCACCGGGCCCGTGTGCCCGGTGCCCTCCGTCCGTCCCCCCCGCGGCGGACGGCCGTTCCGGGGAGGCCGTACTGTCTGTCACCCGGTTCGTCCCGTTCTGTCGGTGCCGGGTGGCACCCTGCATGGGCCGTGGGCTGCCGGGTAGGCGGGAGGGGCCCGGGACCCGCTTCCGGGAACCGCGCCGTGCCCGGAGAACGGGGGCGGATGCCCCGCGGGGCCGCGACGCGCCGGGGCGGGTACCGGAGGGGCGGGAGTCGGACATCACTGTGGGTGATGGTTCTGTCGTCATCTCTCATCCGGTCCTCAATCGCTGTGTGACCTTGGTTGCGTAGGGTTGCGACGCACGGGGACGTGTACGGTCCCCCGGGCCGTTCCGCCACCGGGCCCGTCCCAGTCCCGCGAGATCCTGGGCGGCAGACGCGGTGCCGGGTGCTGTGCCGCGCCCGGACTCGAACGACGCGAGGTGGGTGCTCCATGTCCGAGGAGAGAGCGTGACCGCGGCAGGACGCCGCGTCGACCGTGACGCGCCCGCTGGGAGGTCGGTGATGGGAACCCGGGCACGCCGCCTGTGGATCGTGGCCCTGGTGGCGCTGTTCCTGCTCTACCTGGTGGGGACCCTCGTCCCCTCGGCGCAGGACAGCGTGACCGCCGCGCTCGGCGAGTGGCCCACGTCCGTCGCGGCCGGGGCCGCCGGACTGTCGCTGCTCTACGCCTCGCGCCGCTGGGCGGCCACCGGCGCCGACCGGGACGCCCACGCCGACGGCGCGGACGGACCCTCCGCCCTGCGCCACCTCGGCTTCGCCGCGCTCGCCTGGTGCGCGGGTGGCGTCACTCACGGTCTGATCCGCCTGTTCAGCTCCGCCACGGCACTGTCGCTCACTCTGGGTGACCTCTTCGCCCTCGCGGCCCTGCCACTCTTCGTGATCGGTTTCACCAAGTTCGCGCCGTGGCCGGGCGGCCTGCGGACCGCCGTGCGCCACGTCACCGACAGCTACGTGTGCGCCGCCGCGGTCTTCTCCGTGGTCTGGCTGCTGCTGTTCTCCCCGCTCTACCAGGAACTCGGGGAGGGCGCCGGGTTCCTCGGCTTCGCCCTGGTCTACCCGGTCGCCGACATCGTCGTGCTGTGCCTGCTCGTGCCGCTGGTCTTCATGTCTCCGCACAGCACGCGGCGCGCGGTGCTGGTGGCCATCGGCGCCCTCATCGTCATCGCCGGGGCGGACATCCTCGGCGCGCTCACCCGCCTGACCGGCCCGCCCTTCCTCGGCGGGGTCGAACACCCGGTCAGGTTCCTGGGCTTCGCCCTGCTGGGGGCCCTGCCGTGGCTCGTGGAGCACCGGCCCGGCACCGACCCGCGCCGGATCACCGGCCGGGGGCTCTACCGGTTCGCGCCCGAACTCGCCGCGATCGGCGCCGTGTTCGCGGCCGCCGTGGTGCTGACCGTGGCGGGGGTCCGCCTGGTCGGGGTGGCGCCGGTGCTGCCACTGGCCGCGGGCACCGCGGTGGTGGTGCTCCTGGTGCGCATGGTGGGCATGCTGGAGGAGAACGCCACGCTCTCCCGGATGGTGCGCAACCGCGAGGTCCACTTCCACGAGCTGGCGCGCAACAGCGGCGACGTCATCCTCGTACTGGACCGCGACGGCGGCGTGAACTACGTCAGCCCGGGCACGGCCGAGGCCTTCGGCTACCGTCTCGACGACGTGCTCGCCGCCCCCGTCACCGCGCTCATCCACCCCGAGGACCTGGGGCGCACCAAGGCCGTCACCGACCTGTTCTCCGAGCGCGGCGCGCAGGGGGTGCACATGCGGCTGCGGGTGCGGGCGGCCGACGGGACCTGGCGGCACACCGAGTCCACCATGTCCCTGTACGAGCAGCCGGGTGAGCCCGACCGGCTGCTGGTGACCACCCGCGACATCAGCGCGCAGGTGGCGCTCCAGGACGAGGTGGAGCACCTGACGTTCCACGACGGTGTGACCGGCCTGCCCAACCGCGCCTACCTGGAGGAGCGGGCCAGCGACGTCCTGGCGCACCGGGTGATCAACGAGGAGCCCGCGGGCGAGGTCGCGGTGATCTTCCTGGACCTGGACGGGTTCACGGCGGTCAACGACTCCGCCGGGCACGTGCGCGGCGACCACCTGCTCGGCCAGGCGGCCCGCAGGCTGCGCGGCGAGGTGGACTCCGACGCTACCCTGGCGCGCTGGGGCGGCGACGAGTTCGCGGTGCTGGTCGAGAACGTGCCCCGGGTCCAGCGGGTGGTGGACCTGGCCGAGCGCCTGGGGAGGGTGATCGCCTCGGAGCCGTTCCCGGTCGCCGACCGGGACATCATGCTGACCGCCAGCATCGGCGTGGCCTTCGCCGAACAGGTCACCGACAGCGGCGAGCTGCTGCGCAACGCCGACGTGGCCATGACCCGCGCCAAGGAGCGAGGGGCGGGCCACGTGGAGGTGTACGCCGCGCACATGCACGACACGGTGGTCTCGCGCCTGGAGCTCCAGATCCGCCTGCGCGAGGCGCTGGCCAAGGACGAGTTCTTCCTGGAGTACCAGCCCGTCGTGGACCTGGGCAGCTCCCAGGTGACCTCGGTGGAGGCGCTGGTGCGCTGGGACCGCGACGGCGAGAGGGTCGGCCCGGAGGACTTCATCGGCGCGGCCGAGGAGTCGGGCCTGATCGTGCCGCTCGGCGAGCGGATCCTGCGCGAGGCCTGCGAGAAGGTCGCGGTGTGGCGGCTCTCGGACTGGGACATCGGCCTGTCGGTGAACCTGTCGGTCAAGCAGGTGCTGTCGCCGCGCTTCGTGGAGTCGGTGGCGGGGATCCTCGCCGAGTCGGGGCTTCCGGCCGAGGTGCTGACCCTGGAGGTGGACGAGGAGGTCCTGCTCGACGACGGCGGGGAGGCCGTGCAGCGCCTGGGCGAGCTGCGCGAGCTGGGCGTGCGGCTGGCCATCGACGACTACGGGATGGGCTACGCGTCCCTGGCGCACCTGCGCAGGTTGAGCGTGGACGCGATCAAGATCGACCCGTCGTTCGTGGCGGACCTGGGCCGCGACGACACGGTCACGCTGCTCACGCACACGATCATCCAGCTGGGGCGCGACCTGGGGGTGCAGGTCGTGGCCGAGGGCATCGAGCGCTCCGAGCAGCTGGAGCAGCTGCGCGCCATGGGCTGCGACCACGGCCAGGGGTTCCTGGTGGCCCGGCCCATGCCCGCGAGCGGTGTGGAGTCGCTCGTCGGCGGCGAGGCCGGGGTCAGCCTCTGACCGGACGGAACGCCGCCCGCGGCCCTGTCCGCGGCCGCCCCAGGCTCCCCGGAGGAGACCATGGCCGCGCGGCCGCGGGTTCCGGGCCGGACCGGTCGGCCGTCCTTCCGGGAGGGCGGATCGGGGGAACCCCCGGCCGCCGCCCGTGCGGTGTGCGTCACACGAAACCGGGGTGGCTTGTCAGCATTCGCCCAGTTCGTAGGGGTTGTCACGTCATCGGGCGAGGCCGCATGCTGACATTGACGTCTCAATATATGAGACAATATGTCGTTCTGGTTGACGGGCGCCCTCTCCGTCGGCCAATGTGGTCAGCATGCAGAGCAACTCCCTGATTCTCGTACTTGGTCGGCGCGCAGCCCGCTGAGTTTCCTCTGCTGCGCGCCACCCCTCAACCGCCGTCGGCGGTGGGGGTTTTTTTATTGCCAGGCCCAGAGTCAGACCCACCAGGCCAGAGCCCCCGTGCCGCTCTGACCCTCGCTGAAGGATCTTGAGATGACCGAGCAGATGACCGGCGCCCAATCGCTGATCAGGTCGCTGGAACAGGTCGGCGTTGACACTGTCTTCGGGATTCCCGGCGGCGCCATCCTCCCGGCCTACGACCCGCTCTACGACTCGGCCAAGGTGCGCCACATCCTCATGCGCCACGAGCAGGGGGCCGGTCACGCCGCCGAGGGCTACGCCTACGCCACCGGCCGTCCGGGGGTGTGCATGGCCACCAGCGGGCCCGGCGCCACCAACCTGGTCACCCCGCTCGCCGACGCGCACATGGACTCGGTCCCGATGGTCGCCATCACCGGCCAGGTCGCCTCCCCGATGATCGGCACCGACGCCTTCCAGGAAGCCGACATCTGCGGCATCACCATGCCGATCACCAAGCACAACTTCCTGGTCAAGGACGTGCGGGAGATCCCGCGGATCGTCGCCGAGGCCTTCCACATCGCCTCCAGCGGACGCCCCGGCCCCGTCCTGGTCGACATCTCCAAGGACGCCCTGCAGAACTCCGCCGAGTTCGTCTGGCCCGAGCGCCTCGAACTGCCCGGCTACCGCCCGGTCACCAAGCCGCACGGCAAGCAGGTCCGCGAGGCCGCCCGCATGATCGCCGAGGCCCGGCGCCCGGTGTTCTACGTCGGCGGCGGCGTCCTGCGCGCCGGCGCCTCCGCCGAGCTGCGCGTCCTGGCCGAGCTCACCGGCGCCCCCGTCGTCTCCACCCTGATGGCCCGCGGCGTCTTCCCCGACAGCCACCCGCAGTCGGTGGGCATGCCCGGCATGCACGGCGACGTCGCCGCCGTCGGCGCCCTCCAGAAGGCCGACCTCATCGTCGCCCTGGGCGCGCGCTTCGACGACCGCGTCACCGGGCGCCTGGACAGCTTCGCCCCCGACGCCAAGATCGTCCACGCCGACATCGACCCGGCCGAGATCTCCAAGAACCGCCACGCCGACGTGCCCATCGTCGGCGACTGCCGCGAGGTCCTCGCCGACCTGGTCGTGGCCGTGCGCGCCGACCAGGAGAAGGGCCGCCAGGGCGATTACGAGGCCTGGTGGCAGCAGCTCAACCGCCTGCGCAACACCTACCCCAAGGGTTACGAGGCGCCCGAGGACGGCAGCCTGTCCCCGCAGGCCGTCATCGAGCGCCTGGGCAAGGTCGTCGGCCCGGAGGCCACCTACGTCGCGGGCGTGGGCCAGCACCAGATGTGGGCCGCCCAGTTCATCGACTACGAGCGCCCCGGCTCCTTCGTCAACTCCGGCGGCCTGGGCACCATGGGCTTCTCCGTCCCCGCCGCGCTCGGCGCCAAGGTCGGCGACCCCGACCGGACCGTGTGGTCGGTCGACGGCGACGGCTGCTTCCAGATGACCAACCAGGAACTGGCCACCTGCGCGATCGAGGGCATCCCGGTCAAGGTCGCCGTGGTCAACAACGGCAACCTGGGCATGGTCCGCCAGTGGCAGACCCTGTTCTACGAGGGCCGCTACTCCAACACCGACCTCCAGACCTCCCCGCGCGACGAGAAGGTCCGCATCCCCGACTTCGTCCGCCTCGCGGAGGCGTACGGTTGTGTCGGCCTGCGCTGCGAGCGAGCCGAGGACATCGACGCCACCATCGAGAAGGCCATGGCGATCGACGACGCCCCCGTCGTCGTGGACTTCACCGTCAACCACGACGCCATGGTCTGGCCGATGGTCGGCCCCGGCGTCAGCAACGACAACATCCAGTACGCGCGCGACATGGCGCCGAACTGGGAACACGAGGACTAAGAGGAACAGGCGGAACCACCATGAGCAGTCACACGCTTTCCGTTCTGGTGGAGGACACCCCGGGTATCCTCGCCCGCGCCTCCGCCCTCTTCTCCCGTCGAGGCTTCAACATCGACTCGCTCAGTGTGAGCAACACCGAGTACCCAGGACTGTCCCGGATGACAATCGTGGTCAACTGCGACCTCCACCCCTTGGAGCAGGTGACCAAACAGCTCAACAAGCTGGTCAACGTCGTCAAGATCGTGGAGATGGACACCACCGCGTCGGTCCGACGCGAGCTCCTGCTCGTCAAGGTCAAGGCCGACGCGTCCAGCCGCACCCACGTGCTACAGACGGCCGAGCTGTTCCGCGCGCACGTCGTGGACGTCAGCCCGGACGTCGTCGTCATCGAGGCCACCGGCGACCCCGAGAAGCTCGATGCCCTGGTCAGGAACCTGGAGCCGTTCGGCATCCGGGAACTCGTCAAATCAGGGCTGGTCGCCCTGGGACGCGGACCCCGGTCGATCACCGACCGATCCCTCCGCACGGTCGAGCGCAGCGCGTAGCGGTGACCTTCGGTTCACCGCTCCCGCTGGTGGACCCGGGGCCCGGGCGCACGGACCCCACCGCGTCCCACACGAAACCGAGAAACAAGGAGCAACCCCAAGTGGCAGCACAGATGTACTACGACGACGCCGCGGACCTCTCGCTCATCCAGAGCAAGAAGGTCGCCGTGATCGGCTACGGCAGCCAGGGCCACGCGCACGCGCTGTCGCTGCGCGACTCGGGCGTGGACGTGCGGATCGGCCTCGCCGAGGGGTCCAAGAGCCGGGCCAAGGCCGAGGAGGAGGGCCTGCGCGTCCTCACCCCCGCGGAGGCCACCCGCGAGGCCGACGTCATCATGATCCTGGTCCCCGACCACATCCACCGGGACCTGTACGCGGCCGAGATCGCGCCGAACCTGGAGGCGGGCAACGCCCTCTTCTTCGGCCACGGCTTCAGCATCCGCTACGGCCTCATCACCCCGCCCGAGGGCGTGGACGTGGCCATGGTCGCCCCCAAGGGCCCGGGCCACCTGGTCCGCCGCCAGTACGAGGCCGGGCGCGGCGTGCCCTGCCTGGTCGCGGTCGAGAAGGACGCCAGCGGGCAGGCATGGGACCTGGCGCTGTCCTGGGCCAAGGGCATCGGCGGCACCAAGGCCGGCGTCATCAAGACCACGTTCACCGAGGAGACCGAGACCGACCTGTTCGGTGAGCAGGCCGTCCTCTGCGGCGGCACCGAGGAGTTGGTCAAGGCCGGTTTCGCCACCCTGGTCGAGGCGGGCTACCAGCCGGAGATCGCCTACTTCGAGTGCCTGCACGAGCTCAAGCTCATCGTGGACCTCATGTACGAGGGCGGCATCTCCAAGATGAACTGGTCGGTCTCGGACAACGCCGAGTACGGCGGCTACACCCGCGGCCCGCGCCTGATCACCGAGCAGACCCGCCAGGAGATGCGCAAGATCCTCGGCGAGATCCAGGACGGCTCCTACGCCAAGGAGCTCATGGAGGAGTTCGACGCCGGGCAGCCGACCTTCACCAAGCGCCGCGAGGCCGAGCAGAACGAGCAGATCGAGAAGGTGGGCGCCGAGCTGCGCCCGCTGATGAGCTGGCTCAAGGCCTAGGCAGTGCCTTTTGGGGGCTCCGCTCCGCTTCGCCCCGTGCTCGGGACCCGGTGAACCACGGGGACGGGCGGCCCTTGGCCACCCGTCCCCGTCGGGCTTCCCTACCTCGCCGGTAGACTTCCGACCAGCCGTCACCCCCGATCCGGGCAGCGCCCACCACCTGCGCGGTCGGGCCGCACCACCCGAAAAGGAACCGTTGTGCCCAAACCCGCCGTACTCGTAGCGGAAAAGCTCTCGCCCGCCGGAATCGCGCTGCTCGAGGAGGACTTCGAGGTACGCCACGTCGACGGCGCCGACCGGTCCCAGCTCCTGCCCGCCCTCGCCGACGTCGACGCCCTCATCGTGCGCAGCGCGACGCAGGTGGACGCCGAGGCGATCGCCGCCGCCTCCCGTCTCCAGGTGGTGGCCCGGGCCGGTGTCGGTCTGGACAACGTGGACGTGGAGGCCGCCACCAAGGCCGGCGTCCTGGTGGTCAACGCGCCCACCTCCAACATCATCAGCGCCGCCGAGCAGGCCATCAACCTGCTGCTGGCCAGCGCGCGCAACACCGCTCCGGCGCACAACGCCCTGGTCAACGGCGAGTGGAAGCGCTCCAAGTACACCGGCGTCGAGCTCTACGAGAAGACCGTCGGCATCGTCGGCCTCGGCCGCATCGGAGCCCTGGTCGCGCAGCGCCTGTCGGCCTTCGGCACCCAGGTCATCGCCTACGACCCCTTCGTGCAGCCCGCCCGCGCGGCCCAGATCGGCGTGGAGATGACCACGCTCGACGAGCTGCTGGAGCGCTCGGACTTCATCACCATCCACCTGCCCAAGAACAAGGACACGCTGGGCCTGATCGGTGACGAGGCCCTGAGCAAGGTCAAGCCCACCGTGCGCGTCATCAACGCCGCGCGCGGCGGCATCCTGGACGAGGACGCGCTCTACCGGGCCCTCAAGGACGGCCGCGTGGCGGGCGCGGGCATCGACGTGTTCGCGAAGGAGCCGTGCACCGACAGCCCCCTCTTCGAGTTCGAGAACGTGGTCGTGGCCCCCCACCTGGGCGCCAGCACCGCCGAGGCCCAGGAGAAGGCGGGCACCCAGGTCGCCCGCTCGGTCAAGCTGGCCCTCTCCGGCGAGTTCGTCCCCGACGCCGTGAACGTGCAGGGCACCGGCGTGGCCGAGGACGTCAAGCCGGGTCTGCCGCTGACCGAGAAGCTCGGCCGCGTGTTCACCTCCCTCGCGGGCACCATCGCCAGCCGCATCGACGTCGAGGTGCGCGGTGAGATCGCCTCGCACGACGTCAAGGTGCTGGAGCTGGCCGCCCTCAAGGGCGTGTTCGCCGACGTGGTCGAGGACACCGTGACCTTCGTCAACGCCCCGCTGCTCGCCAAGGAGCGCGGCGTCGAGGTCAACCTGGTCACCAGCGACGACAACACCGACTGGCGCAACCTCATCACGGTCCGCGGCGTGCTCGCCGACGGTACCCGCGTGTCGGCCTCGGGCACCCTGACCGGTCCCCGCCAGGTCGAGAAGCTGGTGGAGATCAACAACTACACCATGGAGATCGGCCTGGCCGAGCACATGGTGTTCCTGTCCTACGAGGACCGTCCCGGCGTGGTCGGCACGGTCGGCGCCCTGCTGGGCGACGCCGGTGTCAACATCGCGGGCATGCAGGTCATCCGGGACCAGGAGGGCGGCAAGGCGCTGATCGCGCTCACCGTGGACTCCGCGGTGCCCGACGAGACCCTCGCCTCGATCTCCGCCGAGATCGACGCCGACATCAGCCGCCAGGTCGACCTGGAGGACTAGGGAACCGGGAGTTCCCTCCGGGTGGTCGCGGCAGGGGGCCGCACCGCATCCGGCGCCCGCGGGCGCCGGATGCGGTGCGGCCCCTCGTTCTGTCCGGGGTCCGCACGGCGCGGTGAATTGTGCGGCCTTCGCGGCTCTTCTCCGCTTCTGTGTGGTTGCGGCCTAAGCCCGAGGCGCGTCGCGTCCGCGCCCTGACCGGCGATGACAACAGGGCGTCTCGTATGGTGAGAAACCCTGGCCATATAGTTGGACATCCGATATTCTGAGGTCCTAGGAGTCAGCGGCACCGGTTCCACAGCCGGAGGCCGCCGCCCGGCGCCGCGAGCGCCCCCACCGGGGCCCGTGCGGGCGTTCCACGGCAGTCGATCCCGCCCGGAGGGCTCCTCGTCCCCGTGGACACCGTCGCCCACGTTCCGCGCTCCGCCGCCGTTCGGCGCGATCCGCCCCGAACCCCGGTCCCGTAGTGCACCTCGTCGCAGAGCATTCCCTGGCCGCGCCGTTCCCGGCTCCGGTCACGCAACGCATCCGGAGGATCGCATGTACGACATGATCGAGTACCCGTCCGCGCCCGACTCCCAGGACGAGATCAACCGCGCCCTGCAGGACGCCCTCAACCGGCGGGCCTGAGGCTCCGGCGGCGGAGACGGCCGCGCGACCCCCGGCCGGAGGCGTCCGCACTCCGCCGGGGCGGTAGGGTTGTCTCATTCAGTGTTCATCCTGGTCTCACCATATGAGAAGCGGCCGGTGGGGCCGTGTCGAAGCAGAGGCAGTCCGTATGGCAGCGCGCACCGTGAAACTGGCGGTCATTCCCGGCGACGGGATCGGTCCCGAGGTCATCGCCGAAGGGCTCAAGGTGCTGGAGGTCGCGGCCTCCCAGCACGACCTCGCCGTGGAGACCACCGAGTACGAGCTGGGCGCCAGGCTCTGGCACCGCACCGGTGAGACCCTGCCCGACTCGGTCGAGGCCGAACTCGCCGGGCACGAGGCCATCTACCTCGGCGCAGTCGGCGACCCGTCGGTCCCCAGCGGCGTCCTGGAGCGCGGCCTGCTCCTGCGCCTGCGCTTCGACTTCGACCACTACGTCAACCTGCGCCCCGTCCGCCTCTACCCGGGGGTGGACAGCCCGCTCGCGGGCGTGGGCCCCGAGGACATCGACATGCTGGTGGTCCGCGAGGGCACCGAGGGCCCCTACGCGGGCGCCGGGGGCGTCCTGCGCAAGGGCACCCCGCACGAGATCGCCACCCAGGACAGCGTCAACACCCGCTTCGGGGTGGAGCGCGTCGTGCGCTACGCCTTCGACAAGGCCGCCTCCCGCCCCCGCCGCAAGCTCACCCTGGTCCACAAGGACAACGTCCTGACCTTCGCCGGCGAGCTGTGGCAGCGCGTGGTCCGGGAGGTCGGCGCCGAGTACCCGCAGGTCTCCGTGGACTACTGCCACGTCGACGCCGCGTCGATGTTCTTCGTCAACCAGCCCGCCCGCTTCGACGTGGTGGTCACCGACAACCTCTTCGGCGACATCATCACCGACATCGGCGCCGCCATCACCGGCGGTATCGGGCTGGCCGCCAGCGGCAACATCAACCCGGACAACACCTTCCCCAGCATGTTCGAACCCGTTCACGGCTCCGCGCCCGACATCGCGGGCCAGGGCAAGGCCGACCCCACCGCCACGGTGCTCTCGGCCGCGACCATGCTGGAGCACCTCGGAGTGCCCGAGGCGGCCCGCCGGATCGAGGCCGCGGTCGCCACGGACCTCAAGACCCGTGCCCAGAACGGCGCGGTCCGCTCCACCTCCCAGATCGGCGACGACCTCGCCGCGCGAGTAGCCGAGCAGGGCTGACGCACACGCCGGAAGCCCTGCCCTCCCTCCCTGCGGCGCGGCTGACGGCCTGGTCCACCCTCACCGTCGACGGGCGCGCCCGGGTTCCCGAGCGCGCCCGTCGCCGTGTCCGCGTGCGGCTCCGCTCCCCGAGCGGTGCCGCCCTCGCGTGCATCACTCCTGCTCTGGCACCGGGTGCGCTCTTCAGACAGACTAGATCCCAGGCCGGCGATGCTGCCGGCCTGATGCACCCGAGAGGACCACCGACACCATGAACAACGACACCACCACAAGCGGGTTGACGTTCGACATCCAGCTCTCCGACAGGCGGAAGACCCCGCAGGAACGAGAGGCGCTGCTGGAGAGTCCCGGGTTCGGCAAGGTGTTCACCGACCACATGGTGAGCATCCACTACACCGAGGGGAAGGGGTGGCACGACGCTAAGCTGGAGCCGTACGGCCCGCTGAGCCTGGACCCGGCCACCGCCGCCCTCCACTACGCCCAGGAGATCTTCGAGGGCCTCAAGGCCTACCGGCACCCCGACGGCTCGCTCGCCTCCTTCCGCCCCGAGTCCAACGCGGCCCGCTTCAACCGCAGCGCGGCGCGCATGGCGATGCCCGAGCTCCCCGAGGAGCTCTTCCTGAAGTCCATCGAACTCCTCCTGGAGCACGACGGCGACTGGGTGCCGACCAAGGAGGACTTCAGCCTGTACCTGCGCCCGTTCATGGTCGCCACCGACGTCGGCCTGGGCGTCAACCACCCGTCCCGCTCCTACGTCTACCTGCTGATCGCCTCGCCGGTCGGCTCCTACTTCTCGGGCGGCGTCCAGCCGGTGACGGTGTGGCTGTCCAGGGACTACACGCGCGCCGCGCCGGGCGGCACGGGCGCGGCCAAGTTCGCGGGCAACTACGCGGCGAGCTTCCTCGCCCAGGCGCAGGCGGTGGAGCAGGGCTGCGACCAGGTGGTCTGGCTCGACGCCCGCGAGCACCGCTGGGTCGAGGAGATGGGCGGCATGAACCTGTGGTTCGTGTTCGGCTCGGGTGAGAACGCGCGTCTGCGCACGCCCCCGCTGACCGGGACCCTGCTGCCGGGCATCACCCGCGAGTCGCTGCTGACCCTGGCCCCCGACCTCGGCATCCCGGCCGAGGAGGCGCCCATCTCCACCGACGAGTGGCGTGAGGCGGCCGAGTCCGGCGAGCTCACCGAGGTGTTCGCCTGCGGCACCGCGGCCGTCATCACCCCCGTCGGCCGGGTCAAGGGCGACGACGGCGAGTTCACCGTCGGCGACGGCACCCCGGGCCCGGTCACCATGCGCCTGCGCGAGGAGCTGGTGGGCATCCAGACGGGTCTGCGCGCCGACAAGCACGACTGGATCACCCGGTTCTGACACGTCCCCGGCGGGCCGTCCTCCCCCGGGCGGCCCGCCCCGGTTCTCCCCTCCCCCTCCTCCGGGAGCCTCCGTGCCCGGCGTCCGAAGCGGCCGACGCCGACGGGGCCGCCGCTGTCGGACCCTCCACCGGGGAGGCGGGACCGCCGCGTGCCCCTGCCCGTGGCCGCGGACGGATCCGGGGAGGAAGGTCGCCCCTTCCCCCGGTGACGTCGGTCACCGCCGCGCGTCGACCCGCCCGATCCGGGGGCGTGCCCCCGGGCGGTTCACGAGGGGCGACGGTGCTCCCGGGCGCCTTCGGCGGGGTGTCGGGTATGTCCGGTACGAGAAACCGACGTCTCGCATGGTGGGACAATCCGCCGTTGAGCACCGAGAACTCCGCCACCGTGTGGCACACTGACCTCATGCCGTCTCAGGTGCTCATTATCGTGAGGCGCGCTGGCTGACCATCGGACGCCGCCAGCGCGCTGACCTCTCGTGTCCACGAGGGGTCTTTTTTGTTGGCGGGGCCCGGTCGGCCACACCACAGCATCCACCTTCGGGAGTTCCACCCATGAGGGACGACAGTTTCCACGTCTTCGACACCACGCTGCGCGACGGGGCCCAGCGCGAGGGGATCAACCTGCGGGTCTCCGACAAGCTGGCCATCGCCAAGCTGCTGGACGACTTCGGGGTGGCGTTCATCGAGGGAGGGTGGCCGGGGGCCAACCCCAAGGACACCGAGTTCTTCCAGCGGGCTTCACGAGAGCTGACGCTGGAGCACGCGCAACTCACCGCGTTCGGCGCGACCCGCCGTGCCGGTGTGCGGGCCGCCGACGACCCACAGGTGGCCGCACTGCGCGACAGCGGCGCACCGGTCGTCACCCTTGTCGCCAAGAGTGACGACCGGCACGTCGAGCGCGCGCTGCGCACGACCCTCGACGAGAACCTCGCCATGATCGCCGACACGGTGTCCCACCTGAGCGAACACGGCCAGCGCGTATTCGTGGACTGCGAGCACTTCTTCGACGGATACCTCCACAACCCCGACCACGCGCTCGACGTGGTCCGCGCCGCCGCCGGGGCCGGTGCCGACGTCGTCGTCCTGTGCGACACCAACGGCGGCATGCTCCCCACCGACGTCACCCGTATCGTCACCGAGGTCCGCGAGGCCACCGGCGCACGCCTGGGCATCCACGCCCAGGACGACACCGGCTGCGCCGTCGCCAACACCCTCGCCGCCGTGGACGCGGGCGCCACCCACGTACAGTGCACCGCCAACGGCTACGGCGAGCGGGTCGGCAACGCCAACCTCTTCTCCGTGGTCGGCGCGCTCACGCTCAAGCGCGGCCAGGAGGTCCTCCCCGAGGGCTGCCTGGCCGAGATGACCCGCGTGGCCACCGCCATCGCCGAGATCGTCAACCTCACCCCCGACACGCACCAGCCCTACGTGGGGGTGTCGGCCTTCGCGCACAAGGCGGGGCTGCACGCCTCCGCGATCAAGGTCGACCCCGACCTGTACCAGCACACGGACCCCGCGCTGGTCGGCAACGCCATGCGCATGCTCGTCTCCGACATGGCCGGGCGGGCCTCCATCGAACTCAAGGCCAAGGAGTTGGGCCTGGACCTGTCCGGAGACCGCGCCCTGTCGGGGCGGGCCGTGGAGCGGGTCAAGGGCCTGGAGCTGTCGGGCTACAGCTTCGAGGCCGCCGACGCCTCCCTGGACCTGCTGCTGCGCGAGGAACTGGGGCAGCCGGTCCGCTACTTCGACACCGAGTCCTGGCGCGTCATCACCGAACGCCGACCCCGGGCCGGGTCCAGCCCCCTGGCCAGCGACTACGAGAGCCTCACCGAGGCCACCGTCAAACTGCGGGTCAAGGGCGAACGCGTGATCGCCACCGCGGAGGGCAACGGCCCCGTCAACGCCCTGGACCGGGCGCTGCGCAGCGCCATGGAGGGCGTGTACACCGCGCTGGCCGGGCTGGAGCTGACCGACTACAAGGTCCGCATCCTGGAGGGCAGCTCCGGCACCAACGCCATCACCCGCATCCTCATCACCTTCAGCGACGGGGTGGGGGAGTGGACCACGGTGGGCGTGGGCCCCAACGTCGTCGACGCGTCCTGGGTCGCCCTCGAACAGGCCGTCACCTACGGGCTCCTGCGCCAGGGCTACCCGCAGGGCTGATCCGGAAGCCGGAGCCCTCCGGGGAGCGGACGAGGGGGCGGGGCGGCAGCCGCCCCGCCCCCTCGCGACGACCGCGGCCGCCCTCCAGGACGACCTCTCCATCGCTTTTCGTGTCCATATCGATACCCAGAGTCATGGAATGGGCGTGCGCGGTCGGCCGGAAAAAGCACGGACGGCATCCGGACGGGCCCTCAGTCCCCGGAGCCGTTCTCGGGGTGGACCCAGCCGTTGGGCTCGCACCCCTGGAGGCCCAGGGTCTGCTGCTGCATCACCGGGGCCGGCTCCCCCTCGCCGGGGCAGTCCACGTGGCCGTGGCCCAGGGTGTGGCCCACCTCGTGGTTGATCAGGTAGATCCGGTAGGTCTCCAGGTCGTCCTCGAAGTGGGGGACGCCCGACACCCAGCGGTTCTGGTTGATGATCGCCCGGTTCCCGTTCGCGCAGGACACGTACCCGTCGGTGTTCAGCGGGGCGCACAGCCGGTCCACGGTGTCCGGGGCCGCCAGCAGCACGCGGACGTCGGCGTCGTCGCCGTCCACCCGCTGCATCGCGCGCTCCCCGTCGTCGCCCCAGCTGCGCGGGTCGCCCAGGATCTCCTCCACGGCGGCCGCGAAGTCCTCGGACTCCCCGGGCAGCCCCTTCTCGACCTCCACGGCGAAGGTGGTCACCGGGCCGTCGCCCATGACGTCGCTCTCGCCCTCCAGCACGGAGAACTCGCCGTCAGCGCTCTCGACCTCCTCCTCCACGGAGCGGAGCAGCAGCGGGGCCTCTTCCTCCCCGGCCCGCTCGGCGGAGGAGCCCGCTTCGGGCGCGGCGGCCCCGCCCGCCGAGTCCCGGTCCTCCGCGGAGGTGCGCCGGTCGCCGCCCTCCTCGGGGACCCCGTCGCCGACCGGCCCCGTCGCGGAGGTCTCGGCGGGCTCTCCGAAGTCGGGTCCGGAACCGGGCACGCTCACCATGAGCACGGTGGAGGCCCCGGAGACCAGGCACAGACCCAGCGCCAGACCCATCGGGTACCGGCGGCGCTTGCGGTGCCGGGCACGGGGACGACCCCCGGGCGAAGCGGACGTGGGCACGGGAACCAGCCTCTCGACGGCGGACGACGGACCCAGCATGCCAGAATCCGGCCCAAGGAAAGGCCAAGGCATTGTCCGGGAAGAGCAGGTATGAGAGGGAGTCAACGTCCTGCGGTCTTTCACGGCTTCCGTGTGCTTTGGTACCGTCCGCGGCGCGGTCCGGATGTGTCCTTCCACTCCCCCCGGACGGGTCCCGTCCGCTCCCGGCCACCCGCCGCGCCGATACCCTTCAACCGCAAGCGAGACAACAGGGCTGCTGGGAGGCATCAGGTGCGCATCGCGCGGTTCGCGTCCGGTGACGAGGTCGGGTTCGGCCTGGTAGAGAAGGATTCCGACACCGGGGAGGAGTTCGTCGCCCGGCTGAGCGGCCACCCCCTCATCGGCGACATCCAGCTGACCGGCGAGCGGGCCAAGCTCTCCGACGTCCGGCTGCTGTCGCCGGTGCTGCCGACCAAGGTGGTCTGCATCGGCAAGAACTACGCGGACCACGTCGCGGAGATGAAGGACGTCACGGGGGAGTCCACCGACGAGCCCGTCGTCTTCCTCAAGCCCTCCACCGCCGTGACCGGGCCCCGCGACCCGATCTTCCGCCCCGCCGTCTCCGAGCGGGTGGACTACGAGGGCGAGCTGGCCATCGTCATCTCCCGCCCCTGCCGCGAGGTGCCGCGCGAGCGCGCCAAGGACGTCATCTTCGGCTACACCGTCGCCAACGACGTCACCGCCCGCGACCTGCAGAAGAAGGACAAGCAGTGGACGCGGGCCAAGGGCTTCGACTCCTTCTGCCCCATCGGCCCCTGGATCACCACCGGGATGAGCATCGAGGAGGCACAGGACCTGGCCGTCACCACCACCGTGGACGGCCAGACGCGCCAGGACGGGCGCACGTCGCAGTTCATCCACGACATCCCGGACATCATCGCCTACGTCACGTCCTTCATGACGCTGCTCCCCGGTGACGTGGTCCTCACCGGAACCCCCGCCGGGGTGGGTCCGGTCGAGGTCGGCCAGGAGGTCGCGGTCACGGTGGAGCGGTTGGGCACCATCACCAACCGCGTGGTGGCCCGCGACTGAGGGCCCCGCTCCGCGCGCCGGTCCGGCGCGGGCCAAGGGGTCGGCGGCGCCCGCGCCGCCGACCCGCGCACGAGTGGAAGGCAGTCCGTTGACCATCCCCCGACGCCGCCGCACCGGTGCCCTCGTCCTCGCCGGTGCGCTCGCCCTCGTGCTCCTGGCCGGGGGAACCGCCTACTGGACGGCCGCGCGCACCGACGACGGCGGCACCGGCACACCGACAGGGGGACCCGTGAGCGAACCGCACCGCATCATGCTGGCGGGAGACTCGATGACCCAGGGCGCCAACGGCGACCGGACCTGGCGCTACCACCTGTGGAACCACCTCTCCCCGCACGTGGAGGAGTTGGACTTCGTCGGCCCCTACAGCGACCCCGCGAGCCGCGACATGATCCTGCCGGTCCCCACCGCCGAGGACGAGGCGACGCCGAGCCCGGACGGCGACCCCGCCGGGGACTACCGGGAGGACGGCGCCGACGGGACCGCTCCCGGGCCGGGCCCCTCCGCTCCCGGTGAGCGGATCCCGCAGGACGGTGCCGTCTGGCCCGGCGCGGACGGCGACCCGGACACCGCCGAGTACCGGGACCCCGACTTCGACCAGGACCACAACGCCCTGTGGGGCCGCACCCTGCGCGACGCCTCCTCCTCCATCCGGGAGGACGTCCGCGTCCACCGCCCGGACGTGCTGTGCGTCATGCTCGGCGTGAACGACCTGCTGTGGCCGGTCACGATGGAGGAGATGGAGTACCGGCTGCGCGGCTACGTGGAGGCGGCGCGCGAGGCCAACCCGCACCTGCGCGTCGTGCTCGCCGAGACCGTGCCCATCGCCCTGGCCGAGTCCGACGAGGGCTTCGCCCTGCGCGTGTACGCCTACAACGTCCTGATCCGCGAGGTCGCCGCCGACATGTCCACGGAGCGCTCGCCGGTGATCAGCCTGGACGTGGCGGGCGGCGAGGACTGGGACCCGGCAGCCGACACCTACGACGGCACCCACCCCAACGCGCGCGGGGAGGTCAAGATCGCCGCGGCCTTCGCCGACGCCCTCGCGGAGGGCTACGGGATCGGGCGCCCCTACCCGCGCCCGCTCCCCACGGCCTCCGCGGGGGAGTGAGGCGGGGCGCCGGGCCCGCCCCGGCCCGTTTTCCGGACGGGGGCGGTTCCGTGCGCGCGGCGGGGACCAGCGGGTTCCCCCGGGCCCCCGTCCGGCGCGGATACCCTGGGCGCGTGACTGAGACTTCGATTCGTACCCGCTTCGCCCCGTCCCCCACGGGCATGTTCCACGTCGGCGGCGCGCGCTCCGCGCTGTTCAACTGGGCGCTGGCACAGCAGCGGCCCGAGGGCCGCATGGTGCTGCGCGTCGAGGACACCGACGCCGCACGCAACCGCCCCGAGTGGACCGAGGGCATCATCCGCGCGCTGGCCTGGCTGGGCATCGGCGAGGAGGACCCGCACTTCGAGGGCCCCTACTTCCAGTCGGAGTACGCGGACAAGCACCGCGAGACCGCGCAGGAGCTGTACAAGAACGGCCGCGCCTACTACTGCGACTGCACCCGCGAGCAGGTGCAGGAGCGGCGCGACAACCCCAACCTGGGCTACGACGGCTTCTGCCGGGACCGGAACCTGGCGCCCGGCCCGGGCCGGGCGCTGCGCTTCCGCGTGCCCGAGGGCGGCCCCACCGTCGTGGACGACCGGATCCGCGGCCGCGTGGAGTTCGAGCACTCCGCCATCGAGGACTTCGTGATCGCCCGCGCCGACGGCTCGCCGCTGTTCGTACTGGCCAACGTCGTCGACGACGTCGAGATGCGCATCACCCACGTCGTCCGCGGCGAGGAGCACCTGTCCAACACCCCCAAGCAGCAGTTGCTGTGGGAGGCGCTGGGGCTGACCCCGCCGGTGTGGGCGCACCTGCCGGTCATCGTCAACGAACAGCGCAAGAAGCTCTCCAAGCGCCGGGACAAGGTCGCCCTGGAGTCCTACCAGGAGGAGGGCTACCTGCCGGAGGCGATGGTCAACTACCTCATGCTGCTGGGCTGGGCGCCGGGCGACGACCGCGAGATCATGCCGTGGTCGCAGATGCAGCCGCTGTTCCGGGTGGAGGACGTCAACAGCTCCAGCGCCTTCTTCGACGAGAAGAAGCTGCGCGCCTTCAACGGCGAGTACATCCGCGAGCTCTCCGCCGAGGAGTTCGTCGAGCGCTGCCAGCCGTGGCTGACCGGCGACGCGGCCCCGTGGGACCCGGCCGACTACGACCCGGCGGTCTTCGCCGCCGTCGCCCCGCTCGCGCAGAGCCGCGTGGCGGTACTCAGCGAGATCGTGCCGAACGTGGACTTCCTCTTCCTGCGCGAGCCCGTGGAGGACGAGAAGAGCTGGGCCAAGGCCATGAAGCCGGGCGTGGGGCGGGAGATGCTCCAGGCCGCCCTGGCGCGCTTCGCCGACCCGGAGCTGCCGTGGGCCGCCGAGGACCTCAAGGCCGCCACCGAGGAGGTGGGCGCCTCTCTGGGCCTGAAGCTGGGCAAGGCGCAGGCCCCCGTGCGCGTCGCGGTCACCGGCCGCACCGTCGGCCTGCCGCTGTTCGAGTCGCTGGAGCTGCTCGGCCGCGAGCGCGTCCAGGAGCGGCTGACCGCGGCCCTGGCGAAGCTGGACGCACAGGACGGCCCCGCCGGGTCCTGAGGCGGACGGGGGTGGTCGGAGCCACAGCCCGGCCGCCCCGATTCCGGTTCGCGACCACTCCGAATGTCCGCTAGAGTTGTCCACGTCGCCGAGGGGGACGGGGAAGCGAAAGCGGACCGGGTCCTCCCAGAGCACTGGGGTATGGTGTAATCGGCAGCACGACTGATTCTGGTTCAGTTAGTCTAGGTTCGAGTCCTGGTACCCCAGCGCAGGTCAGCGTTGAGGCGCTGACCGCGCGGGTCGCAGACCCGAAAGCGCGCCCCCGTCGTCTAGTGGCCTAGGACGCCGCCCTCTCAAGGCGGTAACGGCGGTTCGAATCCGCTCGGGGGTACACAGAGGGAGAAGCTCTCACCAGGTGGGGGCTTTCTTTCTGGCCGGTGCATGCCACCGGTGTCCGGTTGGGGCGGGTATCTCGGTAGAGGTCCGCCCGGACCAGTCCGGCCCCCGTCGTCTAGTGGCCTAGGACGCCGCCCTCTCAAGGCGGTAACGGCGGTTCGAATCCGCTCGGGGGTACCAGCAGGCGAGGCTCCATCCACCAGGATGGGGCCTTTCGTGTTCTCCGGCCCCGGAAGCCCTCCGGAACCGCGCGGCCCCCTCCCGGGCCGCGGAAGGCGGGTCCGCGGCGCTGAGACGCCCCTGGGATACTGGGTGGGCGCGGTTCCCCGGCCCCTCAATCCCTGTCGGAGCGTATGAAGAGCGACCCTGCCTCCCCAGCCGTCCGGACCGGACCGGCGCCCCCGGGCGCGCCGTGACCGGCCGTGAGCTCGGCCCGGGCAACCACCAGGACAAGGAGCTGCGCGAGGTCCTCAAGGATCTGTGCGAACAGGGGTGGGTGCTGAGGCAGGAGGGACACTGGGGGCGTCTGTACTGCGACTGCGGCTGCACCCGCATCCAGGTCCCCGGGACGCCGCGCAACTCCGGCCGGGCCGCGCGCCGCATCCGGCAGGAGGCGCGGCGCTGTCCGATGCCCCCGGACGACCCCCGGCGGGGCGCGGGCGGACCCCGCGAGTGAGGACGGTCCGGGCGTCGGCGGTTCCGGCGGCCCAGGCCGTGGTGGGGCCCGGCCGTTCCGGGTATCCTTGTGTTGACGTTTGCCAACGGATGGGTGGCGCCCGGCGGGTTCGGGGGCCTCGCGGCCGTTGACCGCGGCCGGTAGCCCGGCGCACATCGGAGGACGCTCCGGAGGAAGGCGAGGCCGATGGCCGAGTACGAGTTCGTCTTCGTCGTGGACGGGTTCGACCTGGACGACCACGACACCGTCCAGGCCCTCAGCGAGGGCTTCGACGCCCTCGTCTCCTCCTGGCACGGGTCCCTGCGCCTGTCCGTGGCCGCGCTCGGCCCGGACGCGGTCACGGCGGCCAGGTCGCTGGTGGAGCGCGTCCACGTGACGGTGCCCGGCGTGCGGATCGTCCGCCTCGACCGGGAGCTGGTCGGGATCTCCGACATCGCCGAGATCACCGGTAGGAGCAGGCAGAACGTCGACCAGTGGGTCCGCGGGCAGCGGCACGACGGCGTCCCCTTCCCCGCGCCCGAGGCGGCCGTGGGCCGATCCCTGGTGTGGCTGTGGTCCGAGGTCAACGCGTGGCTGCGCGGGATCGGCCTGGACGACGGTCAGCTGCGGCCCACGCGGACGGAGATGTCCGAGATCGACTGGCTGCTCCAGACCTCGCGCAAGGTCGAGCTCGCCCTGGTCCGCCACGCCAACAGCCCCGACGCGCGCCGGGTGGCCAGGCTGCTGGCCGCGCACGCCCGCACCACGCGCGAGTTCATCCACTACCTGGTGAAGAACCCGCGGGTGCGCGACGCCCGCGGCCGCTACACGGTGCTGGTCTGCTCGCCCCGGGACGAGGCGGTGGACGTCTTCCGCAGGCTGGAGGCGTTCGAGCACCCGGTCGTGCTCGCCACGGTGACCAACCGCATCCACGCCCTGGTCATGGTCGACGGGGAGGGTGAGCGCGGTGACGCGACCGAGCTGGTGCCCGGGATGACCGTGCGCGACTGGCTGGGGATGATCGCCCTGTCGCCCGAGAGCGAGTTCACCGTCGCGTCGGAGGGCGCGTCCACCAAGACCGCGCCCATCACCGCGCGGTCGCCGATGGACCTCGTCGGCGCCTGACCCCGCCTCCGGGCGCTTCACCACGACCCCCTCCGGTGGGCCGCCTTCGGGGCGGCCCGCCGGGGTGGGGCGGCCCGGCTAGTGCGCGCCCTCGTAGCTGTGCAGGGACTCGCTGATCTTCTCCGCCGCCGACAGGACCGCCTGGGAGTGGATGCGGCCGGGGGAGCGGGTCAGGCGCTCTATGGGGCCCGACACCGACACGGCGGCGATCACGCGCCCCCCGGGGCCCGACACCGGCGCGGACACCGACGCCACGCCCTGCTCGCGCTCGGCTACGCTCTGGGCCCACCTGCGGCGGCGCACCTGGGCCAGGCTGGCCGCCGTGAACCGCGCCCCCAGCAGGGAGCGGCGGATGCGGTCGGAGTCCTCCCAGGCCAGCAGTACCTGGGCGGCCGAACCGGCGTTCATGGGCAACTCGCTGCCGACCGGGACCGTGTCGCGCAGCCCGCTGCTGCGCTCGGAGGCGGCCACGCACACCCGCAGGTCCCCCTGGCGGCGGTAGAGCTGCGCGCTCTCCCCGGTCAGGTCGCGCAGCTGCACCAGGACGGGGGAGGCCACGGCCAGCAGCCGGTCCTCGCCGGTCGCTATCGACAGCTCACCCAGGCGCGGGCCCAGCACGAAGCGCCCCTGGCTGTCGCGGGTGACCATGCGGTGGCGCTCCAGCGCCACCGCCAGCCGGTGGGCCGTCGGCCGGGCCAGACCGGTGATCTGTACCAACTGGGCCAGGGACGCCGGTCCCGACTCCAGGGCGTCGAGGACGGACATGGTCTTGTCCAGGACACCGACGCCGCTGGATGAGCTAGAGTTGTCCATGGCTTGATATTGCCGTCTCGAAATATGGAATGCAAGTCAGGCCGCAGTCCGCGCAGGGCTCCACACGAGACGCGCCCGAGACGATTACGAGAGAGGCGATCGCCCATGGCACGCACGATGGCCGAGAAGGTCTGGGAGGAGCACGTCGTCCGGCGTGCCGACGGCGAGCCGGACCTGCTCTACATCGACCTCCACCTCGTCCACGAGGTGACCAGCCCGCAGGCCTTCGAGGGCCTGCGCCTGGCGGGCCGGTCCGTGCGCCGCCCGGACCTGACCATCGCCACCGAGGACCACAACGTCCCCACCCAGGACCTGCTGGCCCCCATCGCCGATCCGGTCTCCCGCAAGCAGGTCGAGACGCTGCGCAAGAACTGCTCCGACTTCGGCGTGCGGCTGCACCCGATGGGCGACATCGAGCAGGGCGTGGTGCACGTGGTCGGCCCCCAGCTGGGCCTGACCCAGCCGGGCATGACCATCGTCTGCGGTGACAGCCACACCAGCACCCACGGCGCGTTCGGCGCCCTGGCCTTCGGCATCGGCACCAGCCAGGTCGAGCACGTCCTGGCCACCCAGACCCTGCCGATGGCCCCCTTCAAGACGATGGCCGTCACCGTGAACGGCACGCTGCGGCCGGGAGTGTCCGCCAAGGACGTCATCCTCGCGGTCATCGCCAAGATCGGCACCGGCGGCGGCCAGGGCTACGTCATCGAGTACCGGGGCGAGGCCATCGAGGCCCTGTCCATGGAAGCCCGCATGACCGTGTGCAACATGTCCATCGAGGCGGGCGCCCGCGCCGGGATGATCGCCCCGGACCAGACCACGTTCGACTACATCCGCGGCCGGGCGCACGCGCCCCAGGGCGAGGACTTCGACGCCGCGGTCGAGCACTGGAAGAGCCTGCGCACCGACGAGGGCGCGGTCTTCGACGCCGAGGTCGTGCTGGACGCCGACGAGCTCAGCCCGTTCGTCACCTGGGGCACCAACCCCGGCCAGGGCGTGCCGCTGGACGCCTCCGTGCCCGACCCCGCCTCGTTCGAGGACCCCTCCGCCCGCGCCGCCGCCGAGAAGGCCCTGGCCTACATGGACCTCGCGGCCGGAACGCCGATGCGCGAGGTGAGCGTGGACACCGTCTTCCTGGGCTCGTGCACCAACGGCCGCATCGAGGACCTGCGCGCCGCCGCCGAGATCATCCGCGGCCGCAGGGTGGCCGAGGGCGTGCGCATGCTCGTCGTCCCCGGCTCCATGCGGGTCAAGGAGCAGGCCAACGAGGAGGGCCTGGGCCGGGTCTTCGAGGAGGCCGGCGCCGAGTGGCGCGAGGCCGGCTGCTCGATGTGCCTGGGCATGAACCCCGACCAGCTCAAGCCCGGCGAGCGCAGCGCCTCCACCTCCAACCGCAACTTCGAGGGCCGCCAGGGCCGCGGCGGACGCACCCATCTGGTGTCGCCGCAGGTGGCCGCCGCCACCGCGGTGCGCGGCACCCTGTCCTCGCCCGCCGACCTGGCCGCCCTCTAGCGCGCCCCGTTAGGAGAGACCTCTCATGGAGAAGTTCGACGTCCACACCGGTCGGGCCGTGCCGCTGCGCGCGAGCAACGTCGACACCGACCAGATCATCCCGGCCGTCTACCTCAAGCGGGTCAGCCGGACCGGCTTCGAGGACGGCCTGTTCGCCGAGTGGCGCAAGTCCGACCCCGACTTCGTCCTCAACCGCCCCGAGTACCAGGGCGCGTCCGTGCTGGTGGCCGGGCCGGACTTCGGCACGGGCTCCTCGCGCGAGCACGCCGTGTGGGCGCTCCAGGACTACGGCTTCAAGACCGTGCTGTCCTCGCGCTTCGCCGACATCTTCCGCGGCAACTCGCTCAAGGGCGGCCTGCTGACGGTCCTGCTGGCCCAGGAGGTCATCGACCGCGTCTGGGCGGCCGTCGAGGCCGACCCCGCCACCGAGGTGACCGTGGACCTGGTCGAGCGCGAGGTGCGGGTTCCGGCGGCGGACGTGCGGGAGCCCTTCGAGCTGGACGACTACACCCGCTGGCGGCTCCTGGAGGGCCTGGACGACATCGCCCTGACCCTGCGCCACACGGACGAGATCGGGGAGTTCGAGGGCACCCGCAAGCCCTGGCTGCCGGTGACCCTCTAGACACTGATCGGCTTCTGGGCCGGGGATTCGCGGCCTGTGTGACGCAGGCCACCCCCGGTCCAGAAATATTTTACCTTTACATGCTGTGAGCGCCTGCTTACGGGTCTTCCGTCCTTAAGCTCAGCGTGTCTCGTGCCCGGAATCCGGTTATACGTAGGCATTTGAGGCTCGCAGAAGGGGTCAAAAGGGACTGAAGCCGGGGGTGTCTCCGGTCTGGACCGGAGTCCCGCGGAAGCTGCCGCGCAGGTGGGGATGGGCCCGACACGCCCTGCCCGTAGGCGTTTGTATTTGTGTAAGGGCCTCTGCTTCCCCTAATTTCGTGCGAGCAAGGGGGAACCGGAGGAACCTTATGAACAAGCGTGACCTGATCGACGCGATCTCCGATCGGCTCGGAGACAAGAAGACCGCGACCGAAGCGGTCAACGCTGTGCTTGACACCATTCAGGCCACCGTGGCGTCGGGCGACAAGGTCGCCATCACCGGCTTCGGTGTTTTCGAGAAGTCCGAGCGCGCGGCCCGCACGGCCCGCAACCCCGCCACCGGCGCCACCATCAACGTCCCCGCGAGCTTCGTTCCGAAGTTCCGCGCTGGCGCTGACTTCAAGGCTCTGGTCAACGGCGACAAGAAGTAACCCGCCACCGCACGGCGACGGGTCCGTCCGCCCGGGTCCCCTTCGAGGGGCCCGGGCGGAACGCGTTTGTGGGCCCTGTGAGGTCCATGGGACGTACGGGGAGCCCAGGAGGGGTGCGCCAGAGTCTTTGCGAGGCTCATGTGGCGCAGGAGGAGCTCCAGGAAGGCGCGTCAGGGCCTCATGAGGCCCGTGAGGCGCATGAGGGGCACCAGGAAGGCGCGCCAGGGCCTCATGAGACCCATGTGGACGCATGAGGGGCGCCCAGGGCCTCTGCGGCGCCCGAGCGGCGGGACGGGGGTGTTCCGGCCTTCAGGAGGGCTCAGGGCGCGTTCTGCGGACACAGGCCGCCGTCCACGAGTTCCCACAGCCCGCGCGTCCTGGGGCCCACGCCCAGCGCCACCGCGGCGCGCAGGTCCTCGAACGTGTCCACGTCGCGCCGCACCGACGCCACGTCCGGCACCACCAGCTCCCTGACGCCCCCGGACAGGTGGCGGACCCGCGAGGGCCCCTCGAAGGCCGGGGTGAACGGGTGCCCGGGCGCGGCGGCGAACAGCGTCGTGCCCACACCGGGAGCATCCGCCAGGAAGGAGCGGCCGTGCCCGGCCGCCGCGGCCAGGACCCGCTCCAGTTCCTCGGGACGCAGCGCGGGCAGGTCGGCGGACAGGGCGCACACCCCGAGCCCGGGCAGACGCCGCCGCGCGAAGGCCGCCCCGTGCTCCAGCGCCGGGTTCAGCCCCGTGCCGGGCTCTCCGCCCACCACGACCGCGCCCAACCGGGCCAGTTCGGCGCCCGCGCGCGCGTCCTCGGTCACCGCGAACACCGCCGCCACCCCGGGGCAGGCCCGCGCCGCGGCCACCGTGTCGCAGGCGATGGCCAGCGCCAGGTCCTCGCGGCGGCCCCCCGCGACCGGGGCCAGCCGCGTCTTGGCGCGGCCGAGGCGCTTCACCGGGACGACCAGGGACCAGCGCGCCCCGGGCCGCGGCGCCCCGCCCTGTTCTCCACAGCCGGTCACGGTCCCCCCGGAACGTCGGTACGGCACGACAGTGACGAGGGTAGGCGTTCGGCGGGGAGCCGTCGGCGGCGACGCCCGCGACGGGCCGTATCCGCCGAACACGCCCTACACTGAATCGGTTGTGCTGTGCGGCCTCGACGGGCCCGGAGTGATGGAGTGAGGAGTCCCGTGGCCAAGCAACGAGAATCCCGGTGGGTGAAAGCGGTCGTCTCCCGGATCGTCCGGTTCGTCCTGTGGTTCGTGACCAAGCCGGACTGGAGGGGCACCGAGCACGTCCCCGCCAAGGGCGGCGCGATCATCGCCCTCAACCACCTGTCCCTCGCGGACCCGCTGACGGTCGCCCACTTCCTCTACATCGGCGCCCGGCGCTGGCCGACCTTCACCATGAAGGAGGGGGTCATGCGCATCCCCGTGGTGAGCGCGGTGGCCAGGAGCACCGGCCAGATCCCCGTCAAGCGCGGCAGCACCGACGCCGTCAAGGCGCTCCACGAGGCCGAGCTGGCGCTCACCCGGGACGGGGCCTCGGTGATCTTCTACCCCGAGGGCACCTGCACCCGGGACCCGAACCTGTGGCCGATGACCGCCAAGACCGGCGTGGCGCGCCTGGCCCTCACCACGGGCGTGCCCGTGGTCCCGGTTGCGCACTGGGGCGAGCAGCACATCATGCCCTACGGCACCAAGAAGGTCAGGCTGTTCCCGCGCAAGCGCGTGGAGTTCCTGGCCGGACCGCCCGTGGACCTGTCCCGGTTCCGGGACCAGCCGCTGACCGGAACGGTCCTGCGGGAGGCCACCGAGGCGATCATGGCCGACATCACCGCCCTCCAGGCGCGGATCCGCGGCGAGGAGCCGCCCGCGGTCCCCTACGACCCCAGGAAGGCGCGGGCCGCGGCCGCCGGGAGCGAGGAGCGGCCCCCCGTGGAGGGCGGCACGGCCGCCGCGGCGGACAGCACGGCGCCGGCCGACGACCAGGCCGGGGCGAAGAGCGACAACGGCGGGAACAGCGTGGGGGCATGACGGAGCCGATGGGTAGCGACGACGTGAGGATCGCCGTTCTCGGCGCGGGATCGTGGGGCACCGTGTTCGCGAACATCATCGCGGACGCGGCCGACCTGACCAGGGAACGCCGTCCGGACGGCCCCGCCGCCGAGGTGGTCCTGTGGGGGCGGCGGTCCTCGGTGGTCGACGCGGTCAACGAGACCTCGCAGAACCCCGACTACTTCCCCGGGATCGCCCTCAACCCGCGCCTGCGCGCCACCACCGACGCCCCCAAGGCGCTGGCGGAGGCCGACGTGGTGGTGCTGGCGGTGCCGTCGCAGACGCTGCGGGCCAACCTCGTGGACTGGCGCCCCCACCTGCGCGAGGACGCGGTGGTCGTCAGCCTCATGAAGGGCGTGGAACTGGGCACCCGCATGCGGGTGAGCCAGATCATCGCCGAGGTCCTGGAGTACTCCGAGGAGCGCATCGCGGTCGTCTCGGGCCCCAACCTGGCCCGCGAGATCGCCGAGCGCCAGCCCGCCACCGCCGTGGTCGCCTGCCCGCACGAGCCGACGGCCGTGCGGCTCCAGAGCCTGTTCAGGTCGGCCTACTTCCGCCCCTACACCAGCACCGACCTGGTCGGGGTGGAGATCGGCGGCGCGATGAAGAACGTGATCGGCCTGGCCGTCGGCGTGGCCGAGGGCATGGGCTTCGGGGACAACACCAAGGCGTCCCTCATCACCCGCGGCCTGGCCGAGACCACGCGCCTGGCGGTGGCCCTGGGCGCGGACGAGCACACCCTGTCCGGCCTGGCCGGGATGGGTGACCTGGTCGCGACATGCTCGTCGCCGCTGTCGCGAAACCGGACTTTCGGTGAGAAACTGGGCGCTGGTAAAACCCTCGAACAGGTCGTCGCGGAGACCAAGCAGACGGCCGAGGGGGTCAAGTCCTCCGAGTCCGTCCTGGAACTCGGATGGGCCCACGGGGTCGACATGCCGATCACCGAGGCCGTCGTCAAGATGATGCACCACGACCTGAGCCCGGCCGAGGCGCTGGCCGCCTTCATGGCGCGCAGCGCCAAGCCCGAGCGCTACGGGGTCTGAGAGCGAGCACGATGTCACACACACCAGGGTCCGCGGCGGGAGCCGGGGCCGAGGGCGAGTACACGCGGGCGGTCTCCCTCCCGCAGGCGCCGGTTCCCGCCGAGCGCCCGATGCGCATGCCCGTCCACCGGGCCACCACCTACGCGTTCGACACCTCCCAGGAGTACGCGGACGTGCTGGCGGGCACCCGGCCGGGTTACTCCTACGCGCGCATCGACAGCCCCACCGTGGACGCGTTCTCCGACGCCGTCGCGGCCCTGGAGGGCGCCGGTGTACCGGGTCCGGTGCGCGGACAGGCCTTCTCCTCGGGCATGGGCGCGCTCAGCACGGTGTTCATGGCGCTGACCGAGGCCGGGTCGCACGTGGTGGCCTCACAGTCCATCTACGGCAACACCCACTCGCTGCTGGACCGGCTGCTGCGCCGGTTCGGCGTGCGCACCGACTTCGTGGACATCACCGACCTCGACGCCGTGCGCGCCGCCGTGGGACCCGACACCCGGATGGTGTTCACCGAGACGCTGTCCAACCCCACCATGACCGTCTCCGACCTGCCCGAGCTGGCACGGATCTCCCACGAAGCCGGCGCCGCCCTGGTGGTGGACTCCACCTTCGCCTCCCCGGCCGTGTGCCGACCGCTGGAGCACGGCGCCGACGTGGTCGTGCACTCGGCCACCAAGTACATCGGAGGCCACAGCGACACCACCGGTGGCGTGGCCGTGGCCTCGCCCGACCTGATCGGGCGCATTCGCTCCGCGCGCGTGGACCTGGGCCCCTGCCTGGCCCCCGACGAGGCCTACCTGCTGCACCGGGGGCTGGAGACGCTGCCGCTGCGGGTGCAGCGCCAGTGCGAGAGCGCGGCGGCCCTCGCCGCGGCACTGGAGGGACACCCCCTGGTGGAGCGGGTGGACCACCCCTCGCTGGCCTCCCACCCCCAGTCGGCGCTCGCCGACAAGCTGTTCGACCGCGGCCGCTACGGCGCGGTCGTGACCGTGCACCCGCGCGGCGGACGCGAGGCCGGGATGGCCTTCGCCGACCGGTTGCGCGTGGCCACCATCGCCGCCTCGCTGGGCGGCACGCACACGCTCGCCGGACACGTCGCCTCCACGTCGCACCGCAGCATGAGCGAGCGGGAACTGGCCGCCGCGGGCATCTCCCCGGGGGCGGTGCGCTTCTCCGTCGGCCTGGAGGACCCCCGTGACCTCGTCGAGGACGCCCTGGCGGCCCTCGGCGGGGACAGCTGACACACCGCGGGGTTCCACCCGCTCCGGTTCCAACCAACGGCGAGATAGGGTCAGGCAGCATGTCGTCCGAACAGCGCAAGATTCGGGTGGCCGTCGTCTTCGGCGGGCGTAGCTCCGAACACGAGATCTCCTGCGTCACCGCGGGCAGCGTGCTGTCCGTCGTCGACCACGACCGCTACGAGATCGTGCCGGTCGGTATCACCCGTACGGGCAACTGGGTGCTGACCTCGGGCGACCCCGAGAGCCTGCGCATCGACGCGGGCACCCGAGCGCTGCCGTCGGTGTCCGAGGACGGCGTCGACCTCGCGCTGCCCTTCGACTCGGCGGGCCAGCTGATGGTCGTGGACCCGGTCAAGGGCCCCGAGCGCCTGGCCGGGGTGGACGTGGTGCTGCCGCTGCTGCACGGCCCCTTCGGCGAGGACGGCACCATCCAGGGGCTGTTCGAGATGATGGGCGTGCGCTACGCCGGGGCCGGGGTGTTCTCCAGCTCCGCCTCCATGGACAAGGTCTTCATGAAGGCCATGCTGCGCGGCAACGGCATCCCCACCAGCGACTTCGTGGCCATCACCGACCGCCAGTGGCGCACCGAGCGCAAGAGGGTGCTGGACGACGTGGCCGAGCTGGGCGCCACCGTGTTCGTCAAGCCCGCCCGCGCGGGCAGCAGCGTCGGCATCAGCAAGGTGGAGGACTCCTCCGACGCCGACGCGGTGGTCGCCGCGGTCGAGGCCGCCCGCGAGCACGACCCCAAGGTCCTGGTGGAGGCCCAGGTCGTGGGCCGCGAGGTGGAGTGCGGCGTGCTGGAGTCCGAGGACGGCGGCACGCCCGACGTGTCCCTCCCGGCCGAGGTGCACGTCGCCGACGGCTTCGACTTCTACGACTTCGAGGCCAAGTACCTGTCCACGAGCAGCCTGACCATCCCGGCCGAGCTCCCCGAGGAGGCCACGGCGCGTCTGCGCGCGCTGGCCGCCGAGGTGTTCGAGGCGATGGGGTGCGAGGGCCTGGCCCGAGTGGACTTCTTCTACACCGAGGACGGCGACATCCTCGTCAACGAGCTCAACACCATGCCCGGCTTCACCCCGGCGTCGGCCTTCCCGCAGATGTGGGCCGCCACCGGCGTGGACTACGCGGCCCTGGTGGAGCGGATGATCTCCACGGCGCTGCGCCGCGCCCCCGGCCTGCGGTAGCAGGGTCCCTCCCCGGGCGGGCGGCCCGAGCGTTCGCCCGACCGTGTACTCTCTGGGGTTTCTCTCCGAAAACGCGTACGCTGGAACGGTGCTCTCGTTACGCTCAGCAGCGTTCCGGATACCGCAGGGGGTACAGATGACGTGTGCTGCTCAAGAGCGGGTGGAGGAGACGAAGATGGACCTCCCGACGCTGGCTGAAAGCCTCGAACTCCCGGATGGTTACCGCACGGAGATCATCAACGGGAGCATTATCGTGTCGCCGACACCGACCTACCGGCACGCCAGGGCTGTTAGGAAGCTTGAAAGGGTTCTCTCTCACGTAGAGGAAGAGGGGCTCGACATGCTGCAGACGGCGACGGTGGAAGCCAGTGGGACCGGGGACCGCTACGTTCCCGATCTCCTGGTTATACCGACGGCTCTGGCCGAGGGCGAGGGGTGGGACGGTCCGGAGTGGATTCGGCCGGCAGAGGCGTTGGAGCTCGCGGTGGAGGTCGTCTCTCCGAGCAGTGCCCTCCACGACTGGCAGGCCAAGGCACGGGGGTACGCCAGAGCCGGAGTACCCCTCTACTTGGTCGTCGACCCCCGCAGGAGTGAGGTCGCGCTCTTCTCCGACCCCAAGGGCGACGAGTACCAGGAGGTCGCTCGCGCCGTACGGGGGGGATCGGTGAACCTCCCCAAACCCTTCGACGTCGAGATCGAGGCCTCCGCGCTGCTCACGTGAGTACGGGCACGCCCGAGTCGGGCGGCGGAAGTATCCACAGGCGGGCGACCGGGTGGTTGCCCGCCTTCTGCGTTCGCGAGGACACTGGTACACGGGGGCGGGCCCACCCGGGTAGACGGGGCCACGGAGGTCCCTCCGCGAGCGTACGCCCACCGCGACCGAGCCACCAGCCCTCCCCGCCAGCCTGTGGACGACCCCGGCTCCGGCTGGCGGAACGCTGATCGCCGCCGGTGGCGCCGGGAGGGTCCGGCTCCGGTCAGCCCTGACCGTGTCCGCCCGGGAAGGGACCGCCGGGAAGCTGCCCGTCCGGAGCGCCCGGTCCCGGCAGGGGGCCCTTGGGGTCCGGCCGGTACGGCGGGGTGGGGACCAGCTCGCGGGTGAGGAGCACCGCGCCCGCGGTGGCGGCGGGGAAGACCACGACCGCCAGGAACGGGATCGCCAACAGGAAGTACGTCGGCACCGCGTAGCCCAGCACCCGCGCCCGCCGCGTGCCCATGTGCCGGCGCCGCTCGCGGATGGTCGTCAGCCCGCGCCGGTCGAACGCGCTCGCCAGCAGCTCGACCGCCAGCAGCCACCCGCCCAGCACGGCGGCCAGCACCGGACCGACCACCTGGCCCACCAGCGGGATGAAACCGATCGCGAACACGAACACCGTCACCAGCAGGGATACCGCCACGATCGCCAGCGACTGCCGGACGGCCCGCCACATCGACGCCATCAGCGGCTCGTCGAGCTCGCCGGGGTCGTTGCCCAGCTCCTTCTCGACCAGTTCGGTGACCTTGTCGTAGATCGGCCCGCCCAGGGTCAGCGTGACCGTCGTGAACAGCACCACCATCAGCAGGAGGGACCCGGCCAGGACCGCCACGGACACGGCGCCGCGCAGCAGTCCCTGCCACAGGGGGTCCCAGCCGTCGGCGAAGGGCGTCGCCCAGTCGGCCAGGTCGGTCAGGTTCACCACCAGGAGCACGAACAGCGTCAGGAACACCAGTGACGTGATCAGGGCGGGAAGGGCGCCGAGCAGGAACAGGCGCGGTTTACGCAACAGCAGGGTGAAGCCGCGCAGGAGGGCGCCGACGCCACCGAGGAACTCACGAACAGGATTGGCCACGGGGGAACCCTAGAGGAGACCGCTCCCGCTGTCAGATCCGGGCCGGGCGCCCCCGGCCGTCATCCTCCGCGCTGGGACCGGCGCTTGAGCGTGCGCCGGTAGTCCTGGAAGCGGGCTTTGGCGATCACCGACCGGTCCGTGGTGCGCAGCACGATCCCCTCCGCCCGGCCGCCAGCGCCCCCGTCCAGCGCCACCCGGGTGCCCGGCAGGTGTTCGGCGATGAACTCCGAGGTCTCGGCGACGCCTTGGGGAAGCTTGTCGGCGGGCACGGTGGCGAGCCGGGGTGTGAGCTCGATCCCCTCGCGCTCGGCGAGCAGGGAGAGCGCGTCCTCGGGGAGGAAGCCCTGGCCCCCGCCCTCGCGCCAGGCGGAGATCTCCTGACGCTGCCGGGACAGCACCTCGGCCGTGACGGCCGCCGAGTCGAACATCCGGTACCCGACGGCGCGGTCGCCGGTGTACTCGCGGCTGGCCGCGGTGACCTTGCCCCCGTACACCTCCAGGTAGTGGACGGCGATCCCGGTCATCGGAGGGGTGATCCGGTCGGCCAGGGCGCGCAGGGCCTCGACGATGCCCAGGGCGGGGTTCCCGATCAGGTCGCCCCTGGCGTACAGCAGCTCCTCGCGGCTGCCCAGCACGTAGTCCCCGGAAGGAAAGGAGACAATACGGGCATTCGCCCCATCCACCTTCTCGGTCAACACGACGTCGCCGGTGAAGGCGGTGGCCTCCTCCAGCAGTTCCCCGTTCTTGGGGTCGAGGGTGTGGTAGGTGGGGATGCTGGGGTACTTGGTGGCGGAGTTGAGAACGGACAGGTCGAGCGCGCGCAGGTCGGGGGCGGTCATGATCACTCCAGGGGGCTCATCCGGCTCATCGGGCTCGCCCGTTCCAAACGGTCTGTCGGGGCGGCACGGTGGGACGGTATCCCAGTGCCGCCCGTCCCGTCCCCCCGTTTTCGGTCAGCCCCCCGCACGCGTGCACCGCGGACTCCGGGGGAGTACGGCCTGTCCACAGGCGCGAACCAGGGGTGGTGGTGGAGGGCCGGGCGGGGCATGCTCGTGATGGGGCTCCCGCCGGTGCCACAGCGCAGTACGCCCCCGTACCAAGGTCTGCACCGCCGTCCGCCGTCCCGAACACCGCGGCCCGGGCCTGTGGACAGGTGTGCCGGTTCCCCGGCCTCGGTCAGTCCGTGCTGACGTCGCGGTACCAGCCCTTCTGCCGGGACAGCTCCTCGTGCGTGCCCTGCTGGATCACCCGGCCGTCGCGCACCACGTAGATCCGGTCCACACGGTCCAGGCCCGTCAGGTCGTGCGTGACCAGCAGGGTGGAGTACCCCTCGGCCGCGGCCAGCAGGTCCTCCACCACCGCGTCGCGCGTGTCCGGGTCCAGGTGGGCGGTCGGCTCGTCCAGCACCAGCACCCGGGGCGCCGCCAGCAGGGCGCGGGCCAGTGCCAGCCGCTGCACCATCCCGCCGCTCAGGCCCAGGCCGTGCGTGCCCACCCGCGTGTCCAGCCCCTCGGGCATCGCCGTCACCTCGTCGGCCAGCCGCGCGCGCCGCAGTGCCTCCCACAGCTCCTCGTCCTCCGCGCCGGGCCGGGCCAGCCGCAGGTTCTCCCGCAGCGTCGAGGCGAACACGTGCGGGTCCTGCGGCACCCCCGACACCACCCCGCGCACCTCGTCGGCCGGGTAGGACGTGACGTCCTCCCCGCCGATCTCCACCAGGCCGCCGTCCGGATCGCGGAACCGCAGCAGCACCGAAGCCAGCGTGCTCTTGCCCGCGCCGCTGGGGCCGATCACCGCCACCGTCCATCCGGCGGGGATCTCCAGGTCCACCCCGTCCAGCGCCCACGGTTCGCCGGGTCCGTAGCGCACCCGCAGGTCCCGTACCCGCACCGTCGCGTCCCCGTGCGGGTCCAGGCCCGTGCGCGTGGGCGCGGCGACCGCGGGCGGGGTGTCCAGGACCCCGAACAGCCTGGCGCCGCTCGCCCGGATCGCCCCCAGCCTTGCCGCCACGGCGGGCAGCGGCGCCACGATCTCGAACGCCGCCAGCGTCACCAGCACCAGCACCGCCAGAGACACCGCGTCCAGCGTCCCGCCCGCCACGGCGGCCACACCCAGGAACAGCGCGCCCCACACGGTCAGCCCGGTGATCAGCGCGCTCGCCCCGGCGCCCAGCCCCAGGATCGCGGAGTCCCTGCGCGCCAGCCGGGTCAGCTCCTCGTCGGCCGCGTACACCCGCGCCACCTGCTGGTCCATGGCGCCGTAGGCGACCAGGTCGGGCGCCCCGTGCAGGGTGTCCACCAGGGTCGTCGACAGCTCCCCGCGCGCTCTGGCCTGGCGCCTGCCCGGTTCCCGGCCCAGCGCGGCCGCGGCCAGCGGCACCGCCAGCCCCGCCAGTAGCAGGCCCGCCGCCAGCAGCAGCCCTCCCGGGACGTACAGCGCGGTCAGGACCAGCACCGTGACACCGCCCGTCACCACCGAGACCAGGGGCGGCGTCAGGCCGCGCACCAGCAGGTCCAGGGTGGCCTCGGTGTCGTTGACCAGTCGGGACACCAGGTCGCCGGACCGGAAGCGGCCGAACGGCTCGGTCCTGGCGAGCCGCTCGTACACCCGCACCCTGACCTCGGCCAGCGTGCGGAACGCGGCGTCGTGGGTGACCAGCCGCTCCAGGTAGCGGGCCACTCCGCGGCCCACGCCCAGCGCGCGGGTGACGACCACGGCCACGCCCAGCGCGGTGATGGGCGGGTGGTCGGCGGCGGTGGCCAGCATCCACGCGGCCACGCCCAGCAGGGCCACGGCCGCGCCGGTCGCTGCGGCGCCCAGCAGCACGCCGAGCGCGAAGCGGCCCCCGCGGGGCCGGGCCAGTGCCGTCATCCGCAGCAGCGGGTCGCGGCGGCGTTCGCGCCCGGGCACCCGGAGCGTGTCGGGGGCGGCGGTGTCGGCGCTCATCGCGACACGTTCCCTTCCTGGGTCGGCAGTGGTAGCGACGCGGTCCGCAGGGTGTCCCCGAGGACGCCGCGC
The DNA here is from genome assembly GCF_041228755.1 of Nocardiopsis sp. LDBS0036. Lineage (NCBI taxonomy): Bacteria > Bacillati > Actinomycetota > Actinomycetes > Streptosporangiales > Nocardiopsidaceae > Nocardiopsis > Nocardiopsis sp. LDBS0036. The sequence continues at coordinate 5,273,002 of NZ_CP141103.1, forward strand.
GCCCACCCGGTGTCGTGGGCGACGATGACGGCGGTCCGTCCCTCCAGGAGCCGGGCGACGGCCGTGCGCACCGCCGCGGCGCTCTCCGGGTCCAGGTGGGCGGTGGGCTCGTCCAGCAGGACGAGCGGGGCGTCCCGGCACAGCGCCCGCGCCAGCGCGATCCGCTGCCTCTGCCCGGCCGACAGCCGGGCGCCGCGCTCGCCGAGCCGGGTGTCGTAGCCGTCGGGGAGGGCGCGGACGAACGCGTCGGCCTCGGCCAGCCGGGCCGCCTCGCGGACCCGCTCCAGGGAGGCGTCGGGCGAGCCCAGCCGGATGTTGTCGGCCACGGACACGTCGAACAGGTAGGGGTTCTGGGGGACCCAGGCGGTGCCGAGGCGCCAGTCGTCGGCGTCGATCCCGCCGAGGGGCTCCCACCGCCCGCCCGGCGCGCGCACGCTGACGCGCCCGCGGGTGGGCTCGTTCAGCCTGAGGAGCAGTGACAGCAGGGTGGACTTGCCCGCCCCGCTGGGGCCGGTGAGCAGCAGGTGCTCCCCGGCCGCCACCTCCAGGTCCAGTCCGGACAGGGCGGGCACGTCCCGTCCTGGGTAGAGCAGTTCCACGTCCTCGAAGCGGATGTCGCCCCCGGCTGCGGGGGCGGGCCGGCCGGTCGCCGGGGCGGGGGAGGAGGGGCGGCCGGATCCCGCCGCCGGGCCCTCGGCGGTGTCGTCGGAGGCTGCGGCCCCGGTCCGCGCCGTTCCGCGTCCGCGTTCCAGCTCGGTGAACACCTGCTCGGCGGCGGACACGCCCTCCATGCTCGCGTGGAACCGGGCGCCCACCTCGCGCAGCGGCAGGTAGGCCTCCGGCGCCAGGATCAGCACCAGCAGCGCCGTCTGGTAGTCCATGTGGCCGCCCAGCAGGCGCAGGCCCACCTCCACCGCGACCAGCGCCACCGCCAGGGTGGACAGCAGCTCCAGCGCGAACGCCGACAGGAAGGCGATCCGCAGCGTCCCCATCGTCGCCCGCCGGTGGTCCTCGCCCACCCGGCGCAGGATCTCGGCCTGCGCCTTGGCCCGGCGGAACACGGCCAGGGTCGGCAGCCCCTCCACCACGTCCAGGAAGTGTCCGCCCAGACGGCTCAGCAGCTTCCACTGCCGGTCGGTGCGCTGCTGGGTGTGCATGCCGATCAGCGCCATGAACACCGGGATCAGCGGCACCGTCACCAGGATGACGATCCCCGAGATCCAGTCGGCCCAGAACACCACCCCCAGCACGGCGAGCGGCACGATCGCGGCCAGGACCAGCTGGGGCAGGTAGCGGGCGAAGTAGTCGTCGAGCGCGTCCAGGCCCCGGGTGGCCAGGGTGACCAGCTCTCCCGCCTTGGGTGAGCCCTGCTCGCCTCCGGGTTCGGCGGCCCACACCCTGCCCGACCCGGTCACGTGCGCCACCAGCCGGCGGCGCAGCTGCGACTTGGTGCGCGCGGCGCTGTGCAGCGCGGAGGTCTCGGCCACGTAGGACAGCAGGGCCCGGACCACGGCGACGGCCGCGACCGCGCCGACCACCCAGCCCAGGGTGTCCAGCCCCTCGCCCCGCCAGGCGCCGGTGACGGCGCGGGCCAGCAGCCAGGCCTGGACCAGGATCAGGCCGGTGATGAGCACTCCGCTGGCCACGGAGACGGCCAGGTGCGCGCGTACCGCGCTGGCGGTGCGCACCAGGCGCGGGTCAAGGGGCTTCATGGGTGCGGGACCTCACGACGTCGTTCGGGTCGGGTGCACGGCTGACCCGGAGTGGCTGGGGCCTTCACGGTGGCACGGTGCCGTCCCGGTCGGCCGGAGCGGGCGCGACGGCCCCAGTATCCACCGGGTGCGCCCCGCGGACCGGCCGACCCCGCGGCCCTCCTCCGGACGGGGCGGCCGGAAGCCTCCCGGGCGGGTGCGTCCGCCGGGAGGCTCCGCGGCGCGCTCAGGCTGCGGGTTCGGGGTTCCTGTCCCCGTGGTCGGTGCGGGTGACGGTCGCCCCCGTCACGGTCTCGCCGGTCACCCTCCTGCGGAACACCCAGTAGCTCCACCCCTGGTAGAGGAGCACGAGCGGCAGGAACACCACCGCCACCCACGACATCACGGTCAGCGTGTACTCGGCGGAGGAGGCGTTCGCGACGGTCAGGCTGAACGCGGGGTCGGTGGTGGAGGGCAGCACGTTCGGGAACAGCGCGGTGAACAGGGCGGCGAACGCGGTGAGGATGGTCACCGCGGTGCAGGCGAACGACCACCCCTCGCGGCGCCGCCAGGCCGCCGCGACCCCGCCCGCCAGGGCGGCGGCGGAGAGGGCGACGAGCGGCAGGGTCGTGGTCCCGTCGCCGTGGGCGAGCTGGGTCCAGGCCAGGAAGACCGAGCCCAGCGGTACCGCGGCGCACGCGGACCACAGGGCGGCCCGGCGCGCGCGGGTCCGCACCGGCCCGTCGGTCTTCAGGGTCAGGAAGATCGCCCCGTGCAGGGTGAACAGGGACAGCGTCGTCAGCCCGCCGAGCAGGGCGTAGGGGTTGAGCAGGTCGGCCACCGAGGAGGTGACCACCTGGTCCGAGCCCATGGCCACACCCCGGACGACGTTGGCGAAGATCACGCCCCACAGGAAGGCGGGCGCGGTGCTGCCCGCGAAGATCGCCCGGTCCCACCAGGCGCGCCACACGGAGCTGTCGCGCTTGCCCCGGTACTCGAACGCCACGCCGCGCAGGATCAGCGCGACGAGGATGAGGAACACCGGTGCGTAGAACCCGCTGAGCAGGGAGGCGTACCAGGCGGGGAAGGCGGCGAAGGTCGCGCCGACGGCGGTGATCAGCCACACCTCGTTGGCGTCCCAGACCGGCCCGATCGCGTTGATGGCGACCCGGCGGTCGACGGAGTCGCGCCTGCCCATGAAGGGCATGAGCGTGCCCACCCCGAAGTCGAACCCCTCCAGGACGAAGTACCCGATCCACAGGACCGAGATGGCGGTGAACCAGATGACGGCCAGTTCCATGGTCCTTGGCTCCTAGTAGCTGAAGTGCGGGATCTTGGACTCGTCCTCGTCGTCCTCCAGGTCGGGGACGAGGTGGGAGGGTCCGGCCTTGACGTACTTCAGGAGCAGGCCGACCTCGACGACGAAGAGCACCCCGTACACCGCGGTGAACCCGGCCAGGCTCGCCGCGACGGCCCCCAGGCTCACCCCGGGGGAGACGCTGGCCGCGGTGAGCAGCTCACCGTGCACGGTCCAGGGCTGGCGGCCCATCTCGGTGAGCACCCAGCCGAAGATGTTGGCGGCCAGCGCCGAGGGCAGCGCGAGCATGGCCGCGTAGTAGAACCACTTGCCGGTCGGGGTGCGCTCCCTGCCCCAGGTGAGCAGGAGGCCGAGCGCGGCCACCGCCACCCCGAACATGCCCAGGCCCATCATCAGGCGGAAGGACCAGTACACGACGAACACGTTGGGGGTGTAGTCCCCGGGGCCGTAGTACTCGTCGTAGGCCTCCTCCAGGTTGTTCATCCCGTGCACCTCGCCGTCGAACTGGCCGGTGGCGAGGAAGCTGAGCACGTTGGGGATGGTGATGTCGATGGGGTTGTAGCGCTCCTCGGTGTCGCCGACGGCCAGGGCGGAGAAGGCCGCGCCCTCCTCGGTCTCCCACAGGGCCTCGGCGGCGGCGAGCTTCATCGGCTCGTACTCGGCGGCGAGCTTGGCCTGGTGGTCGCCGGAGAAGACCACCAGGGCACCGGCTACCAGGGTGAAGACCAGGCCGACCTTGAGCGTGCCGCGGAACAGGGCGAAGTCCTTCCGGGGCGGGACCACACCGGGGACGCCGGTGTCGTTGTGGTGGCTGTTGCGCCAGAGCTTGTAGGCGCTGACCGCCACGACGAACAGCCCGGCGGTGACGAACGCGGCCGAGACGGTGTGCAGGTAGGTGGACCAGGCCTGGTCGTTGCTGAGCACGGCCCAGATGTCGGTGAGCTCGGCGCGCCCGTTCTCCTCGTTGACCGTGTAGCCCACGGGGTGCCGCATCCAGGCGTTGGCGGCGAGGATGAAGTACGCCGAGAGGTTGGTGCCGATGGCGACCGCCCAGATGCAGGCCAGGTGGACGCCCCGCGGCAGCCGGTGCCAGCCGAAGATCCACAGCCCGATGAAGGTGGACTCCAGGAAGAAGGCGAGCAGGGCCTCCATGGCCAGCGGGGCGCCGAAGACGTCGCCGACGAAGCGGGAGTACTCGCTCCAGTTCATGCCGAACTGGAACTCCTGCACGATGCCGGTGACCACGCCCATGGCGAAGTTGATGAGGAAGAGCTTGCCGAAGAACTGGGTGGCCTGCAGGTACTCGTGCCTGCCGGTGCGGTACCAGAGGGTCTGGAGCACGGCCACGATGAACGACAGCCCGATGGTCAGGGGTACGAACAGGAAGTGGTAGATCGTGGTGACACCGAACTGCCACCTCGCGAGTTCAAGGGCTTCCATACCCGCCTCTCCAAGTACCGACCGCCGGTAGTACTACAAATCGTAGTTCTACAGCGTGTCGTAGTTCCAGCGGGTCCCGCGGAAAACGGTGTTCCGTGCGTCTCGCTGGTAGGTGTGCGGGCTCTCCGGGGCGCGTCGGGGAGGGCTGTCGACGGACCTCCACCGCCGTCACCTGCGGGGAAGCCGCCCGGGAGGGAGGGGCGAGGCCGCGAGACGAGCCGTCGTGTGCGTTCGGACACACGCGCTCCGGGGCGCCTGGCGCTCCGGGTGGGGCCGGGCGCGGACGGTCGCGGGCGGGACCGGCTCGGTCCACGCGACGGCCGGGCGCGAAAGGTTCCGGACACGGCGACGGCGGCCCACCCGCGAGTGGGCCGCCGTCGCCGTGTCCGGGGAAGCGGGGTCAGTCGCCGGAGGCGCCGTCCCGGCGCTGGTCGATCATGCCCTCCATCAGGTCGATCTCCTTGAGCTGGGAGTCGGCCATCCCCTGCGCGAAGTCGGTGACCAGGTCCTCCTGGCCCAGCTCCACCTCCGCCTCGGCCATCTCGATGCCGCCCTTGTGGTGGGCGATCATCAGCTCAAGGAAGAGGAGTTCGGCCTCCTCGCCCGTGGCCTCCTCCAGGGAGACCATCTCCTCCGAGGAGGCCAGGCCCGGCATCGTGTCGGGGACCTCGCCGCCCCCGCCGCCGTGGTCGTGGCCCTCCATCCAGGCCATCGGCTCCCGCACGCCGCGCGCGTTGAGGTCCCAGGCCATCAGCCACCCCTGCATGATCCCGATCTGGGCCTGCTGGGTGCGGGCGATGTCGGTGGCCACCGTGCGCAGCTCGGGATCCTCGGTCCTCTCCAGGATGAGCATCGACATGTCCACGGCCTGGGCGTGGTGCGCGCTCATGTCGCGCAGGAACCCGGCGTCGGCGCCGGTGTCCAGCGGGTAGGACGGGCGTCCCAGCAGGTAACCCCCGCCCAGGGCCAGTACGACGAGGATCACAGTGATCCACATCGGTACCGAGCGCCAGGACACCCGCGACGGGGTCTCCTCGTCCGCCGCCCCGTCCTCCCACGGGGGCCCGTCGTCGTCCGGGACATCGCCGACGTGGTCGGCGGTCCCGGCCGCGGGACCGTTTTTCTGTTCCATAGGAACCATCCTGGTCGAATCGCCCAACTCTGGTGCCAAAGTAGAGGATAGGTAAGTCCCTAATGTCACCATCCATCCCAGGAGACCCAGTGGCCAAGAAGAAGACGGCGGAGGAGCGTCGCCGCCGCGCCGCCGAGCTGAAGGCGCAACGCCTCAAAGAGGAACGCCGCCGCAAAATCCTTACCACCACCGGTATCACGACCGCTGTGGTCCTGGTCGTGGGTTTGATCGGTTTCCTCGTCTTCATGGAGTTCCGCAGCCGCACGATCTCGGGGGTGGAGGAGTACGAGGTCGGCTCCTACGTCCACGTGGACACCGGGCAGCGCGTGAACTACGAGCAGTCCCCGCCCGTGGGCGGCGACCACTGGAACGCCTGGCAGAACTGCGGCGTCTACACCGAGCCGGTGACCCACGAGTTCGCGGTGCACTCCCTGGAGCACGGCGCGGTGTGGATCAACTACCGGCCCGACCTGCCCGAGGACCAGGTCCAGACGCTGACCGACATGTACAGCTCCGGCGACTACCTGGTGATCAGCCCCTACGCGGGTGAGCTGGACGCGCCGATCGTCGCCTCCAGCTGGGGACGCCAGATCACCGCCGAGAGCGCCGACGACGAGAACCTCCAGCGCTTCGTGCGGCTGTACGAGCGCGGCACCGACGTTCCCGAGCCGGGCGCCGCCTGCTCCGGCGGCGTGGCGGAGAACGCCGAGGAGGTCGACGCCATGCTCGGCAGCGGCGCCGGCGTGGACGCCGAGACCATGGAGGGCCCCGAGGGCGGCGACGCCGGAGCCGAGGAGGGCACCGGGGACGAGGCGTCCGACGCCCCCTCCGACGCCGCCGAGGACGAGCCGTCCGCGGAGGAGTCGGCCGGGGCGGAGAACTGACGGGACTTTCCGCCGTCACCGTGACCCCGTGATGACCGACGTGGGGCCGTCAGCGTCCGCTGGCGGCCCCACGCGCGTGTCGGCCACAGGTCGTACGGGTCGTCCACAGGCCGCGCGGGCCGCTGGTGGGCGGGCTTGGCGGGGTAAAGAGGCCGCGCCTTCGCCCGCCTCGGTGTGCCCGCGCACCGGGCCCCGTCGTCAGCGCACGCGCCCGTCCCGCCCGGCCGGGAACGCCGCCGCGCCGCGGCCGTGCCGGTGTCCGTCGGGAGGGCCCGCCGGGGACTCCCGCGCCACCGCGCCGGTCGCTCCGAGCGCGGGCGCGGACACAACCCTCTCGACGGGAGAACGCTCCCGGCCCCTCATCACGGGTGCCGGGTCACAGCTCCCCTTCGGGAAGCGCGGAGACGTGTTCGACGATCAGGTCGCTGACCGTGGACAGCGCGGCGGCGGGGGCGCCGTGGGCGGCCGGGATCGACAGCTCCACGTACGCTTCGTGGCCGATCGCCGTGTACATGGTGGGGGCGTCCTCCGGCTGCGGCAGCCACGGAACACCGTTGACCTCCTGTAGGTAGGAGGTGCTGGTCAGCGTCACCGGGCGCTCCACCCCGCAGCGCAGTCCGATGGGCGGGTCGCCCCAGGCCGCCGTGAGCTCCGAGTCGGGCCGCACCTGTGCCCGCTCCGCCCCCAGCAGGGTGTCGGGGAGCGCCGCGACGAGGTCGGCGCAGACCTCGGCGGTCGCCGCGTCCGCCTCGGGCGGCTGCATCCGCACCGTCTGCGCGCCGCAGCCCGTCGCCACCAGGGCCAGGGCCGCGACCACACCGGCGCACGCGAACCGACTCAGCACAGCAGACCCCGCTCCGGACGACGCGATGCGTCAGATGTTGACGATGGGACAGGTGAGAGTCCGGGCGATGCCGTCCAACCGCTGGATCCGGGCCACCACGAGGGTGCCCAGGGAGTCGATGTCTTCGGCGCTGGCCTGGACGATGACATCGTAGGGCCCGGTCACGTCGTGGGCCTTCTCGACCCCCTCGATGCCCCGGATGCGCCCCGCCACCTCGGCTGCCTGACCGACCTCGGTCTGGATCAGGATGTATGCCTGCACCATGAGTACTCCTTCGTGTCGCCGGTCGGAGCGGCGAGTGGTTCACGGCCGAGCCAGGGTGCGGCCGATGACGGACGGATGACAAGCGTGGGTCCGGACCACCGCGCCGGAGCGTCACCGTACCCTGATCCCTGTGCGGAACACCATTGGGGGTCTTGGTGAGTTCGCTCTGATCGCACGCGTGACGAGCCAATTCCCCACCACGGACGATGTAATCCTCGGACCAGGGGACGACGCGGCCGTCGTCGCGTCCCCCGACGGCCGGACGGTCGCGACCACCGACCTGCTGGTCGAGGGCCGCCACTTCCGGCGCGAGTGGTCCACCGCCCGTGACGTGGGGCACCGGGCCGTCGCGCAGAACTTCGCCGACGTCGCCGCGATGGGCGCCCGCCCCACCGGCCTGCTCATCGGCTTCGCCGCGCCCGCCGACCTCCCGGTGCCCTGGGCGGAGGAGTTCACCGCCGGGGTCCGCGACGAGTGCGCGGTCGCGGGCGGCGCCGTCGTGGGCGGGGACATGGTCGGCTCGGACACCCTCACCATCGCGGTCACCGCGCTCGGCGACCTCCAAGGGCGGGCGCCTGTCCGCCGCGACGGCGCCCGCCCCGGCGACGTGGTCGCCTACACCGGCCACCTGGGGCTGTCGGCCGCCGGGCTCGCCCTGCTGGAACAGGGGATCGACGGCCCGGCCGAGTGCCTGTCCGAGCACCGCAGGCCCAGCCCGCCCTACGCCCGCGGGGCGGAGGCGGCCCGGCTCGGGGCCACGGCCATGCTCGACGTCAGCGACGGCCTCGCCCAGGACCTCGGGCACGTCTGCCGGGCCAGCGGGGTGCGCATCGACCTGGAGGGGGAGGCGCTGCGCCCCGAGCCCGCGCTCGTCGAGGCGGTCCGCGTCCTGGGGGCCGGAGCCGACACGGCCGAGCGGGCCGCGCGGGACCTCATGGTCGCCGGGGGAGAGGACCACGCCCTCGCCGCCGTGTTCCCGCCGCACACCGTTCTGCCCGCCCACTGGTCCAGAGTGGGAACCGTCGTGCGAACAACAGGTGAAAACGCTGAGGAAAACACAATTCCGGTCACGGTCGACGGGCGGGTTCCACCTCGCGGAGGATGGGATCATTTCCGGCGCTGAGGTGCCCGATGGGATTTGTCCTGTTTAACTCTCGCGCTAGGCTTTGCGAACGCGGCCTTTCCGGGCGCGGCACCCGCCCTGCGGGAAGCGGCGGCCCCAGGAAGTCCCCGGGAGCGACCGACGGTCGGAGCAGGAAGCCACGGCTTCGCCGGTGTCCCCCGCACCGGACGGGGCACACACGGCGGAGGGCGACGGGGGAGGGACCGGAAACCGGCGGCTCTCGGCGGAGGGCGCTGGCAACGTCGAGGGGCGGTTTATGGGGCGGCATGGCTGGCGGAACGGCAACCGCCGGGGTGTGCACCGCAGCGAGCCGGAGGACGTCGGCGTGCTGCGGCGGCTCGGCGGCCTCATCGAGAGCACGGTCCCCAAACGCGTCGAACCCCCGCGGCTGCTCAACGTGCTCGTCGTCTCCGGCGTGATCCTCGGCCTGCTCCTGTTCGGGTACAGCACCACCCAGATCTACCTCCAGTTCGGCGGCACCCCGGGCGCGACCGAGGCCCCCGGAACCCAGGACGGGGTCCAGCCCACGCACGACGCCTCGCCGGGGACCGACACCGAGGAGCCCGCGGCCCAGGGCGAGGGGGAGCAGGGGCCGCAGACCCAGGCGGGTTCGGAGCCGACCACGGTCGTCTACCGCGTCACGGAGTCCACGGCGGTCGGTTTCAGCGGCCACGTCACCGTCACCAACACCTCGCACGCCAGCCTGGACGGCTGGGAGCTGGCCCTGGCCTTCGACTCCGCGGAGATCACGCACGTCAACGGCGCGGACTGGGCGGAGATCGAGAACGGCATCCTGGCCCGCCAGCCCGCCGACCAGAACAGCCTGGAGCCGGGCGACTCGGTGGCGCTCACCTTCGAGGCGGTCGGCGTGCCGCAGAGCCCGATCCGCTGCTCCCTCAACGGGCACGTCTGCGAGCTGTGAACCGGGGGAAGCGGGGACGCGGGCCGTCTCCGGGTCCGCAGGGGCCCCGCCGGGATGCCGGGGCGGACCCGGCCTCCGACAGGTCCCCGACAAAGGGCGAAGGCCTCCGACCGAGAGGGTCAGAGGCCTTCATGGAAGGTCCGGAGGGCTGGGAACCCTAGCGGGTCACCTTGCCGGCCTTGATGCACGAGGTGCAGGCGTTCACGCGCTTGGGCGTGCCGCCCACACGGGTGCGGACGGTCTGGATGTTGGGGTTCCAGCGGCGGCGGGTGCGACGGTGCGAGTGGGAAACACTGTTACCGAACCCTGGTCCCTTGCCGCAGACGTCGCAGACAGAAGCCACGGTAACTCCATTCAAGCGCTCGGGATCGCGCACGTCGCCGCACGCGAAGGTTCATCCGACCGGGAGAGGTCGGGCGGACTGGTCGGCGGTGACGCCAACCGTGGAAGGTTACACGAAGGACATGGCCAGGCGCGCAGCGCGGGCCGACGACCGGTGTCCGTACGCGTGATGGCGGGCCGCACCGTGGTCGAGAACGACCGGGGCGAGCGCCGGGAGCATCGAATACGCCACGCGGGCATGGCGGGAACGCGATGAACTTCCACGAGTATATCCCGGTTGGGAGGGGCGGGAACCGCGGGCGGGGAACCGCCGCCGGAATCCGGAGAGCCCGCCCTCCCGAGACGCGCCCGCACAGCCGAGGGGCGTCCGCCGGAGCCGGGGCGCCCGCCCTCCGGTGGGACGCCCTCCAGGACCGGCGATGCCGCTGGAACCCTCCGGCCCGGGGGTCCCCGGGTTCCAGCGGGCCGACCGGGGCGGTGGGAAGGCACACGAGCGTCGCACCGGAGGACTACCGTGGCGGTGACCGGCGATCCGAGACGGGAAGCACACGTGAGCACCTGGGACGAACCGCTGAGCAGGGGGCCCCTCAGGGGCAAGACGGCCAAGGCCCTCGCCGAGAAGCTCGATCTGCACACCCTCGGCGACCTGCTGCGCTACTACCCGCGCCGCTACGACCGGCGCGGCGACCTGACCGATCTCGCGGCACTGCGCGAGGGCGAGGAGGTCACCGTGCAGGCCCGCGTCCTGGACGCCAAGCGGCGCACCGTGCCCGCGCGGCAGGGACGACGCCGCATGGACATGATGGAGGCCACCGTCACCGACGGCACCGGGCGCCTGCACCTGACCTTCTTCAACCGGGGCTCCTACCACCAGGGGGCCCTCGTCCCCGGGCGCCTGGCGATGTTCTCCGGCCGGGTCTCCACCTTCAAGGGCCGCCGCCAGCTCGACCACCCCCAGTACGAACTCCTCGACGAGGACGGCCACGAGGGCGAGCGGGCCCGGGCCTACGCAGAGGAGCTCATCCCCGTCTACCCGGCGGTCAAGGGCCTGGACTCCACCACCATCGCCCGCACCGTCGACATCGTCCTCGCCGACGTGGACAGCCTGCCCGACCCGCTGCCCCCCGAACTGCGCGAACGGCGCGGGCTCCTCGGCGTCGCCGACGCCCTGCGCCGGATCCACCGCCCCGCCGAGTGGTCCGACGTCGGCGCCGCCCGCCGCCGGTTGAAGTGGGACGAGGCCTTCGTCCTCCAGCTCGCGCTCGCCCAGCGGCGCCACCGCGCGGAGGACCTGCCGGCCAAGCCCCGGCCCGGCGCGGTCGGCGGTCTCCTGGACGCCTTCGACGCCCAGCTGCCCTTCACGCTCACCGAGGGCCAGCGGGAGGTCGGCGAACGCCTCGCCGAGCGGCTCGACGCCGCCCACCCCATGCACTGCCTGCTCCAGGGCGACGTCGGCGCGGGCAAGACCCTGGTCGCGCTGCGGGCCATGCTCCGGGTCGTGGACTCCGGCGGCCAGGCCGTCATGCTCGCGCCCACCGAGGTCCTGGCCCAGCAGCACCACCGGTCCATCAGCGCCATGCTCGGCGCGCTCGGCCGCGCCGGACAGATCGACGGCGCGGAGAACGCCACGCGGGTGGCGCTGCTCACCGGTTCCATGAACGCCGCCGCCCGCAGGGAGGCCCTGCTCGACGCGGCGTCCGGCGCCGCGGGGATCGTCGTGGGCACCCACGCCCTGCTCCAGGAGCACGTGTCCTTCGCCGACCTGGGGCTGGTGGTGGTCGACGAGCAGCACCGGTTCGGCGTGGAGCAGCGCGACGCCCTGCGGGAGAAGGCCGTGGACGGGCGCCCCCACGTGCTGGTCATGACGGCCACGCCCATCCCGCGCACCGTCGCGATGACCGTCTACGGCGACCTCGACGTGGTCGCGCTCACCCAGCTGCCCACCGGTCGCGCGCCCGTGTCCACGCACGTGGTGCCCGCGAGCGAGAAGCCGCACTTCCTGGCCAGGGCCTGGGAGCGCATCCGGGAGGAGGCGGGCGGCGGGCACCAGGCCTTCGTGGTCTGCCCGCGGATCGGCGACGACGCCAAGGAGGAGGCGGAGGAGGAGGTCGGCGCGGGCGACGGCGAGGAGGCCGCGGGCGCCCGGCCGCCCCTGGCGGTGCTCGACGTGGCGGCGCGGCTGCGGGAGGGGCCGCTCTCCGAACTGCGCGTGGAGGTCCTGCACGGCCGGATGGCGCCCGACGACAAGGACGCGGTGATGCGCCGGTTCTCGGCCGGGGACACCGACGCCGTCGTCTCCACCACCGTCATCGAGGTGGGCGTGGACGTGCCCAACGCCACAGTGATGGTCATCATGGACGCGGACCGCTTCGGCGTCTCGCAGCTGCACCAGCTGCGCGGCCGGGTCGGCCGGGGCCAGCTGCCGGGGCTGTGCCTGCTGGTCACCGACGCCGAGGAGGGTTCCCCGGCGCGTGAACGGCTGGCCGCGGTGGCCGCGACCACCGACGGCTTCGAACTCTCCCGGGTGGACCTGGAGATGCGCCGCGAGGGCGACGTGCTGGGCGACTCGCAGTCCGGAGCCCGGTCCAGCCTGCGGATGCTCACCCTGCTCAAGGACGAGGAGCTCATCGGGGAGGCGCGCGAGGAGGCCACGGCCTACGTGGCGGCCGATCCCGGGCTGACCGGGCACCCGCCGCTGGCCCAGGCGCTGGAGACGCTGCTGCCCGAGGAACGTGCGGAGTACCTGGACAAGGCCTGAGCGGCCGGGGCGCCCGCGCACCCCGGCCGCTACCGTGGGGGCATGACCCGCATCATCGCCGGTACGGCCGGTGGACGGCGCATCTCCGTCCCCGAGGGCCGTAACACCCGCCCCACCAGCGACCGGGCCCGCGAGGCGCTGTTCTCCTCCGTGCAGTCCGACCTCGGCTCCCTCGACGGCGCCCGGGTGATGGACCTGTACGCGGGCTCGGGGGCCATCGGCCTGGAGGCCCTGTCCCGGGGCGCCGCGCACGCGCTGCTGGTGGAGGCCGACCGCCGGGCGGCCCAGGTGCTGCGGGACAACATCCAGACGCTCGGGCTCCCCGGGGCGCGCCTGGTCGCCGACCGCGTGGAACGGGTGGTCGGCGCGGACAACACCGGCGACCCCTACGACGTCGTCGTCGCCGACCCGCCCTACGCCGTCACCGACGCCGAGGTCGCCGGGGTGCTGGCCGACCTGGTCGGCCGCGGCTGGCTGGCCGAGGACGCCGTGGTCGTCGTCGAACGCTCCAAGCGCGGTGCCGAACCCTCCTGGCCCGAGGGCCTGGAACGCGACCGCAGCCGGGGGTACGGGGAGGCGGTTCTCTGGTACGCCCGCCCGTCGCCCACCACCACCCTCACCTGACGCCTGCGGCGCGGTACTTCCGTGCCCGTCGCCCACCACCACCCTCACCTGACACCCGCACCACACCCGTCCCAGCCCCGCGCGCTGGGCCTCCCGCCCCGTACGCCTCGCCCCCAGCCCCGGCGCGCCTCCCGGGCGACGGAGGGAAGCGGGGTTAGAACACGGCCAGGAGGAGGACGCCGGTTCGGGAGGGGGGAGGCCCGGTTCGGCCGTCATGGCCGGCGGTGCGCCCAAAGCGCGCACACGTCCCGACCACGGGCGGAGACGACCGCTAAGCGGGTGTTGCCCGTATCCGCGCGGGGACCAACCCCTACCATCGCGGTACCCGAACGTCGTTCGTTGCTGAAAGGGGCGATCCACCGTGCGCCGTGTCGTCTGCCCGGGTTCCTTCGACCCGGTGACCTACGGTCATATCGACATCATCGGCCGGGCGGCCAAACAGTACGACGAGGTCGTCGCCGCCGTGCTCAACAACGTCAACAAGCGCGGCCTGTTCACGGTCCCGGAGAAGCTCGACATGCTCCGGGAGGGCGCCTCCGGGTTCGACAACGTCCGGGTCAGCGAGTTCGACGGCCTCCTCGTCGACTTCTGCCGGTCGAATGGCATCGAGACCATCGTCCGCAGCCTGCGCTCGGTCAGCGACTTCGACTACGAGCTCCAGATCGCCCAGATGAACTACCAGCTCTCCGGCGTGGAGACCGTGTTCATGACGGCGAACCCGCAGTACTCCTTCCTGTCCTCCAGCCTCGTGCGCGAGATCGCCCAGCACCGCGGGGACGTCTCCAGCCTGGTCACCCCCTACGTCCAGGAGCGACTGCGCGAGAAGTACGAGCAGAAGAGGTCCGAGGGCCTCTGATCCGGGGCCTCCGGGCGCCCGGCTCCGCCGTCCTCCCCGCCACCGGGCCGGGGGCTGATTTGGGCGGCAGGGTACATGCTGGGTACAATCTCGGTTTGACCATGGGTACCGTCGGTTCTCGGCGTGCCCCGACACCGGCCGTGCCCGTCGCACGCGACGCCTCCCGCGCGTCCGGTGCTGCGCCCGCAATCCTCGTGAAAGCCCGATGACCCTGTCTCGCCTAGATCCTCGTGACCCGTTCGTGGTCGACACCCGCCAGCTGGGCCGCCAGCCGGGGTCGATGCGGACCGTCAACCGCATCGTGACCGTCCCCGAGGCGTTCGCCACGGCGATGGCGGCCGTGCCCGAGGGCAGCGAGGTCGAGTTGGACCTGCGCCTGGAGGCGGTGATGGAGGGAGTCCTCGTCACCGGCACCGCCCGCGGCCAGCTCACCGCGGAGTGCTCGCGCTGTCTGGACCCGATCTCGGAGGGCGTCGAGGCCGGATTCCAGGAGCTGTACCGGTACTCCGCCGACGACGAGGCGGCGGTGACGGGCGAGGACGCGGACGACGAGGATGAGGACTACTATCTGGAGGGCGATCTCCTCGACCTCGGACCCGTGGTCCGAGACGCCGTCGTGCTCGCGCTCCCGCTCACGCCGTTGTGCGGTCCGGACTGCCCCGGCCTGTGCTCCGAGTGCGGTGCCAAAATCGCCGAGGCCGGGCCCGACCACGGCCACGGCGACAACATCGACCCGCGTTGGGAGGCGCTCCGCGAGATCGCGGACGACCCCGGCGAACGATGAGCTCGTGCACCGATCGCGGACGGCCGCCCCCGGGCGCGCCCCCGCCGACCGGGGCACACCTTCCCCGCCACAGTGCGCGGGGTGACCGAGAGAAGCGACCTCCCGCGACCGCGCGGGGGTGACCCAGGAGGATTGAAGTGGCCGTCCCGAAGCGGAAGATGTCGCGGAGCAACACCCGGACCCGCCGTTCCCAGTGGAAGGCGTCGCGCCCGGTGCTGGTCAACTGCCCGCGCTGCCGCGACCCCAAGCAGCCCCACATCGCGTGCCCGACCTGCGGCACCTACAACAACCGCCAGGTCACCAACCCGGCCTAGGCGCGCCGTGGATCACATCGCTGGTCCTGCGCACCGCAGCCGAACGCGTCCGGCGGATGACGGGTCCGGGTCCTCGTACCCGGTTCCCCAGCCATCTCGGGGCGGATCCCGCACAGGGGTCCGCCCCGAAGTGCTGTCACCGGTCGGCGGGCGGTCTGAGCGGCCGCGCCCGTGCACGTGCTGAGTCACGTGCCCGTGCCCGTGCCTCCCCGCGTGCGCGGCGGGTGCCCGCGCCGGTGCGGGCGGTGTCCGCGCGGATTCGGACCCCTGTCCCCGTACTCCCCGAGCGCCGCCGTACGCGGGTTTGTAGAGTGATGTCGAGGAACAAAGCGTGATACACGACGAGCACCGGCGCGCGGGAGCGTGCGCGCGCCGCACGGCGGTCCGGGTTCTCCCGGGTTCCCGAGTTCGTGGTGGCTGCCGGGGGAGCGGAGCCTCCCGCGACGGTCACCTCGTTTTCGAGCACCCTGACGGAGCCGCGGGGGCCGCACCCGACTCCAGCCGTCCGCGCGCCGCAGCCCGGCGCGTACGAACAGGGAAGTGAACGAGTGGCCAACCAACTCCCCGTCTCCGAAGCCAAGGCGTTCCACCAGGCCATCGGCGTCGAAGTCGATCCGAAGATCCTGCTCAGGGCGCTGACCCACCGCTCCTACGCCTACGAGAAGGGCGGTCTGCCCACCAACGAGCGCCTGGAGTTCCTCGGGGACTCCGTGCTCGGCCTGGTGGTCACCGACACCCTCTTCCGCAAGCACCCCGACCTGCCCGAGGGGCAGCTCGCCAAGCTGCGCGCCGCCGTGGTCAACATGCGCGCCCTCGCCGACGTCGCCCGGGGGCTGGGCGTCGGCGCCTACATCCGGCTCGGCCGCGGTGAGGAGGGGACCGGGGGCCGCGACAAGTCCTCGATCCTCGCCGACACCCTGGAGGCCGTCATCGGCGCCGTCTACCTGGACCGCGGTCTGGACGTGGCCTCGGAGTTCGTGCACCGCCTCTTCGACCCGCTCATCGCCACCGCCTCCGGGCTGGGCGCGGGCCTGGACTGGAAGACCTCCCTCCAGGAGCTGACCGCGGCCGAGATGCTGGGCGTCCCCGAGTACCACGTGGACGAGAGCGGGCCCGACCACCAGAAGACCTTCCGCGCGACGGTCCGCGTCGCGGGGGAGAGCTACGGCCTGGGCGAGGGGCGCAGCAAGAAGGAGGCCGAGCAGCAGGCCGCCGAGTCCGCGTGGAAGGCCATCAAGGCCCGCTCCGAGGCCGCCGGCGCGGCCGGTGCCGTCTCCGGCGACGGGCAGGGGTGAGGCGGCCGTGCCCGAACTCCCCGAGGTCGAGGTCGTCCGGCGAGGCCTGGCCGAACACGCCCTGGGCCGCACGGTCGGCGCCGTCGAGGTCCTGCACCCCCGCGCGGTGCGCCGCTACCTGCCCGGTCCCGCCGACTTCGCCGCCCGCCTGTCGGGCCGCGTGCCCACCGCCGCGCGGCGCCGCGGCAAGTACCTGTGGCTCGTCCTGGACAACGGCGAGATGCTCCTCACCCACCTGGGCATGAGCGGGCAGATGCTGGTCCAGCCCGAGGGCAAGCCCGACGAGAGGCACCTGCGGGTGCGCCTGCCCCTGTCGGACGGCACCGAGCTGCGCTTCGTCGACCAGCGCACCTTCGGCCACCTGATGGTGGACGTGCCCGGGGTACGCGAGGACGTGCCCTCGTCGGTGGACCACATCGCCCTGGACCCGCTGGACCCCGACTTCGTCGCCGAGGACTTCGTGCGGGCGCTGCGGGCCCGGCGCACCGAGGTCAAGCGGGCTCTGCTGGACCAGTCGCTGATCAGCGGGGTGGGCAACATCTACGCGGACGAGGCGCTGTGGCGGTCCCGGCTGCACTGGGCGCGCTCCACGCGGGAGCTGTCCGACGCCGAGGCGGTGGAGCTGCTGGGCCACGTGGTCCAGGTGATGAACGAGGCCCTGGAGGTGGGCGGCACCACCTTCGACGGCCTGTACGTCAACGTCAACGGGGAGAGCGGCTACTTCGAGCGCGGGCTCAACGCCTACGGCCGCCGTGACCGCCCGTGCGGGCGGTGCGGCGCCCTGATCGTCCGCGAGGCGTTCATGAACCGCTCCTCCTACAGCTGTCCCACCTGCCAGCGGGCACCCCGCGGCCGCGCATAAGGCCCCTTTGGCGTGTCGGCAAGCAAAGTATGTCTGCCAGGTAAGTAAGGAGTCCGTCCGTGGGGGACGAGGTCGAGGCCGTCCGGGTGACCGCGTGGGTGCGCGGGCACGTGCAGGGCGTGGGTTTCCGCTGGTGGACGCGGTCCAAGGCGCTGGAACTGGGTCTGGTCGGGGCGGCGACGAACCTGCGGGACGGCCGCGTCGAGGTGGTCGCCGAGGGCCCCAGGGGCGCGTGCGAACGGCTTCTTGGCCATCTCAGGGGCGGTGCAACACCCGGTCGTGTGGACTCCGTGGTCGAACGTTGGTCCTCGTCTGGGGGGACGTTCACCGGATTCGACGAACGGTGAGTATGCTTGTGGGGTAACGCGATTCGAGCACACCGCGCGACCGCGGCGGTCCCCAGGGACTCGCGGCGGGACCTCGCGGGGTGTGAGGCGACCGTCGTGCGGCCAGTCCGCGCGTTCCGGCTGGACCCGGGGTGGCCGTGTTCGGATCGTGCGCTGCCACCTGCCCTGGATGCCTGTCCGGGGCGTGGCCGTTACTGACTGTCGTAATCCAATCTTGACCAGCGGCGCGCACAGTGAGACTCTGGAAGACACATCGCGCAGATCTTCCACCCGGGCCGGACCACCATCGGTCGGCTTTCCACGGGACATCACGTGCGCGGATCACCACTGGTCACTCAGTGTGGAGGACCCACATCATGGCGAAGGCTCTGTTTGGCCACGTCGGCGTCTCCGACCCCCGGATGGTCTCGGAGGTGCGGCGGCTCCGGAACCGGGTACGCGACCTTGAGGACGAGATCAGCCGTCTCCAGGCACAGAACGACCAGCTCAGCATGGCCGTCACCGATGCCGCCTCCGGCGCGACCGACCGCGAGCCGGCGCTCGCCTGACCTGACGACGTCGACGTTTCGGGCGCAGCCAGAGCTGCTCTTTCCGATGTGCTCGACCCACTGACGGGGACGCCGAACACGCGAGCCAGGCGTCCCTGGCCGAACCGTCGACGGACCGGGTCTGCTTGTCCCCAGTCCGCTTCGCCGCAGTCTTTCCTTTCCCTTGCGGCTCTTTTTACCGTTGTACCCGGCGGACCCTTTCGCAACCCTACGTGTCCGCCGGACATCCCCCCTCTTCCCCGCCCGGGCGCGGGCCCCAGGGCCGTCCGCCCGGGACACCAGCCCGAACCCCACCCTCAGGTCACCGCTTCGTGGCACCCTTAGGTGGTCGCGCTGTGTATCAACGGTGACCGTCGTGGGAGGTGTGGGTGTACCTGAAGAATCTGACGCTGCGCGGCTTCAAGTCGTTCGCGTCGGCCACCACCTTGCGTTTCGAGCCCGGGATCACCTGTGTGGTCGGTCCCAACGGCTCGGGCAAGTCCAACGTGGTGGACGCCCTGTCCTGGGTGATGGGGGAGCAGGGGGCCAAGTCCCTGCGCGGCGGCAAGATGGAGGACGTCATCTTCGCGGGCACCTCCACCCGCCAGGCGCTGGGCCGCGCCGAGGTCAGCCTCACCATCGACAACACCGACGGTGCGCTGCCCATCGACTACACCGAGGTCACCATCCGGCGGACCATGTTCCGCAACGGCGGCTCGGAGTACGCCATCAACGGCGACACCTGCCGTCTCCTGGACATCCAGGACCTGCTCAGCGACTCCGGCATCGGCCGTGAGATGCACGTTATTGTCGGCCAGGGGCAGCTGGACACCGTCCTGCACGCCGGTCCCGAGGAGCGCCGCGCCCTCATCGAGGAGGCCGCGGGCATCCTCAAGCACCGCAAGCGCAAAGAGAAGGCGATCCGCAAGCTCAACGCGATGCAGGGCAACCTGGACCGGGTCACCGACCTCACCGCGGAGCTGCGCCGCCAGCTCAAGCCCCTGGGCCGCCAGGCGGAGCTGGCCCGCAGGGCCGCCGTCATCCAGGCCGACCTGCGCGACGCCCGCCTGCGCCTGCTCGCCGACGACATCGTCACGCTCACCGGTCAGCTGGCCAAGGAGGAGGCGGACGAGAAGGAGGTCCTCGCCCGCCGCGGGGCCGCCGAGGCCGCCCTCACCCAGACCCAGGAGCGCGAGACCGAGCTGGAGGCGCAGGCCGCCGAGGCCGCGCCCGCCCTGGCCCGCGCCCTGGAGACCTACCACGCGCTGTCGCGCCTGACCGAGCGCCTGGACGCCGTGCGCGGCCTGGCCAACGAGCGCCACCGCAACCTGGCCTCCGTCTCCGACGAGCCCGTCCACCGCCGCGACCCCGAGGAACTGGAGATGGAGGCCGAGGAGGCCGCCGCCCAGGAGGAGGAGCTGCTCACCCGGCTGGAGGAGGCCCGCGAGGCCCTGGAGGCCACCGTCATCGAGCGCTCCGCCGCCGAGGACGCCCTGCACCGCGAGGAGAAGCGGCTGGAGGCCGCCAACCGCGCCTCCGCCGAGCGCAGGGAGGGCCTCGTGCGGCTGTCCGCGCGGGTGGAGAGCCTGCGCGGCCGACTGGCCTCGAACGGGGACGAGATCACCCGGCTGGAGGAGTCCGCCCGCCAGGCCGCCGAACGCGCGGAGCGGGCCCAGGCCGAGTACGAGATGGCCGCCGAGGAGGCGGCCGGTCTCGACGAGGGCGACGCCGAACTCGACGCTGCCCAGGAGGAGGCGGCCCGCCGCCTGTCCGAGGCCGACGCCGGGATCAACCGGCTGCGCGACGCCGAGCGCACCGCCGAGGGGGAGCGGGCCGCGCTCGCCGCGCGCAAGGAGGCTCTGGAGCTGGGGCTGGCGCACAAGGACGGCGCCGGCACCCTCCTGGGCGCCGACCTGCCGGGGATGCTCGGCAGCCTCGCCGCCCTCGTCCAGGTCGAGTCCGGTCAGGAGACCGCCGTGGCCGCGGCCTTCGGCACGGCCGCGGGAGCGGTCGCGGTCAGCGACCCCGACACCGCCGTGGCCGCGCTCGACCTGCTCCGGTCCGAGGACGCCGGCCGTGCCGGGATCGTCATCGCCCAGGCGGTCCCCGCGGTGCCCCGCGGGGAGTGGCCCGTGCTGCCCTCCGGGGTCCGCTACGCCCTCGACGCCGTCGTCGCCCCCGAACACCTGGCCGGAGCGGTCACCGCCCTGCTGGACCGCACCGCGCTGGCGGCCGACGCCCACGCCGCCCGCGACCTGGTCCGCAAGGTCCCCGGCGTGCGCGCCGTCACCCCCGAGGGGGACGTGTTCTCCGCCGCGCTGGTGCACGGCGGTTCGGCCGCCGCGCCGAGCCTGCTGGAGGTCCAGGCGGCCGTGGACGAGGCGGCCGGGAGGCTGGAGACGGCCACCGAGGCCGCCGGACGGATCGCCGCCGAGCTGGAGGAGCGCAGGCGCGAGCGCGCCGACCTGGCAGCCGAGGTCGAGGAGCTGACCGCGCGCCGCCGCCAGGGCGACCGCAGGCGCAACGAGTCCGCGCAGCGCTTGGGCAAGCTGGGCGGGCAGGCCCGTTCCGCCGAGGCCGAGTCCGAGCGGTACGCGGCCGCCGCCGCCAAGGCCGCCGCCGCGCGCGGCGAGGAGGCCGCCAAGCTGGAGCGGCTGGAGGAGGAGCTGGCCGAGGCCGAGGAGGTGGCCGCCTCCATCGAGGAGGACGCGCCCGACCCCGAGACCCGCGACGAGCTCGCCGCCCAGGCCTCGCGGGCCCGCGCCACGGAGATGGAGCGCCGCCTGTCGGTGCGCACCGCCGAGGAGCGCGCCCGCTCGATCGAGGGCCGCGCCGAGCGGTTGCGCGCCCAGGCCTTCGAGGAGCGCCGCGCCATGGAGCGCGCCGCCGAGCGCCGACGCACCCGCGCCGCGCAGGCCACCATCGCCGAGGCCGCCGCCGAGGGCGCCCGCCTGGCCCTGGAGCGGATCACGGTGTCCCTGGCCGCGGCCGAGGCCGAGCGCACCGCCGCCGAGGCGGACAAGGAGGCGCGCGACGCCGAGCTGCGGACCGTGCGCGCCCGCGTCCGCGAGCTGTCCGTCGACCTGGAGAAGCTGACCAGTTCGGCGCACAGCGGCGAGGTGGCCCGGGCCGAGCGCCGCCTGCGCCTGGAGCAGCTGGAGGTCAGGGCGAGCGAGGAGATGGGCGTCGACGTGCCCACCCTCGTCGCCGAGTACGGGCCGAACGTGCCCGTGCCCCCTCCGGGCGACGCCGAGGAGGACGCGGTCCCGCTGCCGTACGTGCGCGAGGTGCAGGCCAAGCGGGCCAAGGCCGCCGAGCGCCAGCTCAACCAGCTGGGCAAGATCAACCCGCTCGCGCTGGAGGAGTTCGCGGCGCTGGAGGAGCGGCACGCCTTCCTCAACGCCCAGCTGGAGGACCTCAAGAAGACCCGCCGGGACCTGATGGACATCGTCCAGGAGGTCGACGCCCGGGTGCAGGAGGTGTTCTCCTCCGCCTACCTGGACGTGGAGCGGGAGTTCGCGGCGATCTTCGGGCGGCTCTTCCCCGGGGGCGAGGGGCGGCTGCTGCTCACCTCGCCCGAGGACATGCTGACCACCGGTGTGGAGGTGGAGGCCCGTCCGCCCGGCAAGAAGGTCAAGCGCCTGTCCCTGCTCTCCGGCGGCGAGCGCTCCCTGACCGCGGTGGCCTTCCTGGCCGCGATCTTCAAGGCCCGGCCGTCCCCGTTCTACGTGATGGACGAGGTCGAGGCGGCCCTGGACGACACCAACCTCCAGCGCCTGCTGGTGATCTTCGAGGAGCTGCGGGCCGCCTCGCAGCTGATCGTGATCACCCACCAGAAGCGCACCATGGAGGCGGCCGACGCGCTGTACGGCGTGACGATGCAGGGTGACGGCATCTCCCAGGTGATCAGCCAGAAGCTGGAGCGCCCCGCCTGACGCACGACCGGGGCCGCCCTCCCGGAGGGGAGAGCGGCCCCGTGCCTTCTTCGGGCCTCCGCTTCGCTTTGGCCCGACCGTCGCCCGCCATCGCCCGCCGGGGGCGCTTCGCGCTGAGGCGGGCTACCACCCTCAACGGGCGCTGCGCGCGGTTTTTCCCTGTTCGGGCGTCCGAAGAACGGGAACCTTCGGATCCTCCGGTGTGACGGCTCGTTCCCCGCAGTCCCACCCACGAATCCTCCAGAACCCCGTGGACGCCCGAACCAGCCCCCTTGGGGAACCGGCCTGAGCGGAGCCCCGAGGGGTGCTGCTAGCCGCGGTCGATGGTGATGACCGGGGAGGTCCAGGTCTCCCAGTGGTCGGGGTTGTCCGGGTCGCCGAGCGCCTTGAGCGCGCGGGCCTCCAGGCGGTACTGGCCGTCCCGGACCGGGGTGATCCGGTCGTGGCGGTCCAGGACCGTGCCGTCCCACGCGTAGCTGAAGAACGACGTCCCGGTCGCGCTGCGGTTCACGTGGTCCACCGACACCCCGACGTTGCGGTCCGGGTGCACGGGGCGCCCGGTGCGCTCGTCGACGACGGTCATCTCCAGCAGCGTGACGTGGTGGTCGAAGTGCGCGATGACGTACGGGACGTCGGGCAGGCCGTCGACCCACTCCAGGGTGTAGGCGGCGCCCTCGGGCTGGTTCTCGAACGTGCCGCCGCCCTCGCCCACGCACTCCAGGCCGGAGAACGCGCCGCACTCGGTGATCCTGGTCAGCCACGGCAGTTCGAGCACGTTGCCGCTGCCGTCGGTGATCGGGGTCATGGCCTCGATCTGCTGGTAGTCGCCGTTGTAGGCGGCGTAGGGGACCCGGTAGGTCTCGCCGCCGGTCTCGGCCACGGAGACGTAGCCGCCGTAGATCATCTGCTGGAAGTCCTGGGCGGGCGGGGTGAAGGTCACCTGCACCTCGGCCGTGCCGCCCGGCGCGACGGTCACCTCGTCCCGGTCGAAGGCCACCTCGGCGGAGGCGTCGTTGTAACCGGGGGTGAAGGTGTTGCCGTGGGTGCCCAGAGCGCTTTCGTGGTCCAGGGTGTAGGTGGCCTCCTCGTCACCGTCGTTGGCGATGGTGATCGTCTCGGTCACCTCGCCCTCGGTGGCGCCCAGGGACAGCTTGCCCGGGGTCACGGCGGTGGTGGCCAGCACGGCGCCGGGCACGTCCATCATGCCCGCGCCCTGGCGGTGGACGTTGTCGGTGTAGCCCGCGTCGGGGTCACCCCACCAGGCCTTGGGGTCGGCGCTGTTCTGGAGGACGTCGCGCACCTCGTGCGCGCCGAGGTCGGGGCGGGCCTCCAGCAGCAGCGCGACGCCGCCCGCCACGTGCGGCGAGGACATCGAGGTGCCGCTGATGGTGGCGTAGCCGCCCTTGGCCATGGGGTAGGTGGAGTTGATCAGGCCGCCGGGCGCGCCGATGTCCGGCTTCAGGGCCAGGTCGGGGGACAGGCCGAAGGAGCTGAAGGAGCTGATCAGCCCGCCGGTCGGGTTGGGGATGGTGGTGCTCTCACCGGTCCAGGACAGGGTGACGGGCTCGTCGCCCTCCAGGAGTTCCAGCAGGTGGGCGCCGGAGGTGTCGGAGATCCCGATGGAGAACGCGCCCTGGTCGACGATGCCGCCGCCCGCGAACATGCCGGGGACGTTGTTGTACATCACCACGCCGGTGGCGCCCGCGGCCACGGCCGCGTCGTACTTCTCGGCGAAGGTGCACGCGCCGCGCACCATCAGGGCTGTTCTGCCCTCGGGGTCGGCCTCCAGTTCGTCGCCCAGGGACGGGCAGCCGCGTCCGACGTGGACGAGTTCGTCGGTCTCGCCCGAGGCGGGCGGCGGGGAGGCCTCGCCCATCTCCATGTAGGCCAGGGTCTCGCCGCTGGGGTTGGCGGTCGCCGACGCGGACCGGATGTGGGTGTTGTCGTAGGAGGCGACGCCGATCACGTCCTCGCCCAGGCCGGGGGCGCCCGCGGAGTACAGGCCGGTGTCGCCCTCGTTGCCGATGGAGGCGACCACGACCATGCCCTCGTCGACCAGGTTGTCGGAGGCGACCGCGGTGGGGTACTGCGGCCAGGAGTGCGCCGAGCCGATGCTCATGTTGAGCACGTCCATGTCGTCGGCCAGGGCCCGCTCCATGGCGGCGATCATGATGTCGGAGGTGGTGGAGCCCTCGCAGCCGAACACCTTGTAGGCGCCGAAGTCCACGCCGGGCGCCACACCGGTGACCTCGCCCCGGGCGCCGACGATCCCGGCCACGTGGGTGCCGTGGCCGTGGCAGTCCTGGGGGTCGTCGTCGGGGGCGGGCACGGTGGTGGGGTCACCCGCGTTGAAGTCGTCGCCGACGAAGTCGTACCCGGTGACCACCCTGTCGTTCGGGAAGCCGCCGCCGCCCAGGTCGGGGTGGGTGTAGTCGACGCCGGTGTCCATGACTGCCACGCGCAGTCCCTCGCCGGTGAGGCCGAGTTCGTTCTGGGCGATGTCGGACCCGGTCATCGGCAGCGCGGTGTCCAGGTCGGGGACGCTGGTGTCGCCCTCGGGGACCTCGTAGGTGACGACGGGGTAGATGGCGCTGACACCGGGGATCTCCCGTGCCGTGCCCACCTGTGCGTCGTCCATCTCCACGGAGAAGCCGTTCCAGAGGTCGCCGAACGAGTGCCGTTCGGTGTACTCCAGGCCCGACTCCTCGGCCTCGGCGCGGAACGCCTCGTGCTCGTTCTCGACCTGTGCCGAGGAGGTGCCGGCGGTGGTCGGGGGGCTCTCCAGTTCGATGAACCACAGGCCGTCCGCCTGGTGGGTCAGTTCGCCGTTCTCGGCGGAGGGGGCGGGGTGCAGGGGGGCGAGCTCGGAGGCGTCGTCGGCGCTGGCCGGTGCGGCCGCGACCAGGCCCGCGACGAGTGTCAACCCGGCGAGCGACGCCAGGCGCGTGCGGTGGGGTACCACCTTGTCAACACATCCCTTCTCGGTGCGCGCCTCAGGACACCGGGGGAGCGGGGGTACCCCACTGGGTAAGGCTGTGGTGCTCAGGGGGATACGCCGCTTAATGTCCGTCATCGGTTAGTCGGCGCGCATAGCAACGAGATCATTGCCGTGCGCCATGAAAGTGTCAATGCTCACCAAGGCTCAAT
Source organism: Nocardiopsis sp. LDBS0036 (assembly GCF_041228755.1). NCBI lineage: Bacteria > Bacillati > Actinomycetota > Actinomycetes > Streptosporangiales > Nocardiopsidaceae > Nocardiopsis > Nocardiopsis sp. LDBS0036. The sequence goes on from NZ_CP141103.1 coordinate 5,298,411, forward strand.
CTGGACACACAGGGGCCTGAACCATCCCTCTGCTTTGCAGAAGTAATCAAAACCGGCATTCTTCTCTTTTTTCGCGAAAGCAATAAAAGATGCGAAAAAGGGTGGTCCGTTACCGTGCGGCGCCTTCCCTGCCGCCCTCGGTGAAGAGGCGCGGCCCCGCCGGAGAAAGCGCAGGCCAGAGTAGCCGTCGGGGTGACCGCGGGGGCATGCGGCGGGCCGAGTACGCTGGGGGTTCCGGGCCGCCCGCGGGCGGCCCGAACGGTGTCGACGGAGCGAAGTCCGGTGGCGCGGCCACAACCGGCCGTCCAACCCGGCGCTGTCCCGCAACTGTGAGGCCCCCTCGGGGGACGAGCCAGGTCGCCTCCCCGACACCGACGTCCCCGTCCTCGTGGGAAGGACAGGCCGCCTCCGTCGGGACCGCGCAGCTCCTTCCCCCCGCCCGACAAGGAGCACCGTGCGGACCGCACGCCACCTTTCCCCCGTCCTTCTCGGCGCCGTGCTCGCCCTGACCGCCTGCGGTGCACCGGACGGCGGCGAGCCCGAGGCCGAGCCCGCCACCGAGGCCGCCTCCGTCCCCTGCGGGCCCCCGGAGCCCGACCCCGAGCGCCTCTCCGTGGGCGACGGCACCTTCCCCGTCACCGTCACCGACGCCACCGGCGAGGTCACCGTCGAGGAGGCCCCCGAGCGGATCGTCTCCCTGTCGGCCAGCCACACCGAGATGCTCTTCGCCATCGGCGCGGGCGACCGGGTCGAGGCCGCCGACGAGTACTCCGACTACCCGGAGGAGGCCCCCACCACCTCGCTGAGCGGCTTCGAACCCAGCGTGGAGGCCATCACCGAGTACGACCCCGACCTGGTCCTGCTCGCCCGCAGCGCCGAGGCGACCGCCGCCCAGCTGGAGGACGTCGGCATCCCGTCGCTGGTCCTGGACGCCGCCCAGGACCTGGAGGACACCTACGCCCAGATCCGCATGCTCGGCGACGTCACCGGCCACACCGAGGAGGCCGACGCCGAGGCCGCGCGGGTCGAGGACGAGTTCAACGCGATCGTCGAGGGCGTGTGCGAGGAGACCGGCGACGCCGGCCTGTCCTTCTACCAGGAGCTCGACGAGACCTCCTACTCCGCCACCTCCGACACCTTCGTCGGCCAGATCTACGCGTCCTTCGGCCTGGTCAACATCGCCGACGAGGCCGACGCCGACGGGGCCTCGGGCGGCTACCCGCAGCTGTCCCAGGAGTACGTCGTGGAGCAGAACCCGGACCTGATCTTCCTGTCCTACGGGGACGAGTCGACGGTCGCCGACGTGGCCGGGCGCCCCGCCTTCGACACCGTCACCGCGGTGCGGAACGACGCCGTCTACCTGCTCGACGCCGACATCGCCTCCCGCTGGGGGCCGCGTGTGGTCGAGTTCGCCGAGCTGGTCGGCCGGGCCGTCACCGAGAACGCGGCGGACTGACGTGCGGGGCGGTGCCGGCTTCCCCCTGGGGTGGGTCGCGGGCGGGTCGGTCGCGCTGCTCGCGGCGGCCCTGCTCGGCGTCTCCGCCGGAGCGGCCTCCCTCTCCGCGGCCGACATCGCCCGGCACCTGCTCAGTCTCCTGCCGTTCGGTGCGCAGTCCCCCCTCACCGAACGGGAGGCGGCCGTCCTGGTGGAGCTGCGCCTTCCGCGCGTGGTGATGGGCGCGCTCGTCGGCGCCCTCCTGGCCACCGCGGGCGGCGCCTACCAGGGCGTGTTCCGCAACCCGCTGGCCGACCCCTACCTCCTCGGCGCCGCCGCCGGGGCCGGGCTCGGCGCGACGACGGTCATCGTCTTCGGCGCGCAGTTCAGCGACTCCCCGCGCGCCCTGGTCCCGGTCGCCGCGTTCGCCGGCGCCCTGCTCGGCGTGGCCGCCGCCTACCTGCTCGGGTCCACCGCGGGCGGGGGCGGCACCGCCGCGCTCGTCCTGGCGGGCGTGGCCGTCTCCTCGTTCCTGTCCGCCGCCCAGACCCTGGTCCAGCAGATGGGCGTGGACGAACTCCAGCGCATCTTCGCCTGGCTGCTCGGCGGACTCGGCAGGGGCGGCTGGGACGACGTGCGGCTGGTCGCCCCGTACGCGGTGGTCGGACTGGCCGTCCTGCTGGCCAGCGGTTACCTGCTGGACATGCTCGCCCTGGGCGACGACAAGGCGGTCAGCCTGGGACTGAACCCGGCCGCCGTGCGCATCGTGGTGATCGGCGCGGCGTCCCTGGCCACGGCCGCCGCCGTGTCGGTGAGCGGCCTGATCGGCTTCGTGGGGATCGTCGTCCCGCACGTCGTGCGCCGCCTGGTGGGCTCCAACTACCGGGCGATCCTGCCGGTCACCGTGCTCCTCGGCGGCGCCTTCCTGGTCCTGGTGGACATCGTCGCCCGGACGCTCATCGCCCCCGCGGAGCTGCCCATCGGCGTGGTCACCGCCTTCCTCGGCGCGCCCTTCTTCGTGCTCATCCTGCGCACCACGCGCCACCGCGGCACCTGAGTTCCCGCTGTCACCGGTGGTTCCGGGGCGCCCCGGAAGGGGAGGGGCCTACCGGTACCCGCTTCGTTCCCGGCGCGCCACCCGGCCGTGACGCGAACGCGTCGCACACTCTGGAACACTGGAAGGTGCTATGGACATCACCTTGCTCGTCGCCATCATCATCGCCGTCGTGCTCCTGGCCGCCGGTGGGTTCTTCCTGGTCACGACCCGGCGCTCGGTCGAACCGGGCAAGGACGAGACCGAACCCGAACCCACCGGCGCCGCCGCCGGGGCCACCGCCGTGGAGGACCGGGAGCGGGATCCGGGGACCGTCAGCACGCCCCCCGCCCAGGCGCCCCCGCCCGTGCGGGAGACCGTCGAGCCCGCCCCGCCGGAGCTGGAGACCCCGCCGCCCTCGGCCGGGCGCATGGTCCGCCTGCGCGCGCGGCTGGCCCGCTCGCAGAACGCCTTCGGCAAGGGGCTGCTCAACCTCCTGTCCTCCGACTCCCTGGACGAGGACACCTGGGAGGAGATCGAGGACACCCTCATCACCGCCGACATCGGTGTCGCCTCCGCCGCGCAGATCGTGGAGAACCTGCGCACGCGCGTCAAGGTCCTGGGAACCCGCGGCACGGAGGAGGTGCGGACGCTGCTGCGCGAGGAGCTGCTCGCCCAGATCACCACCGGGGCCGACCGCGCCGTGCGCACCGGCCCGCACGACGGACGCCCGGGCGTGGTCATGGTCGTCGGGGTCAACGGCACCGGCAAGACCACCACCACCGGCAAGCTGGCCCGCGTCCTGGTCGGCGACGGCCGCAGCGTCGTGCTCGGCGCCGCCGACACCTTCCGCGCCGCCGCCACCGAACAGCTGGAGACCTGGGGCAGCCGCGTGGGCGCCCCGGTCGTGCGCAAGGAGGAGGGCGCCGACCCCGCCAGCGTGGCCTTCGACGCCGTGGCGCGCGGCGTCGAGGAGGGGGCCGACACCGTCATCATCGACACCGCCGGACGCCTGCACACCAAGACCGGGCTCATGGACGAGCTGGGCAAGGTCAAGCGGGTGGTGGAGAAGAAGTCCCAGGTGGACGAGGTCCTGCTCGTCCTGGACGCGACCACCGGGCAGAACGGCCTGCGCCAGGCCCGGGTGTTCGGCGAGGTCGTCAACGTCACCGGCATCGCCCTGACCAAGCTCGACGGCACCGCCAAGGGCGGCATCATCGTGCAGGTCCAGCGCGAACTGGGCGTGCCGGTCAAGCTCGTCGGGCTCGGCGAGGGCCCCGACGACCTGGCGCCCTTCGACCCCGAGGTCTTCGTGGACGCGATCCTGTCCACGGAGTGACGGGGGACCCGACGACGCACGGCCGGACATCCGCACGGGTGTCCGGCCTTCTCGTGTCCGGCCCCTCGCGGCCGGGGCGGGTCCGCCGACGCGCGTCGCCGCCCGCGCCCCCGTCCGCCCCGCCCGTGTCCGGGGGCGGAACGCGGATGTGACGCACGACACGTGACGGAAACCCCGGCGCAACACGGGCGCGCCGGTACCTGACCGCGCCCGCGCCGAACCCGTGAGATGTGACCCTGCGTGCCCGCGGTGTCGCCCACCGGTGGTGTGACGGGGGTCGCTCTGTGCCGATGCACGTGCGTTCGCGCGGACTGGGGCTTCGGTTCATGGCGCCTTAACACTGCCGTCTGTCCTTTTACCGGCGCGCAACACACCGGGTCCTGGCGAGAAACACCCCGGTCCGACAGTTGCCTGCGTGGTGTTCTGCATCGGGCCCGATGATGCGCTCGCTGACCGCCGCCCTCACAGACACAATCCCCCGTCCGTCCTATGGAGGCGACGCAATGATTGACTCCGGCAACACGGCGTGGCTGCTGATCAGCGCAGCCCTCGTGATGCTCATGACCCCGGGCCTGGCCTTCTTCTACGGAGGCATGTCACGGGCCAAGAGCGTCCTCAACATGATGCTGATGAGCTTCGCGAGCATCGCGGTCGTGAGCGTGCTCTGGGTCGTCATCGGCCACTCGCTCACCTACTCCGACGGGCCCGGGGCGCTCGACACCTTCATCGGCGGCCTGGACTACGTCGGCCTGTCCAACCTGATCGGTGAGATCGAGCCCGCGGCCGAGGACGGCACCGGCGGCTACCCGCTGCTGGTCGACGCCGGGTTCCAGATGATGTTCGCGGTCATCACCGTGGCCCTCATCAGCGGCGCCATCGCCGACCGCGCCAAGTTCGGCGCCTGGCTGCTGTTCGTCCCGGTCTGGGCTCTCCTGGTCTACTTCCCCGTCGCCCACTGGGTCTGGGGCGAGGGCTGGATCGAGCAGCTGGAGATCGGCGGCTACACGGTCATCGACTTCGCGGGCGGCACCGCGGTGCACATCAACGCCGGCGCCGCCGCGCTGGCGCTGACCTTCGTCCTGGGCCGCCGCAAGGGCTTCGGCTCGGAGTCGATGCGCCCCCACAACCTGCCGTTCGTCCTGCTGGGCACCGCGCTCCTGTGGTTCGGCTGGTTCGGCTTCAACGCGGGCTCGGCCTACGCCGCCGACGGCACCGCCGCCCTGGCCCTGGTCAACACCCAGGTCGCCACCGCCGCCGCCACCGGCGCCTGGATGCTCGTCGAGCGCTTCCGCTACGGCAAGGTCAGCGCGCTGGGTTTCGCCTCCGGCGCCGTCGCGGGCCTGGTCGCCATCACCCCGGCCGCCGCCAACGTCACGCCGCTCGGCGCCATCGTCGTCGGCCTGCTCTCCGGTGCGGTCTGCGCCTACGCCATCAGCTGGAAGTTCAAGTTCAAGTACGACGACGCGCTCGACGTGGTGGGCATCCACATGGTCGGCGGTATCGTCGGCTCCCTGATCCTCGGCCTGGTCGCCGCGGGTGTGGCGGGCGGCTCCGACGGCCTGCTCTACGGCGGCGGCATCGGCCTGCTGGCCGTCCAGACCATCGCCGTCATCGGCGTCATGCTCTACTCCTTCGCCGTCACCTGGGTCATCGCCAAGGTCATCCACCTCGTCATCGGGTTCCGCATCCCCGAGGAGGTGGAGACCAACGGTCTGGACCACGAGCTGCACGCCGAGTCCGCCTACGCCTTCGACGAACTCGACGAGCTCGAGGACGCGACGGAAGCGGTCTCCCTGCCGACGCCTCCGGGCGGGGAGACGGCCTCGCCGAAGGCCAAGGCCTAGACCTCAGCGTCGAGGCCGCGGGCCTTGCGCCACTGATCCGGCGAGGTGTCCAGGGGCTGACGGAGAGAGATCTCCGTCAGCCCCGTTCGTGTGCTCAGCCACTTTTCATGGCATATATGGGCATTTCTGGCACCGTATTGGCTGTGGCCTGTGTATCCGTTCGGTACCCTCTGAGCGGTACGGCGGTAGAGCCCGGGCGCACGGCGCCCGACCGACGGCTCCGCCACGCGGGCGGCCCCGTTCCCGGCTCCCCCGAAAAGGGGCACGCGGCACAACCGGGAGCCGCGCATTCGCATCCCACACCAGGAACGGGTCGGGGACCGGCGCGTCCACCCCGCCGTCCACCCGGAAACCATGCTGATTCGTACAGTGCCCCACATGTCGGGGTCAGGAGGCAAGATGGCGCCGGTTAGTCACATCACGGGTCGCAGAGGCGGGCGCGTGGCCCTCGCCGCCGCGGGCGCGGTCGTCGCCCTCGGCTTGTCCGGCTGCTCCATCGACCTCAGCCACCTGCGCCCCGGGGGCGGCGGCGAGGAGGAGCCCAGCCCGGAGGCCGCCGAGCCGGTCGCCGCGGCGCCGCTGATGGAGCAGGCCCTGGCCGACCTGGCCGCCTACCCGGCGCTCACCGCCACCGGTCAGGTGGCCGAGAGCGTCGGCTCCGCCGACGTGCGCGACGCCTCGCTGACCGTCGCCGACGGCGGCACGGCCAGCGGCACCATCCGCGCCAACGGCATCGAGGCCGAGCTGATCAGCGCGGACGGCAGGATGTTCCTGCGGGCCGCGGAGGACTTCTGGCTCGACCAGGGCGTCTTCAGCCCCGACTTCGACGACTTCGACGGGAACTGGGTGCGGGCCTCCTCGGCCCAGGCCGGGTTCAACCCGAGCGTCTCCCTGGCCCCGCCGGAGCTCTCCGCCATCCTGGGCGGCATCGAGCTGGACTCGGAGGAGGCCGTCGAGGAGAACCTGGATGGCACGCTCACCTACCGGATCGACCTGGCGGGCGAGCGCAACCAGGTCTGGATCAACGCCGAGACCAGCCAGATCCAGCGCATCGCCATCGAGGAGCTCGTCCCCGAGGAGGCCGAGACCGGCCCCCAGGTCCGCCTGGACCTGGCCGAGGCCGAGACCGCCGCCGTCGAGGAGCTCTACGACGGCGTCACCGCCGCCACCGAGGAGGAGCTGACCTCCTCCCGGGACGCCCGCATCGAGGTCGGCTGGGAGGGCAGCCCCTCCATGACGTGCGAGGACGGCCCCAACTGCACCTGGACCGGGACCGTGCGCGACGCGGGCGGAGACGGCAGCGGCGAGGTGGCCGTGAGCATGGCCGTCACCTTCAGCAACGCCGACATCGGCGAGCAGACCTGCGAGGACAGCGGCACCCTGGAGGCGGGCGGCACGCTGGAGCTCTCGTGCAGCGCCGACTACAACATCGTCAGCTCCGTCCAGCAGACCTACCCGATCGACGGTGAGGCCCAGCTGTCCACGCGCGGCCTGACCGGCGGCCAGCAGGAGGAGATGCTGGCCGCCCTTTCCGAGCAGCGCGAGGCCACCCTGTCGGGCGGGGCCTCCCCCTCCGAGGAGGCGTCGGAGACGGCCGAGGAAGAGGGCAACTAGAGGTACCGGCGGGGCCGCGGCCCCGAGCGCACGGCTGCCGAGGGCGGGGACGGTGTTCCCGCCCTCGGCCGTGTCCGGACCCGCCCGCCGAGGGATACTGCAAGGTGGTCCCGGCCGGTAGGCTGGGAGACCAACTCCGAGACGAAGGACTGGCCACACTCGTGTTCGAGACGCTTTCCGACCGGCTGACATCGGTCTTCTCCTCGCTGCGCGGTAAAGGGCGCCTGTCCGAGGAGGACATCAACGCGACCGCGCGGGAGATCCGTCTCGCGCTGCTGGAGGCGGACGTCGCGCTGCCGGTGGTCCGCGAGTTCATCGCGCGGATCAAGGAGCGCGCCCGGGGCGAGGAGGTCTCCAAGGCCCTCAACCCGGCCCAGCAGGTCATCAAGATCGTCAACGAGGAACTGGTCGGGATCCTCGGCGGCGAGACCCGGCAGATCCGCTTCGCCAAGAACCCGCCGACCGTGATCATGCTCGCGGGTCTCCAGGGCGCCGGTAAGACCACCCTGGCGGGCAAGCTCGCCCGGTGGCTGGCCGCCGACCGCAACACGCCGCTGCTGGTCGCCGCCGACCTCCAGCGCCCCAACGCCGTCACGCAGCTCCAGGTGGTCGGTGAGCGCGCCGGGACCCCCGTGTTCGCGCCCGAGCCCGGCAACGGCGTCGGCGACCCCGTCCAGGTCGCCCGCCAGTCCGTCGAGCACGCCCGCCGCAACAACCACAACGTGGTGATCATCGACACCGCTGGCCGCCTCGGCGTGGACAGCGAGATGATGCAGCAGGCCGCGGACATTCGCGACGCGGTCAACCCGGACGAGATCCTCTTCGTCGTCGACGCGATGATCGGCCAGGACGCGGTCAACACCGCGCAGGCCTTCCTCGACGGGGTCGGCTACGACGCGGTCGCGCTCACCAAGCTCGACGGCGACGCGCGCGGCGGCGCGGCCCTGTCCATCCGCCACATCACCGGCCGCCCCATCATGTTCGCGTCCACCGGCGAGAAGCTGGAGGACTTCGACCTCTTCCACCCGGACCGGATGGCCTCGCGCATCCTGGACATGGGTGACGTCCTCACCCTCATCGAACAGGCCCAGCGCACGTTCGACGAGGCCGAGGTCGAGAAGATGGCCTCGACCATGGCGTCGGACGAGGACTTCACGCTCGACGACTTCCTCCAGCAGATGCAGATGGTCCGCAAGCTCGGCCCGATCGGCAACCTGCTCGGCATGATGCCCGGCATGGGCCAGATGCGCGAGCAGATCGACAGCATCGACGACAAGGACCTGGACCGCATCCAGGCCGTCATCCAGTCGATGACCCCGGGCGAGCGCGCCAACCCCAAGATGATCAACGGCTCGCGCCGCCTGCGCATCGCCAACGGTTCGGGCACCCAGGTCAGCGATGTCAACGGCCTGGTCACCCGCTTCTTCGAGGCGCAGAAGATGATGCGCAAGATGAAGAGCGGCGGCATGCCGGGTATGCCCGGGATGCCGGGCATGGGCGGCGGTGCCAACCGCAAGAAGGCCAAGGCCCAGGCCAAGAAGGCCAAGAAGGGCAAGCAGCGCAGCGGCAACCCGATGAAGGCCCGCCAGCAGGAGGCCGACCGCGCGGCCGAGCGCCAGCGCCGCCAGGAGGAGGGCGGCCAGCAGCCGCCGCAGCTGCCCCCGGGCCTGGGAGGCGGCGGCCAGCCCACGCTCCCGCCCGGCTTCGGCGGCCCCAACATGCCCGACCTGTCCAACTTCAAGCTGCCCAAGCAGTAGGCGCGGCCGGTAGCGGCCCTCGCGCCCGTCGGCCGACGGGCGGAGCGCTACCATGCGTGTGGCGCGACCGACCGCACCGCGGACGCGGACGGGCCCACGGCCCGGATCGCGTGCCCGCCTCCCCGGAGGCGGGCGGTCGGCGCCGCCCGGGAGACCGGGCGGGGCGGCCCGTCCACGTTCCGGGGACGGGCCGCCTCCGCGTCCGCCGCCCATCCGTGCACAGATGTTCCGGTGTCGTGTCCGGGGAACACGTCCGCGTCTGGCACAATGAGTAGTCGACTAACGGTGCCGGGCCAGCCCTCTAACTAGCCCGCCACCCACGTCTGTCCCGTCGGGTGCCGCAACCCCACGTGGTTTCGCCGCCGGGCGCCTTACACCGTTAATCGGGAGAAGACCACTCCAGTGGCTGTCAAACTGAAGCTCAAGCGTATGGGCAAGATCCGTACGCCCCAGTACCGCATCATCGTCGCCGACGCCCGCACCAAGCGGGACGGCAAGGCGATCGAGGAGATCGGCAAGTACCACCCCAAGGAGCACCCGAGCCTCATCGAGGTCGACTCCGAGCGGGTCCAGTACTGGCTGTCCGTGGGCGCCCAGCCCTCCGACGCGGTCAAGGTCCTCCTGCGCAAGAGCGGTGACTGGCAGAAGTTCAAGGGCCTGCCCGCCCCGGCTCCGCTCCAGGTCGCCGAGGCCAAGGACCCCGAGGCCAAGGAAGCCGCCTTCCAGGCCGCTCTGAAGGAGCTCGTGCTCCCCGGCGCCGAGGGCAAGGGCAAGGGCCGCAAGTCCGAGAAGAAGGCGGACAAGGCGGACAAGCCCGCCGAGACCGCCGAGACCACCGAGACTGAGAAGTCCGAGGGCGAGGCCTGACGTGCTGGAAGAGGCGCTTGAGCACCTCGTGAAGGGGATCGTTGCGAACTCCGACGACGTCCAGGTGAGAGCCAAGCGGCTCCGCAAGGGCAAAGTCCTGGAGGTCCGGGTCCATCCCGACGACCTCGGCAAGGTGATCGGCCGCAACGGCCGCACCGCCAAGTCCCTGCGGACCGTCATCGGCGCCCTGGCCGGGGGCCGCTACGTCCGCGTGGACCTGCTGGACCTGCACGAAGTGCGCTGACGCGCCTCTCGGGGCGCCGACCGCCAGCGGTCGGCGCCCCGCAGCCGTGCCCGGGACCCCGGGGCCCGTGCCCACCGCACGCGCCCGGTCCCGGGCACAGTTTTCTCACCCCCCGAGGGGCGGAAGGAAGAATCCCCATGCGACTCGTTGTCGGCCGGATCGGCCGCGCGCACGGCGTCCGCGGCGACGTCGCGGTGGACGTGCGCACGGACGACCCCGCGGCCCGGTTCGCCGACGGCTCCGTGCTGGCCACCGACCCGGCCGAGGCCGGTCCGCTCACCGTCGTCTCCACGCGCCGCCACAGCGGCCGCCTGCTCGTGCGCTTCGAGGGCGTGGCCGACCGCGACGCCGCGGAGGGGCTGCGCGGCACCGCCCTGCTCGTGGACTCCGAGGACATCCCGCCGCTGGAGGACCCGGACGAGTTCCACGACCACGAACTCATCGGCCTGGCCGCGGTGACCACCGGCGCGGAGCCGGTCGGTACGGTCGCGGACGTGCTCCACCACGCGCAGGACCTCCTGGTGGTGACCACCCCGGACGGCGCGGAGGTGTACGTGCCCTTCGTGGCGGCCCTGGTCCCCGAGGTGGACGTGGCCGGCGGCCGGATCGTCATCGACCCGCCGCCCGGCCTGCTCGACCTCGCCGACTGAAGGGGCGCGCCGTGCGCATCGACATCATCAGCATCTTCCCCGAGTACTTCGGCCCCCTGGACCTGTCCCTGATCGGCAGGGCCCGCGTGTCCGGGCTGCTCGACGTGCGCGTGCACGATCTGCGCTCCTGGACCCACGACCGCCACAACACCGTGGACGACACCCCCTACGGCGGCGGCCCCGGCATGGTGATGAAACCCGAGCCGTGGGGCGAGGCGCTGGACGAGGTCGTGGGCGAGGGCCCCGCGCGGCTGATCCTGCCCACTCCCAGCGGACGCCCCTTCCGGCAGGCCGACGCCGAGCGCCTGGCCAAGGAGGAGCGGCTGGTCTTCGGCTGCGGCCGCTACGAGGGCATCGACTCGCGGGTCGCGGCGGACGCCGCGGAGCGGATGCCCGTCGAGGAGGTCAGCATCGGCGACTACGTGCTCAACGGCGGCGAGTCCGCGACGCTGGTGATGGTCGAGGCGATCACCCGGCTGCTGCCGGGCGTCCTCGGCAACACCGAGTCCGCGGTGCAGGACTCCTTCGCCTCCGGCGGCATGGAGAACCTCGTGGAGGGGGCGGTCTACACCAAACCCGCCACCTGGCGCGGCCGGGAGGTGCCGCCGGTGCTGCTGTCGGGCAACCACGGCGCCGTGGACCGCTGGCGCCGCGACCAGGCTCTGCGCAAGACCGCGCGCAACCGCCCCGACCTGGTGGAGGCCCTGCCCGAGGAGGCGCTGGACCGGCGCGACCGGGAGGTCCTGGCCGAGGAGGCCGTTCGAGACGCCACCTGAGATGTGGCAGACTGGGTGGGTTCCCCCTCGGTGACCGGCGGCATCCGCATGCCGGCGGTACGACGTCGGCCTCTGTGACGGTCACCCGGGCGGTTCGACAGTACAGACCCATTCGGGCCCTCGCCCGCGTACCCCCTCCCCTGCCGGGGAGCAGGACGCGGAGCGCTATCGATGAGGATTCGCGAGATGCACACCGCCATTCAGGAGCTGGAGAAGGCCCAGCTTCGTTCCGACGTCCCGGAGTTCCGTCCGGGTGACACCCTCAACGTCCACGTCCGTGTGACCGAGGGCAACCGTACCCGTGTCCAGGTCTTCAAGGGCGTCGTCATCCGCCGCCAGGGCTCGGGCAACCGCGAGACCTTCACCATCCGCAAGGTGAGCTACGGCGTGGGCGTGGAGCGTACCTTCCCGATCCACACCCCGGCCATCGAGAAGTACGAGGTCGCCGCCCGCGGCCGCGTGCGTCGCGCCAAGCTGTACTACCTGCGCGACCTGCGCGGCAAGGCCGCCCGCATCCGCGAGCGCCGCTAGTCCGCGACCGGGTGGCCCGGGGCCTCCTCCCGGCGTTTTTCCGTGTCGAATCTCTCCGCTCCCGCCAGGGAGGCAGGATAGGCTTCGGCTCGATGAGCAAAGACGAGAAGGACCTCGGCTCGGACGGGGTCCAGGACGAGGAATCCGCCCAGCCCGGTCCGGAGGAGCACGACTCCGCCACTGGCTCCCGAGCTCATGAGAGCTCGGGAGCCAGTGCTGTCTCCGGTACCGACGGCGAGGAGCCGGATGAGGGGGCGGACGACGAGATGAGCAAGTCCCAGAGCACCGAGAAGAAGGGGTCGTTCTGGAAGGAACTCCCCGTCCTGATCGTGATCGCCGTGGTCCTGGCGTTCGTGATCAGGACCTGGCTGGTGCAGGCCTTCTACATTCCCTCCACCTCGATGGAGAACACCCTCCTCGTCGGGGACCGGGTGCTCGTCAACAAGGTCGTCTACGAGCTCCGCGACATCGAGCGCGGCGAGGTGGTCGTCTTCGACGGCAACGGGTCCTGGGACGATCCGAACACCGTGTCGGTCCCCGAGCCCACCAACCCGGTCTCGGCCGCGTTCACGTGGGTGCAGCAGCAGCTGGGCGCGGCGCCCACGGGCAAGGAGTACATCAAGCGGGTCATCGGCCTGCCCGGTGACACCGTGGAGTGCTGTGACGAGCAGAACCGCGTCCTGGTCAACGGGGTCCCCCTCGAAGAAGAGGCCTACCTGTACCCGGGCAGCGTGGCCACGCACACCGAGTTCGGCCCGATCGAGGTGCCCGAGGGACACCTGTGGCTGATGGGGGACCACCGGGCGATCTCCTCCGACTCGCGGCTCAACCAGAACAACCCCGGCGGCGGCGCGGTCCCGATCGACCACGTCGTGGGACGGGCCTTCGTGATCATCTGGCCGGCCGGGCAGATCGGCCCGCTCAGCATCCCCGAGTCCTTCGAGGAGCTCAACGCCGCGGACGAGTGACGTACCGCGCGGGCGGTCCGACGAGAAAATCCGCACGGCGGAGTACACGGGGCCCTTCCGTGACGCATGATGGAGGCTGGACGGTATCGGCGTCCCCCGACGCGCGGGGCCGCCGTCGACCGGGAACATCCCGGCCGTCGGCGGTGTCCGGGTGGGAGGGGACCGGCACACCACGACCGGAGAGTGCGACGAAAGCGAGCGCGTGGATGAGTTCTGAGGACCTGGAGAAGTACGAGGCCGAGATGGAGCTCCAGCTCTATCGCGAGTACCGCGACGTCGTCGGTCTGTTCAGCTACGTGGTGGAGACCGAACGGCGGTTCTACCTCACCAACCACGTCGACCTCCAGCCGCGTTCGACCGAGAACGGGGAGATGTACTTCGAGGTCGTGATGGAGGACGCCTGGGTCTGGGACATGTACCGTCCGGCCAGGTTCGTCCGCAACGTCCGCGTGGTGACGTTCAAGGACGTCAACGTCGAGGAGATCACCAAGGCCGACCTGGAGATGCCGCCCGCAGAGGGGAGCGGGCAGAGCTGATCCGGCCATCGGGCGGCCGGGGAGACCCCGGGGGCCCGGCCCCCGGGTCCGGCCTCCCTCCTCCGGACGCCGCCGGGGTTTTCCACAGGAGAGAACCGGCTCTGGCGCCGTGAACGGAGATCACCGACCGTGGTTACGGGAGGTGGTCGACCTTGGACCGGTGGGCCGAGTACCGAAGGACGCTGGGCGGCCGCGGCGAGGACCTCGCCGCGGCCTTCCTCCGACGCGCCGGGATGCGGGTGGTCGCCCGCAACTGGCGCATCCCCGACGGGGAGATCGACATCGTCGCCCGGGACGGTCCCGTCCTGGTCGTCGCGGAGGTCAAGACCCGTACCTCCGTCCGGCACGGGCACCCGGTGGAGGCCATCACCCCCGACAAGAGGCGCCGCCTGCGCCGCCTCGGACACGCCTGGGCGGTCCGGCACCGGGTGCCCGCCCACCCCCTGCGTGTGGACGGCGTCTGCGTCCTGATCAGCGGCGGGCGCGTGTTCGTCTCCCATGAGCGGGGGATGGCATGATGACGCTCGCCCGCACCCGCTGCATCGCCCTGCTGGGCGTCCAGGGGCACATCGTCGAGGTGGAGGTGCACCTGGGCGGCGGCGACTTCGGGGTGACCTTGGTGGGGCTGCCCGACGCCGCGCTCCGCGAGGCCAGGGACCGCATCCGCGCCGCCGTCGTCAACAGCGGCGAGGAGTGGCCCAGCGGCCAGATCGTCATCAGCCTGTCCCCGGCCAGCCTGCCCAAGTCCGGGAGCCTGTTCGACCTGGCCATCGCCGCCGCCGTCCTCGCCGCGGCGGGCTCGGTGCCGGTGGAGCGGCTGGAGGACAGCGTCCTCATCGCGGAACTCGGCCTGGACGGCCGGGCACGGCCGGTGCTGGGGGTCCTCCCGGCGGTCGTGTCGGCCGCCGAGCAGGGCTACCGCAGGTTCGTCGTCGCGCGGGGGAACGCCGCCGAGGCCCGGCTGGTGCCCGGCGCCGAGGTGACGGCGGTGGACAGCCTGATGGACCTGTGCCAGTGGCTGCGCGGGGAGTACTTTCCCGAGGCGCACGAGGCGGAGGCCGTGCCCCGTCCCCGGGAGCCGCGCGGCCAGGGGCCCGACCTGTCCGACGTCCTGGGGCAGCCGGTGGCCCGCCGCGCGGTGGAGATCGCCGCGGCCGGCGGCCACAACCTCATGATGCTGGGGCCTCCCGGCACCGGCAAGAGCCTGCTCGCCGAACGCCTGCCCACCGTGCTGCCCCCGCTCAGCCCCGCCGAGGCGCTGGAGGCCACCGCGATCCACTCGGTGGCGGGCATGCTGCCGCCCGGCGCGCCCCTGGTCACCGCGCCCCCCTTCGCGGCTCCGCACCACACCTCCACCCGGGCCTCGATCATCGGCGGGGGCAGCGGCTACCCCACGCCTGGCTGGGTGTCCAAGGCCCACCGCGGCGTGCTCTTCGTCGACGAGGCCCCGCAGTTCGGGCGCGGGGTGCTGGACTCCCTGCGCGAACCCCTGGAGCGCGGCGAGGTGGTCCTGGCCCGCGCCTCCTCGACGGTGACCTTCCCGGCCCGCTTCCAGCTGGTGATGGCCGCCAACCCCTGCCCCTGCGCCAAACCCGGCGCCCTGTGCACCTGCCCCGCCGGTGAGCGGCGCCGCTACTTCTCCCGCCTGTCCGGGCCCCTGCTGGACCGGATCGACCTCAAGGTGGAGCTGCAACCGGTGTCGAGGGCCGAGCTGCTCGCCGACCGCGCCTTCGCCGAGTCCTCCGAGGTGGTGGCCGCCCGGGTGGAGAAGGCCCGCGCCCGCGCCGCCGAGCGGCTGGCGCACACGCCCTGGACCACCAACGCGGCCATCCCCGGGGCGCAGCTGCGCCGGGAGTTCCCGGTGGAGACCGCCGCGCTGCGGGTGCTGGGCAGAGCGATGGACCTCGGACAGATCAGCGCCCGGGGGGTGGACCGCGCCCTGCGGG
Organism: Nocardiopsis sp. LDBS0036; assembly: GCF_041228755.1. NCBI lineage: Bacteria > Bacillati > Actinomycetota > Actinomycetes > Streptosporangiales > Nocardiopsidaceae > Nocardiopsis > Nocardiopsis sp. LDBS0036. The sequence goes on from NZ_CP141103.1 coordinate 5,313,951, forward strand.
TCGCCTGGACCCTGGCCGACCTCGCCGACCGGGACCGCCCCGGCGAGGAGGAGGCGGCCTACGCCTTCGCGCTCTGGGCGGGGCGCGCGTGGTGAACACGGACACGACGGAGGGGAGCGGGGGGACGGTGCGGGACGCGGAGGACGAGGCGGACGCGCGGGCGCGGGCCTGCCTGACGGCGGTGGCCCCGCCGGGGGACCTGTGGCTGGGGGCGATGCTCGCCGAGCACGGCGCGGAACGGGTGTGGGCGCTGCTGGCGGCGGGGGCGCACCCGCCGCCGGTGCCTGTCGAAGCCGGGGAGGACGGCCCGGGACCGGAGGCGCAGACCCTTCTGGAACGCAGGTGGGCGCGGTGGGGCGCCGCGGCGCGGGCGGTGGACCCCGACGGGCTGCTCGGCGACTCGGCGGCGGCCGGCATCCGCTTCGTGGCCCCGCGGGACCCCGAGTGGCCGGGCCGCCTCGACGAACTGGACCTGCCCGGAGGGCGGCGCTCGCACGGACTGTGGGTGCGCGGCGCGGGGGACCTGCGTCACCTGTGCCTGCGCTCGGTGGCCGTGGTGGGCGCGCGCTCGGCCACGCCCTACGGGGAGCACGTGGCGGCGGAGATGGCCTACGAGCTGGCCGAGCGCGCGGTCGTGGTGGTCTCCGGCGGCGCCTACGGGATCGACGGGGCCGCGCACCGGGCGGCCCAGGCCCACGGCGGCACGGTCGTGGTGCTGGCCTGCGGGCTGGACGTGGACTACCCGCGCGGGCACGCGGGCCTGTTCGCCGACGTCGCCCGCACCGGGGTGCTGGTGAGCGAGCGGCCGGTGGGCGCCACCCCGCGCGCACCGGACTTCCTCGTACGCAACCGGCTGATCGCCGCGCTCACCCCGGGCACGGTGGTGGTGGAGGCCGGACGGCGTAGCGGTGCCCTCAACACCGCCTCGCACGCGGCCGAGCTCAACCGGGCGCTGATGGCGGTCCCCGGCCCGGTCACCTCGGCGATGTCGGTGGGCTGCCACCTGCTGCTCCGAGACTGGAACGCGAGCTGCGTCACCTGCGCGGACGACGTCGTCGCCCAGGTGAGCGCGCTGGGTGAGCTGCCGCCGGAGTCCGGGCCGCTGCGGGTGTCGGCCGAGCTCGACCAGGACAGCGCCCGCGTCCTGGCGGCGGTGCCCAGGTCCGGCGCCGGGCCCGCGGTGATCGCCGTGGCCAGCGGGACCCGTCTGGAGAGGACCCTGCGCTCCCTGGGGATGCTGGCCGCGGCCGGACTGGTGGAGCGCTGTCCGTCGGGCTGGCGGCTGCCGCAGTGAGCGGGCGGAGGCCGCGACCGGCAAGCCGGTTCCCGGCGTGCGCCGCGGGGTCGGGGCGGTCAGGGGCCGCCGGACGGCCGCCGGGGCCGTGCGGCACCGTGGACGGCTACGGCCGCCGGGCCTGGCGAAGACGGGTCCCGCGCGCCGCGTACGCTCCGTGGTCCGCTCCCGCCACATCCGGTCTTCGGCCCGGGCGGGGCGAAGCGGTGGCGGAACTCCATCCGGGCTACCCGCGGTCCCGGGGGCGGCACGCGCGGGGGCGGAGCCGGTACGCGGTCCCGGGGGTGGCACGCGGACCGGCGTGCGGCGACGGTAGCGCGCCCCGCATGACGGGTACGGTGACGCCATGACCAAACCCTACAGTGACGCCCTGGTGGCGGACGGGCCGCTGTTGTTCGTCTCCGGACAGACCCCCGAGGGGCCCGGGGGAGAGGTCGCCGGGGACATCGGGGGGCAGACGCGCCAGATCTTCCGCAACCTGGAGGCCGTCCTGTCCCGCCACGGCGCGGATCTGGGCCACCTGGTCAAGCTCACCTACTACCTGCGCCACATCTCCGACCTGGAGGAGTTCCGCTCCGCCCTGCTGGAGTGCCTGCCCGACGGGCACCTGCCCGCCGCCTCCCTGGTGGAGGTGAGCGGACTGGTCGACCCCACCCACCTCGTGGAGGTCGAGGGGGTCGCCTGTCTGCCCTCCGGGAGGTAGGCGTGCTGGAGAGCTTCGCCGCGCACCTGTCGGGCGAGCTGGGGCGCTCGCCCCACACCGTGCGCGGCTACCTGGCCGACCTGCGCTCCCTCCTGGCACACCTGGAGGAGCGGGGGCGGAGCGTGCGGGACCTGGACGTGGACCTGGTGCGCGGGTGGCTGTCCCGTGCCCGCGACGCGGGCGCGAGCCGCGCCACCGTGGCCCGCCGCGTGGCCGCCGTCCGCGCGTTCACCCGGTTCCTGCACCGCGAGGGCGTGCTGGCGGCCGACCCCGGCCCGCGCCTGGCCAGCCCGGCGCAGCAGCGCTCCCTGCCCATGGTGCTCGACGAGCGCCAGGCCGCCGCGGCGCTCGCGGGGGAGACCGAGGGCACCCCGACCGGCCTGCGCCGCCGCGCGGTGGTGGAGACGCTCTACGCCACCGGCGTGCGCGTCGCCGAGCTGTGCGCTCTGGACCTCGCCGACGTGGACCGCGAACGCGACACCGTGCGCGTCCTGGGCAAGGGGGCCAAGGAGCGCACGGTTCCCGTGGGCGGTCCGGCCCTGGACGCCCTCGACGCCTGGCTGAGCGGCGGCCGCCCGGAGATGGCGGGCGCCACCAGCGGCTCCGCGCTGTTCCTGGGGGCGCGGGGCGGCCGCCTGGGCGTCCGCCAGGCCCGCGAGGACGTGCACGCCCACCTGCGCGCCGTCGGTGCGGACAGCGCGCCGCACGGTCTGCGGCACAGCGCGGCCACCCACCTGCTCAACGGCGGCGCCGACCTGCGCAGCGTGCAGGAGTTCCTGGGCCACGCCAGCCCGCGCAGCACGCAGATCTACACCCACGTGTCCGTGGAGCGCCTGCGCGACACCTACCGCCGGGCCCACCCCCGCGCCTGACCGCTCCCCGCGCCGCCTCGGTCCCGTCTCGGCGCGCCCGGTCGGCGTACCGCGCGCCCGCGGCCCCGCCCGCGGTGGCGGGCGGGAGGGCGCGGACGCGGCACCGCCCGCACGGGGCGGTCCTCCGGGGCCCGGGAGCCGTCCGCTCCGCCGTCGGTGGGCGTCGGCGGGGCCGGGGCCGTCCGCGCCCGTGTGGCGAGGCGGGCGGCGGGACCGGCAGCAGGCGGAACTCGCCCAGGCCGAGCAGGGAGAGCGGATCGAGGTGGTCGTCGCCGCGGAGCAGGCCCCAGTGCAGGCAGGGCCGGTCCGGGCGGTGCGGCGGCGCGGCGGCGAGCGTGCCCAGAACGTCCCCGGCGGCGACCGGGTCGCCGCGGACCAGGTCGGACTCCACCGGCAGGTAGGTGGTGCGCAGGTCGCCGTGGGTCACGCTCACCAGCGGTGTGCCCGCCACCCGGCCCGCGAAGTGCACCCGCCCGGCACCGGCCGCGCGGACCTCCTGGCCGGGCTCAGCGGCCAGGTCCACGCCCAGGTGCCCGGGCAGCCAGCGCTGTTCGGGCGGGTCGAAGGGGCGCAGCACCCGGACCGGCGGGTCCACCGGCCAGCGCCAGTCGGCCTCGGCGGGGTGGTGCGGGGACAGGAGGGAGAACACCAGGGACAGGGTCAGGAGCAGTGAGGGGGCCATACCTCCAGGGTCCGGACGCGGGGGCCGCGACACCAGGGGGAGTCCGTGCCTGTGGACGACCCCGCCGCGGAAAGGGGGCGCCACGCGGCGCAGGTCCCGACGTATTCCCGATGGAGATAGAATCATCTGTGGCCCGTCGGGCCGATCACAATACGCACGTCCACGAGCCTCCTCAGCGAGGGGCCGCACCCGCGGTCCGTGCCGCCTCCGGGCGGTGCGGCGGTACGGCCGGGGCGTCAGGAACAACCGAGGGCGGGGCCCCTCCCCGCCACCATCAAGGAGGACCAGGTCATGGCCACAGTCGTGACGATCCGCCAGCTCCTGGAGAGCGGCGTCCACTTCGGGCACCAGACCCGTCGCTGGAACCCCAAGATGAAGCGCTTCATCTTCACCGAGCGCAACGGCATCTACATCATCGACCTCCAGAAGTCGCTGGCCTACATCGACCGCGCCTACGAGTTCGTCAAGCAGACGGTCGCCCACGGCGGCACCGTCCTGTTCGTCGGCACCAAGAAGCAGGCGCAGGAGGCCATCGACGAGCAGGCCCGCCGCGTCGGCATGCCCTACGTCAACCAGCGCTGGCTGGGCGGCATGCTCACCAACTTCTCCACCGTGCACAAGCGGCTCCAGCGCCTCAAGGAGCTGGAGGAGATCGACTTCGACGACGTCGCCGGCTCCTCGCTCACCAAGAAGGAGCTCCTCAACCTTCGCCGTGAGAAGGAGAAGCTGGAGCGCACCCTCGGCGGTATCCGCGACATGTCCCGCGTGCCCAGCGCGGTCTGGATCGTGGACACCAAGAAGGAGCACATCGCGATCAGCGAGGCTCGCAAGCTGAACATCCCGGTCGTGGCCATCCTGGACACCAACTGCGACCCGGACGAGGTCGACTACCCGATCCCGGGTAACGACGACGCGATCCGCAGCGTCAGCCTGCTCACCCGCGTGGTCGCCGACGCCGTCGCCGACGGTCTCATGGCCCGCTCCGGCGCCTCCGAGGCCTCCGGCGAGCGCAAGTCCGCCGAGGAGCCCCTGGCCGAGTGGGAGCGCGAGCTCCTGGAGGGCAAGGCCGACTCGGCCGAGGCTCCCGTCGAGGCCGCCGAGGCCGCCGCCGAGCAGGCCCCGGTCGAGACCGCCGCCGTCGCCCCGGCCGACGAGGTCGCCGCCGAGGCCCCGGCCGAGGCCACCTCCGAGGACTCCCCGGTCGACGCGCCCGCGAAGGCCCCCGACGCCGAGTAGTTCCGTGCCTCCGAGCACCGTCGCCGCCCCGCCGCTCCCGGCGGGGCGGCCGCTCGGTGCCCGGGACCGGATCCGCTTCACTTTCCGTACAGACTCTCCACTCCAAGGGAATCCGAGAACAGTCATGGCGAACTTCACCGCCGCGGACGTCAAGAAGCTGCGCGACATGACCGGCGCCGGCATGATGGCCTGCAAGAAGGCCCTGACCGAGGCCGACGGCGACTTCGACAAGGCCGTCGAGGCCCTGCGCGTCAAGGGTGCCAAGGACGTCGGCAAGCGCGCCGAGCGCACCGCCGCCCAGGGCATGGTCGTCCTCAAGCAGGAGTCCGAAGGCAAGGCCACCCTCGTCGAGCTCAACTGCGAGACCGACTTCGTCGCCAAGAACGACCAGTTCATCGCGCTGGCCGACCAGGTCGCCGACTTCGTCGCCGCCCAGGACAGCGACGACCTCGCCACCGTCGCCGCCGCCGAGATCGAGCCGGGCAAGACCCTCCAGTCCTTCATCGAGGCCAAGAGCGCGGTCATCGGCGAGAAGCTGGAGTTCCGCCGCTTCGCCAAGTTCGAGGGCGCCTACGTCGCCAGCTACCTCCACAAGTCCGACCCGGACCTGCCCCCCACCATGGGCGTCCTGGTCGAGCTGGACAAGGCTGACGAGGAGGTCGGCAAGGACCTCGCCCAGCAGATCGCCGCGCTGGCCCCGCAGTACATCGGTCGGGACGACGTCCCCGCCGAGGTCGTGGAGAACGAGCGCCGCATCGCCGAGCAGACCACCCGCGAGGAGGGCAAGCCCGAGCAGGCCATCCCCAAGATCGTGGAGGGCCGCCTCAACGGTTACTTCAAGGACGTGACGCTGCTCGGCCAGCCGTTCGTCAAGGAGAACAAGAAGACGGTCCAGAAGGTCGTCGACGAGGCGGGCGTGACCGTCAAGCGCTTCGTCCGCTTCAAGGTCGGCCAGGCCTGAGGGTTTTGAGATGATGGAGGTGCCGGGGAGACTGCTCCCCGGCACCTTCGGTGGATATGGGCGGGTGGCGGGGCGCGTGAGCCCGGCCGACCGCATCGAGGATCACTCGGGGGACCCTGTGCCGCTCGGGGACGACAAGGGAGGCCACAGGCTGTGAACGAAGCGACGAGCACCGAACCGGCGATGCACGGTTCCGGGTGGAAGCGCGTGATGCTCAAACTCTCCGGAGAGGCGTTCGCGGGCGGCGGCGGCCTGGGCATCGACCCCGAGGTCGTCCAGTACGTGGCCGAGTCCATCGCCGAGGCGGTCTCCGAGGGCATCCAGGTCGCGGTGGTCGTCGGCGGCGGCAACATGTTCCGCGGCGCCCAGCTCACCGAGGGCGGCATCGAGCGCGGCCGCGCCGACTACATGGGCATGCTCGGCACCGTCATCAACTGCCTCGCCCTCCAGGACTTCCTGGAGCGGCTCGGTGTGGACACCCGCGTGCAGACCGCGATCCACATGAGCCAGGTCGCCGAGGCCTACATCCCCCGCCGCGCCGTCCGCCACCTGGAGAAGGGCCGCGTGGTCATCTTCGGCGCCGGTCTGGGCGCACCCTTCTTCTCGACCGACACCACCGCCGCCCAGCGCGCGCTGGAGATCGGCGCGCAGGCGGTCCTCAAGGGCACCCAGGTCGACGGGGTCTACGACTCCGACCCCCAGCGCAACCCCGACGCGGTCAAGTTCGACAAGCTCAACTACAACGAGGTCCTCACCCGCGGCCTCAAGGTCATGGACGCCACCGCGGTCAGCCTGTGCATGGACAACGGGCTGCCCATCGTCGTGTTCGACCTGATGAGCCAGGGCAACATCCTGCGCGCGGTACGCGGTGAGAAGATCGGCACCATCGTCGGGCCGACCCCGGTCTAGACAGCCTCCGCGACCACAGCAAGCCACGACACCAGGGAGCGCCCACATGATCGAAGAGACCCTCCTCGAGGCCGAGGAGAAGATGGAGAAGGCCGTGACCGTGGCGAAGGAGGACTTCGCCACGATCCGCACCGGACGCCCCACCCCGGCGACCTTCAACAAGATCACCGTCGACTACTACGGTGCCCGGACGCCGATCAACCAGCTGGCCTCCTTCTCGGTCCCCGAGCCGCGCATGGTGGTCATCTCGCCGTTCGACGTCAACTCGCGCACCGACATCATCAACGCCATCCGCAACAGCGACCTGGGCGTGAACCCCTCCGACGACGGCCAGGTCATCCGCGTGGTCTTCCCCGAGCTGTCCGAGGAGCGCCGCAAGGAGTACGTCAAGGTCGCGCGGACCAAGGCCGAGGACAGCAAGGTCTCGATCCGCAACGTCCGCCGCCGCGCCAAGGACACCTTCGAGAAGGCCGTCAAGTCCGGCGACATCGGCGAGGACGAGGCGCACCGCGCCCAGGCCGAGCTGGACGAGCTGTCTTCGAAGTACGTCGCGTCCGTCGACGAGCTGCTGAAGCACAAGGAATCGGAACTGCTCGAGGTTTAGCCGGTGACCCTTCCTTCCTCCAGCGACTCGGGAGGCGATGACCGCTCGCCCGAGCACAGACCCGGCGGCGGGCCGCGGGGCGGTCCCGATCCGGACGGGCAGCGCTTCGTGCTGCACAAACCGGGGGGTGAGCCGGTCCGGACGGGCCGCAACCTCCCGGTGGCCATCGCCAGCGGGTGCGCCCTGGGCGCCCTCGTGTTCTTCTCCATCTTCCCCCTGCCCCAGCTGTTCACGATCATCACCTCCCTGGGGGTGCTGATCGGCCTGCGCGAGGTCAACCGGGCGTTCGCGGGCAAGGGCATGGGCCTGGCACTGGTACCGCTGGCCGTCGGCGGCGTGGCCATGCAGGTCGCCGCCTACTTCGGGGGAACCGACTGGCTGGTGGGCACGACCGCGCTGACCGCGATCGTCGCCCTGGTGTGGCGGCTGCGCGGAGGTACGGAAGGGTTCGTGGCCGACGTCGCGGCGAACCTGTTCACCCTGGTGTACCTGCCGTTCCTCTTCGGCACGTGGCTGCTGCTCATCTCCCATCCCGAGGACGGCCAGTACCGCCTGGTCACGTTCATCGTGGTGACGATCTCCAGCGACATCGGCGGGTACTTCGCCGGCATCCTGCTGGGCCGGCACAAGATGGCGCCGGTGATCAGCCCCAACAAGACCTGGGAGGGCTTCGGCGGATCGGTCGTGGGCTGCGCCGTCGCGGGCGCGCTGTGCGTGACGCTCATGCTGGACGGCCCCTGGTGGGTCGGCGTGGTCCTGGGCCTGGCGGTCGTGCTGGCCGCTACCGTCGGGGACCTCATCGAGTCGCTGTTCAAGCGCGACCTCGGGGTCAAGGACATGGGCAGGTTCATGCCCGGGCACGGCGGCCTCATGGACCGCCTGGACTCGCTGCTGATCGCCGGTCCCGTGACGTGGATGGTGCTGAGCCTGCTGCTGTAGGCGGCGGCGGACGGGGCGGGTCCTCCCGGGGGCCCGCCCCGTCGGCGTCCCCGCGTCTGGCCCGCCGACCGGGCGGGTGGATACGCTCGTCGGGTGGAAGAACCGCTGATCGAACGAATGCGCGTGTACGGCGAGACGGTCTTCGCCGAGATGACGCGGCTGGCCGTGGAGACCGGATCGGTCAACCTGGGGCAGGGGTTCCCCGACACCGACGGTCCCCGCTCCCTGCTGGAGGCCGCCTCCGGGCACATCCTGGAGGGGGTGAACCAGTACCCGCCCGGTCCGGGCCGTCCCGAGCTGCGGCGGGCGGTGAGCCGGTACCGGGCCCGCCACTACGGCATCGAGCTGGACCCGGACACCGAGGTCTACGTGACCGTCGGCGCCACCGCCGGGATCGCGGCCGCGGTGCTCGCCCTGGTGGAGCGCGGTGACGAGGTGATCGTCTTCGAGCCGATGTACGACTCCTACGCCGCCATGATCACGCTGGCGGGCGGGGTGCGCAGACCGGTGACGCTGCGGCCGGACCCCGTGTCCGGCCGGTTCACCTTCGACCCCGCGGAGCTGCGCGCGGCCGTGGGCCCCCGCACCCGGATGGTGCTGGTGAACACGCCGCACAACCCCACGGGGACCGTGTTCACCGCCGAGGAGCTGGAAGAGGTCGCGCGGGTGTGCCGCGAGCACGACCTGATCGCGTTCACCGACGAGGTGTACGAGTTCCTCACCTTCGACGGGCGGCCGCACGTGCCGCTGGCCACCCTGCCGGGCATGCGCGAGCGGACGCTGTCGGTGTCCTCGGTCGGCAAGATGTTCGCCGTGACCGGGTGGAAGACCGGCTGGGTGATGGGGCCCGAACCGCTGGTCAGCGCGGTGCGCACGGTGAACCAGTTCCTCACCTTCTCCGCGAACGGCGCGCTCCAGCTGGCCACGGCCGACGCCATCGACCAGGAGGAGGAGTGGGTCGCCGCCCAGCGCACCGCCCTCCAGGGCAAGCGCGACCGCCTGGTGGAGGGGCTGACCGGGGCCGGTTTCGAGGTGGACGCGTGCGAGGGCACCTACTTCGTCATGGCCGACATCCGTCCGCTCGGGTACGCCGACGGGGTGGAGGTGGCCCGCGCGCTGCCCCGGGAGGCCGGGGTGGCGGCGGTGCCCGCCCAGGTGTTCTACGACCATCGGGAGGAGGGCGCGCACCTGCTCCGGTTCGCGTTCTGCAAGAGGGACGAGGTCCTGGACGAGGCGGTCGCCCGCCTCTCCGGCTGGCACGCGCGCGGGCGGTAGGAACCCGCCGCCGTGCGCTCAACCGGAGCGCACGGCGGCGTCCGTCAGGCCCGCGGGTCCGGGCGCGAGCGCGCGTCCATCACCTCGACCAGGCGCCGCTCGGCGTCGGGGCCCGCGGTGATCCGGGGCAGACGCCACATCAGGGCGGCCCCGGCCACCCACCACACGAGCACCATCAGCCACTCGTTGGGCCAGCTCAGCGCCGCGGGCATGCCGGGCAGGTAGAGCAGGAGCAGCCCCACGGACAGCACGAGGGCCACCACGCCGACGGGGACGCCCGCCGGAACGGTGAAGGGCCGCTCCATGGCGGGTTCGCGGCGTCGCAGTACGAGGAAGCTGACCACCACCGTGACGAAACCGACCACGATGTTCAGGCCGCCCGCGTTGACCAGCCAGCCCAGCATCGGCTCGCCGAAGAACGGGGACACCAGGGAGAGCGCTCCGACGAACAGCACGGCGTTGGACGGGGTGCGAAAGCGCGGGTGCAGGCGGCCGAACCAGGCCGGGAGCATCCGCGAGGCGGCCATGGCGTAGATGAGGCGGCTGCCGCCGATGAGGAAGGCGTTCCAGCTGGTGAGCAGGCCCGCGACGCCGCCGAGGACGAGCAGGTTGCCCATGGTCGCGCTGTCCCACATGGCGGCGACGGCGTCGGCGGAGGCCAGTTCCGAGTCCGCCAGTTCGGCCGGGCCCAGACCCGAGCCCGCCGTCAGCATGACCATCACGTACCAGGCGGTCGCGCAGAACACCGACAGCACCAGCAGGGTGCCGACCACGCGGTACGGGAGTCTGATCTCGGAGGCCGACTGCGGGATGACGTCGAAGCCGACGAAGAGGAACGGGACCGCGACCAGGACCACGAACATGCCCGGGGCGCCGCCGGTGAACAGCGGCCGCATGTTGTCCACGGAACCGCCGACGAACGCGCCGGTGACCATGGCGGCCCCGGTGAACAGCAGGAACAGCACCGCGATGGTCTGGAAGACGCTCGCGGGCTTGATGCCGACGTAGTTGACGGCGGTCATCAGCACGGCCGCGGCCACGCCGACGGCGACCAGACCGGCGTGGACGTCGTACCCGGCGACGGTCCACAGGCGGCCGACCGCCATGTCGGGGAAGAGGTAGACGAGGGTCTGGGGGACGGCCACGGCCTCGAAGGCGACGACGGAGACGTAGCCCAGGATCATGGCCCAGGAGGCGGTGAAGGCCCCCTTGGGGCCGATGGCGCGCATGGCGTAGTGGTGCTCCCCGCCCGCGTGCGGCATCGCGGCGACGAGCTCGGCGTAGGCGAGGCCGACGAAGGCCATGATGACGCCGCCGATCACGAAGGCCAGCGCCGCGCCCGCGCTGCCCGCCGCGCTCACGAAGTCGCCCACCAGCACGATCCAGCCGAAGCCGATCATCGCGCCGAAGCCGAGGGCGAGGACGTCACCCCTTCCCAGCACCCGGACGAAACTCTGGCTGTTGTCGGACACGGGGTCTCCCAACGGTCGTGCCTGTGGTGCAGGACACACAAGCACGCGGCGGCGGTGAGCGGAAGGGCCCGTCGCGGAGGTTTTTGCTCCTGTTTCGCTTCCGCCACTCACACCACTTGCGTACCGGGGCGGCGTCCGGGCCCCGCCGCCGACCGGCGCGGACGTCCCACCCGCGAACGCGCGGTTCGGCGGTCGGACGCGGTGGGTGTTCCTGGCGGACGGCCAGGCGTCCGTCCGTGAGCGCGGCCTCTCAGGACCGGGAGGCCGACGGACTCCACACCATGGTCCGCTGGTGCACGTGCCCTCCCTCGAAGCGCACGCCCGGCACCACGGGGGCCGGTCCGTGGGGTTCGAACCCGGCCCGCGCGAAGAAGCGCACGGCACCGGTGTTCTCCACGAGGGTCTGCAGGTGGCAGCCGCGGGATCCCTGCTCGCGCAGCCGGTCCTGCCACTCGCGCACCAGAGCGGCGCCCACGCCGGTGCCGCGTGCCCGGGACTCGACGTTGACGTGCAGGTGGGCGGGCCAGCGCGGGTCCGAGAGCTCGCCCGCGGCAGGCCTGCGCCGGAGGGCGGACACCGCCGTGTCCAGCAGGGCCCGGGCGAAGAAGGCCGCCGGTCCTCGCCGCAGCGCGAGCCGGTGCTCCCGGATCGCGCGGTCCATGAGCTCGCTCTCCCCGGGCATCGCGGAGGGGTCGGGGCAGCCGGTCAGGTAACCCGCCATCCGTCCGTCGACCAGGGCGACCAGGAGTGATTCGGGCACGTGGTCCATGTAGGGATCCAGGTAGATCGCGGCCTCGGACGGCAGGTGCCCCCAGAGCGTTCCCGACGGCGACCCCTCGCCCGCACGGGCGAACAGCGCCCGCAGTTCGGCGCGGTCGTCCTCGCGGAAGGTCCGGATCTCGGTACTGGCCACAACGGCACCCCTCAACTGTGTATCAAATACAGTGTATAAGATACACAGTTCGGCGCCCGGGCCGAAAGGGGCCCGGGCGCCGCACCGGTCGCTCCGCTGGGATGCTGCTTTCCGACCGGCCTCAGCTCACGGGGGCCGGTTCGGGCGCCCACAGGGTTCTGGAGGCGGCGGGCGGCGGGTGGGACGAAGCGAAGCGAAGGCCCGGAGAGGACACCGCCTAGGACCCGGGCTCGAACCAGACCGCGCCGAGCGGGGGCAGGACGACCTCCGCCGAGAACGGCTGCCCGTCCCAGGGCACGGGCTCGGCGTCCACGCGGGCGGGCGCCGGGTGGTCCGACCCGCCGAAGCGCGCCTCGTCGGTGTTGAGCACCGCGTTCCACCGGCCCCCGGAGGGCAGGCCCATCCGCCGCCCCGTACGGGGCACCGGCGAGAAGTTCACCGCGCAGGCGAGCACAGAGCCGTCGTCGCCGTGGCGCAGGTACGACAGCGTGTTTCCCTCGCGGTCACCGCCGTCCAGCCAGGTGAAGCCCGCCGGTTCGGTGTCCTGGGACCACAGCGCGGCCCGGGGCCGGTAGGCCTCGTTGAGCGTCCGCACCAGGCGCTGCACCCCCGCGTGGTGCTCGAACTGGAGCAGCCACCACGGCACGCCCTCCCGGTGCGACCACTCGTCGCCCTGGGCGATCTCCCCGCCCATGAACAGCAGCTGCTTGCCCGGGTGGGACCACATGAACGCCAGGAGCGCGCGCAGGGTCGCCGACCGCTGCCACTCGTCGCCGGGCGGCTTGTTGAACAGCGACTGCTTGCCGTGCACCACCTCGTCGTGCGACAGCGGCAGCACGTAGTTCTCGCTGTAGGCGTAGACCATCGAGAACGTGACGTCGTCGTGGTGGTACTGGCGGTGGACCGGCTCCTTCTTGACGTACTCCAGGGTGTCGTGCATCCACCCCATGTTCCACTTGAACCCGAAGCCGAGCCCGCCGTGGTCCACCGGCGTGGTCACGCCCGTGTAGGCGGTGGACTCCTCCGCGATCATCGCCACGTGCGGGTTGCGCCGGTAGACGGTGGTGTTGAGCTCCTTGAGGAAGTCGATCGCCTCCAGGTTCTCCCTGCCGCCGAACACGTTCGGCTCCCAGGCCCCGGAGTCGCGCGAGTAGTCCAGGTAGATCATCGAGGCCACCGCGTCCACCCGCAGGCCGTCGACGTGGAACTCCTCCAACCAGTACAGGGCGTTGGCCACGAGGAAGTTGCGCACCTCGGTCCGCCCGTAGTTGAAGATCAGCGTTCCCCAGTCCGGGTGCTCGCCCCGGCGCGGGTCGGGGTGCTCGTACAGCGCGCTCCCGTCGAAGCGGGCCAGCGCCCACTCGTCCTTGGGGAAGTGCGCGGGCACCCAGTCCAGCAGCACGCCGACCCCCGCGCGGTGCAGGGCGTCCACCAGGTGGCGGAACTCGTCCGGCGTGCCGAACCGGGGCGTGGGCGCGTAGTACGAGGTCACCTGGTATCCCCAGGAACCGTCGTAGGGGTGGCCCGCCACGGGCAGGAACTCCACGTGCGTGAACCCCATGTCGGTCACGTACGCGACGAGTTCCTCGGCCAGTTCGGCGTAGCCCAGCCCGGGCCGCCAGGAGCCCAGGTGCACCTCGTACACGCTCATCGGCGCCCGGTGCTGCTCCACGCCCTTGCGCTCGGCCATCCACTCCTGGTCGGACCACACGTGCGTGGAGGAGGTGACCACGGAGGCGGTCGCGGGCGGCATCTGCGTGCACCGCGCCATCGGGTCGGCCTTGTCGCGCCAGTGCCCGTCGGCGCCCAGGACCTGGAACTTGTACAGGCCGCCCTCACCGATCCCGGGCACGAACAGCTCCCACACACCGCTGGATCCCAGGCTCCGCATCGGGTGCCCGACGCCGCTCCAGTGGTTGAAGTCGCCGATCATCCGCACGCCGCGCGCGTCCGGCGCCCACACCGCGAACCGGGTTCCGGCCACCTCGCCCATCGCGGTGTCCTCGACCCGCACGTGCGCTCCGAGGGCGTTCCACAGCTCCTCGTGGCGGCCCTCGCCGATCAGGTGCAGGTCCAGCTCGCCCAGGGTCGGCGCGAACCGGTACGGGTCGGCGGCCACGTGTTCGGCGCCGTCCTCGTAGCGGGCGCTGATCCGGTAGTCGGGCACGGAGCCGAGCCTGCTCCGGGACACCTTCGCGGAGAACACGCCCCGGTGCAGGTGGTCCAGGCGCAGCCGCGAGCCGTCGGCCAGGACGGCGTGCACCTCCACCGCGCCCGGCCGCAGGGCCCGCACCACGGTGCCCCGGCCCTCGGCGTGCACGCCCAGCAGCGCGTGCGGGTCGTGGTGGTGGCCGTCCACCAGCCGGTCCAGGGCGGCGACCAGTTCGGGGTCGGGCCCCTTGCGCCGGGAGGCGGCCGGTGGTTTCGCCGTCGCGGCCCTGCCGTTCGTCGCGGCCCTGCCCTTCGCTGCGGCCCTCCCGTTCGCGGAGGCCCTGCCCTTGGAGGCTGCCGGGGCCTTCTCACCGGTCCCCGCCGTCGCGGCCTTCCTGACGGCCTTGGCCGCCTTGCCCCCCGCGGGCTTCCCGGCGGCGGGTTCCACCGCGGCCGCCGTCTCGGCGACCGACACCTCCTCCACGACCGGGATGCTCTCCACGGCCTTCTTCTTCGGGTTCTTCCCGTTCGTCGCAGTCTTGGCTGCGCTGGCACGCGGACGTTGTTCGCTGCGCGGCGAGGTCAATGCGGACTCCGTGGTACTCGTGCGGACGGATCGGGGGGCGTGGTGGTCGAAGGGGCGGCCGCCGCGCTCGGGAGGCGGCCGCCGACGTGCTCAACCGGGCACGGGAGGCGCGGCGGCGGTGGCGATGGACTCCAGCGGGACCCGCAGCCAGTTCGGCCGGTTCCGGGCCTCGTACAGCACCTCGTACACGGCCTTGTCGAACTCGAAGGCCCGCAGGACCGCCAGGTGCTTCTCCGGGTCGGCCCCGCCGCCGTCGGCGTAGCCCCGGCAGAACGCCTCCCGGTTGTGCCGGGCCCAGGAGCGGGCCGCCCACTCCAGACCGGGGTCGCCCGGGTGCCCGATCAGCAGGTACCCGGCCGCGTAGTCGAAGGAGCGGAGCATCCCCGCCACGTCCCGCAGCGGGCTGGACAGGCGCTGGCGGTCGCGC
Organism: Nocardiopsis sp. LDBS0036; assembly: GCF_041228755.1. Lineage (NCBI taxonomy): Bacteria > Bacillati > Actinomycetota > Actinomycetes > Streptosporangiales > Nocardiopsidaceae > Nocardiopsis > Nocardiopsis sp. LDBS0036. The sequence goes on from NZ_CP141103.1 coordinate 5,328,975, forward strand.
ACCGGCACGGTGGGCTCGCCCTCGAAGTCCAGCAGCACCCATCCGGACGCGGTCCGGATCGCCTGCCCCAGGTGGTAGTCGCCGTGGATGCGCTGTATCGGCAGCGGCTCGTCCACCTCGGAGAAGTCGGCGTAGGCCTCCATCACCCGGGGCGCGTGCTCGGCCAGCTCCGGCACCTCGGCGCTGGCCATCGCCAGGCGCTCCACCATGGCGTCGGCCATCTCGGCCGCGCCCGTCGGGGTGAGCACGTCCGTGGGCAGGGTCCGGGCCAGCGACCGGTGCACCTCGGCGGTGGTGCGGCCCAGCTGGGCCGCCTCGTCGGTGAACGCGGACTCGCGCCCGTCCCCCGGCCCCTCCAACAGGGCGCGCACGTTGGCGGTGGCGAGCACCCACCCGTCCGTGGCGTGCGGGATGTAGGTCTGGAGCATGGCCAGCGTCGTGGGTGTGGAGTGCCCGGCCAGGTCGGCCTCGATCCACCCGCACGGCCGGGCCACGTACGGGGTTCCCGACAGGGCCATGTTCAGCTCCAGGTCCGGGTTGGGCCCGGGCCAGAGTCTGCGGAAGGTCTTGAGGATGTAGTCCTCGCCGAAGACCAGCGACGTGTTGGACTGCTCGCCGGTGAGCAGCCGCCCGGATGACCCGGTGCGGACGCTGTCGCCCGGCAGGCTGCGGAAGCGCACCTTTCCGGAGGGTTCGGCCCCGGTGGGGGCGGCGAACCGCTCCAGGAGCATCCGGGTCAGCTCCTCGTCGTGGGCGGCGTCGTAGACCACCCTGGGTCTGCCGCCCGCCACCTGGCACACGCCGATGGCCACGCGCGCCAGGTCCGGTGGCAGGGAGCGCGGCGGCCGCGAACCCAGCAGCACCTGGTAACGGGAACTGCGGCCCCGCTGCCCGGCCTGGAGGACCAGGACGTTCAGGTCCGGGCCGTCGGGGCCCGACGTCACCAGCGTGTACCTGCTCTCGACCCGGATCTGGCGGATGGGGATCCCCTTGCCGGAGAACCAGCGCTGTCTCGGTAGCCAGACGGCCAGGAGTTCTTCGAGTTGGGACATGTCAGAGCGACCCGTTTCCCTTCTCGCCCCCACCCCGGCCCGTGCGCTCCGCGGCCGGGCCGGAGAGGCCCGACGCGCGCACCGCGCTCCCGTGGGAGGGGGTGCGGGCGCCGTCGCCGAACGCGGGGGAGAACCCGGCCGGGATGCTGGACGTCGTGCTCACTGGATGGTCCGGTGCGTGCGTCCGGGCCGCGGCCGCCGACACCGGCGAGGTCTCGAAGGTGGCGTGCACCCGGGCCCCGGCCTCGGGCAGTCCGTAGGACGGCATACCGTCCCGGTTCGTGCCCGCGGACTCCCGGTCGGCGGTGGTGGGCAGCTGGAACCAGTAGAAGCCGTGCCCGGGCAGGGTGAGCAGGTAGGGCAGCTCCCCGATCTCGGGGAAGCGCACACCGCCCACGCACTCCACCGGGGCGACCCCGGCGTAGCGCCCCAGGTCCAGCTCCACGGGCTGCGGGTACCGCGACAGGTTGTTGACGCAGAGCATCCGGTCGTCGCCGTGCTCGCGGATGAAGGCCAGCACGCTCGGGTTGGTGGCGTTGAGTTCGGTGAAGGCGCCGGTGCCGAACACGGGGTGGCGCTTGCGGATCTGGATCATGCGCCGCGTCCAGTGCAGCAGCGAACCGGGGTTGTCGCGCTGGGACTCCACGTTGAGCGCTTGGTACCCGTAGACCGGGTCCATGATCAGCGGCAGGTACAGGCGGGCCGGGTCGCCCTTGGAGAACCCGGCGTTGCGGTCCGAGCTCCACTGCATGGGCGTGCGCACGGCGTCGCGGTCGCCCAGCCAGATGTTGTCGCCCATGCCGATCTCGTCGCCGTAGTACAGGACGGGCGAGCCCGGCAGGGACAGCAGCAGGGCCGTGAACAGCTCGATCTGGTTGCGGTCGTTGTCCAGCAGGGGCGCGAGCCGCCTGCGGATCCCCACGTTGGCGCGCATGCGGGGTTCCTTGGCGTACTCGGAGTACATGTAGTCGCGCTCCTCGTCGGTGACCATCTCCAGGGTCAGCTCGTCGTGGTTGCGCAGGAAGATCGCCCACTGGCAGTTGCGGGGGATCGGCGGCGTCTGGGCGAGGATCTCCGAGATCGGGAAGCGCTGCTCCTGCCGGACCGCCATGAACATGCGCGGCATCAGCGGGAAGTGGAAGTTCATGTGGCACTCGTCGCCGCCGGACTCGAAGTCGCCGAAGTAGTCGACGACGTCGGACGGCCACTGGTTGGCCTCGCTCAGCAGCACGCGGTCGGGGTAGAGCCGGTCCACCTCGGCGCGCACGCGCTTGAGGAACTCGTGCGTCTCCTTGAGGTTCTCGCAGTTGGTGCCCTCGCGCTCGTACAGGTACGGCACGGCGTCCAGGCGGAACCCGTCGATGCCCAGGTCCAGCCAGTAGCGCAGGACCTCCAGGATCGCCTCCTGGACGGCCGGGTTCTCGAAGTTGAGGTCGGGCTGGTGGGAGAAGAACCGGTGCCAGTAGTACTGGCCGCGGACCTCGTCGTAGGTCCAGTTGGACGTCTCGGTGTCGACGAAGATGATGCGGGCCTCGTCGTAGCGGTCGTCGGTGTCCGACCACACGTAGAAGTCCCCGTAGGGCCCGTCCGGGTCCTCGCGGGAGGCCTTGAACCACGGGTGCTGGTCACTGGTGTGGTTCATGACCAGGTCGGTGATGACCCGGATCCCGCGCCGGTGCGCCTCGTCCAGGAGCTCCACGAAGTCGGCGGTGCGGCCGAACTCCGGGAGGATCTTGAAGTAGTCGGAGATGTCGTAGCCGCCGTCGCGCAGGGGCGACTCGTACATCGGCAACAGCCACACGCAGTCGATGCCCAGCCACTGGAGGTAGTCCAGCTTCTGCACCAGCCCGGCGAGGTCGCCGGTGCCGTCGCCGTTGGAGTCGAAGAAGCCCCGGGCGAGGACCTCGTAGAAGACGGCGTGTTTGTACCAGTGGGGATCACTGGTGCCGCCGGAGGACATCAGCGGGCCGGTGGCGGCCCCGGTGGCCGGGGCGAGCGGACCGTGTTCGGCGTGACCGTGTCCGCCGGGGCCGGGCTCGTCTTTGCTCATCTACTACTCCCCACCAAGAATGTTCGACGTCGGTTCAACAGGCGTTTCGGACACGGCGGGGCTCCGGCGGAGCAGCTCCGCCGGGCCCCGTGCGCTGGTTTCGGGGCCGCTATCTGCCGCTGACGGTGAACACGTGCGCGGAACCGGCCGCGGGGTCGAGACGGACGTAGTTGTCCGCACCCCAGGTGTAGGAACGGCCGGTCAGCTCGTCGGTCACCCTGAACTCCTCCTCCCTTGTGAGGCCGATGGACGGCAGATCCAGGTGCACCGTCGCCTCGCGTGCGTGGTGCGGGTCGAGGTTGACGACGGCGATCACGGCGTCGTCGGGGTCCTTGGGGCCGGTTCCGGGCCGGTGCTTGGAGAAGCAGACGATCTCGGGCCGGTCCACGTGGTGGAAGCGCAGGTTGCGCAGCTCCCGCAGGGCCGGGTGCTCCCGGCGCAGCCGGTTGAGCAGCGTGATGAGGCCGGTGAGGGTCTCGCCGGAGGCCTCGGCCGCGGCCCAGTCGCGGGGGCGGTACTGGTACTTCTCCGAGTCGAGGTACTCCTCGCTGCCCGGCCCGGCGGGGGTGTTCTCGCACAGTTCGAAGCCGGAGTAGACGCCCCAGGTGGGGGAGAGCAGGGCCGCCAGCACGGCGCGGACGGCGAACGCGGGCCGACCGCCGTGCTGGAGGTAGGCGTGCAGGATGTCCGGGGTGTTGGCGAAGAGGTTGGGGCGCAGGTAGTGGGCGCTCTCCCGGCTCAGCTCGGTGAGGTAGTCGGTCAGCTCGTCCTTGCCGTTGCGCCAGGTGAAGTAGGTGTAGGACTGGTGGAAGCCGACCTTGGCCAGCGTGCGCATCATGGCGGGGCGGGTGAAGGCCTCGGCGAGGAACAGCACGTCGGGGTGCCTGTCGGCGACGTCGGCGAGCAGCTTCTGCCAGAAAGCGACCGGCTTGGTGTGCGGGTTGTCGACGCGGAAGACGCGTACGCCGTGCGCGATCCAGTGCTCGACCACCCGCAGGACCTCCGCGTACAGGCCCTCGAAGTCGCGGTCGAAGTTGAGCGGATAGATGTCCTGGTACTTCTTGGGCGGGTTCTCGGCGTAGGCGATGGAGCCGTCGGCCCGGGCGGTGAACCACTCGGGGTGCTCGGTCACCCAGGGGTGGTCGGGGGAGCACTGCAGGGCCAGGTCCAGGGCGATCTCCATGCCGTGCTCGCGGGCCTCGGCGACGAAGGCGTCGAAGTCGGCGAGGGTGCCCAGGTCGGGGTGGACCGCGTCGTGGCCGCCGTCGGCCGACCCGATGGCCCACACCGAACCGGGGTCGCCGGGACCGGCGGTCAGCGCGTTGTTGGCGCCCTTGCGGTGGGTGGTGCCGACCGGGTGGATGGGCGGCAGGTAGACCACGTCGAAGCCCATGTCGGCGATGGCGGGCAGGCGCTTGGCCGCGGTGGCGAGGGTGCCCGAGAGCTCCTGGCCGGGCGCGGTGTCGACCTGGGCGCCCTCCGAGCGCGGGAAGAACTCGTACCAGGAGCCGAACAGCGCGCGCTCGCGGTGGACGACGACGCTGGTGCGCTTGGACCTGGTGACCAGCTCGCGCAGGGGCGCGCGCTCCATCTCGGCCAGGACCTCGGGGGTGAGCGCCGCCTCGAAGCGCTCCACCGGGGTCATCGAGGTGTCGCGCAGCGCCTTGGCGGCGGCGTTCAGGAAGGGGCGGCGCGGGACCCGTCGCCCGGCGCGGGCGAGCAGGCGGGCGCCCTCCTCCAGGACGAGTTCGGTGTCCTGGCCCAGCGGGAGCTTGACGCCCGCGACGTGGTGCCAGGTGGCGAAGGGGTCGGTCCACGACTCGACGGCGAAGGACCACGTCCCCTCCGTGGGGAGGCTGACGCAGGCCTCGTAGCGGTCGGTGCCGGGGGCGTGCTCGCGCATGGGGACGAGCTGTTCGCGGCGTCCCTCGGGGGAGTAGACGACGACGCCCGCGGCGAGGGAGTCGTGGCCCTCGCGGATCACCGTCGCTCCCACGGTGAAGCGTTCGCCCGGAACGGCTTTCACCGGTCCGAGGTCGTTCTCTGGAGAGATATCGAGGATGGGCAGGCGTCCGATCACTGGCTACACCGTAATTGTCGTGGTTCGACGTTCGGAACCGTGCTGTTTTTCGGCAGGCGGAAATAACCGGGAGTTAATCCGGGGCAAGACGGAGTTCACGGAGCATCCGGAACAGAAACTGTCCGGATTAAGGCTTCGGTGCCCTCCGCTGTCTATCGTCTGCCCTCTTGTGGTGTTTGGCGGAGTGCCAGGGCCGGATAATTTCTGTGATCCTCGCCACACTGGATGCGTGTGCTAAGAGCCGGTGTTTGTCGGGTTTCTGCTGAGTAAACCTCTCAAAGCGGTCATAAGGATGCAGCAGATTCAGGTGTCTCTGTGGTTGTTTTCCGATGCATTCTGTGGAAATGACGGAAAACTGATCGGTCATGTTGGACGGTGTGCTGCGGTGGGTAGGGATGACCGAATGCACGCGCGAGCTGTATGGCCGTATTCCGGACATCCGCGCGTGACCGAATAGTCGTCTAAGGAACTTTTGTCACGGATTCGGGCATCCGTGGCCCGGGAGTCTCCTCGGTGCTCGCTCTCCCTCCCTGCTCCGGGTGTGTGACGCGCCTGTTTCGTGGTGATTGAAGAAATATGTTCGTTCTGCGGTGCTTTGCTTGGCATTGAGGAAGTTTTTCGCTGACGCGCCCGTTAACCCGGCCTGCCCTTTGCGTCCGCCCTGAGACCGTGGTCGATGGAGTTGTCCGCCCGCACGTCCCGCGGGCGGGGCGGCACACGGCCGTAGGGGGCGACGTGACGGAGTCCAACCAGCGCCCGCCGCGTGGGCGGCGGCACGAGGCCCCGCGCCGGAACTGGCGCGGGGCCCTCTCCCGTGCGGTACCGGCCGCCGCGGGTCCGCGTGTGCGGCGGTGGGCCGAGGCCCTGCGCCGGAAGGTGTCGGAGCCGACCCCGGCGGGGGACCGCCGGGAGACGGTCCAGCGCCTGGCCGGAACCGGCGCGGTCGCCGGTCTGCTCACGGCGGCGCTGGTCATGCCCTGGGTCGGCGGCCTCGGCCTGGCGGCCAGGGACTCCGCGGCGGCCTTCATGGCCCTGCCCAGCGACCTGGCCGTGCCGCACCCCGCCGAGCGCGTGCTGCTGACCGACGTCGACGGGGAACCGATCGCCGAGGTCGCCGAGCGCGAGCGCGACGTGGTGCCGCTGGACGAGATCAGCCCCTGGGTGCCCGCCGCCCTCATGGCGATCGAGGACGACCGCTTCTACGAGCACGCCGGACTGGACCTGCGCGGCACGCTGCGCGCCGCCGTCCGCACCGTCCTGGGCAACACCCAGGGCGGGTCCACCATCACCCAGCAGTACGTGAAGAACCTCCTCATGGAACAGGCCGACACCGAGGAGGAGCTGGCGAGCGCCAACGCGCGCACCCTGACCCGCAAGGTGCTGGAGCTGCGCTACGCCATCGAGCTGGAGGAGAAGCTCACCAAGGACGAGATCATGGAGGGCTACCTCAACCTCGCCTACTTCGGCCAGAACGCGTACGGCATCGAGGTCGCCGCCGAGCGCTACTTCTCCGTCCCGGCCTCCGAGCTCGACCCCGCGCAGGCCGCCACGATCGTGGCGCTGGTGCGCGCGCCCTCGTACTACGACCCGCTCACCAACCCCGAGGCCTCCGTCGAGCGCCGCAACCTGGTGCTGGACCGGATGGTCGCCACCGGACACCTGGAGAGCGCGCAGGCGCAGGAGTACAAGAGCCGGGGCCTGGAGGTGGACGAGACCCCGCGCGCGGGCAGCTGCTTCAGCAGCGAGCAGCCCTTCTTCTGCGACTACGTCATGCGGTGGCTGGGCGGCTCCGACGCGCTCGCCGGGACCCAGGAGGAGCGCGACCGGATACTGGAGCGGGGCGGCATCACCGTGCGCACCACCCTGGACCTGGACATGCAGGAGGCCGCCGAGCAGGCGATCGAGCGCTACGTCCCCGCGGGCGACTCCCACAAGTTCGCCGCCGAGGTCCTCGTGGAGCCCGGTACCGGCCGGGTGCGGGTGATGGCCCAGAACATGCGCTACGGCTTCGACGACGAGCCGGGCACCACCTCGATCAACCTGTCCGTGGACCACGAGGACGGCGGGTCGCTGGGCTACCAGGCGGGTTCGACGTTCAAGCCGTTCACCCTGGCCGCCGCCCTGGACGCCGGGCTCAAGTACGACACCAGCTTCTCCTCGCCCGAGTCCACGACGGTGAGCGGCCTGGAGAACTGCGAGGGCGGCAGGATGGCGCCCTGGGACGTGCGCAACGCCGGGGAGAGCGACGGCGGCAGGCACAACATGATCAGCGGGACGAAGGGCTCGGTGAACACCTACTTCGCCCAGCTCCAGGAGCGCGTCGGCCTGTGCGAGACGGCGGAGATGGCCCAGAGCCTGGGCATCCACCGCGCGGACGGCGAGGACCTGCAGGTGTGGAGCTCCTTCACCCTGGGCGACCAGGAGGTCTCCCCGCTCACCATGGCCAGCGCCTACGCCGTCTTCGCCTCCCGGGGCACCTACTGCGAGCCGGTCCCCGTGGCCTCGGTCCTCTTCGAGGGCGAGGACGGCGAGGAGGTCGAGATGGGCACCGAGTGCGAGGAGGGCGCGCTGGACACCGAGGTCGCCGACGGCGTCAACCACCTGCTCCAGCAGACCTTCGAGGGCGGTACCGCCAACGGCCTGGAGATCGGACGCCCTGTGGCGGGCAAGACCGGCACCACCGACAGCGCGGCCTACGCGTGGTTCGCGGGCTACACCCCGAACCTGGCCGGGACCGTGGTGGTCGGCGACATCCGGGGCGGGGAGCAGCACACGCTCCAGGGCGTGACCATCGGCGACCGCTACTACGGCATCGTCTACGGGGCCACGCTGCCCGGCCCGATCTGGCAGGCCACCATGCGCGAGGCCGTGGCGGACCTGCCGGAGGAGGAGTTCGCCCCCTCGCCGAAGGTCTACGGCAAGGCCTCGGACAAGCCGTCGGGCGGCGGTGGCGACAACGGTGACAGTGACGACAGTGACGCCGGTGGAGGCGATGGAGGCACGGCTGGCGGTGACGGCGGCGTCGCGGCCGGTGGTGGTGGCGGTGGCGGCGGTGCCGGGGGTGACGATGGCTCGACCGGCGGCGGTGGCACCGGTGACGGCGGTGGGGGAGCCACCGGCGGTGGTGGCGGGGGTTCGACCGGGGGTGGTGGCGGTACCGGAGGCGGCGGAGGATCGACCGACGGCGGTGGAGGCACCGGTGACGGCGACGGCGGGGGTTCAACCGGTGGAGGCGGCGGTACCGGTGGCGGCGGCGGTGGTGGTGGAGACGGCAGCGGTACCGGCGGAGGCGGCGGCGGTACCGGTGGCGGCGAGTCCCCGGGCGGGGACGGCGGCGCGCCCTGGGGCGGCGCGACCCCGGGACCGCAGGTGCCCGAGGGCGGCGCCAGTCCCGGGGGCTGAGGCCCCGACGTGCGCTGACGCGACCCGGGAACACCCCGGCGCTCCCCCTTGTTCATAATGGACGAAACCGACAGGGGAGCGCGCGAGCGCTGAGAGTGCGGCACCAGGCCGCAGACCCTTACACACCTGATCTGGGTCATGCCAGCGAAGGAAGTCGTAGGAACCGTCACCGGTGGCGTGCTCCCGCGCACCGGGGACGTCCCGGCGCGCACGGAACGCGTTCCGGCGCCGCTCTCGGCCGCACGGGCCCCTCGCATCCCCCGGCGAAGGGACACCATATGAAGAGGGACACCACCCCCCAGGGCGCCGGCTTCCGGCGCGACCTCCTCGGCCGACTGCGGAGCTGGCGCACCGTCGACATCGTCGTGGCCTCCGTGATCGGCGTCGCGGTCGGCGTGGTCTTCTGGCTCTGGAACATCGTCTGGTCGGTCACGACCCCGCTGTTCGTCGGCTTCCCGCCCGCGCAGGCCGTCGTCTACGGCATGTGGCTGATCTCCGGCGTACTGGGCGGCCTGATCATCCGCAAGCCCGGTGCGGCCCTGCTCACCGCCATCGCCGCCGCCTCGGTCTCGGCGCTCCTGGGCACCCAGTGGGGGATCATGGTCATCCTCGACGGCGCCCTCCAGGGCATCCTGCCCGAACTCGTCTTCCTCGCCTTCGGCTACCGCCGCTGGGGCATGGGCGTGGCCGTCCTCGCGGCGGCGGTCGCGGGCGTCTCCCCCGCCATCCGCGACAACCTCGCCTACAACGTGACCTGGCCGCTGTCCTACCAGGTCACCTACGGCGTCATCGTGGTGGTCAGCGCCGCCCTCATCGCGGGCGTGGGCTCCCGCCTGCTCACCACCGCCCTGGCCCGCTCCGGGGCGCTGGCCCCCTTCCCGTCCGCGAGGGGCTGACCGTGGCCTCCGCGAACGGGCGCCGGACGGCGGCCGGGGGCCCGGGCGCGCGCGTGGAGCTCTCCGGCTGGGGCTGGCGGCACTCGGGCCGCGGGTCCCACGCGCTGCGCGGCGTGGACCTGGTGATCGAGCCGGGCGAGCGCGTGCTGCTGCTGGGCGCCTCCGGCGCGGGCAAGTCCACCCTGCTGCACTCACTGGCCGGTCTGACCGGCGAGGACGCCGCCATCAGCGGCGACCACGAGGGCACCCTGCTCCTGGACGGCGAGCCCGCCGACCGGAGCCGGGGCTCGGTCGGCCTGGTCAGCCAGGACCCCGAGACGCAGCTGGTGATGGCGCGCGCGGGCGACGACGTCGCCTTCGGCCCGGAGAACCTGGGCGTGGCACCCGACCTCATCTGGCCCCGGGTCCACGAGGCACTGGAGGCCGTGGGCTTCCCGTACGGACCGCGCCACCCCACCGGGGCGCTGTCGGGCGGTGAGAAGCAGCGCCTGGTGATCGCCGGGGCCCTGGCGATGCGCCCCCGCCTGCTGCTGCTGGACGAGCCCACCGCCAACCTCGACCCCGCCGGGGCCGCGCTGGTGCGCGGCGTGCTGGCCCGCCTGCTCGCCGAGACCGAGGCGACCCTGGTGCTGGTCGAGCACCGCGTGGCCGACGTCGTGGACCTGGTGGACCGGGTCGTGGTCGTGGCGCCCGGCGGCGGGGTCGTCGCCGACGGCCCGCCGGGAACGGTGTTCGCCGAGCACGGGCGCTCGCTGGCCGCGCAGGGAGTGTGGGTGCCCGGGCACGAGCCCGCGCCCGTCCTGGCGCCCGCGCCGGGCGGGGAGCCCCTGCTGGAGGCCGTGGGCGTCACGGCGCGCACCCCGAGCCAGCTCGGCGTGCGCGCGGCGCCCCGGCGCACGGTGTTCGAGGGGGTGGACGCCACCGTCCGAGCCGGAACCGCGACCGCCCTGACCGGACCCAACGGCGCGGGCAAGTCCACGCTGCTGACCCTGCTCGCCGGACTGTCCAGGCCCCACCGGGGGGCGGTGCTGCCGCGCGGGCCGTTGGCCGGGGCCGACCCGCGCCCGCTCGTGCGCTGGCCCGCCCGCAGGCTGGCCCGGCACGTGGGCACGGTCTTCCAGCACGCCGAGGACCAGTTCGTCACCGCCACCGTGCGCGACGAGCTGCGCTTCGCCCCGCTGCGCGCGGGTATGGGCGAGGCCGAGACCGAGGCCTGGGTGGGCGAGCTGATGGAGCGTCTGCGCCTGTCCGCGCTGGCCGACGTGCACCCCTACACGCTCTCGGGCGGGGAGAAGCGGCGGCTGTCGGTGGCCACGGCGCTCAGCTCGGGCCCCGCGCACGCGCCCGACGCGCTCGTCCTCGACGAGCCCACCTTCGGTCAGGACACCCGGACCTGGACCGAACTCGTGGAGCTGCTCGCCACCCTGCGGTCCGCGGGCCGCGCGGTGGTCATGGCCACCCACGACGACCTGCTGCTGCGCAGTCTGGCCGACGCGCGGGTGCGCGTGGCCGGGGGCCGGGCCGTCCAGGAGGCCGCCGCACCGGGCGCCGGGGCGGAGCCGCCCGGCCCGCCGGAGCCGACCGGGCCCGCGGGGCACGCGGCGGCGGGAAGGGGGAGCCGTGGCTGACCGGAGGCCGTCGGACACACCCGGGAAGGGAACCCGTACGCCGGACGGGATCCGGGAGGCGGACGAGGTCCCTCGCGCACCGGATGAGCTCCGTGAGCCGGAAGGGGTTCACGGGCCGGACGAGGTCGGCGCCTCCGCTGAGGCCCGGGGGTCTGGCGGGGTCAGCGCCCCGGCAGGGGACGCGCTCACCCTGGAGGCTCCCGAGGACGGCGGGGCGCGCTTCTGGCTGGTCGGGCTCAACCCGGCGGCCAAACTGCTCGCCGCCCTGCTGCTGGGCGTGGGCCTGGTCCCGGCCGTGGACGCCGTCACCGGCGGCACCGTGCTGGCGGGCGTCCTGCTGCTCCTGCCGTTCAGCGGGACCGACCGGCGCACCCTGCTCGTCCTGGGCGGGCCCTTCCTGCTCATGGGGCTCTCCAGCGGACTGGTCAACTACCTGTACGGGGAGCACGGCGCGGAGGGCGCGCTGGGCGCCGCGGTGCGCCTGCTGGCCATCGCCCTGCCCGGACTGCTCGCCGCCGTGAGCAGCGACCCCACGGAGACCGCCGACGGCCTGGTGCAGCGGCTCCGGGTCCCCGAGCGGCCCGCCATGGGCGTGCTGGCGGCGCTGCGGCTCGTCCCGATGCTCGCCGACCAGTGGCGCACGATCACGCTGGCGCGGAGGGCGCGCGGGCTGGAGGCCGGGCGCAACCCGGTCAGGGCGGTCACGCTGTTCTTCGGCCGCCTGTTCGCCCTGCTGGTGCGCTCCATCCGCACCGGGACGCTGCTGGCCGCGGCGATGGACGCGCGCGCCTTCGGGACCGGGCCGCGCACCCGGGCCCGGGAGAGCCGCTGGCGGACCGCGGACACGCTGCTGCTGGCGGGGGCCGCCCTGCTCCTGGCGGCGGCCTACACCCTGTCCGCTCGGCTGGGCACCCTGGTGCTGCTCTTCTCCTGAACCGGGTGGTAAGCAGTTCGGAGACAGTGACGTCCGAGTAGTGAGGGGCAGTGGACCGTGGGCGAGTTCGTGCGTGTGGAGACCGATCCGGACCACCCGGCCGTGGCCGTGATCCGGCTGGACAGGCCGAAGGTGAACGCGCTCAACGCCGCGCTCACCGCGGAGATCGCCGAGGCCGCGACCCGGGTCGCCAAGGACCCGGACGTGCGCGCCGTGGTGGTCTACGGCGGCGAGCGGGTGTTCGTCGCGGGCGCCGACATCAAGGAGATGGCCGACCTCACCGCCGCGCAGATGCTGGGCTACGCGCGCGACCTCCAAAACGCCCTGAACCTGGTGGCCCGCATCCCCAAGCCGGTCGTGGCGGCGGTCACCGGGTACGCGCTCGGCGGCGGCCTGGAACTGGCCCTGGCCGCGGACTTCCGCGTGGCGGGGGCCGGGGCCAGGCTGGGCGTGCCCGAGATCCAGCTCGGCGTCATCCCCGGCGCGGGCGGGACCCAGCGCCTGCCCCGCCTGATCGGTCCCTCGCGGGCCAAGGAGATGATCTTCAGCGGCCGCCACGTGAAGGCGGACGAGGCCCGGGAGATCGGCCTGGTGGACCAGGTCGTCCCGGACGAGGAGGTCTACCGGGCCGCCGTGGCGCTGGTCGCCCGGTACGCCGGGGGACCGGCCGTCGCGCTGGCCGCGGCCAAGGAGGCGGTGGACCGGGGCCTGGAGACTGACCTGGACACCGGTCTGGAGATCGAGCGCCTGCACTTCGCGGGTCTGTTCTCGACCGAGGACCAGAAGGACGGCATGCGCAGCTTCGTCGAGCAGGGACCCGGCAAGGCCGCTTTCAAGGGGCGCTGAAGAGGCGCCGCGCAGAGCTGATCGGGCACCGAAACAGCAGGTCGGGGCGGCGGCACACGGTGCCGTGCCGTCCGTCCCGCCGCCGTTTCGGTGGATTCGAGAACTTTTCGCCCCGCTCGTCGGATCGAACGGTGTCACGGGGGGTTCGGCCGAACGTCCGCATCCGGCCAGTCCGGACGGGAGGGAGGGAACCGCCCACGCCAGTTTTCCGTCATACTCGTGAGGGTCGCCCCCGGACGGACGCGCCGCCTGAACCCCGGACGCCCGGCGGTGCGGAAGCGACCACACGGGCCCGAGACGGGACGAACAAGCCAATGGTGACCCATCCCCCGGCCGTTAAGCTGGACGCGGTGGTATGTGGTCTTTTGAGGGGATGAGTTCTCGATGGCAATGTCGGCAGGTTTCCCCATGGGTGAGGAGCTGCCGGAGCGCATCGGCCACTACGTCATCCGCCGCCGCATCGGGCAGGGCGGCATGGGCGTGGTGTACCAGGCCGAGGACCCCCGGACCGAGCAGTTCGTCGCGGTGAAGGTCCTCAAGCCGGAGGTCGCGGGCGACCAGATCGCCCGGGCCCGCCTCGCCCGCGAGGTCGAGACCATGCGCCGCGTGCACAGCCCCAACGTGGCCGAGGTCATCGAAGCCGACACCCAGGCCGAGCTGCCGTGGGTGGTCACCGAGCACATCCCCGGCCCGACCCTGGACGCCACGGTCACCAACCACGGCCCCCTGCGCGGCCGGGCCCTGACCCGCTTCGTCACCGGCATGGCCCGCGCGATCCGCGACATCCACGCGGTGGACGTGATCCACCGCGACCTCAAGCCCGGCAACGTGATCATCTCCAACGGCGAGCCGATCGTCATCGACTTCGGCATCGCGCACGCGGTGGACGGCGCCAAGCTGACCCAGACCGGCACGTTCGTGGGCACGCCCAGCTACCTGTCCCCGGAGGTCATCGAGGGCACCGACCTGGGCCCGGCCACCGACATCCACGCCTGGGGCGGCACCGTCGCCTTCGCCTCCACCGGCCGCCCGCCCTACGGCGCGGGCACCTTCGAGGTCATCTTCTTCCGCATCCTCAACGGCGAGATCGACATGGACGGGATGCACGAGGCGCTGCGGCCGCTGGTCAACCGCGCCGTCTCCCGCGACATGCGCAGCCGCCCCACGGCGGAGGAACTGCTGGAGGAGGCCAGCCGCCTCAACCTCGACCTGCCCTGGACCGAGGACGCGGGAGGCCGTCCCAGCGGGCTCACCGGCAGCCACACCGTGTACCACCCGACCACGGCCGGGGGCACGGGGGAGGAGCCGGGCAGCGGCGGCCCGGGCGGCGCAGCCGCGGCGGGCGCGGCCGGTGCCGCGCTCGGCGGTGCGGCGGGCTACCTGGCCGGTCGCGCGGCCCAGGGCGACCAGGGCTGGGGTCCCCCGCACACGGGCGGCGGTCCCGCCTCCAGCGCCTGGTCCCCGTCCGGGGACCCCGCGCGCCCGACCTCCGCCGCGCACTCCGGCGGTCTGCTCGACGACCCCGGGTCCACCGACGACCTCTCGGGCGCGGCGAACGGCCGCCGCGTCGACGACCCGGAGTCCACCGACGACCTCTCGGGCGCCCGGCGCGGCTGGGGCGACGAGGACGACGGGCTGCCGGGCACCGAGCGCATCGCCCCGCGCGACGCCGGGGACCCGGACGACCCGCAGGGGACGATGCGGATCAGCCCGGTCCGCGACGAACCGGACGACGCGCTGGGCACGCGTCACATCCAGCCCGACGAGTTCTCCCGCGAGGACCCGCAGGGCACGATGATGATGGACCCGGTGGACCGGGACGGGTACGCCCGGCGCCCCGTCGACGAGCGCGAGGACGAGGGCTACCAGGCCCCGCACACGCAGTTCTTCAACACCCCGCTGCACAAGGGCGACTTCGCCGACATCCTCACCCCGGTGGACGACGGCCGGGGCAGCAACCAGACGCAGGAGTTCGACGAGGACGGGTACGAGGAGCGGCGCGGCGGCCTGCTGGGCCGGTTCCGGCGCGGCGGCAACGACCGGGTGAGCGACTACTTCCAGGACGACTCCGACGAGGAGGGCGAGGAGTACGAGGAGCGGTCGTGGCGGATGCACCCGCTGACGATCCTGCCCATGCTGGTCTCCGTGGCCGGTGTGTCGCTGCTCTTCCCCTGGTTCGGGCTGATCCTGGGCGTCGTGCTCATCGCCGCGCTGGGCGCCCTGGACGTGGTCAAGGCCGAGCACGCCCGCCGCCTCCAGACGCGCGGCCCGCGCAGCTCCGACAACATGGTGGTGGCGCTCAGCTTCCCGTGGGCCTTCGGGCGCATGGCGCTGCGCACGCTCGGCTTCGGGCTGGTCTACCTGCTGGCGGGCATCCTGGTCGGCATGATCTACGCGCGGATCGCGGACGTGCCGGGTCAGGGCGCCAACTACACCGGCGCCTTCGCGATCTTCGTGATGATCCTGCTCAGCTACGTCATGCCGAGCGGGCGCGAGGCGCGGCACCAGGCGGTGTGGCTGGTGCGCCGGGTCCACTACCGCAACCTCTACGTCTACATCGGCGTGTGCATCGGCCTCGTGCTGCTGACCATGCTCATCCTGTCGTTCGGCCTGTCGGCGGCCCCGGACTGGGTGCCGATCGGCGGTCCCTCGGACTGGTTCGACGGACAGTGACCCCCGCCCGGTGGCCGTACGGCTCACCGGGCACCGCGAAGGCCCCGGGCTCCGGCCCGGGGCCTTCGGCGTCTCCGCCGGGCGGGGGAGGCCCCCACCTGTTACCGGTGGTGTGACCGGTTCCGGCGGGATCGGCGGCGACTAGGGTGGGAGCGGGAGGCGGGCGCCCACGACCGGTGTCCGGCGCCGGCGGTCCGGCCCGGGTCGGAGCATCAGCGGCGGACCGGCGGTACAGCGGTGGTTAGGGTTGCCTCAGTCACACCGGGGGCCAGGGGTTGGCCTCCAAGCTACTAGCCAGTAACATCTGGGCTATGAGCACATCGCGGGACCTGCCTGGACGTGAAGGCGGCCCCGCCGTCGGATGACCGAACGGCATTCGGCATTGTTGGCAGTAGGGGGCGCGCCAGCGTCCGGCCGCCGCACGGCGGATCATGGAGTGCAGGGAGGTCGGCCACCGGCCATGAATATTGTCGTTTTGGTCAAGCAGGTCCCGGACACGGCGACCGAGCGGAAGCTCAACCCCGATGACAAGACGCTGGACCGCGCCGCGTCCGACGGTGTCATCAACGAGCTCGACGAGTACGCCATCGAGGAGGCTCTCCAGCTCAAGGAGAAGCACGGCGGCGAGGTCACCATCCTGACGATGGGACCGGACCAGGCCACGGACTCCATCCGCAAGGCCCTGTCGATGGGCGCGGACAAGGCCGTCTTCGTCAACGACGCCGCCCTCCACGGCTCGGACTCGCTCCAGACCGCCTACGCCCTCGCGCAGGCCCTGGGCACCATCGAGTTCGACGTGGTCGTCCTGGGCTCGGAGTCCACCGACGCGCGCACCGGCGTGGTCGGGGCCGCGCTCGCCGAGTACCTCGGCCTGCCGCAGCTCACGTTCGCCCGCAAGGTCGACATCGACGGCAGCACCATCAGGATCCAGCGCCAGACCGACTACGGCTACGACCTCGTCGAGGCCCAGCTCCCGGCGGTCGTCTCCGTGGTCGAGAAGATCAACGAGCCGCGCTACCCGTCCTTCAAGCTCATCATGCAGGCGAAGAAGAAGCCGGTGGACAAGAAGTCCGCCGCCGACGCGGGCATCGACACGGCCAGGGTGGGTCTGGCCAACGCCACCACCGAGACCGTCGACTTCGACGCCGCACCGCCGCGCGCCGCGGGCACGGTGGTCAAGGACGAGGGCGACGGCGCCGCGAAGATCGCCGAGTTCCTCGTCGAGAAGAAGTTCGTCTAGGTCGAACGAGAGACTCAGGGAAGGTTCAAGGGATATGGCTGAGGTCCTCGTCCTCGTCGACCACGTCGACGGACAGGTCAAGAAGGTCACCACCGAGCTGCTGACCGCCGCCCGCCGCATCGGCGAGCCCGCGGCCGTGTGGATCGGTGACGGCGCCGAGACGGGCAGGGGCACCCTGGCCGAGTACGGCGCCGAGAAGGTCTACGTGGCTTCGGCCGAGCTGAACGACCACGTCGTGGCCCCCAAGGCCGAGCTGCTCGCCAAGCTCGCCCAGGACAAGGGCGCCGCCGCCGTCCTGGTCTCGGCCACCGCCGAGAACAAGGAGATCGCGGGCCGCACCGCGGTCAAGCTGGGCTCGGGCGTGCTCACCGACGTCGTGGACGTCAACGCCGAGGTCGTCGCCGAGCACAGCATCTTCGGCGGCACCACCATCACCCACGCCCGCGTGCGCACCGGCGTGCCGGTCGTCGCGGTCCGCCCGAACTCCGTCCCGGCCGAGGCCGCCTCCGGTGCCGCCGCCGAGGAGCAGGTGTCGGTGGAGGTCTCCGACGCCGCGAAGACGGCCAAGGTCGTCGAGCGCGTCCACGAGGAGCAGGGCGAGCGCCCCGAGCTCACCGAGGCCGCCATCGTGGTCTCCGGCGGGCGCGGCGTGGGCTCCGACGACTTCTCGGTCGTGGAGAACCTGGCCGACTCGCTGGGCGCGGCCGTGGGCGCCTCCCGCGCCGCCGTCGACTCCGGCTGGTACCCGAACCAGTTCCAGGTCGGCCAGACCGGTAAGACGGTCAGCCCGAACCTGTACGTGGCCCTGGGCATCTCCGGCGCGATCCAGCACCGCGCGGGCATGCAGACCGCCAAGAACATCGTGGCGATCAACAAGGACCCCGAGGCCCCGATCTTCGAGCTGGCCGACTTCGGCGTCGTGGGCGACCTGCACGCGGTCACCCCGCAGCTGACCGAGGAGATCAACAAGCGCAAGTAGTAGCGCGTTTCGACACGCGAACGCCCGGCCGGGGACCTCCCCGGCCGGGCGTTCGCGTGCCCGGGGGCCGTTTCCGGGCCCGCCGCCCGGGTAGGCGGGCCGCACGGCGGCGAACGGGGGGCCATGGCGACGGAGACCGCGAAGGTGCGCGCGGGACGGCGCGTGGTGGAGGTGCGCAGGCCCGGCAAGCCGCTGTTCGGCGAGGGCGGGGCGACCAAGGAGGACCTGGCGCGGTACCACGCCCGGATCGCCCCCCTGATGCTGCCGCACGTGCGCGACCGGCCGGTGGCCCTGGCGAGATTCCCCGACGGGATCGACGCGCAGGGGTTCTTCGTCAAGCACCCGTCGGTTCCGGACTGGGTGGCCACTGTGGAGACCAGCGGCGGCCGGATGATGCTGTGCCCGGACGCGGCCGCGCTGGTCTGGTGCGCCGACCAGGCTGCGGTCACCCTGCACGCCTGGCAGTCCCGGGAGCCGAGACTGGGCCTGCCCGACCGGATGGTGATCGACCTCGACCCCGCCGGGGACGGCCCCGAGGCCTTCGCCGCCTGCCGCGCCGCGGCGCGGGACGTGCGGGAGGTGCTCGACGACCTGGGCCTGGCCGCCTACGTGATGACCAGCGGCTCCCGGGGCCTGCACGTGCGCTCGCCGCTGCGGCCCGAGGCCGACGACCAGGAGGTCCGCGTGCTGGCGGAGGCGGTCGCGGACCGGGTGGCGGCCCGGCGGCCGGAAGAGCTGACCACCGAGGTGCGCAAAGCCGCGCGCGGGGACCGGTTGTTCGTGGACTACCTGCGCAACGGCCGCGAACAGCTCGCGGTGGTGCCGTACTCGGTGCGGGCCAGGCCGGGCGCGCCCATCGCGGCGCCCCTGACCTGGGAGGACCTGGAGAAGGTGGAGACTGCCCGGGACCTCACGATCGACCTGGAGCGCGAGGAGTGCCCGTTCGCGGGGATGGGCGGGCACGCCCGCTCCCCGCGCCGGGCCCTGGAGCGCTTGGGCTGAGGCGCGCGGGGAATGTCAGGAGTCCGGGGCGCCCTCGGGCTGGACACAGGGTGAGGAGGCGGAGAGTGCCAAGCTGCCGTCTCCCGCCACCTGCACGGTCATCCCGAAAGCGTCCTCCGCGTGTTCGACGGACAGGAACATGTCCTCGGGCCGCAGATCCTCGAACACCTGGTAACCGTTGGAACTCCAGTGCTCGTGGAGCAGTTCGAAGGTGGCGTCGTTGTCCTCGACGGGCAGGCCCCGCACCCAGAACGTCTCGCTGACGGTGACCCGGTCCCTGGACCCGCCGTCCGTGGGGTCATCGCAGGCGGCGACGATGGTTCCGCGCCGTTCCTCCAGTTCCGCCTCCTCCGGGAGCGCGGTCATCGTGTTGTCGATGTGCTCCCGGACCTTCTCCGCGGCCTCGTCCTCGGTCATAGTCGCCTCCGTTCCCGATCCCCCGGACTCGCCGGGGCCACAGCCGGTCGCCACCAGGGCGAGGGCGATAACCCACGCCCACGGTCTGAATCTGATCACGTGCCGCTTCCTATCCCTTATTCCGCCTGCCCCGCGATGACCCTGCCCATGTGGAGCAAGGATTTCGTCCTGGGGTCGAAGTACTCCGAGTGAGCGGGGCCGAGCGGCCAGGAGCCCCCCACACTGCCGGGGTTGGACTCGAACACGTTCGCTCCGAATTCCGGATCGGTCGGGTCCATGCCGTGCGTGAGGCCCGTCAGGTTGGTGATGCCGTCGTTCTCCGCTGTTGAGACGTGCACGTTCTCGGCGGGAAGGTTCAGGTCGGTCACGTGGTCGGCGTTGGTTCCGGGACTGCCCACGAGTATCACTTCGTCCGTGTCGAGTCCGGCGTCGCTCTGCGCGGTGTGCCCGACCACCGTGGAACCGTAACTGTGGCCTATGACGGTGTTGTGGGACGGCGGTCCCTGGTGGGTGGAGCGCAGTCCGTCCTGGAAACTGCTCAGCTCGCTGACCGCGTCCTCCGCCCGTCCTTCGAAGGCTGCCTCGGGAACGTTGGGGGCGTCGTACCCGATCCAGCTGATCACGGAGTGGCTGCCGTTCGGGTCCGCGTTCGTCGCGGACTCCAGGAGGTTGTCTCCTCGGCCGACCTGGTCGTTGATGCTCTCCCAGGTCGTCGTGGTGCCCGGCACCAGGGTCGCCACGTTGTCGGCGGTGTCGGGGTTGCCGTTGGCCACGATCGCCCGTCCGTCGCCCCCGGTGTCCAGAGCCAGCAGGTACCTGTCAGCGCTTTCGTCCTCCAGGCTCTCCCGCAGCTCCTTCAGCTCCTGGAGCTGGTTGTCGAGCGTGTCGTCGTTCGCCATGGCCAAAGCGATCGCGTCGGACCCGTTGCTGCCCCGGGCGGCCGCCTCCCCGATCTCCTCGTCCCGTTCGGCGATCTCCTCCTCGAACCGCTCGATCTCGTCGTCGAGATGGTCGCGGTTCAGTCGGTCGCGCACGGCCGCCGGGATGCCGTCGAGCTCGCGCAGCAGCTCGGGATGGTCCCGCACGGCCTGGTCCTGCTCCTCCTCGGTCATCGAGGTCCACCACAGGTTGACGACGGACGGGTGCTCGTCACCGCTCAGCTCGTCCGGGACCATGCTGGGGACCGCGTCACCGAAGTAGGACAGCTGGCCGCCGGTGAGCAGGGACGACTCGATCAGACGCTCCAGGCTGTCCTGGCTGGGGCCGTCGCGCAGGTCCCTCTCGGTCTGCTCGGCCTGCTCCATCAGGGTTTCCCAGTGCCCGGAGTGCTCGGAGAGCAGTTCCGCGCGCAGCGTTTCCAGCTGGGCGACCTTCATCCCCTCACGGGTTCCCTCACCGAGGATGGAGCCGCTCCCCTCGGAGGCGCCGACGGCCGCTTCGGCGTCGGCCTTCTCCTCCTCCCAGCGGGTCTCCAGCTTGGCGCGCTCGGCACGGTAGGTCTCGATGTCGAGCCCCCACTGGCGCAGGACCGCCGCGCCGTAGGTCAGGGAAGCGGCGGCCTCCTGCCAGGAGGACAGTTCCTGGGACGAACTGGAGACGATGTTCCAGGCGACGAGGTCGGTGAACTCCCCGGCGGAGGACCGGAACCGGCTGTGGGTGCCCTCGGACTGGCCGAGCATGTTCTGTCGGACGGCGTCGAGCTGGTCGGCGCCCGTCTCGATGGCGCCGACGTCGGCGGCGATGTCCTCGGGCAGACCGAGGGACATGGAGGAGAGGTCGCTCACGGCAGGGGTCTCCGCGGTTGGTGGGGGCGGGGGACAGGGGTCAGAAGTTGATCTGGATGTCGAGGGACTCCAGACCCTCCTGGTACTCCTCGGCGTTCTCGTGGTCGGTGTCGGTGATGGCCAGGTCGGCGCCCTGCACGTTCTGCGCCAGGTTGATGCCGTTCTGGGCGACCCTCCGGATGTGCTCCATGGTGTCGAGGCCGTAGTCGTCCAGACCGCCCGTCACGTGCTCGGACACGGCTCCCGTCAGGCCTTCGACGGCGGCCTCGAAGTCGGTGCCGAGGAAGACCATCGCCTCGGCCAGGGCTTCGGCCTCCTGGGCCTCGGACATGGCGTCGACGGGGTTGACGCCGGTCGAACCGGACACGGGAACTCCAGAGGGTGAAAGAGGGGTATCGGAGAGGAAGGTTACAACAGGTGCGTAAGAGCCTCCGGGAGGGGGCGGCCGCCCTTCGCGGTGATCCCTGTGCGTTCCTACCTGCGGTAACAGCGCTGAAGCGAACGAGAGGCCATTCAGACTCGTCTTTGTCCGCATGTGGTCAGGCCGTGCCGCGGGCGGGGCCCGCGCGGCGCGCGGACGACGGCCCCTGGTGGTGTGGCCCTCGGGTTTCGGGGAAGGAATCCCAGCTCAGACACCGGCAGTCGACCGCGGGGGAGTCCCATGGAGGGCATCGGGGCCCAGATCGGCCTCGTCCTGGTCCTGGTCGTGGTGAACGCCGTGTTCGCGGGCAGCGAGATCGCCCTGATCACGCTGCGGGAGGGGCAGATCAGGCGGCTGGAGGAGCGCGGCCCGGGTGGGCGCGCGGTGGCCCGGCTGGCCCGCGACCCCAACCGGTTCCTGGCCACCATCCAGATCGGCATCACCCTCGCGGGCTTCCTCGCCTCCGCCACCGCCGCCGTCTCCCTGGCCCGGCCGCTGGTCGAGCCGCTGGGCTTCCTCGGCTCCTACGCGGCCCCGGTGTCGGTCGTGCTGGTCACCGTCGTGCTCACCTTCGTCACCCTGGTCCTGGGCGAACTCGCGCCCAAGCGCATCGCCATGCAGCGCGCCGAGCCCTGGGCACTGCTCGTGGCCCGCCCGCTCAACGCGCTGGCGCTGCTCTCGCGCCCCGCGATCTGGCTTCTCAGCGCCTCCACCGACCTGGTCGTCCGGCTCGGCGGGCTCGACCCGCACGGCGCCAGGGAGGAGGCCACCGAGGAGGAGCTGCGCGACATGATCGAGGCCCAGGGCCATATGACCCCCGAACAACGCACCATCCTCTCCGGGGCCTTCGACATCACCGGGCGGACGCTGCGCCAGGTCCTGGTCCCGCGTCCCGACGTGGACACCGTCCCGGCCGACCTGCCCGCGTGCGAGGCGGCCCTGCTCCTGGCCGAGCACGGCCACTCGCGCGCCCCGGTGGTCGGCCGGGACGACGTGGACGACGTCGTCGGCGTGGTGCACTGGTCCGACCTCCTGCGGGGCGAGGGCGCGGCCCGGGAGCTGGCCCGCGAACCGCTGCTGCTGCCCGACTCGCTGACGGTCTCCGCCGCCCTGCACCGGCTCACCGTCGAACGCCAGCAGCTGGCCGTCGTGATCGGTGAGAGCGGCGAGGTCAGCGGCATCGTCAGCCTGGAGGACCTGCTGGAGGAGGTCGTCGGCGAGATCTACGACGAGACCGACACCGACGAGCGCGCCCCCGCCCGGCTGGACGGCGGCGCCCTGCGCCTGCCCGGCGTGTACCCCGTCCACGAGCTGGAGGACCTCGGCGTCGTCCTCACCGACCGGCCCCGGGGCAGTTACGTGACCGTCGCCGGGATGGTCCTGGTCCTGCTCGGCCACATCCCCGACGAGCCCGGGGAGAGCGTGGACCTGGGCGGCTGGACGGCCACGGTCACCGAGGCCGACGGCCGCGTCGTCAGCGAACTCCTGCTCACCCCCGCCCGCTGAGGACACCGGGCGACAAGGGCGGTCTCGGAGTCGCTGAACAGTTGGCCAAGAGGCGGCAAGTCCCGTTGCCCGCGCCCCGGGCAGGGGTGACCGTGGCACCAGTGACGCCGAAGCAGGGGAGGGCCGATGCACGCGGACCGCAGGCCGGACGCCTACACGGGACTGGACCGGATGCCGATCGGGGACCAGTGGCGGCACGGGTCGTCCGGGAGCGTCGTCCAGGACGTGGACCCCTACGACGACACGGTCCTGACCGAGTTCCGCCTGGCCGACGAGGGCGACGTGGACCTGGCCTACCGCGAGGCGCAGCGGGCGTGGCCGGGCTGGGCCGCGACCCCCGCCGCCGAGCGCGCCGAGGTCTTCGTCCGCGCCCTGCGCGTCCTGGACGCGCGCCGCGAGGAGATCGTCGACTGGCTGGTCCACGAGGCCGGGGCGATCCGCGAGCGCGCCGAGTTCGAGTGGGGGCTGGTGCGCAGCGGCATGGTCGAGGTGACCTCCTACCCCACGCGGGTCATGGGCCGGATCCTGCCCGGCATCACCCCGGGCAAGGAGAACCGTGTCTACCGCGAACCCCTCGGCGTGGTCACGGTGATCAGCCCGTGGAACTTCCCGTTCCAGCTCTCCCACCGCTCCCTCGCGCCCGCCGTCGCCCTCGGCAACACCGTGGTCCTCAAACCCGCCGAGAACACCCCGGTCACGGGCGGGCTGCTGCTCGCCCGGATCTACGAGGAGGCCGGACTGCCGCCCGGGGTGGTCAACGTGGTCGTCGGCAGGGGCGGTGAGATCGGCGACGCCCTGGCCACCCACGAGCTCTGCCGGATGATCTCGTTCACCGGTTCCACCGAGGTCGGCCGCCACATCGCCCGGCAGGCCCCGCTCACCAGGCGCGCGCTCGAACTCGGCGGCAACGGGCCGCTGGTGGTGCTGGAGGACGCCGACCTCGACCTGGCCGCGGACGCCGCCGTGTTCGGCTCCTACTACCACCAGGGCCAGATCTGCATGGCCACGAACCGGGTCGTGGCCACCGCCGCCGTCCACGACGAGCTGGTCGAGCGGATGCTCGTGCGCGCCCGGGCGCTGCGGGTGGGCGACCCCTCCGACCCCGCCACCCGGATCGGCCCCGTCATCGACGACGAGCACTGCGCGGGCGTGCGGGACGTGGTGGAGCGCTCCGTCGAGCAGGGCGCACGGCTCCTGCTGTCCGGCGAACCGACCGGCCCGGCGGGCAGGGTCCTGCCGCCCCACCTGCTGCTGGCCGACAACAGCGCGCCGAGCGCGGCCGAGGAGGTGTTCGGCCCGGTGGCCACGGTCATCCGCGCGGAGGGGGAGGAGGACGCGCTGCGCATCGCCAACGACACCGAGTACGGGCTGTCCAGCGCGGTGCACACCCGCGACGCCGAGCGGGGGGTGCGCTTCGCCCGCCGCCTGAGGGCGGGCATGACGCACGTCAACGACTCCACGCTCAACGACGAGGCCAACACCGCCTTCGGCGGCGAGAACCACTCCGGGATCGGCCGGTTCGGCGGCGAGTGGGCGATGGAGGAGTTCACCGCCGACCACTGGGTCAGCCTCCAGCACACGCGCCGCAGGATGCCGTTCGGCCCGGAGTGAGCGGGCCCGGACCTCCGGTTTCCTTCGCCGCGACCCCGTACCCGTGGCGGGCCCCGACCGTCCGACCCCGCCAGGAGCACGCGACCGTCGCGGGTCGGAGCCTCATCTGCCCCACCGGCCAGAACCCGGGCCCGCCGGTCAGCGCCTGCGCAGGACCAGCAGCAGGTTCCAGGTGACGACCTCGCGCAGCAGCGGCACCCGTACGACCGGCCTGGCCCATCCGGGCAGGTAGCGGGGGCGCACGTCCACCACGTCCACGTCGGTGCGCCCGCGCGTCCAGCGCAGCATCTCCCCGGCGTGCGCGGCGTACATGGTGCGGCCGAAGTCGTTCTTGGGACGGCGGCCGTGGCGCCGCGCGAACCGCTCCGCCGCGTACGCGCCGCCCAGGTAGTGCCACGGCGAGGTCTCGTGCCCGCCCCACGGGGACAGCCACAGCGTGTACGACAGGTACACCAGCCCTCCCGGCCGGGTCACCCGCACCATCTCGTCGGCCATCCGCGTCCGGTCCGGCACGTGCTCCAGCACGTTGGAGGAGAAGCACACGTCCACCGAACCGCTGCGCAGCGGCAGGTCCAGGGCGCTGCCCTGGACGCCGTACGCGTCGGCGTCGCGCCCGTGCAGCGTCATCTCGTGGGCGTCGGCGTCCACGCACAGGCAGCGGGCCCCGGCCGCCCTCAGCTCGTCGGCGAAGTAGCCCGGGCCGCCGCCCACGTCCACCACGAGCCTGCCGTCCAGGGGCGTGTAGGAGCGCAGCTGGGCGACGGTGTCGCGGGCGAGCGTGCCGTAGAAGAACGCCGGGTCGGTCTGCTCCACGCGGAAGGCGGTGAACAGCCGCACCGACCGGCCCAGGGTGGCGCGGAAGGGGACGGTGCCCTCCTCGGCGGCGTTCGCGGTCACGTGCCCGCCTCCGACACCACGAAGTGGCGCAGGTGGCGCCAGTGGTCGCCGCCCCAGTACTCGTCGGAGGCGGCGATCCGGCCGCCCGGGACCAGCTCGGCGATCCGCTCGGTGCGCAGGGTGTGCATCCGCATCGGCGCCGGGTAGCGCAGCAGCACCCGCTGGGCGAGGGCCACCAGCGGCCACGGCGCGTACCGGAACACCAGCCCCTTGAAGGTGCGCCGCTCGGACTCGGGCACGCCCAGCACCATGGCCCCGCCGGGGCGCAGCACCCGCGCGAACTCGCGCACGTAGCCCTCGGCCAGGACGGGAGGCAGGTGCTGGAGGACCAGGTCGGTGTAGACCAGGTCGAAGGAGGCGTCCCCGAACACCGACAGGTCCGGGCGCTCGTTCAGCACGAACTCGATCCGCCCCCCGGAGCGGTCCAGGCGGCGGGCCTCCTCCAGCATCGGCGCGGAGATGTCCACCCCCACGACCTCGGGGAAGTGCGCGGCCAGGGCGTTGGACAGCCGTCCCGCGCCGCACCCGAAGTCCAGCACCCGGCCCCCCTCGGGGCGGATGCCCAGCTCCTCCAGGCGGGCGACGGACGGGTCGATGTCGGCCCGTCCGGAGGCGAGGAACTCGTCGTCGTCCCAGCCGCCGCCCCTCTTGGCGGGGTCCACGCACACCGCCCACAGGGGTTCGGTGGAACCCAGCCGCGTCCAGTCGCGGCGGACCTGTTCGAGTCCCACCCGCATCACCTCCACGGTGCTCGCGACCCGCCGGAACACAGCACCTGGATCGTGTTCCTGTTCCGGGCATCCAGGCCGGGAAGGCCTGCGACAAGGGTCCAGGGAAAAAGTGGAACGTGTTGTATTCTGGCACCCCTTCTCCGGATCGGCCAACTACGGCGGGAGAGATGCCGATGCCGCCTGTTCCCCCCACCGCGCGCGGGCACGACGGTCCGGGCGCCGAGGCCGCGCGGCCCGGCCCGGTCGGGGCACCCAGGGTACGCCGCCCCTCTGAGGAACCCCCCGGGAAGGGCCCCGGCCCCGGCGGAACGGTCCGCGCCGCGTGGGCTGCCGCCCGCCGCCTGGCCCGCGACCGGCTGGCCCTCGTGGGGTTGGCGGTGGTGCTGGGGGCCGTGGGGCTGCGGGCCTACGTCCTGGGCGAGTCCTACTTCGTGGAGGACGACTACCTCTTCTTCGCCAACGCCCACGCCAGCGACCTGGGGCCGGACTACCTGCTCACCCTGCACAAGGGCCACCTGATGCCCGGGGCGCTGTTCCTCGTCTACCTCCAGACCGCCCTGTGGCCCTACGAGTGGTGGGTCAGCGCGGGCACCATGCTCGCCCTCCAGGCCGCCGCGCTGGTGGGGTTCCTGCGCCTGGTGTGGGAGCTGTTCGGCCGCCGCTGGGCGCTGCTCGTCCCGCTGACCGTGTACGCGCTGGCACCGCTGACCGTGCCCGTGCTGGGCTGGTGGTCGGCGGCGCTCAACGCGGTACCCCTCCAGCTGGCCCTGGTGCTCGCCGTGCTGTGGACCGTGCGCTACCTGCGCACGGACGACCACCGCCTGGCCTGGCGGGCGGGCGGCGCCGTCGTGTTCGGCATGCTGTTCACGGTCAAGGCGATGTTCCTGCCACCGGTGCTGTTCGCCGTGGCCGTCGCCCACCTCTACCCCGGCGGACTCGTCGCCGGGGCCCGGCGGGCGTGGGCCCTGCACCGCCCGTTCTGGACGGCGATGGGCGCGCTGCTGGCCGCCTACGCGGTGTTCTACCTGGTGCGGATGCGCGCGGCCGGGGGCGGGGAGGGCGCGGGCGTGCCCCAGAGCGAGCCCGCCCTGACGATGCTGCGCGGACTGCTCACCGAGGTGTTCCCGGTCGGCGCCCTGGGCGGACCCCTGGAGTGGGGCCCGGTCACCCCGACCGGCGGCCTGGTCGACGTGCCGGGCGTGACCGTGCTGGCCGCCTGGGCGGTCTTCGCCGTGATCGTGCTGGTCAGCCTGCGGATGCGGCGCGGGGCGTGGCGGGCCTGGGCGCTGCTGCTGGCCTACCTGGTGGTCGTGGACGTCATTCCGACGATCATCGCGCGCGGCCGGTTCCAGGACGTGGCCGCCGCCGACCCCCGGTACGTGGCGGACGCGGCGCTGGTGTTCGCCCTGTGCCTGGCCCTGGCCTACCTGCCCACCAGGGAGGAGCGGGCGCGCGCCCTGGTCGGCGGCGCCTCGTCGGCCCCGGTGGGCGGGGAGCCCTACCGCGTGCGGCCCCGGTGCGCCGCCCGGGTCGCGGCCGCGCTGGCGACGGCGGTGTACGCGGTGGCGGCGGGCTACTCCACCCACGCCTACGCGCAGACACTGAGCGGCGACCGCCTCCAGTGGTACCTGGACACGGTGCGCACGGCGCTGGCGGACGTCCCGGAGGAGGGCGGCCTGTACGCGCGCCCGGTCCCCGAGGACGTGGTCCTGGAGTGGAACGGCCAGCGCCGCCTGAGCTCGTGGGTGCTGCCGCCGCTGGCGTCGGACGACGTGGCCGAGCGGATGGCCGCGCCCGAGGAGGCCGCCACCGCGTACGTGTTCAACGACGCCGGGTTCCTGGTCCCGGCGCGGCCCTCCGACGACAGCGACATGTTCGCCCCCGGGCCCGCGGACGAGTGCCTGGAGCCCTGGGAGGGGCTGGTGTCCTGGCCGGTGCAGGCGCACGGCGGCGTCGCCCAGGTCGTCACGCTCGGCTACACGGCCGAGGAGGACGTCGGCGTGGTGGTGGCCCTGGGCGACGACTGGATCGAGGTCGAACTGCCCGCCGCGGAGGAGAACGGCACCTGGTACGTGCCCGCGGGCGCCCCCGGCGAGCAGCTGTCGGTGTTCGTGCCCGAGGACCCCGAGGACCGGGGCGGGCTGTGCCTGAACTGGGTGTCGGTGGGCGGTATGGCGCCGACGGTGGAGGGCAACCCGTGGGCGCCCGAGGAGGACGACCGGGCCGGGAGCTAGGCGGAGGACCGTCCGCGGGAGAGGCGCTGGGACCATCGGCGGCTGGGCTCCTCCACCCACCGGTGGCTCGCGGCGGCCAGCAGCACGGTCCCGATCGTCACCGGCACCGCGTCCAGCCAGAACGACCCGGTGAAGATCTCCTGGCCGGTGAAGTCGCGCCACAGGTAGAGCACCATGAACTGCCACAGGAACACGCCGTAGGAGATCCGCCCCAGGAACTGGCACACCCGGTGCCGCAGCAGCGAGTCCAGCCACCGGCCCCCGCGCCAGGCCCGCGCCTCCCGCAGCGGGAGGGCGGGCCCCGCCGGGCGCGGCGCCAGCGCGCACGGGGCGATCAGGAAGAACGCGAACCCGATCCCGGCCAGCGAGTCCACGGCCGAGGTCCAGATGTCGCCGGAGCCGATGAAGCGGCCGCCGGAGGCCTCGGTGGCCTTCAGGGCGAAGAACCCGCCCGCGACCAGCCAGCACACCCCGGGAGAGGAGCCCAGGGTCCGGCACAGGCGGCGCACCGGGCCGTCGGCGCCGGGTTCGCGCCAGGCCCACTCCGAGAGCACGGCCAGCGCCATGCCGACGGCGAACAGGCCCGCAGCACGGGGCAGCCAGGCGTGCATGTACTCGCGGGGCTCGGGATAGAACTGCGGGACCAGCGCGGCCAGGCCCAGCAGCGCCATGACCCCCAGGCCCGCGAGCAGCCGCCGGCCCCGGGCGTCCACGCTCCGGCCGCCGCGCGCCCACAGCGCCAGGACCAGACCGAACAGCGGGAGCAGCAGGTAGAAGCTGACCTCCACCGACAGGCTCCACATCTGGCCGAGGCCGTAGGGGCCGGTGCCCACCCACGGCGGGTCGGTGTTGAAGGGGAAGGTGAGGGTCAGGACCTCCCACCAGTACCGGAGCGAGCCGAGTTCGTCGCGGGAGTAGACGAGCAGTGCCGTCACGGCCACCAGCCAGTAGGCGGGCAGGACGCGCACGGCGCGGCGCCACAGGTAGGGGCGGGCGCGCGGCCCGCGCGTCCCGTCCAGGGCCGCGCGGGCCCAGGGGCGGTACAGCAGCACGCCCGAGAGCGCGAAGAACAGCGGCACGGCCACGTCGAAGGCGGACAGCAGGCCGCCCAGCACCCCCGGCGCCAGGGAGTCGCCGGTCTCGGTGGCCACGTGGAACACCAGGACCATCAGGGCGGCCACGGCGCGGACGCCGTCGAGGGACTCGTGGCGGCCGTCGACCTGCGGCAGCACCAGCGAGGGATCGGGGGTGCGCGCGCTGGCGAAGTGGGCACCGGCGGCGGGGTCCCCGGGCGCGGAGGAGGAGGTGGGCGCCATGGGCCTTCCCGGACTGGGTGGAGGGAGGAACGAGTAACACTAGAACGCGTTATAAAAATTTCGACACGCCCTGGTGACGTCGTTCGCTACTGGGCAGTACTCTACCCGGAACTGAACCTAGTTCCACTAGACCCAGTTCCAGATCTGGACTCTCATACGCCCAGGAGGGCACATGCGCCGTACTGTTGCGGTCGTTCTCGTCGCGTTTGGGGTCTTCTTCCTCGCCTTTGCCCCCATGATGCGCACGTGGCTGTCGAGTTCCCTGATGAAGACCCCTCTGGACTACTACAGCGAAACGGTCCTCGAGGCGGACGGGGCCACCTACTTCAACATCGAGGACGTCGAGCTCGTCGAGGACGCCGCCCTGGAGGCGCGTTCGACCATCCGGGCCGACGTGGCCTCCAGCACCGACGAGACGGTGGTGTGGGACCAGTTCACCTGGGTCAGGGACGCCGAGACCGACTTCGGCATCACCTCCAGCAGCCGCCGCGCCGGGCACGACCGCGTCACCGGGGAGGCGGTCGACTGCTGCGACTCCATGGTCAACGACGAGTCCGTCGCCCAGAGCGGCCAGGCCTGGAAGTTCCCCTTCTTCACCGAGCAGCGCGACTACGACTTCTACGAGACCACCGCGCGGGAGGTCGTCCCCATGGAGTTCCAGGGGATCGAGGAGGTCGGGGGCGTCGAGGCCTACAGGTTCGTCCAGGAGGTCGAGGACGAGGTCATCGGCGAGCGCACCCTGCCCCGCTCGGTGGCCGGGATGGAGGGCGAGGGCGACGTCACCGGCGACGAGGTCTTCTCCATCACCCGCACCTACTGGATCGAGCCCGTCACCGGCTCCCCCCTCAAGATCGGCGAGGACCAGAACCGCGTCGTCGTCGTGGACGGCGAGGAGGTCCTGACGCTCTTCGACGCCGAACTCGTCTCCAACGACGAGTCCGTCCAGAACGCGGTCGCCAACTCCGAGCAGGGACGCACCGTGCTGCCCCTCCTCCAGACCACCCTGCCCGTCGTCTGCCTCGTCGTCGGTGTCGGATTCATCGGCGTCGCGGTCGTCCTGTTCGTCACGGGCCGCCGTCGTGACCACCACCACTGACCCCCGCGCCCGTCCCTCGCCGGCGCGCCCAACCGGGCGCGTCGGCGTGCGTCACCGCGCCCCCCGGCCGCGGTGACGGAGAGGACGCGGGCCACGGGGCCGGCGGCGGCCGGGGCTCCGCGCGGCGACGGGGGGACGGTCGGCGCGCTCGTCCGCGCGTGCCGCCCCCGGCAGTGGCTCAAGAACCTCCTCGTCCTGGCCGCGCCCGCCGCGGCCGGGGCCCTGACGCAGACCGGGGCGCTGCTGACCAGCGCGGCGGTGTTCGCCCTGTTCTGCGCGGCCGCCAGCGGCACCTACCTGCTCAACGACGTCCACGACGCCCGACGCGACCGCGCGCACCCGCGCAAGCGCCACCGCCCGGTGGCCTCCGGCGCGCTCCCCGTCCCCGTGGCCGTCGCGGCCGGGACCGCGCTCAGCGCCGCCGCGCCGCTGGCCTCCCTGGCGCTGGGCGACCCCGTGCTGTCCGCGCTGGTCGCCGGGTACGTGCTGCTCACGCTCGTCTACACCCGCTACCTGCGGGACCTGGTGGTGTGCGACCTGGTCGCGGTCGCCGCCTGCCACGTGCTGCGCGCGGTGGCGGGCGGGGTGGCCGTCGGCGTGCCGCTGACCTCGTGGTTCGTGATCGTGGTGTCGCTGGCCGCGCTCCTGGTGGTGGTCGGCAAGCGCGAGGCCGAACTGCGCGCGTCCGGTGCCGCGATCGCCGGGAACGGCGACGCCCCCGCGGGAGCGGTCGCCGCGGCGACCGCGGTCCGGCCCGCCCTGCGCGGCTACAGCACCGCCTACCTCTCCCAGACCCGCACCATGGCCTCGGGCGCCATGATCGTCACCTACTGCCTGTGGGCGCTGGAACCGGGCGACGGCCCCAGGACGGTCTTCCACGCGCTGAGTATCGTGCCGTTCATCATGTTCGTCCTGCGCTACAACCTGCTCGTGGACCGGGGGGTGGGGGAGGAACCCGAGGAGATCGCCCTGCGCGACCGGCCCCTCCAGCTCATCCTCTGCGGACTCGCGGCCCTGGTCGCGGCGGGGATCCACCTGTGAACCCGCCGCCGGACCGGCCGGTCCTCCTGCGCGGGTGGGGGCGCACCGCGCCCACGGCCGCCCGCGTCGTGCGCCCCCGCACGCCCGCCCAGGTCGCCGAGGCGCTCGCCCGGGCGGGGGAGCGCGGGGCGCTGCCGCGCGGACTCGGGCGCTCCTACGGCGACGCCGCCCAGGACGCCGGGGGCCTGGTGCTGGACTGCACCGGGCTCACCGGCCCCGTGCGCGTGGACGCCGAACGCGGCGAGGTCACCGCCCCCGCGGGCACCAGCGTGGACGCCCTGCTCGCGCACCTGCTGCCCCGCGGCCTCTTCGTCCCCGTCACCCCCGGGACCCGCCGCGTCACCCTGGGCGGTGCGGTCGCCGCCGACGTCCACGGCAAGAACCACCACACCGACTCCTCCCTGGGCGCGCACCTGCGCTCCCTCACCCTGGTCACCCCGGACGGGCGCACGCGCCGCCTGGGACCGGAACCCGGCGGCGACCCCGACCTGTTCTGGGCGACCGTCGGCGGCATGGGCCTGACCGGGGTGGTCACCGAGGCCACCCTGGGCGTGCTCCCCGTCCGGACCGCGTACATGCGGGTGGACACCGACCGGACGCCGGACCTGGAGGCCACCCTGGAGCTGATGGCGCGCCCCGGCCACCGGTACTCGGTGGCCTGGCTGGACCTGTTCGCCCGCGGGGACGGTCTGGGCCGGGGCGTGGTCACCCGCGCCCACCACGCCGAGACCGGCGACCTCCCGGAACCGCTGCGCCGCGACCCGCTGCGGTACCGGAACACGAGCCTGCCCGTGCCGCCCCTGACCCCGCCGGCGGCGACCCTGAACCGGTGGACCGTCGGCGCGTTCAACGCCCTCGAACACGGCCGGGCGCCCAGGAGGCGGCGCGGCCGGATCCAGCCGGTGGGCGGCTACTTCCACCCGCTGGACGCGCTCGACGGGTGGAACCGGCTGTACGGCAGGCACGGCGCCGTGCAGTACCAGTTCGTGGTGCCCTTCGGCGCGCAGGACGTCCTGGAGTGGATCGCCGGGGAGCTGTCGCGCACGCGCGCGCCCTCGTTCCTGGCGGTCCTCAAACGGATGGGGCGCCCCACACCGGGACCGCTCTCCTTCCCCCGGCCGGGGTGGTCGCTGGCCGTGGACCTGCCCGCCGACCTGCCCGGTCTCGGCCCCCTGCTGCACCGCTTCGACGAGCGCGTGGCCGGCGCGGGGGGCCGCCTGTACCTGGCCAAGGACAGCCGGGCCAGCCCCGAGGCCGTGCACGCCATGTACCCCGGCCTGCCCACGTGGCGCCGGGTGCGCGGGCGGGCCGACCCGGACGGGGTCCTGGTCTCGGACCTGGCCCGCCGACTGCGGCTGCTGTGACAGCACGGCCCTTCGGTGGCACGATGACGGCCGTCCCCGGCAGCCGGGGACGCACACTCCGGAAAGGCAGGGACAGCCGTGCGCGACTCGGTGGGAGCGGTGCGGAGCGTGCTGCTGCTCGGCGGCCGCAGCGAGATCGGCCTGGCCATCGTCGAACGGCTGGTCCGCGAGGGCGCCCGCGAGGTGGTGCTGGCCGCCCGGGGCGGGGTGTCCTCGCCGCCGGGCGCGCTCACCGCTCTCGGGGCGCGGACGCACTCGGTGGACTTCGACGCCGGTCTGCCCGACACCCACACCGGTACCGTGGCGGCCGCGGTGGAGCTGGTGGGCGACCTGGACGTGGTGGTGGACGCGTTCGGGGTGCTGGGCGAGCAGTCCGGGTACGAGGCCGACCCGGCCGCCGCCGCCCGCGCCGCCGCCGTCAACTACACCGGGCACGTGTCCGCCGACCTGGCCGTGGCCGCCCGCCTGCGCGAGCAGGGCCACGGGACGCTCGTGGTGCTCTCCTCCGTGGCGGGGGTGCGGGTGCGCAGGTTCAACTTCGTGTACGGGTCGGCCAAGGCGGGCCTGGACGGCTTCGCGCAGGGCCTGGCCGACTCCCTGCACGGGTCCGGCGCGCGGGTGCTGGTGGTGCGGCCGGGCTACGTGCCGACGCGGATGTCGGCGCACGTGGCGCCCGCCCCCTTCCCGGCGACGCCGGAACAGGTCGCGGACGCGGTGTCGGCCGGGCTGCGCTCGGGGGCCACCACCGTGTGGGCGCCGCGCGTGCTCCAGCCGATCTTCGCGGGCATGCGGCTGCTCCCGCGCCCGCTGTGGCGCCGCCTGGGCCGCTGAGGCGGGGCCCCGGGTGCCGCGCCAGCCGCGCCGCCGGTCAGCGCGGGCCCGCCTCCTCGGCGGTCAGCCGGTAGAACGCCAGCGGCACCAGGCAGCACAGCATCACCGCGGCGGGCACCAGCGTGCTGCCGACCAGCATGCCGCGCAGCGCCTCGTCGCTCTGCCGGACCGCCTCCCCGGCCCCGGACTCCACGTAGCCGCTCACCGCCAGGGCCAGCGACAGCAGCCCGGTTCCCACCGACTGCGCCATGGCCTCCCCGGCGGTCCACACGCCCGAGAGCACGCCGCCCTGCCGCCGCCCGGAGGCGTCGGCGGTGGCCAGGCAGTCGGCCAGCATCGACCACGGCAGCAGCGTCGTCCCCGACAGGCCCACGCCCACCAGCACGGAGGACAGCACGGCGCCGGGGAGGCCCCAGATCGGGATGAGCAGCAGACCCAGACCGCCCAGGGCGAACACCGCCGCCGCGTACCCGGCGGCGCGGCGCTTGTCCACCCGCAGGGACAGCCGCCGCCACAGCGGGGCCGAAGCGATCAGCGGCACCAGCACGCACACCATGAGCACGCTCGTGTAGCCCGGCTCGCCCATGACGTTGGCCGTCACGTACGGCACGCCCGCGACCATGGTGCCGCCCGCCGTGGCCATCAGGAGGTTGGCGGGGAAGAGCACCCGGAAGTGCCGGTGGGCGAAGGCCACCCGCAGCTGGGCCGCCAGACCCTCCGTGCGGTGCGCGAACACCGGGCGCGGCGCCCGGCGCGTGCCCACCACCGAGCCCAGCATCGACACCAGCACCACGCAGCCCATGAGCAGGCCCATCAGCCGGTACCCGGCCACGGGGTCCGCGGGGGCCGACTGGACGACCGGCGCCAAGGCGCCGCCCAGCATCAGGGCGAGCCCGACGAACGCGGTCCGCCACGTGTTGAACGTGGACCGCTCGTGGTAGTCGGAGGTGATCTCCCCGGGCATGGCCGTGTGCGGCACCTGGAACACCGACGAGGCCAGCGCGGCGGCCACGAACACGGCCGCCACGTACACCGCGGCGGAGCCGCCCTCCAGCGGCGGCCCGGCGAACATCGCGGCGAACAGCACCGGCAGGGTCAGCGCCCCCGCCAGCATCCACGGGCGCCGCGGCCCCCACGGCGAACGCGTCCTATCCGACCAGATCCCGATATACGGACTGACCAGAAGGTCGACCACCTTGGGCAGGAGCACCACCGCCCCGGCCAGGGCGGGGCTCACCGCGAGCGTGTCGGTCAGGTAGATGAGGAGCAGCAGCCCGGGCACCGTGTTGAAGATCCCCGTGGCCACCGCGCCGCTGCCGTACCAGGCGTGCACGGAACGGGGCAGCGGAGCGCCCGGCCCGCCGACCGTGCTCCGGGCGGCGGCCTCCGGAGCGGCCCCTCCCACCGCGGCGCCCCCGGGCCCGGTGCCCCCGGACGCCGCGGAGTCGGCCGCGGCGGTCACACGCGCCCGTCCGCGGACGTCGTGGCCTCCGGCGCCGCGGCGGATCGTGCCGTCCTCGGGGCCTCCCGGCCCTCGGGAGCCGCGCCGCCCTCCCCGCCGCCGTCGCCGTACAGCTCCTCGTGCCCCACCGGGTCCACGTCGTGCGCCACGGGGCAGCCCGCCGGGAAGGTGCCGATCCGGTTGACGTCGTACCCCTTCGGGTAGCTGCGGATGTTCGGGTTGTCCTCCGCCCACAGCGGCTCCTCGCGCGGCTTCATCCGGCGCACCACCAGGGCCCGCAGCCTCAGCGCCAGGTCCGCCGCCCGCCGCCACGCCCTGCTGGGCGGCTCGTAGCGGAAGGTCTCGATGAGCGACTCGTCCAGGATCGCCATGGAGAACTTCCGGGCCAGCCCGGACACGCGCCGCGGGTAGAAGGACACCATCAGGTCGAGGGTGGCGTCGGAGACGGCCCGGCCGCCCTCGGTGTAGGCGAAGCGCTCGCGCTCGTAGGAGTCGAGGAGCTCCCGGAACTGTTCGTAGGTCTCGGGGATGTCCTTGATCCCCATGTACCGGCCGAGCCTGCGGTAGTAGTGCGTGATCGCCGAGATCTCGTGCTGGCTCAGCCTGCGCCAGCCGTAGCCGCGGTCGTTGATCCAGCGCACCGGCATGACCACGAACGTGCTGAGCACGTAGCGGTAGTCGTCGTTGCTGATGTCGTAGGAGCGGTGCATCTGGTTCATCCGGCGCAGCGCGTCGCGGCCCTGACCGGGCTCGAACCCGTACCGCATCATGTTGTTGAGGATCAGCGCGGTGTCGTCGTAGCGCTTCTGGGTGCTGCCGGTGAACTCGTCGGTGCGGCCCAGGAGTTCGCCGATGCTGGGCACGGCGTAGGTGCGGTACAGGGCGATGCCCAGCGCCCGGCCCATGTCCCAGGGGAACTCCTGGGAGTTGAGGATCTGCATGATCCGTACGCAGTCGGCCTCGTGGTCCAGGTGGTGGATCTCGTCTCTGAGGTCGAAACGCTTCATCTGCGGTTCCTTCGGGGAGAGGGGGTCGGTCGGGCGGGGGAGGGGGATCGGGGCGCGAGGGGACGCGCGGCGTGGGGGCCGGGGGCCGCTACCTCTCCGCGTCCTCCCCGGCAGACCCCGCGGGCGCCTCCCCGCCCGCCGGTGCGACCGCCTGGTCCGGCGCGGGCACGCGGGCGCCCGTGGCGGCGACCTCGCGGGTCACCATGCCGTGCGGGACCGGGCAGCCCTGGGGGAAGGTGCCGATCCGGGACGGGTCGTAGCCTTGGGGGTAGCTGCGGATGTTGGGGCTCATCCTGGCCCAGCGCGGCTCCCGGCGCGGCGGCATCAGGCGCACCACACGGGCCCGCAGCCTCAGCGCGCCCGCGCTCAGCCGCCGCCAGGCGGCCGAGGGCTCGGGGTAGCCGAAGGCGCGGATGAGCCGGTCGTCGAGCAGGGCCTTGGTGAAGGGGCGCACCACGGGCCGCTGCCAGGCCGGGTAGAGGTCCACCATCAGCCCCAGGGTGGCGTCGGAGACGGCCCGGCCGCCCTCGGTGTAGGCGAAGTGCTCGCGCTCGTAGGAGTCGAAGAGTTCGAGGAACCCGGCGTAGGTCTCGGGGATGTCCTTGATCCCCATGTGCCTGCCGAGCTTGCGGTAGTAGTTGGTGCTGGCGGCGATCTCGTGGTCGCTCAGCCTGCGCCAGCCGTAGCCGTGGTCGTTGATCCAGCGCACCGGCATGACCACGAAGGTGCTCAGGACGTAGCGGTAGTCGTCGTTGCTGATGTCGTAGGAGCGGTGCATCTGGTTCATCCGGCGCAGCGCGTCGCGGCCGCGGCCCGGACCGAATCCGTGCTCCATGATGTCGTTGAGGATCAGCGCCGTGTCGTCGTAGCGGTGCTGCGTGCGCTCGGTGAACTCGCGCGTGTGCGCCAGCAGCTCGCCGATGCTGGGCACGGCGTAGGTGCGGTACAGGGCCAGGCCCAGGGCCTGTTCGATGTCCCACGGGAACTCGTGGCTGCCGAGGATGCGCACGATCTGCTCACAGTCGTCCTCGGCGTCCAGGGCATGGATCCGGTCGCGCCACTCGAACCGCTTCATGGGCAACTCCAGTCACCTTCGTGCGGGCCCGCTCGGACGGGGCCATGGTCTGCGGGTGTGGCGCGCCCGCGGCGCTCCACGGGGCGCACTTTACCTGGAAGCCCCTTGTGTACACCGGTTCCGGGGGGGACGAACGTGTCCGCAAACCCGGCAGGGCGTCCGAAACCCCGAAGTCCGTCCCCGGCGGGCCACGCGAAAGGGGCGGGGGACCGGCCCCCGCCCCTTCGGTGGAGCGGACTCAGGCGGCCATCCGCTCGGCCACCCGGTTCACCAGCGTCACCAGCACCGCCTTGGCCGACTCGCGCTCACGCGCGTCGCACAGCACGACCGGGATCGCGGGGTCCAGGCTCAGCGCGGTGCGGACCTCCTCGGGCTCGTACCGGTGGGCGCCCTCGAAGCAGTTCACCGCCACCACGAACGGCACGCCGCGCCGCTCGAAGAAGTCCACCGCGGCGAAGCACGTCTCCAGGCGGCGGGTGTCGGCGATGACCACCGCGCCCAGCGCCCCCTCGGACAGCTCCTCCCACATGAACCAGAACCGCTCCTGACCCGGGGTCCCGAACAGGTACAGCACCAGGTGGTCGTTGATGGTGATGCGGCCGAAGTCCAGCGCCACGGTCGTGGTCGTCTTGGCCTCCACGCCCGACAGGTCGTCGATCCCGTAGCTGGCCTCGGTCATCACCTCCTCGGTGCTCAGCGGCGCGATCT
Organism: Nocardiopsis sp. LDBS0036; assembly: GCF_041228755.1. Lineage (NCBI taxonomy): Bacteria > Bacillati > Actinomycetota > Actinomycetes > Streptosporangiales > Nocardiopsidaceae > Nocardiopsis > Nocardiopsis sp. LDBS0036. Next base: position 5,367,258 of record NZ_CP141103.1, read on the forward strand.
CGCTGACCGATCCGACCATCGTGGTCTTACCGGCCCCGAAACCCCCCGCCACGAGGATCTTGAGCGCCGCCGGAACGGGCGCCTGCGTGTCGTCAGAGTCGCTGGATGCCATCGAGAACCGCCTGGAGTACGTCCCGGCTGACCGGGCTCTTCGCTGTGTAGGGGGCGCGGGCCAAGGCGAGGCCGCGGTTGAGCAGGTCGCTGAGCAGGACCTTGACCACGGCCACCGGGATGTCCAGGTGCGCGGACACCTCGGCGACCGACTGGGGCCGTCGGCACAGCTCCAGGATGCGTATCTGCTCGGGCTCCAGCGCCATCTCGTCGACCTCGGCCCGCTTGGCCGCGATCACGACGCTGATCATGTCCAGCTGCACGGTGTCGGCGTGCTCGCGGCCCTGCGCGATCACGTACGGCCGTACCAGCGGTCCGGCGTCCTGCTGTCCGACCGCCGCGCCCTCGTCGAACCCGCCGACCGCGTCCCTCTGGGGCAGGCCGTGCGGATCCTCCTCGGGCGGCAACTCGTTGTGCGCTTGCATGGCGTCCCCTATCGCGTGGCTTCCCCTGAAGCGCCCTCGCGTCTGGGCGCGGCGTCCAGATAACGGCCCACCTGCTCGACCAGCACGTTCATCTCGTAGGCGATGAGGCCGACGTCGGCGCTCTCCTCGGCCAGGACCGCCAGGCACGCCCCCCGGCCGGCACCGGTGACGAACAGGTACGCGCTCTCCATCTCCACGACGGTCTGGAGCACCTCGCCCCCGCCGAAGTGTCGGCCGGTGCCCCGGGCCAGGCTCTGGAACGCGGACGCCACCGCGGACAGGTGCTCGGCGTCCTCCTTGACCAGCTCGCGGGAGCGGCCGATCAGCAGCCCGTCGGCGGAGAGCACGATCGCGTGGCGGGAGCCCACCGCGCGGTCGAGCAGCTCGTCCAGCAGCCAGTCGATGTCCTTCTTGCCCGCGCCGCTTCCACTGTCACGCTGGGCGCTTTCGGGAGTACTCGTCACGGTTACGCGTCCTTGTCGGTGTCGTTGGTCTGCTGCTTGCCTTCGCGCCGTCCGCGGTCCGTACCCTTCTGGAACGCGGACATGTTCCGGCGCAGGCGCGCCAGACGCTCCTGGCCGTCCTGGGCCGCGTTCGAGGAGGACCCGCCCGCCGTCGCGGGGCCGCTCTGGGGGTCGGCGGCCAGCTGCGGAGCCAGGTTCTCCTGGGGCCGCCGCTTGGGCAGCGGCGGCCGTCCCCCGCCCGCCTCGACCATGGCGGGCGGTTCGGCGGCGGAGGGGTCGGGGACCGCGCTGACGGACGGGGTCCGCGTGGGCAGCGGCGTCCGGGTGGGCAGCGGGGGGCGGTCGCCGTCCGCGTCGAGGAGGTCCGCGCCGCCCGCCGGGGCCTCGGCGGCCTCAGCGGTCACGGTGTCGTCCCCCTCGCCCCCGGCGGAGTCCCCGGAGTCCTCGTCCTCGCGGTCGGGGGCCTCCTCCTTCGGCGCGGACACCGAGGTCAGCACGGGCTTGACGCGCCTGCCGGACGACAGCTCGCCGCCGGGCGTGCGGTCCAGGATCTCGCGCACGTCCCACACGTGCTCGCCGCTCTCGTCGGAGGGCAGCGGGGAGCGGTCGCCGGAGATCAGCTCGTGCGGCAGCAGCACGATGGCCTGCACGCCCCCGTACGGCGACGGGCGCAGGTGCACGCGGATGCCGTGGCGGTGGGCCAGGTGCGAGACCACGAACAGGCCGAGGCGCATCTTCTCGTTCAAGCGCATCACGTCGAACTCGGGCGGGCTGGACAGCAGCGCGTTCGCCGAGGCGAACTCGCTCTCGGTCATGCCCAGGCCCCGGTCCTCGATCTCGACCGTCACGCCGTTGGGCACGTCCTCGCTGCTCAGACGCACGTGCGTGTGCGGCGGGGAGAACATCGCGGCGTTGTCGACCAGCTCGGCGACCAGGTGGATGACGTCGGCCACGGCCGGGCCGTTGAGGTGCACACGGGCGATCCGCTCGCGCTTGACGCGGGTGTAGTCGCCCGACTCGGAGATGGCGCCGCGCAGCACGTCGATCAGCGGCATGGGGCGGTGCCAGGTGCGGCCGGGCGCCTCTCCGCCCAGGATCAGCAGGTTCTCGGCGTTGCGGCGGGAGCGGGTGGCCAGGTGGTCGAGCTTGAACAGCTGGGCCAGCTGCTCGGGGTCCTCCTGCTCGCGCTCCATCCGGTCCAACAGGCGCAGCTGGCGGTGGACCAGCGTCTGGCTGCGGTGCGCGATGTTGAGGAACACGCGGTTGACGCCCTGGCGCAGTTCGATCTGCTGCACCGCCGCGTTGACGGCCGCGCGCTGGGCGGTGTTGAACGCCCTGGCCACGTCGCCGAGCTCGTCGTCGTCGGCGGCCAGTTGGGGAACGGCCGTGCAGGTGTCCACCTGCTCGCCCGCGTGCAGGCGGCGCATGAGGTCGGGCAGGCGGTGCTCGGCCATGTCGTTGGAGTCCTCGCGCAGGCGCAGCAGGCGCTCGGTGAGCGTGTGCGAGGAGCGGCGGGCCAGCAGGAAGGCGGCCACGGTGACGACGCCGACGCCGAGGCTGCCCGCCACGGCGAGGAACACGGCCTGGTTGGCTTGGGCGCGGGTGACGTCCGCGGCGTACAGGGCCTCGTCGGCGCCGATCGCGGTGAGCTCGGAGAGGACGTGGTCGTAGGACTCGTCCCACGCGGCGTAGTCCACCGGCATGGACAGGTCCTGGACCTCGCTGGGCACCAGGGTCACCGGGTCGGTGACCGTCTCGGTGGTCGCCTGGCGGTCGATGATCTCGTCCTGCATGCGCTGGAGGTCGGCGTACTCCTGGCTCGCCAGCAGGTTCTCCAGCCGGGCCTCCTGGCCCTCGCCTCCCAGGTAGTGGCCGTTGGCCGCGAGCGTGCTCTCGTAGGAGCCGACCAGCTCGGTGAACCGGCGCTGGTCCTCCAGGGTCAGCTCGTCGGTGGCGAAGGCGCGGGCGACCTGGGCGTCGGACTGCGCGAACAGGTCGACCGTGCGGAACATGTACGTCGCGGTGAAGCTGGAGCTGACCGCGTTCCCGAGGTCGCCCTCGCGTGCCTGGCTGTCGAAGCTGTCGGCGCCGTGCAGGATCAGCTCGTTGTAGTAGTCCAGGACGTCGGCGCGGGAGGCCTCGCCCGCGTCCACCGCCGAGCGGATCGCGCCGATCTCGCCGTACTGCGCGTGCAGCATCTCGATGTGGTGGCCGCTCTCGCCGGGGGCGATGTCGGCGAAGCCGATGAGCTCGCCCACGACCTCGCCCAGGGAGGCGTCGGTGCTCTCGCGGGCCTCAGCCAGCTGGCCCTCGATCTGCGCGTCCCCCGGGTTCTCGATGTGGGCGATCGTCTGCGACCGCTCCCGCATCACGTCCACGAGGCCGACCGCGGCGGGGGTGACCAGTTCGTCGGTGGCGTTGGCGCGGAGGATCTGGATGACCGCGTCCCCGGCGAGGGCCGCGGTGAGGACCAGCCAGAGCACCACCAGGGCGGTGGTGGGGATCATGACCATTGCGCGGATGCGGGAGGTGATGCTCCGACCGCGTCGCTCGGGTACTGCCTGCACGGTTCTCCTGTCGATCCGCGTCCGGGGTCTTGTGGGGGTGGGGCCGCCGGGGGAGTCGGCGCGTCCCGGTCCGCCTGTGCGCGGCCTCGTGCCCCGCGGGCTGCGTCCGTGGGGGCTCTCGACACGGGACGTACCGCAGGGTAACCACAAACGCGGTATTTCGGCGTGGGGGATCGTACCTCGCCGGTGAAACGCTGAAATATCCGGGTGGTGGAGGCAGTCTGCCATGGGAGGCGAGAATGTCCACCTCTCGGGTGGGCGGTAGGGGTGTTTCCTCCTGTGAAGCCTTGTGACAATAGGGCAAAGGTCACATATGGCGGAGAGTATGGCAAGTCCTGCTCCGGGTGACCGAACCGGCCCTCCCCCGGACCCGGCCGCCGCCGCGAATGTCCGCGTTCGCCCCTCGCCCCGGCGCCGCACGCACTAGCGTTGCGTGTCGAAGAGGGAACACCACGTGACGGGGGGACGCGCATGGGCCAGCCGACGGGCGGGGGAGCGCTCGCCGTGGAGGCCGCGGTCGCGGGGGTCCCGCTGCTGGTGGCCTGCGCGGCGGCGCTCTACCTGAGCCTTCAGTACCGCCGCTACGGCCGCCCGCACGGCTGGCCGGGCCTGTGCACCGCGGCCGCCCTGGCCACGGGCGCCGGTCTGGCGGCGTACGCGGTCTGGCCGCTGCCCGCCTCCGTCGACGGCCTGTGCGCGGATCCCCTCGGCGGCGGCCGGTCCGACCGGGAACTCCTGCCCGCGCCCGGGGAAGCCGGGATCCTCGCCCTGTTCCTGGCCGTCGGTCTGCTGGCCCGGCACCGCTTCCGCCGCGGCGCCGCGTTCACCGTGCTGCTGGGGGCGGCCCTGGCCGCGGCCGTGGTCGCCGTCCGCGCCACCGGCCTCCTGGGCCTGTACCCGTGCGCCTACGCCGAGGCCCCGCCGGGGCTCGTGGCCTGGGGCGCGGCCGCGACCCTGCTCGGCTGGCTGCTCGCCCGGTGGGCGCTCCCGGCCGGGTACGCCCGTGGCTGGCCCGCGGCCGTCGCGGACCGCGCCGTGCCCGGACCGGTGCGCAGGCTCACCGGCGCCCTGCTGGACCTGGGCCTGTGGTGGTTCGGCGCGGCCGCCCTCGCCGTCTCGGCGCACGCGCTCGGCGCCGAGGGACCGGGAACCGGGACGCGTACGACCGCCCTGCTGTGCCTGGGCGGGGCCCTCGCCCTGGTCCCCGCGCTGACGCGTCGCGACCGCGCCACCCCGGGCGCCGCCTCGGTGCGGCTGGCGTTGCGCGATCGCGGGTACCCGGCCCCGGCGGCCCGCTGGCGGGTCCTGACGCGCACCTGCCTGCTCCAGGGGCCCGTCGTCGTCCTCCTGGCCCTGGGCCTGCCCTGGTACGCGCTCGCCGTGGCCGCGGTGCACGTCAGCAGCGCCCTGGTCCGACCCGACGGCGCGGGCGCGGCCGACCTGCTGTGCGGGGTGCGCGTGTGCGCCCGCGCCACCCTGGACGGCGCCCTGCCCTCACGCCTGGTCCGCTACTCCGCCCCGCGCGGGGAGCCCCTCAGCGCCAGGCCAGGTAGCCCAGCAGCAGCCCCGTGAACACCAGGATCGCGCCCAGGCCCCCGAACAGCACCCGCACGTAGTGCGACAGCCAGGGCGCGGACACGATCCGGGCCCGCTCGGGCGTGTCGGGGTCGTAGGCGACGGTCACGATCTCCCCGGCACGGGAGGCCGTCCACCCGGTGTTCTCGTGCTCGGCGTGCACCTCGTGCCCGTCCTCGGTACGGAACTGCACGATCATCCGGGAGGCCGTGGAGGTCTCGTGGTAGCCGATCACACGCGCCTTGGCGCGCATCCCGTGGCGGCGCAGCCGCAGTTCCAGGCGCGTGTCACGTGTGACCGCCCAGAGCATGACCACCCCGGCCAGGAGCGGGATCAGGGGATAGAGGGTGGCCATCGCGCAGTACGTCCTCTCAGGTGTCCGGGGTGCTCGTACGGTCGGGGGAGCCGGAGGGGCCGACCAGGCCGCCGACCATGCGGGCCAGCGTCGCGTGGACCTCCTCGACGGGGCGCCCGGGCTGGAGCGTGCGCCAGTCCAGAGCCACCGTCACCACCATGCCGAACAGGGCGGACCCGGCCAGGCCGGTGTCCAGGTCCGGTCGCAGCGACCCCTCCGCGGCCAGGTCGTCCAGCAGGCCGGTGATGACCCCGATCGCCTTGTTGCGGATCTGGAGGATCGTCGCGTACCAGGCCCGGTTGGTCCGCCAGGCCTCCGCCATGAGCAGGCGGGCCAGGGACTCGTGCTCGCCGATGAACACCACCCCGGCGCGCAGCACGGCGGCGAGCGCGTCGCGGGGGGCGGCGCCGGCCCCGGGCGGGGGCACCGCGTCCTTGAGCGTGTCGGCCAGCCGGGTCACGCCCCACTCCATCAGGGCCGCGTACAGCTCGCCCTTGCCGCCGAAGTTGTAGTAGACGGTGCCCTTGGCCACCCCGGCGCGCTCGGCGATCTCGTCGACGGTCGTGGCGCCGTACCCCTGCTCGGAGATCAGCGTGACCGCGGCCTCGAACAGGCGGCGCCGGGTGGCCTCGCGGCGGCCGCTCACGGGGTGGTCGGACGTGCTCGCACTCATCCGGTCCATTCTCGCCCATACTCGTACAGGTCGCGCCATGTCCGTCTCCCCGGCGCACGTCACAGCTTCAGCGCCGGGTGGAGCGCGCCCATCGTCCACACGCGCTTGCGTTCCACCGTCCACCATGTGAGCAGCAAGGGCACCACCAGCCACAGCGCCATCACCCCGAACGCCGCCCGGACCAGGTCCGGGTCGCCGCCGCCGATCATGTGGCGCAGCGCGGTCACGCCCCAGTGCAGCGGCAGGAACGGCCCCACGGCCTGGAAGAAGGCCGGGCTGGTCTCGATCGGGTACGTTCCGCCCGCTGAGGTGAGCTGGAGCACCAGCAGCGCCAGCGCCACCACCCGCCCCGCCGCGCCGAAGGCCACGTTCAGGTACTGCACCGTCGCGGCGAACGCGGCGGCGGTCAGCACCAGGAAGGCGATCAGCAGCGGCCAGTTCCCCGCCTCCAGGCCGAGCAGCAGGTGCAGGGCGGCCATCATGACCAGCACCTGGCCGACGCCGAGCAGGAGCGGGGCGACCCGCCCGGCCAGCGCCACCCGCCAGGAGGGGGCCGAGGAGGCCAGGGCCCGCGAGGACAGCGCGGGCAGGACCATGAACACCACCATCGCGCCCACCCACAGCGACAGCGGCACGAAGAACGGCGTGAACCCCGTCCCGTAGTCGGGCGCCTCGTTGGAGACGGCGCTGTCCAGCCGCACCGGACGGCTCATCGTCGAGGAGGCGTCGTCGCGCCCCTGTTCGGAATAGGTGGGAACCTGGTCCGCGCCCTCGTCGAGCCCCTCGGCCAGCTCGTCGGAGCCCGAGGCCAGCTCCTCCAGGCCCGAGTGCAGCTCGTCGGCGCCGCCGCTGAGCTCGCCCAGCCCCTCGTCGAGGTCACCGGCGCCGTCGGCGGACTCCGCCAGCCCGTCGCGCAGCTGCGCGGACCCCTCGGCCAGCTCGGCCAGGCCCTCGTCCAGCTCGTCGGCCCGCTCCCGTGCGTCCTCCGCCCTCTCCACCATCGCGGGCAGGTCCTCCGAGAGCGCGGCGGCCTCCGAGCTCAGCGCGGCGGCGTCCTCGGCGGTCGCGGTGATCGCGTCGCGGTTGTCCTCGACGAACCCGGCCGCCGACCCGGCGACATCCAGGGCCTCCTGGAGGTCGCACAGCAGGGTGTACAGGTCGGGGTCCTCGGTCTCCAGCTCGGGGTGCTCCTCCAGATAGGCCGCCAGGCGCCCGTCCACCTCCTCCAGGGCCCCGGTGTCGACCTCCGGCAGCTCCTCCAGGGCCGCGGACAGGGCCGCGGTGACCTCGGCGGCGTTCCCGGCGTGCTCCTGGAGGGAGGGGATGTCCTCCTCCAGCTGCGGGAGCCACTCGTCGGCCAGCGCGTCGAGCTTGTCCACCTGGGCCGAGACCTCCTCGGAGGCGGTCGCGGCGCCGCTGGCCAGGTCCTGCGAACCGGCGTACAGCTGGTCGAGGCCGCCGCTGAGCTCCCCGGCGCCCGTGTGCGCCTCGCCGACGCCCCCGGACAGCTCCGAGGACCCCTCCTCGGCCTCGCCCGCGCCGCCGGAGAGCTCGTCGGCCCCCTCCGCGGCCTCCTCGGTCCTGCCGTGGATCTCGTTGAACCCGAGGAAGATCTGGTCCAGGTAGCCGTTGATCGCCGACGCCGCGGCGGCCTCCTGGATCTCGCGGAACGCGCTTCCGGCCAGCTGGCGGACGATGAAGCTGTTGGAGTCGTTGTAGTGCGCCTCCAGGGTCGCCGGGGAGGGGGACTCCCGGTCGCGGGAGGGGGAGGTCAGGTCGGCGCTGAAGTCGGAGGGGATGGTCAGGGAGACGTAGTAGGTGCCGTCGGCGACACCGCGCGCGGCCTCCCGGGCGCTCACCAGGTGCCAGTCCAGGTCCCCCCGCTCCAGGAGGGTGTCGGCGAGCTCGCCCCCGGCGTCGACCTCGCGGTCCCCGACCTCGACCGGCTCGTCCTCGTTGACGAGGGCGACCGGCAGGCGTTCCATCCGGCCGAAGGGGTCCCAGAACGACCACAGGTACATCCCCGAGTAGAGCAGCGGGATGAGCAGGAGGGCGGCCAGCGCGGCGGCGGGCAGCGGCGAGCGCAGGAAGGAGCGCACGGTCAGCAGCCCGAGCCGGGGCACCGCGAGGGGGCGCACGAGCGGGCGCGAACGCCTACGCCCGGCCACGGTCCCCGCCCTCCTCCCGGCCGCCGCGCAGGATGTCCAGGCCGACGTGGCGGCGGTGCCGACCGCGGCGTCCGCCGGTGCCCGGCCCCGCGGCGGACGCGCCACCGGGGGAGTCCGCGCCTCCGGTACCGGTCGCGGAGGCGGACGGGGACCCGGCGCCGGAACCGGACGGGTCGCCAGCGTCCTGGCGCAGCGGGATCGGCCCCTGGGTGTCCGGCCCCGCGACCTCGGCCAGTTCGCCGGAGTCGGCACAGGTGGCGACCACCGTCAGCCCCTCGTCCGACAGCGCCTTGAGGGTGCGCCACAGGTCGGCCTGGTGCCCGGGTTCCAGGCCGCCGTCGACGTCGTCCACGGCCAGCAGCCGGGGTTCGGCCAGCAGGGCCAGGGCCAGCCCGAGGCGGCGCCGTTCGACCATGGACAGCTCCCGCACCAGCGACCGGCGGTCCAGCCCGCCCAGCCCCGCGGCCTCCATGGCCTCGTCGGCCAGGCTCCGCGCGGCGGGGCGCATACGCAGCAGCAGCCCCTCGGACAGGTGCTCGCGGACCCGGAGCCGCTCGTCCAGGGGGTTGACCTCGTCCATCAGCCCGAGCGAGCTGATCCGGCGGACCCGGCGCGCGTGCCGGGGCAGGGCGTGGCCGTCCACGTACAGGGTTCCCTCGGAAGGGCGCATCCGGCCGGTCAGGGTGAGGAGCAGGGCGCTGCGCCCGCCCCCGGAGTCGGCCCGGAAGACGGTGAGCGTGCCCGGCCGGGCCGTGAATCCCACGTCGGTGTACACGGGGCCCTCCCGGGTGGCGAGCCCGACGCCCTCGGCCTGTACACGAGCTCCGGTCGCCCGTCGCATCCCTCGGCCCCCTCCGGTTTTTGAACTGACCAGTCAGTGCAAAACTGCGAAAACCACCGTACAGCGCGCATACGCCTCCTCCGGGCACCGGGAGCTGTGGAGTGTCGCACAGCGCCGCCGCCCGCTTCCGTGCGCCGCGCGCGAACGGGTAATGGGATTGGATGGGAGGACGCGTACCACCGAATGAACGGGAGGATCGGGATGTCGGAGATCTCCGAGCGGGTCGCGAGGGTCCTGGACGACCCGGAGAACTGGCCGCGCGACCCCAAGGAGGCCGTCGCGCTCCAGCGCAGGCTCGCCGACCGGGTCCGCGTGGAGCCGTTGGACGTGGACGCGGTGCGGCTGGTGGCCGGGCTGGACGTCAGCTACTCCACGGACAACACGGCGCTCTCCGCGGCGGCCGTGGTCATGGACGTGCGGACCCTGGAGGTGGTCGAGTCCGTCGCCATCTCCTCCGAGCCGTCCTTCCCCTACATCTCGGGGCTGTTCGGGTTCCGCGAGTCCCCGCCGGTCCTGGAGGCGCTGGGGCAGCTCAAGGTGACCCCGGACGTGTACCTGTGCGACGGCTTCGGCCTGGCGCACCCCCGCCGCTTCGGGGTCGCCTGCCACCTGGGGGTGCTGCTGGACCTGCCGGTGGTGGGGTCGGCCAAGTCGGTGCTGTTCGGCAGGCACAGCGTGCCCGGTGAGGAGCGGGGGTCGTGGACGCCCATGGTGGCCGGGCGCTCGGAGGTGGTCCCCGACTCCTTCGCGCTGGCCGACCAGGGCAAGGAGGTCCTCGGACGCGTGCTGCGCACCCGCAGGGGGGTCAAGCCCGTCTACGTGTCCGTCGGCCACCGGGTGGACCTGGAGGGCGCGGCCGAGCTGGTGCTGCGGCTCTCACCCAAGTACCGCGTGCCCGAGCCGGTCCGGCACGCCGACAAGCTCTGCGGCGAGCACCGCAAGGCGGTACTCGCCGCGAAGGAGGGCCGGACCGACTGACCAGGGCGGGGACAGGGCCCCCTGGCTCCCGGTGTCCTGAGCCCCGGCCGAGCCCGCGAGGGCGCGGGAACGCGAGGGGCGCGCCGGGGTTGTGCAGGACGAGCCGAGCCGCTAGCGAGGAACGAGCGTCAGGCGTGGGCGAGGACGAAGAACTCCTGGCTCCCGGCGCCCTGAGCCCCGGCCGAGCCCGCGAGGGCGCGGGAACACAGCCCTACCAGCTGGTGGGGACCGGGCGCCCCTCGTTGTACCCGGCGGCGCTCTGCACGCCCACCACGGCGCGCTCGTGGAACTCCGCCAGCGAGGAGGCGCCGGCGTAGGTCATCGAGCTGCGCACACCGGCGACGATCTGGTCGATCAGGTCCTCCACGCCGGGGCGCTCCGGGTCCAGGTACATCCGGCCCGTGGAGATGCCCTCCTCGAACAGCGCCTTGCGGGCACGCTCGAACGGGGAGTCCTCGGCGGTGCGCAGCCGGACCGCGCGGGCCGACGCCATGCCGAAGCTCTCCTTGTACTGCCTGCCCTCGGCGTCGCGCATGACGTCGCCCGGCGACTCGTAGGTGCCCGCGAACCACGAGCCCACCATCACGTTGGACGCGCCCGCCGCCAGGGCGAGGGCCACGTCGCGCGGGTGGCGCACACCGCCGTCCGCCCACACGTGCCCGCCCAGCTCGCGCGCGGCCTCGGCGCACTCCAGCACGGCGGAGAACTGGGGGCGGCCCACGGCCGTCATCATGCGGGTCGTGCACATCGCGCCCGGGCCCACACCGACCTTGACGATGTCGGCGCCCGCCTCGATCAGCTCGCGCGTGCCCTGGGCGGTGACGATGTTGCCCGCCACGATCGGCACCCGCGGCGACAGCGCGCGCACCTTGGAGACCGCGGTCAGCATCTTCTCCTGGTGGCCGTGCGCGGTGTCGATGACCAGGGTGTCCACCCCGGCCTCCAGCAGCTCGGCGGCCTTGCCCGTCACGTCGCCGTTGATGCCGACGGCGGCGGCCACGCGCAGGCGGCCGTCCGCGTCCACGGCGGGCGTGTACAGGGTGGAGCGCAGCGCGCCCGTGCGGGTCAGCACGCCGACCAGGGCGCCGTTCCCGTCCACGACCGGGGCCAGCCGGTGGCGGAAGTCGTGCAGCATCCCGAACGCCTCACGCGGCTCGGTGCCCGCCGGGATGGTCATCAGCTCGGCGGACATCACGTCGCGCAGCTGCGCGAAGCGGTCCGTTCCGGCGCAGTCGGCCTCGGTGACCACGCCGACGGGCCTGCGGTCCCCGTCCACCACGATCACGGCGTTGTGCGCGCGCTTGGGCAGCAGGTTGAGCGCCTCGCCGACGGTGCTGGACGGGTTGAGCGTGATGGCGGTGTCGTAGACCAGGTGCCGCTTCTTGGTCCAGGAGACGACGTCGGAGACCACGTCGAGGGGGATGTCCTGCGGGATGACCGCGACACCGCCGCGCCTGGCGACGGTCTCGGCCATCCTGCGCCCGGCGACCGCGGTCATGTTCGCCACGACCAGCGGGATCGTGGTTCCGGTGCCGTCCGGCGACGACAGGTCCACGCTGAGCCGGGAGCCCACGGAGCTCCGGTTGGGGACCATGAACACGTCGCTGTAGGTCAGGTCCTGCTGGGGTGCCTTGTCGTTGAGAAAACGCAATGCCTCTACCTCGGTCGAGACCGAAGGGGGTGGACCATCCGCCGCATGCCGCGCGCGGCCGCCTGTTGATCCCCCTCTTACCGGTCAAGTATGCCGTCACGAATTAGGTCGGTCGACATCCGATCTGGCATGATGACCCGGATCCCCGCCGACACAGCCCTTCCCCGCCCCTGTCAGCGCGTCGTCGGGCGCCGGGGCCCGGATGGGCGTTCCTGGAGAGCCCGCATGCCGCGTTTCACTTTCGCGCAAGTCAAGGAAGAGACCTACAAGGCGAAGGACGCCTGGTGGACGGTCTTCCTGGTGGACCCCCTGGCCGGACGCCTCGTCGTCTGGACCGCGAACCGCACCGACATCACGCCCAACCAGCTGACGCTGGGGGCGGGGGTCTTCGGTCTGCTCTCCATGCTGTGCTTCGTCGCGCCGGTCCTCGTGCCGGGCGGTGAGGGGTGGAACTGGGCCTGGCTGCTGGCGGGCGGACTGCTCTTCCACCTCAGCTTCGTGCTGGACTGCATGGACGGCAAGATCGCCCGGCTCAAGGGCACCGGCACGGTCTTCGGCAGCTGGGTGGACTTCGTCTTCGACCGCATCCGCTTCTTCGGCTGCGTGATGGCGCTGCTGATCGGCCAGTGGCTGCTCACCGGACACGAGATCTACCTGATCGCGGCGCCGGTGGTGGTCTTCTTCGACCTGCTGCGCTACCTCAACGGCCCGCAGGTCGCCAAGACCCGCCGGACCATGAACCAGAACCTCGCCGAGCTGACCGGGGACACCGACCGGCTCGCCGCCGCCCAGCGCGAGGCCGACCCCGAGGACGAGGACATGGGGGAGGCCCCCGCCCGGCCGGGCGCCCCCGCCCCGACCGGCCTCTACCCGCGCGTGCGTGACCGGCTCCTGCGCCACCGGGTGCGCCCGCACCTGTTCAGCGGCATCGAGTTCGAGATGTTCCTGTGCGTGGTGGCTCCGGTGACCGCGCTGGTCTCCCTCTTCACCCCGCTCGACAGCCTGATCATCCCGGTCGCGGTGTTCTCCGTCCTGGCGCTGGCCTTCTTCGAGGTGATCCTGGTGCTGCGGCTGTGGAAGGACACGAACAGGTTCGAGGCGCGCCGCCGCCAGCTGCTGGCCTCGGGCGCCGTCCCCGGCACCGCCGCGGCGCCGCACCCGACCAGCGGGAGCTGAGCCGGCCCTCCCCACCGCGGGCGGGATCGACACGGGAGGGGCGGGTCCGCTTCGGCGCGGACCCGCCCCTCCCGTGTACGTCGCGCCCCTCGCGCGGGGCCGGGTCAGACCCCGGCCTTCTCCTTCTCGCGTCCGCCGTCGCCGTTCCCGCCGCTGCCGGTGTTCCCGTCTGCGTCGGTCCCACCGGCGCCGCTCGGCGCGCGCAGCGCGGAGTCCTGGCGCAGGAACCACGTCAGCTGCGGTTCCACCGCCCAGCGCAGGCCCGCGCGCACCCACGGGGTGCACAGCAGCAGCGTCAGGGCCACGCCCAGCAGGACCGTGACGACCATCTCCGTGGCCCCGGACATCAGGCTGTACCAGGGCGAGGCCTGCAACAGGACGATCACCACAGAGTGCCCCAGGTACACGTACAGCGTGTAGGCCCCCAGGGACGTGAACCACGTGCGCTGCTTGGGCATCAGGGCCAGGACCGCGAAGGACATCACCAGCGCGAGGGCCATGAAGCCGACCCGCACGCCCAGACTCGGCAGGATCGGGTCGATTTCGCGGTCGGTGAGGCTGTTGGTCCAGAAGAGCCAGGAGCGGCTCATCTGCTCGGAGATGGGCACGGCCAGCGCCGCCGTCACCCCCAGCACCAGCACGGACGCGATCCGCACCCAGAGCCGGTCCAGGTAGGCGAAGTGCTCGCGGCGCAGGCTCAGCCCCAGGACGAAGAACGGCAGGAAGCTCACCACGCGGCCCAGGGAGAGCGTCTCCCCGAGGCTCGCCGTGGCCCCGAACACGGAGATGAGCACCGCGACGAGCACGGGCCAGCGCAGCCGCTTCCAGACCGGCACGCTCAGGCGCCACACGAACAGGGCGACCAGGAACCACAGGGCGTAGGTCGGCTGGAGCACCGACATGGTCTCGGGCAGGCCGCCGCGTTCGACCGCGTAGATGGACTGGTGGATGGTCCAGAAGATCAGGTAGGGCACCGCGAGCGACACGACCAGCTTCTCGACGCGGTTCGACGAGGCGTCGAAGGACCGCGAGAGGTAGCCGCTGATCATGATGAACGCGGGCATGTGGAAGAAGTAGATCCAGTAGTAGAGGGCACTGGCGGGCCCGTACTCGCGTAGTGGGCCGATCGCGTGGCCGACGACGACCAGGGCGATCAGGACGAACTTGGCATTGTCCAGACGGGCGTCACGGCCTGGACCCGGGGCCGCCGTGGTGGGGGCGACCGCGCCGTGCCCCGGTTCCTGACGCTGGGATGCCGGACTGGTCATGGATGAGGCCACGAGTGGACTCCGAGATCATCTGCTTCTGGGACGTGTGTGCTCTCCTCCGGCCGTGCACGCGGCCCGTGGGCCGACCGCGGGGCCGGAACGCGGGTGGCGCGGTGCCGCGTGGGGCGCGAGGGGGACACCGTAAGGTCGGATGAATGAACATGTGCTGCGTTACCTTACTGTGATGTAGCAAAGTATGCCAGCGGTTCTCCGGAGATCGGTGGAAAGTCGCCGGAGTCCTGCCTCGGTTGAGGTGGGGTTGGGGCTCGTGAAACATGTGTGGCACGAGCGGCTCGGCAGGGGGTAGCTTTCCGTGTGCAGACCCTAACCCATCAGCGCCACCGTCTTCTACAGAGGGTGACGGGCCGGGTCTGCTCCGGACCCGGCCCGCGGAGGTCACGCCGCTGACTGTGTGGCCTCGGCGGGCGCGCCGCTAGGCTGCTCTCGTCAGACGGGCGGTTCCGACCCGGTCGAGATACGGAAGAAGGCGGTGGAAGCCGTGCCGCACGCGGTGGACCCCAACCGTGCCGCTCAGCACGGGAACGTGGTCATGCGACTCCTCGACGAGCTCTTCCCGCTCGTGGAGGGGTTCTACGTCGACCTGCACAAGAACCCCGAGCTCTCCCACGCGGAGCACCGCACCGCCAGCGGTGTCGCCGAGTGGCTCACCCGGACCGGTTACGAGGTCCACAAGGGTGTCGGGGGGACCGGCGTGGTCGGCATCCTGCGCAACGGACCGGGGCCCACGGTGATGCTGCGCGCCGACATGGACGCGCTCCCGCTGGAGGAGCGGACCGGACTGCCCTACGCCAGCACCGCCCGCGCCGTCAACGACGAGGGCGCCGAGGTCCCCGTCATGCACGCCTGCGGGCACGACGCCCACACCGCCTGCCTGGTGGGCGCCGCCGACCTGCTCTCGGAGACCCGCGACGAGTGGGCCGGAACCGTGATGGTCGTCGCCCAGCCGGGCGAGGAGACCCTCGACGGGGCGCAGGCCATGCTGGAGGACGGGCTGTTCGACCGCTTCGGCCGCCCCGACGTCATCCTCGGCCAGCACCTGGGCCCGCAGCCCGCCGGACTGATCTCCCACCGCGCCGGGGTCATCCTCGGCGCCTCCAACTCCTACCGCGTGCGCGTGTACGGGGAGGGGGGCCACGCCTCCCAGCCGAACACGACCGTGGACCCGGTGCTCATCGCGGCGAGCATCGTCACCCGCCTCCAGGGCGTGGTCTCCCGCGAGGTCAGCCCGAGCGAGATGGCGGTGCTCACCGTCGGCAGGATCCAGGCGGGGACCAAGGCCAACATCATCCCCGACGAGGCCTACCTGGAGATCAACACCCGGGCCCTCAACGACAACGTGTCCGCCCAGCTCGAAGCGGCCATCGAACGGATCGTGCGCGCCGAGGCCGCCGCCTCAGGAGCCGCCCGCGAGCCGGAGATCGAGCGCTTCCAGGGCGCGGGGGTCACCCGCAACGACCCCCAGAGCACCGCCGACGTGGCCGCCGCGCACCACGCCTACTTCGGCGACGAGTACGTCATCCACCTGCCCGACCCGTTCCCGGCGACCGAGGACTTCAGCTACTTCGGCCTGCCCGGCGACCCGCAGCCGATCCCGTACGTGTTCTGGTTCGTCGGCGCCACCCCCCACGACGTGTGGGAGGCCGCCCCCGGCGACACCCCGTACGAGAAGATGGGCAACGTCCCCAGCACCCACTCTCCGTTCTTCGCGCCCGCCCGGGAACCCACCCTGCGCGCCGGGCTGGCCGCGATCACCGTGGCCGCGCTGTCCTACCTGGGTGACGACAGCCCGAAGGCGTCGGCCGAGGACACGCCCAACGACGCCTACGACAGCGCCTACCTCGCCTCGTCCTGGCCCGCTCCGGAGGAGGACCGGGCCCAGACCGCATGGCCCGCTCCGGAGGAGGACCGGCCCCAGTCCCCCTGGCCCGCCCCGGACGACGACCGGGCCAAGTCCACCCACGAGGCCGACATGGACTCCGTGATGGAGGCCCAGGACGAGGAGCACCGCCAGGAGTGGCGCGACGGCAAGACCGAGGAGTCCACACTGTCCGCGGACATGGCCGCGCTGCTGGAGGACGACGACCGGCCGCGCCCGCCGTCCGGCCCCTCCTACGGGGGCCCGCCCCCGCCCCCCGACGACGACCGCCCCGGCTCCGAGTACCGCCTCTGACCACGGATGGCCGAACGCCGGCTGCGCCATCCCCGGGAGATCCCCCTCCTGGTCGTGTGCGTGGGGGTGACCCTGCTCGCCGTGGTGGGCGCGGTCAGCCGCGCCTACTCGGGTGAGCCCAACCAGCCGCTGCTCCTGCTGAGCATCCCCGCGCTCGTGTACTTCGTGCGCGGGCAGCAGTACGCGCGCCAGCGGGTCAACGGGGTGCGCATCACCGAGAACCAGTTCCCCGAGGCCCACCGGATGGTCACCGAGGCCGCCGCCGCGTTCCGCATGAAGAAGGTGCCCGAGGCCTACGTCGTGCTGGGCAACGGCGAGCTCAACGCGTTCGCCTCCGGGCACGGCTTCCGGCGCTACGTGGCCGTCACCAGCGACCTGTTCGAGGTGGGCGACCGGCTGGCCGACGCCGACACGCTGCGGTTCGTCATCGGCCACGAGGTCGGCCACATCGCGGCGGGCCACACGTCGTTCTGGCGCCAGTTCGGGATCTCGGTGGCCAACGTGATCCCCGGCGTGGGCACCAGCCTGAACCGCGCGCAGGAGTACACCGCGGACAACCACGCCCACGCGTTCTGCCCCGAGGGCATGCAGGGGCTGCGGGTGCTCGCCGCGGGCAAGTACCTGTACCCGGCCGTGGACTTCCACGACATCGCCGCCCGCGCGCGCACCGACACGGGCTTCTTCGTGCTGCTGGTCAACCTCCTGTCCAGCCATCCCGTGAACACGTTCCGCTTCGCCGCCCTGGCCGACCGCACCAGACCGGGAAGGGTCTTCTAGAGGCGGGGTCCGCCCCGTGCGGGACGGGGTCGTTCCGGGCACAGGGACCGGTCCTTCCAGCTTCCGCGCGGTCCGCCCGTGCGGGACGGGGACCGTCCTTCCGCCCTAGCCCTGCCCGACCCGCCCGGCCAGCCGCGCCGCCGCCTGCGCGGGCAGCGGCTCGTGGCGCGCGTACTCCCGGCTGAACACGCCCGTGCCGTGCGAGATCGACCGCAGGTCCACCGCGTACCGGACGATCTCCAGCTCCGGCACCTCGGCGCGCACCACCGCCCGACCGCCCCGCACCGACTCGGTCCCCACCACCCGGCCGCGCCGGGCCGACAGGTCGCTCAGCACCGCGCCCAGGTAGGCGTCGTCCACCTCCACGGACACCTCGTCCACCGGTTCCAGCACCGCCAGCCGCGCCGCGGCCGCCGCGTCCCTGAGCGCCAGCCGCCCCGCCTTCTGGAAGGCCATGTCCGAGGAGTCCACCGAGTGCGCCTTGCCGTCGTAGAGCGTCACCCGGATGTCCACCAGCGGATACCCCGCTCCGGAGCCCGCTCCGTCCCCCGACCCCGCGCCGCCCTTCGCGCCGGTCCCCGTCCCGACGCCGTCCGCCATCTGCGCGCGCACGCCCTTCTCCACGGACAGCACGAACTGGCGGGGCACCACCCCGCCCACGATCTCGTCGACGAACTCCAGGCCCGCGCCCGACTCCAACGGCTCCACGCGGATCCGGCAGACACCGAACTCCCCGTGCCCGCCACTCTGCTTCACGTTCCTCCCGGTGCCCTGCGCCGGAACCGCGAAGGTCTCCCGCAGCGGCACGCGCACCTCCCCGGTGCCGACCCGCACCCCGTGGCGGTGCTCCAACCGGTCCAGCGCGGCGTCCAGGTGCGCCTCGCCCAGGCTCCACAGCACCATCTGGTGGGTCTCGGCGTTCACCTCCACGCGCAGCGACGGGTCCTCCGCCACCAGCCGGGCCACCGCCTGCGAAAGCTTGTCCTCGTCCCCCGAGGACTCCGCGCCCACCGCCACCGGCAACAGCGGACGCGGGAAGCGCCACGGCGCCACGCGCACCGGCCGCTCCGGCTCGGAGAGGGTGTCGCCGGTGCGGGCGTCGGGAAGCCTCGCCACCAGGCACAGGTCTCCGGCGACCACCTGGCCCACCGGCCGGTTCTCGCGGCCCAGCGGCACGGACAGCGGTCCCGTGCGCTCGTCGTTGCCGGTCCGGTCCAGCTCGTCCTGGCCGGTCAGCCCGCACGGGACTCCGTGGCCGTGCAGGTGGACACGGGTGTCGGGGCGCAGGGTCCCCGAGAAGACGCGCACCAGGCTCACCCGGCCCACGTACGGGTCACCGGCGGTGCTGAGGACCTGCGCGACCAGGGGGCCGTCCGGATCGCAGGACAGCCCCGCCACCGGTTCGCCCTCCGGTGTGGAGGTCTCGGGAAACGGGCGCCGGGTCGGGTCCGGGCACGAGAGCGGCAGTTCGCGCAGCAGTTCGCGCACACCCACCCCGGTCGTGGTGCTGATCGCCAGGACGGGATGGAAGCCGCCCGCGGCGACCGCCTTCTGGAGGTCGTCGATGAGCAGGTCGGGGTCGAGTTCGCCGCCCTCCATGTAGCGCTCCATGAGGGCCTCGTCCTCGCTCTCGGTGATGACCTCCTCGACGAGGGTCTCCCGGAGCGGTCCGGCCGCCTCGCGCAGCCAGTCCGGCACCGGACGCGCCGAGGGGGCGGATCCGGGCCCGCCCCCTCCGGCGCGGCCGGAACGCTTCGCGCGCTCGGAGCCGTCGGAACCGCCGACGCCAGCGGACGCGCCGGAGTAGTCGTAGTACCGCTCGGAGACCAGCCCCCACACGCCGACCACGCGGCGGTCGTCCCCCGTGCCCTCCACGGCCGGGACGTAGGCGGGGTGCACGCCCGGACCGAACGCCTCCCGGCACTGGGCGACCACCTCGTCGTAGTCCGCGCGCGGGTGGTCGATCCTGGTGACGGCCACCGCCCGGGGCATGCCGACGGCGGCGCACTCCTCCCACAGCACGCGGGTGCGGCCGTCCACGCCCTCCAGGGCGGACACGACGAACAGGGCGGCGTCGGCCCCGCGCAGCCCGGCGCGCATCGCCCCGATGAAGTCCGCGTACCCGGGGGTGTCCAGCAGGTTGACCTTGACGTCGCCGACCATGACCGGGTTGACGGTGAGGTTGACCGACCGCCCCTGCCGGATCTCGACCTCGTCGTGGTCGCTGACGGTCGTGCCCTCCTCGACGCTGCCGGGGCGGCCGACCTCCCCGGCGGCGGCGAGCAGCGCCTCGACCAGGCTCGTCTTACCGGCGCCGGACGGCCCGACCAGCGCGATGTTGCGGATGTCGCGGGGCCCGTCGGCCCTCGGTACGGCTCCGGCTGAGGCTCCGGTTCCGTTGACGTTGCGATCTGCCATCCCTGCTACCCAGCCCTTCGTGGTCCGAGCGGTGGCCGCACGGAACGGGCGGACCCGCTCATGCTGTGACCTGTGTCACTTCTACGGTCGCCCTTCTCGGGCCGCACGGCAAGAGGTGGTCAGGAGCTGGAGCAGCCGTGGATGAAATACGGCACGTGCACTATGACTCGTTTCGGACCCCTACTATTGCCCCGTGCCATGGTCGGAGTCTCTCCCTCAGTTCAGCCTCGCCGGGACCGTCCTGACGGTCCTGCTGCTCCTCTTCGCGGCGTTCGGCGAACCCCTCCTCGGCAGGAAGGCGTTCACGTGGCTGTCCCGTAGGCGCGACGGCGACGCGCGCGCCCTCACCCTCCTGCACGCCGTCACCATGGGGATCCACGTGCTGTGGGGCCTGGTGGTCTTCGGGGTGCTGCTGCTCTCGCCGAACCTGGTCGCCGCGGACCTGGGCCTGCGCCTGCCCGACGCGTGGGGGCCGATCGCGGGCGGCGCCGTCGGCGGCCTGCTCGCCCTCACGGTGTTCTGGCTGCTGGTCAACGGGCTTCCGAGGGGGTCGGGGCGCTCCGGCCGCGGCGGGAGGCCGGCGCGCGGCAGACGCGCCCAGGGCGTGAGCGCCCGAGGACGGCGCTCCTCCGCGCCGCTCAGCCTCCCCCAACCCGAGCGCGACCGGGGGCTGCTCGCACCGCGCACCACCGCCGAACGGGCGATGGCCGCCGGGGTGGCCGTCACCGGGGGCGTGTTCGGGGAACTGCTCTACCGGGGCCTGTTCATCCTCCTGGTCGCCAGCATGGGCGTGCCGCTGTGGATCGCCGCCGCGCTGTCGGTGCTGCTGTTCTCCGTCGCGCACCTCTACCAGGGCTGGTGGGGCCTGGTCAGCGCCGGCGCCTCCGGCACCCTCTTCACCGTCCTGTACCTGGGGACCGGAAGCGTCTGGGTGCCGGTCCTGGTCCACGTGGCGCTCAACCTGCGCTCCCTCGTCTTCCCACCCGCCGACGTCCGCGAGGCGGGGGAGCGGGAGCGCCGCGAGGACGAGGGGGACCCCGAGGCCTACGAGGAGTACGACGAGTACGGGGAGTACGACGAGTACGAGCACCACGGCCACGGGTACGAGGACGGATCCTCCACCGGGGAACAGCCGCTGACCGACGCCGAGGAGGGCGGGAGCGCGGACACGGCGGTGGCGCCCGCGCCGCCGGGCACGGGGACTCCCGCCCACGGGACCCCGTCCCACGGAGCCGTGCCGGGCTACGGCGGCACCCCCGGCCATGGCGGCCCCTCGGTCTACGGGGACCTCCCGGACCAGGGACGGAACCTCGGCCACGGCGACCCCTACGGGCACGGCGGCAACCCCGGACACGGCGGGCACTCCGCCTATGGGGACCTCCCGGCCCGGAGCGGGGACTTCGGCCCCGGCGCCCCCCACACCGACAGCGGTCCCCACACCCACGGCGGCGCCTTCCAGCAGGACCTGTACAGCGGCCTGTCCACCTCGGGACCCGCCTCCGGGCACGGCGACCCCCTCGGCGACGGCGGCCCGCCCGGCCACGGTGACCGCTTCGGCGGCGGTGACCAGGGCGGTCACGTCGGTCAGCCCGGTTACGGCTATCAGCCCGGTTACGGCGGCCACCGCTCGGACGGCACGCCCCACCCCGCCCCGCCCCGCCCGGGCCCCTCCCACGGCGGTCCGCCCCCCAACGCCCCGCTGTACCCCGGTGCCTCCCGCCCCGACCCCCTCCCTCCCCACGGGGCGCCGGCGGACCCCTCCCACGACGGCCTCCTGGGCGGTGGCCGCCGCGACGAAGGCCGCGGAGAACGCCGCCTGTACCCCGACGAGTGGATCGACCGCCGCTACGGTGACACGAACACCACACCGGGGCCCGAACCCGACCGCTGGAGCTGATCGGGCACGATGGTGGGGTGTCCGACGCCATTGACCACCCGCGCGCCCAACCCCGTGAGCACCGCTACCGGCTGACCACCTCCGACGGGGTCGGCATCGACGCCGTGCTCCTGCGCGGCGCCGGGTCCCGCACCACCGCCGTGATCCTCGCCAACGGGTTCACCGGCACCCACCGCAACCCGAGCACGCGTGCCGTCGCCGAAGCACTGCTCCCGTTCGGCGACGTGATGACCTTCGACTTCCGCGGCCACCACGGCTCCGGCGGGCTCAGCACCGTCGGCAACGCGGAGATCCACGACCTGGAGGCGGTCGCCGTCCGCCTGCGCGAACTCGGCTACACCTCCCTCTCCACCGTGGGGTTCTCGATGGGCGCGGCCGTCGCGATCCGGCACGCGGCCATCTACGGCGGAATGGACGCGGTGGTCTCGGTCAGCGGACCCAGCCGCTGGTACTACAGGGGGACGCGCGCCATGCGGCTGCTCCACCTGGGCATCGGCCGCAGGGCGGGACGCCTGTTCCTGCGCGGCTTCCGCAAGGTCAGGGTCATCGACAAGGAATGGGACCCCGTGCCCGCCGAACCCCGGGAGATCGCCGGGGAGGTCTCCCCGACGCCCCTGCTGGTCGTGCACGGCGACTCCGACGCCTACTTCCCCGTCTCCCACGCCAGCGCCATCCACGACGCCGCCCGGGAACCGCGCGACCTGTGGATCATCCCGGGGATGGGGCACGCCGAACGCGCCGTGACCCCGGAGCTGACCGCGCGCATCCGCGACTGGCTCGTGGGGAAGGTCGGCGGCGAGAACGCCTGAGCGGGCGGCTGAGCAGGGCGGATCGGCACCGCGTCGACAGGTGTGCGCGTGTCGGCTACAAAGGACGGATGATCCGATCTCGTTCTTCCCCATCCGGGAACGGAACACCCTCGGAGGCGGCCCCGACCGGGGCGGCCGACGACAGCGGCACCACCGACACCACCCCGCCCGCCCTCCCCGGCCTGCGCGGACGGGGCTTCGCCCTGCTCATCGCGGCGACCGCGGTCGGCCTCTGCGGCTTCGCCGCCGTCCTGCCCCTGGTCCCCCTGTGGGCCAGCCGGGGCGGCGCGGGCGAGTTCGGCGCCGGGAGCACCACCGCCGTCTTCATGCTCACCACCGTGCTCACCCAGCTCGCCATGCCCTGGCTGCTGGAGAGGGGCGGTTACCGCTGGGCCTTCCCGGCCGGCGCCCTGGTGATGGGGCTGCCCACCCCGCTGTTCGCCCTGACCGCCGACCTGGGACCGCTGCTGGCCGTCTCGGCGGTGCGCGGAGTCGGCTTCGGCATGGTCAGCGTCGCCGGAACCGTGCTCGCCGCCCGCCTGGTCCCGCACCACCAGGTCGGCCGGGCCACCGGTTACTACGGGCTGGCGGTCGGTCTGCCGCAGGTGCTCATCCTGCCCGGCGGCGTGGCGCTGGCCCTCAACATCGGCTTCGACACCGCGTTCTGGCTCACCGGTCTGTGCTCGGTCCTGGGCGGGGTCCTGGCCTGGGGCATCTGGTACGCCGACGGCGGCCGCAACCGTGCGGCGCTGCGGAGCACGGTCCGGGCCGCCCCCGAACCCGGCCCCGCCCCGGACGCGTCCGCGGGCCGTCCGCTGCTGCGGGCGCTGGCGGCGCCGCTGGTGCTCATGCTGCTGACCGCCTCGTCGGCCGGCGCGATCATCACCTTCCTGGCCATCCCCCTGGAGCAGGCGGCGTGGCTGGTGGGCGGCGCCCTGGCCGCCTACGCGCTGGCGGTGGTGGCGGGCCGCTGGACCGCCGGGATGCTGCACGACCGCCACCGGCGCGCCCTCCTGCTGCTGCCGGGCATGGTCGGCGCGGTCGCGGGGATGGCCCTGGTCACCGCCGCGCTGTGGTCGGTCGGGGACGCGCCGGGTACGGGGACGGCGCTGCTGGTGCTCCTGGGGTCGGCCGTGTTCGGCCTCGGCTTCGGCGCGGTCCAGAACGAGACCGTCACCCTCATGCTGAACCGCGCCGGTCCGGCCGGGTACGGCCGGGCCAGCGCGGTGTGGAACATCGGCTACGACGCGGGTTCGGGCGCCGGGGCGATGGTCCTGGGGCTGCTGATCCAGCTGACGGGGTACGGGCCCGCGTTCGCGGTCACGGCCGTGGCGCTGCTGGCATCGGTCCCGCTCGCCCTCGGCGGGCGCGCGGGGCGCGGGGCCCGCGCGCGAGGCTGATCCCGCCGGTCAGGCAGGGCCCGCCCGGGCCGGGACGGCCGGTCCCCGGACGACTAGTACGACGAGATGTGCACGTGGTCGTAGTGGTTCTGGGTGTTGTCGCCCCGGTCCTCCATCCACTTCCACTGGCGGGAAGCGGAGTGCCAGATCTGCTGCTCCCAGATGATGTACTTGATGCCCAGCCGGTCGGCGTTGTCGATCCCGAACTGGGAGATCTGCGAACCCAGGGACTGGTTGGCAGCAGAGGGCAGCGCACCGCCCGCGCTCATCATGAAGTCGCAGGCCTGGCCCGTGCCGTGGTCGTCGGCGCTGGAGCGCAGGCAGCCGACCGGGTAGGGCGCGCCGAACGTCTGCACGATCTCGTCGCGGATCGCCGCCATGCGCGGCGTGGCCCCGTCCCAGCCCCAGCCCCGCGCGCTGGCCGGGATGCTGCCGTCACCCGGGGTCTCGGGGATCTGCTCCGCCTCGTACTCCTCGATCCTGGCCTCGACCTCCTCGCGCTCCTCCTCCAGCGTCTCGACGAGCTCCTCGGCCTCGGCCAGCTCGGTCTGGAGCTCCTCGTTGACCAGGGCGGCCTCGTCCCGCGTCTGGATGAGGTCGTAGATCTGCTCGGACTGGCTCTGCCCGAGGTAGTTCAGCGTCGCGGCGTCGGCGAACATGCTCTCCGGGTCGCTGGAGAAGATCACCTGGAACGCGGGGTCGAGGCCGCCGCCGCTCTTGTACTGGGTGGAGGCGATGGTGGACACACCGGTCCGGGAGGCCTCCAGGCGCCCCTCGACCTCCTCCAGGTCCTCCTCCGCCTTCTCCACGCGGTCCTTGATCTCGTTGAACTGGAGGAGTTCGCCGTCGTAGCTCTCCTCCAGCTCCTCGGCCCGCCGGTTCAGTTCGTCGATGTCCACCTCGTCGTTGTCCGGCTCCGCCAGAGCCGTTCCGGGCAGGGCGACCAGCAGGGCCGCCGCCAGGGCGCTGAGGGACAGGGCGGCACGCCTGCCGCGCGCGAATGAGGGAGGAGTGGGTGTCATGTCTGCTCCGAGGATGGTCCGAGCGCATCCGGTCGGCCTGCGGCGTGTGACGGGGGGAGCCGCGGCGGTGGGAGATACTCAGCAGACCATACGAGATCTTGGCGTTACATGCCTAGTGCGTTACTCACGTGACTTGGGAGACTGCGCGGGGATGTGTCCGAAGATACCCGGAGCCGGGGACCGGACCGGACCCCGGCCAGCCGTTCCGGGTCCGGGCCCGCAGGAGGGAGGCCGGGACCCTCAGCTCGCGCCGCCGAAGGCGCTGGGCAGCTGTACGCCCGCGGGCTCGGGGGGCTCGGCGGGCATGAACCAGTCCGAGCGGCGGATGTCGCGCAGGGCCCGCTTGCGCGTCTGCGGGTCCAGGCGCTCGATGTAGACCATGCCGTCGAGGTGGTCGGTCTCGTGCTGGAGGCAGCGGGCCATCAGCCCCGTGCCCTCCACGGTGACCGGCTCGTTGCGCAGGTCCACCCCGGTGACGACGGCGTACTCGGCCCGGGTCGCGGGGTACCACAGCCGGGGGACCGACAGGCAGCCCTCGTCGCCCTCCTGGACCTCCTCCGAAAGCTCGGCGATCCTCGGGTTGATCACGTAGCCGATCCGGCCCTCGACGTTGTAGCTGAACACGCGCAGGCCCACGCCGATCTGGTTGGCGGCCAGACCCGCCCGCCCGGGGGCCTCGACCGTCTCCAGGAGGTCGTCCACCAGCGCCCTGGTGTGCTTGTCGAAGCGGGTGACGGGTGTGGTGGGCGTGACGAGGACGGGGTCGCCGAAACGGACGATGGGGCGCATGGTCATGTGCCCCAGGGTAGTCGGAAGCGTGCTCCCGACGGTACGGAAGCGGAGAATCCGGACTCGGGGCCCGGAGGCGGCTCCGGGCGGCTCAGGCCGCGGCCAGACCGGGGCGCAGGGAGTCGTCCAGCACCATCTCGATGTAGTCCAGTGCGGCCCTGCGCCGGGCCAGCGCACTCTCGTACAGGGAGGGGGCGCTGACGTTGCGCCGCACGCGCAGGCACTCGTTGACGATGCGCTGCCACCGGTCGGGGAAGGCGTGCAGGGCGTAGGCGCCCGCGCCGCTCTTGGAGGTGATCTCCCCGGTCTTGAGGGTGAAGTGCAGGCGGCTGACGCTCAGCACGCTCCAGGAGGGCGCCAGGGAGCCCAGGGCGGCCAGGCCGCGCGGCGTGACCAGGCGGCCCGCCTTCTCGCGCCAGCGCCGCCACTGCTCGTCCAGGGAGCCCAGCGACCAGGCGCGCAGGCTCTCGGGCTCGTCCCACACGTCCAGTTCGAGCGGGTGCGGGCCGCGCACGGTCACGCCGTGCTCGGCGAGGATGTGCCATGTGACGGGGTTGACGTCGGCGCTGGCCCGGTTGCGGAAACGGCCGCCGATCACCGAGGCGACCGGGCCGCAGGCCGCGGGGTCGCGGGTGAGGTCGTCCCAGGTGACGTGGACGCCGTTGAACTGGGGTCCGGTGGCGGCGGCGCGGGTGCGCGCGTGGACGCGTCGCAGCAGCTCCAGCTCGCGCCTGCCGGGCGTGTGACCGGTGACGATCACGAAGTCGACGTCGCTGGTGTGCGGGCGGAAGTCGCCGAGGGCGACCGAACCGGTCAGGTAGAGGCCTTCGACCAGGCCGGGGGCCTCCTGGTCGGCGTACGCGAGAAAGGTCTGGGCCAGCGTCTGCACCCGAGGGTGGACGGCCATGCTCACTCCAGTCTGGATGGTTCGGTGCGGATCTGGGGGCGCGGTCCGTCCGGAGGTGGGGAGTCCGGTCGGGCGGCGGCCCGGAGCGTTCCCGCGGCGTGTGCCGCCTGCGAGTACACGCTCCATCGGTACCAAGTGTGAGCGGGCCGAGGGGGTCATGGCAAGTGATCGCGCCGGACCCGCATCCTGTCTCCCCACGTCAGGTGGTGTGCGGCTATGGAGACTTGGGGGAGTGCACACCCTTGACAGAGAACGGCGTGATGTGCAAAGGGTCCTCGCGCGCGTGCGGGGCGGTCCGGGCCGGCCGGAGCGGGGCGGGGCGCGGCGCTCCAGCCGTGGCCCCGAGGCGGCCGGACGGGAACGGACACCGGCGGAAAACGGCGCGCTCCGAAGACGGCCGAGAATCCGCGTCCTCTCAGGCAGGAAGGCTGCCGCACATTCCGCGGCACGTGCATCCGCACCTGACGAATGCATGAGAAAAGCTTTGCTGGGTATTTCTCTAGAGAGGTCGGGGCGAAAGCGGTTATTCGTCCGCCGGAGAATGGGTGTGGTGTCCGCCATGCCCCGCCGGGGACCGGTTGCGGGGCGGGAGGGAAGGAGCGGTTCGTCGGAGCAGGTGGGGGCGGCTTCCTCCCTCGGCGTCAAGGATAGCCCCCTTCGTCCTCCGGAACCCGTGAGTCCTACACCACTCTCTCCAGAAGTGGACATGCCCTGTTTTTTAGGCGATTGTTATGGTTCACGCAGACCCCCGGTGGTCATAACCACCACAGCCATTGTTCGCTTTTTTCCTCCGCGTAACACCGCACAACCCCCGTGAAACTGAGCCGCTTTACGCTCGGCGGGCAAGGCAGTTCCCCCCGCAGATGTACCGAAGGAGACGCGCATGGTCCCGACGATGGTCCTCGTAGCCGACGACTCACGTGACACCCACCGCCGGGACGCCCTGTGGGGCCTGGCCGAGGCGGTGGCGAGCAGGGGAGAGGTGCCGGTGACCCCGGCCTTCGGCAGCCCCGACGACGTCGCCGCCACCGTCCACTCCGTCCGGGGGCCCAAGGTGGTCGTCCCCGCCTTCGTCGCGGGCGGCGACGTCGCCAGCGCCCACCTGCTCTCCCGGCTCGGCCTCGGCCGTATGAGCGACTCCTGCCAGACCCCGCCCCTGGGAGCGGTTCCGTCGATCGTGGCCGACCTCGCCGGGCGGCTGGCCGACTCCGGCTGGGGTCCGTCCGACGGCGTGGTCCTGGCCGCCGACGGCACCACCGGCACCGAGGAGCACCAGGTCGTCATGGACGTGGCGCGCATGCTCAGCCGCCGCCTCGACTCCCCGGTCCAGGTGGGCTACCTGCGCACCTGGGCGCCCTCGGTGGTCGACGCCGTCGACCGGCTGCGCCGCCACGGCCAGGACAACGTCGCCGTCGCCGCGTGGAGGCTCGTGGACGGCCCCGACTTCGACCTGCTGCGCGGTCTGGACGTCACCGCGATCACCGAGCCCCTGTGGCCCTCCGAGCTGGTCGTGGACACCCTCCTCGCCCAGCACCGGGCGGTCAGGGGGCGCCTGGCCTGAGAACGCGGTCCCCGACGAGCCGACACCGACGGTGACACCGTCCGCCGCACGGGTGATCGCGGGAGTCCGGGGCGCCGCTGCGCCGTTACCGGGGGCGCGCGGATGGGTAGGGGGCAAACGGGCGGGAACTCCCCGCACCCACAAACACGGCATCCGTACCGCGCCGCCTCCCGCACGGCGCGGTGGCGACCGGACGCGACTCCTCCGGCGGCCCCCGCCTCCCCCCGCCGGCGCGGAGGTCTACCCGCGACCGGTCCGGGACCCGAACAGAGCCAGTGCGCCGCGGACCGTGCGGTCCGCGGCTCCGCCGACCCGCGAGGGGCCCACCCCGAACCGTCATCGACGCGAGCGAACCTAAGGTGGATGTATGAACGACGTCACAGCGCAGTTCGTCGATGACCGGCAGCGTCGGCGGCTGGAACGGCGCTTCGGCAGCCACGTCGGCGAGTGGCTGACCGAACTCCCGGGGATCGTCTCCGGGATCGCCTCCGACTGGGGGCTGACCGTCGAGGGCCCGGCCCCCCACGGCCGGACCTCCGTCGTCGTCTGCGTCGTGCGCCCGGACGGCGACCGCGCGGTCCTCAAGCTCTCACCGGACACCGGCCTGGCCGCGTCCGAGGCACGGGTGCTGCGGATGTGGGAGTCCTCCGGGCGCGTACCCCGCGTGTGGGAGGTCGACAACGCGCGGGGGGCCATCCTCATGGAGTGGATCGGCGGCGAGACCGTCGCGGCGGGCGGGCGGGTGCCGCCGATGGAGACCGTCGGCGCGCTCATCTCCCAGCTGCACTCCGTCGAGGTGCCCCGGCGCGAACTGCTCGAACTGCGCCCGCTGACCTCGCGGGTGCAGTTCATCTTCGACCTGTGGAACCGCGAGCGCGCCGAGGGGCCCGCCGCCGAGGTGGTGTCCGCGTCCGCCATGCACCAGGGCTTCTGCCGGGCCCGCGACCTGGCCAACGGCACGGTGGACGTCGTGCCCGTCCACGGCGACCTGCACCCGGGCAACGTCATCGACGGCGGCCGGCGCGGCCTGGTGGCCGTCGACCCGCGCGCCTGCCTGGGGGACGCGGCGGTCGACGCCGTGGACTGGGCCCTGTGGAAGGCCACCAGCCTGCCCGAGGTGGTGCAGCGCGTGGACGTGCTCTCCCGCGTCCTGGGTGTGGACGGCGACCGGTTGATGGCGTGGGCGCGCGCGTTCGCGCCCTGCCTGGCGGTGGCCAAGGCCAACCGCGGCCACGGCGGCACCGACGAGTTCGACATGCTCGTCGAACTCTCGGAGGGGGAGGCCTTCGTCCTGTGACGCGTGCCGGGCGGCCCCGGCGGCCGACCGCCCCGGCACGCGCCGACGGGTTCAGTCCCCGGGCTGGGCCGAGCCCGCCCTCTCGAAGCGGTAGCCCCGGCCCGCCTCCGTGATCAGGTAGCGCGGGCACGCCGGGTCGGGCTCCAGCTTGCGGCGCAACTGCGCCATGTACACCCGCAGGTAGTTGGTCTCGCTCTGGTAGGCCGGGCCCCACACGTCGTGCAGCAGCTGGCGCTGGCTGACCAGCTGGCCCGCGTGCCGGGCCAGGATCTCCAGGATGTGCCACTCCGTCGGGGTGAGCCGGACCTCCTCGCCCTCCCGCAGCACCCGCTTGGCGCCCAGGTCCACGGTGAAGGAGGGCGTGCGCACCACCGGGGCCTCGTCCACGCGCACCGACCGCCGTTCCGCCGCGCGCATGCGCGCCAGCAGCTCGTCCATCCCGAACGGCTTGGTGACGTAGTCGTCGGCGCCCGAGTCCAGGCAGCGCACCTTCTCCCCGGCCGAGTGCCGCGCCGACAGCACGATGATCGGCACCTGAGACCACCCGCGCAGCCGCTGTATGACCTCCATGCCCTCCATGTCGGGCAGCCCCAGGTCGAGCAGGACCACGTCGGGGTGGTTGTCCGCGGCCAGCCGCAGAGCGGACGCCCCGTCGGCCGCGGTGTCCACGTCGTGCCCGCGCGCCCTCAGGTTGATCCGCATGGCCCGAATGATCTGCATGTCGTCGTCAACGACCAGGACCCGCATCGGTCCCCTCCCCGTCTCCGGTGTCCGTCTCGCTCTTCTCCACAGCACGGAGCGTGAACACCATGGTCAGACCGCCGCCGGGCGTGTCCTCGGGGTCGAGCCTGCCGTGCATCGCCTCAACGAAACCACGCGCGACCGCCAGACCCAGACCCACCCCCGTGCCCTGGGGGGCGTCGCCCAGGCGCTGGAAGGCCTCGAACATGCGCTGTTTGCCCTCGTCTGAGACCCCCGGCCCGCGGTCCACCACGCGCAGCTGCACGCTGTCGCCGTGCGCGCTCGCCGAGACCAGCACCGGCAGGCGCGGGTCCGGGTTGTACCGGACCGCGTTGGAGACCACGTTGGCCACCGCCCGCTCCAGCAGCCCGGCGTCGGCGCGGACGCGGGGCAGGCGGTCGGGCACGTCCACCACGACCGCCTCGTGCGGCAGGCCCAGCAGGGTGACGGGCACGACCTCCTCCAGTCCCACCGCGCGGAGTTTGGGGCGCACGTTGTCGGTGTGCACCCGGCTCATGTCCAGCAGGTTGTCGATCAGCCGGTTGAGCCGGTCGGTGGACTCCTCCACCGTCTCCAGCAGGTCCTCGCGGTCCTCCTCGGTGAGGGTGATGTCGGTGGCGCGCAGGCTCGACAGGCTCGCCTTGATCGAGGTCAGCGGGGTGCGCAGGTCGTGCGAGACCGCGGCCAGCAGAGCCGTGCGGATGCGGTTGCCCGCCACCTGGCCGCGCGCCTCGGCCGCGTCCCACTCCAGCCTCTGGTGCTCCAGGGCGATGCCGATGTGCGCGGCGAAGGCCCGCAGCACGCCCCGGTCGGCGGCGGGCAGCACCCGGCCGCGCAGCGCCAGCGCCAGGTTGTCGGAGATCGAGACCAGGACGTCGGCCTCCTCGGGGGACTCGCACGCCGGGGCGCCCACGCTGTGAGCCGCGCGCCAGCGCTCGTCGTCCAGCCGCTCCAGCAGGGTCGCCGACCGCTGCCCGAAGGTCTCCCGGATCCGCCGCAGCAGGGCCTGGAGGGGCTCCTTGCCCGCCAGGACGCTGCTGGCCAGCAGCGTCACCGCGTCGGCCTCGGCCCGGGCGCGCGCGGCCTGCGCCGACCGGCGCGCCGCCATCTCCACCACGATCGCCACCAGCGCCCCCACCAGGGCGAACGCGGTCAGCGCCAGTATGTTGTCCAGCGATACCGAGGGCCGACCGTGCAGCGGGGACAGCAGCACGGTGAGCAGCACCGCGCTCCACAGCGCCGACACCAGGGCGGGGCGCAGGCCGCCCACCGCCGCGGTGGCCACGGTGGCCAGCAGCAGGAGCATCGCGTCCGAGGCGGCGCCCACGTCCTCGAACAGGGGCAGCGCCATCACCAGCGACAGCAGGGTGGGCGCCAGCAGCGCCAGCGACCAGCCGGTCACCCGGCGGTGCTCGCCCAGTCCCCGGCCGGGCGGCGGCAGCGGCCACCGGCCGCTGCCCACCCGCTCGTGGGTGACGATGTGCACGTCGATGTCCCCGGAGTCGCGCGCCACGATCGCCCCGACCCCGGGGCCGAACACGTACTGCCAGGTGCGGCGGCGCGAGGACCCCAGCACGATCTGGGTGGCCTGGACGCCCCGCGCGAACTCCAGCAGCCCGGTCGGCACGTCGTTGCCGACCACCTGGTGGTAGGTGCCGCCCAGCTCCACGAGCAGCCTGCGCTGCCGCAGCAGGTCGTCTGTGGGCGCCTGCGCCATGCCGTTGGGCGGCACCACGTGCACCGCCAGCAGGTGGCTGGGCTGGGGGTGCCCGCCCCGCGAGCGTGCGGCCACGCGGGCGGCCCGCCGGATCAGCGTCTCCCCCTCGGGGCCGCCGGTGAGCGCCACCACGACCCGCTCCCGGGCCTCCCAGGTCCGCCGGATCTCGTGCTCGCCGCGGTAGCGGGCCAGGCTCTCCTCCACACGGTCGGCGGTCCACAGCAGCGCCAGCTCGCGCAGCGCCGCCAGGTTGCCCTCCCGGTAGTAGTCGGCCAGGGCCGCGTCCACGCTCTCGGCCGGGTGGATGTCGCCGCGCGCCATCCTGCGGCGCAGCTCCTGGGGGGTGACGTCCACGAGTTCGACCTCCGCGGCGCGGCGCACCACGTGGTCGGGGACGGTCTGCCGGGGGCGCACGCCGGTGATCTGGTGGACCACGTCGTTGAGGGACTCCAGGTGGTGGATGCCCACGGTGGACAGCACGTCCACGCCGGCCTCCAGCAGCTCCTCCACGTCCTGCCAGCGGGTGGCGTTGGGCGAGCCGGGCGGGTTGGCGCGGGCGAGGTCGTCGACCAGCGCCGTCCCCGGAGCGCGCGCGATCACGGCCGCGGTGTCCACGGAACCGGACGGCAGCGGCGGGACCCGCTCCAGCCCCTCCAGGAGCGCGGAGGTCCGTGCCCGGCGGTGGGTGTGGGCGGCGGCGACCACGACGTCGGTGCCGCGCTCGGCCCGGCTGCGGGCCTCGGCCAGGGCGTTGTGCGTGGTGCCGACGCCGGGGGCCGATCCCAGGTAGATGCGGAGCTTTCCTCGTGCCACGGGATCCATTGTCGGGGCAGGGAAGGGCCGCCGCGGACGGTTCGGGCCGCGGCGCGGGCCGGTCGCGGCCACGGGCATGACGCGGCGGCCCCGGTTGGCGATACTGGGGGGACATACCGACGCACACGCCCGGGCGCTCCTCGCGCGGCGGGCGGTGCCCGGCCGCCGCGCGCGGCCGACGAGCATTGGTGAGGAGGCCGGCGTCCGCCCGCCGGACGGGGCGACGCCGCGGAGCCGATGACCTATCCCCCCGACGACGGTTCGTTCCCCGGTCCCCCCGGCGGGGAGCCCTTCCCCGGACGGCCGGGACAGCCCCATCCGGGACCACGGCCCCAGCCGGGCTCCCCCGGGCGGCCGCACCCCGGCCCGGAGCCCGCCGGGGGCTTCCCCGGACAGCCGGGGCAGCCGCCGGGCGGCCGGCCGCCCCACGGGCCCGGCCACCCCCGCGTCCCGCCCGCCCAGCCCGGGTACGGCGCGCACGGGGGCACGCCGCCGCTGCCGCCCGTTGCCGGCCACCCGGCACAGCCCGGTCCGCGCCGGCGCCCCCGCAGGGGCCTGGTCGTCGGCGGCGCCGCCGCGGCCGTCCTGCTGGCGGCCTCCCTGGGCGTCGTGGTGTGGAACATCGCCGACGGCCGCCCCTACGCGGGACTTCCCGACTGCGGACGGCTGCTGCCCGCCGAGGTGGTGGACTCCGTACCCGGCACCGAGAGCCCCCGCGCCGAGGGCGAGTACACCACCGTCGAGGACGACGGGACGGCGTACCTGGCCGAGGCGGGCGTGCTCGGCTACCTCAACTGCAGTGTCGGGAACGTCGACGGCTTTCCCCTGCACGTCACCGCCTCCCTCTTCGAGTACGAGGACGGCGGGGAGGCCGTCGAGAGGTTCCACGGGGAGCTCGAGGACCAGCTCCGCGACCGCGAGCTGGGGCACCACGAGGAGGAGCAGGACCAGACGGCGGTGCTCCTGGACTGGCGCCCCGTGTCCGCGGGCGACACCGGGTACGCGGTGCTCTTCGAGGGCGACGGGCACACCGACGGCGACGCCTACGGCTCGGCGGTCTTCGTCACCGTCAACGTCGGTGTGACGGTCTCCTACACCGTCGGCGGAGGCGACGGCGTCGGCGAGGCCGAGGCCCTGGACTTCCTCGCCGACTTCGCCGGACGGGTGGAGCGCCAGCTCTCCCGAGAGGGGGAGCGGGCCTGAGGTCCTCCCGGGGGGCGGACGGCCGCCCCCGGGGCCCGGCCGGACGCCGCCCTACGGGGCGGGGATGAGCTTGCCCGGGTTCAGGACCCCCTCCGGGTCCAGCGCGGCCTTGACCGCGCGCAGCACCTCCCCGCCCAGGGGGCCGATCTCCGCGGCCATCCACGGCAGGTGGTCGGTCCCCACCGCGTGGTGGTGGGTGATCGTCCCGCCGTTGGCGGCGATCGCCTCCGAGGCGGCCCGCTTGGCCCGGCCCCAGCGCTCCAGCGGCGCGGCCCCGGCCGCCGTCACCACCGTGAAGTACAGCGAGGCGCCCGTGGGGTAGGTGTGCGACACGTGGCACATCACCACGGCGCCGCCCTCCCCGTCCTCCAGCGCCCCGGTGAGCGCGCCGGAGACCGCCGCGTACAGCGGGAGCAGGCCGCTCCAGGGGGCCGCGGTCTCCAGGGTCTCGGCCAGCACCCCGGCCGACAGCAGGGAGTCGCGCAGGTAGGGCGCGGAGAACCGGTTGCCGCGCCAGTGCGCCACCGGCCCGGGGCCCAGCGGGGTGCCGCCCGCCCCGGCCATGGCCTCCCGCGCGGCGGCCGCGCGGACCTCCACCTCGGCGCCGGTGCCCTCGAAGCCCAGGACCGCCTGGCAGCCGGGCGCGGACTCGCGCCCTCCCACGGCCGCTCCCACGAAGGTCTCCGCCTCGTCCAGGACCCGCGCCATGGTCGGCCGGATCCCGGACTGGGCCAGGGTCCGCAGCGCGTCCACGCCCGCCGCGAAGTCGGGGAAGGACCACGCCTCGTCCAGCACGCGCTCGGGGCGGCGGCGGATCCGCAGGCCCACCTCGGTGATCACGCCCAGCGTCCCCTCCGAGCCCAGCAGCAGGCGGCCCAGGTCCGGACCGGCCGCCGAGGCGGGCGGTCCGCCCGTGTCCAGGGTGCCGCGCGGGGTGGCCGCGCGCAGCGAGACCACCATGTCCTCGAAGCGGCCGTACCCGGAGGAGGCCTGCCCGCTGGAGCGGGTGGCCGCGTAGCCGCCGAGGCTCGCGTACTCGTAGCTCTGCGGCAGGTGCCCGAGCGTGCACCCGTGCTCGGCCAGCAGCGCCTCGGCGCGCGGGGTGCGCACGCCCGCGCCCAGGACGGCGGTCATCGAGGCGGTGTCCACCGACACCAGCCGGTCCAGGCGGCGCAGGTCCAGGCAGACCACGGCGCGCAGACCGCCGCGCAGGGGCGCGACCCCGCCCACCACGCTGGTGCCGCCGCCGAAGGGCACCACGGCCACGCGCTCGGCCGAGCACACCTCCAGGACGCGCCGGACCTGGTCGTGGTCGGCGGGGTACAGGACGGCGTCCGGCGCGGGGTCGGCCCTGCCCGCGCGGCGCAGCAGCAGGTCGGGGGTGCTCTTGCCGCCGCTGTGGCGCAGCCGGGCGGCGTCCCCGTCGTCCACGTGGCCGGGCCCGACCACACCGGCGAGCAGTCCGCGCAGCCGCTCGTCCAGCCGGGAGGGGGGCAGCTCCACCCGCTCCTCGGGGACGGGGGGCAGGTCCGCCAGAGGGGCCCGCAGCACCTGGGAGACCAGGTCGCGCAGGCCGGGGTCCAGCGCGCGCGCCCGGGCGGGGTCGCCCCATCCGAACCAGCTCATCTCGGGCGCC
Source organism: Nocardiopsis sp. LDBS0036 (assembly GCF_041228755.1). Lineage (NCBI taxonomy): Bacteria > Bacillati > Actinomycetota > Actinomycetes > Streptosporangiales > Nocardiopsidaceae > Nocardiopsis > Nocardiopsis sp. LDBS0036. The sequence goes on from NZ_CP141103.1 coordinate 5,402,688, forward strand.
GCCTCCGAGGAAGTGTCGTCAGTCATGCTCTACAGTTTTACATATGGCGTCAATACGTAACGTTGAAGACCGCATCCTGGACGCGGCCCGCGCCTGCGTCGAGGCCTTCGGGGTGCGCCGCACCACCCTGACCGACGTGGCGCGCCGCGCCGGGGTCAGCCGACCCACCGTGTACCGGCGCTGGCCCGACGCGACCGCGCTCGTGGCCGACCTGCTCACCCGGGAGCTGCGGCGGATCCTCGCCGACCAGGGCGACGGCCCCGGCGGGCCCGCCGGGGAGGACGTGCGCGCCCGGCTGGTCCGGCACGCGGCCGGGGTCGCCCGCGCGCTGCTCGCCCACCCGCTGTTCGTCCGGATCGTGGACACCGAGCCCGAACTCCTGGCCACCTACACCTTCCAGCGGCTGGGCACCAGCCACCGGGCGGCCCTCGAACTGGTGGAACCGGTCGTGGCCGAGGGCCAGCGCGACGGGTCGGTGCGCGCGGGCGACCCCGCGGTGCTGGCCCGCCTCGTACTGGTCACGGTCCAGGGCACGGTCACCTCCCGCCGCCTGTTCGCCGACGTCACCGACGAGTCCGGCCTCGTCGACGAGCTCGCCGCCCTCCTGGACGGCTACCTCCGCCCCCCGAACCAGGAGAGCCCATGAGCCTCGCGGTCCCCGCCTCCTCCTCCCTCAACACCGCCCGGCGCGCGGCCGACCTCGCCGCGCTGGAGCACGACCCGCGGATCGACCTCCTGGTCGTCGGCGGGGGAGTGACGGGCGCCGGAGTCGCGCTCGACGCCGCCGCGCGCGGCCTGTCCACCGCCTTGGCCGAACGCCACGACCTGGCCTTCGGCACCAGCCGCTGGAGCTCCAAGCTGGTCCACGGCGGCCTGCGCTACCTGGCCGGGGGACAGGTCGCCATCGCCTACGAGAGCGCCCGCGAGCGCGACGTCCTCATGCGGGTCACCGCGCCGCACCTGGTGCGGCCCCTGCCCATGGTCGTCCCCGTCCACCGGGGGAGCGGACTCGCGCGCGCCCTGTTCGTCCGCGCCGGGGCGGGGGCGGGCGACCTGCTGCGGATCATGGCCGGGACGCCCGGCGGCGTGCTGCCCCGGCCCCGCGTGGTCGGTCCGCGCCAGACCCTGCGCCTGCTCCCGGGCGTCGCGCGGCGGGGGCTCCTCGGCGGTGTCGTGTCCTTCGACGGCCAGCTCGTGGACGACGCCCGCCTCGTGGTGGCCCTGGCCCGCACCGCCGCCCGCGAGGGCGCCCGGATCCTCACCCGCTGCTCGGCCGAGAGCCTTGCCGCCGACGGCGCCGTGCTGCGCGACGGGGTGACCGGCCGGATCGTCCCCGTGCGCCCGCGCGCGATCGTCAACGCCACCGGGGTCCACGCCGACCGGCTCGACCCCCACGTGCGGTTGAGCCCCAGCCGGGGCAGCCACCTGGTACTCGACGGCGCCGCCCTGGGCCGCCCCCGGGCCGCGCTCACCGTGCCGGTCGACGGCAGCGCCAGCCGCTTCGTGTTCGCCCTGCCCCAGCCGGACGGCCGGATCCTGGCCGGGCTCACCGACGAGCCCGTGGACGGCACCGTGCCGGACGTGCCCGAGGTGCCCGACAGCGACGTGGACTTCCTGCTGGACCAGTTCAACCGGGCCCTGGAGACCCGCCTGGAGCGCTCCGACGTCCTGGGCGCCTTCGCCGGGCTGCGCCCGCTGGTGCACGGGGTCGGGGACAGCGCCGACCTGTCCCGCGAGCACGCCGTCACGGTCGCCCCGAACGGCACCGTCACCGTGGTCGGCGGCAAGCTCACCACCTACCGCGCCATGGCCGAGCAGGCCGTCGACACCGCCGTGCGCTCCCGCGGGCTGTCCGCGGGCCCCTGCCGGACCCGCGCGCTGCCCCTGGTCGGCGCGGCCCCGCGCGAGGAGCTCGACGCCGTGGCCGCCCCGCGCCGCCTGGTGGCCAGGTACGGCACCGAGGCGGTCGCCGTGCTGGCCGAGGCCGACGCCGACCCGGAGCTGCTCGCTCCCCTCGTCCGCGGGGTCACCGGGGCCGAACTCCGCTTCGGGGTGCGCCACGAGGGAGCCATGGACGCCGCTGACCTGCTGGACCGCCGCACCCGGGTCGGGCTCGTCCCCGCCGAGCGCTCCGCGGCCGAGGCCGCCGCCGAGGAGGCGCTCGGGGCCGTGGACTGAACGGCGGGACGGGCCGGGGGGAGACGGGCTGGAAAACGCGCGGGATTTCGGGGACTCACCACACCCGCATCCCCTGTCCCACAGGGTTCTGATCGCGTAAGGTCGTAGCCGTTCCCGCCGCCCCTCCCCCGAAGGCGGTTCCAGGACGCTCCCGCAGCCGCCCCCTTCCCCCGGTTCGCCTGCCCACTGAACCGCCCCGCCGAAGGAGTCCTCCCATGCCCACGCTCGTCTCCGTGCCGGCTCTGGCCAAGGCCGAGGACACCGTCCTCACGGGTGTACCGGACGAGTACCGGCACTACTTCAGCGGACGGCCGCCGGTCCCCTTCACCAAACGCCACTGGGAGTTCCCCGGCGAGCCCGCCAGCGTGCCGCTGGCCCGCGCCTTCCTGGACACCTGCGCGGCCGCCCGGGACAGCGACTACCGCTACGTCTTCTCGCTGCTGGGGACCGAGCTGGCCACCAACGCCATCCGGCACAGCCGCTCCGGCGAGGAGGGCCAGACCTTCGTGCTGCGGGTGACCCGGGCGCCCAACGGGCTCACTCTGGTCTGCCGGGACAACGGCAGGCCCACGCGCTCCCAGCCGGGAGAGGACCGCCCGCTGAGCGCCGGACCGCTGGAGGGCGACCGGCTCACCGCGGAGAACGGCCGGGGCCTGGCCCTGGTCGACAGCTTCGCCACCGCCTGGGGCGACAACGGCCACCCCAGCATCCGCAAGGTGTGGTTCCACCTGGCCTACGACCTCACCGGCAGCTCCTGGCCCGCCGCCTGAGCCCTCCGAGGGCGGGGAGGCCCGGGCGGGGCGCATGAGCGACTGATCCTTCCGGGGGAGGGCAGACGCGGGAGGCGCGTGCGCGTTCCGGACGCGTCCGGTCCCCGCCGCGCGGACGCGCCCGCGGCCACCCGGCCCCGGCGGGCCGGGCGTGCGCTCTTGCCACCCGGGCGCGGGCGTGTCAGCATACCGACCAGTAGCCACATGTGGCGCGGATCACGGGACGGCGCGATCCCCGGTCCGCACGGGCCCGCGGGCCCCGTAACACCGCACGCGGCGCCCCGGGCCGACGCCCTCACCTCCGCGGTCCGCGCCGGTCTGCCACTCCCCCCGACCGCCCCATCGCGCCCCCCGCGCGGCCCGCCCCGAGGTGTCCGCCCATGGATTCCACCATCGCCACGATCGCGCTCCCGGCGGCACTCGCCGTCATCATGCTCGGCCTCGGCCTGAGCCTGACCGTCGGGGACTTCGTCCGACTGACCAGCATGCCCGGCACGGTCGCGCTCATTCTGGGCTGCCAGATCCTCGTCCTGCCCCTGGTCTGCCTCGCCCTCGTCCTGCTCTTCGACCCGCCGCCCGCCCTGGCGGTGGGCATGATGCTGCTCGCCGCCTCGCCCGGCGGCACCACCGCCAGCCTGTACAGCTACCTGTTCCGCGGCAACGTCGCGCTCAACATCTCCCTGACGGCGCTCAACTCCCTCACCGCCATGGTGACCCTGCCGCTGATCACCAACCTGGCCATCGCCCGCTTCATGGGCGACGGCGACACCCTCGGCCTCCAGGTCGGCAAGGTCCTCCAGGTGTTCGCGGTCATCCTGGTCCCCGTCGCCGTCGGCATGCTCGTCAGGGCGAGGGCGGACGCCTTCGCCCGGCGCATGGAGAGGCCGGTCAAGATCGCCTCCGTCGCTGTGTTGTTCGGCGTCATCGCCGTCGCGCTCTACCAGGAACTCGACAGCATCGGCGACTACATCGTCTCCGTTGGGCTGATGGTGCTGCTGTTCAACATCGCCAGCCTCACCATCGGCTACTGGGCGCCGCGGGTCCTGGGCACCGGCCGCCCCGAGGCGATCGCCTCCTGCATGGAGATCGGCCTGCACAACACCACGCTGTCCCTGGCCATCGCGCTCAGCCCGGCCCTGCTCGGCAGCACCGAGATGGCCGTTCCGTCCGCGGTGTACGGCGTGCTGATGTTCTTCACCGCGGCCGCCACCGGCCTGCTGGTCACCCGCGGGGGAACCCGTGAGGAGGCCCCGGCGTCCGGCCGCTGACCCGCCCCCGCCGGGGGCCGGCCCGCCTGATCCGGCCGGGGCCGCTCACCTGCTGTCGAGGTAGGCGAGCACCGCGCGCACCCGGCGGTGCCCGCTGTCGGAGGGCGACAGCCCCAGCTTCGCGAAGATGTTGCCGACGTGCTTGTGCACCGCGTTCTCGGTGACCACGATCCGTTCGGCGATCTCCCCGTTGTCGAGCCCCTCCGCCATCAGCGCCAGGACCTCGTTCTCGCGGCGGGTGAGCGACTCCAGGGGGTCGCGGACCCGGCGGGCCAGCAGCTGCTGCACCACCGCCGGGTCCATCACCGTGCCGCCCCCGGCCACCCGCCGCAGCGCGTCCACGAACTCGCTGACCCGGCCCACCCGGTCCTTGAGCAGGTAGCCCACCCCGCCGCGGCCGTCGGCCAGCAGCTCCCCGGCGTAGTCCCTCTCCACGTACTGCGAGAGCACCAGCACCGGCAGCGCCTCGTGCCTGCGGCGGGCACCGATCGCCGCGTGGATGCCCTCGTCACGGAAGTTCGGCGGCAGCCGCACGTCCACGATGGCCAGGTCGGGCCGGTGGCGGTCCACGGCGTCGGCGAAGGCCGCCGCGTCCGCGGCCACCTCGGCCACCTCGAAGCCCCTGGTGGAGAGCAGCAGCTCCAGCCCCGCCGACAGCAGCACGTTGTCCTCGGCGATCACGATCCGCACGGCATCTCCACGTCGATCACGGTCGGCCCGCCCGCCGGGCTGTCCACGCGTACCGTACCGTCCAGGGCGGCCACCCGGCGGCGCAGTCCCCGCACGCCGCTGCCGCGCTCCTCGTCCACCCCGCCCGAGCCGTCGTCGCGCACCGTCACCCGCAGCACGCCGTCCTCCCGTCCCAGGCGCACGGAGATCTCCTCGGCCCCGCTGTGCTTGACCGCGTTGGTGACCGACTCGGTGACCACGAAGTAGGCCGCGGTCTCCACCGCCACCGGGAGCGCGCCCAGCTCACCCACGTCCAGGCGGGTGGGAACGGTGGTGCGGGCGGCCAGCGCGGTCAGCGCCCCGGACAGTCCCCGGTCGGCCAGGATCGGCGGGTAGATGCCCTGGATCACCTCGCGCAGCTCGGCCATCGCCTCCTCGGCGCCCTCGTGGGCGTTTCGGAGCAGCGCGGCCACGGCCGGGTTCTCCACAGCCTCCCTCGCCACACCCAGCTGCATCGCGATCGCCACCAGCCGCGCCTGGGTGCCGTCGTGCAGGTCGCGCTCGATCCGGCGCAGCTCCGCGCCGTGCGCGTCCACCACGTCGGCGCGCGTGCGGCTCAGCTCGTCCACCCGGGCCGCCAGCAGCTCCGCCTCGGTGGGGGCCAGCAGCGCCAGGGTCATGCGGGCGTGGGCCCGGGCCGCAGGGACGGCCGCGCCCAGGCCCAGCGCGCACCCGATCACCGCGTAGGCGGCCCCGGTGACCAGAGCGGTGCCCCAGTCCAGCACCGGGAGCCACAGGAGCTGCAACGGCTCCTCCCCCGGGACCGCCCACCAGAACAGGTACTGCGGCGCACTCAGCGGCATCGCGAGGGCCAGCAGCCCCACGAGCCCCAGCACGATGCTGGCGGGCGCGAACACGGGCAGCCACAGCAGGACGCGGCGGGTGGACGGCCGACCCCACAGCTCCCGGAAACCGGACGCCTCCCGCCCGCCCACGCGCGGGACCGGCACGCCCAGGAAACGGGAGGCCCACCCCTGGTGCCAGGAGGCCCACCGGCCCAGCAGCCCCACCCAGCGCGGGAGCAGCACGAATCCCAGGCCCCCGATCGGGATGGTCAGCGCCACGGCCAGGGTCAGCGGCAGCATCGCCAGCGTCACCAGACCCGAACCCAGAACCACCAGCAGGTACGTGCTGGCCCGCAGCGCCTGCCTCCAGACCGCACCCATGCCCGCCGTCCCTTCCTCTCGCCCGTCGACCAACGACAGTCTGGCCCATCGCGGACACCCCGGGCACTACAGCCAGCCACCCTCTCCGCCCCGCGGCCGCCGCCGACCGCGCGAGCGCGTCGACGGACCCGCCGGACACTGCCATCGTGGACGGGGAACCCCCACCCGCCTCCGGAACGGAGCCCGACCGGTGACCACAGCGACCGACCCCCCGCCGACCGGTGCGTCCGCCCCCGCGCCGTCCCGACACTGGACGGCGTTGGACGCCCGGCCCGGTCCCACGCGCCGCAGGTTCGCGGTGGACACCGCCGTGGCCCTCCTCCACCTGCTGCTCTCCGGAGGCCTGCCCGACCCGCACACCCTGGGCGCCCAGCCGCTGGACTGGGTGCGCCCGGTCCTGTGCGCCGTCGTCGCGGCCGGGATCGTGCTGCGCTGGAGATGGCCCGCCGCCTCCTTCGGCGCGGTGCTCGCCGCCGGTCTGGCGGCCACCGTCGCGGGATGGGGCCAGATGCCCCTGGCCGCCGCCGCGTGGGCGCTGTACCCGCTCGCGCTGACCGCCGAACGCGGCCCCACCCGGCCGCGGCACGGGTTGTATCTGCTGGCGGGCGTCCTGGCTATCGTGGCCTTCGGAACCAACGGCGCGGCCCTGGACGGAGTGCTCCGCGACCTCGGCGTCGGCTCGGTGCTCCTCGGCCTGTCCTGGCTGCTGGGCCGCTCGGTCCGGGAACGCAGCGTCCAGGAGGCGCGCGCGGTCGCCGCGGTGGCGCGCGAGGCCCGGGTCCGGGAGCGGCTGCGGGTGGCCCGCGAGGTGCACGACGTGGTGTCCCACACCCTGGGCGCGGTCGGCATGCGCGCCGGGGTGGCCCGCTACACGGGAGGGGACGCCGAGGACCTGCGGGCGGCCCTGGCCGACATCGAGGCCGCCAGCCGCCAGGCCTCGGACGAGCTCCGCAGGGTTCTGGTGTCCCTGCGCGGCGACCACGACGCGCCCCTGGGACCGCGGCCGGGACCGGCCGACCTGGAGGCCCTCGTCGCCACCGCGGAGAGCACGGGGATCACCTGCCGCCTGCGGACGGAAGGGGCCGGGGCGCTGCCCCCGGCCGTGGCGGACAGCGTCCACCGCGTGGTCCAGGAGGCGCTCACCAACGCCATCCGGCACGCGCCCGGCTCCGCCTGCGAGGTCACCGTCCTGGGCGGCGCCGCCGCCGTGGAGGTGGAGGTCATCGACACCGGGCCCGCGCCCGGCCGCGTTCCCGTACCGGGCAGCGGAACCGGCCTGGCCGGGATGGCGGAGCGTGTCGCCGCGCACGGCGGCACCCTCTCCGCCGGGCCCCTCCCCGGCGGCGGTCACCGCCTCCGCGCGCACATCCCCTTCGGACCCGGGCCCGGGTGAGGCCGTGCGGCGACTGCCAGCGCCCCGTCGCACACGGCGAGCCGCGTTCCAAGGCCCGTCCACCGGGAACGCGCGGCGCGCCCGTGTGCCGGACGGTGCCCGTGCGCTTCGCGGAACCTGTGTACCGAAGGAGTTACGTGTGACTATGACTCCTTGGGTGCCGGGTGACATTTGTGTGCTGGACAGTGTCTGAGCGTCGGGTGACACCCGTGCGCCGACAGGCGGCGGAACACGGGAACCCACCCGCGAGCGGAGTCCGCCAGACTGTGTCCCGGGGCCCGCGCGCCGCCGCGGCGACGCGCCCCGGTATCCGTCCGAGGGCAGGGGGACAGACATGGGTGAGGCGGCGCCGGTGCGGATCGTGGTCGCCGACGACCAGGACCTGCTGCGCGGTTCGCTGCGCATGCTCATGGACAGTGACCCCGGCCTCACCGTGGTCGGCGAGGCGCGCACCGGGCACGAGGCGGTCGACCTGGTCGTGCGCACCCGGCCCGACCTCGTCCTCATGGACGTGCGCATGCCCGGACTCGACGGGCTGGCCGCCACCCGCCAAATCTGCGCGCGGACCACCGCTACCCGCGTGGTCGTCCTGACCATGTTCGACCTCGACGAGTACGTGTACGGGGCGCTGCGCGCCGGGGCCAGCGGGTTCCTGCTCAAGAACACCGCCCCCGAGGAGCTGCTGCGCGCCGTCCGCGTGGTCGCCGACGGCCAGGCGCTCCTGGCCCCCGAGGTCACCGGCCGCCTGATCGCCGAGGTGGTCCGGTCCAGGCAACCCGAGTCGGACGGGTGGGCCGACGTCCCGCTGACCCCGCGCGAGCGCGAGGTCGCCGCCCTGGTCGGCGGGGGGCTGTCCAACGCCGAGATCGCCGACCGCCTCGTCCTGAGCCGCGCCACCGTCAAGACCTACGTGAGCCGCCTGCTCACCAAACTCGACGCCCGCGACCGCGCGCAACTGGTGGTCTTCGCCTACGAGACCGGCCTGGTCCGGGCCGCACGCCGCGACTGACCCGGCCGCCCGGCCCCACCGGTAACACGTGCGCCCGCCTCGGACGTCCCCCGGGGTTGACGGTGCGACTGTCCACTCCGGGCCGACGCGCCGGTCCGCCCCCGGGCCCCACGATGGTCGCCATGATCGAGATACGCGGACTCACCAGGCGCTTCGGCGCCCACACGGCGGTGGACGGGCTCACCTTCACCGCCCGCCCCGGCCAGGTCACCGGATTTCTGGGGCCCAACGGGGCAGGAAAGTCCACCACGCTGCGGACACTGCTCGGGCTGGAACGGCCCGACGGGGGCCGCGCCCTGGTGAACGGGGTGCCCTACACCTCGCTGCGCAGACCCGCAGCCACCGTCGGCGCCCAGCTCGACGTCGGCGGCGCCCACCCTTCCCGTACGGCCCGCGCCCACCTGGGGTGGATCGCCCGGGCCAACGGTCTGCCCGCCTCCCGGGCGGAGGAGGTTCTGGAGTGGGTCGGCCTGGCGCACGCCGCCCGCTCGCGGGTGCGCACGTTCTCGCTGGGCATGGGACAGCGGCTCAACCTGGCCGCGGCCCTGCTCGGCGACCCGGAGGTGCTCGTGCTGGACGAACCGGTCAACGGGCTCGACCCCGAGGGCATCCGGTGGATTCGCGGGTTCACCCGCGGGCTCGCCGACCGCGGGCGCACCGTCCTGCTCTCCAGCCACCTCATGGGAGAGGTGGCCAGGATCGCCGACCACCTGGTGGTCATCGACAGGGGACGGCTGGTCGCCGAGGGCGGACCCGCGGAGCTGACCGCCGGACACGACTCACTGGAGGAGGCCTTCTTCGCCCTCGTCGGCCGGGGCCACGAGGAGTGGACCGGGGGCCAGCGGTGAACGGCGTCCTGCGCGCCGAGGCGGACAAGTTGCGCACTCTCGTCTCGGTCTGGATCACCTGCCTGGCGACCCCGCTCCTGACGGTCGGGCTGGCCTGGCTGTCGGGTTGGTCGGTCGGCCGGGCCCTGGAGAACGACCCCGGGATGCTGGTGCGCGAGGTCGTCCCCGAACAGAGCGGCTTCGACGCGATCATGTACGGGCAGGCCGGAATGGTGGTGCTGGGCGTGCTCGCGGTCAGCGGCGAGTACACCGGCGGACAACTGCGCACCTCGCTGCTGGCGGTGCCCGACCGGCCCCGACTCCTCCTCGCGAAGGCGACGGCGGTGGTCCTGGCCGCACTGCCCGTCGCGGCGGTGACCGTGACCGCCGCCTTCGCCGCCACCCAGTTCGGGCTGGGGGAGCACGGCTACCCGCTGGCGGACGTCGTCGGCGGCCCGGTGCCGGGCGCCCTGGCGGGCGCCGTCCTGTACTGGGTCCTGCTGGCCCTGCTCGCGGCCGGGCTGACCGTCGTCGCGCGCAACGCGATCGTGCCGCTGACCGTGCTGATCAGCACGGTGCTGGCGCTGTCCTTCTTCCTCTCGATGCTCACCGACGCGGCCGACTACCTGCCCGACCGCGCGGGGGTCCAGATGTTCCTGCTCGGAGGACCCAACCGGACCGACCTGTCCGCCCTCCAGGGCGGCGCGGTCATGGCGGCCTGGGTGGTGCTGGTGTGGGCGGCGGCGGTGTGGCTGTTCCGCCGGCGCGACGCCTGACCCGGGGGAGGGGCCGGGGCGCCGCCGCGCGTGCCCCGGCTCAGTCCCCCGGCCCCTCCTCGTCCTCGTCGCGGGTGAGGGTGTCCACGGCCACCGCCACGCTGATCACCAGGGCGGGGTCCCCGGCGAGGTCGGTGCGGTGGGTGTTCACGTCCACCGCGTAGGTGTCCAGGACGCGGAACCACTTGCGGGACACGTGCGCGACGGTGCCGTGCTCGTCGCTGATCACGTACTCCTTGCCGAGGAAGTCCCCGGTCACCTCCCAGTCCGGCGCGCCCTCCACCTCCACCACGAGCTTGTCGCGCAGCGGGTTGACCAGGCGCTTGCGCACGGTGGCGGTGGCGCCGCCCTCCCGCTCGACCCTCATCTGGTCGCGCAGTCTGAACAGCTTCTTGCGGATGACGGCGAGGACGGTGTCGCCGGTGTCCTTGAGCTCGAAGGTCGTGCGCAGCCGCAGCGCCTTGCCGTCCACGAGGAAGACCTTCTCACCCGCCTCGTCGGTCACCCAGTAGTCGTCACCGATGTCGAAAACGCGTTCGCGTACCAGGAACTTCATGCCTCGAAGTTAGGGCACGCGCGCCCGCCGCACCAGAGGCCGTCCGCGCCTGTGGACAACGCCTCCCGGGCAGGGCCGTGCGGGCACGCGCAGGACGGGGGACCGCTCGACGCGGCCCCGCGCCGGCACCGCCGCCGGACGGGATCGTGCCCGCGAAAGTCCGCCCGCTCCGGCACAACACGCGCCGGAGCGGGTACCTATGGGCACATCCCGACCCGGAAAGGTCCCCATGACCTGGCACACCCGGCCCATGGCCGCGTTCGACACCGAGTCCACCGGCCTGGACCTGGCCAACGACCGGATCGTCACCGCCGCCCTGTGGCGCATCGACCCCGCGGCCCGCACCAAGGAGGTCACCACCTGGCTCATCGACCCCGGGATCGACATCCCCCAGGAAGCCACCGACATCCACCACATCACCACCGAGCACGCCCGCGAGCACGGCCGCCCCGCCGCCGAGGCGGTGCCCGAGATCGGCGCCGCCCTGGAGAAGGCCGCCGCGGACGGAGTGCCGGTGGTGGTCTACAACGCCCCCTACGACCTGGGCCTGCTCTCCGCCGAACTCCGGCGCCACGACGCCGGGGCGCGCTTCGACGGGACGCTGCGCGTCCTGGACCCGCTGGTGATCGACAAGCGCTTCGACACCTTCCGGCGCGGCTCGCGCAAACTGGTCGACGTGTGCGCCCACCACGGCGTGCGCCTGGACGCCGAACAGGCGCACGGGGCCGCCGCGGACGCGCTCGCCGCCGCCCGGCTGGCCTGGAAGCTCGCCGCCGCACACCCCGAACTGGCGGCCATGGACATCGACGACCTGCACGCCGCACAGGCGGTCTGGAAGGCCGAACAGGCCGCGAGCTTCCAGGACTACCTGCGGCGCAGGGACCCCGAGGCGGTCGTGGACGGCTCCTGGCCGCTGCCCGGTCCCGCCTGACCGGGCACCGCCCGCCGCTCCGGGGCGGCCGGACGACCACGGGCGGCCCCAACACGCGGGGCGGTGGCACCGGGAGTTCCCGGTGCCACCGCCCCGCGTGGCGTCACACGTCCTGCCCGCCGCGTGCCCCGTCCACCGTGTGTCCGGGGAAGTCCAGGAAACGTGGTGTCGGGTGCCGTGGAACGAAAAACGCCGACCGTGGCGGTCGGCGTCGTTCTGGCTGGTCAGCGGGGTGAATCCGCTGGTTCGTCCTGTGTGCCCCCTGCAGGATTCGAACCTGCGCACACGGCTCCGGAGGCCGTTGCTCTATCCCCTGAGCTAAGGGGGCTGGCTTGCGTGAACAACTGTAGCAGGGGCGCGCCGCCCTTCGTCCACCCGTCGCCGCCGCGCCCGCCCCGGCCCGGCGATGACCGCAATCCGGTGGTGCCGTGTCGCCCGGCGGCGGTAGTGTCGCGCCCGTGAACGCCCTACCCACACGGGTTCTCGTCGTCGAGGACGACGACGTCATCCGCGAACTCATCCGCCTCAACCTCGAACTGGAGGGGTTCGAGGTGTTCACCGCCGTGGACGGCCAGGACTGCCTCGACCGCGCCGCGCACATCGACCCGCACGTGGTCACCATGGACGTCATGATGCCCCGCGTGGACGGCTGGACGGCCGTCGAGCGCCTGCGCGCCGACGCCCGCACCCGCGACCGCCCCATCATCATGGTCACCGCGCGCACCCAGGAGACGGACCACCAGCGCGGCAGGCGCGTCGGTATGGACGCCTACCTCACCAAGCCCTTCGACCCCGACGTGCTCATCGACATCATCCGGAGCCTGGTCGACAGGGGCCTGGAGTGACCCCCGGACACCTGGAGGCCGCCGTCCGCGCGGCCGCCGCGCGGGCCCTGGACCTGGCCCCGGACGCGATCCCCTTCGTGTGGCCGCGCAACGACCACGCGGACGGGGGCGCCGACGCCGCCACCGCCCTGCCGCCCCGCCTGGCGGGCGTCTCCGGCGGCCGGGAGACCGACCGCCGGGGGGACCGCCGCGCCGAGGTCCGCGACCGCGTCGCCGCCGAACTCTCCGCCATGCGCGACGAGGGCCTGGTGGACTTCGACCGCGTCACCGGCGACGGCCGCGGCTTCCTCAACGTCACCTTCACCGGGCGCCAGCGCGACGCCCTGCTCGCCGCGGCGGCCGACGGGCCCCGCTTCCTCACCGGCCGGGACTGGGACGGCGAGGGGGAGTGGCCCGCCTCCGCCCTGCACGAGGCCGGGCCGGTCGCCCAGGCCCGCAGGCTCGCCCGCGCCGACGCCCGCGCCCGCGTCGCCCTGGCGGTCGGCCCCCAGGCCCCTCCGCCCGCCCCCGGCGAGGCCTCCTGGCGCGACCCCTACCTCGACGGCGGGCACCGGGAACTGCTCACCCCCGCCGCGCGCGCCCTCGGCGCGGTCGGCGAGGACAGCGCGCGCGTCGCCTTCTGCCGCTCGGTGCCCGAGCACCCGCGCGGCACCGAGACCACCGGGCGCGACCTGCCGGTGCTGCCCTCCGCCGAGTACCCCGGGGCCTGGGCGCGCCTGACCGACGCCAACCCCGCCTTCCGGATGCGCTACGCCCACGCCCACGCGACCAGCCTCGTGCGCTGGAGCGCCGAGGGCGCGCCGCCCCCCGCGGCCAGCCCCGACCGCACCGCCGCCGTGCGCGGCCTCCTCTTCGACGGCCCCAGCGCCCTGGACACGGCCGCCCGCCGAGAGGAACCCCATATCCTGGTCCGATACCTGGAGGCGCTGACCAGTGCCTACGATGAGTGGCGGACGTGTTCCGCCGCGGTCCCAGAAGCCTCTGAGCGGACCGCCGCGGACCCGGCCCTGCCAGCAGCCGTCGCCGGGGTCCTCCGCACCGGACTCCTCCTGCTCGGGGTGTCAGCGCCCACAAGGCTGTAGACGCCCCGTGCCTCCCGGTGGGCCGTACCCGTCCCTGGTGTTCCGATCGGTTCGGTGGACAATGGGGGGTGCCGCCGACCCGCACAGCCGTACAGTCCCAGCCGAAAGCCCATCATGAGCCGCTACGCCCACCCCGCCGGTTCCCGCCACGCGGAGATCCTGCCGGAGGACAACCCGCCGCTGCCGCCCGAGGACCTCAACGCCCTCGACCCGCGCGTGTGGCCCGCCACCGCGCGCCGAACGGGCGGTGAGCTCACCGTCGGCGGCGTCGGCGTGCGCGAACTCGCCGCCACCCACGGCACACCGCTCTTCGTCATGGACGAGGAGGACTTCCGGGGCCGCGCCCGCGACTACCGCACCGCCTTCTCCGACGCCGACGTCTACTACGCGGGCAAGGCGCTGCTGACCAAGGCCGTCGCGCGCTGGGTCAACGAGGAGGGGCTCAAGCTCGACGTGTGCTCGGGCGGCGAACTCACCGTCGCCCTGGCCGCCGGGGTCCCCGCCGAGCGCATCGGCATGCACGGCAACAACAAGTCCGCCGCCGAGCTGCGCCGCGCCGTCGAGGCCGGGGTGGGCCGCGTCATCATCGACTCCCTCGACGAGATCGAGCGCCTCGGAGCGATCGCCGCCGAACTCGGCGCCCGCCCCAAGGTCCTCATCCGCGTCACCACCGGCGTGGAGGCGCACACCCACGAGTTCGTGGCCACCGCCCACGACGACCAGAAGTTCGGCTTCGCGATGAGCACCGGCGCCGCCGCCGAGGCCGTCCGCCGCGTCCTGGCCGCCCCGCACCTGGAACTCGTCGGCCTGCACTCGCACATCGGCTCGCAGATCTTCGACACCTCCGGCTTCGAGGTCGCCGCCCGCCGCGTGACCCGGTTCCTCACCGGCGTCCACGAGGAGCTGGGCGTCACCCTGGCCGAGCTCGACCTCGGCGGCGGCCTGGGCATCGCCTACACCTCCGGCGACGACCCCCTGGACCCCAAGACCATCGCGGGGAGCCTGACCTCCATCGTGCGCCGCGAGTGCGAGGAGGCCGGACTGCCGGTGCCCCGCATCGCGGTCGAGCCCGGCCGCGCCATCGCGGGCCCGGCGGGGATCACCGTCTACGAGGTCGGTACCGTCAAGGACGTGGAGGGCATCCGCACCTACGTCAGCGTCGACGGCGGCATGAGTGACAACATCCGCACCGCCCTGTACGGCTCGGAGTACACCAGCCAGCTCGTCTCCCGCGAGAGCGACGCCGAGCCCATGCTGTCCCGCCTGGTCGGCAAGCACTGCGAGAGCGGCGACATCATCGTCCACGACCTCTACCTGCCCGCCGACCTGCGCCCGGGCGACCTGGTGGCCGTCGCCGCCACCGGGGCCTACTGCTACTCCATGGCGAGCAACTACAACCACCTGCCCCGGCCGGCCATGGTCGCGGTCCGCGGCGGGAGCTCCCGCGTCATCGTGCGCAGGGAGAACGAGGAGGACCTCCTCCGCCTCGACGTCGGCTGAACGGTCCCGACGGCGGCCGGGGCCGCCCCGAGACGAGGATTCACGAGAGAAGTGGGAGTCACGCCCAAATGGCGATGAAGGTGGCGCTGCTCGGATGCGGCGTGGTGGGCTCGGAAGTCGTCCGCCTGGTCAACGAGCAGTCCGAGGAACTGGCCGCGCGGGTGGGCACGCCCATCGAGATCGGGGGCATCGCGGTGCGCCGCCTGGGCCGCGACCGCGGCGTCGACCCGGCGCTGCTGACCACCGACGCCACGGCCCTGGCCACGCGTCCCGACATCGACCTCGTGGTGGAGGTCATCGGCGGCATCGAACCGGCCCGCTCGCTGATCCTCGCCGCGATCAAGTCGGGCAAGTCCGTGGTCACGGCCAACAAGGCCCTGCTCGCCGAGGACGGCCAGACCCTGCACGCCGCCGCCCGCGACGCCGGGGTCGACCTGTACTACGAGGCCTCCGTGGCGGGCGCGATCCCGCTGCTGCGGCCGCTGCGCGACTCGCTCGCGGGGGACAGGGTCAACCGCGTGCTGGGCATCGTCAACGGCACCACCAACTACATCCTCGACCGGATGGACTCCCTGGGCGCCGGGTTCACCGAGTCCCTGGAACAGGCGCAGGCCCTCGGGTACGCCGAGGCCGACCCCACCGCGGACGTGGAGGGCTTCGACGCGGCGGCCAAGGCCGCGATCCTGGCCCGGCTGGCCTTCCACACCCAGCGGGTGACCGCCGCCGACGTGCACCGCGAGGGCATCACCGGCGTGTCCGCGGGCGACATCGCCAGCGCCCGCGCGATGGGCTGCGTGGTCAAACTCCTGGCCATCTGCCAGCGCTCGCAGGACGGGGGGTCGGTGGGCGTGCGCGTCCACCCGGTGATGCTCCCGGTCGAGCACCCCCTGGCCAGCGTCAAGGAGGCCTACAACGCGGTGTTCGTGGAGGCCGAGTCCGCGGGCCGCCTGATGTTCTACGGGGCCGGGGCGGGGGGCACCCCCACCGCCAGCGCGGTCCTGGGCGACCTGGTCGCGGTGGCGCGCAACCGCCTCGCCGACACCTCGGTGGCCGAGGGCGGGCACGACACCGGGCTGCCGGTGCACGACATGGGCGAGACCATCACCAGCTACCACGTGGCGCTGGACGTGGCGGACCGCCCCGGCGTGCTGTCCAAGGTCGCGGAGATCTTCGCCGACCACGGGGTGTCCATCAAGAACGTGCGCCAGGAGGGCAGCGGGGACGACGCCCAGCTGGTGCTGGTGAGCCACCCCGCCCCCGACGCCGCGCTCAGCGCCACGGTCGAGGACCTGCGCGTCCACGACATGGTGCGCGAGGTGGCCAGTGTCATGCGCGTGGAGACCTTCGCCGACTGAGCGGACCGCGCGCCGCGGAGGGCCGGGACCCCGCGCAGGGCCGCACGGGACCCGTGCGGCCCTCCGCCGACCCCCATGTCCGTATGATGAGACATCAGACCGCGATTCGAGATAGTGCGGGCGTGGTCATAGACTCGTAGCTGGTGGGGACGACGGACGCGCCGCCGGGCCGTCCGGGAACCCCGCCGCTTCCACCGCGCGTCAAGCGAAGCCGCATCCACCCGAAAGGGACAAGTCGTGAGCATGGCACGGGCGTGGCGAGGCATCGTCGAGGAGTACCGCGACCGCCTCCCCGTCAACGAGAGCACCCCCGTTGTCACCCTCCAGGAGGGCGGCACGCCCCTGCTGCCCGCCACGCGCGTGTCCGAGCTCACGGGCTGCGAGGTCTTCCTCAAGGTCGAGGGGCTCAACCCCACCGGGTCCTTCAAGGACCGCGGCATGACCATGGCCATCACCAAGGCCGCCGAGGACGGCGCCAAGGCCGTCATCTGCGCCTCCACCGGCAACACCAGCGCCAGCGCCGCCGCCTACGCCATCCGCGCGGGCATGACCTGCGCCGTGCTGGTGCCCCAGGGCAAGATCGCCATGGGCAAGCTGGCCCAGGCCCTCGTCCACGGCGCCCGCCTGCTCCAGGTCGACGGCAACTTCGACGACTGCCTCGAACTGGCCCGCAAGCTCAGCGTGGACTACCCGGTCGCCCTGGTGAACTCGGTCAACCCCTACCGCCTCCAGGGGCAGAAGACCGCCGCCTTCGAGATCGTCGACGCCCTCGGCGACGCCCCCGACGTCCACTGCATCCCCGTGGGCAACGCGGGCAACATCACCGCCTACTGGATGGGCTACACCGAGTACTCCAGGGACGGGATCTCCACCCGCAACCCGCGCATGCTCGGCTTCCAGGCCAGCGGCTCCGCGCCCATCGTCAACGGCGCGCCCGTCACCAGTCCGAGCACCATCGCCACCGCCATCCGCATCGGCAACCCGGCCTCCTGGAAGCTGGCCGAGCAGGCCCGCGACGAGTCCGGCGGCCTCATCGACAAGGTCACCGACCGCCAGATCATGGCCGCCTACAAGCTCCTCGCCGCCGAGGAGGGCGTGTTCGTGGAGCTGGCCTCCGCCGCCAGCGTGGCCGGTCTGCTCCAGTCCGTCCAGGCGGGGCTGGTCGAGCCCGGCAGCCGCGTGGTGTGCACCGTGACCGGCAACGGCCTCAAGGACCCCGACTGGGCGCTTGCCGGAGCCTCCTCCGCCACCACCGTCCCGGTCGACGCCCTCGCCGCGGCCCAGGCCCTCGACCTGGCCTGAGACCGGTCGTCCACAGGGCGGAGGGAGTGCCTTCCGCCCTGGCGGGGACGCCGGTAACCTCCGACCGGGAGGGGTGCGGCCCCGCGCCCGCGAGGGTGTGGGCCCCCGACAACCACCCTCACCGCGCACCCATCATCCTTGCAAGACCCCGGTCCCGCCTGTGGACGAGTACCACGCGGGGGCTTCCCGAGAGCCCCCGCCAGGAGAGAGCCCCACGTGAGCCCATCACGCCCCACCCGGGTGTCCGTCCAGGCCCCCGCCACCAGCGCCAACCTCGGACCGGGCTTCGACGCCCTGGGCCTGGCACTGCGCCTGTACAACACGTTCGAGGCGTCCCCGCGCGAGGACGGCGAGCTGCGCGTGCGCGTCGAGGGGGAGGGCGCCGACGAGGTCCCCCTCGACGAGCGCCACCTCGTGGTGCGCGCCATGCGCGAGACCTTCGAGCGGGCCGGGGAGCAACTGCCCGGGCTCGACCTGACCTGCGTCAACGGGGTCCCGCACGCACGCGGTCTCGGCTCCTCCTCCTCGGCGATCGTCGGCGGCGTGGCCGCCGCCAGCGCCCTGCTGGGGCGCACCGGCCCCGACGGCGGACCGGACCGCGACGGCATCTACCAGATCGCCGCGGACATCGAGGGACACCCCGACAACGTGGCCCCCTGCGTCTACGGCGGATACACGGTCGCCTACCGCGACGGCGACCGCTGGGGCGCGGTGTCCCTGGCACCGGACCCCCGCGTCCTGCCGGTGCTGTGCGTGCCCGAGTGGCGGCTGTCCACCGAGCGGGCCCGCGGGCTGCTGCCCGAACGGGTGCCCCACGGCGACGCCGCGTTCAACGCCGGGCGCGCCGCGCTGATGACCGCGGCCGTTTGTGGCCATCCCGAGGCCCTGTACGCGGCCACGCGGGATCGGCTACACGAGTCCTACCGCGCCCCGGCCATGCCGGACACCCTCGATCTCATCCGTGACCTGCGGCAACACGAGAAACTGCCCGCGGTGGTCTCCGGGGCGGGGCCGACGGTCCTGGTCCTGTGCTCCACGGGGGCGGGGGAGGCGTCCGCGGATTCGCCGGAAATCGCGGACCAGATTGATTCGATCCGCCGGAGGGCGGGTAAGAATTGGGACATACGCCCCCTGCTCGTGGAGCTGGCGGGGGTGCGGTCCCCATCTCCCCATCCGTAGCACCTGTGTCGAGGAATAGCCGTGGCCTGTGGTGGTGTTAGGCTAGGTGAAGCACCAGATGCCCCGTTGCGGGGCGAGTGCTCATCCGCCACAACGGCCTTCGCGTCCCATACTCCGGTGGTCCGGTCCCACGACCAACCGGAAGCGGCGGCCGACGTGTCGAGTCCGCGGTTCTCCCGCGACTGTCGCCAACGTCATCGCAGCCCGCTCCTCCTCGGATGAGCGTGTCTCCACGATGGACGGGCAACACCACCGAGCCATCCGCCCCGACGTCTGGCTGTACCCAGAGCCCGTCGCGATTGGGTACGGGACCGCCTTCACGCCGGTTTCCGAACATCCACGTGGGGCACGCCCTACCCGGCCCTGCCGGTTCGCACCACCGGGCCGGCCGCTCCAGCACCCGCTGACGGCCGACGCCCGCTCCTTGGGAAGGACCCTTAGTGAGCGACACCACCGAACTCCGAACGGACGCGGCGGTCGAAGACAAAGCCACCACCGGCGTTTCCGTGACGGAGGCTGGCGATGGCGCGCCGACAGCCACGCCCTCGCGGTCCCGCACGGCGTCGCGCGGCACCGGTCTCGCGGCCCTGAAGCTCCCCGAGCTCCAGAAGCTCGCGTCCAGCCTGGGTATCACCGGTACGGGGCGCATGCGCAAGAGCGACGTCATCGCCGCGATCGAGGCCAAGCAGGGCGGCCCGGTCGGCGGCCCCACGAAGGCCAAAACAGCAAAGAGCGCAGAGACGGCGTCCAAGGCCGGTAAGGTCGAGGCAACCGACGGCCGGGCCGAGGCTCCCGAGACGCCGGGCACGGACGAGGCCCCGCGCAAGCGCGCGGACAAGCAGCCGTCGGACCAGGCCGTGACCGACCCCCAGGGCGGACGGGGCGACAAGCCCTCCCGCGGTCGTCGTTCGTCCCGCCGACGCGGTGACGAGCCCGGCGACCAGCCCCGGGCCGTGGACGGCGCCGAATCCTCTACCTCCGCGAGCAGCGTGACCAAGACATCCAGCACCCCCCAGAAGAACGGCCCCGACTCCGCCGAGGACCGTGACAACAGGTCCGGGCAGGGTCGCGAGCGCCAGCGCAACCGCCGCAACCGCAACCGCGGCGGTGACGACCAGAACGCGAACAGCAACGCCCAGCAGGGTGGTGGCGGCCAGAACCAGGGCCGCGGCTCCGGTGGTGGCGGTGGCGACGACGACGACTTCGGCGGACGCCGCCGCGGACGCCGCCGGGACCGTCGGGACCGCCGCGGACGCGGCGGGGGCCAGGAGCCGGAGCCGGTGATTGGCGAGGACGACGTCCTGCTGCCGGTCGCGGGCATCCTCGACATCCTGGACAACTACGCCTTCGTGCGCACCACCGGCTACCTCCCCGGCCAGAGCGACGTCTACGTCTCCCTGGCCCAGGTCCGCAAGCACGGCCTGCGCAAGGGCGACCACATCATCGGCGCGGTCCGCCAGCCCAAGGACGGCGAGCGCAGGGAGAAGTTCAACGCCCTGGTCCGCCTGGACTCGGTCAACGGCATGTCGCCCGACCAGGCCAGGGGCCGCCAGGAGTTCTCCAAGCTGGTCCCCCTGTACCCCCAGGAGCGCCTGCGCCTGGAGACCGAGCCGCAGATCCTCACCACGCGCATCATCGACCTGGTGGCGCCCATCGGCAAGGGCCAGCGCGGGCTGATCGTCTCCCCGCCCAAGGCGGGCAAGACGATGGTGGTGCAGGCGATCGCCAACGCCATCACCGAGAACAACCCCGAGTGCTACCTGATGGTGATCCTGGTCGACGAGCGGCCCGAGGAAGTCACCGACATGCAGCGCACGGTCAAGGGCGAGGTCATCCACTCGACCTTCGACCGGCCCGCCGAGGACCACACGGTCGTCGCCGACCTGGCCATCGAGCGCGCCAAGCGGCTCGTGGAGATGGGCATGGACGTCGTCGTCCTGCTGGACTCCATCACCCGCCTGGGCCGCGCCTACAACCTGGCCGCCCCGGCCAGCGGGCGCATCATGTCCGGCGGTGTGGACTCCACGGCGCTCTACCCGCCCAAGCGCTTCTTCGGCGCGGCCCGCAACATCGAGGGCGGCGGCTCGCTGACCATCCTGGCCACGGCGCTGGTCGAGACCGGCTCGCGCGCCGACGAGGTGATCTTCGAGGAGTTCAAGGGCACCGGCAACATGGAGCTCAAGCTCAACCGGAGCCTGGCCGACAAGCGGATCTTCCCGGCGGTGGACGTGGACGCGTCCAGCACCCGCAAGGAGGAGATCCTCATGTCCTCCGAGGAGCTGGGCGTGGTCTGGAAGCTGCGCCGGGTGCTGCACGCGCTCGACACCCAGCAGGCCATCGAGCTGCTCCTGGACAAGATGAAGGAGTCCAAGAGCAACGCCGAGTTCCTGCTCCAGATCCAGAAGACCACCGTGGGTCCCGAGCGCTGACCCGCGGCCCCCGGGTCGAAGCAGGCCCCTCTCCCGTTCCGGGAGGGGGGCTTCGTCGTGTCCGCGCGGTGTGTCCGCGGCAGGCGGTCCCGCCCGGGCGGGACCGCGCTCCACCGCTTTCCTTTCGAATCGCGGAAGAGTCAGCCCGTGAGACGAAAAAGATCACTACTGTGTTGCGGATCACAGAAGGGTGTATCCCGCGGCGGGAAAACGATTTAGGGTCTCGCCGTCGAGTAGTCCCCGCACCAGGGAGCCGCCCGGATGGACAACCTCGCCCCACTCAGCCTCCTCGCGCTCGCCCCGATCGTCCTCGTCGGCGTCCTGCTCGTCGGATTCCGTCTCCCGGCCATGTACGCGATGCCCGCCGGATACGTCGTCGTGGTCGCCGTCGCCGTCCTCTTCTGGCAGACCGACTGGGTCGCGATCGCCGCCTCCACCGTCCAGGGCCTCATCCTCGCGATCGGCCTGCTCTACATCATCTTCGGCGCGCTCCTGCTGCTGTCCACCCTCACCAAGAGCGGCGCCATCGCCACCATCCGCACCACCTTCACCGACATCAGCCCCGACCGCCGCGTCCAGGCGATCATCATCGGCTGGCTGTTCGGCAGCTTCATCGAGGGCGCCTCCGGCTTCGGCACCCCCGCCGCCGTGGTCGCGCCGCTCCTGCTCGCCCTGGGCTTCCCCGCGATGGCCGCCGTCATGGTCGGACTGGTCATCCAGAGCACGCCGGTCAGCTTCGGCGCGGTGGGCACACCCATCCTCGTCGGCGTCTCCGGAGGTCTGGAGGGGTCGTCCGCGGTCGCCGTGCGCGCCGCCGAACTCGGCCTGGACATGCCCGGGTTCGTCAGCCTCATCGGGTTCCAGACCGTCCTGCTGCACGCCGTCGCCGGAACCCTCGTCCCGCTCTTCATCTGCTGCATGCTCTGCGGCTTCTACGGCGGGAACCGGCGCTTCTCCGACGGCCTCGGAGTGTGGAGGTTCGCGCTGTTCGCCGCCTTCGCCATGACCGTCCCCTCGGTCCTGTACAACCACTTCCTCGGCGTGGAGTTCACCAGCCTCCTCGGCGGCCTCACCGGTCTGGTCATCGTCGTCCTCGCCGCACGCCGGGGCTTCCTCATGCCCAAGCGGACCTGGGACTTCCCGCCCCGCGAGGACTGGCTGGCCCGCTGGAGCGGCACGCTCTCCCCGGGGGACGGCGAGACCGCGCGCGCCGACGGCGGACGCGTGGGGTTCCTGGCCGCCTGGGCGCCCTACCTCATGGTCGCCGCGCTGCTGGTGGCCACCCGCACCATCACGCCCCTGGAGGACTGGCTGACCGGCGTCGCGGTCGGAGCCACCGACATCTTCGGCACCCCCGTCTCCCAGCTCGTCGAACCCCTCTACTCTCCCGGCGCGACCTTCATCCTCGTCTGCCTGCTCACCTACGGCCTGCACCGCATGACCCGCCGCCAGATCGCCGACTCCTGGCGGATGGCCGGATCACAGCTGGCCGGGGCGGCCGTCGCCCTGCTCTTCGCCGTCCCGCTCGTCCGCGTCTTCATCAACACCGGAGGCGACTTCGGCGACACCGCCATGGAGAGCATGCCGCTCACCCTCGCCGCCGGAGCCGCCGAACTGGGCGGGACCGCATGGCCGCTCTACGCCCCCTGGATCGGCGCCCTGGGCGCCTTCGTCGCGGGCTCCAACACCGTGTCCAACCTGATGTTCTCCCTCTTCCAGTTCTCCACCGCCGAACGCATCGGCATCCCGCCCGAGACCGTCGTGGCCACCCAGGCCGTGGGCGGAGCCGCGGGCAACATGATCACCGTGCACAACGTGGTCGCCGCCTCCGCCGTGGTCGGACTGGCCGGACGCGAGGGAGACCTCATCCGCCAGAGCCTCCTGCCCATGACCTACTACGTGCTGCTGGCGGGGTCGGTGAGCTACGTCCTCGTCTACGGGTTCGGCCCCGGCGCCGGCACCGTCATGCTCCTTCTGCTCCTCGCCGTGCTCGCCGCGCTCGTCCTCCTCATGCGCCGGGCCGACGCGGACAAGCCCCCCTCCCGCACCGCCGGAACCGCCCCCGGAGGAGGCCGCGGGAAGGGGGAGGAATAGGTACTGGTCCCGGCAACGTTGTGGGTCTGGCAAACTGGTAGCGGGGAGTGGCCCGCCCTGCTTCGGCTGGGCCCGCCGCCCCGTTACCCGGATCGCCGCGACACCGGTTCGCGCATGGCCCACGACGACCGACCCGCCCCTGGCGGCCCGGCCCGTCATGCGTCCGGCGGTTGCGCCCCTGATGAGGAGACACACATGAAGGCCGACATCCACCCCGAGTACGTCGCTACCGAGGTGACCTGCACCTGCGGTGCCCACTTCACCACCCGCAGCACCGTCACCGAGGGCAAGATCCGCGCCGAGGTGTGCTCCGAGTGCCACCCGTTCTACACGGGCAAGCAGAAGATCCTGGACACCGGTGGCCGCGTCGCCCGCTTCGAGAAGCGCTTCGGCAAGCGCAAGTAGCGCCGCCCGCTGTCCCGCGGGGCCGGAGCACCCGGCCCCGCGGGACCAGGCTGACCCCCGAGGGGGAGACGGACAGGCGAGGTAAGCACAACACGACGGGGACGGGCGAACGTGAAGCTGGACGACCTACTGGGGGAGTACTACGAGCTGGAACAGCAGCTCGCCGACCCCGAGGTGCACGCCGACCAGGCCAGGGCGCGCACGCTGGGCAAACGCTACGCACAGCTCACCCCCATCATCGAGACCTACCGCGCGCTCAAGGAGGTCGAGAGCGACATCGACACCGCGCGCGAGCTCGCCGCCGAGGACTCCTCCTTCGCCGAGGAGGCCGACCGCCTGACCGAGGAGGCCGAGCGGCTCACCGAGCGCCTGCGCGTCCTGCTCATCCCCCGCGACCCCGCCGACGACAAGAACCTCATCATGGAGGTCAAGGCGGGCGAGGGCGGTGAGGAGTCCGCCCTCTTCGCCGGCGACCTGGTGCGCATGTACCTGCGCTACGCCGAGCGCCAGGGCTGGAAGACCGAGGTCATCGACTCCACCCACTCCGACCTCGGCGGGTACAAGGACATCACGATCGCCTTCAAGAACAAGGGCACCCCCGAGCCCGGTTCGGGCGTGTGGCCGATGCTCAAGTTCGAGGGCGGCGTGCACCGGGTGCAGCGCGTCCCCGTCACCGAGTCCCAGGGCCGCATCCACACCTCCGCGGCCGGTGTGCTGGTCGTCCCCGAGGCCGAGGACATCGAGGTCGAGATCCACGAGAAGGACCTTCGCGTGGACGTCTACCGCTCCTCCGGACCCGGCGGCCAGAGCGTCAACACCACCGACTCCGCGGTGCGCATCACCCACCTGCCGACCGGCATCGTCGCCTCGTGCCAGAACGAGAAGAGCCAGCTCCAGAACAAGGAGCAGGCCATGCGCATCCTGCGCGCCCGCATCTACGCCGAGGCCCAGGCCAGCGCGGACGCCGAGGCCGCCGCCGAGCGCAAGAGCCAGGTCCGCACGGTGGACCGGTCCGAGCGCGTGCGCACCTACAATTTCCCCGAGAACCGCATCTCCGACCACCGGGTCGGATACAAGGCCTACAACCTCGACCAAGTCCTCGACGGGGAACTCGGCGGGGTCGTCAAGGCCCTCGTGGACGCGGACACCAAGGAAAGGCTCGAAGCGGCTCAGTCGTCATGAACGTCCTGCTCGACGAGGTCGCCCGCGCGACGCGCAGACTCGCGGAGGCGGGCGTGGCCTCACCTCGCGCCGACGCCGAGGAACTCGCGGCGTTCGTGCACGGTGTCCGTCGAGGGGAGCTGCACACGGTCGCCGACTCCGACTTCGACGCCCGCTACTGGGAGTGCGTCTCCCGGCGCGAGGCCCGCGAACCCCTCCAGCACATCACCGGCCGCGCCTACTTCCGCTACCTCGAACTCCGCGTCGGGCCCGGGGTCTTCGTGCCCCGCCCCGAGACCGAGATCATGGTGGACTGGGCCATCCAGACCCTGCGCGCCATGGACGTCGCCGACCCCCTGGTGGTCGACCTCGGCACCGGCTCGGGAGCCATCGCCATCTCCATCGCGCAGGAGGTGCCGCGCTCGCGCGTGCACACGGTGGAGGTCGACCCCGACGCCCTGGCCTGGGCCCGGCGCAACATCGACGCCAGCGGCCACGCCGACCGGGTCACCTCCCACCACGGCGACATGCGCACCGCCCTGCCCCAGCTCAACGGGCGCGTCGACCTGCTCATCAGCAACCCCCCCTACGTCCCCACCCGCGAGGCCGGAGCCATCCCGCCCGAGGTGCGCGACTACGACCCCGCCCCCGCGCTGTGGTCGGGCGAGGACGGCCTGGACATGATCCGCGCGCTGGAGGCGGTCGGCCGCAGGCTGCTGCGTCCCGGCGGCGCGATGGCCGTGGAGCACCACGACGGCCAGGGCATCGACATCCCCTGGCTCTTCCCCGAGGACAGGGGCTGGCGCGACGTCCTCAACCGCAAGGACCTGGCCCGGCGCGACCGCTTCGTGGTCATGCGCCGCGCCGACGAGGACGGCTGACGTGCTTTCCCCCGCCCCCCGTATCCCGGTCCGACCGTGAACCCGGTGGACTCCGTTCAAGAGTGAGGTGAACGCAGGTGAGCCGCATCTACGACTGCGCGGACGAGACCGCCCGCAAGGACGGCATCGCCGACGCCGCGTCCGCGGTACGCCGAGGCGACCTTGTGGTGCTGCCCACGGACACCGTGTACGGCATCGGTACCGACGCCTTCAGCCCGACCGCCGTGGCCAGGCTGCTCGCCACCAAGGGCCGGGGCCGCGAGATGCCCCCGCCGGTGCTGGTCGGCTCGATGCGCGCCGCCAACGCCCTCGTCGACGACCTGGGCAACCACGGCCGCGACCTCATGGAGGAGTTCTGGCCCGGTCCGCTCACCCTGGTCTGCACCGCCACCCCCAGCCTGTCCTGGGACCTGGGCGACACCAAGGGCACCGTGGGCGTGCGCATGCCGATGGACCCGGTCGCCCTGGACCTGCTCAAGGAGGTCGGGCCCATGGCGGTCAGCAGCGCCAACAAGTCCGGCCAGCCCTCCGCGACCCTTGTGGAGGAGGCCATCGAGCAGCTCGGTGACGAGGACGTCGCCGTCTACCTGGACGGCGGCGAGACCGAGTCCCGCGTCTCCTCCACCATCGTCGACCTGACCTACGCGGTCCCGCGCGTGCTGCGCGCGGGCGCCATCTCCATCGAACAGCTGCGCGCGGTGTGCGGCACCGTGATCGGCGAGCTGCGCAAGGGTCCCCGCAAGCCCGTGCGGCCGGAGGGCGGCGAGGCCGGGGACGCGCAGGCCCCGGCACCGGAGCCGCAGACCCCGCGGGACGAGGACGAGAGCGCTCCCGGGACCGCTCCCGACGGCGACAAGAACTAGAGGGGCCAGGACGTGCGTGAGTACGCGCTCACCTTCGTCATCGCCGCCGCGGTGACCTACCTGCTCGTTCCGCTGGTGCGCCGGTTCGCCATCGCCTTCGGCGCCACGCCGCCGGTGCGCGACCGCGACGTGCACACCGAGCCCATCCCGCGACTGGGCGGGCTGGCCATCTACGGAGGGTTCGCCGCCGCCCTGCTGATCTCGGCCCAGCTGCCCCACCTCCAGGACGTCTTCCTCGCCGACACCTGGATGGGCCTGCTGCTCGCGGGCGGGCTCATCACCATCGTCGGCGTCATCGACGACCGCTGGGGCATGGACGCGCTGAGCAAGCTCGCCGGGCAGACCGCCGCCGCGGGCATCCTGGTCTGGCAGGGCGTGCAGCTGCTGTGGCTGCCGCTGCCCGGCACCCAGCTCTCCCTGGGCCCGTGGCTGGGCGCGATGGTCTCGATCCTGCTGATCGTGGTGACCATCAACGCGGTCAACTTCGCCGACGGCCTCGACGGCCTGGCGGCGGGCATCGTCGCCATCTCCTCCCTGGCCTTCTTCGCCTACTACTACGTCGTCGCGGTGGAGCAGGGCTTCGTGCGCCAGTCCTATCCGGCGATGATCGCGATCATCCTCGCGGGCACGTGCGCCGGGTTCCTCTGCCACAACTTCCACCCGGCCAAGGTGTTCATGGGCGACACCGGGGCCATGCTGCTGGGCCTGCTGCTGACCTCGATCACCATCACGGTGACCGGACAGTTCGACGCCAACACCGCGCGCGAGGGGTTCAACTCCGGCCTGGTGGTGTTCCTGCCGATCGCGCTGCCGCTGCTGGTGATCGCTCTTCCGCTGGCCGACCTGGTGCTGGCCGTCGTGCGCAGGACCCTGGCGGGCAAGTCCCCGTTCGCGCCGGACCGGGGCCACCTGCACCACCGCCTGCTGGACATGGGCCACAGCCACGTGCGCGCGGTGCTGCTGATGTACCTGTGGGCGGGGATCGTGGCCTTCGCCGCGGTCGCCCTGTCGGTGTTCGACTCCTGGGTCATCGTGTTGGCGGTGACCGCGCTGGTGGCCACGTGTGCGGTTGGCCTCATCGCGCTGCCCCGCCTGCGGCGACGCGGACTGCTGTTCCCGCGGCGCAAGGAAAGCGTCAAGACGGCCCCAGATCACGATTCGCCAACTGATGGCTGAGCGGGCCCTCGGGGGCCGTACCTTGGAGCCGAGGAAAGGCGCTTCTGACCTGCGGATACGGTGGCGGAACAGGTGTGGCGAAGGCGACATGAGCGTGGAAGACCGCCTGGATCGGGCACTTTGCGGGCCGTTAAGGTCGCGTTAAGGAACCCCCGGATTCAGCACCAAAAACCTTGTGATAGCTTTCACGAGCAGGCAACCACGACCCCAGACGGAGCTTCGCCATGCAGGAAAACGACGCCTGGAGGGCCTTCCGCGGTGCCGCGCTTCCCGGTGTGGCGTGCGCCCTTCTGGCCTTGGCGGTATCGGCGCTTCTCGCCGGTGCGCCGGGCCTGGCCGGCTCCGCGCTGGCCTCGGTGGTCGTTCTCGGCTGCTTCGGTCTGGGACAGGCGGGCGTCATCCTCGTCACCCGCCGGAACAAGGACCTCTTCCTCGCGGCGAACCTCGTGGGCTTCGTCATCAAGATGGCGGTGCTCGGCGTTGTCCTGGTCACCCTGGGCAACAGCTCCTTCGTGGCCAGCCTGAACAGCCCGGCCTTCGTGTACAGCGCGTTGGCCGTCGTCCTGGCCTGGCTGGGCGGCCAGACCTGGACGATCTCCAGGACGAAGACGCTCCACGTCGACCCGGTCGAGAGCGCGGAGAACGGGTGATGGAGTGCCCCGGCCGTGCCCCTCGAAACGGGCGTAATACGATGCTTCCCGACGGCTGGGACTCCGAGTCCCCGTCCGAGCTCACATGCTATATTCCGGAGCGAGATGAGCAGCGAACCGACCAGGAGGACAGACGCGCACGAGGATTCGGTGCCGCGTCAGTCCGACGGGTGGGCCCTCTTCTCCACTCTGCTCTCGGGCGTGCTCGTCTGGAGCGCGATCGGCTGGGCCGCGGACGAGCTGTTGGGTTTCCAGGCACTGTTCCTGCCCATCGGGGCGGTTCTGGGAATGGCGGGCGCGATCTACCTGATCGTCGCCAAGTCCCGTCGCTCCTGAGTCCCCCCACCAGTCCGGCGTCGCGGTTCGCGCGACAACGCTCCGCAACAACCATCAACGAGGCTTTCTTGCGTCACGACGAAAGGATTCGCCGTGAGTGCTGACGTGCGCATTCTCGCGGCCGAACCGAATTGCCACTTGTTCGGTGACAACGGGTGCGGTTTCACGCCGCCCACGATCGGGATGTTCTTCCCCGAACCGTGGTATACCAACATCCCCGGCAGCGCGGGTATCGACCTCTACCTGGTCCTGCTGCTCGTCGCGGTCGGTGCCGTCCTGCTTCTGTGGTCGTGGTTCAGCCGCAAGCTGAGCCTCGTCCCCGGGCGCAGGCAGAGCGTCGGAGAGATGCTGGTCCTCTTCGTGCGCGACCAGATCACCCGTCCCACGATGGGTGCCAAGGGCGACCGGTTCCTGCCGTTCATGACAGCGGTGTTCACGCTGATCCTGGCCATGAACTTCACCGGCCTGATCCCCGGTATGTTGCCGGTCAACAGCAACCTGGCCTTCACGGCCATGCTGGCGGCGGTCATCTACGTCATGACCATCGTGATCGGAATCCGCAACCAGGGCGGCTGGGGCTATTTCCGGAACCAGATCTTCCCCCCGGGAATGCCCAAGGTGATCTACATCCTGGTCACCCCCATCGAAATCCTCTCGGTGTTCCTCATCCGGCCGGTGACGCACGCCCTCCGTCTCTTCGCGACCATGTTCGCGGGCAGCCTGCTGCTCGCCGTGTTCGCCTACGGCGGCTGGTACATGCTGAACCTGACGGCCGGACCGGTCCTGAGTACGGTTTCGGTGCTCTTCTCCGGTGCCGCTCTGCTCGGCTACCTGGCCTTCTTCCTCTTCGAGATCCTGATCATGGCCGTCCAGGCGTTCATCTTCACGCTGCTGGCCAGCCTGTACATCAACCAGTCCCTCGAAGCGGCCCACTGAACCCCGCACACCCCCAGGTCCCCCCGGGCCGGGCAGGGGTGTGGGAAGCCACAGATCCGTCCACACCGGCGAACTGACCCACTTGCGAAGCGCAACGCCGGACGTCGAGTAAAAGGAAACATCAATGGACATCGCTGCGATCACCGGCAACATCAACACCATCGGTTACGGCATCAGCGTCATCGGCGCCGGTATCGGTGTCGGTATCGTCTTCGGTCTCGGTATGCAGGCCATCGCCCGCCAGCCCGAGGCGCGCGGTCCGCTCCAGACCAACATCTACCTGGGCTTCGCCCTCATCGAGGCCCTGGCCATCCTGGGCTTCGTTCTCGCCTTCGCCGCCCCCACCGGTTCCTGACCAAGGTTTGCCGGCGGAATCTGATGGCAACTGACGCGAAGGAGGGCTGACCATGTTGGTGGAGTTGGCAGCCGATTACAACATTCTGCGGATCGACTGGGTGAAGTTCACCTTCGGTGCGATCGCGCTCGCCGTGGTCTACTTCTTTGTCGCCCGCAAGGCGGTGCCGAAGGTCATGGCGGTCCTCGACGAGCGTCACGACGCCATCGAGGGCGGCATCGAGCGCGCCAAGAAGGCCGAGGCCGAGGCCGAGGTGATCCGCCAGCAGTACCGCGAGAAGCTCGAGGAATCGCACCGCGAGTACGCCCAGGAGCTGGAGAAGGCCAAGGAGCAGCGGGCCGCGATCATCGCCGAGGCGCGCGAGGAGGCCCAGGCCGAGGCGCGACGCATCGTCGAGGCGGCCCACGCCCAGATCGAGGCCGACCGCCAGCAGGCCCTGGTGCAGCTGCGCAACGAGGTCGGTGCGCTCTCCACCGAGCTGGCGAGCCGCATCGTCGGTGAGACCCTCAGCGACAGCGCCGCCCAGAACCGCGTCATCGACCGGTTCCTGGACGAGCTGGAGCAGACCGACAGCACGCAGCAGGCAGAGGTGCGCTGATGCGTGGTATCAGCCGCACGTCGCTGGCCGAGGTGACCCGGCGCCTGGACGAGAACGTCCTGGCGTCGGCGGGCACCCCGCAGAGCGGCGTCTCCCTGGGCAGCGAGCTCTTCGAGGTCGTCGCCCTGCTGGGGAACGAGCACTCGCTGCGCCGCTGGCTCGCCGACCAGGCGAACCCGGCCGAGGCCAAGAGCGGCCTGATCGGGCAGCTCCTGGAGAGCAGGGTGTCGCCGTCCGCGGTCCTCGTGGCCGGTGACGTGGTCTCGGCCAGGTGGTCGGGTCCGCGCGACCTGGTGGACGCGATGGAGCGGATGGCGGTCTACGCGACCGTCGCCCAGCTCCAGACCGCCTCGGGGCTCGACGAGCTGGAGGACGAGCTGTTCCGCTTCCAGCGGATCGTCATCGCCCAGCCCGCGCTCCGCGACGCCCTCACCCGTGACGGGGCCGCCCCCGAGCTGCGCCTCTCCCTCGTGGAGAACCTGCTCTCGGGCAAGGTGCACCCCGCGACGCTGGTCCTGGTCGGTGAAGCGGTCGCCCGACCCAGGGGACGTACCCTGGAGCAGGCGCTGGACAACTTCGGACAACTCGTCGCCGAGCGCGCCAAGCGCTACGTCGCCGTCGTCCGCAGCGCCGTCGCCCTGAGCGAGCAACAGCAGTCCCGGCTCGGAGCCGCGCTCTCGCGCGCCTACGGCCGCGACATCCACCTCAACATCGAGGTCGCCCCCGAGATCGTGGGTGGCCTGTCCATCCAGGTGGGTGACGAGGTCATCGACGGGACCATCGCCGGGCGTATCGCCGAGGCCCAACGCCGCCTGGCCGGCTGACAGAACGCAAGGCAAGCACGCACGGCGCCAGCCCGGCGCCATTTGAGAGCAAGGACAACGTAGAGATGGCGGAGCTGACGATCCGGCCGGACGAGATCCGGGACGCGCTACAGCGCTTCGTCCAGTCGTACGAGCCTGAAGCCACCCGCGCGGAAGAGGTCGGTACCGTCACCTACTCCGGTGACGGCATCGCCCGCGTCGGTGGCCTTCCCTCGGCGATGGCGAACGAGCTGCTCCAGTTCGAGGACGGCACCCTGGGCCTGGCCCAGAACCTCGAGATCGGTGAGATCGGTGTCGTCGTGCTGGGTGACTTCACCAGCATCGAGGAGGGCCAGAAGGTGCGCCGCACCGGCCAGCTCCTCTCGGTGCCGGTGGGTGACAACTTCCTCGGCCGCGTGGTGGACCCCCTGGGCGCCCCCATCGACGGCAAGGGTGAGATCGAGTCCACCGAACGCCGTGAGCTGGAGCTCCAGGCGGCGACCGTGATGGAGCGCAAGCCCGTCCACGAGCCGCTCCAGACCGGTATCAAGGCGATCGACTCGATGACCCCGGTCGGCCGCGGCCAGCGCCAGCTGGTCATCGGCGACCGCCAGACCGGCAAGACCGCGGTCTGCATCGACGCGATCATCAACCAGAAGGCCAACTGGGAGTCGGGCGACCCCGACAAGCAGGTGCGCTGCATCTACGTCGCGATCGGCCAGAAGGGCTCGACCATCGCCGGTGTGCGTGGCGCCCTCGAAGAGGCCGGCGCGATGGAGTACACCACCATCGTCGCCGCCCCGGCGTCCGAGGCGGCCGGCTTCAAGTACCTGGCCCCCTACACCGGCTCGGCCCTGGGCCAGCACTGGATGTACGAGGGCAAGCACGTCCTCATCGTCTTCGACGACCTCACCAAGCAGGCCGAGGCCTACCGTGCGGTGTCGCTGCTGCTGCGCCGCCCGCCGGGCCGCGAGGCCTACCCCGGTGACGTCTTCTACCTGCACTCCCGGCTGCTGGAGCGCTGCGCCAAGCTCTCCGACGAGATGGGCAAGGGGTCGATGACCGCCCTGCCGATCATCGAGACCAAGGCGGGCGACGTCTCGGCGTACATCCCCACCAACGTCATCTCCATCACCGACGGCCAGGTCTTCCTGGAGTCGGACCTGTTCAACCAGGGCCAGCGCCCGGCGATCAACGTCGGTGTGTCGGTCTCCCGTGTCGGTGGCGCCGCGCAGACCAAGGCCATGAAGAAGGTCTCGGGCACCCTGCGGCTGGGCCTGGCCCAGTACCGCGAGCTGGAGGCGTTCTCCGCCTTCGGTTCGGACCTGGACGCCGTCTCCAAGCAGCAGCTGGAGCGCGGTGCCCGCCTGATGGAGCTCCTCAAGCAGGGCCAGTACTCGCCGTTCTCCATGGAGAAGCAGGTCGTCTCGATCTGGGCCGGCACCACCGGCCGCGTCGACGACGTCCCGGTCGAGGACGTGCGCCGCTTCGAGGAGGACTTCCTCGACCACCTGAGCCGCGAGCACCAGGGCATCCTCGACACCATCCGCGAGAGCGGCAAGTTCGAGGACGAGACCGAGAAGTCCCTCGACTCGGCGCTGGAGAAGTTCAAGCAGGGCTTCCAGACCTCCGCCGGGACCCTCCTGGGCACCGAGGCCGAGGCCGAGGCGCTGGACGAGGAGAAGGTCGGCCAGGAGACCATCAAGGTCGCCAAGGGCGGGAAGTAACCCATGGGTGCACAGCTTCGCGTCTATCGCCGGAGGATCCGCTCGACGAAGTCGATGGCGAAGATCACCCGCGCGATGGAGCTCATCGCCACGACGCGCATCACCAAGGCGCAGCGTGCGGCGGAGGCTGCTGGGCCCTACGCGCGGGAGATCACCCGGGCGGTCTCGGCCCTGGCCAGCCGGGTGACCGATCACCCTCTGCTGACCGAGGCCGAGAACCCCACCCGCGCCGCCGTCCTGGTCATCACCAGCGACAAGGGCCTGGCGGGCGCCTTCTCGACCAACGTGCTCAAGGAGGCGGACTCCCTCACCCAGCTCCTGCGCGAGCAGGGCAAGGAGGTCCTCACCTACATGGTGGGCCGCAAGGGCGTGGGCTTCTACAAGTTCCGCGACCGCCCCCTCGAGGCGCAGTGGGAGGGCTTCACCGAGCGCCCCACCTACGCGCACGCCCAGGAGATCGGCTCCGCCCTCATGGAGAAGTTCTCCGCCGACGCCGCCGACGGCGGGGTCGACGAGATCCACGTGGTCTCCACGGAGTTCGTCTCGATGCTGACCCAGCGCGCGGGGGCCGTCCGGGCCCTGCCGCTGGAGGTGGAGGAGGTCGACAGCTCCGAGCTGGAGGCCGTGCACGGGAGCGAGCCGCTTCCGCTGTACGAGTTCGAGCCCTCGGCGGAGGAGGTCCTGGACCAGCTGCTGCCGCAGTACGTCGTCAACAGGATCTACTTCTCGCTCCTGGAGTCGTCCGCCTCCCAGCAGGCCTCCCGCCGCGCCGCCATGAAGGCGGCCACGGACAACGCCGAGGAACTCGCCAAGAACCTGACCCGTCTGGCCAACCAGGCACGTCAGGCTGAGATCACCAATGAGCTCAGTGAGATTGTCGGCGGTGCCGACGCGCTCGCTGCTGCCAGCGCGGGAAGTGAGTAACAAAAGTGACTGCGACAGTTGAAGGGACGGCTGGGGCTGGCACCGCCACCGGCCGGATCTCCCGGGTCACCGGCCCGGTCGTCGACGTGGAGTTCCCCGTCGGCTCCCTGCCTGCCATCTACAACGCCCTGCACACCGACGTGACCATCGGCGGCAAGGCCAAGACCATCACGATGGAGGTCGCCCAGCACCTGGGTGACAACCTCGTGCGCACGGTCTCCCTGGCCCCCCAGGACGGCCTCGTCCGCGGCGCCGAGGTGCGCGACACCGGCGCGCCCATCAGCGTGCCCGTCGGCGACGTCGTCAAGGGCCACGTGTTCAACACCCTGGGCGAGTCCCTGGACGTGCCGACCGCGGAGCTGGGCGTCACCGAGCGCTGGCCGATCCACCGCAAGGCCCCGGCCTTCGACCAGCTCGAGTCCAAGACCGAGATGATGGTCACGGGCATCAAGGTCATCGACCTGCTCACCCCGTACGTGCGCGGTGGCAAGATCGGCCTGTTCGGCGGCGCCGGTGTGGGCAAGACCGTGCTCATCCAGGAGATGATCACGCGTATCGCCCGCAACTTCGGTGGTGTGTCCGTGTTCGCCGGTGTCGGCGAGCGCACCCGTGAGGGTACGGACCTCTTCCTGGAGATGGACGAGATGGAGGTCCTCCAGGACACCGCCCTCGTCTTCGGCCAGATGGACGAGCCCCCGGGCACCCGTCTGCGGGTGGCCCTGTCCGCTCTGACGATGGCGGAGTACTTCCGCGACGTCCAGAAGCAGGACGTGCTGCTGTTCATCGACAACATCTTCCGTTTCACCCAGGCGGGTTCGGAGGTCTCCACGCTGCTGGGCCGCATGCCCTCGGCCGTGGGCTACCAGCCCAACCTGGCGGACGAGATGGGCCAGCTCCAGGAGCGGATCACCTCGACCCGCGGCCACTCGATCACCTCGATGCAGGCGATCTACGTGCCCGCGGACGACTACACCGACCCGGCTCCGGCGACCACCTTCGCCCACCTGGACGCGACGACCGAGCTCTCCCGCCCGATCTCGCAGAAGGGCATCTACCCGGCGGTGGACCCGCTGACCTCCACCTCCCGCATCCTCGACCCGCAGTACGTGGGCGAGGAGCACTACCAGGTGGCCCAGCGCGTCAAGGAGATCCTCCAGCGCAACAACGACCTCCAGGACCAGATCGCCATCCTCGGTATGGACGAGCTGTCCGAGGAGGACAAGATCGTCGTCAACCGGGCGCGCCGGATCGAGCGCTTCCTGTCGCAGAACATGTTCGTGGCCGAGAAGTTCACCGGCACCCCGGGCGTGTTCGTCCCCCTGGAGGAGACCATCGCCTCCTTCAAGGGCCTGTGCGACGGTGAGTACGACCACCTGCCCGAGCAGGCGTTCCTCGACGTCGGCAACATCGACATGGCCGTCGAGAAGGCCAAGAAGCTGCAGGGTTAGTTCTCCGGCCGGGCCGGTCCCCGACAGCGGTCGGGGACCGGCCCGGCCGAATCACCCGCTAGCCGAGGAGTTTGTGGCAGTGTCGAAGAAGCTTTTCGTCGAGATCGTCTCGCCCGAACGTGAGATTTGGGCGGGCGAGGGCGACATGGTCATCGCGAAGACCGTCGAGGGTGAGATGGGCGTCCAGCCCGGGCACGTCCCGGTGCTGTCGCTGCTCGCCCACGACGCGGTCGTCCGCGTGCTGGGCGCGCGGGAGACCGGCGAGGTCCGGGCCGCCGCGCACGGCGGGTTCGTCTCGGTCTCGGGTGAGGGACGCGTCTCCATCCTCGCCGAGACCGCCGAGCTCGCCGAGGACATCGATGTGGACCGCGCGCGTACGGCGCTGAAGGGCGCGGCCGAGTCCGGCGACAACGTCGCCCTGGGCCGTGCCCGCAGCCGTCTGCGGGCCGCGGGCGAGGAAGTCGCCTAGCGTAGGACGGCGGGACGAGTGGTGGGCATGCAACGGCTCCGGCCCGGAGCACCCTGGTGGGAGTCCGCGCTGTGGGTGTTCCTCGCCCTGCTCGTCGTCCTGCTGGCGCTGGCGCTCGCCGTCACCCTGCGCCGCTGGATCCTCGTACGGCGCGGCGGCGCGGTGGAGTGCTACCTGCGCGCCGTCGGGGCGCGGGGCCGCAGGGGGTCCTGGCGTATCGGCTTCGGCCGGTACGGCACGGAGAACCTGGGCTGGTTCCCGATCTTCTCCCTCAGACCGCGGCCGACAGCCAGGCTGTCGCGCCGCGGTCTCGTCGTCGTGGGGCGGCGCGCCCCCGCCGGGGACGAGGGCCTGCCCGCGGACCTCACCGTGCTCCAGGTGGGCTGGTTGCTCGCCGACGGCTCCGACCCCCGCGAGGCGGCCTACGAGATCGCCATGGGCGAGGGCACCCAGACCGGCTTCCTGTCGTGGCTGGAGTCGATGCCCCCGGGAACGCACTGGGAGAGCTGAGTTTGCGCGTGGGTGGTTCCCCCGCGCGCCCCCGTGTGCCTAGCATGGCCGACATGAGTACGATCGTCGCTTTCTCCGTCGCCCCTCTCGGAACCGGTGAGTCCGTCGCCCCCGCCGTCGCACGCGCGGTGCGGGTGGTCCGGGAGAGCGGACTGCCCAACGAGACCTCCGCCATGTTCACCAGCGTCGAGGGTGAGTGGGACGAGGTCATGGACGTCGTCAAGCGCGCCGTGCAGGCCGCGGGGGAGGGCGCCTCCCGGGTCAGCCTCACCCTCAAGGCCGACGTCCGCGAGGGCGTCACCGACGGCTTGCGCAGCAAGGTCGAGGCCGTCGAACGCGAACTCGGCGACGCCTGAGACCGGGCCTTTCGCGGGGCGCGGCGCGGCCGTGCCCCGTGTCCTCTTCCCCTGGGCGGCCGGACACGGCAGGATGCGGTTCCATGCTCGCCTCGCGACTTCCCCGGCTCCTGGGCCCCGCCCTCCTCGTCCCCCTGCTCGCCGCCTGCCAGCCCTCGGGCGGCCACGTCGGCGCCGTGGCCACGGGCCACTTCTCCGCCGCGCACGTGTTCCCCGTGCTGGTCGTGGCCTGGTGCGGTGACGCCTCCCCCCGCCAGATCGACCTGACCGGCGGCGGACAGCGGATCCACCTGATCGCCACCCGCGACTTCGACGGCAACCGGACCGAGGTGGACCTGGCCGCCCCCGGTGACGCCTGGCGGATCACCGACGGCGACGGACGGCAGGTCTACCGTCTGGTCCCGGAGTCGGAGGGGGAGGAGTACACGGTCGGAATCGGCTCGCGGGAGGCCCCGCCGGGCGAGGAGACCGAGCACGACATCGGCACGGTCGCGTTCACGACCGGGGTGCTGGCCGAGGAGCAGGGCGTGTACGCCGCCGCCGGGGGGTCGGCCGAGGCGGAGTTCGTCCCGGAGGAGGAGTTCCCGCCCGAGTGCTGAGGGGCCGGGGCCGCCCTCGTCCCGGAGTGTCCGGCGCCCCCGCCCTCCCGGCCCCGGGCCGCGGCCGCGCCGCGTGTGTGCCTCCCGTGCCCGCGTGTCTGCCGCCGTGCCGCGCCGACCGCGCATAGTGTGCCCACGGCCGGAGCGGCCCCGCTCCGCGGAACGGGGGGGACATGGAAGGCGACGCCGCGCAGACACTGGGCATGCTGCTCCTGATCCTCATGGCGGCCTTCCTCGCCCCGCTGGTCACCGACCGGCTGGCCGCGTTCGTGGTCGTCCCCTCGGTCGTGCTGGAGATCGTCTTCGGCATCGTCCTGGGGCCCTCCCTCCTCGGGCTGGTCCGCGAGACCGAGACGGTGGCGATGCTTGCCGACCTCGGGCTCGCGCTGCTCATGTTCATGGCCGGGTACGAGGTCGACTTCGCGCGGATCAGGGGCAGGCCGCTGCGACGGGCGGCGCTGGCCTGGCTGTGCTCGGTCGCCCTCGGGCTGGGGACGGGGTGGGCCCTGTTCGGCGCCTCCCAGACGGCCCTGATCATCGGCCTGGCCCTGATCACCACCGCGCTGGGCACGGTGCTGCCCATCCTGCGGGACTCCGGGGGGCTGGAGGGCGCCTTCGGTGCCCGTTTCATGGCGTCCGGGACGATGGGGGAGTTCGGGCCGATCGTGCTGATCACCCTGCTGCTCAGCGGTTACCGCCCGTTGGAGGCGACGCTGCTGCTGGTCGGGTTCTTCGTCCTCGCTGGTCTCTCGGCCTGGCGCGCGACCCGTCCGCCCTCGGAGCGGCTGACGCGGCTCATCCGGGCCACCCTCGGCTCCAGCACCCAGGTGGCCGTGCGCCTGTGCATCCTGGTGATCGTGCTGTTCGTGTGGCTGGCGGCGAGCCTGCGGCTGGACGCGCTGCTGGGCGCCTTCGCGGCGGGGATCATCGTGCGGCTGATGTTCACCACCCACCATCCGGGCTCGGTCGAGCGGGTGGAGTCGAAGATGGACGCCGTCGGTTTCGGCTTCCTGATACCGGTGTTCTTCGTGGTGACGGGGGTGCGCTTCGACCTGTCGGCCCTGCTGGCCGACCCGGTGGCGCTGCTGCTGGTCCCCCTGCTGCTG
The DNA here is from genome assembly GCF_041228755.1 of Nocardiopsis sp. LDBS0036. Classification (NCBI taxonomy): domain Bacteria; kingdom Bacillati; phylum Actinomycetota; class Actinomycetes; order Streptosporangiales; family Nocardiopsidaceae; genus Nocardiopsis; species Nocardiopsis sp. LDBS0036. The sequence continues at coordinate 5,441,380 of NZ_CP141103.1, forward strand.
GCGGCCTTCCTGGTCGTGCGGGGCGGCCCCGAGTACCTGCTGTCGCGGGGCGACGTCCCCGGGCGCCAGCGGCTCCCCCTGGCGCTGTTCTCGGCGACCGCGCTGCCCCTGATCGCGGTCCTGGCGACGATCGGGACCGACACGGGCGCCCTCGACGGCGCCACCGCCGCCGCGCTCCTGGGCGCGGGCGTGCTGAGCGTGCTCGTCCTGCCCCAGGTGGGCGGTGCCCTGCTGCGCCGCTCCCGGACCGCGGCGGGGGAGGCGGAGCGTTAGCCCCTGCCGCCGGGCCGACCGAACGGTGCGGACGGGGGCGCGCCCGGCCCGTGGGAGGGTGCCGGGCCGGGCGCGGTCAGGGGGCGGTCAGCCGACCTGCGGGTGGGCGTGTCCGGACGGGACCGCGGCGCCGGAGAAGTACTCCCTGGCGGTCGCGGTGTTGGCCAGGACCGCCACGGTGACGGCGAAGAGCGCCGCGACGATCTCGGGGACCCCGCTGACCGGGGTGAGCAGCAGGGCCAGGATCACGACGGCGTAGACCGCGTTGACCGCGGTCACCGAGGTGCGCACGCCGCCGCGGTTCCGGTTGACCATGACGGCCAGGACGGCCGACAGCGCGCCGTAGACCAGGCCGACGGCCGCGCCGGTCAGCACGGCCCAGACGGGCACCTGAGCGCCCTCGGCGATCATCGGGACGGTGGCCATGGCGGTGGCGCCGACGAGGGCCATCAGGCTCATGATGATCTGGTAGACCGCGATCAGGACCAGCAGCACGAAGACCGCGGTGACGGTCGCCGGTCTGGCTCCGGTGGTCATCTGCGTTCCTTCCTTCGTCCGTTCCCGTGTCCAGAACCCATAACCCCAGTCCGGCCGAAGACACGCGTCCCACCGGACGATTTCCGTCCGCGCAGGTCGCGGACGCCCACTGGGACGGCGTTCCGGGGCGCGGGCGGCCCGGGGCGGCGTGGGGAGCGCGAAGGGGTCTCGTTCACGCGGAGCGGGACCCCTCGGGGTGCGGACGGGCGGCCGGGCGCGGCCCGGAGGCCGCGGCGGGCAGCGGGCGTCAGCGTTCGCCGCCGGGCTTCCACAGGACCTCGTCGCCCTCCCGGGCGACGTACCGGCCGAGGATGAACAGCAGGTCGGAGAGCCGGTTGAGGTACTGGGCGGTGAGCGGGTTGACGGTCTCGCCGTGCTCCTCGACGGCCGCCCACACGCTGCGTTCGGCCCGCCGGACCACGATCCGGGCGGTGTGCATGAGCGCCACGGTGGGGGAGCCCCCGGGCAGGATGAAGCTGCGCAGGGTGGGCAGGTCGGCGTTGTAGGCGTCGCAGGCCTCCTCCAGCCGGGTGACGTACTCGGTCAGGACCCGCAGCGGCGGGTACTCCGGGTCGGGCACGATCGGCGTGGACAGGTCGGCGCCCAGGTCGAACAGCTCGTTCTGGATCCGTCCGAGCAGGTCCCGGACGTCGTCGGGCAGCTCGCCCAGCGCCAGGGCGGTGCCGATCGCGGCGTTGGCCTCCTCGGTGTCGGCGTAGCCCACCAGGCGCGTGTCGTTCTTGCCGGTCCGGCTCATGTCGCCGAGCGCCGTCGTCCCGGAGTCGCCGGTGCGCGTGTAGATCTTCGACAGCACGACCGGCTTGTCGGTGTCCCGTTTGGTCATGCCCTCCACCCTAGGGTTCGGCCGCGCTCCGGCGGGTGCTGCGGTGGGCCGGAGCACCTGGCGTGACGGAGGATAACTGTTCCATATCAGCGCGTGAAGGTGATGCAACTCACTGATACATTGGGGAGCCAGGGAGCTACCGAAAGTAGTTGCCCGTGGTGTCCATGTGCGGTACCCGGATGCGAGAGGGGGTCATCCGGGAACCGCGGAGGGGGAGACACCGCGGCGGGCGGCGTGGAACCGGGGGGTTCACGCCGCCCGCCCTGTTGCGCGGGGGGCGTACGCCCCTCACACGGATCGTGCGCGGACTACCTGAGCCAGCCGTCGCCCAGGCGCGGGAAGTCGGGCGCGGCCGTCGTGCGCAGCACACCGTTCACCGGCAGGGTGCTCTCGGCGAAGAACTCCACGCCGTGCGCACCGGCCGCCGACAGCTCGGCCACCGAGTCCCAGTTGATGTGCTCCATGGTGTCGTCGGCGGTGTGGTAGTACGGGTCGAACTGCTCGCCCGCCGTACCGCCGTACCACTCGACCTGCTCCTCGGTCTTGACGCCGTCGGCGCCGCTGAACAGGCCGCCCGACGGGATGCCCGCGGTCATGAAGGCCTGGTAGTCGCTGCGCCCGCTCAGCACGCCGGGCTCGCTGACCTGGTCCTGGGCGGCGAAGTAGTCCTCGAAGACCTTCGCGATCGCGCCGGAGCCCGACGGGGCGGCCACGGACCCGGGCAGCTCCATCCGGCCGTCCAGCACGAACCGGCCGTAGTTGTGCGAGCCGATCATGTCGAAGTTGAGGTAGAGGGCGATGTCCTCGACCTCCTGCGCGGTCAGGTCCTCCACGTACCGGGTGGAACCGACCAGGCCCTCCTCCTCGGTGCCCCAGAAGGCGAACCGCACCTTGTTGTCGGGCTCCTCCTGCTCGGCCAGCTGGATGGCGGTCTCCAGCAGGAAGGCCGCGCCGCTGCCGTTGTCGTTGATGCCGGGGCCGTCCTCGACGCTGTCCAGGTGGCCGCCCACGACCACCACGTTGTCGTCCCGGCCGCCCGGGGTCTCGGCCAGGACGCTGTAGGAGGTCTCGTTGCTGACCTCGGCGTCCACGCTCACCCGCAGCTCCAGGCCCTCGGCGGCCAGCAGCTCCGCGCCCAGCGTTCCGGACACGCCCAGGGCGGGGATGGCCGAGTGCTCGCCCACGGTGCCCAGGAAGACCTCGTCCTCGTTGTTGACCACCAGGGCGGCCGCGGCCCCCGCGGCGGCGGCGTTGTCCACCTTGTCCGAGAACGGGCAGGTGCCGCGCACGGTGATCGCGACCGCGCCCTCGGGGAAGTCGGCGAAGTCGTCGGGGGAGCAGCCGCTCGCGGCGCTGTCGGCGTTGACGGCCACCGCCGGGGCGGTGACGTCGCCCGAGCCGGAGTAGCTCATGGTCGCGTAGTCGGTCTCGGCCTCGTAGGCGACCTGCTCCGGCGCGGTCTGGGCGAGGACGGCCGGGGAGTTCTCCCGCCACAGCTCGTACTCGTACTCGTGCCGGTAGGGCTCGTACCCGGCGCGCTCCAGCTGGTCCTCGATGTAGAGGGCGGCGACGTCGTAGCCGGGGGTGTTCGTGGCCCGGTTGCCGCCGTTGTACTCGGCGATGGTGTCGAGGTTCTCCAGGTGCTCGCGGATGGCCTCCGCACTCACCCGCTCCGACAGCGGCGGGTCCTCGCCCGGCCTGCCCGCGTGCGCGGGCGGCCCCGCGTGCCCGGGGGCTCCGGAGTGGTCCGGGGGCCCGGCGTGCCCGGGCGGCCCGGGTTCGGCGTGGGCGGGGGAGGACGCCAGGGCGGCGACGGCCATCAGCACGGCCGCGGCGCCGGCCGTGGCGGCGCGGCGCCGGGAGGCGGGGGCGGCCGCTCCGCGCGGCGGCTTCCCTTCGGAACTGGTGCGCAAGGATCTTCCTCCGGAGTGCGGGGGTCCACCGCTCCTGGGAGTCGGGGGATGGACACCTTGGGTAGGCGAAGTACCGGTGCAGCCTGACACCGCGGAGGTGCTCCGGGCAAGGACCGATGGCCACAATTGCCACAATCAGCCACAGACCTTACGCATGGGGTGGCAGTGTGGTTCCATGGACGGCCCCGCGTGAGCAGAACGTCTCGTCGACCCGTGCCCGCCCGGGGAGGCGGGCCTACTCCTCGTCCTGGTGTTTGCGCGGCTTGTACTCGACGCCCACCCCGCCCATCACGGCGATGCCCCGCACGTGCACGATCGGCGCGTCCGGGTCCACCACGCTGGGGGTGTTCTCGGAGACGCCGAAGCCTCCCATGAGCGGCAGGCCGTGCACCCGCACCTGCACGTCGTCGGGCACGGTGATGCCCACCCCGCCCATGACGGCGCAGACCCAGATGGTGGTCTCGCGCTGGGTGAACCGGGCCTCGCGCAGGTCCAGGTCGATCCCGCCCAGCGCCGCGAAGGCGGTGAAGGCGCCCGGCACGACCCAGTTGCCCGACCGGGCGGCACCACCCAGGACGACGACCGCGGCCCGGCTGGTGGGTTCCTGGTCCACGACCCGGCCGCCGCCGTAGAGCGGCCGGGGCGAACGGAAGTCGGTGGGGGCCACGGAGGCGCCGGGAGCGTTCGGCGCCGGGAGGTCCTCGGTGAGGGGGACCAGCTCGCCGACGGTCTTGGCCCGGTAGACCGCGTCGAGCCGCTCGCTGTGCTCGTCCGGGTCCAGGCGCCCCTCGGCGAGGGCTTCACGCAGGCGGTGCGCGACGGAGTCGCGGTCGGCGTCGGAGGCGCGCATCCGACCGCGCTCGGGGGGAGTGATCTCGCTCATTGCTTCCACCATAGAACCATTCTCCCGGCGCCGCGCGGTGTGCCGCATCGGGGAAAATCCCCCAGAGATCCCCGAGACCCGGCACCGCGGCCCGGGGTCAGTCCTCGGGGAGCAGCCCGCGTCGGATCGCCTGGCTCACCGCCGACGTCCGGTCGCCCACGCCGAGCTTGTCGTAGACCCGCATCAGGTGGGTCTTGACCGTGGTCGGACTGATGTGCAGGGCTCGCCCGATCGCCGCGTTGGTGCGCCCCTCGGAGGCCAGGCGCAGCACCTCCACCTCGCGGGGCGACAGCACGGCGGCGGGCTCTCCGCGCCGGCGCATGCCGGTGAACAGCCTGCCCGCCAGCCGTCCGGTCAGGACGGTCTCCCCGCGCGCCGCGGCGCGCACGGCCTCGGCCAGCTCCGCGCGCGGGGTGTCCTTGAGCAGGTACCCGGTGGCGCCCGCCTCCACCGCGCGCAGGATGTCGGCGTCGGTGTCGTAGGTGGTGAGCACCAGCACGTGCGCGCCGGGCCGCTCGGCGCTGATGCGCCCGGTGGCCTCCACGCCGTCTCCACCGGGCATGCGCAGGTCCATCAGCACCACGTCCGGCTCCAGTTCGGCCGTCCGCACGACCGCCTCGGGGCCGGAGGCGGCCTCGCCCACGACGGTGAGGTCGGCCTCGGCGGCGAGCATGCCGCGGATACCCTCGCGGACCACCGGGTGGTCGTCGACCAGCAGGACACGGATCACGGTGCGCACTCCTCGTCGCCTCGGGGGGTCTGCGGGGGCAGGGGCAGCGACATCCGGACGCGGGTGCCGCGCCCGGGGGCGCTGCCGACCTCCACGGCGCCTCCGGCGTCGTCGGCCCGGCGCCGCATGTTCGCCAGCCCGTTCCCGGGCGCGGTCCGCCCGGGGTCGAAGCCGACGCCGTCGTCGGCGACGGTCAGCTCCACCGGACCGGGGCTCCCGTCGGGGGCCCGCGTGTACTCCAGGGCCACCCGCACGTGCCCGGCCCGGGCGTGCCTGCGGACGTTGGCCAGGGCCTCCTGCGCGGTGCGCAGCAGACAGATCTGCAGGTCGTTGGACAGGGCGGCCGGGGCGCCGAGCACCTCGGTGTCCACGGGGACGCCGAGCTCGCCGCCCAGCCGGGAGGCGATCCTGTCCAGGGCGGCCTCCAGGGTCTGGCTGTCCAGGCCCACCGGCTGGCGGGCGGCCACCATGGCCCGCGCCTCGGCGAGGTTCTCGGCGGCGGTCTCGCGCATCAGGGCGAGGTGGCGCCGGGCCAGCTCCGGGTCGGAGTCCATCTCCGACTCCACCGCCTGGGTCAGCGCGACGATGCTGGTGAAGCCCTGGGCCAGGGTGTCGTGCACCTCGCGGGCCAGGCGCTCGCGCTCGGCCATGGCCCCGGTCTCCTCCGACAGCCGCACGACCTCCAGGCGGCTCTCGCGCAGTTCCCTGATCAGGTTGGCCCGCTCGTAGCTCTGCTCGATGATCCGTCCCAGCCAGCCGCCGAACCACAGCGTGTAGCCCACCATCACGCCGTTGATCAGGAGGTTGACGGCGATGTCGTCCCACTCGCTCAGCCCGAGCAGGCCGCGCAGCGGCATCGGGACCAGCAGGATCGCGCCTACCGTCGAGACGGCGGCCGGGACCGGGGAGGTGATGAAGCACAGCGGGGCCACCGCCACGACCAGGAAGGTCAGGGCGGGGTTGACCGTCACCGCGGGCAGGCACAGCACGAGCAGGACGGCCATGAGGACCGCCGGGCGGATCCGCTCCTCGCGCATCACCAACCGCCTGGCGAACAGGTAGTACACGGCCGTCACCGCGGCCATGAGCCCCACGAGCGGCCACCGCCAGAAGGGGTCGCTGGTGACCAGTGCGATGGCCGCCATGGCGGCCATCACGGAGGTGAAGTACACGTCCCACCACACGCCCAGGTCCCAGGCGTGCCGTTCGTCGCGCCCCTCCTCCCCGGCCGGGGCGCCTTCCCCGGACGGGGCGCCGCCGGGCCCGGGGGACGGCGCGGGCGTGGCGTGGCCGCCCCCCGGAGCCCGTGCGGCCACGGCGATCACCCGTCCTTCCGCGTCTTCCACCGGAACGTCAGCAGTACCAGCGCCAAGCCCACCACACACCACACGCCCAGCGCGAGGGCGACCCCGGACAGGTCCCACGAACCGCCGGGTTCGAGGGCGGCCATCTCGGCGGGGAAGAACGCCGCGCGCAGGCCCTGCGCCATCCACATCAGCGGGAAGAGCGCGGCGGCGTCGAGCACCCAGTCGGGCAGGGCGACGACGGGCACGAAGATCCCCGAGATGAACTGCAGGATCAGGAAGGGCACGACCACGATGCCGGAGGCGGAGCGGACGTTGCGGGCCAGGGAGCTGACCGCGATGCCCAGCAGCGAGCAGGAGACGGTGCCCAGCACGAACACCCACCCGAGCGTCGCCCAGGCGGCGGGCCCGTCGGGCATGCGCGCCCCGAAGGCCAGGACGGCCACGCCCAGCAGCAGGACCAGCTGGCCCAGGGCCAGGAACAGCACCACCACGGTCTTGCCGACGAAGTAGGCGGTCGGGGGCATCGGCGTGCCGCGCAGGCGGCGCAGACCGCCCCGCTCGCGCTCGTTGGCGATGCCCAGGCCCAGCTGCTGGAAGCTGACCGACATCAGGCCCATCGCCACCAGGCCCGGCAGGTAGTAGTCCACGGCGGGCATGCCCATGTCGAACATGCCGTCGAAGATCGACGAGAACATGACCAGGATCAGCGCGGGCAGGGAGAAGGTGAAGATCACGCTCTCCCACTCGTGCGTGAACTCGCGGATCTCCAGCCAGCCCCGGGACAGCCCGACGCGCAGCGCGCCGGGCAGGCGTCCGGAGGGGGCCGGCACGGCGGGGTCCGTGGGAGTGCGGTCGGTCGCGGTGCTCACGCGGACACCTTCCTCTGGGCGGGGCGGCCGTCCCTGCCGTCGCCCTCCCCGCGGTTCCGGTCCTCCTCGCCGATCAGGCCCAGGTAGACGTCCTCCAGGGTGGGGCGGTGCACGCTCAACCCCGGGACCTCACCGGAGAACAGGGCGGACAGCTCGCCCACCACCCGGGCGGGCTCGTCGGTGCGGGTCTCGCGGCGCTGCCCGTCGACCGTCCAGCCGACGGTGGCCCGGGCCGAGGCGCGCCCGCCCAGGGTGGCGGGGGATCCCTGCGCGCGCACCCTGCCGCGCGCGACCACGCACACGCGGTCGGCGAGCGCCTCGGCCTCCTCCAGGTAGTGCGTGGTCAGGACGATGGTGGTGCCGCCCCGGGCCAGGTCGCCGATCAGCGTCCAGAAGTCGCGCCGGGCCCCGGGGTCGAAGCCGGTGGTGGGCTCGTCCAGGAAGAGCAGTTCCGGCCTGCCGATGATGCCCAGGGCCACGTCCAGGCGGCGGCGCTGGCCGCCGGACAGAGACGTGACCCGCGCCCGGGACTTCCCGCCCAGACCGACCAGGTCGACCACCGCGTCGGGGTCGCGGGGGGCGGGGTAGTAGCCCGCGAAGTGGCGGACCACCTCGCGCACGGACAGCTGGGGGATCAGCGTCTCCCCCTGCCACACCACCCCGATACGCGAGCGCCACCGGCGACCGGCGGCGCCGGGGTCCTCGCCCAGTACGCGGACGGTGCCGTCGTCGCGGCGACGGAAGCCCTCCAGGATCTCGACCGTGGTGGACTTGCCCGCGCCGTTGGGGCCGAGGAGGGCGAAGACCTCGCCGCGCCGGACGCTCAGGTCGACTCCGGCGACGGCCTCGTCGTCGCCGTACTTCTTGCGGAGGCCGTGGACCTCGATCGCTGTCTCGCTCATGCCACCGACTCTCCCGCGGGCGGGACCCCCGGGGTATCGGCCGCCGGGTCGCACCCGTGTCCTCCGGATGGAGGACGCCACCCCGACCAAGGGAGGGGGCGGCCCCGGGAGCGGGGGCTCCCGGAGCGGACGCGGACGGGCCCCGGGCGCGCGCTCGCGCCCGGGGCCCGTCAGGAGAAGGGGGCCGCTCAGAACAGGCGGAGCACGTCCGGCTCGATCCCGCGCAGCTCGTCGTAGTCCAGCACCACACAGGCGATGCCGCGGTCCTCGGCGAGCACACGGGCCTGCGGCTTGATCTCCTGGGCGGCGAACACGCCGCGCACCGGCGCGAGCTGCGGGTCCCGGTTGAGCAGTTCCAGGTAGCGGGTGAGCTGTTCGACGCCGTCGATGTCGCCGCGGCGCTTGAGCTCCACCGCGACGGTGGCGTTGGCGCCGTCCCGGCACAGGATGTCCACCGGGCCGATCGCCGTGGGGTACTCGCGGCGGATGAGGGTGTAGCCGTCGCCGAGGGTGGTGATGTGCTCGGCCAGCAGCTCCTGGAGGTGGGCCTCCACACCGTCCTTCTGCAGGCCGGGGTCCTTGCCCAGCTCGTGCGAGGAGTCGTGCATGACCTCCTCGACGGTCAGCACCAGCTTCTCACCGGACTTGCCGTGGGTGACCGTCCACACGTCGGGTCCGTCGGCGACGGTCTCCTCGCGCAGCTTGCAGGGCGGGTTCATCCAGTTCAGCGGTTTGAACGCCCGGTCGTCGGCGTGGATGGACACGCTCCCGTCGGCCTTGATGAGGATCAGGCGGGGAGCCATGGGCAGGTGGGCGGTGAGGCGGCCGACGTAGTCGACACTGCACCGAGCGATGACGAGACGCACGAAACGTCACGTTACCGCCTCCGCCGCACGCGCGGGGCGCAACCGCGTATCGTCCGCCCTCCCCGTTCGGCGCTGGCGACCGCACCCACAGGGATGTGCCCCCGAGGGAAGACAGGTCTGTCCCCTCGGTGCCATGACGGGGCGCGGCCGGGCCCCTAACGTCGCCAGGGGCGCGCGCATCCGCGCGCCCGCGACGACGAAGGGACCCCCATGTCACTGACGGTCTCCCCCGACCTGCTGGAGAAGGCGAAGCACGGCCCGGTCGAGGACGCCGACTTCATCGCCTGCATCAAGGACTCCCTGCCCTACGCCTGGGAGGTGGTCAGCGGACTGGCCGAGGGCGCCCGGACCGCCGAGTCCGGCTTCGAGACGAACGAGGTGCCCCCGCCCGGCGAACAGGAGAGGGGCCAGCTGCTGCGCCTGCTCGCCAGCGACGCCATGCGCGGCGCGGTGGAGCGGCACTTCGGCCTGCGCCTGGCCTTCCAGAATTGCCACCGCGTGGCCCTCTTCGCGCCCGGGGCCGAGGAGGCCCGCGCCGAGTTCACCTCCCCGCGCGCCCAGCTGCTCAACCAGTCGCCCGAGCTCGTCGACTGCTAGAGGCGGTCCTGTCAGGGGTGGTCGCGCCCTCCAGGAGGGGCGGTGCTCCCGCGCCGCGGCCGGGGTGCGGCGGCACCGCCACCGCCGCACCGGATGGCACCGAGTGCCCGACTCGGGCATCCCGTGCGCGGGACGGTTCGGCCGGGCCCGTAGTCTGGGCGTATGGTGCAGGAATTTGACAAGGTCGGTGTCGTCGGACTCGGCGCGATGGGCGCGGGTATCGCCGAGGTGTTCGCCCGCGCGGGGTTCAACGTCACCGGGGTCGAGATCGACCAGGCCGCCGTCGACCGCGGCCGTGCCCACGTGGACCGGTCCCTCTCGAAGGCGGTGGACAAGGGCAAGCTCACCGAGGACGAACGCACCGGGATCGACGCCCGGCTGACGTTCACCACCTCGCGCGAGGACCTCGCCGACGCGGACTTCGTCGTCGAGGCCGTCCCCGAACGGATGGACATCAAGAAGGACGTCTTCGCGGACCTGGACCGGATCTGCCCGCCCGGCACGATCCTGGCCACCAACACGTCCTCGCTGTCGGTCACCGAGATCGCCGCGCTCACCGGCCGCGCGGACAAGGTCGTGGGGCTGCACTTCTTCAACCCCGCCCCGGTCATGAAGCTGGTCGAGGTCATCACCACGGTCTCCACCAGCGCCGAGACCGTCGACGTGGTCTGCGAGGTGGCCAAGCGCATCGGCAAGACCCCCGTGGCGGTCGGCGACCGCGCCGGGTTCGTGGCCAACGCCCTCCTCGTGCCCTACATCAACGACGCGATCCGCCTGTACGAGCGCAAGGTCGCCACCCGCGAGGAGATCGACGCCTCGGTGCAGAAGGCCGCGGGCCTGCCCATGGGCCCGCTGGCCCTCGCCGACCTGGTCGGCCTCGACATCTGCCTGGCCGTCATGGACGTCCTGTGGGAGGAGTATCGCGACCGGCGCTACGCCGCCTCGCCGCTGCTGCGCCGCATGGTGGCCGCGGGCCGCCTGGGCCGCAAGTCCGGCCAGGGCTTCTACGCGGGCACCGACGACGCCCCCGAGCCCCGCCCCACCGGCCGCTACGCGCAGATGATCCAGGAGGAGGAGACCCTGGACCTGGGCGAGGTCCTCCTCGCGCCGCAGATCGACGACGCCATGCGCATGGTCGGCGACGGCTACGCCTCCGCCAGGGACGTCGACACCGCCATGCGCTTCGGCTGCGGTTACCCCAAGGGCCCCACCGAACTGCTGGAGGAGCGCGGCGCCGAAGCCGTGGTCACCACCCTGGTCGCGATGGGCGAGTACGGCCTCACCGACATCCCGGTGCCCGCCCCGCTGCTGATGGACCAGCTGCCCGACGCGCCGGAGGGCGAGGGCCACGGCGGCTGCGCCTGCCACGCCTGACGCGCCGAGCGGAGGCGTCGCCGTCGCGGGGCGCGGGCCCCGGTCCGCGGTACGCCTCCGCGCCGGCCCCGCGCCGGGCACAGGAGCGCCACGGCGCACGGGACCGCTCCGGCCACCGTGCCGGGCCGCCCGTCGCGCGGGGAGGCGAAGACGGCCGCCGCCGATCCTGTGGCGGCGGCCACTGCCGGTCCTCTTCTAACCTGGACGGTGTGAGCCCGCGCCGTAACTCTCCCCGCCGCACATCCGCCCGGGGCCGCAAGGCCCCCGGCGGCGCCCCCGACGACGAGGACGCCCTCATGCTGCGCGTCACCGGCGGACAGCGCCGCGAGACCGGCCCTGACGGCGAGTGGGTGACGCGCCGCATCCCCGGCGCCGCCGCCACCAAGGTCTACCGCTGCCCCGGCTGCGCCCAGGAGATCCCGACCGGCATGGCGCACGTCGTGGCCTGGCGCCCCTACGGTGACGGCGACGACCGGCGCCACTGGCACTCCTCCTGCTGGGACCGGCGCTCCCACCGCGCGCCGCGCTCCCCCCGCCGCTGAACCCCGGCCACCTACCCCGGACACGAGGAGCCATGGAGATCCGAGCCACCACGGTGCTGCCCGCCGTGAGACGACCCGTCACCCTGCACACCGCCGACGGCCTGGAACTGGTCGGCGAGCTGGCCCTGCCCGAGGGCCGCGACCCCAAGGCCACCCTGGTGTGCCTGCACCCCCTGCCCACCGCCGAGGGCATGATGGACAGCCACGTCCTGCGCAAGGCGTCGTTCCGGCTGCCCGCGCTGGCCGACATCGCGGTGCTGCGGTTCAACACCCGCGGCACCGGTTCGCGGCACGGCACCAGCCAGGGCGAGTTCGGCGAGGGCGAGACCGAGAAGCACGACGTGCTCGCCGCCATCGAGTTCACCGAGTTCGAGGGACTGCCCGAACCCTGGCTGCTGGGCTGGTCGTTCGGCACCGAGCTGGCCCTCAAGTGGGGCGCCGACCCGCAGGTCAAGGGCGCGATCCTGCTGTCGCCGCCGCTGCACCGCGCAGGCGAGGCCGACATGGAGGTGTGGGCGCGGACGGGCAAGCCGGTGGTCGCCCTGGTCCCCGAGCACGACGACTACCTGCGCCCCGACGAGGCCAGGAAGCGCTTCGAACCGCTCTCCCAGTGCGAGGTCGTCGGGGTGGAGGGCGCCAAACACCTGTGGGTGGGCGAGCCCTACGTGCGCCGCGTGCTGGACGAGATCGTCAAGCGGGTCAACCCCGAGGCCTACCCGCTCCCCGTGGAGTGGGACGGCCCGTACGAGAAGGACGTCCAGACCCTCGGTTAGCCCCGCGCGGACCTGACGGTCACTGCCGCCGCTGTCGTCCCCGGCCTCCCCGCTGACGGTCAGGTGCCGCCGCCGCGCCCGGCCCCCGGGCCCGCCGCGGGAGGCGCCGTCCCGCCTCCGACACGACGAAGGACCCGCTCTCCCCGGCGTCAGCCGGGGGAGGCGGGTCCTCGCACGTGGGGGAGAGCGTCAGCCCCGAGTGGGCCGCGACCCTACTCCTGCCACCAGTCCTCGTCGTCGGCGCCCTTGCCGGAGTGCACCGGCTGCCGGGTCTCCTCGGCGGCCGGAGCGGGCTCCTGCGGGATCGCGGCCGGGGCCGGAGCGGGGGCGACCGGCGCGGCGGGAACCGGGGCCGGGGCGGCCGGGCCGCCACCGCCGAGCAGCTGGCGCAGCTGCTGGAGGTGCGACTGGATGCTGTCGCGCTGGCGGTTGAGCTCGTCGACCTCCTTCTTGGCGGCCGTCATGATCCGGTTGGCCTCGGACTTGGCGTCCCCGAGCTGGTGCTCGGCCTTGGACTTGGCCTCGGCCTCGATCTGGGCGGCGTTCTTCTTGGCGTTGCCGACCAGCTGCTTGGCGTGGTTCTCGGCGTCGCGGCGGGTCTGCTCGGCCTGCTGGCTCGCCTTGGTGGCGCGCTGCTCGGCGCTGGCGGCCCGCTCCTCGGCCTCGTTGACCATCTTCTGCGTGGCGGCCTGGGCGGCGGCGAGGCGCTCGGCGTCCTGGCGCTCGGCCTCGGCGCGGCGGTCGGCCAGCTGGAGCTCGAACTGGTCCTCGGCCTCGGTGCGCCGGGCCTCGGACTCGGCGTAGGCGCGCTCGGCGTTCTTGCGCAGCTCCTCGGCCTGGCTCTTGGCCGACTGGATGGTCTCGTCGCGCTCGCGCTTGGCCGCGGCGCGGGCCTGGGCGCACTCGCGCTCGGTGGTGGTGCGCAGCTTGGCGATCTCGCCCTCGAAGGTCGCCCGCTTCTCGGCGATCTCGTGGTCGACCGCGGAGCGCTTCTTCTGCACCTCGCGCTCGGTGGTGGAGGTGAGCTCGTCGGCCTCGCGGCGGGCGGTGGTGGAGATCTCCTCCGCCTCGGACTCGGCGGTCTGACGGGTCTCGTCGGCCTCGCGCTGGGCGAGGGCGCGCACCTCGGTGGCCTCGGACTCGGCGGCCGCGCGCATGTCGGCGGCCTCGATCTTGGCGGCCGAGCGGATGTCGTTGGCGTCGATCTGCGCGCTCTGGACCAGCTCGTTGGCCTGCTCCTCGGCCAGGCGCAGCAGCTCCTCGATACGCGAGCCCAGACCGGAGTAGGAGGGGCGCTCGCGCTCCTGGAGCTGGCGGTTCTTGGCGTTGAGCTCGGCCTTGAACTTCTCGACCTGCTTGGAGTACTGCTTGAGCTCGTTGCGCAGGCTGGCCGCGTAGTCATCCACCTGGGTGCGGTCATACCCACGCAGCACCACGTCGAATTCGTGCGGGGTGTTGTCCTCGTCGAAGATGTTGTTGAGCTGGGTGTCGATGTTGTTTGACGGCATGTGGCGGAATCCTGAACGGGTGCGAGACGGCTACTTGCAAGGGGCCGGGGACGGCGGGGAGGGCGGCAGTGCTGTCCCCGGGGACGGGTCCGGTCGCGAGCCGGGGGAGGGGACGGGTGACGACGGGCTGGTGAGCCCCTGACCGCCCCGAGATCGTCCGCGTGCGCCACGTCACCTGACACGGCGGTACGGCCGACCCGACTCGGCTACCGGACTGCAAGACATGGACCAACGCCGGAATAGCGCATCCGGCAGCTAGCCGACTTTATCAAGCGCGGAACACCTGGGAAGGGGGTTTCGGGTAACTTCCGGTGGGCTCCGAGGCTAACCACGCCACTGGCGTTCAACCTGTGACTTGTCCGGAACGCCCCCGTGACGCTATCCGGAAATTCCGGGACGGTTGTCGTCCCTTTCCTCGTGCGCCCCATCCGCACTCTGGACCAGCTCGGTGAGCACGCCGCCGCAGTCCTTGGGGTGCAGGAAGACGATCCTCGACCCCGCCGTCCCCCGTCGAGGCCGGGCGTCCAGCACGCGCACGCCGCTCTCGCCGACGCCCGCCGCGGTGGCGGCCACGTCCGCGGTACCGAAGGCGACGTGGTGGACGCCCTCGCCGTTGCGCTCCAGGAACTTGGCCACCGGGGAGTCCGCGCGGGTGGGTTCGAGCAGCTGGAGGTAGGTGGCGCCGCCGTCGTCGGTGCCGTTGACCCGGAGCATGGCCTCGCGCACGCCCTGCTCCTCGTTCACCTCCTCGTGCTCCACCTCGAACCCGTACGTGGACCGGTAGAAGGCCACCGAGGCGTCGAGGTCGCGGCAGGCGATGCCCACGTGGTCGAGCCGGGTCAGGCCGGAGAACGGGACGGCGGGTGAGGACGGGGCCGCGGGTGCGGAGGGGGAGGAAGGGGTGGAGGAGGAGGGCGGGGTGATGAACTCGCTGGCCGAGTGCGGTGCGTCACTCATGGGGTGAACCTCCCGGGGATCGCTGACGGCGGTGTGGGTATCGTTGCAGACCAGGTGCGTCACCCATGCATTTGGAGGCCAGTTACGATGCCCGGTTCCGTCATCGTCGGTGGGGCACGGACCCCCACCGGCAGACTCCTCGGCTCCCTCGCCGGGTTCTCCGCCGCCGACCTCGGGGGCTTCGCGATCAAGGCCGCGCTGGAACGCGCCGGCATCACCGGCGAACAGGTCGGATACGTGGTCATGGGACAGGTGCTCCAGGCGGGCGCGGGCCAGATCCCGTCCCGCCAGGCCGCCGTCAAGGCGGGCATCCCCATGAACGTGCCGTCGGTGACGATCAACAAGGTCTGCCTGTCCGGCCTGGACGCGATCGCCCTCGCCGACCAGCTCATCTCCGCGGGCGAGTTCGACGTGGTGGTGGCCGGGGGCATGGAGTCCATGACCAACGCGCCGCACCTGCTGCCCAAGTCGCGCAAGGGCTACAAGTACGGGTCGGTCGAGGTCCTGGACGCGACCGCGCACGACGGCCTGACCGACGCCTTCGAGGGCGACTCCATGGGCGCCTCCACCGAGCGCCACAACGGCAAGCTCGGCATCGGGCGCGAGGAGCAGGACGCCTTCGCGGCCCGCTCCCACCAGCGCGCGGCCGCCGCGGCCGCCGCCGGGTACTTCGACGCCGAGATCGTCCCCGTCCAGATCCCGCAGCGCAAGGGCGACCCCGTCGTCTTCTCCGCCGACGAGGGCGTGCGGGCCGACACCACCGCCGAGAGCCTGGCCCGCCTGCGCCCCGCCTTCGACAGCGAGGGCACCATCACCGCGGGCTCCTCCTCGCAGATCTCCGACGGCGCCGCCGCGGTGGTCGTGATGAGCCGCGCCAAGGCGGAGGAACTGGGCGCCACGGTCCTGGCCGAGATCGGCGCGCACGGCAACGTCGCCGGTCCGGACAACTCGCTGCACTCCCAGCCCTCCAACGCCATCCGGCACGCGCTGGGCAAGGCGGGCCGCTCGGTCGAGGACCTGGACCTGATCGAGATCAACGAGGCCTTCGCCGCGGTGGGTCTCCAGTCCACCCGCGACCTGGGCGTCTCGGAGGACATCGTCAACGTCAACGGCGGCGCCATCGCGCTCGGTCACCCGATCGGCGCCTCCGGGGCCCGCATCGCCCTGCACCTGGTCCACGAGCTGCGCCGCCGCGGCGGCGGGTTCGGCGCGGCCGCCCTGTGCGGCGGCGGCGGCCAGGGCGACGCCCTGCTGTTCACGGTCCCCGCCGAGTAATCCAGCTGACGACGCCCGCCGAGCGGTGCCGCTGACGGTTTCCGCCCGGTAGTGCCGTTCGGTACCGCCGCCCGGGGCGCCCATCGAGCGGTGCCGCGCCGGGCCCAGGGCCAGGCAGCCACGGCCGCCGGACTGCGGCCGACCCCCTCGTGGACGCCGTCCGCGGGCGCCGGGAGATCCCCGGACGCCCGCGTGGCGGACCGCGCGGGGGACCCGATCCGAAGACACTGTGTACCCGGGAGAGCCCCGGGGACACGACGCACCTGACAGCCGCGGGGCGGGGGCCACGAGCCCTCGCCCCGTCCTGCTCCGCCCACACCGAGGAGTTCCATGGACACCCCCCGACTGGTCGAACGGGTCCGCGAGGGCGACCGCCGGGCACTGGCCCGCGCGATCACCCTGGTCGAGAACGGGGCCGCCGCCCTGCGCGAGATCATGGCGGGCCTGGCCCCGCACACCGGCCGTGCCCGGGTGGTGGGTTTCACCGGCTCCCCGGGGGTGGGCAAGTCCACCACCACCAACGCCGTCGTGCGCGCGGCCCGGGCGAAGGGGCTGACCGTCGCCGTGCTCGCCGTGGACCCGTCCTCGCCGTTCACCGGCGGCGCCCTGCTCGGCGACCGCGTGCGGATGCAGGAGCACGCCACCGATCCGGGGGTGTTCATCCGCTCCATGGCCAACCGCGGGCACCTGGGCGGGCTGTCCTGGGCCACGCCGCACGCCCTGCGGGTGCTCGACGCGGCCGGGTTCGACGTGATCCTGGTGGAGACGGTGGGCGTGGGCCAGGCCGAGGTGGAGATCGCCGGGCAGGCCGACACCACCGTGGTGCTGTGCGCCCCGGGCATGGGCGACTCGGTGCAGGCCGCCAAGGCGGGCGTGCTGGAGGTCGCCGACGTCTTCGCGATCAACAAGGCGGACCGGGAGGGCGCCAAGTCCACCCTGCGCGAGCTGCGCCAGATGATCGCCATGAAGGATCGCACCGACCAGGAGTGGAAGCCGCCGATCGTGATGACCGTCGCCTCCAGGGACGAGGGCGTCGACGAGCTGTGGGAGCGGATGGACCAGCACTTCGCCCACCTGGAGGCCAGCGGCGACCTGGCCCGTCGCCGTCGCGCCCGCGCCCGGGACGAGGTGCAGGCGATCGTGCTGGACCTGCTGCGCTCGCGGATGGGCGGGGCGGGCGACGACACCGGCCTGGACGCGCTGGCCGAGGACGTGGCGGAGGGGAGGAGGGACCCCTATGCCGCCGCTGACGTGGTGCTGAAGGAGTTGGGCACTGACCTGGGGTGAGGCTGGTGCTGGTGCTGGTGCTGGTGCTGGTGCTGGTGCTGGTGTGTGGTGTTGGTGCTGTGCTGGTGCTGGTGTTGGTGCTGGTGCCGGTGCCGGTGCCTGTGGTGATGTCAGTGGCGGCCGTGTTTTCCGCAGGTGGTCGGGTTTTCCACAGGGCGCGTATTGGTGCTGGTCGTGGGTGGGGTGGTGATGGTTTCCTGGAAATAGGGGGGATCCCACCCAGTAGGCGTTTTGGCATGCCCCTAAATGTCCCATGTCCGGCGCCTCCATGTCCCATATTTCAACGGGGATGATGAATTGAGGGGCAGGGAGGGGCCGCCCACAGGTCTCTCCCCTACGCCCTTCTTGTCGGGGGTTTCTGGCGGCAACGAAAGCGCGCCAGCTGCCGCGAAGTGGGATGGCCCGCGGAAAACGGTGAGCGTCGGGTGAGGGCGGGGGCGGCCGACGAAAAGCGGCACCAAAGGCGGGAGCGACCACCGGAGGGCGACCAACGCCCAGGGTGTAGGGATGGTCGGGCTCTGCTGCGTCGGCACCAACGGCAAGCAGGCCCTCCAGCCTCGGGCAACGACCCCGACCCCTGCGGCCGGGGAGGGCGACAATCGCTCTAACGTCGAGTGCTCATTCTGGCCGTGCCTTTTTGGACACCTTTCAAGCCCGCCCCAATTGCAGCCTTTCAATCAAGAGCGACCCCAGGAAAGAAAGGCTTCTAATTCCGGCTGTGAATAGTGGAGAAATGGCGGACGCTGGCCTATAATAAGAAGCATGGAGATGATGATCGCAGCACCCAAAGTGGCCCCCGGGGAATGTTCCCCGGCCGTGGCCGCGCTGGCCGGTGCGCGCAAGATCATCGACCAGGCGTTGAACGCCGAAGTGCCACCCGGAGCCGATGAGGCCGCCGCTGAGGAGATCGCGGCGCTGTGGGCCCAGCTGGACCAGATCCGGTATCAGGCGTTGGCGCAAATGGCGCGCCTGTACGCGCGCGGTGAGGTCGCCCGCTACAGCGGCTACAGCACGCTGGACAAGTGGTTGGTGCACCACGGCACGATGCCCACCGCTCAGGCCAAGGATTTGGCCCGCCTGGCCCAGCACGTGCACGAGGAGACGCTGCCCGCCACTGCCCAAGCAGTAGCTGAGGGCAGGGTGGTGTTGGGTGAGGCGGTCGCGATCGCCAAAGCCACCGACAAGGCCGTCCAGACCCGCGATGAGGACCACTTTCCCGATGAGGGGGAGTATCGGCACGGGTTTGAGTCCGCCCTGGTGGCCGCCAAGGCGGAGCGGCCCGCGTTGTCGGTCAACCAGCTCCAGTCGGTGGCCCGCCAGGTCGCCTACCGTTTGGACCCCCACCGCCTGGACCGCGACCACGAGACCGCTCATGCCGCCCGTGGACTGACGGTGCATGACACGTTCCAGGGCAGCTACCAACTTCAGGCCTGGGGTGGGGCTGGGGATGCGTTGGTCGTGCGCGCGGCCATCGACACCTTCACCACCCCACCCAGCGAGGACGACACCCGGTCCCGGTCCCAGCGTGAGCACGACGCGCTCATCGCGGCGCTGCGTTTCGCCACCACCCACACCGGATGCGACAACGCTCCGGCTCCGTTGGCGCAGATCCGCATCGTGGTGCCCGTGCAGACCTATCTGGACGCTCAGGGTCAGGAAAGGCCCGCGTTGGACGAGCACGGTCGGGTGATTCCGGTCGGGCTGGTGCACGAGTTGGCCGCCGATTCTGAGGTGGTGCGGATGCTCACCGCCCCGCCCACCGGGCAGGTGTTGGATGTGGGCCACAGCCGCCGCCTGGCCTCAACCCGCCAACGCACCGCCGCCTTCCACGGACACGCCACCTGCGCCCACCCGGGCGGATGTGAGGTACCGGTGGCGTTGTGCCAGGCCGACCACGTGCAGTCGTTCTCCCGAGGAGGGCGCACCGTGGTCGCCAACCTGCAACCGTTGTGCGGGCCGCACAACCGGGCCAAGTACCAACGCGAACTGCGCACACACCGACAGCGGGAACGGCACCATCCGCCCGACAGGATTCCGGTTCCCCCACTCCGGGAATGACCCCCGGGTCGTGCCGGTCCCCGGCATGCCCGCGCCCGACAGGCGGCCCGGGCCCCGTGCCCACCGTGGTCGCTGCCACCGTCGCCCGCCCCCGCCCCGGGGGCCGGTACCGCTGCCCGAGGCCCGACAGCCCCGCTGCCTTTGGTGCCAACGCAGCAGAGCTCCACCACGCGCGAAGGCCGACCGTTGGTCACCCTCCCGGGCCACTTCGCGGCAGCTGGTGCCGCTGCCTTCGGCCACCACCCGCAACCAGGTCGTTGATCGGAGTCCCCGGACACCCGCCGCCTTCGCTGCCACCGCAGCAGAGCCCAACCGCCCCCGAACACCAATCGTTGGTCGCCTTCCCGCACCGCTACGCGGCAGCTCGTGCGCTCTCACCATCGCCAGCCCCTTCCCCCGTGTGCCGGTCCGGAGCAAGGGTCCTCTGGGAGAGCCCGACACGGAAGCGGCCGGTACGGACCGCGACGGTCCGCACCGGCCTACTTCCGGCCAGGCCCATTTCCAACGGGCCCGCCTCCAGCCCGGCGTGTGCCGGACCGGAAGCCGACTACCCGGCCAGCGCCGTGTCGATGGCGTTCATGAGGCTGCCGTTGGCGTCGTCGCCGTCAACGGACCAGATCATGACGCCGCCCAGGCCCTGGGCCTGGGCCCAGTCGGTCTTCTGGGCCATGGAGATCTCGTCGTCGTAGGTCCAGAAGGTGCTGCCGTTGTACAGCCAGGCGGTGCCCAGCGCGTCGTCGCGGTACAGCTCGTAGCCGCCGGTGCCCACCAGGTCCTTCAGGACCTTCCAGTCGTCGATCCCCGCCTCGTAGCTACCGGGGGCGGGACCGGTAGCGCTCTGGAAGAGACCGTCGCCGTTCGGACCGGGCTCCACACCGGTCCAGCCGCGGCCGTAGAACGGCACGCCGAGCACCATGTCGGCGGGGTCGACGCCGCGGTCGAGGTAGGCCTGGACCGTGGTCTCGGTGGAGTACAGGTCCGGGCCGGGGTCGGCCGGGTCCAGGAGCAGGTTGGACTGGTGGTTGGCGGCGGTCTCCCAACCGCCGTGGTAGTCGTAGCCCTGCACCGTGATGAAGTCGAAGTCGGTCATGAGCTGCGGCATCTCGAAGCCGAGCTCGACCTTCTCCGGGTCTGCGGGCAGGAACGCGGTCAGCTCGTACTGGCGGCTCGTCTCGGCCTCCAGGGCGTCCAGCTGGTCGCGGAACTCCTGCACCAGGGCGGTGAAGTTCTCCTTGTCCTCGGGGCGGACGGTGTTGTGCTCGTGGCCCGCCGATCCCGGCCACTCCCAGTCCAGGTCGATGCCGTCGAAGACGCCGTAGGCGGAGCCGGGGCCGCCCGCGCCGTCGAACACGGGCAGGTTGCCGCGCAGGAACTGGTCGATGCACGAGGAGACCATGCGCTCACGCGACTCGGCGGTCAGCGCCGCGTCGGAGAAGTGCTCGGACCAGGTCCAGCCGCCCAGGGAGATGTTGACCTTGAGGTCGGGGTACATCTCCTTGAGCTCGCGCAGCTGGTTGAAGTTGCCGCGCAGGTCCTGGTCCCACGTGTCGCCGACCCCGTCGACGCTGTCGGCGGCCCCGAAGGAGCGGCCGTAGTCGGCCCAGGCGTCGCCCTGGCCGAGCTGGTTGGCCATGAAGCACTCGCCGTTCGCGTTGATGTTGCCGAAGGCGTAGTTGATGTGGGTGAGCTTCTCGGCGGTGCCCGAGGTGACCAGGTCGTTCACCAGGTAGTCGCGGCCGTAGATGCCCCACTGGGTGAAGTAGGCGACCCGGCGCTCCTGGGGCGGGTCGGTGGGGCCGCCGCCGTCCGCGTCGGTGGTGGCGGTGACGGCGCCGCTCTCGGGACCCCTGTTGTTGGAGGTGTCGTAGGCGCGCACGGTGAACGTGTGCTCGGTCTGGGGCGCCAGCCCGGTGACGGTGGCGGTGGTGCCGGTGACCGCGCGGACGACCTCGCCGCCGGAGAGGACCTCGTAGCCCGCGACCCCGGCGTTGTCGTCCGCGGGGCCCCACTGCAGGGCCACGGTGGTCGAGGTGGTGCCGGTGACGGTCAGGCCGGTCGGCGCGGTGGGAGGCTCGGTGTCCTCCTCGCCGGGCTCGCCCGAGCAGCCGCCGCCGTTGACCGTGCAGTCCACGGGAGCGGTGTCGCCGCCGCCGTGGGTGCCGTTGAACCCGATGGAGTAGCTGCCGCCCGCCGGGACGGAGGCGCCCCACGAGGGCGGGGTGACGGTGTAGGCGTCGCCGGAGCGGCTGAGGGTGGCGTTCCACAGGCTGGTGATGGCGGTGCCGGACGGGAGCCGGAAGCCGATGCTCCAGTCGGTCAGCGCCGACCCCGAGCCGTTGGCGATGGTCAGCTGCCCGCCGTAGCCGGTCTCCCAGCGACTGGTCTCCACGTAGGTGACGGTGACGCCCGCGGTGTCGGCCGACGCGGCCGGGACGGGTGCCAGTGCGAGGGGTAGGACGACCGCGGCGGCCAGTGCCGCGATTCGTTGGCGAAGTCGTGCTCTCACGGTTGCTCCTGGTGCGTGAGCGGTGTGGGGGTTGGCCTTCCGCCGCGGGGGCGGAGGGCTGCGGGGTGTGCGCCCAGGGAGTGCGGTGTCGCGAGCTGACCGGTGGCGGGCTCGGCGGCGCGCGTGAGAGGTGGCGTGTGCGCGGCAGGGGCATGGCGGGCCTCCGACCTGGGGGAGGAAGGGGGAGGGCGGTGTGGGGGGCCGGTGCGGACCGTCGCACATCGGTCCGCACCGGCCGTGGCGGCGGTGCTCCCCGGATCAGAGCACCGACGCCGCTCGGTCCCGGTCCGGGGTCGCCGGACCGGAAGTCTGTCGGCTGCGGTCGCGGGGCGCGTTCCGGGTGCCCGGGCCGCGCGCGGAGCCCGTCCCCGCCGATCCCGCGTCACCCGGAGGGCGCGCGGTCGCGGCGGGAGTGGACGGCTCCTAGTCGCTCAGCGCCGTGTCGATGGCGGCCATGAGGCTGCCCTCGGCGTCGTCGCCGTCGATGGACCAGATCATGACCCCGCCGAGGCCCTTGTCCCGGGCCCAGTCGGTCTTCTGCGTCATGGCGGTCTCGTCGTCGTAGTTCCAGAGCGTCTGGCCGTCGTAGATCCAGGCGGTACCGGCCCCGTCGTTGCGGAAGACCTCGAACTCACCGGACTCGACCTTCTCCTCCAGGACCTTCCAGTCCTCGGTGCCCGCCGCGTACGTCCCCTGCGCGGGGCCCGTCGCGGTCTGGAAGAGGCCGTCACCGTCGGGGCCGGGTTCCACGCCCGTCCACCCCTGTCCGTAGAAGGGCACGCCCAGGACGAGCTTGCCGGGGTCCACGCCCCGGTCCAGGTAGGCCTGGACGATGAGCTCGGTGGAGATCACCGGCTGGGGGTCGCGGGCGTCCACGACCAGGTTGGACTGGTGGTTGGTCGTGCTCTCCCAGGTGCCGTGGTAGTCGTAGCCCTGCACCGTGACGAAGTCGAAGTCGGTCATGAGCTCGTCCAGCTCGTACCCGGCGTCCAGGCGCCAGCCTCCGGCGGGCATGAACGCGGTCAGCTCGTAGTGGCGGTCGGTCTCCTCGCCGAACGCGTCCAGCTGGTCGCGGAACTCCTGCACCAGGGCGGTGAAGTTCTCCTTGTCCTCGGGGCGGACGGTGTTGTGCGGGTGGCCGTCGGAGCCGGGCCACTCCCAGTCCAGGTCGATGCCGTCGAAGACCCCGTAGGCGGCGCCCTCGCCGCCCGCGCCGTCGACCTCGGGCAGGTTGCCCCGCAGGTACAGGTCGACGCAGGAGCTGACCAGCCTCTCGCGGGACTCCTCGGTCAGGGCCGCGTCGGAGAAGTACCGGGACCACTCCCAGCCGCCGAGGGAGATGTTGACCTTGAGGTCGGGGTACATCTCCTTGAGCTCGCGCAGCTGGTTGAAGTTGCCGCGCAGCTCCTGGTCGGGGTCGTCGGCGGTCCCGTCGACGCTCTCCGCGGCGGGCACGGGGTGCGCGTAGTCGGCGACGGCGCCCTCCTGGCTGGTCCCGTCACCCGTGGCGCACACGCCCTCGGCGGTGACGTTGCCGAACGCGTAGTTGATGTGCGTGAGCTTCTCCGCGCTGTCGCTGTCGACCAGGTCGCGGACGTGGTAGTCGCGCTCCCCGGCGCTCCACTGGGTGTAGTAGGCGACGCTGTAGCTGTCGTGGGAGGGGCCGCTCCCGTCGTCCCCGGCGCAGGGGGAGCCGTTGACCAGGCAGTCCACGAGGTCGGTGGCGCCGTCGGAGTGCAGCCCGTTGAAGCCGAAGGAGTAGCTGCCGCCCGCCGGAACGCTGGCGCCCCAGTGCGGCGGGGTGATCGTGTAGCCGCCGGGGGTGCCCGCGAGGGTGGCGTTCCACAGCTCGTGGATGCGGCTGCCGTCGGGGAGCGAGAACTCGACGGCCCAGTCCTCGACGGGGGTGTCCGAGGCGTTGTGGACGGTGATCTGGCCGGTGTAGCCGGTGTTCCACCGGGCCGACTCCGTGTAGGTCACCGTGAGGTCGGCGGGGCCGGTCTCCTCGGCGGCCGCGGCGGGGACCGCGGTCACCGCGAGCGGGGCGAGCAGCACGGCGGCCGCGGCGGCCGCGAGGCGGGTACTGAAACGTCGTGCTCTCACGTCGTGGCATCTCCTGGTGCGGGGGCGGGGGCGGGGGCGGGGGGACGGACGACCGTGCTCCTGGAGCGGATGACCCCGCTCTCAAAGCGGATGGACCCTGCTCTCGGAGCGGAGGGGATGGGCTGCGGTCGTGTGCGGGGGATCGCGGGGAGAACCGCGGTCCGTCAGCGGGGTTCGGCGGCCTCCCAGGGGGTGGTCCACGGGCCAAGTGAGGACAGGTCGTCACCTTGAGCCTCTGACGTGGGGGGATAAATTTTTAGGAAACTTAACTAATAATTCCGCGCTCCGTCAAGACCCGGCGGGGACTCTCCGTTCTCCCCCGCGTGCGCGGCGGTGGGCTCCGCGTGCCCCTCGCCGGAGGACCGGTGGATTTGCCGAGCTGGCGGGGTGGACCAGTTCCGAGCGCGGAACCTGTCCCTTTGTGGCCACGGAAAAGTCTTGCCTTCTTTCTCGTCCGCTGTTAGGCGCTCTGTGTGTTTCCCGCTCCGGGGCCCTCCCGGCCTCATGCAACCCCCATGTCACACCCGCCTCGGAGTGCCGGTTCCGTCACTGCGGTCGACCTGGGTGGAGGCCCGGGCCGTGCCCGGCGCGGCGCCCGGCGGCCGGGCCGCGCGGGAGCGGGGGCGTGCCCCCTTCCGGTCAGGCGGGCGCGCCCTCCCCGCTGACTAGAGTGAACCCGTGGGTAACCCGTTGAATCTTCCGTTCGACCCGATCGAGCGGGCACACGACAACTGGACGCGCAGATGGGGGCCCTCGCCCGCCATGGCGGCGGTCACCTCGGTCATGCGCGCGCAGCAGATCCTGATCGGGGAGCTGGACGGCGCCCTCAAGCCGTTCGGCCTGACCTTCGCCCGCTACGAGGCGCTCGTCCTGCTCACCTTCAGCGGTTCCGGCTCGCTGCCCCTGGGCAAGATCGGCGAGCGTCTCATGGTGCACCCGACCAGCGTCACCAACACCATCGACCGGTTGGAGGGGCAGGGCTTCGTGCGCCGCCGCCCCAACCCGAGCGACGGTCGCGGCGTGCTGGCCGAGATCACCGACGCCGGGCGCCGGGTCACCGAGGAGGCGACCGGGGCGCTGCTGTCCATGGACTTCGGCCTGGGCTGCTACTCCGACGAGGAGCTGTGGCGCATGCACGAGATGTTCACCCGGCTCAGGGTGGACTTCGGCGACTTCCCCGAGCCCGTCGCGGAGGCCGCCGAGGGCCGCTGACCGCCCGCCGCGCCCCGGCGCCGCGGGCGCCCTCCCTGTACATCATTAGTTGGACGTCCTACTATCTCGGTATGGCGAACACCACGAGCGGTCCCAGCGGCGGCGGGGCCCGGGAGATCGAGGCCGGACGCGAGCGCTGGCAGCGCCGCTACGACTCGGCGCGCACACGCGACGCCGACTTCACCTCCCTGTCCGGGCGCACCCTGGAACCCGTCTACGGTCCCCGTCCCGGCGCCGAGGTCCCCGGTTTCGAGCGCATCGGTTGGCCGGGGGAGTACCCCTACACCCGCGGCCTCCACGCCACCGGCTACCGGGGACGGGCGTGGACCATCCGCCAGTTCGCCGGGTTCGGCAACGCGCGCCAGACCAACGAGCGCTACAAGATGATCCTGGCCTCGGGCGGGGGCGGGCTCTCGGTCGCCTTCGACATGCCCACCCTCATGGGCCACGACTCCGACTCCCCCCACGCGCTGGGCGAGGTCGGCCACTGCGGCGTGGCCATCGACTCCGTCGCCGACATGGACCTGCTCTTCGACGGGATCCCGCTCGGCGAGACCACCACCTCCATGACCATCAGCGGTCCGGCCGTCCCGGCCTTCTGCATGTACCTGGTGGCGGCCGAGCGCCAGGGGGTGGACATCCGCACCCTCAACGGCACGCTCCAGACCGACATCTTCAAGGAGTACATCGCCCAGAAGGAGTGGCTCTACCCGCCGGAGCCGCAGCTGCGGCTGATCGGCGACCTCATGGAGTACTGCGCGGCCGACATCCCCGCGTACAAGCCGCTGTCGGTGTCGGGCTACCACATCCGCGAGGCCGGGGCCACGGCCGCCCAGGAGCTCGCCTTCACCCTCGCCGACGGCTTCGGCTACGTCGAACTCGGCCTCTCCCGCGGGCTGGACGTCGACACCTTCGCGCCGGGGCTGTCCTTCTTCTTCGACGCGCACATCGACTTCTTCGAGGAGATCGCCAAGTTCCGCGCCGCCCGCCGCATCTGGGCGCGCTGGCTCCGTGACGTCTACGGCGCCAGGACCGAGAAGGCGCAGTGGCTGCGGTTCCACACCCAGACCGCGGGGGTCTCCCTGACCGCCCAGCAGCCCTACAACAACGTCGTGCGCACCGCCGTGGAGGCGCTCTCGGCGGTCCTGGGCGGCACGAACTCGCTGCACACCAACGCCCTGGACGAGACCCTGGCGCTGCCGACCGAGCAGTCCGCCGAGATCGCCCTGCGCACCCAGCAGGTCCTCATGGAGGAGACCGGGATCGTCAACGTCGCCGACCCGCTCGGCGGATCCTGGTACCTGGAGTCGCTCACCGACGAACTGGAGGCCGAGGCGGAGCGGATCTTCGCGCACATCCTGCGCATGGGCGGGGGCGAGGGCGCCGAGCACGCGATCGGCCCGATGACCTCCGGCATCCTCGCCGGGATCGAGAACGGCTACTTCAGCTCCGAGATCGCCGAGTCCGCCTTCCAGTACCAGCAGGCACTGGAGAAGGGCGACAAGAAGATCGTGGGCGTCAACTGCCACACCAACACCGTCTCCGGCGAACTGGACATCCTCCGGATCAGCCACGAGGTCGAGCACGAGCAGAAGCGCGCGCTCGCCGAGCGCCGCGCCGCACGCGACGGCGCCGCCGTGGACCGCGCCCTGGCCGCCCTGCTGGCGGGCGTGCGCTCCGGCGGGGGCAACCTCATCCCGCTGATCATGGACGCGGCCCGCGCCGAGGCCACGCTCGGCGAGATCTGCGCGACCATGGGGGAGGAGTTCGGGACCTACACCGAGGACCCGCGGTTCTGACCCGTCCGAGGCGCCCGGGGGCGCCGCCCGTCGTCGTGCACCCCCGGGATGCCCGAACGGAGCCCCCTCGGCCCTCCGCCCGCGGCCGCCCCGCGACGCGGGGAAGCGCGACCCGTTCGCGTCCGGACCGACTCGTCCACAGGCGGTCCACGTCCCGCCCGCGCATACGGCAGGATGGAGGCATGCAGCCTTCGGACTTTTCACCGAACAGTGCCGTGGACCTCGGCGCGCGCAAGGCGGCCATGGAACGCGAGGCCAAACAGCGCGCGGCGGAGTCGGCGGGTCGATCCAACCCCTACGCCGTCAACGTCGACGAGGCCACCTTCCAGGCCCAGGTCCTGGAGCGGTCGATGTCGACCCCGGTCGTGCTGGCCGTCCTCGCGGGCTGGTCCGAGCAGTCCAAGCAGGTCGAGGACGCCCTGGACAAGATCTCCGCGGCCTCCGGCGGCACCTGGTTCCTGGCCAAGGTCGACAGCGAGGCCAGCCCGCAGCTGGTCCAGGCCCTGCGGGTGCCCACCACCCCGATGATCGTCGTGGTGATCCAGGGCCAGCTCCTGCCCGGCCCGGCGGGTCCGGCCACCGAGGAGCAGCTCACCGCCTGGCTGGTCGAGGCGTTCGCCGCCCTCAAGGAACAGGGCGCGCTGCCCCCGGGCCACCCCGGCACCATCACCGGTGAGCCCGGCGCCGAGGGCGCCCAGGGCGCGCAGGCGGCCCAGCCCGAGGAGCCCCAGGGCCGTCCCGTGGACATCGAGGCCCAGGAGGCCCTGGACCGCGGCGACTTCGAGGCGGCCGCGGCCGTCTACGCCAAGGCCGTGGAGGCCGACTCCGGCGACACCGAGTCCAGGGCCAAGCTCGCCCAGGTCCGGCTGGTCGGCCGCCTCCAGGAAGTGGACGCGGGCGCCGCCCTCCAGGCCGCGGCCGACCGGCCCGAGGACGTCGCCGCCCAGACCACCGCGGCCGACGTCGAGATGTACGGCGGCAGGTTCGAGGACGCCTTCGCCCGCCTCGTCGACACGGTCAGGATCACCTCCGACGAGGACCGCGACAGGGCGCGCACCCACCTGCTGGGCCTGTTCGAGCTGCTGCCCCCGGGCGACCCGCGGGTCAACGCCGCCCGCCGCAAGCTCACCTCCGCGCTGTTCTAGGAGCCGTGGTCGGCGGGCAGGCCGCCGACCACGGCTTTCCCGTCGGCCACGGGCAGGCCGCGCCGACCGCGGGACATAACCCGCGCACAGCGGGTACAACCCCGTCAGGAGACGGGCTCACCGCCCGTCGCGGAAGTGGCAGGTTCACCCCATGGCTACCGACGACACCACCGACAGACGCGGCGGACCCCTGGTCACGATCTCGGCCACCTACGGCGCGGGAGGCAGCGCGGTGGGCCCCGCCGTCGCCGCCCGGCTCGGCGTGGCCTTCCTCGACCGGGCCGTGCCCAGCGCGGTGGCCGCCCGTATCGGTTGCTCGCTCGACGAGGCGCTCCAACGCGACGACCGCGCTCCCGGCAGGCTCGAACGCCTGCTCTCCAGCGCCGCGCGCCTGCCCACCGTCACCCTCGGCAGCGTGGACACCGCCCTCATCGGCAGCACCGACGAGGAGGGCCGCCTCCTCTACGACCACGAGTTCGTGGAGCAGACCGAACGGGTCCTGGGCGAGGTGGCCCGACAGGGCGGCGTCGTCCTCGGCCGCGCCGGGGCCGTGGTCCTGCGCGACCGTCCCGGCGCCCTGCACGTGCGCCTGGACGGCGACCCCGACGCGCGCCTGCGCCGGGCGCGCGGGCTGTGGGAGTCCGGAGACCACGGCGAGTGGACGGGCACCGACTCCGACGAGCCGCCCAACGCGCGCCTGCTCGACGACAACGACCGCGCCCGGGCGGCCTACGTGCGGCGCTTCTACCGCGCCGACCCCGCCGACCCCCGCCACTACCACCTGGTCCTGGACGCGGTGTCGCTGTCGCTGGAGGCCTGCGTGGACCTCGTCGTGCGCGCCGCCCGCGACCGCGCGACCGTCCCCTCCGGGGGCGCCTGAGCCGCCGTGCATTGTCCGCCGTGACACCCGCGCGCTGGCGTAATTTATGCGATTTTTTACCAGCGCGGTAATTGTCACCTTGTGCTGACGGTTGGGGCTTGACTCAGGTAAGGTAAGGCGACTCGGTCACGGGTCAGCCCCCGCCCGGAACCGGGGTCCGAGTGGCGGTGCGCGAGCACCGTGCCCACAGGACACACGGCACCCCCCATCCCGCGCACGCGCGCAGGCGGCGCCGTGCACCGGCGAGCGCCCCGGCGGGGCGCCCCGGACGCACCACACCAGCCAGAGCCAAGGAGCAACACGTGGCCACCCTTCCCAGCGTTTCCTACTCCATCACCGTCCGCCTCGAACTGGACGCTGGGGGCAGTGCGGTCGGCAGTCTCACCAACGCCGTCGAGCAGGTGGGCGGCATGATCACCGCGCTGGACGTGGCCGCCGCCGGACACGAGCGCATCCGCATCGACGTCACCTGCGCCGCCCGCGACACCGAGCACGCCCAGGCCATCGTCGACGCCCTGGGCGCCGTCGAGGGCGTGGTCGTGCACAAGGTCAGCGACCGCACCTTCCTCATGCACCTGGGCGGCAAGATCGAGATGAAGTCCAAGGTGCCGCTGCGCAACCGCGACGAGCTCTCCATGGCCTACACCCCCGGCGTCGCCCGCGTCTCCCAGGCCATCGCCGCCAACAAGGACGACGCCCGGCGCCTGACCATCAAGCGCAACAGCGTCGCCGTGGTCACCGACGGCTCCGCGGTCCTGGGCCTGGGCAACATCGGCCCCGAGGCCGCCATGCCCGTCATGGAGGGCAAGGCCGCCCTGTTCAAACGCTTCGCCGACATCGACGCCTGGCCCATCGCCCTGGACACCCAGGACGTGGACGAGATCGTGCGCACCGTGCAGGTGCTGGCGCCCGGGTTCGGCGGCATCAACCTGGAGGACATCTCCGCCCCCCGCTGCTTCGAGGTCGAGGCCCGCCTGCGCGAGCTGCTCGACATCCCCGTCTTCCACGACGACCAGCACGGCACCGCCATCGTCGTGCTCGCCGCCCTGCGCAACGCTCTGCGCGTGGTGGGCAAGAAGCTCGGCGAGGTCCGCATCGCCATGTCCGGCGCGGGCGCGGCCGGAACCGCGATCCTCAAGCTCCTCATGCACGCCGGGGCGCGCGACGTCATCGTCAGCGACGTGCACGGCGCCGTGCACGCCGGGCGCGAGGACCTCGACCCCAACCTGCGGTGGATCGCGGAGCACACCAACCCCGAGGGCTACAGCGGCGACCTGCGCGGTGCCGTGGCCGGGGCGGACGTCTTCATCGGCGTCTCGGCCCCCAACCTCCTCAACGGCGACGACATCGCCGAGATGAACGAGGACGCCATCATCTTCGCGCTGGCCAACCCCGACCCCGAGGTCGACCCGGACGTGGCCCACCTGCACGCCTCCGTGGTGGCCACCGGCCGCAGCGACTACCCCAACCAGATCAACAACGTGCTGGTCTTCCCCGGCTTCTTCCGCGGTCTGCTGGACGCCCAGAGCCACGACGTCACCTCGGACATGATGGTCGCCGCGGCGGAGGCCCTGGCCGACGTCGTCACCGAGGACGAGCTGGGCCCCAACTACATCATCCCCAGCGTGTTCCACTCCGACCTGTCCACGCACGTGGCCACGGCCGTGCGCGAGGTCGCCCAGCGCGGCCAGGCGGCCGCACAGGCATAACGGCCCGGAAACACCGGCGGTCCGCCCGTCGTTCCGGGGTAGGTGGGAGGGCATGGACCAGCCGATGACCGGGCGCCTCCTGGTGGCCGCCCCCATGCTCCAGGAGGACTCCTTCCGCCGCTCGGTGGTGTTCGTCGTGGACGACGCCGACGACGGCACCCTGGGGGTGATCCTCAACCGCCCCCTGGGGATGGCCGTGGACGAGGTCGTCACCGACTGGGGCGCCTACGCCAGCGAACCGGCGGTGATGTTCTCCGGGGGTCCCGTGGGCCTGGGCTCCGGCATCGCCCTGGGGGCGGCCGGGCCCGGTGAGCCCCCTCCCGGCTGGTCCCCGCTGGAGGGCCTGGACCCGCACCTGGGCCTGGACGGGATCGGCGTGGTCGACCTCGACGGCCCCGCCCAGGTGCTCGGCGGGGCGCTCGGCGCGTTCCGCCTCTTCGCGGGCTACGCGGGGTGGAGCGCGGGCCAGCTGGCCGGGGAGATCGAGGAGGGGGCCTGGTACGTCGTCGACGCGGTCGCCGACGACGTCTTCACCACCGCGCCCGAGGGGCTGTGGTCGCGGGTGCTGCGCCGCCAGGGCGGGGAGATGGCGCTCCTGTCCACCTTCCCCGACGACCCCGCCATGAACTGAGCAGCCGGGCGGGGCGCGGCACCCTATACCGTGGAACGCAGACGTCGAAAGGTGTGAGGCACGATGGCGATGGACATCCTCAACAAGGTCCTCCCGGACAGCGAGACCAAACCGGACATCTCCCACGACGGCGGGGACCGGGAGCGGTTCGCCCACTACGTGCAGAAGGACAAGATCACCGCGAGCGCCGTGACCGGCGACCCCGTGATCGCCCTGTGCGGCAAGGTGTGGGTGCCCAACCGCGACCCCAAGAAGTTCCCCGTGTGCCCCGAGTGCAAGAAGGTCTACGAGGAGATGATGAAGTAGCCCTCCCGCCCGGACGGCCGACGGCTTCCGAGGAAGCGGCCGCGTGTCCGGCGCGGACCCCGCCGTGCCCGGGCACCGCGCGCGGCGGACACGACGAAGGCCTTGACACACGGCGTGTGCCAAGGCCCTCGTGTCACCCGGGGGCCGACCGGTCGCGTGACGGGGCCCCGCGGACCCCGCTCCGCGCGGGCGCGCGGGAACCGGTCAGGCGGTCCTAGACCGCGGACTCCCCGTCCCCGTCGGGGGCGGGACCGCGCCTGCGGGCCGCGTACACCGCCGCGCCGCCCGCGCCGACGGCCACCGCGGCCGCGGTCAGCAGGCCGGCCAGCGCGACACCGGTGTTGGGCAGGCCCGGAGTGCCGCCGCCGTCTCCGTCACCGGGGCCGGGCGTGGGGCCTCCGTCACCGCCCCCGCCCGGAACCCGGACCTCCTCGTCCACGCTCACGGTCAGCGAGACCGGGTCCAGCTGCTCCCCGGCGGCGTAGAAGTCCGCGAACGCGGGCACGCCCTCGGCGGTCAGGGTCGCGGGGATCGGCTCCCAGCTCAGGACGCCCTCCTCCAGCGTGTAGTCCACCCCGGTCAGGTCCAGGTCGGCCAGCGCCACGTCCTCGTACGTGACCGGCTCCTGCCCGCTCAGCGGCTTGCTGGTCACGTCGGCGTACAGCACGCCCGCCGCGCCGTCGACCGTCACGCGCGGGTCGCTGACCGTCATGCTCAGCAGCGGGTCGGCGCCGTCATGGACGTGGCCCTCGAAGAGCACGGTGCCCTCGAACGCGATGTCGGCGGTGGACGCGGACAGGTCCACCTCACCGCTGCCGTCGGTGAACGCGAAGGTCCCGTCCTCGTTCTGGCTGGCGCCGTCGCTCGGGGTGATCTCGCCCCGGGCGATGCTGCCGGTGATGTAGTCGCGGAAGGACTCCTTGACGCCCCAGTCCGCGCGGCCGTTGTGGACGGTGAGCGGGCCCTCGGCGGGGTCGGTCGGCTCCCCGGTCGGGTCGGTCGGGTCCGTGGGCTCCTCGGTGGGTTCCTCCACGGCGGTGAAGGAGACCGGCGTCCACACGTCCTGGTCGCGGTTGGCGATGTCGGTGTGGTCGTTGAACACCGCCACGTAGCACTGCGTCCGCGCGCAGTCGTGGACGGTGCCGTCCGTCTCGTAGGAGCCGGTCACCCGGAGTTCGGCGCTGAAGGAACCGTCCTCGCCGGGGGCGTCGGCCCCGCGCAGCCACACCGCGCCGGTGTGGTGGGCCGGGTAGGAGTCGGCGGACTGCGGGACGGCGGTCAGGGCCGCGTAGACGCCCTGGCCGGGGCGGAAGCCCGTGCCCTCGACGGTGACGGTGTCGCCCGCGGGGTCCAGGTCGCTGGCCGGGGCCACCGTGACGCGCGGGTCGTGCACCGGCTCCCCGGGGCCGCCCGGGTCGGTGACGTCGTCGATCCCGGCGGTGAAGGAGAGCGGGTCCATCGGGGCGCCCGCGGCGTAGAAGCCCGCGAACGGCTCCACCGCGTCGGCGTGCAGCGTGCCCGCCGTGGAGGTGAAGGTGATCTCCTCGCCCTCCACGGCCACCTCGGCGCCGGTCAGCTCGGTGACCGCGACCTCGCCGTACTCGACCAGGCCGCCCGGGGGCAGGTTGGGGTTGGCCCCGCCGAACTCGCGGCTGGTGACGTCGGCGAAGACCGTGGCGGTGTCGCCCTCGAACACCACCCGGGGGTCGGAGACGCGCACCTCCAGAACCGGGCCCTGGCCGTAGTCGTGGCCGCTGAAGACGACCGTCCCGGAGAAACTCACGTCACCGGAGGCGTCCTCCTTGGAGACCGTGCCCCCGGCGGTGGGGAAGTCGACGGTGCCGTCGGCCAGGAGGGTCGCCCCGTCGGAGGCCTCGTAGCCGCCGTGCGCGATCGGGCTGCCCACGTAGTTGCGGAAGGACTCCTTCACGCCCCAGGAGGCGGAGCCTCCGGTGAGGGGAAGCACCTCGTCGGCGGAGGCGGTCGGGGCGGCGGCCACGGCGAACGTGCCGCCCAGGGCGGCCGCGCCCGCGTAGGCGGTGAGGAGGCGCAGCGTCCGGCGGAGTCCGCCCGGTGCCGTGCTCCCTCGGGTCGGGGTGGTGGTCATCGTCGGTCCAATCCGTGAGGGGGATGGTGGTGGTCGGTCCCCGGCGACTGCCGGGGCCTGTCGTGCGGCGGATCCCCGTGGAGCGGGCGCGGTGGGGTGCGCCTGGGGCGAGGGGGGTGGGTGGGGTGCCGCGGCGGCGTGCCGAACGGGGGTTCGGCACGCCGCCGCGGGTTCCCGCCGTGCCCGCCGGGGGACGGGCGGGCACGGTGGTCGGGGGAAGCGGCGGTCGGGGGAAGGGCCTCGGAGGAGCCCTTCCAGGGGTCTCCAGGAGGCGCCCTTCGGGAGGCGGCTTCCCGGACGGGTTTTCTCCGGAGGGGTTCTCCCCGGAAGGGCCGCTGTGGGCGGGGCCGGGAGGGGTTCGCCGAGGCGGCCTTCAGAGCGGCTCCCACGGGAGCCCCGGGCGGAGGAGTCCGTCGGGGCACCGGCGTCAGACCGTGTCCACGGGGGCTCCCCGGGCCCGGCGGCGGGTGGCGACCAGTGCCGCCGTACCTGTCAGGACGGCGACCGCGGCGGCCAGGACCAGTCCGTACAGCGTGCTGCCGGTGCGGGGCAGGGGGCCGGAACCGCTGCCTGAGCCCCCGCCGGTTCCGGCGTCACCGGTACCGCCCGAACCGCTGCCCGAGCCTCCGCCCGATCCGCTGCCTCCTGAGTCCCCGGAGTCTCCTGAGCCGCCGGAGCCCCCGCCGGTCCCGGAGTCCCCTCCGTTTCCGGAGCCGCCGAAGGAGACGGGAACGAACACGTCCTGGCCGCGGTCGCTGGAGCGGGTGTGGTCGTTGCGCGTGACCACCGCGCACTCGGTTGCGGGGTCGGCGCAGTCGGTGTTCTCGTCGCTGGCCCTGACCCTCAGTTCGACGCTGAACCCGCCGTCGGTACCGCCGCCGGTGTAGGGGACGGCCAGCCCCTCCCCGTAGGGCGGCGGGTTGCTGGAGACCCAGACCGAGGCGCCGCTCGACCCCTCCATGTCCACGCCGCCGACGCAGGGGCTGGGCGCCCGGTCGGGACCGGCGCCGCTGGTGTCGCACAGGGCCACGTAGATCCCCTTGGCGGTGTCGTATCCGGAGCCGGTGACCGTGACGGTCTCGCCCTCGGGGTCGAGTCCGCTGGTCTTGGAGACGCTCAGGGTCGGGTCGCCCGGCTCGCGGGGCACGGGGGCCGCGGGCACGGCGGACTGCGGCCGGCTCTGCGGGCTCGTCCCGGGCTCGGTCCGAGGGGCGGGGGCCGAGAAGGCCACCGGGACCCGGCCCACGACCGCGTCGGGGGCCGGAGCCGAGAACAGGGTCACCGGGGCGCTCCTGCCCGGTCCGGCGAGGACCTCCGGAGCCCGCCGGGCGGTGTCCCCGCCCCGGGTGCCGACGGCCGCCCCCGCCGGGTCCGCGTCGGCCGCGTCGGTCGTTTCCGCGGCGGCGCGGTCCTCCTCGGAGGACTCCGCGTCCGCGTCGGCCTCCGGGGCCGGGGGAGCGCCCTCGGCGGTGTCCTCGCCTCCCGGCCCGGCGCCGACCTCCACCAGGCGCACCTCGAAGGGGGTGACGGAGGCGTCCAGGCCGGCGTCGGCGGCGAACCCGGTACCGGTGGCCAGGCTGAGGCTGAAGGTGCCGCGCGCGTCGACCTCGACGGTCACCGCGTTCGCGGTGTCGGCGACCGGTTCGCCCCCGCCGTCCTCCGCGCCGGGGACGGCCCAGGTGGCGGCCTCCAGCAGGGAACCGGGGTCGTGTCCGATCCCGGAGACGGTGACGGTGTCGCGCCCGGGGTCCAGGCCCCGGGCCCGGTCCACGGTGGTGACGCGTGGACGGGCGGGATCCTGACCGGGGCTCCGGTCGGGCGAGGGGTCGGGGACGGACTGGGCGAGTGCCGCCGCCGGGGCGGACAGCACCAGCGCGGCGGTGAGGACCAGGGGCGGGACGAGCCCGCGGCGCCGCCCGTTCCTCGGGCGGAGGGAAAGCGCTGCTTGCATCGGGGGCCTTCGCGTTCGTGCGGGTTCGGTCGGGGTCCACCACCCGCGTGAGGAGAACTTCGGTGAGGTTATGCTTACCTTTGCTAAGTGAGCCTTACCTAACCTGAAGTTCGCGCCGGAACAGTTGAACACCGAACCATCGGGCTTGTCAAGATGATGACGAGGTGTCATAAAAAGCGTTGTCGCGTCCCGCCCTCCCGGCGACAGCGCCCGTGCCCCCGGCACACGGAACCCCGAAAGCGACCGCCATGCCCCACACCGTCCCCCGGCCCCTTCCGCGCGAACGCTCCCGCCCCACCGGCCCCCGACTCGCCGCCCTCCGCGTCCGCCCCGCCGCTCCCCGCGCCCTCGCCGCCGCCTGCGCGCTCGTGCTCGCCCTGACCGGGTGCACCGGCGGCGCCTCCGGAGGCGCGGACCCCGCGGCCTCCGGCGACGCGCCCGGCATCCCCGACCTCGCCGAGAACCGCCTCCAGATCCTGGAGGAACCCGCGGCGCCCGAGCTGCCCGTGACCGTCGACTCGGTGGTCCTGGACCCCTACCGCACCAGCTCCGACCCCCTGGAGTACGAGCAGGTCGAGGTCACCGACGCCAGCCGCGTCCTCCCGCTCACCGGCAGCCTCGCCGAGATCGTCTTCACCCTGGGCCTGGGCGACAACGTCGTCGGCCGCGACGTCGGCGCCACCTTCGAGGAGGCCGCCCACCTGCCCACGGTCAGCGAGGCGCACGAGGTCTCCGCCGAGAGCGTGCTGTCCCTGGAGCCCACGGTCGTCCTCGCCGACACCCAGACCGGGCCGCCCGAGGCCATCGAGCAGATCCAGAGCTCCGGCGTCCCCGTCGTCATCGTGGAGGAGGCCTGGTCCATCGACGACATGTACCCGCGCTTCGAGCGCGTGGCCGAGGCCCTCGGCGTCCCGGCCAGCGGCACGGCCCTGGCCGAACGCACGCGCGGGCAGATGGCCGAGGTCAGGGCCGACTCCACCGCGGTCAGCGGCGACCCCCTCGTCGCCTTCCTCTACCTGCGCGGCACCGCCGGGGTCTACCTCCTGGGCGGACCCGGCTCGGGCGCCGACGCCATGCTGGCCGAGATCGGCGCCCGCGACGCCGGGGTCGAGATGGGCCTGACCACACCCTTCACCCCCATCACCACCGAGGCCCTCATCGCGGCCCAGCCCGACGTGCTCCTGGTGATGACCAAGGGACTGGAGTCGGTCGGCGGGATCGAGGGGCTCGTCCAGATCCCCGGCGTCGCCCAGACCCCGGCCGGCGCCGCGCGCGCCGTCGTCGACTTCGAGGACGGCGTCCTGCTCAACTTCGGCCCCCGCACCCCGCAGGTCGTCGCGGCCCTCGCCGACGAACTCGCCGCCGTCAGCGCGGGGGAGGGGGAACGGTGACCGCTCCCCGCAGGCCCGCGGACGACGACGCCCAGGGCCTCCCCGAAGGGTCTGTTCAGGCGGCCACCGGCACGCCCTCCCCCGAGCAGGGCGGAACCAGCACCCGCGAACCCGTTCCTCCCGCAGTCCCGTCAGGCACATCGTTCACTCCGGCCACCCCGAAGGTCCCTTCCGAAGCAGCCGTTCCCACAACCGCACCGGCCGCCTCGAAAGCCACGACCGCACCAGCCGCCCCGCGGGACCGGCGCGCCCTACACCGCCTGCGCGCCGCGCTCCTGCTCGCCTCGCTCACCGGCGGCCTCGTCGCGGTCGCGGTCGTCGCCGCCGGGGCCGGGGCCTACCCCATCCCGCCCGGGCAGGTCGCCGCCTCGCTCCTGCACGCCCTCGGTCTGGAGGCGGGCACCCCGCCCGACCGGATCGGCCACACCGTCCTGTGGGACGTGCGCCTGCCCCGCGTCGTCCTGGCCGTCATGGTCGGCGCAGCCCTGGGCGCGGCGGGCGCCATGATGCAGGGCGTCTTCGGCAACCCCCTGGCCGAACCCGGCGTCATCGGCGTCTCCTCCGGTGCGGCCGTCGGCGCTATCGCCGTCATCTTCACCGGCCTGACCATCCTTGGCCACTGGACGATCATCGCCTCCTCCTTCGTGTTCGGCCTGGCCACCACCCTGTTCGTGTACGTGTTCGCGCGCTCGCGCGGACGCACCGAGGTCGTCACCCTGCTGCTCACCGGTATCGCCGTCAACGCGATCGCCGGTGCGGCCATCGGCCTGATGACCAACTTCTCCCAGGACGCCGAGATCCAGACCATCACCTTCTGGCAGCTCGGCAGCGTCTCCACCGCCACCTGGGCCAAGGTCGCCGCCATCGCCCCGTGCCTGCTGCTCGGGCTGTCGGTCATCCCCTTCCACGCGCGCCGCCTGGACCTGCTCGCCCTCGGCGAGGGGCCCGCCCGCCACCTGGGCGTGGACGTGGAGCGCACCCGCCTGGTCCTCATCTGCGCCATGGCCCTGCTGACCTCGGCCGCCGTCGCCTTCGCCGGGATCGTCTCCTTCGTGGGCCTGGTCGTCCCGCACATCATCCGCATGGTCACCGGCCCCGGGCACCGGGTCCTGCTGCCCGCCAGCGCCCTGGGCGGCGGCCTGCTCCTGCTCGCCGCCGACCTGCTCGCCCGCACCGTCGCGGCCCCCGCCGAGATCCCCCTGGGCGTGGTCACCGCGGCCCTGGGCGGGCCGTTCTTCTTCTACCTGCTGTACCGCACCCGTGCCCGGCAAGGAGGCTGGTCGTGAGCGCCCTCGTCCGACTGCGGCGGCGGGTCGCCGCCGCGGCCTCCCCGCTGTACCGGCCGCCCGTGCGCCCCGCCCCGGTCCCACCCGGCGAGGAGATACTCCGGGCCGAGGGCGTCACCGTCCGCCGGGGCGGCCGCGCCCTGCTCGACGGGGTCGGCCTCACCGTGCGGGCCGGGGAGCTGCTGGCCCTGGTCGGGCCCAACGGGGCGGGCAAGTCCACGCTGCTCGCCGCCCTGTCCGGGGACGTCACCGGGGCGCCCGGCCGGGGGGAGGCCGACACCGGGACCGTCCGCCTCCACGGCCGCCCGCTCGCCGACTGGACGCCCCCCGAGCTGGCGCTGCGCTGCGCGGTCCTGCCCCAGGAGGCGGCGGTCAGTTTTCCGTTCCCCGTCGCCGACATCGTGTCCATGGGCCGCGCCCCCTGGGCGGGGCTGGCCGCCGCGGCCGAGGACGAGGCCCTCACCGCCGCCGCTATGGAGGGCACGGGCGTGTCCGACCTGGCCGAACGGCGCTTCCCGACCCTGTCGGGGGGTGAGCGCGCGCGGGTGATGCTCGCCCGCGTCCTGGCCCAGGACACCCAGCTGCTCCTGCTGGACGAGCCGACCGCCGCCCTGGACATCCGGCACCAGGAACTCGTACTGGATCTGGCTTCCCAACTCGCGGAGCGCGGCGGTGCGGTTATCGTGGTCCTGCACGATTTGGGGCTTGCGGCAGCCTACGCCCATCGTGTGGCGATACTCTCCCGAGGACGGGTCGCCGCGCAGGGCTCCCCCGCCGACGTGTTCACCGCGTCGCTGCTCAGCTCCGTCTACCAGCACGAGGTCGAAGTCCTACCGCACCCGCGTACCGGAGTCCCGCTGGTCGTCCCCCTCAGGTAGGGGACGGGTGCACACGGAAGCGTCCACAGGAGTAGGTCGTATTGGTGTCCACAACTGAACGGCAGTTCCACGAGGGTCCCCGGCCCGGACGCGGGGAGGGGCGTGGACGTCGGGCCTCCGGCGGCCGACGGCGCCGCCGCCCCAGGCCCAGGGCCACCCCCGGCGACGTCGTGCGCGGCATCGTCCGGTTCTTCGGCGAGATCATGCTGACCGCCGGTCTGCTCATGCTCTTCTACGCCGGATACGAGGTGTACGGCTCCCAGTGGGAGACCGACCGCGAACAGCAGGACCTGGCCCAGGGGCTGGAGGAGGCCTGGTCCGCCGAACAGGCGGCCGCGGAGGCCGGTCCGGACTCCGAGCCCCTGCCGGGCAGCGCCGACAGCCGCCTGTACGTGCCGAGCCTGGACCTGGACTGGGTGGTGGTCAACGGCACCACGCAGGAGGACATCCGCTACAGCCCCGGCCACTACACCGAGTACCCCAGCTCTCCCGGCGGCGAGGGCAACTACGCCGTGGCCGCCCACCGCACCCCCGGCCTGTTCTGGGACCTGGACCTGCTCCGGAACGGCGACGTCATGGTGCTGGAGGACGGGGAGAACTTCTACACCTACGAGGTCTTCCGCGACGAGACGGTCCTGCCCACCGACGTGTGGGTGATCGAGCCGGACCCGTTCGACGAGGCCACCGACGAGGAGCCGGGCAGGTCCCTGCTCACCCTCACCACGTGCGCGCCCAAGCTGAACAACACGCACCGCCTCATCGTCTGGGCGGAGCTGGTGGAGACCACGCCCAAGTCCGAGGGGATGCCCGACTCGATCGCGCACATGGCTCCCCAGGCCAGCGAGTAAGGAACGCGAATGTACGGTCTGATCTGGCGCGTCCTGCCCGGTCCGTGGATCGCCAAGCTCATCATGGCGCTCGGACTGGTGGTGGGCGCCGCCCTGCTGCTGTGGTTCTTCGCCTTCCCGGCGATCTCGCCGCACATGCCCTTCAACGACGGCGCCGTCGACGTGGGGGGAGCCCAGACCGGGAGCGGCGCGGAGTCCGGGGGCGGTTCCGGCGGGGAGGCTGGGACGGACGGGGCCTCCGGGTAATCCGGGACGATGGTGGACGACGAGGCGACCGGCGGGGACCGGCGGCCTTCCGGGCGGTCGGGACACGCCGTGTGCGCGGCGCCACTGGCCTGCCTCCCGGAACGGTCCACGGCGCCCGCTAACCTCATGGGGGTGAGCAACGGGGGACGATTCGCAGCATGACGGTGACGCAGACCACGACGGAGGACCGGCTCAGAGGCCTCCGCGCATGGCAGCGGGAGGCGTTCGAGGAGTACTTCCGCCGGGAACCGCGGGACTTCCTCGCCGTGGCCACCCCCGGTGCGGGCAAGACCACCTTCGCCCTCACCCTGGCCAGCGAACTCCTCCAACGCCACACGGTGCGCGCCATCACCATCGTGTGCCCCACCGACCACCTCAAGAAGCAGTGGGCCGAGGCGGCCGCCCGGTTCGGCATCGCCATCGACCCCGAGTTCCGCAACGGCCAGGGCGCCCTGGGCCGCCAGTACGTCGGCGTGGCCGTCACCTACGCCCAGGTCGCCGCCCACCCGATGCTGCACCGCAACCGGACCGAGGCGCGCAAGACCCTCGTCATCTTCGACGAGGTCCACCACGCCGGGGACGCCCTGTCCTGGGGCGACGCGGCCCGCGAGGCCTTCGACCCGGCGGCGCGCCGCCTCTCCCTGACCGGGACCCCCTTCCGGTCCGACATCAACCCCATCCCCTTCGTCGACTACGTCCAGGACAGCGCCGGGGTGCGCCGCTGCTCCTGGGACTACAGCTACGGGTACGGGCCCGCCCTGGCCGACGGGGTCGTGCGCCCCGTCATCTTCATGGCCTACTCCGGCGAGATGCGCTGGCGCACCCGCGCGGGCGACGAGCTCGCCGCCAGGCTGGGCGAACCCCTCACCCAGGACGCGCTCTCCCAGGCGTGGCGGGCCGCGCTGGACCCCAAGGGCGACTGGATCAAGCGCGTACTCCAGGCCGCCGACCGCCGCCTGACCGAGGTCCGCAAGACCCACCCCGACGCGGGGGCCCTGGTCATCGCCAGCGACCACGAGAACGCCCGCGCCTACTCGCGCATCCTGCGCCAGATCACCGGCAAGGGCGCCACGGTCATCCTGTCCGACGACCCCGGGGCCTCCAAGAAGATCTCCCGGTTCGCCGCGGGCGACGACCGCTGGATGGTCGCGGTGCGCATGGTCTCCGAGGGGGTGGACGTGCCCCGGCTGATGGTGGGCGTGTACGCCACCTCCACCAGCACCGCGCTGTTCTTCGCCCAGGCCATCGGCCGCTTCGTGCGCGTGCGCCAGCGCGGCGAGGTCGCCTCGGTCTTCCTGCCCTCCGTGCCCACCCTGCTGGAGTACGCGGGCGAGATGGAGCGCGAGCGCGACCACGTGCTCGACCGGACCCCTGGGGAGGGCGACGAGTACCCGGAGGAGGACCTGCTCCGGGAGGCCAACAAGAAGCGGGACACCCCCGACGCCGGGGAGGAACTGCCCTTCGAGACCATGGAGTCGGCGGCGGAGTTCGACCGCGCCCTCTACGACGGGGCCGAGTACGGCGGCGTGCCGGGCTCCACGGAGGAGGAGGACTTCCTGGGCCTGCCCGGTCTGCTCGACCCGCAGCAGGTCTCCCAGCTCCTGCGCAAGCGCAAGGCCGACCTCAAGGCGAGCGAGGTCAAGGCCCGCAAGGTGGAGGAGCCCGCCGAGGAGGACGGGCCCACCCACCAGGTCCTGGCCGACCTGCGCCGCGAGTTGAGCGGTCTCGTGGGCGCCTGGCACCACCGCACCGGCAAGCCGCACGGAGTGATCCACAACGAGCTGCGCCGCGCCTGCGGCGGGCCGCCCGTCGCACAGGCCACCCCGACGCAGATCCGCGAACGGATCGCCAAGATCCGCGTCTGGGCCGTCGGCGGGCGATAGGCCACCCGAAACGGGCAAACACTTCGCAAGCTCGCGCATGTCCCATAAGCCCTTCGTGTCCGCTTCATTACCTTGTGTGAGATGAGTGGACACAGCCCTCGCGGCGGCTCAGCCGCGCTCTGCACCGGACTGCTGATGTGCGGGTTCGCCCTGGCCGGGATGGTCACGGTCACGGCGCCCGGCACCGTGGCGACCGACTCCCCGCGCGCCCAGCTGGCGCCGGGGGAGTCCGAAGCTCTGGAGCCCTGCCTGCCCGGCGCCGCCAGGGTCACCGACCCCGACGCGGCCGGTCGGCCTCCCGGCGGCAGCGAGGTGACGCCCCGTCAGGCGGCCCTGTACGAACAGCAGCTCCAGGAGGCACTCGTGCCCCTGCGGGGACAGGACCTCCAACCGCCCCACACCGTCCCGGTCGTGGTGCACGTCATCTCCGCCGAGGACGGCCGCGGCGAGGTCAGCGACGAACGCGTCCAGCGGCAGATCGACGTGCTCAACGCCGCCTACGGCGGCGACACCGCCGCGGACCCGGCCCGGGCCGCCGAGGCGGCCCGGGCCGGGGGCACGAGCGACGCCGAACCCATCGACACCGGCTTCCGCTTCGAGCTCAGCGAGGTCACCCGCACCACCAACGACGAGTGGTTCACCAGCTTCGCCGAGCACCGCGACACCGTCCACGCCAGACTGCGCCAGGGTGACGCGGCGACCCTCAACATCTACACATCGAACCTGGGCACCGGCCTGCTCGGCTACTCCTCCTTCCCCCAGGACTACGAGGACGCGCCCGAACAGGACGGCGTGGTGATCTCCCACGACACCCTTCCCGGCGGCGACCGCGACCGGTTCAACCTCGGCCACACCGGTACCCACGAGGTGGGCCACTGGCTCGGGCTCTTCCACACCTTCCAGAACGGCTGCTCCTCGCCCGGCGACTACGTGGACGACACCGCCTACGAGCGCGAGGCCGCCTCCGGCTGCCCCGAGGGCCGCGACACCTGCCCCGAGCAGGAGGGCGAGGACCCCGTCACCAACTTCATGAACTACAGCGACGACGCCTGCATGACCCACTTCACCAAGGGCCAGGCCGAGCGCATGGTCGAGCAC
Organism: Nocardiopsis sp. LDBS0036; assembly: GCF_041228755.1. Lineage (NCBI taxonomy): Bacteria > Bacillati > Actinomycetota > Actinomycetes > Streptosporangiales > Nocardiopsidaceae > Nocardiopsis > Nocardiopsis sp. LDBS0036. The sequence goes on from NZ_CP141103.1 coordinate 5,484,854, forward strand.
TGGGCGGCCTTCCGCGCCTGACGAGGCGGCGCCCCGCCGCGCGTGGCCGGGACCGTGCGCGGGCCCGGCCGCCGCTAGGCTTGGTCCCATGGCAGCGAACACGTACCTGACCGGGATCAAGCCCACCGGCGACTTCCACCTGGGCAACTACATCGGCGCGATCAAGCCCGCCCTGAGCGCGGCCACGGCCTACGACACCTACTACTTCATCGCCGACTACCACGCGCTCAACACCATCAAGGACGCCGACGAGCTCCGCCACAGCATCCGGTCAGGCGCTGCCACCTGGCTCGCGTGCGGGCTCGACCCCGAACGGACGATCGTCTACCAGCAGTCCCGGGTGCCCGAGACCTTCGAGCTCACCACCATCCTGAGCGCTCTGACCCCCAAGGGCCTCATGAACCGCGCGCACGCCTACAAGGCCGCCCGCGACCGCAACAACGAGGCCGGGATCACCGACCTGGACGCCGGGATCAACATGGGGCTGTACAACTACCCCATCCTCATGGCCGCCGACATCCTCGTCATGGAGGGCACCCACGTCCCCGTGGGCCGCGACCAGTCCCAGCACATCGAGTACACCGCCGACATCGCCGGGTACTTCAACCACCGCTTCGGCGAGTCCTACAGCTTTCCCGTCCCCAAGGGCGTCATCGACGACAGCGACGCGAGCATCCTGCCCGGCGTCGACGGCCGCAAGATGAGCAAGTCCTACGACAACCACATCCCGCTCTTCCTGCCGGAGAACAAGCTCAAGAAGGCCGTGCGCCGCATCCCCACCGACTCCACGCCGGTCGAGGACCCCAAGGACCCCGACAGCTCGGTGCCCTTCCAGCTGCTCACGCACTTCGCCGACGCCCAGAAGGTCTCCGAGGTGCGCAAGCGCCTGGAGGCGGGCGGCATGGGCTGGGGCGACCTCAAGAACGAGCTGTTCGAGGCGATCAACGCCGAGCTGGGCCCCAAGCGGGAGCGCTACGAGGAGCTGATGGCCGACCCGGGGCGGATCGACGCCGTCCTGGCGGCAGGGTCCGAGCGCGCGCGCGAGCGCGCCCGCGCCACCCTGGAGCGCGTGCGCGCCGCCGTCGGCGTCGCCTGACACACGGGGGCGGCGGGTCAGCGCGCTGACCCGCCGCCCCCGGTCTCCGCAGGAGACCTCAGCCGACCAGCGGCTCGCCCTCCAGGTCCACACCCGCCTCGCGCAGCCGCTCCAGCGCCGCGTCCACGGTCGGGCGCGACACCCCGGCGGTCAGCCCGAGCAGCACCCGCGTGCGCAGGCCCTCGGCCACCGCGTCCAGGGCGGTCGCCTTCACGCAGTGGTCCATGGCGATGCCCACCACGTCCACCTCGTCCACGCCGCGCTCGCGCAGCCACGAACCCAGCGTCACCCCGCCCTCCCCGGTCACGCCCTCGAAACCGCTGTAGGCGGCCGTGTAGTGCCCCTTGTCGAAGACCTCCTCGGCCAGCGAGGCGTCGAAGCCGGGATGGAACTCCACCCCCGGCGTGCCCGCCTCGCAGTGGCGCGGCCAGCTGTCCACGAAGTCGGGCTCCTCCGAGAAGTGCTCCCCCGGGTCGATGTGGAAGTCGCGTGTGGCCACCACGTGGTCGTAGTCGCTCGCACGGGCGTACTCGGTGACGGCGGCCGCGGTGCTGGCCCCGCCCGCCACCCCCAGGTTCCCTCCCTCGCAGAAGTCCTTCTGCACGTCCACCACGATGAGCGCCCTCACAGCGGCACCCCTTTCCTTGTCGTCGGATCCGCCCGGGCCCGTGCACCACCGCCGGCCCGACCCGCGCTGACCACCGTGTCGGAGATCACCCGGACGGCCGTCCGCCGGTGCGCGTGCCCTCACGCACCATCCTCTAGTGGAACACCGTCGGCAGCGCGGCCTCACCGCGCGACATGCGCAGGGCCTCCTCGGGCAGTTCCGCCACCGCCGCCCGGTGCCGCTCCCGGGCCTCGTGCACGCTCTCGTGGCCCACCACCACGCCGTCGGCGACCAGGGGCCGCAGCAGCGGGCGCGTTCCCACCTGTGAGGACGGCGGGTGGGGGTAGATCTCCTCGGACACGGCCGTCCCCTTGTCGTCCAGCCGCCGCACCGCCCACTTGCGCCCGCCCCGGCTCGGCTTGCCCACCGAGCGCTTGGCCACCGGCTCCAGCGGGGCGTCCGCCTCCAGACCGCGCGCCCGCGCCACCAGCTTGTACACCAGGGACACCGTCGGCGCGCCCGAGCCGGTCACCAGGGAGGTGCCCACCCCGTAGCCGTCCACCGGCGCCACCGCCAGGGCCTGGATGGAGTGCTCGTCCAGGTCCCCGGTCACCACGATGCGGGTGTCCGTCGCGCCCAGGGAGTCCAGCTGCGCCCGCACGCGCCCGGCGTGGGCGGCCAGGTCGCCCGAGTCGATCCGCACCGCGCCCAGCCCGGGGCCGGCCAGCTCCACGGCGGTGCGCACCGCGCGCTCCACGTCGTAGGTGTCCACCAGCAGCGTCGTCCCCTCGCCCAGGGACTCCAGCTGCGCCTTGAACGCGTGCCGCTCGCTGTCGTGCAGCAGCGTGAACGCGTGCGCCGCCGTCCCGCCGGTCGGCACGCCGTGGGAGCGCCCGGCCTCCAGGTTGGAGGAGGTGGAGAACCCCGCGACGTAGGCGGCGCGGGCCGCGGCGACCGCGGACCGCTCGTGCGTGCGCCGCGAGCCCATCTCGATCAGCGGCCGACCGCCCGCCGCCACCGCCATCCGCGTCGCGGCCGAGGCGATCGCGCTGTCGTGGTTGTACACCGACAGGGCCAGCGTCTCCAGGAGCACGGCCTCGGCGAAGGAGGCCTCCACCACCAGGATCGGCGAGCCGGGGAAGTACGCCTCGCCCTCGCCGTAGCCCCACACGTTGCCCGAGAACCGGTAGTCGGCCAGCCACTCCACGGTGCGCTCGTCAACGACCCCGTTGTCCGACAGGAAGTCGAGTTCCTCCGTGCCGAAGCGGAACCGCTCCAGCAGTTCCAGGAAGCGGCCCGTTCCGGCCACGACCCCGTACCTGCGTCCCTCCGGCAGCCGCCGGGCGAACATCTCGAACACCGAGTGGCGGGCTGCGGCGCCGCTGTGCAGCGCCCCCTGGAGCATCGTCAGTTCGTAGTGGTCGGTGAGCAGCGCGCTGCTGCTGTCCTCGCTCATGCGCACGAGCCTAATCTGTGCCGGGTGGGACGGAGGAGGTCGCCCCCACCAGCACCGGGCCGCCGTAGCCTCGGCGTTCGCCAACAATACCCATTTGGTTGGTAGGGAACCGGATGTAGGTACTCTGGGGAGCATGCTGAGGATTGATCGCGCGATCTACGACAGGATCGTCGCACACGCCCGCCGCGACCACCCGGACGAGGCGTGCGGCGTCGTGGCCGGACCCGAGGGCTCCGACAGCCCCGAACGCCTCGTCGAGATGGTCAACGCCGAACGGTCGCCGACCTTCTACCGGTTCGACTCCCTCGAACAGCTCAAGGTCTGGCGGGAGATGGACGACCGCGACGAGGAACCCGTCGTGATCTACCACTCCCACACCGCGACCGAGGCCTACCCCTCGCGCACCGACGTCTCCTACGCGTCCGAGCCGGGCGCCCACTACGTGCTCGTGTCCACGCGCGAGCCCGACACCGTCGAGTTCCGCTCCTACCGGATCATCGACGGCCAGGTCACCGAGGAACCGGTGGAGGTCACCGGTCCCGGCGACGGCGCCGCGACCGCCCCGTAGGTTCCACACCACAACGGGCGTCGCCCAGGAATGGGCACCGCGCGCCCCCTGTTGGCAATGAACGCACACCAACGACCGCTAACGGAGAAACCCTCATGGCCATCGAGGTCCGCATCCCGACCATCCTGCGCAACCTGACCGGCGACGCCAAGGTCGTCGAGGGGTCCGGCGACACCCTCGGCGAGCTGTTCGCCGACCTGGACAGCCGACACCCCGGCATCGCCGGGCGCCTGGTGGACGATGGCAAGCTGCGCCGCTTCATCAACGTCTACCTCAACGACGAGGACGTGCGCTTCGTCGGGGGTCTGGAGGCCAAGCTCTCCGACGGCGACAACGTGACGATCCTGCCGGCCGTGGCCGGCGGAAGCCGCTAGGCCGCACATGCGCTACGACTCCCTGCTCGACTCCCTCGGCGGCACGCCGCTCGTCGGCCTGCCCCGGCTCTCGCCCTCGCCGCAGGTCCGGCTCTGGGCGAAACTGGAGGACCGCAACCCCACCGGCTCGATCAAGGACCGCGCCGCGTTCTTCATGATCGAACAGGCCGAGAAGGACGGGCTGCTCTCCCCGGGGTGCACCATCCTGGAGCCGACGTCGGGGAACACCGGCATCTCGCTGGCCATGGTCGCCAAGCTGCGCGGCTACCGCATGGTCTGCGTCATGCCGGAGAACACCTCCGCCGAGCGCAAGCAGCTGCTGGCCATGTGGGGTGCCGAGGTCCACTTCTCCGACGCCGCGGGCGGCTCCAACGAGGCCGTCCGCGTCGCCAAGGAGATGGCCGCGGCCCACCCCGACTGGGTGATGCTGTACCAGTACGGCAACCCGGCCAACGCCCGGGCCCACTACGAGACCACCGGGCCCGAGATCCTCGCCGACCTGCCGGGGATCACCCACTTCGTGGCGGGGCTGGGCACCACCGGCACCCTCATGGGCGTGGGCCGCTACCTGCGCGAACACCGGCCCGGTGTGCAGATCGTGGCGGCCGAGCCCCGGTACGGCGAGCTGGTGTACGGGCTGCGCAACCTCGACGAGGGGTTCGTGCCCGAGCTCTACGACGAGTCGGTGCTCACCACCCGCTTCTCCGTGCCCTCCGAAGCCGCCCTCAGGCGGACCCGGGAGCTCCTGGACAAGGAGGGCATCTTCGCGGGCGTCTCCACCGGCGGCGCCCTGCACGCCGCGCTGGGCATGGCCCGCAAGGCCGAGAAGGCGGGGGAGAGCGCCGACATCGCGTTCGTCATCGCCGACGCCGGGTGGAAGTACCTGTCCACCGGCGCCTACGAGGGCACGCTGGAGGAGGCCGAGGAGCGCCTCGACGGCCAGCTCTGGGCCTAGGCTCCAGGGTCTGCACGACCCGCCCGGCACCCGCCTCGACCCCTCCGGAAGCGGCGGCCCGGGCCCGGCGGAGGCCGGCACCTTCGGGTGCCGGCCTCCGCGCCGTTCTGAACACCGGGGAAACACGCCCCGAACAAACAAGACATACGTCGTCAAGCGGTGTGAAAAATTCACACGTGATCGAGGTCGCGTGAGACGCGGGCCACATTTTGTACCACCCGGGCGGGCATTGGGGTACACCCGTAACAACGGGACATCCGCAGAACCAGCCGCCATCCGCACTCCGCACAGTCTCTCGGCGGGAGTGCCACGGACGCCGCGCGGCCCATCGAGAAGGCGACGACGACGTGCGACTCACGATTATCGGGTCCTCGGGGAGCTTCCCCGGGCCGGACAGCCCGGCTTCCTCCTACATGCTCGAAGCGGACGGCTACCGCCTCCTGCTCGACATGGGCAACGGCGCGCTCGGAACTCTCCAGCGGCACGTCGACATCTACTCCGTCGACGCCGTCTACCTGAGCCACCTGCACGCAGACCACTGCTTCGACCTGTGCTCGTACTGGGTGGCCAGGGCGTACCACCCGGGCGGCGCCAAGCCCCGCATCCCGGTCTACGGGCCCGGCGGGGTGGCCCGGCGGATGGCCGAGGCCTACGGTCTGGAACCCGACCCGGGTATGACCGAGGTGTTCGAGTTCCACGAACTCTCCCCCGGGCCGTTCCGGATCGGCCCCTTCCAGGCCCGTGTCGACCACGTCAACCACCCGGTGGAGGCCTTCGGTATCCGCCTGGAGCACGGCGGCGCGTCCATGGCCTACTCCGGTGACACCGGGGTGTGCGACTCCCTGGTGGACCTGGCCGCCGACACCGACCTGTTCCTGTGCGAGGCCGCCTTCCAGGACCACCTCGACCACCCCAAGGACATGCACCTGACGGGCAGCGAGGCGGGAGAGCACGCCAGCCGGGCCCGCGCCCGCAGCCTGCTGCTGACCCACCTGGTGCCGTGGAACGACGACGACGTCACCCTCACCGAGGCGCGCTCCACCTACGACGGGCCCATCGGCCTGGCCCGCAGCGGCCAGGTGCACGAAGTCGGCGGCTGACCGGGGACGGGGCCGGGGCAGGCCGCGCGGTTGCGCACTCCAGCACCGCGGGGCACTCCACGGATATACGCTCTTGTCCATGGCCCGACCTGACGGACGCGTTCCGACCCAACTCCGCCCTGTGACCATCACCCGCAACTGGCTCCGCCACGCGGAAGGCTCCGTACTCGTCGAGTTCGGGGACACCCGCGTGCTGTGCGCCGCCAGCGTCGAGGACGGCGTCCCGCGCTGGCGCCGGGGCACCGGCGAGGGGTGGGTCACCGCCGAGTACGCGATGCTGCCCCGCTCCACCGACACCCGGGGCTCCCGAGAGTCGGTCCGCGGCAAGATCGGCGGCCGCACCCACGAGATCTCCCGCCTGGTCGGCCGCTCCCTGCGCGCCGTCGTGGACTTCAAGGCGATGGGCGAGCACACCATCACGCTGGACTGCGACGTGCTCCAGGCCGACGGAGGCACCCGCACCGCCGCGATCACCGGCGCGTACGTGGCGCTGGCCGACGCGATGAAGTGGCTGCGCAAGCGCCGCAAGCTCAAGAACAACCCGCTGACGGGCTCCCTGGCCGCGGTCAGCGTCGGCGTGGTCCAGGGCCAGCCCCGGCTGGACCTGAACTACCTGGAGGACTCGGTCGCCGACACCGACATGAACGTCGTCATCACCGGCGACGGCAAGTTCATCGAGGTGCAGGGCACCGCCGAGGGCGCCCCCTTCGACCGGGACCTGCTCAACCAGCTGCTCGACCTCGCGGTCTCCGGCTGCGGGGAACTGACCGCGATCCAGAAGAAGGCACTGTCGGAGTGACCGCCACCCCACGGGCCCATGCCCGTACCGGCGGTGCGCCCCGGGGAGGGGGAACCGTGAAGATCGTCCTGGCCACGCGCAACGCGAAGAAGGTCCCGGAGATGCGGGCCATCCTGGCCGACGCCGGGGTGGAAGCGGAGGTGCTCTCCCTCGACGCCTTCCCGGACGCACCGGAGGTGCCCGAGACCGAGGCGTCCTTCCTGGGCAACGCGCTGCTCAAGGCTCGGGCCATCGCCGCGCACACCGGGCTGCCCGCCGTCGCCGACGACTCCGGCATCGCCGTGGACGAACTGCGCGGGATGCCCGGAGTGCTGTCCGCGCGCTGGGCGGGCCGCTTCGGCGCGGGCGACCAGGACCGGGCCAACCTGGACCTGGTCCTGGACCAGATGGCCGACACCCCGGCCGAGCGCAGGGGCGCCGCGTTCGTGTGCGCGGCGGTGCTGGTGATGCCGGACGGGACCGAGGCGGTCGCCGAGGGCGTGCTGCGCGGCCGCCTGGTGCGCGAGCGCCGCGGGGAGAACGGCTTCGGGTACGACCCGGTGTTCGTCCCCGAGGGGGAGAGCCGCACCACGGCGGAGCTGTCCCCGGAGGAGAAGAACGCGATCAGCCACCGGGGGATCGCCTTCCGCAAGCTCGCCCGGGAGCTGGCGGACATCCTCTGAGGTCCCGGACGTGTTCCGGGGGCCGCGTCGGTCCCCGTCCCCGGGGCGGTCTCGCCCCGGGGACAGAAAATCCCGTCCTCCCATGTTTGGCCCCGCGGGACCCGGGAAGGGTCTGTGTCAGACGACAAGCAAGCCGACGAACGACCAGGCCCCGGACTGGAGTCCCCTCCGAGTCCAGGCGGATTTGACGCCGCCGCTGAGGTTGCCTAAACTCGATCGGGTCGCTGCGGGACGGCGAGACACCCCACGGGGTCGACTCGGAACCGGACCGCTGTCCTGACCTCCTCTCCAAGCTTCGATGGTTCGAGCACGCGCTCGGAGCGTGTAGGCTCGGGGAGTTGCCTCGAAAGAGGAACTGGTCTTCTTGGTCCGGTGCAATTTCGCAAAAACCGCCGATTTGGCGGGGCGCGGAACACCTGATAAAGTAAAGACACAACAAAGCGGAAACGCACAACGCCTTCGACGGAAAAGCTCACAGCAGCTTGTACACGAAGAGCGGTTGTTTCTTGAGAACTCAACAGCGCGTGTTTGATTTTCTTTAAGCCATGTTTGTTTTGGCCCCGTCACACAGAACCACTCGGTTCGTGTGCGGAGGTTCCTTTGATTAGCCGGGGTAACCCGGTTGGTCAGGATTACTTCTAGGTTTACCCGCCCAGACGGCTCCTTCGGGGGACGCGGGTCGGGTTGAGTGACCTTTATGGAGAGTTTGATCCTGGCTCAGGACGAACGCTGGCGGCGTGCTTAACACATGCAAGTCGAGCGGTAAGGCCCTTCGGGGTACACGAGCGGCGAACGGGTGAGTAACACGTGAGCAACCTGCCCCTGACTCTGGGATAAGCGGTGGAAACGCCGTCTAATACCGGATACGACCCGCCACCTCATGGTGGAGGGTGGAAAGTTTTTCGGTCAGGGATGGGCTCGCGGCCTATCAGCTTGTTGGTGGGGTAACGGCCTACCAAGGCGATTACGGGTAGCCGGCCTGAGAGGGCGACCGGCCACACTGGGACTGAGACACGGCCCAGACTCCTGCGGGAGGCAGCAGTGGGGAATATTGCGCAATGGGCGAAAGCCTGACGCAGCGACGCCGCGTGGGGGATGACGGCCTTCGGGTTGTAAACCTCTTTTACCACCAACGCAGGCTTCCAGTTCTCTGGAGGTTGACGGTAGGTGGGGAATAAGGACCGGCTAACTACGTGCCAGCAGCCGCGGTAATACGTAGGGTCCGAGCGTTGTCCGGAATTATTGGGCGTAAAGAGCTCGTAGGCGGCGTGTCGCGTCTGCTGTGAAAGACCGGGGCTTAACTCCGGTTCTGCAGTGGATACGGGCATGCTAGAGGTAGGTAGGGGAGACTGGAATTCCTGGTGTAGCGGTGAAATGCGCAGATATCAGGAGGAACACCGGTGGCGAAGGCGGGTCTCTGGGCCTTACCTGACGCTGAGGAGCGAAAGCATGGGGAGCGAACAGGATTAGATACCCTGGTAGTCCATGCCGTAAACGTTGGGCGCTAGGTGTGGGGACTTTCCACGGTTTCCGCGCCGTAGCTAACGCATTAAGCGCCCCGCCTGGGGAGTACGGCCGCAAGGCTAAAACTCAAAGGAATTGACGGGGGCCCGCACAAGCGGCGGAGCATGTTGCTTAATTCGACGCAACGCGAAGAACCTTACCAAGGTTTGACATCACCCGTGGACTCGCAGAGATGTGAGGTCATTTAGTTGGCGGGTGACAGGTGGTGCATGGCTGTCGTCAGCTCGTGTCGTGAGATGTTGGGTTAAGTCCCGCAACGAGCGCAACCCTTGTTCCATGTTGCCAGCACGTAATGGTGGGGACTCATGGGAGACTGCCGGGGTCAACTCGGAGGAAGGTGGGGATGACGTCAAGTCATCATGCCCCTTATGTCTTGGGCTGCAAACATGCTACAATGGCCGGTACAATGGGCGTGCGATACCGTAAGGTGGAGCGAATCCCTAAAAGCCGGTCTCAGTTCGGATTGGGGTCTGCAACTCGACCCCATGAAGGTGGAGTCGCTAGTAATCGCGGATCAGCAACGCCGCGGTGAATACGTTCCCGGGCCTTGTACACACCGCCCGTCACGTCATGAAAGTCGGCAACACCCGAAACTTGCGGCCTAACCCCTTGTGGGAGGGAGTGAGTGAAGGTGGGGCTGGCGATTGGGACGAAGTCGTAACAAGGTAGCCGTACCGGAAGGTGCGGCTGGATCACCTCCTTTCTAAGGAGTCTTTACAGGTCGGCATTACTTCTACAGCCGGCCGGACTCGAAAGTGGACCCGGCATCCTTCGGGGTGTTTGGGAGTGGCTGAAGATAGATCGAACTTGACCTCGGGCGACTAGAAGCGTCCGGGGGCGCGCTGTTGGGTGTCTGAGGAAACAACCTCTGCTCCGTAGGGAGTGGGTGTTGGTTCCCGCGGACCGTCTCCGAGAACTCTCGGGTCCTTGCCGTTGTGGTTGGGGATGTGAGTGGTGTTGGGGTATGCGGTTGGTGTTTTGATTTGTGAATAGTGTGCGCGAGCATCTTATTATCTGTAGTGGCCAAGTGATAGTGGCACACGGTGGATGCCTTGGCACCAGGCGCCGATGAAGGACGTGGGAGGCCGCGATAGGCCACGGGGAGCTGTCAACCGAGCTGTGATCCGTGGGTGTCCGAATGGGGAAACCTAGCCCGAGTTGTGTCGGGTTGCCGCCATCTGAATGTATAGGGTGGTTGGTGGTGACGCGGGGAAGTGAAACATCTCAGTACCCGCAGGAAGAGTAAACAACAGTGATTCTCCTAGTAGTGGTGAGCGAACGGGGAAGAGGCTAAACCGTAGGCGTGTGATAGACGGCAGTCGTTGCGTTTGCGGGGTTGTGGGACATATCTGTTCAGGTCTGCCGGCCTGGAGCGTTGATGTCGGTGTTAGTTGAAACCGTTGGGAAGCGGTACCGGAGTGGGTGAGAGTCCCGTAGATGAAGGTACCGGCTAGACGTTGATGTGTTCCCGAGTAGCGCGGAGCCCGTGAAAGTCCGTGTGAATCTGGCAGGACCACCTGCTAAGCCAAAATACGTCCTGGTGACCGATAGTGCACTAGTACCGTGAGGGAAAGGTGAAAAGTGCCCCGGTGAGGGGTCGTGAAATAGTACCTGAAACCGTGTGCTGTCAAGCCGTCAGAGCTGAAGCTTGTCTTTGGTGATGGCGTGCCTTTTGAAGAATGAGCCTGCGAGTCATGGTGTGTGGCGAGGTTAACCCGGGTGGGGTAGCCGTAGGGAAACCGAGTCTGAATAGGGCGATTTGAGTCGCATGCTGTGGACCCGAAGCGGAGTGATCTACCCATGTCCAGGGTGAAGCGGGGGTAAGACCTCGTGGAGGCCCGAACCCACCAGGGTTGAAAACCTGGGGGATGAGGTGTGGGTAGGGGTGAAAGGCCAATCAAACTCCGTGATAGCTGGTTCTCCCCGAAATGCATTTAGGTGCAGCGTCGCGTGTTTCTTGCTGGAGGTAGAGCTACTGTTTGGCTGATGGGCCCGACAAGGTTACTGACGTCAGACAAACTCCGAATGCCGGTTAAGTGAAGCGTGGCAGTGAGACTGCGGGGGATAAGCTTCGTAGTCGAGAGGGAAACAGCCCAGATCATCAGCTAAGGCCCCTAAGCGTGTGCTAAGTGGGAAAGGTTGTGGAGTTGCTGAGACAACCAGGAGGTTGGCTTAGAAGCAGCCATCCTTTAAAGAGTGCGTAATAGCTCACTGGTCAAGTGGTTCTGCGCCGATAATGTAGCGGGGCTAAAGCACACCGCCGAAGCTGTGAAGCTCACACGCATGTGTGGGTTGGTAGGGGAGCGTCGTGCGTCCGGTGAAGCTGCCGAGTGATCGTGTGGTGGAGGGCGTGCGAGTGAGAATGCAGGCATGAGTAGCGATAGCAACGTGAGAAACGTTGCCGCCGATTGACTAAGGGTTCCTGGGGCAGGTTAATCCGCCCAGGGTGAGTCTGGACCTAAGGCGAGGCCGACAGGCGTAGTCGATGGATAACGGGTTGATATTCCCGTACCCGTGCACGAGCGTCCAGTACTGAATCAGGTGATGCTAACCACGCTGGTGGTCTTGGGTCCCTTCGGGGAGCTTTGACTTACTGGTCTGGGAACCGAGCTTGTAGTAGGTAAGTGATGGGGTGACGCAGGAGGGTAGCTCTACCCGGCGGTGGTTGTCCGGGGGTAAGCGTGTAGGCCGGTGTGTTGGCAAATCCGCACACCATGAAGGTTGAGACGTGATGCCGAGCCGTTTTTGGTGAAGTGAGTGATCCCATGCTGTCGAGAAAAGCCTCTAGCGAGTTCGTGTGTGGCCAGTACCCTAAACCGACGCAGGTGGTCAGGTAGAGAATACCGAGGCGTTCGGGTGAACCATGGTTAAGGAACTCGGCAAATTGTCCCCGTAACTTTGGGAGAAGGGGAGCCCTGTCTGGTGACGGATCTTGCATCCTGAGCTGGGTGGGGTCGCAGATAGCGGGGGGAAGCGACTGTTTATTAAAAACACAGGTCCGTGCGAAGTCGTAAGACGCTGTATACGGACTGACGCCTGCCCGGTGCTGGAACGTTAAGAGGACTGGTTAGTGGGGGTTCGCCCCTGCGAAGCTGGGAATCTAAGCGCCAGTAAACGGCGGTGGTAACTATAACCATCCTAAGGTAGCGAAATTCCTTGTCGGGTAAGTTCCGACCTGCACGAATGGCGTAACGACTTCCCCACTGTCTCAACCATGGGCCCGGTGAAATTGCACTACGAGTAAAGATGCTCGTTTCGCGCAGCAGGACGGAAAGACCCCGGGACCTTCACTATAGCTTGACATTGGTGTTTGGGATGGTTTGTGTAGGATAGGTGGGAGCCGGTGAAGCTGTCACGCTAGTGGCGGTGGAGGCGTTGGTGAAATACCACTCTGACTGTTTCGGGCATCTAACTTTGGACCGTGATCCGGTTCGGGGACAGTGTCTGGTGGGTAGTTTAACTGGGGCGGTTGCCTCCCAAAGAGTAACGGAGGCGCCCAAAGGTTCCCTCAGCCTGGTTGGTAATCAGGTGTTGAGTGTAAGTGCACAAGGGAGCTTGACTGTGAGACGGACGTGTCGAGCAGGAGCGAAAGCTGGGACTAGTGATCCGGCACCGGCGTGTGGAAGCGGTGTCGCTCAACGGCTAAAAGGTACCCCGGGGATAACAGGCTGATCTTCCCCAAGAGTCCATATCGACGGGATGGTTTGGCACCTCGATGTCGGCTCGTCGCATCCTGGGGCTGGAGTTGGTCCCAAGGGTTGGGCTGTTCGCCCATTAAAGCGGCACGCGAGCTGGGTTTAGAACGTCGTGAGACAGTTCGGTCCCTATCCGCTGTGCGCGTTGGAGACTTGAGAAGGGCTGTCCCTAGTACGAGAGGACCGGGACGGACGAACCTCTGGTGTGCCAGTTGTCCTGCCAAGGGCATGGCTGGTTGGCTACGTTCGGGAGGGATAACCGCTGAAAGCATCTAAGCGGGAAGCTTGCTTCGAGATGAGGTCTCCTGCCTCCTTGAGGGGGTAAGGCTCCCTATAGACGATGGGGTTGATAGGCCGGGTGTGGAAGCCTTGTGAGGGGTGGAGCTGACCGGTACTAATAGGCCGAGGGCTTGTCCGCTGCAGATAATTGGATGTTCGCGCACACTTTTCACGGAGCTTGCTGCTCACTGTGATTCCCTGTCCTTTGGGGTGGGTGGAGTTGGGTGGGTGGTGTGTGGTTTCCGTGGTGGTTATTGCTGGAGGGTCACACCCGGTCTCTTTCCGAACCCGGTCGTTAAGTCTCTTTGCGCTGATGGTACTGCCCTGTGGTGGGGTGGGAGAGTAGGTCGCTGCCACGGTTTTTCGTTGAGGGGGGTCGCCTGTGGGCGGCCCCCCTTCTTTTTGTGGTGGGGGTGCGGGTTCCTGGGTGGGCCCCCCTGTTTCCAGTCAACCGGGTGCGGGGGTGGCGGTGCCAGAGCGTCTCGCGTCCTGTGGACAACCAGCCGTCCCCTCGAAGACGCGGCAGCCCGCCCGGGCCCCTGCCCGTTTCTGTTTTCGCTGGTGGGACAATTTCCGCATGACGAAGACAATCCCCTCAGAGCTTCTGGCCGCGGCGGAGGCCGCGAAGGGTTTCATGCCCACGGACGAGGGCGCCGCCCTCTTCGAGACCGCCGTCGCCTACGCCCAGGTCGGGCCGATCGTGGAGATCGGCACCTACTGCGGCAAGTCCACGATCTTCCTCGGCGCGGCCGCCCGCGCCACCGGGGCCAAGGTCCTCACTGTCGACCACCACCGGGGCTCGGAGGAGCACCAGGAGGGCTGGGAGTACCACGACGCGTCCCTGGTGGACGAGGCGACCGGCAGGTTCGACACCCTTCCGCACTTCCGGCGCACGATCACCGAAGCGGGCCTGGACGAGGAGGTCATCGCGCTCGTGGGCCGGTCCACCGATGTCGCGGCTGTCTGGGGTACCCCGCTCGGCATGGTCTTCATCGACGGCGGCCACAGCGAGGAGGCCGCCCAGAACGACTACGATGGTTGGAGTCCCCACGTCGCCCCCGGCGGGGCCCTCGTCATCCACGACGTGTTCCCCGACCCCGAGGACGGCGGCCGACCGCCCTACAACATCTACCGGAAGGCCCTCGACTCGGGGGAGTTCAAGGAGATGCGCGCGGTGGGCTCCCTGCGGGTGCTCGAACGCATCCGGGGGAAGTGAGCGGGCTAACAGTCTTTCCGATACACAGCTGCCCAGGGTAAGCCTTGGGTAAGAAGTGACAGTACGCTTACCTGCTCGGACTTGACATGGTTACGGGCGGGTATCGTGGCCTGGAGGGCTGAGCGATGGCGGCGTTATTCCCCGAATTACCGCTTCGGTCCTGACTCGAACTGAACGATCCGGGGCACTTGCGCGTCAAACATCAGGACGGCACGGTGCCGGACGTGATTTGCCATGGGGGCGGGGAACTGAGCGAGAGCACACACGGCGAAAGCGGGGCGGACGGACAGCGTCCCGGGAAGGACACGCCGGACACCAGGAACACCTCTGCCGAAGAGCTGTCCAACAAGCACAGTCCCGAGAGTGGAGTACCCAACATCGAGGGGGACCAATCCACTCATGACACTCCTGGAGGAGAAGAAAGCGTAGGAGAACAGCCCGAACCGGAGTTCATCAACCCGGTCACCTTCAAGACCAGCGGTACCTTCCTCCGTGACAAGGTCGCCCAGAACCTCGCGGAACAGGGCTTCGGTTCCGACGACACCGGCGACGACGCCGCGGAGGACTCCGGCGTTCCCGCCGACGCGCACGGCACCGATGCGGTTCACACCTCTCCCGCGGCCGGCTCCCCCGCCTCAGCCGGCAGCACGGGCACGGAGGAGTCCGACACGCGCGAGGACGGGGGTCGGGGGGACGGACGGTCCTCCCAGGCCGCCCCGCCCTTCGCGGCCGACGACACGTCCGTCGACCAGGACGGTACGGCCGGCGCCGACGAGCCCCCATCGCCGGTGTCCGACCGGACCGAGCCCATCTCGCTCGACTCCGTCCGCGCCGCCGCCTCCGCGGAGGCGGCGGAGACGTCCGACGACGCCTCCGGCAACGCCGGTGCCGAAGAGGGCGGGACAGACCTCTGGAGCCCGCGCGGGCAGGAGCGCACGGGAGTTCCCAAGAGCCCCGTGGCCGGAACCGTGACCGACGTCCAGGACTTCGAGGACGGGTCCGCCGAGGCCGCCACGTCCGCTGTGCCCGCCGCACCGGACGCGGTCGCTCCGGACCGTGACGGAGAGCAGAGGATCGACGAGTCCTCCGCGGCCGAGACGGCGTCCCTGTGGCCCGAGCCGCGTCGCCTCTCCTCCTACGTGGCCGATTCGCCCTCCCGGGAGCAGGACCGGGGCGCCCGCCCCGGTTTCGCCGCGGCCGCGGCCGGAGCGGCGGGTGCCGCGGGAGCGGCCGCCGCCCACTCCGGGGCACACGGCGACCCCAGCGGTCCCGGTGACACCACCAGTTCCAGTAACTCCGGTGGACCCAGCGGTCCCACCGGCCCTGGCGGCCCCAAGGGTCCGGCTGGGCCTGGCGGTACCGGGCCCGGCGGGCCCAAGGGCCCGGGTGACCCCAAGGCACGGGGTAAGAAGAAGGGCGCCGGTCAGAAGGCCAAGAAGCCCATGTGGTGGAGGATCCTGCGGGTCTTCCTCATCGTCACCGGCGTGTTCTTCATCATCGGGTGCGGTGTCTTCGCCTTCTTCTACAGCACCGTGGAGGTTCCGGACGCGGCCAAGGCCGACGTCCTGGAGGAGGGTTCCACCTTCTACTTCGCCGACGGCGAGACCGAGTTCGCCTACCGGGGCACCCACCGGGAGATCCTGTCCTACGACGAGATGACCGCGGGCGGCGACCACGTCGTCGAGGCGGTCATCTCCGCGGAGGACCGCGGTTTCTGGACCGAGCCCGGGGTGTCCGTGAGCGGCACCGCCCGCGCGGTCTGGTCCACCGTCACCGGCCAGCAGGTCCAGGGCGGCTCCACCATCACCCAGCAGATGGTCCGCAACTACTACGAGGGCATCTCCCGGGACGTGTCCATCACCCGCAAGGTGCGGGAGATCATCATCGCCCTCAAGGTCGACCGGAGCGAGTCGAAGGAGTGGGTGATGGAGCAGTACCTCAACACCATCTACTTCGGCCGCAACGCCTACGGAGTCCAGGCCGCCTCGCAGGCGTACTACCACAAGGACGTCCAGGACCTGGAGCCCGCCGAGGCCGCGTTCCTGGCCGCCGCCATCCAGCAGCCCACCCCCTTCGGTGAGGCCGACGTGGAGACCACCCCCTCCATGGAGCGGCGCTGGGAGTACGTCGTCAACGGCATGGTCACCACGGAGGCCATCACCCAGGCCGAGGCCGACGCGATGGAGTTCCCGGCGCCCGAGCCGGAGCGGCCCAGCGAGGGCACCGACCTGAGCGGCTACAAGGGCTACATGCTCCAGGAGGCCATGAACGAGCTGGAGCGGCTCGGCTACACCGAGGACCAGATCAACCGCCAGGGCTACAGGATCGTCACCACGTTCGACCAGGACATGATGGACGCCGCCTACGCCGCGGTGGAGGAGATGGTCCCGCCCGAGAACCGGCCCGAGGGCGTCAACGTCGGTCTGACCACCGTCGACCCGGCCACGGGCGAGGTCCTGGCCTTCTACGGCGGCCACGACTACTGGGAGAACCAGTACGACAGCTCCTTCCTCGGCGCCGCGCAGACCGGTTCGGCGTTCAAGCCCTACGTGCTCGCCACCGCCCTGGAGCAGGGCTACAGCCTCAACTCCACGGTGGACGGGCGCGGGCCGCGCACCATCGCGGGCTCGCGCATCCAGAACGCGGGCAACTCGCCGGGCGGCATCATGACGCTCACGCAGGCCACCCAGGTCTCCAACAACCTCGGTTTCATCGAGCTGGCCCAGGAGGTCGGTTTCGAGAACGTCCGCGACACCGTCTACGCCGCCGGGTGGCCCGAGGGGAGTGTGCCCGACAGCCAGCTGGTTCCGGTCATGCCGCTGGGCGCCTCCAGCGCCCGCACGGTCGACCAGGCCAGCGGGTACGCCACCTTCGCCAACGGCGGCGTCCACGTCGAGACGCACGTGGTGCGGGAGATCATCGACTCCGAGGGCGAGAACGTGCGCCCGGAGGTGGAGAGCAACAGGGCTCTGGAGGAGGAGACCGCGGCCGACGTCACCCACGCCCTCCAGCAGGTGGTCAACGGCGGTACCGGTACCGGGGCGCGGCTGGCCAACCACCCCACCGCGGGCAAGACCGGTACCACCGACGGCAGCGTCGCCGCCTGGTTCGTCGGTTACACCCCGCAGCTGTCCACGGCGGTGGGGATCTACAGCGGCAACAACGAGGGCTTCAGTATCCCCGGATACGGCTCTCTGTCGGGCGGTACGCTCCCGGCGTCGCTGTGGAACCGGTACATGAGCACCGCGATGGAGGGTTACGAGCCCGGTTCGTTCCCGAGCCCGGCCTTCAGCGGCACCACCGAGAACTGGGCTCCGGACGTGTCCACCGAGCAGCCCCAGCAGCCGCAGCAGCCGGAGGCGCCCGCGGAGCCGGAGACGCCGGTGGAGCCGGAGGTGCCCACCACGCCGGAGACGCCGGTGGAGCCGGAGGTGCCCACCACGCCCGAGTGGCCGGAGATCCCCGGTCCCGGGACCGATCCGGGTCCCGGTGAGGGCGGCGGCGGAGAGGAAGGCGGTGGCGGTGGCGGCGGTGAGAGCCCGCCGGCCAGACGCGACGACCTCTGGTGAGGTCCGGATCCGGTGGTGACCGGAGCCGGTGAGAACGGGGTGAGGGCCCGGCGGTGCGCACCGCCGGGCCCTCACCGTGTGTCGGGTCCTTCGTGTCCGGCCTCCGACGCATCCGCACCGGTCGGCGGACCGTGCCCTGTCCGCCCGAACCGACCTCGGTTCGCGGGGGCGGGCGTCCACGGGGTTCTGGAGGTGCCGGAGGCGGGTTCGTGAGGAACGGGCGAACCCGCCCTGGGCGCCGAAGGCGCCCGCATCGAAGGGCGCCCGGACACGAGCGGGACCGCGCCGCAGGCGTCCGCTGAGGGCGGTGGCGGGCGACGGGCGGGACGAAGCGGCGGTCCAAAAACACCGCCTAGTCGGCGGGGTCCCCGTCCCAGGTGTGCAGGAAGACCCGCGAGCCCGGTGTGGTCCCGGTGAGCGCGTCCACCGCCAGGATCACGGCGGCCGAGGTCCACGTGCTGCGCTCCACCGGCCAGCGCACCTGCTCGGCGAACTGGTAGCCCGTCCAGTACGCGCCGTCGTCGGCGTCGCGCAGGTGCTGCACGTCCCGCAGGAGGCGCACGCCCGCGTCCACGTCGCCGACGGCGGCCAGGGCCAGCACCAGCTCCGAGGTCTCCGCCGCGGTCACCCACGGCTGGTCGCTCACGCAGCGCACGCCCAGCCCGGGCACCACGAAGCGGTCCCAGCGCTCGGCGATGCGCTCCTTGGCGGCGGCGCCGCGCACGGCGCCGCCCAGGACGGGGTAGAACCAGTCCATCGAGAAGCGCCCGCGGTCGGCGAACAGGTCCTCGTGCCCGTTGATGAGCACCGCGAGGCGGTCGGCGGCGGCCGTCCACGCGGGGCGGGAGCGGCCCAGGCGCGCGGCCAGGGCGGCGCCGCAGCGCAGCGCGTGGTGCACGCTCGCGCACACCGTCAGCAGGGCGTGGTCCCCGGGGGCGCCGTTCTCCGAGCGGGCCCACAGGATCTCGCCGTGCTCGCCGCGCAGGGCCAGGACGAACTCCAGTCCCTCCTCGACCACCGGCCACATCCGCTCGGCGAACGCGGTGTCGCCGGTGACGAGCAGGTGGTGGAACAGGCCCACGGCGGGGTAGGCGGCGTGGTTGGCCTCGCGCAGCCGCGTCACCGGGACGCCCTGGCGGAACTTGGCGGGCCACCCGCCCCCGGGCGCACGGCTGTCGGCCAGCCACAGGTAGGCGCGTCGGGCCGCCTCGGCGTGTCCGGGCGCGCTGCGGCCGGTCACGGTCAGGGCCATGGCGCACTCCACGTGGTCCCACACGTCGGTGTGCCCGCCGGGGAACCACGGGATGGCCCCGCCGTCCTCCTGACAGCGCGCGAGGTAGGAGGCCGAGCGGTGCAGCTGCCCGGCGTCGAGCACGCCGGGCAGGCTCAGGGCGTCGTGAGGGGCCGGTCCGGCGGTGGGCGCGGGCGCGGGGGTGACGGACATCAGGCGTCGTGCGGTTTGCGCACGTACACGACCACACTCTTGCCGATGACCGGGTTGAGCAGGCGCTCGGCGACGCGGGTCACCGCGGGGGCCTTGAGCATGTCCCACACCAGCATGTCGTGGTAGGCCTTGGCGAGCGGGTGGTCGTCCCGGTCGGTGCCCACCGCGCACTTGATCCACCAGTAGGGCGCGTGCAGGGCGTGCGCGTGGTGGTGCGGGCCGATCTCGAAGCCGGTGGCCTTGAGCTTGGCCTCCAGTTCGGCGCGCGTGTAGATGCGGATGTGCCCGCCCTCGTTGGTGTGGTACTCCTCCGACAGGGCCCAGCACAGGCGCTCGGGCAGGAAGCTGGGCACGGTCACCGCGGCGATGCCGCCGGGCCGCAGCACCCGGAAGAGTTCGGCCATCGCGGCGGTGTCGTGCGGGAGGTGCTCGAAGATCTCGGCCGCGACCACCCGGTCGAAGCTGGCGTCGTCGAAGGGCATGTCCAGGGCGTCGCCCTTGACGGTCTCGGCCCTGGCCTCCTCGGGAGCCTCGCCCTCGTGGCGCATCGCGGCGAACATGGTCTCGACCTCGGCGAGGTCGGCGACGTTCTGGTCGAAGGCCACGATGTCGGCGCCGCGTCGGTAGACCTCGAAGGCGTGGCGGCCGCCGCCGCAGCCCAGGTCGAGCACGCGGTCGCCCGGGCCGACGGGGAACAGGTTGAAGTCGACGGTGATCAGTGGAGGCTCCCTGGGGATCTGGCTCGGGGATCTGGGTTGGGGGCTCCGCGGCCGCGGACGCGGGGCGGTGGATCGCCGCGTGGCCCGACGGGGCGGCGCGCGGCTCGGGCCGGTCAGGCGTCGTTCGCGCGGGCCCGCTCGGGTGCTGGCGGGGACGCGGGCTCGGCGGGCCCGGGGCGCGTGTCGCCGTCGACGGGGCGGTTGCCCCTCACGGCGTCGATGGTGGAGGCGTAGCGGCGCGCGGTCAGCTCGGCGACGGCTCTCCACGTGAAGCGTTCCTGGACCCGGCGCCAGGCGGCGGCGCCCATGCGCTCGCGTTCGGCGTCGTCGTCGAGCAGGGCGGCGAGCGCCTCGGCGAGCACCTCGGGGTCGCCCGGGGGCACCAGGCGCCCGGCGTCCCCGTCGGTGCCCACGACCTCGGGCAGCGCTCCGGCGTGGCTGGCCACCAGCGGCGTGGCGCAGGCCATGGCCTCCACCGCGGGCAGGGAGAACCCCTCGTAGAAGGACGGGACGACCGCCACCTGCGCGCTGGCGATGAGTTCGGCCAGGGCGGTGTCGTCGATGCCGCTGACGAACTCGACGCGGTCGCGCAGGCTCAGCTCGTCCACCAGCTGGTCGGTGGGGCCGCCGGGCTTGGGTCTGCTGACGACGGTCAGGGTGATGTCGCGTTCGGTGGCGAGTTTGGCCGCGGCGCGCAGCAGGACCGCCACACCCTTGAGGGGGCTGTCGGCGCTGGCGGTGCACACGATGCGTCCCGGTACGCGCTCCAGTGCGGGGCGCGGGTGGAAGTGGCGGGTGTCCACGCCCAGCGGGGTGACCTCCATGGCGGAGGGGGCGACGCCGAACTCGCGGGCGATGTCGTCGGCGGAGGACTGGGAGGGCACCAGGATCGGGTCGAGCCGGCGGGCGACCCTGGCCTGCATGCCCACGAACCCGTACCAGCGGCGCTTGGTGAGCCTGTGCAGGCCCCGGGCCTCGGCCAGTTCGATCCTGCGGTCCACGCTGATGGGGTGGTGGATGGTGGTGACCAGCGGCAGCCCGGCGGACCTGATGCCGAGCAGTCCCCAGCCCAGTGTCTGGTTGTCGTGGACGACGTCGAAGTCGTCCAGGCGGCGGCGCAGTTCGCGGTTGGCGCGCAGGGAGAAGGTGAGGGGCTCGGGGAACCCGGCGGTCCACATGGTGGCGACCTCCAGGGCGTCGATCCAGTCG
The DNA here is from genome assembly GCF_041228755.1 of Nocardiopsis sp. LDBS0036. Taxonomy (NCBI): domain Bacteria; kingdom Bacillati; phylum Actinomycetota; class Actinomycetes; order Streptosporangiales; family Nocardiopsidaceae; genus Nocardiopsis; species Nocardiopsis sp. LDBS0036. The sequence goes on from NZ_CP141103.1 coordinate 5,506,126, forward strand.
CGCCACTCGCGTACGGGCGGGGCCTTGAAGGGGTGGGCGTCGTTGTACAGGTCCAGGGAGGGGACCTTCTCCAGGGTCACGCCCTCGTCCAGGACGGGGTAGGGCTGGCCGGAGAGGACGGTGACCTCGTGGCCCAGGGCGGCCAGTTCGCGCGAGAGGTGGCGGACGTACACGCCCTGTCCGCCGACGTGCTGCTTGCTGCGGTAGGACAGCAGGGCGACGCGCAGGGGGCGCTCGGCACGGGGCCGTGGGCTCGGTGTGGTGCCCGACTGGGTCAAGAGTCCACCTCTTCGTTGGGTCGCGGGCCCGGTCGCCGTGGGCGCGGATGCCGTCGGCCGGTGACAGGCGTGCGCGTGCCTATGTTACTCGGCAGTTGTGTTCGGACCGGCGTCGGGCCGGTTGGTAAGGGATCCTATGTCGGGTGCCCTGCGGTGGCGCTCCGGCGGGGCGCGTCGCCGCGTTCGGCGCGGCGGGCGCCCGGACGGCCGGGGGAGGGGTGGTGTTCATGCGCGGTACACAAATGAGAACAAATTCTACAAAGCCTGTCAGGCGATCCGAAAACCCCGGTCCTCTTTTCGTATTGCTACTGCTACGTCGGGCGATGAGGTGAGGATCATGGGCTTGGCCGGCCGTCTTCGGGGGAATCCGTTGGATAACGTGTTCTCGTAACAGCCGCCGCCTCCGGGTGGGCGTCGGCGACGGGCATCAGTGCCGCGGCGAGCGGGCAGCGCGCGGGCTGACGACGAAGGGGAGATCCTGTGGCGGTGCGGGCGGCGAGTGGAACGATGTCACGAAGTCAGACCCAGCGCCGCAGGCGCATCGTGCAGACCGCGGCCGCGCTGGCCGTGCGCGGTGGTGTCGAGGCCATGCAGATGCGTTCGGTGGCCGAGCGCGCGGGGGTCGCCCTCGGCACGCTCTACCGGTACTTCCCCTCCAAGATGGACCTGGTGGTGGCCGTGGTCACCGAGGAGCTGGACCTGTTGGAGGGCGGTATCGTCCGCCGCCCGCCCACCGCCGACACCCCCGCCGAACGCGCGGTCGACGTCCTGCTGCGGGCCACGCGCGGGCTGATGCGCGAGCCGGAGCTGGCCGACGCGCTGGTGCGCTCGCTCATCATGGCCGAGGTCAAGATCGAGCTCGACGTGCGCATCTCCGACCTGGTGTGGCGGGTGGCCACCGGCAACCTGGAGGGAGCCGAGGAGGAGGGCGGCGCCGAGGTGGACCGCGACAGCACCGGCTACGTCCTGGCGGGCTCGTTGACCAGCGTGTGGATCTTCGAGCTGGTGGAGGTCCTCAAGGGGCGCCGCGACGTGGACGAGGTGGAGCGGCGGCTCCAGACGGCGGCCGAGCGCCTGCTCGCCCCGTTCTGACCCGCTCACCCTCCCCCCGCGCCGGCGGGGGACCGGCGTCAGCCACCGCCGAAGAGCAGCCCCAACAGCCCGTCGAGCAGACCTGTACCGCCCCCGTCGTCGTCCCCGTCCTCCTCGGGCGGGCCGCCGGGGGCGTCGTCGTCTCCGGGTTCCTCCCCCTCGGGCGCGTCCGGACCGCCGTCGGGGCCCTCGCCTCCGGGGGGCGGGCTCGGCTCCTGCGCGGGCGGTGCGGGCGTGGTCCGCTCCGGAGCCGGGTCGGGGGCCTGGTGCCCGCTGCCGCCGCCGTCCTCCTGCCGCGGCTCCGTGCCGGCCCCGGGTTCGGCGGACTCCGTCGACGCGGCCGGGGGCTCCACGGTCGGTCCGGCCTCCGGTTTGGTGTCCGCGCTGGTCGCGTCGGTCTCCACCTGCGGGACCAGCGGACCGCGCTCGGCCTCGTCGGGCCCGGAGCCGATCATCGTCGAGGGGCCGCCCACGGCGCTGGCCCAGCCCCACAGCGCGACCGCCAGCACCACGGTGGCGAGGCCGGAGACGGCGGGCAGCGGCCAGCGGCGGCGGGCGGTGCGATGGTCGTCGGGGTCGTCACCGGAGTCGGGTCCGGCGGGGGATCGGGGGCCGGCCAGCGGGGTGACCGCTTCGTCGCGCACCGGGTGGTCGCGCGTGGTCAGCCGGTCGCCGGGCAGGGCGCGGGGCGGCGCCTCGGGGCCGGGCTCGGCCGCCTCGGCCTCCTCCTCGACCGCCCCGGCGGCGCGGGAGCGGTGCATCGGGTACCCCTCGCCGGTGAGGGGGTGCATCTGCGCGGCGATGCGCTCGCGGGCCGCGGCGAGGCCGGGGTCGGTGCAGGTGCGCACCACCGCCTCGCGCAGGCCGGGCGGAGGGCCGGGCGGGCGCAGCAGGGCCAGGGCCTGGGAGACGTCGTGCACCTGGGCGCGCCAGGCGGCGGTTCCCGGGCCGCCGGTGTCCCCGGCACCGTCCGGCGCTCCCGCCTCCCGGGAGGGGCGGGGGTCCGGGACGCGGCGCCCGCCGTCGCGGCCGTCCAGGTTCTCGGCGGCGCGGCGGATCGCCGAGCGCGACAGCTCGCCGCAGATCTGGGGGTCCAGGCCCAGGACGCGCGCGACCGCGGAGGTGGGCAGCGCGTGCCGCAGGTTCAGCTCCACCAGTTCGCGGTGGCTGGCGGGCAGCCGGGCGAACATGCGGGCCACCGGCTCCTCCGCGGGCACCGTGGCCAGCCGGGTGTAGGGGCTCACGTGGGCCAGGCCGCGGCGCTGGCAGGCCGAGCGGACCAGGGCGTACAGCCAGGAGCCGAGGTCGGCCGGGTCCGCGCGCCGCGAGTCGAGGACGACACCGGCGACGAGGCCGTCGTGCACGGCCTCGGCCGCCTGCCCGGTGTCCTCCTCACCCAGTAGCGACCAGGCGTACCGGTACAGGGACGGGGCGAAGGCGTCGTAGAGCGCCTCGACCGTCGACGGTTCGCCTGGTTCGCTACCTCTGGTCACTTTTCTAACCCCCCGTTTCCCGCGACGGTAGCGAGGGGCGCGGCGACGCGTGGGTGAATCGTCTACCTGTGTCTTGAAGGTAAGTCTTCTGTAACCTCGGGGCCGGACGCGGGACCCGACGGTCGCGGATCGGCTACTCTCCGCCGCGTGACGGCGACCCTATGGCGATCATCCGCTCGACGGAGCGGCGGGCGCGCGCGGAGGTGTCGGCGTCGACCGTGATCTCGGTCGTGCCGAACCGCAGCGCGTTGAGCAGCTTGTCCGCGTCGATCATCTTCATGTAGTGGCACTCGGCGCGCGAGTTGACCGCCTCGAACTCCGTGTTCGGGTTGGCGTTGCGCAGCTGGTGCAGCATGCCGGTCTCGGTCGCGATGAGGACCTTCTTGGCACTGGTGTTCTCCGCGGCGGTCAGCATCCCGCCGGTGGAGAGGACCTTGACGCGCTCCTGCGGTACGGCGCCGCTGCCCACGAGGTAGAGGGCGGAGGTGGCGCAGCCGCACTCGGGGTGGACGTAGACCTCGGCGTCGGGTTCGGAGGCGACCCGCTCGCGCAGGGTGTGCCCGTCGATCCCGGCGTGCACATGGCACTCGCCCATCCACACGTGGATGTTGTCGCGGCCGGTGACCCGCTTGACGTGGGCGCCCAGGAACTGGTCCGGCAGGAAGAGGATCTCGCGGTCCTCGGGGATGGAGCGGATGACGTCCGCGGCGTTGGAGGAGGTGCAGCAGATGTCGGTCTCCGCCTTGACCGCGGCGGTGGTGTTGACGTAGGCGACCACGACCGCGTCGGGGTGCTCGGCCTTCCAGACGCGCACGTCCTCGGCGGTGATGGTGTCGGCCAGCGAGCACCCGGCGTTGGGGTCGGGCAGCAGGACGGTCTTGTGCGGGGCGAGGATCTTGGCGGTCTCGGCCATGAAGTGCACACCGCAGAAGACGATGGTGCTCGCGTCGACACCGGCGGCCAGGCGGGACAGAGCCAGGGAGTCGCCGGTGTGGTGGGCGACGTCCTGGATTTCCGGGCGCTGGTAGTTGTGCGCGAGGATGACAGCGTCGCGCTCCTTCGCCAGGCGGTGGACCTCTGCGGCCCATTCCTGCCTGGTCATGGTGTCCGCCGTGGCGGTGACCGGTGCCATGTCCAACTACTTCCTTGAGGCTGTGGGCAACGCCGCGCGGGCGCCGTGCCGGGGAGGGTCGGTGCGGATGAGGACAAGTTTTTGTCTGTCAGGCACAAACCTGATGAAGCTTAACATGACGGGTAACGGAAGGGACAGGGTGGACATCCCTCAGGAAAACGGACAGGTCGCGGCGTCCGTCTGCTCCGCGTCCGACCACGCGGAGCTGTCGGTGCACGAGGCGCTCGCGGTCGTGCTCCAGATCCGTGCCGGAGAACTGTGCGTCCTGCTGTGGCGCAGGGCCCTGCCGCCCTGCGAGGGCGCCTGGGCGCTGCCCGGCGGCAGGCTCGGCCGGGGGGAGAACCTGGGCGCCTCCATCCGGCGCCAGCTCGCCCAGAAGGTCGACGTGAGGGATCTGTCACACCTGGAGCAGCTGGAGACCCGCAGCGACCCCGACCGCGTCCCCCGGCGCCGCACCCTGGCCACCGCCTACGTGGGGCTGGTCCCCGCCGACGTGGACCCGGTCGTGCCCGACGACACCGGCTGGCACCCGGCCGCCGACCTGCCGACCATGGCCTTCGACCACGCCTCCATCGTCCGCTCCGGACGCCAGCGGCTGCGCGCCAAGCTCAGCTACACCAACGTCGGGTTCGCCCTCGCGCCGCCGGAGTTCACGATGTCGGAGCTGTCCGGCTACTACCGGGCCGCGCTGGGCCACGACGTGGCCGCCACCAACCTGCGCCGCGTCCTGCTGCGGCGGGGGCAGATCGAGGAGACCGGCCGCTCGGTGCCCTCGGGCCGCTCCGGGGGCAGGCCCGCCGCCCTCTTCCGGTTCCGCGACCGCAGCCTCCAGGTCACCGACGCCTTCGCGGTGCTGCGCCCGCCCAGCTGAGGCCTCCGCGGGCGGGCCCGCCCGGTCCCGCCCCCGTGAGCCGGTCCTCCCGACCGGGCGCCGCGGCCGGGCCGCGCCGTCGGGAGCGCGCGGTGCGCGCCGGTCCCGGGCCGCGGCCCCCTCCCCTGCCCGGGGACCGTCGTCGGCGGCTTGTACACTCCCTGACCGTGGCAATTCGTACTGCGGTCTTCGACGTCGGCGAGACACTCGTCGACGAGACGCGGATCTTCGCTCGCTGGGCCGACCGCTTCGGCATCCCGCACATGGCCTTCTTCGGGACCATCGGGGGCGTGCTCGCCTCCGGCGGCACCCTCACCGACGGCTTCCGCCTGCTCGTGCCCGGGTTCGACCTCGCGGCCGAGAGCGCGCGCTGGCGCGCCGAGGACCCCGACGGGGAGCGCGAGCACTTCGGCGAGGCCGACCTGTACCCCGACGTGCGCCCCGCCTTCGCGGCCATGCGCGCGTCCGGGATCTCCCTGGTCATCGCGGGCAACCAGCCGCCCGAGGCCGGGCCGACCCTGACCGCCATGGACCTGGGCGTCGACGGCATCGGCATCTCCGACGTCTGGGGCGTCAAGAAGCCCGAACCCGCGTTCTTCGACCGCGTCCTGTCCCTGGTCCGGGCCGCCAGCCCCGGCACCGAACCCGGCGAGATCGTCTACGTCGGCGACCGCGTCGACAACGACGTCCTCCCCGCCCGCGCCGCCGGGATGCGCACCGTCCTGCTGCGCCGGGGCATCTACGGCTACCGCCACGCCGCCGCCGAGGAGGCGGCCCGCGCCGACGCCGTCCTGGACGACCTGCACCAGCTCGCCGACTGGATCGGCCGTCAGAACTGAGGCGGCACGCCGAGGGGCCGGGTCCCACGACCCGGCCCCTCGGCGTGTCCGCGCCACCTTCGGTCCCGGTACGGTCACGGCCTCCACCTCACGGTTTGACCAGCGCGCGCGGGGGTAACGTGCGAACGGCCTGCCCCTCGCCACACCTCACCTTTCCGGACCCTCCGGTTCCCCGAATGGAGACGACACCGCCGATGATCGCGTTCGAGGGCGCCGCCAAGCTCTATCCCGACGGCACGGTGGCCGTCGACCAGCTGGACCTGACCGTCGAGACCGGCCAGACGACGGTCTTCGTGGGTCCCTCCGGCAGCGGCAAGACCACGTCGCTGCGGATGATCAACCGCATGGTCGAACCGACCGGGGGCACCGTCCGCATCGACGGCGAGGACGTGCGCGAGCGCGACCCCGCCGCGCTGCGCCGCTCCATCGGCTACGTCATCCAGCAGGCCGGGCTCTTCCCGCACCGCACCGTGCGTGACAACATCGCCACCGTGCCCCTGCTGCTCGGCTGGGGCCGGGCCAGGGCCAGGGCGCGCGCCGCGGAGCTGATGGAACTGGTAGGTCTGGAGCCCGCCCAGGCCAGGCGCTACCCCCACCAGCTCTCCGGGGGTCAGCAGCAGCGCGTCGGCGTCGCCCGCGCGCTGGCCGCCGACCCGCCCATCCTGCTGATGGACGAACCCTTCAGCGCCGTGGACCCCGTCGTGCGCGCCAGCCTCCAGGACGAGCTCCTGCGCCTGCAGAAGGAGCTGCACAAGACCATCGTCTTCGTCACCCACGACATCGACGAGGCCGTCCGGCTCGGTGATCGCATCGCCGTCTTCCGCCCCGGCGGGAGGCTCGCCCAGTACGACACGCCCCAGAACCTGCTGGCCGCGCCCCAGGACGCCTTCGTGGAGTCCTTCATCGGCTACGACCGGGGAGTGCGGCGCCTGTCCTTCTTCCCGGCCGACAGGCTCTCCCCGCGCCAGGACGCCGTCCTGGAGGAGAGCGTGCGCGCGGGCGCCGCGGTCGCCCCGCTCGGGAACGAGCCCTGGGCCCTGGTCGTCAGCGGCGACCGCATGCCCCTGGGCTGGGTCAGCGCGCGGCAACTGGCCGACGCGCCCGCCGACACCGCCCTGGGCTCACTCGAACTCGCGCCCTTCGGCCACACCTTCGACGTGGGCACCGACTCCCTGCGCGCCGCCCTGGACGCGGCGGTGCTCTCGCCCGCGGGCCGCGCGGTCGGCGTCGACGCCGACGGTCGGGTGGTCGGCGTGGTCTCGCAGGACGACCTGGGCGCCGCTCTGTGGTCGGTGACCGAGTGATCGCCGAGGCCGTCGCCGGGGTCTGGGACGCCGGGTCCGCGGCCGGATCCGGCACCGGGGCGCTCGCCGGGGCGTGGGACTGGGTCGTGCGCGTCGTGGACTGGGGCGTCGGGAACTGGAGCCACCCCGGCGACCCGGACCGGGGCGTCCTGCCCCGCCTGACCGAGCACATGCGGCTGTCCTACCTGTCCATCCTCATCGGACTGGCGGTCGCCCTGCCCCTGGGGCTGGCGTGCGCGCGCTGGAAGCCCCTGTACCCGCCGGTGCTGACCGGTGTGAACGTGCTCTACGCGGTGCCCTCCATCGCCCTGTTCTTCCTCATGCTGCCCTACACCGGGTTCAGCGACTGGACGGCCGTCGTGCCGCTGGCCCTGTACACCCTGGTGATCCTGCTGCCCAACGTGGTGGACGGGCTGCGCCAGGTTCCCGACCACGTGCGCCAGGCGGCCGTCGCCATGGGCTTCGGTCCGCTGCGGCGCCTGCTGTACGTGGAGATGCCGGTGGCCGTGCCGGTGGTCATCGCCGGGTTGCGGGTGGCCTCGGTGGCCACCATCAGCATGGTCAGCGTCGCCTCGCTGGTGGGCCTGGGCGGGCTCGGCCGGCTCATCCTCAGCGAGGGCTTCCGGCGCCAGTTCGACGCGCCCATCGTGGTCGGCATCGTGCTCACCGTGGCCCTGGCGTTCGTCACCGACGCGGTGCTCGTGCTCGCTCAGCGCCTGCTCACCCCCTGGTCGCGCCGCGACGGCGCCGTACCGCGCCGCAGGCGCCGGGCGGTCGCGGCGGAGGCGGCCGCGGCGGACCCGGCAGTGGGTTCGGCAGCGGAGCCGCAGGCCGCGACCGCGGCTGGGGGACGGTCGCCAGCGGACCCGGGCACCGGTGGCACGGCGGGGGAGAGGTAGCCATGGACATCCTCAACGACCTGGTCGCGTGGTTCGCCGACCCGGCCCAGTGGACCGGCGGCGCGGGCATCCCCGCGCGCCTGGGCGAGCACGTCTACTACTCGCTGCTCGGGCTGCTGCTGTCCGCCGCCGTCGCGGTCCCCCTGGGACTGCTCACCGGGCACACCGGTGTGGGCGGCTTCCTCACCACCAGCCTCGCCAACTTCGCCCGCGCCCTGCCCACCATCGGCGTCCTGTTCCTCATCGTGCTGGCCGCCGGTATCGGGATCGTGCCCGTGCTGTGCGCGCTGGTGGCGCTGGCCGTGCCCCCGATCCTGGTCAACACCCACGAGGGCGTGCGCGGTGTGGAGCCCCGGCTCAGGGACGCCGCCGTCGGGATGGGTATGCGCGGCCACCAGGTGCTGCTGCGCCTGGAACTGCCCGTGGCCACGCCGCTCATCCTCATCGGGATGCGCACCGCCGCCGTCCAGGTGGTCGCGACCGCGACCATCGCCGCCTACGTGGGGGTCGGCGGCCTGGGCCGCTACATCGTCGACGGCCAGGCACGCCAGGACCTGACGATGATGCTCGGCGGATCGGTGCTGGTGGTGCTGCTCGCGGTCCTGACCACGCTCGTGTTCGCCGGACTGCGGCGGCTCCTGGTCGCCCCCGGCCTGCGCCAGGCCGCGCCGCAGGGCTAGGCGGAGCCGGACCGCGCCGCGGAGCCGGGCCACACCACAGAACCGGGCCGGGTCACAGGGCCAGGCCACCCCAGAGAGAAGGTCCCATGTACAAGAGAATCGCCCTGCCCCTGGCCGCGCTGCTCCTGACCGGGTGCGGCGCCAGCGACCCCTACGCGGAGGAGGGCGGCGGCGGGTCCGGAGGCGGCTCCGGCGACGCGGTCGTCATCGGCTCCGCCGACTTCCCCGAGTCCACCCTGCTCGCCGAGATCTACGGCCGGGCCATGGAGGCCGAGGGCGTGGAGGTCGACTACCAGCTCGGCATCGGCAGCCGCGAGGTCTACTACTCGCAGATCGAGTCCGGCAACCTGTCGGTGTTCCCCGAGTACAACGGCGCGATCCTGGCCTACCTCGACGAGAACGCGCCCACCGGCAGCAGCGAGGAGACCAACCAGAGGGTCACCGAGGCGCTGCCCGAGGGCCTGGAGATCCTGGACTCCTCCAGCGCGGAGAACAAGGACTCGGTCACCGTCACCAGCGAGGTCGCCGAGGAGCACGGTCTGGCCAGCCTGGAGGACCTGGCCGGTGCCGCGGGGGAGCTGACCCTGGGCGGCCCGCCGGAGTTCGAGACCCGCCAGCAGGGCGTGGTGGGCCTGGCCGACGTCTACGGTGTGGAGTTCGGCGAGTTCCGTTCCCTGGAGGTGGCGCTGCTGACACAGGCGCTCCTGGACGGTGACATCCAGGCGGCCAACCTGTTCACCACCGACCCGCAGATCACCGCGAACGACTTCGTGGTCCTGGAGGACCCGGAGAACCTGTTCGGCGCGCAGAACATCACCCCGCTGGTCAACGGCGAGCAGGTGGACGAGACCGCCCGGGGCGCGCTGAACGCCGTCTCCGCCGCCCTGACCACCGAGGCCCTCACCCAGCTCAACGAGCGGGTGGTCATCGGCAACGAGAACGCCGCCGACGTCGCCCAGGAGTGGTTGGAGCAGGAGGGGCTGGCCTGAGCGGTCGGCTCCCGGCGGTCGAGGGGGAGCCGGGGTCGAGGCGGCGGCGGAGTCCGCGCGCCTCGACCCCGCGGGGGTGAGCCGTCCGCACGCGCCCACCCCCGGGGCCTCGGCCCTTCGCCCACCGCACCGGCCGCCTACTCCACCAGCCGGTACCGGCCGGAACGGCGGGCCAGGGCCGCGCCCTCGCCCCGTACCCCCGGCAGGTTGGTGACGTCGGCGAAGAAGACCACGTGGTCGCCGACCGCTACTTGCTGGCGCACTGAGCACTCCAGCGCGGCCAGGGCCTCGTCCAGCACGATCGCGCGGGTGTGCTCGCCCCGGTGGTGGGGCTGGTCCGTCACCAGCAGGCGCGCGCTGGGACGGCCCTCGGCGGAGAAGCGCCCGGCCACCGCCCGCTGGCCGACCCCCAGCACGTTGACGGCGAAGGCGCCGACCTCCTCGATCACCTCGGCCATGTAGCCGCTGGCGTCCACGCTGACCGACACCACTGGCGGGTCGGCCGAGACCGACCCGAAGGCGCTGACGGTGGCCCCCACGTCGTCGCGTCCGTCGGCGACGGTCACCACCGTGACGCCGACGGGCAGCAGGGCCATCGCTTCCAGGTACGTCAACGGATCTCCCACAGCCCCGGCATCATCAGCGGGCCGCCGACCGGCAGCCCCATCGCCACGGCCACGTGCTCCAGGGGACCCCAGGCGCTGACCACGGTCTGCGGGCCCGAGGCACCCACGTCCTCGCTGGACTCGTGCTGGCGGATCCGGTCGAGCGGGTTCGGGCGGGGGAAGGGCCGCACCGGGAGCGGCCCCGCGCCGGCCTTCTCACGGGCCAGCCGGACGGCGGTCTCCAGGCCGCCCAGCTCGTCCACCAGACCGCGCTCGTGGGCGTCGCGGCCGGTCCACACCCGGCCCCGGGCCACCTCGTGCACCTGCTCGCGGGTCATCCCGCGCGCGGCGGCGACCTTGCCGGTGAAGTCCTCGTAGATCTCGTCCAGGAGCGCGTTGACCCGCTCCCACTCGGACTCGGTGAAGGGCCGGTCGGTGTCGAACATGCCCGCGTGCTCGCCGGTGCGCACGGAGTCGCTGGTCACGCCGTACTGCTCCTTCAGCGCGCCCAGGACCGGTTTGCCGGTGATCACGCCGATGGAGCCGGTCAGGGTGCCCGGCTGAGCGACGACCGCGTCCGAGCCCAGGGTCACGTAGTAGCCGCCGGAGGCGGCGACGTCGCCCATCACGGCCACCACGGGGATGCCCGCCTTGCTGGTCAGCTCGGTCTCGCGGCGGATCGCGTCGGAGGCGGTCGGGGAGCCTCCCCGGCTGTCCACCCGGAACACGACCGCCTTGACCTGGGGGTCCTTGCGCGCGGCGCGGAAGGCCGCCGCCACGGTGTCCGAGCCCATGACGGTGCCGCCGCCCAGGGGCGAGCGCCGGGTCCGGCCCAGGCTGATCGTTCCGGTGGCCGAGATCAGCGCGATGTGGCCCCCGGTGTTGCGGGACAGCTGCTGGGGCGCGGTGTGCTTGCGGTGGTAGCGGGTGACGAACTGCAGCTGAGGCTCACCGCTCAGCTCCCCGAACAGCTGCGCGTACACCTCGTCCCGGTGGGCGAGCCCGTCCACCAGCTTGTGCTCGACCGCCTCGCGGGCCAGGAAGGGGCCCTTGGAGACCAGCGCGCGCACCTCCTCCCGGGGCAGCCCCCGGGCCAGGGAGACCGCCTCGACGATCTGGTCGCCCAGCGAGGTGACGATCCGGTCGCTGGCCTCGCGCTGGGCGGCGGTGTAACCGGTCTCGGTGACGCTGTTCATCGCGTTCTTGTACTCGTGGCGCGCGCCCACCTCGTAGGACACGTCCAGCTTGTCCAGGGCGCCCTTGACGAAGGTCGTGCGCATCATCAGGCCGGTCAGGCCGAGCACGCCGGTGGGCGCCATGACCACGCGCGAGAACGCGCAGGCCAGGTAGTAGGGCAGGTTGCCCTCGCCGGTCTCGCCGAAGGAGTCGGCCCAGGCCACCGCGGGTTTGCCCGCCGCGCGGAAGTCGGCGACGGTGTCGCGCAGCTCCTGGACCTTGGCGAATCCCAGGGACCGGGCGTCCACCCGGACCAGGAGGGCCGCCACCCGCGGGTCGCGCGCGCCGCGGCGGATCCCCTCCAGGACGTCCAGGTACTGCTGCCTGCGCCGGTTCATGATCTGGCTGAGCGGATCCCCGGGGGCCTGGTCGGCGACCCCCTCCGTCAGGTCCAGCTCCAGCACCAGCGGCCCCTGGGGGCGCTGTCGGGTCTTCATGATCTTCGCGAGGTCCACCATGGGCCCAGCGTAGTGCTCCGGGGTGCGGGACGCCGTCCGGAACGGGTTGAATCGGGCGATGCGGTCGTCGGGCGCGCTAGGGTCAACGGTGGTTCGAGCACGGGATCCACGAGAGGGACGACGGCATGGCGGGCATCCACGGGCGAGGGCGGCGGGCGCGCGCCGCACGCGTCGGCACGGGAACGGTCGCGGCTGCCGCGGCGCTGCTGCTCCTGTCGGCCTGCTCCGGAGGGAGCGAGGCCGAACTTCAGCTCGGCGAGAGCGGGCCCCTGCCCGCGGCGGAGCCCCCGGCGCCGGAGGAGTTCGCCACCGAGAGCATCGAGGGCGTGTCCCTGAAGGTCCCCGAGGGCTGGCAGACCCAGAACGAGGGCGGCGTGCTCTGCGTGAGCCCGCCCGGACAGGAGCCCTGCGGGTACGGCTCCGTGCAGTTGACCCCGCACGCGGCGGAGAACCACCCCCAGGGCTGGCCGGGCGAGGGCGAGGCGTTCAGCGAGGAGGGCGGCTGGGCCGCCGACACCGGCAGCTGCCGCAGCCTCAACACCGCCGCCTCCGGGGGCATCGGCGTGGAGGGGGCCGAGCTCGCGGTCTCCGACTTCACCGACCACGCCGACGGCCTCACCTCGCACCACTCGGTGTGGAACGTGGCGTGCGTCAACGGCGACACCTTCGAGGTGCGCATGTGGTTCCTGCCGGTCAGCGACGTCCTGCTCTACGTGTGGTCGGCCGACTCCCAGTACTCCGCCGTGTACGACGAGATCGCCCTGTCCATGGACACCAGCGAGTACCAGAGCTGACCGCCACGGTTTCGGTTCGACCGATTACCCGATCGGGTGTCCCCGGGGTCCGATGAGGCCGTAGGGTCGTACTCGTTACGACGACGGCCGCCCGCGCGGGCGGCGCGGTCGCAGGCGACGTGAATCGGGGGCAGCACTGGTGACCACCATCGGAGCGGCGGGACGTGTCGTTCAGTACACGCTCGACAACGGATTGCGTCTGGTGACCGCTGCGGCCTCCACGGGCCAGGTCGCCTCCGTGAACCTGTGGTACGGCGTGGGGTCCCGGCACGAGGTCCCCGGGCGCACGGGGTTCGCGCACCTCTTCGAGCACCTGATGTTCCAGGGCAGCGGCGGCGTCGCCAAGGGCGAGCACTTCGAGGAGGTCGAGAGGCTCGGCGGCGACATCAACGCCTCCACCTCGACCGACCGCACCAACTACTACGAGACGGTCCCCGAGCACGCCCTGGACCGGATCCTGTGGCTGGAGGCCGACCGGCTGGCGACCCTGCGCGAGGGCATGACCCAGGAGGTCCTGGACAACCAGCGCGACGTCGTCAAGAACGAGCGCCGCCAGCGCTACGACAACCAGCCCTACGGCACCGCCCTGGAGCGCATCCTGCGGCTGGCCTACCCCGAGGGCCACCCCTACCACCACCCGACCATCGGCTCCATGGCCGACCTGGACGCCGCCGACCTCGACTACGTCAAGTCGTTCCACAGGGCCCACTACGGCCCGGACAACTGCGTGCTCACCGTGGTCAGCGACCTCGACCCCGAGGACGTCCGGGGCCGCGTGGAGAAGTTCTTCGGTCCCATCCCGGCCCGCGAGAGCGTCCCCGAGGCGCCCGACGCCGCCCTGGAGGCCCCGCTGGGCGGCCCGGTCCGCGACGCGGTCACCGAGACCGTGCCCGCCGCCGGGGTGTTCCTCGGGTTCCGCGTCGCCCCCTACGGCGAGCGCGGGTTCGACGTCATGCACCTGGCCTCGGCCGTCCTGGGCCAGGGACAGGGCAGCCGCCTGTACCGCTCCCTGGTGGTGGACCGCCCCATCGCCGCCGACGACGGCGGCGGCGCCGCCGACATCCTGCCGTTCCGCTACACCGACAGCCTGATGCTGGTGAACATGCTCGCCCGCGAGGGCGTCAGCGGCGACGTTCTGGAGGAGGCCATGCGCGAGGAGATCGCCAAGCTGGCCGCCGGGATCACCGAGGAGGAGCTGGACCGGGCCCGCGCCGTCCTGGAGCGCGACCACCTCCAGTCCATCTCCAGCCCCTCCGGGCTCGCCGACAGCATCAGCAGCTGCACCCAGCTGTTCGACGACCCCGAGCTGGCCTACACCTGGCCCCGGCGCTGGGACGACATCACCGCCGAGGAGGTGCGGGCCGCCGCCGAGCGCGTGCTGGTCGACGACAACCTGCTCGTCGTCCGCTTCGACCCCGAGGAGTCCGGGGCCGCCGAGGCGGCCGGGGCCGACACCGTCGACGCCTGATCCGGGTTCCGTTACCGCAAGCCGCAGAAAGAGCCGCAGAGCATGCCGCACAAGTCGCGTCCGGACCTCGGTGCCGTAGCGTCCTACACCTTTCCCAAGCCCCGCCGCCTCACCGTCGGCGGCGGCACGGTCGTCGCCATCGACGTACCCGGCCAACAGCTCGTCTCCCTCCGCCTCGTGCACCCCCACGGCGGTGCCGCCGAGCCGCTCGACGCCATGGGCGTCAGTGCTCTGACCAGCGAGGTCCTGGAGGACGGTCCCAACGGCAACAGCTCCCTGGCGCCCGCCCTGGAGCGCCACGGCGCCGAGTGGGTCTCCCGCGTCAACTGGGACGCCTTCATCACCGGCCTGGACGCCCCCGCGGGCCGCCTGCCCGAGGCGGTGCGCCTGTTCGCCGACGCGGTGCGCCGTCCCGCGCTGAACCCCGACGACGTCGTCCGCCGCCGCGACCAGCTGCTGGAGCGGTTCTGGCTGGAGGCGGCCTCGGCCAGCACCCTGGCCATGCGCAGCCTGGGCGGGCAGCTGTTCACCGGCCGCTACGCCACACCGCTCGCGGGCGGCCCGGTCAAGCTGGCCGACGTCACCCCCGAGACCGTGGCGGCCTTCCACGCCGACTCCGTCGCCTCGGTGGCCGGAACCCTCGTGGTCGTCGGCGACCTCACCGGGATCGACCTGGAGGACCTGGGCAAGACCGTGTTCGGCGACGCCGCCGCCGTGCGCGCGCCCGAGCCGACCGAGCCCGCCCCGCCGCCCGGGGAGCTGCCCCGCGTCCTGATCGTGGACCGGCCCGGCTCCGTGCAGTCCGCCCTGGTCATCGCGCACCGCGCCCCCTCCCGCTCGCAGGTGGACCTGCCGCGCGCCGAGGGCGTCAGCGAGGTCCTGGGCGGCATGTTCACCTCCCGGCTCAACCTGGAGCTGCGCGAGCGCCTGGGCTACACCTACGGCGCCGGGTCCCGCTTCGACCTGCGCCGCGACAGCGGGGTGTTCTTCATGTCCGCCCAGGTCGAGGCGGACACCACCGCCCACTCGGTCACCTCCTCGCTGGAGCAGGTCGCCAAGCTGCGCGAGTCGGGGGTCACCGAGGAGGAGCTGGCCGCCGTGCGCGACTCCAACACGGTGGGCCTGCCGGTCACCTACGCCACGGCGCGCGCCATGGCCGGGGCCCTGGTCGACATGGTGGTGCACGACCTGCCCGAGGACCACGTGGACCGCGTCCGGGCCGGGTACGAGAGGCTCACCAAGGAGTCCCTGGACAGCGCCGCCACCGAGTACCTGCGCCCCGAGGAGTCGGTCGTGGTGGTCGTCGGCGACGCCGAGCGCCTGCGCCAGCCGCTCACCGACACCGGGGTCGGCCCGGTCGAGGTGCGCACCCCCGACTCGCTCTGGACCTGAGGCCGACGGGTGCGCGGGCGGTCCGCCCGCGCACCCGCGCCACCCCGGCCAACAGGCACGGGAGTCTCATAATGAGACCTACGTCACTGCATGCTCGGGTCGTCGTCGGACATAACGAAAGCGAACCTATGTGTCCGTGATGTGGCAACCACCAGCATGGATCCGGCGTCCTGCTGGTATAACGAGTGATCCGTGCACCTACGTGGTGACAGCGACCGCAATGCTCCCGCAGGAGGCCACCATGGCCGGTGAATGGACCCGTGGATAACCGTGTCCTCCCTAGAGAACCCCCACACGCAGCGCCCCGAGGCGTCGCGCTCCTCCGCACGGGCGGAGGCGGTCGACGCCGCCGAGCCCCGTCCCGAGGGACGCCTGCTCAAGGGGCGCTACCAGTTGGTGTCGGAGATCGCCCGCGGCGGTGTCGGCACGGTCTGGCGCGCCACCGACCTGGTCATCGACCGCGAGGTGGCCGTCAAGGAGCTGCGCCTGCCCGCGGACCTGAGCCGCTCCGAGCGCGAGTCGCTCCTGCAGCGCACCACCCGTGAGGCCCGCGTCGCCGGACGCCTCACCCACCCCAGCCTGGTCACCGTCCTGGACGTCGTGGACGAGGACGACCGCCCCTGGATCGTCATGGAGCTGGTGGAGGCCTCCACCCTGGAGGAACTCATCCAGGTGGGCGGCCCGCTGCCCTACCAGCGCGTGGCCGAGATCGGCCTCCAGCTCATCGACGCCCTCAAGGTCGCGCACGCCGAGGGCATCGTGCACCGCGACGTCAAGCCCGACAACGTGATGATCAGCCAGGCCGGTCGGGTCGTGCTCACCGACTTCGGGCTGGCCGCCTGGAACGGCGAGTCGGCGCTGAGCGCGTCCGGGCGCATCATCGGCTCCCCGGCCTACATCCCGCCGGAGCGGGCCAAGGCCGGCCCGGTGGGACCCGAGTCCGACCTGTGGTCCCTGGGCGCCACCCTGTACGCGGCGGTGGAGGGGCACCCTCCCTACGACCGCAAGGGCTACATCAAGATCCTGCGCCAGGAGCAGCTGGACGAGCCCGCCGAGGCCGCCAGCGCGGGCCCGCTGGCGCCGGTGCTGGCCGGTCTGCTCCGGGTGGAGCCCTCGGAGCGGTTGACCGCCGAGAACGCCACCAAGATGCTGCGGATCGCCGCTCTGGCGCCGTGGGCGCCCGAGACGAGCCCGGAGACGGCCGCGCAGGGCACCGCCACGCCGGCCGAGCCCCGTCCCGAGGGCGAGGAGCGCGAGTCGGCCCGCGAGCACTTCAAGGCGGGCGCGCACGTGCTGGCGGAGTCCATCAACGAGCGGCTGCGCAACAGCCCCGAGGCGATGAACTCGATCATGACCTCGATCCGCGAGTCCACGGACACGCTGGGGCTGACCAGTTCGGGCAAGCACGCCGAGCGCAGCCGCCTGCCCGCGGTGGCCACCATCGCCGCGGTCTCCCTCGGCGTCCTGGTGCTGCTCGCGGTCATGCTCTGGGCGCTGCTCGGCCGCTAGCGCCGCCGCGGCGGGACCCTCCGCGCGGGCTGAGCGGGGTGGGATGGGTGGGGCCGGCGGGATTCGAACCCGCACTGTACAGCACCTAAAGCTGCCGTCTCCTGCCAGTTGGACTACGGCCCCTCGCGGACAACTGTACCGGTGCCGGGCGCGGGGCCCGGCCGCGGCGTGCACACGGGCCCGCCGCGCCCGGGGGCCGCCCCCGGCACCCGTGTCACAGGCCCAGTTCCCTCTTGATCCGGTCGACGTGGCCGGTGGCCTTCACGTTGTAGAAGGCCTTCTCCACCCGGCCGTCGGTGCCCACGACGACGGTGGAGCGGATGACGCCCTGCACGACGCGGCCGTAGTTCTTCTTCTCGCCGAAGGCGCCGTAGGCGCGCAGGGTGTCCTTGCCCGGGTCGCCCAGGAGCGGGAAGGTCAGACCCTCCTTGTCGCGGAACCTGGCCAGCTTGTCGCTCGTGTCCGGGGACACGCCCAGGACGGTGAGGCCCGCGGAGTCGAAGTCGCGCAGGTTGTCGCGGAAGTCGCAGGCCTGCGTGGTGCACCCGGGGGTCATGGCCGCCGGGTAGAAGTACAGGACGACGCGCTTGCCGGTGGAGGCCAGCACCTCGCTCAGGGTGACGGGCTTGCCGTCGGCGTCGTCGAGGGTGAAGTCGGGTGCCTGGTCGCCGGGCTCCAGGCGGATCGGGTCGCTCACGTGGTGTCCCCCTTGGGTTCGCGGGCGGGGCGCCGCCCCGCCGACTCTCGCCCTCACCCTAACCACACCCGCCTTCCGGTGCCCCGTGAGTCGACGCTTCGCGGGCTGTGCCAGGCTGGGGGTACGGTGTTCGGTTGCGATTCCGGTTCGGTTCGCCCGCATCCGGAGTGACCAGCGACGCGATCACCTATTGTTGACCGCACTCGTCCCGTCGTTCGGCCCCGGCGACGTCCGCCGCGCACCGGGGACGCCGCGTCGGCGGCGCCCGGCGGGCCGGAACACACCCGCTTCGCTTGGAGAGTATTGGCGACGATGCCTGGATTCACACTCGACGAGGTCAGGGCCCGGACCCTCAAGGAGCGCGACTCCTGGTGGACGGTCTACCTCGTGGACCCCATCGCGGTCCGGCTCGTGCGCCTGGTGGCCAACCGCACCTCGATCACACCCAACCAGCTGACGGTGGTCGCGCTCTTCCTGGGGCTCGGCGCGGCCGTCTGCTTCTCGCTGGGCTACCGCCACTTCCTGGCGCTGGGCGCGCTGCTGTACCTGCTGTCCTTCCTGATGGACTGCACGGACGGCAAGCTGGCCCGGCTCACCGGATCGGAGTCGCTGTTCGGGTCGTGGATGGACTACGTCTCCGACCGGTTCCGGGTGCTGGTGTGCGTGGTCGCCCTGATGGGCGGGCAGTACGTCGTCGCCGAGAACGCCGAGGGCGACGGGCCGGTGTGGTTCGTGTGGCTGGCCCTGGCCGTGGTGTTCCTGGACATGCTGCGCTACCTCAACGCGCTCCAGGTGTACAAGGTCCGCAGGGAGATGCGCTCGCACCTGGCCGCCGCCCTGGAGAGGGCCCGCGCCACCCTGTCGATGCTGGAGCCGGAGGAGGACGACACCGGCTCGGCCACCGGCGCGGGCGGGCGGACGATGAGCGACGGCGGCGAGCAGGCGGTGCTGCGCCACGGCATCGGCGTGCTGGAGCAGATCCTGCACAGCCAGAACGAGCGCGAGGCCCGCAACCAGCGCACGGCGGGCAAGCAGCCCGACCTCACCCTGCCCAAGGTGGACCTGCACCAGGAGTTCCGCAACCGCTTCCCCTGGTACCAGCGGTTCTGGTCGGCCCTCAACGCCAGACGGGTCAGGACGCACCTGGTGGGCGGCATCGAGTTCCAGATGTCGGTGTTCGTGATCGCGCCGCTGGCGGCCGCCGTGTTCGGCGCGCCGTCCCTTATCGGGTGGATCACCGCTGTGGCGGGTGTTTTGCTCCTCGCCTTCGAGATCGCCATCATCTATAAACTGTGGTTGTCCACGCGGGACTTCTTCCGCGTGGTCGACGGAATCGACAGCGCGCTGAGATTCTCCGGTCCGTCCGACGGCGCGGAGGAAGGGAGCCGGGACACCGGCTCGGACACGGGTTCTCAGACGACCCTGCGCTAGTGGAGAGAGGCACCCATGACGGGACGTGACACCGAACCGCGCCTGACCCCGGCGGACGTCGTCGCCGAGATCAACCGCGAACAGCGCCAGCTCGCCGAGACCCTGGACGAGTTGAGCGTGCAGGCCCGGCCCGCCAACATCGCCCGCAAGCAGATGGAGAGGGTCCGCGAACGCGGCGCCCGGATCGTGGACGAGGCGCGCGCCCTGGTGGTCGGGGGCGGCGCGGTGCGCGTGGAGAGCCACCCGGTGGAGCCCGAGGAGGGCAGCATCGTCGTCAAGGGCGACGGCCACGTCGTCACCACCTACCAGTCGCGCGGTCAGCTCCCCCCGGAGGCGCTGCTGCTCGCGGTCGGCGTCGGGGCGGTCGTCGCGGTGGGCGTGGTGGCCTGGGCGGTGCACCGCAGGAGGAAGTAGCGCCGGAGCGGCGCACGTTCGGAGGGGTCCGCGTCAGCGGGCCCCTCCGTGTGTGCGGCGACCGTCGGGCCGGGCGTCCAGGGGGCGCTGGGGCGGTGTCCGGCACGGGCCGCGGGCCACGCGCGGGCCCCGGGGCGCCGCCTGTTTCCCCCGCGGGAGTGCCGCCGGCTTCAGCCGGTGGGTGGATCGCGGGCGCCAGGACGTGGGGCCCGCGCCGCCAGGCGGGCTTTGAGGCGTGGACCACCGGCGGGCGGGTTCCGTCAGCTGGCTTCTCCCGCCTTCAGGCGGGGGAGGAGGTCAAAGGAAGGTCTGGCCCTCGCCCCGGTAGGTGGGCACGGCGCCCGCGTACTCGCCGGTGTCGGAGTCCACCAGGTGCAGGGTGTCGAAGCGCTCGCACAGTTCTCCCGCCTTGGCGTGGCGCATCCACACCCGGTCGCCGACGGACAGGCCGTCGGCCGCGGCGCCGAGCAGGGGCGTCTGCACCTCGCCCGCGCCCTCGTTGACGCTGTAGGAGAGCCCGGCGGGCAGGTGGGGGAGCGGGGCGCGGTGGGCGTTCACGGGGCCCGAGGCGGGGTAGCCGCCGCCCAGGGCGGTGGCCACGCCCGGTCCGGGCCGGCGCACGACGGGGAGCGCGAACAGGGCGGCGGGGCGTCCGCCGAAGGAGCGGTAGTGGTCGAACAGGTGCGGGTGGTAGAGCCCCGAGCCCGCCGCCAGCTCGGTCACGGCCCTCTCCCGGCCGGTGGTGTGCAGGCTGCCGGTGCCGCCGCCGTTGACGAAGCGCAGGTCGGCGACCTCCCTGACGGCGTGGACGATGGCGGCGCGGCGCTTGGCCAGCTCCACGGCCGAGCGGCGCTGGACGGCGCGCAGGAGGCGTCCGTAGAGCGGTCTGCCGGGCGGGGCGTCGCCCACCCCGGCGATCTGGCCCTCGTAGGCCATGATCCCGTCCAGCTCCAGTCCGGGGCGGGCCGCGACCGCGCGGGCGAACGCGGCGGCCTGGGCCGGGGTGCGCACGGGGGAGCGGTAGGTGCCCACGCGCAGGCGCGGTCCCACGGGCTGCCAGCTGGTGTCGACGTCCAGGCACACCCGGACCGGCGGGGCGTCGGGGCCGCGGGATTCGGCGGCGTCGGCGACGGCGGCGCCGATCAGGTCCAGGTGCGCGGTGTCGTCCACCATCAGGGTGATCGCGCGGGCGGCGCGGGGGTCGCGCACGAGCCTGGCCAGGGCCTGGCGGTCGACGGTGGGGTAGGCGACGAGGACGTCGTCGCTGAGGGGGCGGTCGCCGGTGGCCAGCCAGAGGGCCTCGGGCAGGGTGAAGGCCATGACGCCCGCGTAGCCGGGCAGGGCGAGGACGGTGCGCAGCAGTTCGCGGCTGCGCACGGACTTGCTGGCGATCCGGATGGGCCTGCCGTGGGCGCGGCGGGTCAGGTCGGCCGCGTTGGAGCGCAGGGCGGCGAGGTCGACGAGGGCGAAGGGGGCTTCGAGTCCGCGTGTGGCGGACTCGTACGTTTCGCGCAGACTTGTCATGTCCTGAGCATGCCAGAACATGAATGTCTTTCATATTCTCGGCGGAAAAGGGGACCCGGTACCCCCGTGGCGGGCGGTCCGCGGACAACCTCGCGACAACCGGCCCCCGGTGTCGCGGGGGCGATACCCTGGGGTGTCACGGCTGATCAGCCGTCCGACCCCGGGAGTGGTTCTTTCCATGAGTGAGCGTGAGTACGTCCTGACCCTTTCGTGCCCCGACAGCCGGGGCATCGTCGCCGCTGTGGCCAACCTGCTGTCCGACCACGGTTGCAACATCACCGAGAGTCAGCAGTACGGCGACCACTACACGGGGCGCTTCTTCCTGCGGATGCAGTTCGTGGCGGAGCGGGGCGGCGACGGCGTGGTGGGGGAGGACGTCCTGCGCGGCGCCTTCGCGGCGCTGGCGGGCGACTTCGGCGGCCGGGGCGGCGACGCGTTCGTGGAGTGGACCCTCAACCCCCGCGACGTGCGCCCGCGCATGATCGTGATGGTGTCCAAGTTCGGCCACTGCCTCAACGACCTGCTCTACCGCCAGCGCAGCGGCCTGCTGGACGCCGACATCGCCGCCGTGGTCTCCAACCACCCCGACCTGGAGTTCCTGGCCGACTCCTACGGCGTGGACTTCCACCACCTGCCGGTCACGGCCGGGAGCAAGAAGGAGCAGGAGGCGCGCCTGCTGGAGCTGGTCGACTCCTACGACGTGGACCTGGTGGTCCTGGCGCGCTACATGCAGGTGCTCTCCGAGCAGCTGTGCGCCAAGATGTCCGGCCGGATCATCAACATCCACCACTCCTTCCTGCCCAGCTTCAAGGGCGCCCGGCCCTACCACCAGGCCCACGCGCGCGGTGTGAAGCTGATCGGCGCGACCGCCCACTACGTCACCGCCGACCTCGACGAGGGCCCGATCATCGAGCAGGAGGTGTCCCGGGTGGACCACACGCACAGCCCGGAGCAGCTCACGGCGATCGGCCGGGACCTGGAGTCGGTGGCGCTGGCGCGCGCGGTCAACTGGCACGCGCAGCGCCGCGTACTGCTCAACGGGGACAAGACGGTCATCTTCGGCTGAGCCGGACGCCCGCCGCGCGGCGGCGGGGTGCGGTCCGCGCACGGGGGCGCCCGAGGGCGCCCCCGTGCGTTTTCCTGCCCCGACCAGATCCTCGACGCTGTTTTGGGTCGGAGATGGGACTGACCTTGCCCGTTCCGACCAGGAAAAATTACTCACAGTGCTTTGTCGGATACAGTGTGTATGTATATGGTGTGGTCAGTTCGACATCCTTCCGGCCAGGACACGGGCCCGGGTTTCGGTCCGGCCCTCTGGGAGGGCACATCCGCCGGGAAGACGCGGGGAGCGGTCCGGGGGCGCCTTCGGCGCCGCGACCGTCCGTGCGGCCCGCACACTGCGTAGGGGGACCCAGTGACGGACATGAGAACCGAGACCAAGGTGCCGGGAGCCCGCGAGTCGGGCCGGACCAGCCGGGGGGACTCCTCGCGCGATGAGGGCGGGCGCACCCAGATCGCGGACGGCGTGGTCGCCAAGATCGCCGGCATGGCCGCGCGTGAGATCGGCGGCGTCCACGCCATGGGCGGCGGGACCGCGCGTGCGGTCGGCGCGGTCAGGGACGTGGTGACCCGGGGCGGCGACAGCGGCTCGGTCGCGCGGGGCGTCTCGGTCGAGGTGGGTGAGCGCCAGGCCGCCGTCGACATCGACCTGGTCGTCGAGTACGGAGCCGCCATCCAGGACCTGGCCGCGGCCGTGCGCCGCAACGTCACCTCGGCGGTGGAGCGCATGACCGGGCTGGAGGTCACCGAGATCAACATCCGGGTGGACGACATCCACCTGCCCGACGACGACCGCGGCGAGGACGACGGCGAGTCCGCGCCCCGGGTGCAGTGATGGCGGCCGCCGACGGGGACCCGGGCGAGGTCGCCCGGCGCCTGGTGCGGGAGGCCGAGCGCTTCCCGGACGTGGTGGAGCTGTCCTCGGGGGGTTTCGGCACGCTGACCACGCCCGTCCCCGGAGGACGGGTCCTGGGGGTGGCGGTACGCGACGACAGCGTCGAGGTCGGCGTCGTGGTCCGGTTCGGGCGGCCCCTGCCGGAGATCGCCGCCGAGCTGCGCCGCGGCCTGACCCCGGTCGCCGGGGGCCGTACCGTCCACGTGTCCGTGGAGGACGTGGTCGCGGGACTGCGGGACGGCGCCCGTACGGGTGGTTGAGCAGGCAGCATCGGGTGCTGGACAAGAGGGGGAAGCCATGTGGCCCATCGTCGGACTGTCCTACGGGACGGTACTGGGTCTTGCCGCCGCGTTCGGCGGGTTCACGGCCTTCGCGCTGGTCCTGATCCTGGGGCTCGCGGGGTTCGTCGCCGGTCGGGCGATGGAGGGCGAGATCGACCTCACCGCGATGTTCTCGCGGCGCTCCGCCTGAGATGTGAGGGAGCGGACGTGGCCGGAGTGCGGACCAGTACGGTTCCCCGACAGAGGGAACGCCCGGGCGACGAGGTCGCCCGGGAGCGGAGCGGGGGCGGGGGAGGACGCGACCCCGGCGGCCGCACCGTCATCGAACCCGGTGTGGTCGAGAAGGCGGCCGCGCGTGCGGTCCGCGAGGTCCCCGGCGCCCTCCCCGCCCGGTCGCGCACGGCGCGGGCCCGGGTGAGCGGCGAGGTCGTGCTGCTCAGGCTGAGGGTCGGCGTCCGCTACCCGCACTCGGTGCGCGAGGTCGCCGCACGGGTGCGCGGGCACGTCGGGCGGCGGATCGAGCAGATCACCGGAAAGCGGGTCCACCACATCGACATCGAGATCGCGGAGTTGGTGCGCTGACATGACCACCGTGGAAGAGGTGCTCGGACGCCCCGACCAGGGCGTCGACCGCCGGGCCAGGCGGGTGGCCGTCCACACGTTCCGTCCGCGGCGGTCCTGGCCCGCGGTGATCACGGGCTTCGTGATCCTCCTCGTGGCCGTCGTGGCCGCCGCCGAGGTGATCTCGGCCCTGGCGGGAAGCCCGCTGGGGCTGATCCCGGTCGGCGCGGCCAGCGGGTACGCGGCGACCACGACCTGGTCGATGCCGTCGGTGCAGATCGCCTCGGCGGTCCTGGCGCTGATCGGGCTGGCCCTGATCGTGGCAGCCCTGGCCCCCGGACGGGGGCGCTGGACGGCCCTGCGCACCGACGACCCCGCCCTGGTGGTGGGGCTGACCCGGCCCGCGCTGCGCCGGGCGGTGGCCGCCGCGGCCGAGGGCGTCAGCGGCGTCGACGGCGTGCACGTGACGGTGCGCGGCAACAGGATCCGGGTGCACGCGCGCACCGGGATGCGCGGGTCGGCGGGGCTGCCCGCCGAGGTGACCGCGGCAGTGGAGCGGCGGTTGGAGGAGCTGGCGCCGCTGCGCAGCATGCGGATCGCCACCCACGTGCGGTACGCGGAGGGTTGACCATGGCTGGTGACAGGTCGCGCAGGTCGGCGCGGGGAAACCGGTGGGGGCTGGCGGTCGTGGGGGCGGTGCTGCTCGTCGCCGGGCTGGCGTCGCTGGCCGCCGGGCGCGGCCTGTTCGGCGGGGGAGCGGCCGACAGCGCCCTGCTCGGCCCCGGGGCCCGGGAGGCGCTCGACCAGCAGTGGGTGCCCTACGCGGTGGTCGCGGTGGCCTTCGTCGCCGGTTTCCTGGCCCTGCGCTGGCTGATGTCCCAGGGGCTCAACGACACGGTGGGGCGCCTGGTCCTGGAGCGCGGGGAGCAGGGGCGGGTGGAGATGTCCGAGAACGTGGCCCGCGGGGCCCTGGAGCAGGAGGTCGCCGACTACCCGGGCGTGCGCCGCGCCCGCGCGAGGCTGACCGAGTCCGCCGAGGCGCCGCACCTGCGCCTGGCGCTGACCCTGGACGACGACGCGGACGTGGCCGGGGTGTGGCGGCGGGTGAGCTCGGAGGCGCTGGCGAACCTGCGCCGGGCGCTGGACCTGGAGCAGGTCCCGGCCGTCGTGCGGATGTCGATGACGGCACCTGCCAAGAACCCGCGGCGCAGCCTGGCCTGAGCCGTTGCCGCCGATTGTCGGTGCCTGCTGTTAGCTTCGCCACATGACTCGAACGACTTTCGTGAACCTGCCCGTCAAGAGCGTCGACGCCACCCGGGAGTTCTTCAGCGCGCTGGGCTTCGGCTACGACGAGGCCTTCTCCGACGACAGGGCGCTGTGCATGGTCGTCAGCGACACCTCGCGCGTCCTGTTCCTGTCCGAACCCTTCTTCGCGGAGTTCACGCCCTCGGGGATAGCCGACACCTCCGCGGGCGCGGAGGTGATCACCTGCCTGAGCGCCGACAGCCGTGAGGACGTGGACCGGATCGCCGAGGCCGCCGCCGTGGCCGGGGCGACCCACGCCAGGACCACCGAGCACACCGGCATGTACTCGCGCTCCTTCGCCGACCCCGACGGCCACCTGTGGGAGTTCCTGTACATGGACGCGACCGCCACCATCTCCTGAGCGACGGCGGGCGCGGGCCCCGGGGCCCGCACCCGCCGGCCGCGTCAGCGCACGGCGTCGCGCTCGTGGCGGATCCGGCCGTCGCGCAGCACGGTGCGCACGCTCGTCTCCGGCGAGGCCAGGACCCCGATGTCGGTGAGCGGGTCGCCGTCGACCACGACGAGGTCGGCCCGCGCCCCGTCGCGCAGGGTTCCGACGACCCCCTCCAGCCCCAGCAGGCGGGCGGCGTTGACGGTGGCGGCGCGCAGCACGTCCGCGGCGGGCTGGACCCGGCCGCGGATGGCGAACTCCTGGCTCTGGCGGTCCTGCATGCCGCCGAGCAGGTCGCTGCCGAAGACCAGGTTCACCCCGGCCTCGTGGGCCATGCGCAGGGCGTCCAGCCCCCGGTCGAGCACGGTGTCCACCTTGGCCTGGCTGGCCGCGGGCAGCCCGTTGGCGGCCCCCTGCCGGGAGAGTTCCTGGTAGGTGACCAGGGTGGGCACCAGGTAGGCGTCGTGCTCCAGGAACAGCTCGATGCTGCTCTCGTCGATGAGGTTGCCGTGCTCGATGCAGCGCACGCCGAGGCGGAGCCCGCGGTTGACGGCGCGGGCGGTGTAGGCGTGGCCGGTCACGTAGCGGTTGGCCGCCTCGGCCTCCTCCACCACGGCCCGGATCTCGTCCTCGGAGGACTGGGTGGAGTCGATGCGGTCGGTGGGGGAGGCGACGCCGCCCGAGAGCATGATCTTGAGGTGGTGGGCTCCGGTGCGCAGCTGCTCGCGGGCCGCGCGGCGGAACTCCACGGGCCCGTCGCAGACGATGCCCGCGCCGGGGCAGCAGGCGTGGGTGTCGTTGCCCTGGCGGCCGGGCGTGCGGAAGTCGCCGTGGCCGCCGGTCTGCGACAGCGCCTTGCCGCCGAACATGAGCCGGGGGCCGTCGACGAGCCCCTCCTCGACCGCCCTGGCCAGCCCCCAGTCGCCCCCGGCGACGTCGCGGACGGTGGTGAAGCCGCGCCTGAGCATGTCGCCCAGGGACCGTCCCGCGTAGCTGGCGATGTAGGCGGGCGACTGGTCCATCGCGGCGCCGAGGTCGGCGCTGAAGGCGGTCGGGTGCACGTGGGCGTCGATCAGGCCCGGCATGAGGGTGGCCCCCGCCAGGTCCACGGTCGGCACCCGCGGTCCCACCTCGGGCGGGGTTCCCCGGCCGCTGCCCGCGACGAGGCCGTCCCGCACCAGGAGCCAGGAGCCGGGGGTCCTCGTGCCCGCCTCGGGGTCGAGCAGCCCGGCGCCCGTGAAGAGGATGTGCGGTTCTGACTGGCGGGTCATGGATACCTCCGTCGGGGTTCGCGTTGTTGCAATATATGTTGCACCACGGGGAGGGGGCCACCCCGAGGGGGTGGTATCGCTTGGGGTGCGGCGCAGTCCGGGGCGCCGGGACGGAGGGGTGATGGCGGACTGGATCGAGGCCGCGCTCGGCGGCGGACGCCTGGGCCGCGCGGCCGAGCGCGTGGTCAGGGTGCTGCGGGACGAGCCGAGGTTCGCCTCCTACGCGAGCACCGCCGAGCTCGCCGAGCGGGCCGGGGTCAACGTCGCCACGGTCGTGCGGGCCGCGCAGGCCCTGGGGTTCACCGGCTGGCCCGCCCTGCGCGTCGAACTGCGCTCGCGCTACCTGGCCTCGCTCAGCGCCGGAGAGGTCCTGGCAGAACACGCCGGGTCCGACGCCGACCCCGTGCGCGAGGCCTTCCGCGCCGACCGCGAGGGGCTGCGCGACCTGGAGCGGACCCTGGACCCCGCCCGGGTGCGCGCCCTGGCGGGCGCGGTGCACGGGGCGCGCCGGACGCGGGTGGTGGGTTCGGGCACCTTCGCGGCGCCGGGCGTGCAGCTCGCGCACGCCGCGGGGATCATGGGCTACGACGTGGAGCGCCTGGAGCTGGGCGGAACCGGCCTGGTCAGCGCGCTGGCGCGGATGGGCCCCGGCGACCTGTTGCTGGCGTGCGACCTGTGGCGGCTCCCGGTCGCGCTGCGCTCGGCGGCGCGGGTGGCCCGTGAGCGGTCGGTGCCGGTCGCGGTGATCACCGACCGCAGGGACTCCCCGCTGGCGGAGGGGGCGGCGCACGTGCTGCTGGTGCCCAGCGAGGGTGTGGGCATGTTCCCCTCGCTCACCCCGGTGATGGCGGTCGTCCACGCGGTGCTGGCCGAGCTGGCCCGCCTCGGCGGGGACGAGGTGCTGGCCGCGGTGCGCGACACGGAGCGGCTCTGGGAGAGCACGGAGCTCTTCTGAGCGACGCCGGGGGGAACGACCTGGGAAGACGCGGTGACACGACTGTGACGTGATCAGGGTCACGTTCGCTGCAATAAGTGTTGCATTTCACGCGGCGGGGCTGCTTACATGGCCCGGTCGGGCCGCCCCGCGGGCGGTCCCTCCCGTGCACGTCCCCCGAACCCAACCTCGCCGCGAAGGTGGCCCATGCAGACGACCCATCTCGTGATCCTCGCCGTGTACATCCTGGCCATGATCGGGATCGCCCTCTACTTCGTGCGCTCGGGCAGGCTGCGCGGCGGTGACGACTTCCTGTTCGCCGGACGCAGCCTCCCCCGCCCGGTCATGATCGCCACCATGCTGGTCACCTGGGTCGGCTCGGGCACCATCATCGGCGGCGCCAACTTCGCCTACACCTACGGCCCGACGGCCGGGATGGTCTTCTTCGCGGGGACGCCGCTGGGCATCCTGGTCCTGCTCCTGGCGGCCCGCCGGATCCGCCGGGCGTCCCGGCACACCATCCCCGAACTGCTGGAGGTGCGCTTCGGCATCGGGGTGCGCACCGTCGCCGCCGTGGTCACCACCATCGCCTTCCTGGGGCTGACCGCCTCGCAGTTCGTCGGCGGCGGATACGTCGTCAGCCTGGTCACGCCGCTGTCCGCCACTCAGGGCACCGTGCTCATCGCGGTCGTCGTGACGCTGCTGACCGTCACCGGAGGCCTGTTCTCGGTCGCCTACACCGACTTCGTCTCGGCCATCCTCATCCTGCTCAGCCTGTTCGTGTCGGTGCCGTTGGTGTTCGCCGCGATCGGCGGCCCCGGCGCCTACTGGGACGGCCTTCCCGAGCAGGCGACCACCTTCAGCGGCGGACTCACCGCCCTGCAGCTGCTCGGCTACTTCCTGCCGCTCTTCCTGCTCCTGCTCGCCGACCAGAACATGTACCAGCGCCTGGCCGCGGCCAAGGACGAGCGCGAGGCGCGCTCCTCCACCCTGGGCATGTTCGTGGGCAGCTTCTTCGTCTTCGTGCCCGTCGTGCTGCTCGCCACCTGCGCCGCCATCCTCATGCCCGGCATCAACGGCGACATGGCGGTGCTGAGCCTGGCCTCCGAGGGCTACCTCCCGGTGGTGCTGGGCGGTCTGATCCTGGCCGGGGCGGTCGCCTTCGTCATCACGACCGGGTCCTCGTACATGCTCTCCTGCGCCTCCAACGTCGCCTACGACCTGTACGCCCGCTTCGCCGGGGACGGTGTGGACGAGCGCCGCAAGCTCGTGGTCCAGCGCCTGTCGGTCCTGGGCATCGCGCTCGCGGGCCTGGCGCTGAGCCTGTTCTTCCCGACCGTGCTGGAGCTGCAGATGTACTCCTACACGGTCTACGGCGCCGCGATCACCCCGGTGGTCCTGTCGGTGCTGTTCTGGAAGCGCGCGACCACCGCGGGCGCCGTCGCGGCGCTGGTGGTCGGCGCGGCCACCACCATCGGCTGGCAGATCGCCGGGACCCCGGGCGGCCTCAACGCGGTCATCGTCGCCCTGCCCGCCGCCCTGGTCGCGCTCGTCGTGGCCAGCCTGGTCACCAAGGCCCCCGACCCCGCGCGGGTGGCCGCGGCCGAGGAGCCCGCGCCCACCGGAACCGACGCCTGACACACGCGGGGACCGCTCCCGACCGGGCGCGGTCCCCGTACTCTCTCCCCGCGCCCCGGCGGGCGGCCACGTCGGCCGCGAGGAAGACGGATCCCTCAGCACTCGATGACGTTGACGGCCAGGCCGCCGCGCGAGGTCTCCTTGTACTTGTCCATCATGTCGCGGCCCGTGTCGCGCATGGTCCGGATGACCTTGTCCAGCGACACGAAGTGGCTGCCGTCGCCGCGCAGCGCGATGCGCGCGGCGCTGATCGCCTTCACCGAGGCCAGCGCGTTGCGCTCGATGCACGGCACCTGCACCAGGCCGCCGATGGGGTCGCAGGTCAGCCCCAGGTTGTGCTCCATGGCGATCTCGGCGGCGTTCTCCACCTGCGCGGGGGTGCCGCCCAGCACCTCGGCCAGCCCGGCGGCGGCCATCGAGGAGGCCGAACCCACCTCGCCCTGGCAGCCCACCTCGGCACCCGAGATCGACGCGTTCTGCTTGAACAGGATGCCCACGGCCCCCGCGGTCAGCAGGAACCGCACCACGCCCTCGTCGCCCGCGCCCGGGCTGAAGTGCAGGTAGTAGTGCAGCACGGCGGGCACGATGCCCGCGGCCCCGTTGGTCGGCGCGGTCACCACACGGCCGCCCGCGGCGTTCTCCTCGTTCACGGCCAGCGCGTAGAGCGTGATCCAGTCGCTGCCGCGCATGGGGTCGGAGTCCACCCCCGTCGGCGCCAGCAGGCCCGACTCGTCGCAGTTGCCGCCCAGCTGCCGGTACAGGCGGTGCGCCCGCCGGGGCACCTTCAGCCCGCCGGGCAGGCTGCCCTCGGTGGTCACCCCGCGGCGCACGCACTGGCGCATCGCCTCCCACAGCACGAGCAGCTCGGCCCTGATCCGCTCGGGGGAGCGCCCGAACGCCTGCTCGTTGGCGAGCATCACCGCGCTGATCGACATCCCGGTGTCGGCGCAGATGCCCAGCAGCTCCTCGGCGCTGGAGAAGGGGTGGGGCACCCGGGTGTCGTCGGCCTTGATCCGGTCCGCGCCCGCCGCGCGCTCGTCCACGACGAACCCGCCGCCCACCGAGTAGTACACCTTCGCCGCCAGTTCGGCGCCGGAGGAGTCCAGCGCCACGAACCGCATCCCGTTGGGGTGGTCGGGCAGGCTCTCCCTGCGGCGGAAGTCCACGTCCACGGCCGGGTCGAAGGCCACCGGCGGCCCCTCGGGCTCGCCCAGGTACAGGGTCCCCTCCCGGCGCACCCCCTCCACCAGTTCGGGCACCGCGTCCACGTCCACGTGCTCGGGGGTGTGCCCCATCAGCCCCAGGACCACCGCGCGGTCGCTGCCGTGCCCCTTGCCGGTGAGCGCCAGGGAGCCGTACAGCTCCGCGCGCACGCGGGCCACGCCGTCGAGCAGGCCCTCCTCGCGCAGTCCGGCCACGAACGTGCGCGCGGCCTTCATCGGCCCGACCGTGTGCGAGCTGGACGGTCCGATTCCGATCTTGAACAGGTCGAACACGCTGATGGCCATGGCTGTCCTCCTCGTCGAGTACAGGGCCCGGGCATGGGATCGCCGTGCGGGGCCGCCCGGCCCCGCACGGCGCGGCTCTACAGGTTCGGGTAGAGCGGGTACTTCGCGGTCAGCGCCTGGACCCGGCCGCGCAGCGCGGCCTCGTCGAACTCC
Source organism: Nocardiopsis sp. LDBS0036 (assembly GCF_041228755.1). NCBI lineage: Bacteria > Bacillati > Actinomycetota > Actinomycetes > Streptosporangiales > Nocardiopsidaceae > Nocardiopsis > Nocardiopsis sp. LDBS0036. The sequence continues at coordinate 5,537,227 of NZ_CP141103.1, forward strand.
GGCTTGAGCGCCTCGGCGATGACGTCCGCGACCTCGGCGAAGTCCTCGTCGCCGAAACCGCGGGTGGCCAGCGCCGGGGTGCCGATCCGCAGACCGGAGGTGACCATCGGCGGGCGCGGGTCGTTGGGCACCGCGTTGCGGTTGACCGTGATCCCGATCGAGTGCAGGCGGTCCTCGGCCTCCTGGCCGTTGAGCTCGGAGTTCACCAGGTCCACCAGGACCAGGTGCACGTCCGTGCCCCCCGAGAGCACCTTCACGCCGACCTCGGCCGCGTCCGGCCGCGTCAGCCGCTCGGCGAGCAGCCTGGCGCCCGAGACCGTGCGGCGCTGGCGGTCGGCGAACTCCTCGCCCGCGGCGACCTTGAGGGCCACCGCCTTGGCCGCGATCACGTGCTCCAGCGGCCCGCCCTGCATGCCGGGGAACACCGCGGAGTTGATCTTCTTGCCCAGCTCGGCCTTGGCCAGGATCATGCCGCCGCGCGGGCCGCCCAGGGTCTTGTGCGTGGTCGTGGTGACCACGTCGGCGTGCGGCACCGGGTTGGGGTGCAGCCCCGCCGCGACCAGACCGGCGAAGTGCGCCATGTCCACCATCAGGAGCGCGCCGACCGAGTCCGCGATCTTGCGGAAGCGGGCGAAGTCCAGCTGGCGCGGGTAGGCCGACCACCCGGCGACGATCATCTTGGGCCGGTGCTCCTCGGCGAGCGCCTCGACCTCGTCGTAGTCGACGGTGCCGTCCTCGTCGCGCACGTGGTAGGCCACCGCGTTGAGGATCTTGCCGGAGTAGTTGATCTTCATGCCGTGGGTCAGGTGGCCGCCGTGGGCCAGGTCCAGGCCCAGGATGGTGTCACCCGGCTTGAGCAGCGCGAAGTACACGGCCGTGTTGGCCTGCGCGCCCGAGTGCGGCTGCACGTTGGCGTGCTCGGCGCCGAACAGCGCCTTGGCGCGGTCGATGGCGAGCTGCTCGACGACGTCGACGTGCTCGCACCCGCCGTAGTAGCGGCGGCCCGGGTACCCTTCCGCGTACTTGTTGGTCAGGACGGTGCCCTGGGCCTCGATCACCGCCTGGGGGGCGAAGTTCTCCGAGGCGATCATCTCCAGGGTGTCGCGCTGGCGGGCCAGCTCCGCGTCGACCGCGGCCGCCACCTCGGGGTCCAGTTCGCCCAGCGTCTGGTTGAGCGTGTTGTCAGTAGCCATCGGGGGCCTACTCCTCGCCTTCGGTCAGCTTGGTGTACTCCTCGGCGGAGAGAAGGTCGGTGGGCTCCTCGGAGATCCGGGCCCTGAACAGCCAACCGTCCTCGAAGGGCGAGGAGTTGATGGTCTCGGGCTCGTTCTCCAGGATCGCGTTGACCTCGGTGACCTCACCGCTCACGGGCGAGTAGACGTCGCTGACGGACTTGGTGGACTCCACCTCGCCGCACGGCTCGTCCGCGGTCACCTCGCTGCCGACCTCGGGCACCTCGACGTAGACGATGTCGCCCAGGGACTCGGCGGCGAACGAGGTGATCCCGACGGTGGCGATCCCGTCCTCGACCACGACCCACTCGTGTTTGGCGGTGTAACCCAGCTCCGTGGGAACGCTCACTTCAACTCTCCTTGGAGGTGTTCCATTTTCCTGCCGCGCGCCCGTACGGCTGCCCGGCCCGGCCTACGCCCGGTCGCGCCCCGTGCGTGCGGGTCCCCTGTGTGGGGATCCCGCCGCGCCGGGGCGTGCGGGCCTTCGGGGTGTGAAGGCCCCTGCTCCTACGACTGCCGCTTGTAGAACGGCAGCTCGACCACGTCGACGTCCTCGCCCCGCCCGCGCACGTCCACGGTGAACGCGCCGGTCGAGGTGTCGAGGTCGCCGTCCACGTAGGCCATGGCGATGGGGCGGCCCAGGGTGGGCGAGGGCGCGCCGCTGGTGATGGTTCCGACGGGGGTGCCGTCGCGCAGGACCTCCTGGCCCTGGCGCAGCGGGCGGCGCCCGCGCGCGACGAGGCCGATGAGGCGGCGGGGGCGGGAGGAGCGGGAGGCCTCCTCCAGGGCCGCGCGGCCCACGAAGTCGCCCTTGTCGAACTTCACGACCCGGCCCAGACCGGCGTCGAAGGGGGTGAGGTCGGCGGTCAGCTCCTGCCCGTACAGCGGCATCCCGGCCTCCATGCGCAGGGTGTCGCGCGCGGAGAGCCCGGCGGGGACGAGGCCGTGCCGCTCACCCTCGGCCATGAGGGCATCCCACACCTTGGGGGCCCTGTCCGCGGGGCTGACGAAGATCTCGAAGCCGTCCTCACCGGTGTAGCCGGTACGGGCGAGCAGGACGGGCTCGCCGGCGACGGTGTGCTCGTACCCGGCGTAGTAGCGGATGCCGTCCAGGTCGGCGTCGGTCAGCGGAGCCAGGACGTCGACGGCGCGGGGCCCCTGGACGGCGATCAGCGCGTACTCGGCCGACTCGTCGCGGACCTCGACGTCGAAGCCCGCGGCCCGCTCGGCCAGGGCCGGGGCGACGACCGCGGTGTTGGCGGCGTTGGCCACGACGAGGTACTCGTCCTCGCGGAGCCGGTAGACGATGAGGTCGTCCAGGACACCGCCGTCCTCGGCGGTGATCATGGAGTAGCGGGCGCGCCCCACCTTGACCTGGGACAGGTGGCCGACCAGCGCGTGGTCGAGGGCCTGGGCGGCCTGCGGGCCGGTCAGCCGGATCTCGCCCATGTGGGAGAGGTCGAACAGGCCCGCGGCCTCGCGCACCGCACGGTGCTCGGCGGTCTCGCTGCCGTAGCGCAGCGGCATGAGCCACCCGGCGAAGTCGACGAGGGTGGCGCCGGCCTTCTCGTGGACCTCGCGCAGCGCTGTCGCGCGCGGCGCGGATGCGGCATCTGACATGGGCACTCCCGAGAGGATGGGCGTCGTGACGTGCGTGGCGTTGCCATCCTCCCCCTCTGTCATCTGTGCCTGAGAGCTTCGCCGCGCGCTCGGCGCGGCTTGCACCTTCGGCGAGGGACGGCTGTCCCTGCTTTCCAGAGTGGTCTCGCCCGTACGGTCCGCTGTGCCTGAGAGGTTGTCTTCGGGGAGGGATTGCTCCTTCGGCGGCCCGCGCTGGATACGCGGGCACTCTCCCGTACGGGGTCAGCAACACGTTCAGCCTAGCAGCGGCCGTGAACGGCGCCCAAGGGTGCCCGGTGCCGCGCGGGAGCTCCCGCGCGGCGCCCGTGAGCGGCGCCGTCGCGCGCCGTCCGCGCCGTGTCCGGCGCGCCCCCTCCGGTCTTCGACACTCCGTCCGCCTCCACCCTGGAGCGGGAACGCGGGGATTAGCGTGTGCGGAGAGTACCGACCGGGGAGGGAGACGGATGCGAACCGACACCGGGAGGACGGCGCGCTCGCTCGCGGCCGGATGCGTCCTGTCCCTGGCCGCGGGCACGGGGTGCGCCGGGGCCGTGGACGGACCGCGGGAGCCGGATGGGCACGCCCGGGAGGGGGCGGAGGCCGGGCCCCCGCCCCTGACGCGGGGCGACGTGGCCGCCGTCGAGCGCGAGGACCTGGAGGCGGTGTTCGCCGACGCGGGTGTGGAGGGCGCCTTCGTGCTCCACGACGTGATGGAGCGGGAGGCGACCGTGGTGGGTCCGGAGCGGGCCCGCGAGCGCGCGGTCCCCGCGTCCACCTTCGACCTCGTCAGCACACTGGTGGGGCTCCAGACGGGCGCGGTCGGGGACGTGGACGAGGTGGTGCCCCACGGGGGCGGATCCCGGTCCGCCGACCGGCGGGAGCGGGACACGGCCCCGCGCGAGGCCCTGCCCGACTCGAACGTCCCCGTCTACCAGGAGGTGGCCCGCCGGGTCGGGCACGGGCCGATGGCGGCCTGGGTGGACCGGCTGGACTACGGCAACCGTTCGGTGGGCGACGCGAACGCGCTGGACCGCTTCTGGCTGGAGGGGCCGCTGGAGATCTCCGCGATGGAGCAGACCGCCTTCCTGGCCAGGCTGGCCCGCGACGAACTGCCCGTGGACGACGCGCACCAGGAGGCGGTGCGCGCACTCGCCCTCCTGGAGGAGGGCGACGGCTACGCCCTCCACGCCAAGGCCGGGCGGGGCCGGGAGGCCGACCCCGCGCCGGGCTGGTGGGTCGGCTGGGTCGAGCGCGGCGAGGACCTGTACACGTTCGCGCTGCGCGTCGAACCGGAGGGGGACGAGGACGCCGAGCTGGCCGAGTCCCTGGGACGGGAGATGCTCGTGGAGCTGGAGGTCCTGCCCGAGGAGGGGCGCACCGCCTGAGCGCCGCGGGGCCCGCGACGCGCGTCGGCCCGCCCCCGTCACGGGAGCGGGCCGACGCGCGCAGGAGAGTCCGTTCCTGGACGGGCCTCAGCGAAGCGGAGGTCCCAAGACCACCCGCTAGGCCTTGCGGCGCTGGCGCACGGCCTCGGCCAGCTGGGTCAGCACCTCGCCGGTGGTCTCCCAGCCCATGCACTTGTCGGTGATCGACTGGCCGTAGGTCAGGGCGGCGGGGTCGCCCAGCTTCTGGGCCCCCTCGACGATGAAGCTCTCCAGCATCACGCCGATGACGCCCGTCTGGCCCTCGGCGACCTGGGCGGCGATCGCGGCGGCCACACCGGGCTGGCGGGTGTGGTCCTTGCCGCTGTTGGCGTGGCTGGCGTCGATCATCAGGCGGCGGGGCAGCCCGGCGCCCTCGATGACGTCCAGGGCGGCGTTGACCTGCCCGGCGCCGAAGTTGGGGCCGCTGCGGCCGCCGCGCAGGATGACGTGGCAGTCCGGGTTGCCCTCGGTGACGACCACCGAACCGGCGCCGGTGGGGTCGATACCGAAGAAGGTGTGCGAGGCGGCGGCGGCGCCGACCGCGTCCACGGCCACCTGGACGTCGCCGTCGGTGCCGTTCTTGAAGCCCACGGGCGTGCTCAGGCCGCTGCTCAGCTGGCGGTGCACCTGGCTCTCGGTGGTGCGCGCCCCGATCGCGCCCCAGGAGACGACGTCGGCGATGTACTGCGGGGTGATGGGGTCGAGGAACTCGGTCCCGGCGGGCAGCCCGAGCGCGTTGATGTCCAGCAGCAGCTTGCGCGCGGTGCGCAGGCCCCGGTGCACGTCGTAGGTGTCGTCCAGGCCGGGGTCGTTGATCAGGCCCTTCCAGCCGACGGTGGTACGCGGCTTCTCGAAGTACACGCGCATCACGACGCACAGCTCGTCGCGCAGGGAGGGCACCAGCTCCTTCAGGCGGCGGGCGTAGTCCATGGCGGACTCGGGGTCGTGCACCGAGCAGGGGCCCACGACGACCAGCAGGCGGTCGTCCTCTCCGTCCAGCACCCGCTTGACCTCGGCGCGGGACTCCTCGACCAGGGCGCTGCGCTCGGCGCCCAGCGGGAGCTCGGCCAGCAGGTCCCGGGGCGCGATGAGCGGCTTGTAACTGGCCACCCGGGTGTCGTTGGTGCTCGGCATGGTGTTCCCCTCGGGTCCCGTCTGTCGTGTTTTCCGCTGTCGCCACGAAAACCGTCTTATGAAAACAGTAGCGCGGACGGTTCGGCGCTCCGCTGCCGCGTCGGCCGGCACGGTTCGCGTGACAGAAAACACCACACCGGTTTCGGGTGCCGAAAAGCGTCTCATTGCGTGAGACGGAATTCTCCCGGTTCCCGCGGCCATTTCCGTCGGGGGCGGCTCCGGAGCCCGGTCGGTCACCGCTCCAACCCCGGGAGGTCCTCCTCCCAGTACTCGCGCGGGTTGCGCGCGCCGTCGGCGACCGTGCCGCGCTCGGCCTCGGCCCGACGCAGCTGCACGCGACGGATCTTACCGGAGACGGTCTTGGGCAGCTCACCGAACTCCAGGCGGCGCACCCTCTGGTGCGGTGACAGGCGCTCGCGCGCGTGGGCCAGGATCGACCGCGCGGTCTCGGCGTCGGGGGCCACCCCCTCGGCCAGGGCCACGTACGCCTTGGCCACCGCCAGCCGCAGCGGGTCGGGGGAGGGAACGACGGCCGCCTCGACCACGTATTCGTGCTCGACCAGAACGCTTTCGAGTTCGAATGGTGAGATGCGGTAATCTGAGGCCTTGAACACATCGTCGGATCGACCGATATAGGTAATGTAACCGTTCGAATCCCGGCTGGCGATGTCACCGGTGCGGTAGCGGTCCCCGCGGACCACCTCGCGGCTGAGGCCGGGGTTGTCGGCGTAGCCTTTCATCACCCCCACCGGCTCCCGGGCCAGGTCCACGCAGATCTGCCCGGTGTCGGCGGGCTCGTCGGTGGCCGGGTCCGTCAGCACCACGTCGTAGCCCGGCATCTCCCGCCCCATCGACCCGCGCACCACGCGCTGACCGGGGCCGTTGCCCAGCAGTACGGTCGTCTCGGTCTGCCCGAACCCGTCGCGCACGGTCACGCCCCAGGCCTCGCGCACGCGGTCCACCACCTCGGGGTTGAGCGGCTCCCCGGCGGCCACCGCCTCGCGCAGCCCCACGTCCCACGCGGCGGGGTCGGCCTGCGCCAGAGTCCGCCACACCGTCGGCGGCGCGCACAGCGTGTCCACCCCGCAGCGCACGATCGCGTCCAGCAGCCCCGCCGCGTCGAAGCGCTCCTGGTTGACGACCAGCACCGTCGCCTCGGCGTTCCACGGCGCGAACACGCTGCCGTAGGCGTGCTTGGCCCACCCCGGCTCGGACACGTTGAGGTGGACGTCGCCCGGCCGCACACCCAGCCAGTACATGGTCGACAGGTGCCCCACCGGGTACGAGCGCTGGGTGTGCACGACCAGCTTGGGCAGGGTGGCGGTGCCGGAGGTGAAGTACAGCAGCAGGGGGTCGTCGGGGTGGGTGGTGTGCGGGGGGTGGAAGTCCAGACCGGCGTGCTCGGAGTCGGCGTAGTTCAGCCACCCCTCCATGTAGCCCGTGCAGATCCGCGTCCAGTGCCCCCGCAGCGGGGCGAACTTCTCGGTCTCGGCGGCCGAGCACACCACGTGCGCGATCTCGCCGCGCTCCAGCCGGTCCAGCAGGTCGCCCTCGGACAGGGAGGTGGGGGTGGGGCAGACCACGGCGCCGAGCTTGGTCGCGGCGAGCAGGGTCTCCCACAGCTCCACCTGGTTGCCCAGCATCAGCAGGATCCGGTCGCCCGGGTGCACGCCCTGGTTGTTCAGCCAGTTGGCCACCTGGGCGGAGCGCTCCGACATCCGCCGGTAGGTGTACCTGGCCTGGCCGCCGTCCTCCTCCACGATCCACAGCGCCGTCCGGTCCGGACGGCGCCCGGCCACCTCGTCGAAGTAGTCCAGCGCCCAGTTGAACCGGTCCGACCGGGGCCAGGTGAACTCCCGGTGCGCCCTCCCCTGGTCCTCGCGCAGGTCCAGGAGCAGGTCCCGGGCGGCGCGGAACTCGGCCGCGCCCGCGGCTGCCGTCTCTCTCGACATGTGGCGACCTCCGGTTCGTGGACAGGGCGCCGACCGCACTGTCCGCCGGTCCCGCCCGGGCTGGGCGGTGCAACGGGTGTGCCCCGCTGGTCCTACCCGGGATGCGCCGCCGTGACGCTTGGGGCCCGTGGTCCGGACGGGCCCTTGACCTCGGGTGACGGTTCGGGCGTCCGGACGGGGAGGCGCCGGGCGTGGCGTGCGTCGGTGGCGGTGGGCGGCGCGCGTGCGGTGGGGCGGAGGCACGGGAGAGCACAACCCCGTCCGCAGTCGGGCGCCCGGCGCCGCGGGCCGGGACGGTGACCGCATGCGGCCCCGCGGGGCGGGTTCCGCTGGCTCTAGGATGTGTGGACATGGAGGAACTTCGCGGACACCACGGAACCTGGCGGATCGACGACGAGACGATCCGTGTCCGCTTCGACTCCGGCCGCAAGGTGCCCGCCCTGTTCCGGTCGCTGGGGAGCTGCTCGGTTCCGCTGGCCGCCGTCCGCGAGGTCGACTTCGACCGGGGCACCCGCAAGCACGGGTGGCGGCTGCGGCTGCGGCTGGTGGAGGGCGGCGACCCCTACGCGCTCCTGGGCGTCCCCGGCCGGGACGCGCTCACCCCGCTGCTGATCACCGGCCCGCACGACGGAGAACTCCTCGCCGAGTACTACTCCGAGCAGATCGCCTCCTCGGCCCGCTTCGCCCGCGAGACCCTGACCGGGGAACTCGACCCGCGCGAGGTCGCCCGGGGACTGGTGGCCCGGCCCCCGCTCCAGGTCCGCACCGCCGAGGGCACGGCCTCCTTCGACGGCACCCGCGTGCGCCTCCAGTGGGACAACTGGCTGGCCAGCACGGCCAAGCAGAAGGAGAAGGCCCGCGACTACCAGCTCTCCGAGATCGAGACCGCCCACTGGCACCCGCCGGTCGACGTCACCGAGGGCTACCTGCGCATCGTGCTGCGCGGGGTGACCATCCCCGAGGCCACGGCGCTGGACCACGACTTCTTCACGCTCGCCTCGCACGGGACCAAGGGCAGCGAGGAGACCCTGCTGATGGCCGCCACCGTCAACGCCCACGTCGCGGCGGCCGAGGACCCCCGGCAGGAGCGCGCCGCGCTCGGAGCGGCGGACGACGACGGCAGCGAGGCGGTCTTCGCCAAGATCCGCGAACTCGGGCGGCTGCACGCCGAGGGCCTGCTCACCGACGACGAGTTCAGCGCCAAGAAGGCCGAGCTGCTCGACCGCCTCTGACGGCGTCCCGTGCGTGTTCGCGCCCGGTGGACACCTGGGACGCCGTACCCTCTCCTCGTCGTTCTCCGTCAGGCGTCCGCCGGACACCTCCGTCCGCGGCGCCCGACTCCGCCGGGGTCCCCGGGGAGGAACCACGTCCACGAACACGTCCACGAAAGGCCCCACGCTTTGCGTACCTTGTACCCGCCCATCGAGCCGTACGACTCGGGGATGCTCGACGTCGGCGACGGACACCGCGTCTACTGGGAGCTGTGCGGCAACCCCGCGGGCAAGCCCGTGGTGTTCCTGCACGGTGGCCCCGGCGGCGGATGCGTGCCCGACCACCGCAGGCTCTTCGACCCGGAGCGGTACCGGATCCTGCTGTTCGACCAGCGCAACTGCGGCCGCTCCACCCCGCACGCCAGCCAGATGGACACCGACCTGTCCACCAACACCACCTGGACGCTGGTGCAGGACATGGAGCGGCTGCGCGAGATGATCGGCGCGGAGTCCTGGCAGGTCTTCGGCGGGTCCTGGGGCAGCTGCCTGGCGCTGGCCTACGCCCAGCGCCACCCCGACCGCGTCAGCGAGCTGGTCGTGCGCGGCATCTTCACCCTGCGCGAGAGCGAGCTGCGCTGGTTCTACCAGGAGGGCGCCTCCCAGCTCTTCCCGGACCTGTGGGAGTCCTACCTGGCGCCCATCCCCGAGGAGGAGCGCGGCGACCTCATCGCCGCCTACGCGCGCCGCCTGAACTCGCCCGACCGTGAGGAGCGCCTGGCCGCCGCGCGCTCGTGGAGCGTGTGGGAGGGGTCCACGGTCACCCTGCTGCCCAACCACGAGCTGCGCGAGCACCACGCGGACGAGGACTACGCGCTGGCCTTCGCGCGGATCGAGAACCACTACTTCGTCAACCGCGGGTTCCTGGAGCCCGACCAGCTCATCGACGGGGCGGAGGCGATCCGGCACATCCCCGGCGTGATCGTGCAGGGCCGCTACGACGTGTGCACCCCGGCCCGCACCGCCTACGACCTGCACAAGGCGTGGCCGGAGGCGGAATTCCACATCGTGGACGACGCCGGGCACGCGTTCAGCGAGCCGGGCATCCTGGACCACCTGATCGAGGCGACCGACCGCTTCGCGAAGTAGGCGGTCCGGCCCCGGGGCGGGAGGGCCGCCCCGGGGCCGCGGGCGGGACGCGGGGGTGGAGTCCCCGTGCTCCTGCGCGCCCCTGAGCCCCGAGCGCCCCGACCGGTCCGGCCGGGGCGCGAACGCGGCCGGGGCCGTGCGCGGGAGGGACCGCGCGAGGCGTCCGCCGGGAGCGGGACGGTGGGGACGTGCGCCCGCCGCCCTCCCTAGTAGCCGCGCTCGTAGGAGCAGCTCATCCCGGCCTGGCCGCCGATCTCGAACAGGCCCAGTTCGTCCAGCTGCTGGAGGCCCCGGTGGCGGGACAGGTTCCACGACGCGAACCCGGCGTCGTCGGCCTCCTCCACGAGGTCCTGGAACCCCACCAGGGCGCAGTCGCGTTCGTCGCCCTCCAGTTCGAGCAGACCGGGGATCGCGTCGGCGGACAGGTCGCGCAGGTACCAGGTGTCGATCGTGGACAGGTCCAGGTCCCGGTGGCTCTCGGCGATCCGCAGGTCCGGGTTGCCGTAGGCGAACACGGCCAGTGCCGTTCCGGCCAGGGCCGCCGTGACCCGGGGCAGCCAGGCCGCCGAACGGCCCAGGGTGTCGAGCGCGCCCGCCACGAGCAGCAGGCCGAACACCCCCGCGCTCCACACGATCCACGCCTCGGCGCTGGCCCGCATCCGGGTCAGCCCGTAGGTGTCGATGTACAGCTGCAGGCGCAGCATCGCCGAGGCCAGGATGACCAGGGTGAGCGTGCACAGCAGCCCGAGCAGGACGTTGCGCAGGACACGGGTGGTGCTGGAGGGCAGGATGCGTACGACCACCGCGATGACGCACAGGACGAGCAGGCTGACCACGACCAGCTGGAAGAAGCCCTGGCGCGCGTACTCGGCGTAGGTGACCCCGGCGACGCGCTGGACGTACTCGTCGCCGCCGAACATCGCGACGGCCTGCACCGCGAGGAAGGCGGTGAACAGGAGGACCAGGGCGCCGAGCGGGATCGTCCACACCCACACCGGCAGGGGAGTCCGCTCGGGGGAGGGGTTCACGGGGAGGGGGTCCACGGGAGTGGCGCGGGGGGCGTGCCTCGGCGCGTGGCGGCGGCGCGCGGCCAGCACGGCGGAGCCGGTGAGCAGCATAGCCGTCACCATGGCGAACAGGTCGCCGAACGGGTTGAGGTCGCCCTCCCGGAACAGGTCGGTGAACATCCGGCCCAGGTAGCTGCCGAACACCGGGTCGGCGAAGGCGAAGAGCACGCCGAAGACGAGCAGCAGCCCGACGGTGGCCACCGTGGTGACCAGGACCGGCCCGACCAGGCGGCGGGATCGCGAGCTCTGCAGCGGAGCGGCCAGGAACCGCGGTGTGGAGGGCAGGTTGCGCAACAGGGCGAGCGAGCCGGTGACGACGCCCGCCGCGCCCTGGCGGGAGGCGGGGTTGCGCGCGGCGAAGGCCATGGAAGCGAAGAGGAAGGACGCGGTCAGGGTCCACAGGAGCACCCAGCCCGCGTCCCGGAACACCGCCGTGAACAACAGGGCGGCGGCGAGCACGCCGTAGACCGCCGACCAGGTGTGGGAGTAGCGGTCAGGTGTGGGTTCGGGGTCAGGGGCGGCAGAGGAGTGAGGAGCAGAGAGGCGGGGGGCAGAGGCCGCTGGGGTGTGCGGGGCCGCGGGGTGGGAGGAGGTCTGAGGGGTGGGGGCGGTCTGAGGACCGGAGGCGGATGGGGAGGCGGTGGCAGTGGTGTGTGGGACTGCGGGGCGGGCGAGAGGTTGAGGTGAGGGCGTGACGGCTGGAGCGGCCCCGGCGGCCTCAGCGGTAGCGGTTTCGCCAGCACCGGTGGAGGCGGTATTGGTGGCCTCGCCAGCCTCGCCAGCCTCGCCAGCCTCGCCAGCCTCGCCAGCCTCGCCAGCCTTGGTGATGCCGGTGGCACCGGTGGCCTCTTCGCTTCCAGGCGTACGTGTTCCGCTGCTGTCGGATTCACCGGCCTCCGTGGCCTCCGGCGCCCCTTCCATCTCGGCCGAGGGATCGGCCCCGCAAACCGCACGGGTCTCTGCGGCCCCAGAAGCCGGATCTCCGGTCTCAGGGGAGACCCCGGCGTGCTCCGCGTCCGCTGCGGCTACGGAGGAGTTCCCGGGTCGCGGTTGTCCGTCGTCCTTGGCGGGGACGCTCTGGGCGACCGGATCGGGGACACCCGAACCCCCGGCCACGGGGGTCCGCGTGCTCCCAGCGGTGCCAGAAGAGCTCCCGGGCCCCGGTTCCCCGTTTCGTTCCTCCTCGTCCTCCATACCGCTCTCGGGGATGGCCGGGCGCACCATCAGCGCGGCGAAAGCGGTCAGACCCGCGACCACACCGGTGATGACCAGGCCGATCCCGGGCCGGTCGAACGTGGCCAGCAGCGCGGCCACCACGCCGACGCCGAGCACGGCGACCGGCAGCCACGCGGGTGCACGGGGCAGGGGCACCCGCGGCCGCTCCCGGTACCGGTAGGCCGGGTCGTGGTACGTCTGCTGGTAGTGCTGCGCGTAGGACAGGTGCGCGAACGTCGTGCCGTACTGCTGCGGTTCCCGGTGGGCGCTCCGCGGCCTTGCCTGCCCCACCTGTCCCGGGTGTTCCGTCTGGTCTGGAGGGACCGGATGCCTCTCCTGCTCCGGCGGGCCCGGCCGTCCTGAGACTTCCGACGGACTCAGTCGCCCCGTCCGTAACGGTGGATCCACCCGCCCCGGTTGCCCCTCCCGCTCCACCTGCTCCGCTGGACCCGGTGGCACGGGGGTCCCTTCCGGTCCCGCCACGGGGGCGGCCTCCGCCGCCGACCTACGGTTCTCGGGATTCCCGGTGGTCTCGTCCTCGCTCACCCGTGTGCCCCTTTCCCGACGGCACCGGACGGCCCGGTGCTGTCGGCAGTGGGACAGCGTGTACGCACTGGTGGTTCACACAACATCCGCTTTATGGACAAAAGCGAAGTCATGGACGTGCGCCGGTGCGCCCGTCCGAGCCGTACAGCACGGCCGTCCCGGCTAGAGTCGGGGATCACACCCCTTCCGCGCGAGGAGTCCGGCGACGATGCGAGTCGAGGTCGACTACGACCAGTGCGAGAGCAACGCCCTGTGCATGGCCGCCGCACCGGAGGTCTTCGAGGTCCGCGACGACGACTTCCTCTACCTGCTCACCGAGGAACCCGCCGCCGCGTCCCGCGAACGCGTCCGCCAGGCCGAACGCATGTGCCCCAAGAGGGCCATCACCGTGCGGGAGTGACCCCCGCGGCCGCCAACGCCTCGTCCCACGTCGTCGGCTTCTCCAGCAGACCCCGGTAGCGCATGGTCTTGGGCGTGGAGCGCAGCCCCAGCACACCGGTGAGCATTCCGCCCCGGCCCAGGAAGGCCACGAACTTTCGGTCCTCCGGGGAGCCGTGCACGAAGGCGACCTGATCGGCGGGCGCGCCCTGGCCCAGCAGCTGGACCTTCATCCTGTATTGGTCGGACCAGAAGTAGGGCACCGGCGTGAAGGGCGTGCGCCCGCCGTCGCCCGCCAACAGGTTGTGCGCCGCGGCCTCGCCCTGCTCGCCCGCGTTGGTCCAGTGCTCCAGGCGGATCCGCCCGCCGTAGCGCGGGTGCGGCCAGTTCGCCAGGTCCCCGACCGCGTACACGTTCGGCACCGAGGTCGCGGAGTACTCGTCGCACGCCACCGAGCCGTCGGCCAGCAGCTCCACCCCGGACCCGCGCAGCCACTCGGTGTTCAGGTGCACGCCGATCCCGGCGACCACGAGGGAGGCCTCCACCGCCGAGCCGTCGGCGAGCCGGACCCGCTCCACCCGGCCCCGGCCCTCGAAACCGGCCACGCCCACGCCCAGGCGCACGTCGACGCCGTTCTCCCGGTGCAGCTCCGTGAGGACCTCGCCGATCCTCGGGTCCACGACCCGGGTCAGCGGTGTGGGCGCCGCCTCCACCAGGGTCACGTCCATGCCCACCGCTCGGGCGCTGGCCGCCACCTCGGCGCCGACGAAACCGGCCCCGACCACCACCAGCCGACCACCGGAGTCGAACTCCGACCGCACCGCCTCGGCGTCGTCCAGGGTGCGCAGCACGTACACGCCCGCCAGGTCGGTGGCGGGGCGGCGCGCCCGCGCGCCCGTGGCGATCACCAGGCCGTCGTAGCGCACCGTCGAGGCGGCGCCGCCCGGACCGGACACGCTCACCTCACGGGCGGCGGTGTCCAGCCCCACGGCCCGGCTGCTCGGACGGAAGTCCAGGTCCAGCGCGTCCACGGCCTCGTCCTCGCGCAGACGCAGCGCCCGGTGGCCCACCAGCCAGCCCGGGCCGCCGCCCGGGGGCTCCATACCCACCCCGGTCAGGACCTCCTTGGACAGCGGAGGCCGCGAGTAGGGCCGGTGCGCCTCCTCGCCCAGGAGCGTCAGCCGCCCCTCGTACCCGCGTTCGCGCAGCGCCTCGGCCGTGTGCAGCCCGGCCATCCCCGCTCCGACGACGACGATGTCGTTGAGGGTGTCCCGCACGGTGGTGTCCCTTCCGGTGGTGGTTCCCGAGGTCGGGGTCGGTCAGAGCGGGCGGACCTCGCCGACGGGGGCGCCACCTCCGAGGACGTCCACGCGCAGCCGGTCCTGGACGGGGGAGACGTCCACACCGAGGGTCCGCAGCGCGTCGAGTGCGACCAGCGTACGCGCCCGCTCCTCGGCGTCCCCGTCGCTGATCTTGACGGCGACGGTCTCGCCGGTGGCGGCGCTGAGCACCAGCACCCCGTCGGCTCCGCCCTTGGCCACCAGGCCGGGCATACGCCTCATGAGGTCGGTGTCGATCCGGTCGCTGCCCGCCACGTACAGCGGGTGGGCGCTCATCGCCTCGACCACGGCCCGTTCAGGACCGCCCTCGGGGGCGGTGCGCATGCGCCACAGACCGCGGGCCAGACCGGTCAGGGAGACCGCCATCTGGGGCGCCCCGCAGCCGTCCACGGCGGTGTGCGCGACCGGCTCCTCGCACAGCTCCTCGATGGTCTCGCGGACCAGGACCTGGAAGGGGTGCTCTGCTTCCAGGTAGTCCCCGGTGCTCCACCCCCGGGCGACGCAGGCGGCGAGCATGCCCGCGTGCTTGCCCGAGCAGTTCATCAGCACGCGCTCGGGCTCGCGTCCGGCGCGCACGAACGCGGCGCGCGCCTCCCTGCCGCCGGGGGCGGCCGGGGGACAGCCCAGGGCGTCGGCGGTGAGCCCGGCCGCGGCCAGGATGCGTTCGGTCTCGGCGGTGTGCGCCTCCTCACCGGAGTGGCTGCCCGCGGCGATGGCCAGCGAGGGCCCCTCCAGGCGCGCGCCCGCCCGCAGCATCGCCAGCGCCTGGAAGGGCTTGGCCGAGGAGCGCGGGAACATGGGCTGGTGCACGGGGCCGCGCGCGTAGGCGATCCGGCCGTCCGCGGCCAGTCCGACGACCGCGCCGTAGTGGACGCTCTCCAGCATTCCGGACCGGACGACCTGTGCCAGGGGGACGTACTCGGGCAGCGGGCTCTGGGGCATGCGGGCTTCTCCTCGCCGTTGAGGTCGGGGCAGGGTGCGCGTGGAGTGTCCTCCTGTGGGTGGACACGACTGAGAACGTTACATAACCCCCCTTTCTTCCGGTCGCCCCGCGGTCGCGGAACCGGCCCGACCGCAGACGCCTCGCGGTCCGGGGGCTGACCGGAGCGGTCGGCCCCCCGCCGCCGGGAGGGGCCCGCCACGTGCGCGGGGTCCGCTGTCGGACGCGGGGAGTAAGGTCGTTGCCGGTACGCGGCGAGGTGGGACGGCCGTTCGACACGAGGTACGAGGGAGTGGGTCACACGATGGGAACGCTGCGGATGGGCGCGCTGACCCGGCGCAGGGTCGGCATGCGGGCGGCGGACCTGGAGTACGCGGTGCTCGACATGGAGACCACTGGCCTCGAACCGCGCGAGGGCGCGCGCATCGTGGAGATCGCCGTGGTGCGCGTGTGCGGCGACGGCAAGTTCGTGGAGGAGTTCAGCACTCTGATCGACCCGCGCGCGCCGGTGGGCGGCCGGGAGTTCCACGGCATCGGCGAGGGCGACACGGTGGGCGCCCCGACCGCGGCCCAGGTGGTGCCCAGACTCACCGAACTGCTCTCCGGGGCGGTCGTGGTCGGCCACAACCTCGACTTCGAACAGCGCTTCCTGGCCTCGGAACTGGTGCCCGCCGGGCTTCCCACGGGCCAGGCCGGGCTGTGCACGCTGCGCGCGCTGCGCTCCCAGGTGGAGCTGGAGCGGTACTCGCTGCCCAAGGCCTCCCACCGGCTCAGCGGAGACTGGCCGACCGGACAGCACACCGCGCTGGGAGACGCCCGTGCCTGCGCCAAGCTGCTCGCGGAGATGCTCACCAACGCCCCCGGCGAACTGCGCTACGGCGGTCCCGCGCCCAAGCGGCTCACGGTGCCGGACCCGGTTCCCGGCCCGGTCGGCGCTGCGGGGCCCGTCCGCTGGAAGCCGCGCACGTCCTCGGTGCCCGGCGGACTGCCCCCGTTGAGCCCCTGGCAGGCGCGGTGGCGGCCCCACGAGCTGGACCCGCTGCTGTGCGGCGGGGCCTTCGGCGCCACGGACCGCGCCATCGCGGAGATGGCCGCGCACCGGGACACCCGCTTCCGCGAGCGGCTGGCCGCGGCCGCCGCGGTGACGGGCGGGCTCGCGGCCACCGCCGCGGGCGGCCTGCTGCTGCGCATGGCCGGCGGCGGGGGCACGCGCGACCTCGGTTACCCGGCCGGACGCGGCGACGGCTCCCCGGAACGGCTGCTCGGCCGGATCGGCCGGTCCGTGCTCAGGGACCGGCCGGGGTTCACAGACCGGACAGGGTGAGGAAGAACGCCACGATCAGCGCGCTTCCGCCGAATGTGGTGAGCAGCGCCTTGCCCGGTTCGGTGAGCCGGGCCGACACCAGTCTCACGCGGGGGCGCACCATCTCCGGGCTCCGCGCGGCGGCCACGGAGCCGCCGCGGCCGGGGCGGGGCGCCGGGATCCGCCCGGGGACGTAGCTGGGGACCTTGTTGAACATGGCGACCGCCACCAGGACGGCGCCGAGGAGGATCAGTACGAGGGACACGTCGGAGAGGGCCTCACACTCGGTCGAAGGGGCGCCCGCCCCGAGGGGCGGGCGGGGTCACCGATTCTGACCGATGTCGCCGTACCGTTGCGACTTGATATCGCCTCGCCAACGTTGTGGCGCAGGTTATGGGCCAGCCCTTATGACTGCGTGTTTACGAGTCACCACTCCGGGTGTTCTTCGTGGCGGTTTGCGGAAGAACGGTGTCCACGGTTTCGGTCGCCACGCCGAGGGCGCGGAGTACGAACCGTGTGACCAGGGCGTGGGTCTCGTCGAGGTCGATCTCCCCGCTGACGAGGGGCAGGCGCTGGGAGCCGACCATCGACAGGGCCAGCCGGGAGACGGGCTCGGCGGGCAGGGGATCGAACTCGCCCGCGGCGGTGCCCTCCTCCAGGATCTCGGTCAGCAGGCGCTGCATGGGCGCCACGTGGGCGGCGAGCGCCTGGTAGGCGTCCGGGCCGAGGCTGGCCCCGAGTTCGGCGGCGGGCGGGTGCGGATGCGCCAGGATGCCCTCCAACTGGAGGCGGACGAACGCCGAGAGCCGCCGCGCCGCCGAGACGCCCGAGGGGAGTTCGCGCCTGTACCGCTCGACGAACGCGCTGTTGACCTGCTCGGTGAAGGCCAGGAGCAGCGCGGGCTTGTCGGGGAAGTAGTTGTACAGGGCGGTACGGGTGATCCCCGCGGAGTTGGCCACGTCGGTCATGGAGATGCGGTCGATCCCCTGGGTCCGGATCAGCTCGTCGACGGCGTCCATGATGCGATCCCGTGTGCGGGCACGGTGGGCGGCGATGGTCGGCGCCGTGATCTTGGGCATCCTCCTATGGTGTCACGCCCGGGGGCGGACCGTGGCGGTCTTCGGTGACCGTGCGCGACGGTGGTGGCAGGGCGGCCGGGAGGGCCGGAGCGGGTCCGGGCACGCTCCGGAACGACCGGGCCCCGCCGGGGCGGGCCCCGCCGGGGCGGGGCCCGGCGGGCGGTCGGCGGCGCGCCCGCCCGGCCACCGGTTCCGCCCGCGCGGGCGTCATCCCCGGGGCGCCGTCAGCGTACGGGTCAGGAAGTCCCGGATGCGCTCGGCGGTGCCGTCCAGGTGGCTCTCCAGCAGGAAGTGGCCGCCTCCGGGCACCAGGCGGATCTCGGCGTCCGGCAGGTCGCGGGCGAAGGCGCGCGCGCCGTCGGGGCCGAAGATGCGGTCCTCGGCTCCCCACACGGCCAGGAGCGGGACGCGGCTCTCCCGGAAGTACGCGTGCACCCGCGGGTAGAGGGGCGGGTTGGTGGCGTAGTCGCGCAGGAGGGCGAGCTGGACGAGGTCGTTGCCGGGGCGGCTGATGTCGCGGTGGTCGGCCGTCCAGGTGTCGGGATCGACCAGTTCGGGGCGGTTCACCCCGTGCAGGTACTGCCAGCGGACCGCGTCCAGGTCGAGGGCGGTGCGGACCGCCGGTTCCGTCGCGGGCCCCGGATCCTTCGCGTAGGCCCACACGGGCGCCCAGAACTCGGGGACGAAGCCGTCCTCGTAGGCGTTGCCGTTCTGGGTGACCACCGCGGTGACCGCCTCCGGGGCGCGCAGCGCGAGCCGCCACCCGACGGGAGCGCCGTAGTCCTGCACGTACATGGCGTAGCTGGTGACGCCGAGCCCGGCCAGGAGCGCCTCCGTGACGTCGGTGAGCGCGTCGAACGTGTACGCGAACGCGTCGGCGGGTGGAGCGTCGGAGTGGCCGAAGCCGAGGTGGTCGGGGGCGATGACGCGGAACCGGTCGGCCAGCCGCGGGATCAGTCGGCGGAACATGCGCGAGCTGGTGGGGAACCCGTGCAGGAGCACCAGGGCGGGCGCGTCGCGGGGCCCGGCCTCCCGGTAGAAGACGCGGTGTCCGCGCACGGTGGCGTACTGGTGGCGGATCTCCGTCATGACTAACCCTCCAGGGCAACTTTGATGGTTATCTCTGCCACCAGTGGAGCGGATGCGGGGTAACCTGTCAAGTCGATGAAGAGGGTTAGTTCGGGAGGCGGGTGGACATGGTCGACGAGGAGGCGCTGCTCGAAGCGCTGAACAGCACCCCGGTGGTGGACGGCCGACGGCGGGACCTGTGGGCCGACGACGCCGCGCCGCGGCGGTGGGCGCGCGAGCACGGCGGTTCCGATGACGCGGCGGCGATCGACTGGCTGCGGACGGCGAGGGACGTGCTCCAGGCCGCCACGCGCGGACCCGTGCCCGAGGCGCGGATGCGGGGGATGCTCGCCGGGGTAACCCGGGTTCCCGACATCGACGGGGCGGACCTGCGGTGGACTCTCCGGGCGCCGCCCGAGCGGACGCTCGCGGTGGAACTGGTGCTCGCCTGGTACGACGTCCAGGAGCGCAGGCCCGGGCGGCTGCGCCCCTGCGGCAACGACGAGTGCCGCCTCTTCCTCCTCGACCGCAGCCGCGCCAACACCGCCCGCTGGTGCTCGATGAGGACCTGCGGCAACCGCCTGAAGGCCCGCCGCCACCAGGAGCGCGCCCGCCGGGCCCCGGAGGCCTGACGGGCGCGCGGTCGGGGCTCAGGCGGCGTCGGCGTCCGCCCCGGTCCCCGGCGCGTACATCCGGCCCAGGTTGGCGAACACCTCGGTGTTGAGCTGGTAGGCCAGCCGGGTCTCGGCCACCAGGCGGGCGGCCGCGGCCTCATCCAGGGCCAGGGAGTCGAGCCGCTCCCGGTACCCGGCGCGGAAGCGGGGCAGGCTGCCCAGCGCGTCGAAGACGTAGAAGGAGACGCCGGCCGCGTCGGTCAGGCCGTAGGCGCTGGCGGCCACGCGGCGGATGAACTGCCCGCCGGACACGTCGCCCATGTAGCGGGTGTAGTGGTGCGCGACGAACCCCTCGGGGTGGTCGGCCATCTGCTCGATGCGCGCCGCGTAGGTGCGGGTGGCCGGGGTGGGGGCGATCCTGTCGCGCCAGTCGGCGCCGAGCAGGTGCTCCAGGTCGCGGACCAGCGCGGGGACCCGCTCCAGTTCCGGGTAGTGGAACCTTCCGGCGACGGGGTCGTCCGCCAGGCGCCGGCCGGTCTCCTCCAGCGCGACGTAGGCGAAGTAGTGCTGGGCGACCATGCCGGTGTACCCGTCCAGGGGGAGCGTGCCGTCCATGAGGGCCCGGGTGAAACCGTGGTCCTCGGCGGCCTGGTGGTCGCTCCAGGTCGCCGCGCGCAGGCGTTCGGAGAAGGTCCCGGGGGTGTCGGGGGCGGTCGTCGCGGGAACCTCGGCCGTTGCGCTCATCGGTGCTCTTCCGCCTTCCGTCCGGCACGTTTATGACATCATGTCATTTAGACGGAGGCCGCTGTCAAGGGGGATATGACACCCTGTCATGAAAATCTGCCGGCGTGCCGAGGGGTGCCGGGCCCGTCTCCCCCTCCGCCTCCGGGCCCGCCGCCCGGGCTCCCTCCCGGAGGCCGCCGCACCGCTTCCGTGCGCGTCTCCCGCAGGGGCGCCGACCTCTCCGGAGGGGCCTCGGGTACGCTCGAAGAAATCCAGCGCGTGTCCCCCGTCACACCCTGCATGTGCTCGTGCATGGGCGCATGCTCGTTCCGTCCGCACGTCGGGGCGGAGCGTCAGCGGGTTCCCACCGCGGGCCAACAGGCCCTCACACAGGGAGAACAGGGCTGTGATCCCGGTCTCCGGCGTCGGATGTGTCTCGTCACGGCCGCTGGTCAACAGGTCACCGGGGCGATTATCGTTTGGGTGTCGTGCGGTCCGGACCGCCGGGAGAACCCGGGGCGCCCCCCGGGGTCACACGGCGCGACACGGCACCCACGAACCGGCAGACCAAGGGCGATGAGTGGATACCAGGAGAACAGGGCACGATCCCGTGACGGTGATCGGCGGGGAGGCGGCACGGGCCGCCTCCGCCAACGACGCTGCCCCGCACGACGGGGCCTTCCTGGGCGACGACACCGTCCCGAACGAGCGGGTGGAGGCTGCTGTCGAACCGGTTGACGTCCTACTCATAGAAGACGACCCCGGGGACGCCTTCCTCGCCGAGGAACTGCTCGACGAGACGGCCCTGCCCACGCACATCACCTGGGTCCCCACGCTCGCCGAGGCGCGCCGGCACCTGGAGGGCTTCCGGGGCTGCGTGCTGCTCGACCTCAACCTCCCCGACGCCCACGGGCTGGACCTGCTCCGCGAGGTCCTGGAGGGCGCACCCGAGGCCGCCGTCGTCGTCCTCACCGGACTCGACGACGAGCACGAGGGCGTCGCCGCCGTGGCCGCGGGCGCCCAGGACTACCTCGTCAAGGGCCAGGTCGACGGCTCCCTGCTCGGCCGCAGCCTGCGCTACTCCCTGGAGCGCCGCCGCGCCGACGAGAACGCCCGCCAGCTGCGCGAGGCCCGCATGAGCGCCCGCGAGAACATGCGCCTCGAACGCGGACTCCTGCCCCAGGTCCTGCTCCAACGCTCGCCCCTGGAGCACCTGGCCTACTACCGCCCCGGCCGCAAACGCGCCCTGGTCGGCGGGGACTTCTACGACGCGGTCGAAAAGGACGGCACCACCCACGTCATCATCGGCGACGTCAGCGGGCACGGCCCCGACGAGGCCGCGCTCGGAGTCAGCCTGCGCATCGCCTGGCGCGCCCTCATCATGGGCGGCGTCGATGAGGACAAGGTGCTGACCAGCCTGGAGGACATCCTGGTCACCGAGCGGGCCCAGGAGGAGATGTACGCCACCCTGTGCATGGCCAGCCTGGACACCGGCGACGACCGGGTCAGGCTCCGCGTCCTGGGCCACCCGCCGCCCATGGTCCTGCGCGGCGGCGCCGTCGAGGAGACCCGCGTCACCCCGCAGCCTCCCCTGGGCGTCTTCCCTGTCGAGCAGACCGACACCGACACGGTCGTGCTCCCCACCGGGGCGACCATGCTCTTCTACACCGACGGCCTCGTGGACGCCTACGACGGCGCCCCGCCCGCCCGCCTGGAGGTCGCGGGCCTGCGCCGGATGGTCTCCGGCGTGCTGGAACGGGGCACCTCCCTGGCCGGGCTGCCCGAACGCCTGGTGGACGAGGCCGAGCGCAGCAACGGCGGACCGCTCCAGGACGACGTGGCGATGCTGCTCATCACCCACGGAGAGCCCGAGTGACACCGGCGACCGGAGAGGGGACGGCCATGGAGACCGAGGGATCCGGGCCCGCCCCGGACACCGGCGTGCACGGCGCGGCCTCGACCGGCGGCACGCACTTCGTCAACGGCACCAACCGCGAGGGGAAGCGCTCGGCCCACCAGTCGTGGAGCCTGCGGCGGCGCGTCACGAGCCTGCTGGCCGTGGTCGCCGTCGTCCTGGTCGTGGCGGTGTCCGTCATCACCCTGGCGGCGTTCCAGGCCCGCGAGTCCCTGGCGCTCCAGGTCGACTCCCTGACACCCGCCGTGAGCGCGGTCGAGCAGACGCACTCGGCCTACCTCACCCAGGACCACGCCCTGCGCGGCTACATCCTCACCCAGGACCGCGAGTTCCTCCAGCCCTACGTCGAGAGCCAGCTGACGCTGACGGAGAACCAGGCCGTCCTGGCCCAGCTGGCCGAGGACAACCCCGAGGTGGCCACCAACGTCGACGACCTGCTCACCGCGGGCCGGGTGTGGACCGAGGAGTTCGCCGAGCCCGCCTTGGAGCGGGTCAGCGGCGGCCAGGAGGTCACCCAGGAGGAGCTGCGGCGCGGCCGGGTCCTCTTCCTGGAGCTCAGCCGGATCAGCGACGCCACCACCAGCCAGCTGGAGGCGGAGATCAAGGAGGCCCGCGAGGGCCTGACCCTGGCCACCCAGCAGGTCGTGGCCCTGCTGGTCCTGGTCGGCCTGGTCGTGGTGTTCCTGTCGGTGTTCCTGTGGGTGATGCTCCAGCAGTGGGTTCTGCGCCCCCTGGAGGAACTCGCCGGGCACATGCGCCAAGTGTCGGAGGGCTACTACGCCCACCGGATCTCCCTGCACGGCCCGCCCGAGATCGTCCGGCTCGGCCAGGACGTGGACGCCATGCGCGAGCGCATCGTGCAGGACCTGGACGAGGTCGCCTCCGCGCGGCGCAAGCTCCAGGAGCAGTCCGTCCTCATGGAGAACCAGACCGAGGAACTGCGCCGCTCCAACCTGGAGCTGGAGCAGTTCGCCTACGTCGCCTCCCACGACCTCCAGGAGCCGCTGCGCAAGGTGGCGAGCTTCTGCCAGCTGCTCCAGCGCCGCTACCAGGGGCAGCTGGACGAGCGCGCCGACGCCTACATCGACTTCGCGGTCGAGGGCGCCAAGCGCATGCAGACCCTCATCAACGATCTACTGGCCTTCTCCCGGGTCGGCCGGGTCAGGAACTTCGCGCCGGTCGCCCTCGACGACGCGCTGGACGACGCCCTGAGCAGCCTGTCCACCCGTCTGGAGGAGGCCGACGCCGAGGTCACCCGGGACCCGTTGCCGACCGTGCAGGGCGACCGCACTCTCCTGACCCAGGTGTTCTTCAACCTCGTGGGCAACGCCGTGAAGTTCCGCGGCGAGGAGGACCCCCGGGTCCACATCAGCGTCGAACGGCGCGGTGACGAGTGGGTGTTCTGCTGCTCCGACAACGGGATCGGAATCGAACCGCAGTACGCGGAGCGCATCTTCGTGATCTTCCAGCGGTTGCATACCAGGGACAAGTACACGGGAACCGGTATCGGCCTGGCGATGTGCAAGAAGATCGTGGAGTTCCACGGGGGACGGATCTGGCTGGAAACCGGCTCCCGGGACCCCGGGGAATCCGAAACCTCAGGTGACCGGGACTCTGGTCGAACCGGAACGCGCATATGCTGGTCCTTGCCCGCCGACCCCGCGGAGGACGAGGACCCGGCCCCCGACAGGGGAACCGCCGAGCCCCTCGCCGTCGATAACGGGGACGAGGGCACCGAGGACGCCGAGACCACCCCCGAGGACTCGGCTCCGACGGCCGCACGACAGCCCACGGGTACGGACAACCCTGGGGAGGACGGCGCCGAACCGGGCGACAGGCCCGGCGGCGTCCGCTCCGCCCAGCCCGACACCGGTGGCGGTACGGTTCCCCCCGGTCACGGGGCGGGACCCTGAGCAGGGGTCTGGAAGCTTGAGCGAGGTCATGTTGGTGCATCCCATCGAGGTGCTGCTGGTCGAGGACGACCCCGGCGACGTCCTGATGACCAGGGAGGCGTTCGAGGAACACAAGCTGGGCAACCGCCTGCACGTGGTCTCCGACGGTGTCGAGGCGCTGCGCTTCCTGCGCCGCGAGGAGGAGTTCGCCGACGCGCCCCGTCCCCACCTGATCCTGCTCGACCTCAACCTGCCCCGCAAGGACGGCAGGGAGGTGCTGGAGGAGGTCAAGAACGACGAGGACCTCGCGCACATCCCCGTCGTGGTGCTCACCACCTCGGAGGCGGAGGAGGACGTGCTGCGCAGCTACCGCCTGCACGCCAACGCCTACGTCCCCAAGCCGGTGGACTTCGACCAGTTCATACGGGTGGTCCGGCAGATCGACGACTTCTTCGTCAGCGTGGTGCGCCTGCCCAAGGGGTAGGCGGCGCGCCCGTCCCACGGGAGGGCCGCGGCAGCGCCAGAGACCCGCGCGGGGACCGGCGGGGGAGGCCCGCGCGGTCGGCCCTCCGCGGGGTTTTCCGCAGCCGCGCACGGGGACTACCGCGGTGTGTCCGCCCGCGGTTCCATGGATATAGGGGGCCACCCACCCCTCCCGCTTCGCGCTGCCCCGCCCGGCCCGGCGAACGCGCGGGAGCCACAACACGTGGCCGCAGCGGTTTTTCGTTACGGTAAGGGCATGAGCTTGCCGGAACCGCGTGACCCCGCTGGTCCCTACCGCGTCAGTGTGGTGTGCCTGGGCAACATCTGCCGCTCGCCCATGGCGGAGAAGATCCTCGCCGCCGACCTCGAACGCGCCGGGATGAGCGACCTCGTGGCGGTGGACAGCTTCGGCACGGGCGACTGGCACGTGGGCGGCGGCATGGACCCGCGCGCGGCCTCCACCCTGCGCGTGCACGGATACCTCACCAGTCACACCGCCCGCCAGTTCGCCCACGAGGTCCTCGCCGACCGGGACCTCGTCCTCGCCATGGACCTGGACAACGTCGACGAGATCCGGCGCATCGTCGACGAGTACGGTGAGGAGTACGGGTTCGACATGTCGCGGGTCCGCCTCTTCCGCTCCTTCGCGCCCGGCACCGGACCCAACCCGGAGGTCCCCGACCCCTACTACGGAGGCGACGACGGGTTCACCGCCGTACTCAACATGGTGGAGTCCGCGGCCAAGGGCCTCACCGGCGAACTCGTCACCCGGTTGAGGCGGTAGCGCGGGTGAGGGGGGAGCGGATCGTGCGGGACTTCGGAGGCGACGGCGGCGACGGGCACGGGGAGGGCCGCCGCAGGGACCCGGTCAACGGAACCATGGCCGAACGCCTCACCGTCCTGCTCGACCGCGACGTCAGGCGCGCCGCCCGCGCGGGCAGCAGCCACGACTGGGACATCTACTACGCCGAACTCACCGACGGCACCCGCCTGTTCGTCAAGTCCCTCGTGCGCGGAGCCCCGCCCAACGGGGTGCTCACCGCTGAGGCGCGCGGCCTGGACTGGCTGGGCCGGACCTTCGGCTCACCCGCCGTCGACGTCGTGGCCTGGGACGACCGCATCCTCGTCCTGCCGTGGATCGAGGAGCGCGAACCCACCGCCCAGGCCGCCGAACGCCTCGGCCGCCAACTCGCCGGGATGCACCTGACCGGCGCCGACCACTTCGGCGCCGACTGGCCCGGCTACATCGGCCCCCTCACCATGGACAACACCCCCTCCCGGGACTGGCCGCGCTTCTACGCCGAGCAGCGCCTGCGCCCCTACCTGCGCCAGGCCCTGGACCAGGGCTCCCTCACCCCGTCCGACGGCCGCGTGGTCGAGAAGGTGGTCGACGCCGTCGCCGACCTGGCCGGAGAACCCGAGGAGCCCGCGCGCGTCCACGGCGACCTGTGGAGCGGCAACGTCCTCTGGCGGGCTCAGGACGCGGTGGTCATCGACCCGGCCGCGCACGGCGGGCACCGTGAGGCGGACCTGGCCATGCTGGCCCTGTTCGGCCTGCCCCACCTGGAACGGGTCCGCGACGCCTACAACGAGGTGGCGCCGCTGGCCTCCGGGTGGCGGTCGCGGGTCGCCCTGCACCAGCTGCACCCGCTGCTGGTCCATGTGTGCCTGTTCGGCGCCGCCTACCGCACCACGACCCTGGAGGCCGCGCGCACCGCCCTGCGCGGCGGCTGACCGTGCTGGTCGTTCCGCGCGGCGGCTGACCGTGTCGGCCGGTCTGGACGGTGTTCGGCCGTGCCGAGCGTCCCGTGTGTCGGCCGCTCCGCGTGCTGTTCCTCCTGAGGGGTGGCTGGGGCCGTGCCGACAGTCCGGTGCCGTCGGGACCGGGGGAACCGCTGACCCCCTCCGGCGGGAACGGCTGGGGGGTCCCGCACTATGCTCGCCAACGTGCCAGGCGGATCGCTGAACCCTCCTGTAACTGAGCCCCCACACATTCCGGGTGGCGCAGCGGAGGAACCTAGGGAGCGCTTCTCGTGACTTCACCCTCCGACATAGACGTGATCGTCTTCGACGTTCTGGGGACCATGGTCGATGAGCCCGCCGGTATCGGGCGCGGCATCCGGACACTGCTCCCGGACATCGACGACGTGAGGGCGCGCGAGTTGGTCCAGGTGTGGAACAGGCATGTCGATGAGCAGCAGCAGGAGATCCTCGCGGGCCGCCGCCCCTACGCCAACAGCACGGTGATCGACCTCGAAGCGGCCACACGCGTCGCGGCCGAGGCCGGTGTCGACGACGCGGACGCGATCCGCTCGCTGGCGGCCTCCGCGCAGCGGTTGGCGCCGTGGCCGGACTCCGCCTCCGCGCTGGACCGGATCGCCTCGTACTTCCCGGTGGTCGGACTGTCGAACGCCAGCCACCCGGCGCTCACCCGTATCAGTGCACATGCCGGGCTCCGCTGGCACCAGGTGCTCTCCGCCGAGGACGCGCGCGGCTACAAACCCCATCCCGACGTGTACCGGCTCGCGATCGCGAACGCGGACTGCCCGCCGGACCGCCTGCTCATGGTCGCCGCCCATGCCTGGGACCTTCGGGGCGCGCAGGCCCTGGGTATGCGGACCGCCTACGTCGAACGCCCCGTCGGGGATCCTCCGCGCGCGACGGACCGCTTCGACCTGGCCGTGAAGAGCCTCGACGAACTGGCCATAAGCCTCAACGCGATCTGACGGCCCGAGAGCTCCGCCCCTTGAACCAAGGGTGTGGATTCCGGAGCCTGAGTTCTTGAATCGAGGGTCGAGGACCTGGGAACCGAAGCCTGGAGCCTCGAAACCTGGGACCGAGTGTCCGGTCTCCCAAGCCCGGTGACCCAAACCCGGATTCGAGGCTGTGGAAGCCGAAGCCCGGAACCTCGGACGGAGAGCCCGGGGAGCGGAGCCGGTGACCCGTGTCCGGCGGCCTGGACCGGCCCTATTCGGCCGGGTAGACCCGGCCGGGCGGTTCCCGGAAATTCCCTCGCTCCCGCTCGCCTCACCCGGTACGGTCTGGGAGTGCCGCCGCCGCGGAGTCCACGAGACCCGCGCGTGGCCACCCCGTCGGTTCCCACGAGGAGAGCAGGCTTCGTCCATGGCATGTCGTATCAGTGAACTCGTGCTCTCCTGCCGCGACCCCGAGGTGCTGGCGCGGTTCTGGTGCGAGGTCCTGGACTTCGTCGTGCTGGACCGCGAGGAGGGCTGCATCGAGATCGGGCCGCGTGAGGGGTTCGGCGGCCTGCAGCCGACGATCATCCTCAGCCGCACCGAGGAGCCGGAGAGGGCGAAACCCCGGCTGCACATCGACGTCAACGCCACCGACCGCGACCAGGACGCCGAGCTCGAACGCCTTCTCGCCGCCGGTGCCGTGTTCGCCGACATCGGTCAGAGCGGGGAGGAGCCCTGGCACGTCCTCGCCGACCCCGAGGGCAACGAGTTCTGCCTGCTCAGGGCCCGCCTCGACCGGCTCTGACGGCCTCCGTCCGCACCGGCGGCCAGCCCGCCTGCGTGGTCGCGGCCGGTAACGGCACCAGCCGCTCCCACCGTTCACCACCCGCCGCGCACCGGCCGGGCCGGACCCGCCGGAGGCTCGCCTTCCTGACGCCTACCGCCGAGGTCAGCGGGGGGAGTCCCCCGGCGGCCGCCGCGTGCGCCGGACACGGGCGGCGGTGGGCGGTAGGCCCTCACCCGGCGGTGAGCTCCAGAACGGCCTTGCCCCGCAGGCGGCGTTCGAGGAGGGCGGCCACGGCCTCGTCGGCCCGGTCCCACGAACCTCGCCAGGAGATCCCCGGATCGAGGTCTCCCGAGGCGACCCGACCGGCCAGCCAACCCAGGTCCCCGGCCGGAGCCACGCCGTTCTGGAGGTGGAACGCGGTGATGGAGCGGCTGTGCCGCCCGTCGTCCACGAGGAACGCGTCGAGCGGGAAGTGCTCGGGCTGCCCGGTCACGTGTCCGACGGCCACCAGGGTTCCCCCGGCGTTCAGCCTGTCGAAGGCCGTGACCAGCTGGGGGCCTCCGACACAGTCCACGACCCCGTCGAACAGGTAGTCGGGTTCCCCGGGTTGCGACACCACCTCGTGGGCGCCCAGGCCGCGCAGTTCGGCGCCGTGGGTCCGGGGTCCACCGGTGCAGGCGGTCACATGCGCGCCGCCCATGCGGGCGAGTTGGACCGCGTACCGTCCCACGCCACCGGTGGCCCCGGTGACCAGGATCCTTCTGCCGAGGAGGAACCCCGCTTCGCGCAGGGCGCGCAGAGCACTGGTGGCCGCCACCGGGACGGTGCTGAGGGCTCCGTGGTCCGCGCCCTCCGGGGCGGCCCCCAGGGAGGCCGTGTCGACGGCGCGCAGTTCGGCCCAGCCCCCCGCCGCACCCAGGGTGACCACCGCGGTTCCAACGGCGGGGCCGGACCCGTCGGCGGCGGGGCGTTCCACGAATCCCGCGGCGTCCCACCCCGGCACGGTCCCGTCGGGCAAATGGGAGACGGTGGACACCTCGCCGAAGTTGAGGGACGTGGCGGTGACGCGGACCAGCGCCTGGTGCGGGGCCGCAACCGGTTCGGGGGCCTCTCCGAGTCGCAGGTGGTGGGGTGCGGTGCGGTCGACGACCAGGGCGCGCATGTCCGGGCTCCTTCGCGGGACGGGGTGGACGGGATCAAAATATGGCACTCAGGGGCATTATGCGTCAAGAGGCTAAAGCGTCCAAGGAGCCAAAGCTGCCAAGGGGCTATGGGCGTCGAGTGGCGGTCTGCTTCGGTACACTGCGGCCATGGCCAGCACCCGTCCCCGCCCCGCCGCCTCCGAGGAGTCCCTGCGCGAACGCAAGAAGCGCCGCACCCGCCGGGCCCTGGTCGACACCGCGCTGGAGCGTTTCACCCGGGCGGGGTACGACCAGGTCACGCTGGACGAGGTCTGCGCGGAGGCGGAGGTCTCCAAGCGCACCTTCTTCCGCTACTTCGCGAGCAAGGAGGAGCTGGCCATGGCTCCGTTGCAGGACCTGTGGGGGGCGTTTCTCCGGGTGCTGGAGGAGAAGGGGCCCGACGGCCGGCCCCTGGTGGAGCTGGCACGCGACGCGATCCTCGAAGCCGTGGAACACGTGGCCGACCGGGAGTGGACGCACGCCGCCCGGCTCAGCCTCAGCCTGGCCGGGAGCACCCCGGCGATCAGCGCCCACAACCTCCAGTTCTGCGAACGCACCACGGTCCGGGCCCTGGCCGTGCTGGGGGTCGGCGACCAGGGCGACCCGCGTTCGCGGCTCGCCCTGGACATGGTCGCCTCCGCGGCCCGGTACGCGCTGGCCGACTGGGCCGCCGCGCCGGGCACCCCCACGGTCCCCGACCTGCTCGCCCGGTACCGTCGGGCCTTCGACGCCCTGCCCGGCGGCCTCACCGTGTCCGCCCCCGAGCGCTGACGGCGTCCGCAGGCCGCGAGGGAACGGCACGTGCCGCCCGCCACCAGCGGGTCGGGGCGGCACGCCCTAGATTGGTGGCATGGCTGACGCACCCGAGGCACAGAGCACACCCGAACACGACGGCCCCGAACTGCACGTCGCCCTCATCGGTTACGGCAAGGGCGGTGAGGTCTTCCACGCGCCGCTGATCGACGCGGTTCCGGGACTGCGCCTGTCCGCGGTGGTCACGGGCAACCCCGACCGCCGCAGGGCCGCCGAGGCGCGCTACCCCGGCGTCACCGTGTACCCGAACGTCGCCGAACTGTGGGCCGACGCCGAGCGTTACGAGATCGCGGTCGTCACCACGCCCAACGACACCCACGCCCCGCTCGCCCAGGCCGCCCTGGAGGCGGGCCTGGCGGTGGTGGTGGACAAGCCCTTCGCCCTCACCGCCCTCCAGGCCCGGGAGCTCACCGACCTCGCGGACAAGCTGGGCCGGGTGCTCACCGTGTACCAGAACCGCCGCTGGGACGCCGACTTCCTCACCCTGTGGGGTCTCATCGAGGAGGGGAGGCTGGGCCGCGTACACCGCTTCGAGTCGCGGTTCGAGCGCTGGCGTCCCCAGGCCAAGGGCACCTGGCGCGAGAGCGGCGGGGTCGAGGCCGGGGCCGGGCTGCTCTACGACCTGGGCCCGCACCTGATCGACCAGGCGGTCAACCTGTTCGGCCCGGTCTCCTCCGTCTACGCCGAGATCGACGCCCGGCGCGAGGGCGTCAACGCCGACGACGACGTCTTCCTGGCCCTCGACCACGCCCGGGGCACGCGTTCCCACCTGTGGATGAGCGCGCTCACCGCCCAGGGCGGGCCGCGTTTTCGCGTGCTGGGGGACGAGGGGGCGTTCACCAGCCACGGCATGGACGGCCAGGAGGCCCGGCTGACGGCGGGGGAGCGGGCCGACGCCGACGACTGGGGCGTGGTTCCCGAGGCGGACTGGGGCGTGCTCGGGGTGGACGGCCACACCCGGCCGGTGCCCAGCGCGCGCGGCGCCTACCCGGAGTTCTACGCCGGGGTGCGCGACGCGGTCGGCGAGGGCGAGCCCCTGCCGGTGGACCCGCACGAGGTGATCCACGGACTGGAGGTCATCGAGGCCGCCCGGCGCAGCGCCCGCACGCGGTCGGTGGTCGACGTCTGATTCCCGGCTCCCGCGGGAGGCCCGGGCGCTCCCCGGACCGCCCGCATGGGCCTATGTTGGAAGGACCCGCCCCAGCTCGCCCCGGGGTTTCGCCGAACGCCGAAGGAGACGCACCGTGGCCCAGGTCCTCGTGGTCGCCGACGAACTCACCGGTGCCAACGCCACCGGTGCCCGGTTCGCCCGTACCGGGATGCGTGTGGCCACGGTGACTCCCGAGCACGTGAGCCGGGTCGTGGGGGACTACGACGTGGTCGTGGCCAACCTGGACAGCCGCCATGTTCCCCCCGAGCACGCCGCAGACCTGGTCACGGACGTGGTCGAAGCGGTGTGGCCGGTGGGGCTGGTGGTCAAACGGACCGATTCCACGCTGCGCGGCAACATCGGTGCCGAACTGGAGGCCACCTACGACGCCGTGCGCGAGCGCGTACCCGCCGGAACACGGGTGCGGGTGCTGTTCGTTCCGGCCTTCCCGAGTTCGGGGCGCATCACCGAGGACGGGTTGCAGTTCCTCAACGGGTTGCCGCTGGAGCGCACCGAGCTGGCCGACGATCCGCTGTGCCCGATGACCACCAGTTCCGTCGCCGACATCCTCGCCGTCCAGACCGACCTTCCGGTGCGCCACGTGCCCGTGCGGCAGGTGACGCAGACGATGCTCACCGCCGAACTGCTCGCCGGTGACGAGCCCGTGGTCGTGTGCGACGCGAGCACCGAGCAGCACCTGACCGACATCGCCGAGGCCGCGGCCGCCGCGCACCACGACACGGGGATCGTGTGGCTGGCTGCCGACCCCGGGCCCACGGGGGCGCTGTTGGCCTACGCGCTGCGGTTGAGGGGCCAGGCGGGTTCGCGCGGGCCGCTGCTGGGGGTGGTGGGCAGCACCACCGAGCTGACCCGGCGGCAGTTGGCCACCGTCGCGCGCACGGGCGCGGTGCGGTTCGTGGACCTGGACGCGGTGGAGTTCAGCGTGGGGGACCGCGCGGACGAGGTCGCCGAGCAGACCGCGCGGGAACTGTCCGAGCAGCTGACCTCCTCGGGCTTTCCGGAACTGTGCGTGCTGCGGGTGGTGACGCCCTCCGACCGGGTGCGCGAGCTGCCAGTCCAGGTCCGCGCGGAACTGCCCGGCCGGATCGCGCGGCTGGTGGCGGACGTGGTCAACGAGGTCGCCGACACCACGGGGGCGCACGCGCTGCCCAGCGGGCTGTACCTGACCGGCGGGGACCTGGTGGCGAGCCTGTTGGACGAGCTGGACGTGCACGCGTTCGATGTCGGGGGCGAGATCGTTCCGCTGACGGTGCACGGCCACCTGAGCGGGGGACCGCTGGACGGAACACCGGTGGTGGCCAAGGGGGGTCTGGTCGGGGACGACATCACCCTGGTGGAGTGCCTGACGAAGCTCCGGCGGGCGGTGCAGACCCGGTTGCACCAGGTGCACTCGGAGGTGTCGGAGCACGTGGTGCCGACGCCGCTGCGCGACACGGTCTGACTCGACTCGGCCGGGGGGACCCTACCCATCGGGCTGGTCGAGGCCGCCGAGGCCGAGGTGGTGTTGCCGGTACTCTGCGGCCATGGTCTTTCCAGGGCCGGGCCCATCATCCGTTTTTCCTGTTTCTCAAGAAGTTGGGAGAACGGCTGCTTGCCGCTGGTAAGTTCGCAGGTCGTCGGCGCTCCCCGCGCACGCGGGGATGGTCCCTCGACACCGGCGTTGGGATACACGTCCGCCAGGTGCTCCCCGCGCACGCGGGGGTGGTCTGTTGACGCCATCCAGCCAGGGTGCGCGGCACCCAGGTGAAGCGCGGCCTGGTCACCCCTCCTTCCGTCACCGAGGGTGGAGAGCGTTCCCGAGACGCACCCACACCCTTCGGAAGTAGGCCATGAGCACCACGTTCTTCGACGAGGACCTGCTGAGGACCGTCGCCGCCGAGCCGCACCGCCCGCTGATGTTCGTCAACGCCGCCGTGTACACGTTCGACCCGCTGATCGGCGACCTGACCGGTGCCGACCTTCTCCTGGACGGGAAGGAGATAGCCGGGGTCGGTACCGGCCTGCACACGGCCGCCGAGGACGACGGCGCGGTCGTCGTGGACTGCTCGGGGCTGACCGTCGTCCCGGGCGTGGTCGAGAACGACACCGTCGCCGGACTGCGCAGGAGCCCCTCCGACAGGGTCGGCACGCTGGCACCCGGGAACCCGGCGACCTTCGTCGTGCTCTCCGGGCACCGTCCCGGGACCACCGCGCTGGAGCAGGTGGTCTGGAGCCCTGAGCGAGCCGCCGCGGTCGTCATCGACGGCGAGTTCGCCCTGTTCAACGGCCGACGTCTGGTCGAGCCCCGGACCGAGCGGTTCCCGGGGCCGACGCGGACACCGGCGGACAGCCCGTACCTGGGGATGTGGATCGACGAGACGGGCTTCATCCACCAGGAACTGACCGCCGACGGCCGCTACGACGAGACGCGCGGCGGACGCCCCCACGCCTACCAGGGGTCGTTCTGGATCGAGGGGGACCGCATCGTCTACCGCGACGACCTGGGATTCTGGGCCTACGGCCGCTTCGCCGACGATGTGCTCCACCACGCGGGCTACGTCTTCCACCGCGGGTGAGCGCACCCGCCGGACACGGGCCGCACCTCGCAGGTCAGCGGGGGAGGCCGCACACCGCCCACCGGCGGGGTCCTCGCCACGACGGCCCCGAGGCCCGGCCCCCGCGCGCAGACGTCGGGGGCCGGGCCTTCAGGGGCGGTTGTGCCTTGTGTGACGGGGATGGACATCCCGGGACAACAGACCCGTTGTCAGTTGTCGATCGCCTGGTAGAGCGTGGTCCAGAAGTCGTGGATCAGCCGCGCCGAGTCCGGGACGGACATCCCGACCTGGGTGAGCACGATGCCGGTGAGCCGGTTCTCCGGGTCGGCGTAGGTCGAGGTGCCGCTTCCGCCGTCCCAGCCGAACTGGCCGACGGGCGTGTAGTCACCCCGGTAGGTGCGCACCGCCATTCCGAAGCCCCAGCCGCCGTGCTGCCCCTGGCCGAACGACACGTGGACGTTCTCGGTGGCCATGGCGTTCCGGGCGGCCTGCTGCGCGGGCGTGAGGCGGTTGGTGGTCATCAGCTGGACGGCGGGCCGGGACAGGATCCGCTCGCTCCCGTGCATCCCCTGGTTCAGCAGCATCCGGAAGTAGGCGTGGTAGTCGTCGACGGTGGAGACCAGCCCGCCGCCACCGCCCTGGAACGCCGGAGGCTGGCTGTGCCGTCCTCCTTCGGCCGGGTCCCACACGTGGAACTCCCCGGTCTGCGGGTCGGGGGCGTAGAGCGGCGGCAGCCGGTCCGTCTTGTCGGCGGGCACGTGGAAACCGGTGTCCCCCATACCCAGGGGCTCGAAGACGCGCTCGCGCAGGAACGCATCGAACGACTTCCCCGTGACCCTGGAGACGAGCACGCCCAGCAGGTCGTTGCCGACGTGGTACTGCCACTGCTCGCCGGGCTGGTGCATCAGCGGAAGCGTGCCCAGGCGGCGCATCCACTCGTCCGGCTCGGGCATCGGCTCCGGCAGGTCGGGCGTGAGCCCCTGCGCGAAGAGCGCGTTCATGATCGGGGTGCCCAGCGCGCTCCGGTCGATGCCGAGCCCGAACGTGGAGGTCAGCACGTCCCGTACGGTGATCGGCCGCCGCGCCGGAACGGTGTCGTCCAGCGGGCCGTCGATCCGCCTCAGCACCTGCCGGTCGGCCAGTTCGGGCAGCCACTGCTCCACCAGGTCGTCCAGCCGCAGCCCGCACTCGTCGAGCAGGACCATCGCCGCCGCCATCGTGACCGGCTTGGACGTCGAGGCCATCCGGAAGATCGTGTCCCTGCGCATCGGGGCGCCGCCGTCATGGCGCATCGTCCCGATCGCCTCGACGTGCGTCTCACCGCCCCGGCTGACCAGGGCGACCAGCCCGGGGATCCGCCCGCTCTCGACGTGCCGTGTCAGTACGTCGCGCATCCGCCGCAGTCCCGCCTTGGAGAAGCGGCCGTTGTCGTTTTCCATCGTGGATCTCCGTGAGTCGTCAGGTGGTCGGGGGATACGGCTGCTCAGAGGCTGCGGGCGGTGATGTCGCCGTGGGAGGTGGTGGCGCGGATGTCCAAGGTGGTCTCGCCGTCGTTCTTGAGGGCGTTGTGGACGCGGCCGTGGGGGGTGCCCGCGTCCAGGGCGGCGGAGACGCCGGGGGCGGCGCTGACGGTGATGTCGCCGGACTCGGTGCGCACCTCGACCGTGCCCTGGGTGGCGTGGGCGATGACGATGTCGCCCCTGGCGGTGCTGACCTGGGCGGGGCCGCCCAGGCGGCCGAGCGTGACGTCGCCATCCTGGAGGGTGAGGTGGGCGCTGGCGGCCTCGTCGAGCTTGACGGGGCCCCGGGCGGCCTCGAAGGCGACCCGGCCCAGGCGTCCGACGCCGCGCAGTCCGGCGCTGGCGGCGGTGGCCTGGAGGTGGGAGCCGGTGGGCAGCTGGACGGTGATCTCCACCGATCCGGAGGGGCCGAAGGCCTGGTTCTTGGCGGGCGGGGCCTGGACGCGCAGGACGCCGTCGTCGTAGGTGACGGTGGTCTGCTGGGCGGCCTTGACGTCGCGGTTCTTGTCGGGGTCGGCGGGCTGGACCTGGACGGTGGTGTCGGTGCGGTCGGCGGCGATGAGCTGGACGCGTCCGGCGGGGATGTCCAGGACGGTGGTGATGGCGGTGGGGGTGGGGAAGGTGTGCATCGTACTTCTCCTTCTTCTGGTGCGGCGCCGGTGCGGGCCGCTGTTTCTGATGATGGAAAAGCTACGTTGCGTTCATGGTTATGGCAACAGATTTCTCGCGAGAAAACACCGTATTAGCAGGTAGATTCAGGGAAATTGTTGCAATGATTCTGAATCTAATGCAACGGACTTCACTCGTTTCGTTGCAATGGGTGGAAGTGAACGCTAGGGTGGGCGCACCCACGCCCCACGAAGGAGACCGCGATGCCCGGAGGCAGGCTCACCCAGTCCGAACGCCAGCGCATCGAGCTGGGACTGGCCCAGGGACTGGCCTACGCGCGGATCGCCAAGGACCTGGACCGTCCCACCTCGACCGTCACCCGCGAGGTGACGCGCAACGGCGGCCCCACCTCCTACCGCGCCGACCTGGCCCACCGCGCCACCCAGCACCGCACCCGCCGCCGCACCAGGACCGCGACCCGGGCCGGGCAGGCGCCTCCGCAGGCCTACGGACGCGACGCCGAGGCCGTGCGCGAGTACGAGGAGGCCTTCACCGCCGTCTTCATGCAGTCGGGCCTGCCCAAGATGACGTCCCGGGTCCTGGTGTCCCTTTACACCACCGACGAGGGCAGCCTCACCGCGGCCGAACTCGTCCAGCGCCTCCAGGTCAGCCCGGCCTCGGTCTCCAAGGCGATCACGTTCCTGGAGGGCCAGGGCCTGGTGCGCCGCGAACGCGACGAACGCCGCCGCGAACGCTACGTCGTCGACGACGACGTCTGGTACCAGTCGATGCTGGCCAACGCCCGGGCCGAGGCGCACCTCGTCGAAGCCGCGCGTCAGGGAGTCCAGGTCCTGGGTCCCGGCACTCCGGCCGCCGTGCGTTTGGAGAACATCGCCCGCTTCGTCGACTTCGTGCGCGAGAGCATCATCCGCGCCTCGGAGCAGGCACGCGAGGTCCTGCACACCAAACCCGAACCCGTCCCGGACGGCGCCGACGAGCCGTCCCCGGAACCCCGGTAGGCATCCGCTTCGGCGGTCACGGCCACGTGCGGACGCTTCTCCGAAAGGCCGCCCGGGAGCACGCGGTGGGCCCGGCGCGCACGCGGACCGGACCGGGCCGTCCCGGTCCGCGCGGTCCGGCGTGCGTGTCCCCCGCGCCTTCGGGGTCCTCGCACGCCAACGCCCCCGGCCGGGGAGCCGGGGGCGTCAGCGCGGAGCCGGGGGTCAGGCGGCCCGTGTCCGCGGCTCCAGGTGCTCGGCGGCGAGCCTGTCCACCGTCTCGGCGAGGGCCCTCGGGTACTCCAGCGGTCCCATGTGGCCCGCGCCGGGGATCTCCCGCACCTCCCGGCAGTCCTTCAACAGCGACGCGATGTGGTGCGCGTGCCACGGCGGGGTCAGCTTGTCGTCGGTGCCCACCATCACCACCGTGGGCACCGAGATCTGCCGGGCGGTCTCCTCCGCCTCCAACGTGCAGATCACCCGTCCCCACGCGCCTCGGGACACACCACCGCACGCGTGCACCATCCTCATGCACAGCCGCACCATGCGCGGATCGGCTCTCCTGCCCATCACCATGGACTTCAGTACCGCCGTGGTGAGGGCGTTGCGCGGACCCAGCGGTATCGGGGCCCTGAGGAAGACCTGCGCGCCGAACGTGCCCAGCGGGCCGGGCAGCGGGATCGCGGTCGACCGCATCGGCAGCTCCTTGCACCCGGTGTTGGTGAGCAGCACCGCGGCGGCCCTCTCCCGGAACACCGGGTGCGCACCGGCCGACATGATGGTCATACCGCCCATGCTGTGCCCGGCGACCACGGCCTTCTCGCCCTCGGGCACGGTCGCCTCCAGGACCGCGCACAGGTCCTCGGCCAGCTTCCGCGCGCCGTACCCCGCCCTGGTCAGCGGCGCCTGGGTGCGTCCGTGGCCGCGCTGGTCGTAGAGCACCACCCGCAGGGACGGGTCCAGTTCGCGCACCACCGGCCCCCAGGATGCGAGCGAGGTCGCCCAGCAGTGCGCGAGGACCACGGTCGGCCCGTCCTCCGGGCCGCGCACCTCGACGTGCAGCAGTGTGCCGTCGTCGGAGCGCACCTGGAGTTCTCGGACCTGACCCACGTGTCGGGTTGCCATCGGGGATACCTCTCACTCGGGGGAGACCGCGCCGGGTGCCGGAAGGCGCCGCGCCCCGGGTCGGCGCGGGCCGGGGCGTGCGCGGACGCGTTCAGTCGTCGGACGCGTCGATGTCCACGTGGGGCACGGCGAAGGGCGGTGAACCGGCCCCGTTGACCGGATGGCCGCCCCACAGGTTGGGTTCGTCCAGAACCCCGGTGCCCTCGAACCCGTCGGGGGTGCGCACCACGACCGTACGCGCGCCCGCGCGGAAGGCCGCGGTCACCTCGGGGCTGGGGGACAGCCGCCCCCGCCAACGGTAGTCACCGGTCAGGGGGGAGAAGTGGCCCGCTAGGTGGGCCTGGACCCGCACGGCGACGCCCTTGTCCTCCGTACCCTCCGCATCTGCCGTATCTCGCGTATCCGCCGCGTTCTCGACACCCGACCCATCCTTCACACCGTCAGTATCCGGTGACTCCGGCGACCCCTCAGCATCAACCGCAACCTTCGTACCGGGCGCCCGCTCCGACCGCTGCGCGCCGCTGTTGACGGGCAGCACGACCGTCACCGGGCCCCGGTACTCCTCCTCCTCGTCACCGAACCCGCTCATACCGCTCCCCTTCCGGAGCCGCTTCGGCGCGGACCGCGGGCCGTCGGGCGCCGCGGCCGCGGGAGCGGTCCACCCGCAGGTCGTAGTTGTGGGGGTCGAACCAGCGCGTGCGCAGCGCGAACTCCCAGGTGAAGGTCGGCCACAGCGTGGTGTTGCGGCCCTGCTCGTTGAGGTACCAGCTGTCGCAGCCGCCGGTCACCCAGACCGTGCCCTCCATGGCCTTGGCGACCATCTCGTTGTAGTCGCGCTGGGCCTTCGGGAGCACGTCCATGCGGTCCAGGCCGTTGCGGCACAGGTACTTCAGCGCCTGCATCGTGTACCGGATCTGGGCCTCGATCATGAACAGCTGCGAGGTGTGCCCCAGCCCGGTGTTGGGCCCGGCCAGCACGAAGGCGTTGGGGAACCCGGCCACGGTGGTGCCGCGGAAGGCCTGCACGTCCGTGCCCCAGTGGTCGGAGAGCGAGCGCCCCTCGGCGTTGAAGATCCGCCGCGCCACGGGCGGGTCGCTCACGTGGAAACCGGTGCCGAGGATGATCGTGTCGACCTCGTGCTCGGTCTCGCGGCCCGAGGCGTCGCGGGTGACCACGGCGTGGGGGCGCACCTCCACGATGCCGTCGGTGACCACGTCCACGTTGGGCCGGGCCAGCGCCGGATAGTAGTCGTTGGACATCAGGATGCGCTTGCAGCCCGCCCGGAAGCTCGGCGTGAGCTTGGCCCGCAGCTCGGGGTCCTTCACGCTGCGGCGGATGTTGGCCCGGCCCAGCCCCTCCACGATAGAGAGCAGCCTGGGGTTCTTGGCGAAGCCGAGGACATAGGTCTCCCTGCCCCAGTAGATGCTCTTGCGGGCGATCTGCTGGGTGAGCGGCACGTTGCGGTACAGCCAGCGCTCCAACCGGGTGATGTCGCGGTCGTGCCGGAACATCACCCACGGGGCCGTGCGCTGGAACAGCGTCAGCCTCCCGGCCTTGGGCTGGATCCTGGGCACGAACTGGATCGCGGACGCCCCGGTGCCGATCACCGCGATCCTGCGGCCGGTGAGGTCGTGGTCGTGGTCCCAGGCCGCCGAGTGGAACATCGTCCCCTCGAAGGTGTCCAGGCCCTTGATGTCGGGATAGGAGGGGTCCGCGAGCGGTCCCGCCGCGCTGATGAGGAACTGGGCGGTGACGGTCCCCCGGCTGGTCTCGATCCGCCACCGGTTGCCCTCGGGCTCCCAGTGCGCGGACCTCATGTCGTGGTCGGGACGGACGTGCTCCCGCACCCCGTGCTCCCCGGCGACCCGCTCCATGTAGTCGTGGATCTCGGGTTGGGGGGAGAAGCTGCGGCTCCAGTGCGGGTTGGGCGCGAAGGAGAACGAGTACAGGTGGGAGGGGACGTCGCAGGCGGCGCCCGGGTAGGAGTTGTCACGCCAGGTGCCGCCGATCCCGTCGGCGCGTTCCAGAACCACGAAGTCCTTCAGACCGGCCTGCTTGAGGCGGACGGCCATCCCGATCCCGGCGAAGCCGGAGCCGATGACGGCCACCCGGAAGTGGGGTGGTGCTTCGGTCACGTCTTGGTCCCTTCGTGCGGACCGGCCCGGACGCGTCGCCGTCCGGATCGGCGGGTGTGTCCCCCGGGGGCGCGGCGCGTTTCGCCCCCGGGGAAGTTGTCACCCCGTGAGGCGCGGCGTGTTCCGCCTCCGGGGAGCGGGCTCCCGGGGACGTGGCGCGTTTCGCCCCCGGGAGGCGGGTCCACCGCCGGGGGACGCGGCGCGTTTCGTCCTCCGGCGGTGGGGTCTGGGGCCCGCAGGCCGCGGTGCCTCCGGACCGGAGTCCGCGGCCTGCGGGTTCGGGGGCGGACGGGGAGCGGGCCCGTTCCCCCGAGGGGGCCCGGCCGCGGGGCGTCGACAGGAGAGACGTCCGCGGCCGGGGAGTGGCAGGGTCAACCGAGCAGGCCGGCCTTCTTCCAGAAGTAGCGGCCCAGGCCGGTGATGGCACCGGCGGTGTCCAGGGTGCTCACCACCTTGCGGGCGGCCCAGGTCTTGGTGCCGATCCAGTGGGGGTTGTCGCGGGCGACCCGGGAGGCCTCGCGGGGGTCGAGTCCGACCTGCGCGTACACCTTGGGGTTGATCAGCCGGGTGGCCGAGTAGTAGGTGACCAGGCCGAGGATGATCCGGCTGTAGGCCCGGTTGAGCGGGCCGCGCGTGGCCCAGTCGCGCTGGAACTCCTCGCGGGCGTAGCGCATGTGCCGCGCCTCCTCCACCACGTGGATGCGCGAGACCGAGCGCACCAGCGGCAGGATCTGCTCGTCGGGCACCGCCTCGCGCTGGAGCTGGTCGAGGACCTCCTCGACGAACAGCGCCCCGGCGAAGATCAGCGGGCCGTGCGCGATGGTCTTGAAGAGGTTGCCGAGGTGGAAGGCGACGGGGTCGAGCTTGTGCGTCTGCCAGCCGAGCTTGCCCACCATCTTGGCGAACATCACCGTGTGGCGGCACTCGTCGGCGATCTCGGTGTAGGCGTACTGGACGTGGTTGGTGCTGGGGTCGTGGTGGTAGGCGTGGCGGACCAGCATCTGCATGAGGATGGTCTCGAACCAGATGCCGATGGTGGCGACGCTGGCGATCTCCAGCCGGGAGAGCTCCTTGCGCTGCTCCTCGGTGAGCCGGTCCCACAGGTAGGTGCCGTACAGCGAGAGGCGCTCGGGGCGGATCGCCCACATGTCCTTGTCCACGGGGGCGTCCCAGTCGATCTCGACGAGCGGGTCGAAGGAGGCCTTGGCCGAGCCGCGCAGCAGGCGCTTGGCGATGTCCTCGCGGTCGGTGATCTTGGGCTTGGCGGTGATCTCAGCGGTCATCTGTGTGTTCCTCCTCAGGACGCGTCCGGCCGGACCAGGGGGTTGGCGTGCCGCGAGTGGAGTCCCCGGGCGATCTCCGCGTCGCCGAAGGCGCCGTCCGACAGGAGCAGGCCCACCTGGAGCGACACGATCTGTTCGGTGGTGCCGGGGAAGTGCCGGAACAGGTGGAGCCCGGCGGTGCCGAGCGCGGTGGAGGCGGTGTCGCGGCGGGCGTACCTGGCCCCGGCCGCGCGGACCACCGCCATGACGGTGTCGCGCGCGCTCTCGGCGGGGACGAGGCCGTCGAGGGCGACCCCGGTGGCCCGGGAGCTGTTGTGGATCGGGGTGTCGACGTAGCCGGGGTGGACGGTGGTGACGCCGATGTGCGAGCCGTACTCGGCGCGCAGGCAGTCGGCGTAGGCGGTCAGCGCCCTCTTGGAGACCGTGTAGGCCCCGGCGAAGGGCAGGGACAGGTTCGCCAGGAGCGAGGCGGTGATGAGGACGCGTCCCCTGCTGCGCAGCAGCGCGGGCATCGCGGCGGCGGTGACCCGCCAGGTGCCCAGCAGGTTGACCTCCAGCGCCTGGTGCACGTGGACGTCCGGGGCCTGGCCGATGTCCACGGCCGGTCCGACGCCCGCGTAGTGGATCAGCAGGTCCAGGCGTCCGTCGAGCCGGTCCAGGGCCTCGGCGACCCCCTCGCGCACCTGTGCGTCGTCGGTGATGTCGCAGCCGACGACTCCGGGGGCGGGCTTGCGGTCGATGCCGACCACGTTCACACCGAGGTGGCGGAGGACGGCCACCGTGGCGCTGCCGAACGCGCCGGAGGCGCCGGTGACGAGGGCGTTCTGGCCGGGCAGTCGTCGCAGGTGACGCGGCAGGGGGGTCCTCATGTGATCTCCTCCACAGTTCCTGCCGGAACGTTACAACGAGCATTGTCACAATGCAATGGGGTGACGCGGGAAATTTACTGACGAGTAAGGTTCGCGGTTGTCCCTAGGCTGGACCCATGGCCGAATACCGCATTGACGAACTCGCCCGGCTCGCCGACACGACGGTGCGCAACGTCCGGGTGTACCAGGACCGTGGCCTGCTCGCGCCTCCCCGCCGGGAGGGCCGCGTGGGCATCTACTCCGAGGCGCACCTGGCGCGTCTGCGGCTGATCGGCCAACTGCTCCGGCGCGGCTACACCTTCGCCAACATCGGCGAGATGTTCCGGGTGTGGGAGCGCGGAGGGGACCTCTCCGACATCCTGGGCTTCGAATCGGCCATAGGGGACGCTTGGAGCGACGAGATCGCCGGCTACCTGACCATGGGCGACCTGCGCGAACTCTTCGGCCACGGCGTCACCCCCCGCACGGTGAAGCGCTCCCTGGACCTGGGCGTGCTCGAACGCGACGGGCTGCGCTTCCGGGTGCCCAGCCCGCGGCTGCTGCACGCCGGGGTGGAGCTGGTGAAGCTGGGCATGACCGTGGACTCGGTGCTCGACATAGCGGAGAACCTGCGCGACAAGGTCGGCCACGTCGCCGAGCACATGGTCCGCCTGGTCGCCGACCACATCATCGCCGAGTACGCGCCCGGCACGGTGGTCCGCAGCGAGGAGACCGCCGAGATGGCCGAGCTGATCCGCCGGGTGCGCCCGCTCGCGCAGCAGGCCGTGGACGCGGTGCTGGCGCAGGCGATGGCGGAGAACCTCACCAACGTCATGGGGGAGCACTTCGCCCTGGCGATGGAGTACCTGGACAGGGAGGGCGCGGGCAAGGAGGGCGTCGGAGGGGGCGCGGCGGCGCCGCCGAAGGGCTGACGGGGGTGCGCCTGAGGGCCTTCGGCGCGCTCGTCGGCCTTCGCGGCCCGCGGATGCCGGGTTCGCGGGCGGTTCCGGTGCGCGGGCACGTCTGAGCGCTGGCTACCTGTTCGAGGACCGGGTGTCGCGGCGGTTCCGGCGCGCGAGCGCGTTTCCACAGGCCGAGGAGCGGTCTGGCGGATGCTGGGCGGGCGGGGGACACTGGAATCCGGGGGCGGTACGCCCGCCCGGAAGCGGCACGTGGCGCCCCCGAAATCCAGCCTAGACCGGTTCCCCCGACGCCACCAGGGCTCCCGCCGTCCCTGTGGACGACCGGCCCCGGGGCACCGGTCTCACGTTCGTGCGTCCTCCCCAACGGCCCCGGTCTCCCCAGCGGCCCCGGTCGTCCCGCCGGTGGCCGCCGCGTCCGCTGACGGCGCCTCCGAGTCCACCACCGAGAGCGGGAGCGAGGCGGTGAACCGCAGCTCGGCGAAGGCGCCGGCCGGAACCGCCGGGGAGGCCGGGAACACCGGCCCGACCCGCTGGTACCGCTCACCCTGCTCCGGCCGGGTGTCCTCCTCGCCCTTGTTGGGCCACATCGACATCGCGCGCTCGGCCTGCGCGGTGATGGTCAGCGACGGGTTCACCCCCAGGTTCGCGGTGACCGCCGAGCCGTCCACCACGTGGACGCCCGGGTGGCCGTACAGCCGGTGGTAGGGGTCGATGACCCCGGTCTCCGGGCTGTCGCCGATCGGGCAGCCGCCCAGGAAGTGCGCGGTCATCGGGACGTTGAACACGTCGCCCACCGTGCCCCCGGGAAAGCCGTCGATGCGCTCGGCCAGCCGGGTGGCCGCGTCCTGTCCCGCGGGGATCCACGTCGGGTTCGGCTCGCCGTGGCCCTGCCGGGAGGTCAGCCTCTTCCTCCCGCCCAGCGGCCCCCGCCGCACCGACGTCGTCAGCGAGTTGTCCAGCGACTGCATCACCAGGCCGATGATGGTCCGCTCCGACCAGCGGCGGGCGGAGAGGC
Source organism: Nocardiopsis sp. LDBS0036 (assembly GCF_041228755.1). Lineage (NCBI taxonomy): Bacteria > Bacillati > Actinomycetota > Actinomycetes > Streptosporangiales > Nocardiopsidaceae > Nocardiopsis > Nocardiopsis sp. LDBS0036. Next base: position 5,581,147 of record NZ_CP141103.1, read on the forward strand.
TGCGGGCGAACACCACCGGGTGGCGCGCCGCCAGCCCCAGGAACCGCAGCCAGCGCGGGATCCGCCCGCCGCCGGGCACCTGCATCGCGGTGAGCAGCGCCATCGCGTTGGAGCCCTTGCCGTAGCGGACCGGTTCGATGTGGGTGTTCTCGTCCGGGTGGATCGAGGACGTGATGGCCACGCCCCGGGTCAGGTCCTCCTGCGGCCTCACCCGGCGGGTCATCGCGCCGACGAGAGCCTCGGAGTTGGTGCGGGTGAGCGTGCCCAGCCTCGCCGACAGGCGGGGCAGCGCGCCCGAGTCGCGCATGCGGTGCAGCAGCGTCTGGGTGTTGTAGGTCCCGGCGGCCACGACCACCTGGCGGGCGGTGAACGTGCGGGCGTTCGAACGCCGCCGGGGCGCGTCGGTCCTGACGGTGTCGGCGGCGAAGCCGCCGCCCGGCAGTTCGCGCAGCCGCTCGACGGTGGTCAGTGGGTGCACCTCGGCGCCGTCGCGCTCGGCGAAGTACAGGTAGTTCTCGGTCAGGGCGTTCTTGGCGCCGTGGCGGCATCCGGTCATGCACTCCCCGCACTCCGTGCAGGCACGCCGGTCGGGGCCCGCGCCGCCGAAGTAGGGGTCCCCCACGGACGCGCCGGGCTCGGCCCGGCGGCCGTCGCCGTCCCGTCCGTCGCCGAAGCACACGCCCACCGGGGTGAGACGGAAGGTGTGCCCCACGCCCATGTCCTCGGCGATCGCCTTCATGTGCACGTCGGAGGGGGTGACGGTGGGGTTGGTGCGCACGCCGAGCATGCGGCGGGCCTGATCGTAGAACGGCGCCAGCTCCGACTTCCAGTCGGTGATGTGCCGCCACTGCGGGTCCTCGAAGAACGGGTCCAGCGGGTGGTACAGCGTGTTGGCGTAGTTGAGGGAACCGCCGCCGACGCCGGCCCCCGCCAGGATCACCACGTCGCGCAGCAGGTGGATGCGCTGGATGCCGTACATACCGAGCCGGGGCGCCCACAGGAAGTTGCGGACGTCCCAGGACGAGGAGGGCAGCGTCTGGGGCGTGAAGCGGCGCCCCGCCTCCAGGACGCCGACGCGGTAGCCCTTCTCGGTGAGGCGCAGGGCGCTCACCGAACCGCCGAAGCCCGAGCCCACGACCAGGACGTCGTAGTCGAAGCGGTCGGCGCGGTCACCGGTCGCGGATCCGGTCTCGGCCCTGGTTCCGGTCGGGGTTTCGGTTGGGGTTTCGGCCGCGGTCTGTGAGGTGGGAGCGGAGGGGCTGGGGGTGGCGGTGGGATCTGTGCTGCGCTCTGGGGGCACGGTGGGACTCTCTCCAGGTCAGACGCGGTTTCCCGTAGTGCGCCGGATACGGGTCCGCAACATTGAATGCGCCATCTAGAAATGTGACAACAACTATTGTAATGTTCGTCACTACCGCCGAGTAGGGTGTGTTCCATGTAACACACGTGGCGTGCCTCGGCGCAAGTTCGGCTCCCCCTCGCCGCCCACGGGCGGCGGAACACTGGAGGTACTCATGCCCAAGGCTTCCGGCGAGGCGTCCGAGGCGCCTCAGGACGCGCCTGAGCAGCACGAAGCCGGTGGCGGGACGCGCTGGCGCAGGTTCGCCCTCGTGGCCGTCCCCGGGTTCGCGGCCGCCGCGGTCCTCGGAGGCATGACCACCCAGGGCCTGCTCGCCGCCTCCTTCGCGGTGTCCGGGGACAGTTTCAAGATGTCCGCCGACCAGCTCGTCGGCACCGGCTTCACCCAGTACGGCGACGCCGCCACCTCCGTCGACGGCTCCTCCCGCCCGGTCGGCCTGTCCTCGGTCGGCTCCGCCGAACTGACCAACCTGTGCATGTCCTCCCTGTGGGACCTGCCCATCGGCCAGGCCACCCTCGTCATCACCGCGGGCGAGTCCACCCCCGTCCAGGGCACCAACCTCGTCCTCGACATCGAGCAGCTCCAGGGCGACGCCGAGTTCGGCTCCATCGAGATCGGCCGCGACGCCAGCACGCTGGACCGGGCCGAGGGCGGCCAGGGACCGGCGGGCGGCTTCGGCCTCCAGTCCCAGAACATCACCGTCTCCGACATGGAGCTGACCACCTGGGCGGTCACCTCCGGATCCCTGAAGCTGTCCGGTCTGAGCCTGGCCGTCCGGCCCGGCGAGCACGAGTGCTTCTGATCCCATGGCCCACGCACTGACCCTGCTCCGCGGGGGCCGGGCGCGCCTGCGCGACTGGCGGCGCGGCCGCCCGTTCTGGGGCGGGCTCCTCCTCGTCATCGCCGGAGTCGAGCTGCTGGTCGCACCGGCCGCGCAGAGCCTGATCCTGCCCATCGACCTGATCGCCTACACCGGTATCGCCGGTGTGTCGGGTCCGCTCATCGCGGTACTGCTGATCACCCTGGGAGCGCTGAGCTGGTTCCAGCCCGCGCAGCACCTCTTCTTCGGGGTGGTCGGGCTCATGCTCGCCCTGGTGTCCTTCGTGACCTCCAACTTCGGCGGCTTCGTCATCGGGATGCTGCTCGGCATCGTCGGCGGCTCCCTCGTCTTCGCGTGGGCGCCCCGCGTGGTCCGCCGCCGAAGGCGCGGCCGGGGACGCCGACGGGTCGCGGACGCCGACGCCGCCGGTCCAGGGGTGTCTGCCGGGGCCCCTCCAGGGGCCGCCGTCCCCCGCGGCCCCGAAGCGCCCGACGGGACCGGTGGGCGCGCGGCCGGGGAGGAACCCCCGACCGCCGTCCCCGCCGAGACCGCGCCCGACGCGGGCGTTCCCGGGGCCCCTCCCGACAGGGACACCGGTTCCGCGACACCCGACGGGTCCGTCAGCGCCCCCCGGCCTCCGTCCCGGCCGCTGGCCGCGCTCGCCCTGCCCCTGGCACTGGCCGTGACCCTGGTCGGCGCCGCCGCGCCCGCCGACTGGCCCTGGGACTGGTTCCTGCCCCCGGGCGACGAGGAGGAGCAGCCCTCGCCCTCGCCCTCCCCCTCCCCCTCCCCCTCCCCCTCGGACGAGCCCTCGGCGAGTCCCACCGACCGGCCCACCCCGCCGGGGCCCGGGCCCGGCGCGGGCGAGGGGGACGGTCCGGACGAGCGGCCCGAGGACGGGGAGACCGAGGAGGAGCCGGAGGAGGGCGGTCGGGACCGGGAGGCGAACCCGGACGAGTGCGAGATGGGCACCGGTGAGTCCGCCCTGGCGGGGTCAGAGGAGGAGTTCCTGGACGCCGTCCGCGCCTGCCAGGCGGCCCAGGACGCGGGGGAGCTGCCCGAGGTTCCGCTGGAGGAGGCCCACGACTGCTCCACCGGCTCGGTCCGCGCCTCCGGCCTGACCGCCGACCGGCTGACGATGAGCGGCGCCCGCTACGACGGCGTGGTGGAGTGCCCCACCCTCGACGGCCCCCGCAGGTACATCCGGCTGACCATGAGCCGGGCCGACTTCGTCAACGCCGAACTGTGGTTCGAGGACGCCGGAACCCGGATGAGCCTGGGCCTGCCCACCATGGTCATGGACGGGTCCGTCCAGATGCACATCACCCGCATGCACGTGCGCATCCTGGGGATCCCGCTCACCTTCACACCGGACTTCCCGCCCCCGCTGCTGCTGCCGTACATGATCGTCACCGACGTGGACGTGGACGACCCGCTGGCCAGCACCGACGTCATGAACATCCCCGACCTCAACGGCCGCTACGGCGCCGCCTCCGCGACGCCCGCGCCCCCGCCCCGTCACAGACCGGGGTCGATCAGACGGCTGGCCCGGCCCACGTGCGACACGTACAGCGCGTCACGGGCCCGGGTGCAGGCCACGAACAGCAGCGTCCGCTCCTGCTGGAAGGCGTGCTCCAGCGCCACCTGGTCGCCGTCGGCGGCCTCGATCGCGGCCTTGGGCGGCAGCAGGTGGTCGCTGACGCCGATCAGCGCCACGCACCGGAACTCCTGGCCCTTGAGCCGGTGCATCGTCCCCACGCGCACCGCCTCGGCGGCGCCGCTGTCCTCCAGCTGGGCGGTGGGAACGCCCCTGGCCTCCAGCTCCTTGGCGATGCCGCGCACGATCCACTGGTTGCGCCCGGCCACCGCGATCTCCGCCGGGTTGACCCCGGCCTCCAGCCACACCCGCACCCAGTCGCCCAGCGCGGTGAGCTCCTCGGCGCGGTCCTCGCAGCCGCGCACCACCGGCGCCGGACCGCGCAGCAGCGAGCGGTACCCGGCCAGGGTGTCGGCGTTGTCGTCCATGCCCAGGGCCGCACGGCGGTCCAGGATCGGCATGCTCCAGTCCAGGATCTCCTGGGTCACCCGGTAGCTCACCCGCAGCCGCTGGCCGCGCCCGCGCACGTTGATGCCGAGCGAGGCCAGCGACACCCGGTTGTCGGACACCCGCTGGTGCGGGTCACCGACGATGAACAGGTCGTCCGGCCCCTCCGGGACGGCGGCGCGCAGCATCCGCCACTGGGCCGGGTGCAGGTCCTGGGCCTCGTCGACCACGGCGTGCCGGAACAGCGGCTCGCGGCGGCCCAGGATCCGCGCGGCCTCGGCGGCCAGCTGGGGGTAGGACCACATCCCCTCCACCCTCATGGCGCCGACGTAGCGCCGCACGGTCTCCCACACCTGGCGGCGGTGCTCGGGCGCCAGGTGCTGCACCCGCCCGCTGCGCTCGCAGCGGATGTAGTCGGGCAGCAGCTCCAGGCCCTTGGCGAGGATCACCTGCTCCCACTCGTCCACCAGGAAGCGGCCGGAGAAGGGCAGGCCGTCGGCCACCGCCACCGCGCGCCAGCGCCGGGCCAGCTCGTCCTTGCCGACCATGCGGGGCGCCACGCTGGTGTGGGTCTGCACGACGGAGCGGGCGAGGCTGTCGATGGTGGCCACGCGCACGCGGGCGCGTACGGCGGGGTCGGGCAGCAGCTGGTCCATCCGCTCGGCCAGGGACTGCGCCAGCGCCCGATTGTAGGTGGTCAGGAGCACCGACTCGCGGGTGTCCTCGGGGCGGGCGGCGGCGTCGCGCTCGGCCAGGTAGGCGGCGCGGTGCAGCGCGATCACGGTCTTGCCGGTCCCCGGGCCGCCGGTGACCTGCGTGGACCCGTTGTAGTGCGCCTCGGTGATCCGGTGCTGGTCGGGGTGCAGGGTCAGCTGCCACTGGTCGAAGGGGGCCCTCAGGGCCCCGGCCAGCTCGGGCGGGCCGCTGGGCGTGGGGTCGGCCTCGGCGGGGTCGATCCCGGCCGACACCTCGGGGCGCAGGTCGCGCGCGAAGCGCAGGGCCTCGTCGCGCGGGCGCACGGTGACCAGGCGGTAGTGGGTGCCGTCGGCGAGGCCGCCGTCACCGGTCCGGCCGTGGCCCGCGGCGTCGGGGACGACGACGCCGGACCAGTCGGGGGCGATGCTGACGACCCGGACGCCCGGGTCGGCGGCGCCCGCGACGGACTCCAGGTCGGGCTCGTCGCCGACCTGGCAGGCGCGCATCACGGCCAGGGTGTTGAGCTGGACGTCGGGCGTGAGGCGGGTGAAGTCGCTGAGAAACGTCGGGGCGATCGCGAGGGCGGACACGTCGTGGTTTCCTCCGGTCTTCGACCAAGGTGGTGTCTGTGGTGCTCGGGGAGGTCGGAGCGGATGGTCTGGCCTGGGAGAACGGCCTGTGCGGCCGCGGCTCCCATAGGAAGGATGCTCGCCGCGCAATTCCGGCAAACGCCGCTCCCGACGCGTTTCCCGCCGGGTTTCGGAGGCGCTGGTGCCTTTGTGTTATGCCTGTTCGGAGGGGTGTTTGCGGAGGTGTGTTCGAGAGGTGCGCGAAGGTTTTCCGGGACGGCCGGGCGCGGCTCGCGTGACCTGCGGTTCTCCGGCCGGATGCTATGTCCGTAACAGGGGTTATGTATCTGACCGAAATCCGCTCGGCGGCAGGGTCGGGTGGCGGAAGAGTCCCTGTCCGCGTGGGCACAGCGGGGAGTGCGAGGAAGCCCCGACCGAGCGCGGAGGGTGGGACCGAAAACCGGAAGGGGAGGGAGGGGAGCGCCGGGCCCGTACGGCGGGCCGCGCGGCGGGGGAGCGGTTCACGGGGTGGCCGGTTGCGGACACGCGCTGTGCAGACGCGCGCCGACGCGAGATCGTGTACCAGGGGGAGGCAGGAACCACGTGTGGTTCAGGACTCTGCCGGGGTCCGTCCTACCCCGGCAGAGTCCTCAACCACCCTAGAGAAGCGGTACCCAGTCCCCGACCTCCCCAAAGCGCGCCGGGCCGCGAACCTGCGGTGATCGGGGACGCGGGTGCCGGTCGCGACCCCGCGGCCGCTCCCGCCCGTGTGAGGGGCCGGTCCGCGGCGGCGCCGGTTCCGCACCGCGCTCCTTTCCGCCCATGCTCTACCGTGGTGGTGACAAAAGGAGCGGGAAAGGACCGGGCGAGCGACAGTGGCCTCCAATGACATGAGTCGGATGCGTGTCTCCGACGCGGAGAGGGACCAGGTGGCGGAGGTCCTGCGGGAGGCGGCGGCACAGGGGCGCATCACCCTCGACGAACTCGACGAACGGCTCAACGCCGTCTACGCGGCCAAGACCTACGCCGACCTCGAACCGGTCACCGCCGACCTGCCGACGGGCGCCGAGACGCTGCCGGGCGCCGTCGCGCGGCCGGTGGAGGGCGTCCTCCCGGAGCGCCACGACGGCGGTGACGCCCTCGTCATCCGCTCCCAGGGCGGTGGCCCCGTCATCCGCAGGGGCGCGTGGCAGGTGCCGCGCCGCGTCGAGGTGCACAACAAGTACGGCCTCACCCGGCTCGACTTCCGCGAGGCCTCCCTGACCAGCGCCGTCGTCGAGGTCCACGTGGACGCCTCCTGGGGGAACGGCACCGTGATCCTGCCCGAGGGCGCCACCGCCGAGGTGGAGGCGGACGCCTCCTGGTTCGGCACACTGCGCAACAGCACCGACTCCCTGCGCCGGGCGTCCGCCCCGCACTTCGTCATCACCGGTTCCTGCCAGGGCGGCTCCCTGACGGTTCGGTACAAGCGGTCCTTCTCCTGGGGCGGCCTGGCGGGTCTGGGGAGCTGAGCCCGGGATCCCGCGCGGGGGCGGCAGGCCTTCGCGAGCGGGAACCGGTCCCGTGCGCGGCCGGTCCCGGGCGTCCCGGGGGCGGCAGGCCCGGCACGGAGGTTCCGACGCGTCCCGGTTTTCGGCCCCCCGCACGGGTCCGTGCGCCTTCGTCCGGATACCGGGCCTCCGCCGGTGCGCCATGATGGGTGCGGCGCGCGGCCCCGCGCACGCGCGCCGGACGACGGAGAGGGGCGGCAGGGTGGGCTTGTGGATCGCGGCGGTCGGAGCGGGCGCGTGCGCCCTGGCACTGGGCCCCTACGCCTGGACCTTTCTGGGCAGCGCCGGGCGCCGCGGGGAGGTCGACACCGTCCCGCACCGGCCCGTGGCCGTGGTCCTGGGGGCCGCCGCCTGGAACGACGGACCCTCACCGCTGCTCGCCCGCCGCCTGGACCTGGCCGTGCGCCTGTACGAGAACGGCCGGGTCGAACGGATCATCGTCTCCGGCGACAACCGCGAGGTGTCGCGCCGCGAGACCGACACCATGACCGCGTACCTGGTCGCGCAGGGCGTGCCAGCCGACCGGATCGACGCCGACCGCCACGGCTACCGCACGTGGGACACCTGTGTGCGGGTGCGCGACCTGTTCGGGGTGCGCGAGGCGACCATGGTCACCCAGTCCTTCCACCTGCCCCGCACGGTCGCCCTCGCCCGCGCCGCGGGGATCGACGCGGTCGGGGTGGGCGACTCCAGCATGGGCGCCCGCCGCCGCTCCACCGTGATCGGCTACGCCCGTGAGGTCGCCGCCGCGGTCAAGGCCCTGCGCGACGCCGTGCTGCGCCCGGCGCCCGCCCGGAGCGAGCTCTAGCGGCCCCCGCCCGGACTGAGTCCCGGCGGGTCCCGCCCGGACCCGCCCCGTCGCACCGCCCCGGTCGTCCACAGGCGTGAACCGCCTCTGGTGCCGCCGCGCGGCGCGGGCCTAGCTGTACTGACCACGGAGGTTGGTAACACCCACCCCGCCTGACACACACAAAGAGGGCCTCCGGTATCGGTGTGGATTGCGACATCTACCACCGAACCGGAAGGCCCTCGATGCCCCACACTACCCACGCCAACGCCACACTCACACCCGCAGGGCGCCTGGCGTTGGCCCGCTGCGTGGTCGAAGACGACTGGCCGCTCAGGCGTGCCGCCGAACGCTTCCAGACCAGTACCACCACCGCCAAACGCTGGGCCGACCGCTACCGCACCCAAGGCCAGGCCGGGATGGACGACGCCTCCAGTCGCCCGCACCGCTCACCCCAGCGCACCCCCGCCCGCCGCGAACGCCGCGTGATCAAACTCCGCTGCACCCGCCGATGGGGCCCGGCCCGCATCGGCGGCCACCTGGGCATGCATCCCTCGACCGTGCACCGGATCCTGACCCGCTACCGCATGCCCCGACTGTCCCACCTGGACCGGGCCACTCACCGGGTAGTACGCCGCTACGAGCGCGCTCGACCGGGCGAGCTCGTGCATGTGGACATCAAAAAGCTCGGCAACATCCCCGCCGGGGGCGGACACCGTACCCAGGGACGCGCTCAAGGCCGCCGCAATCGCACCACCACCGCGCACGCCCCGCGCAACAACCACGGCAACCCCAAGCTGGGCTACGGCTACCTGCACACCGCCATCGACGACTACTCCCGCCTGGCCTACACCGAGATCCTGGCCGATGAGAAAAAGGAGACCGCCACCGGGTTCTGGGAGCGAGCGCACGCCTACTTCGTCTCAGCGGGGGTCGTGGTGGAGCGGGTGCTAACCGACAACGGGGCCTGCTATACGTCCCACCTGTGGCGCGGCCTGCTCTATGGCCAGGGCATCAAGCACAAACGCACCCGCCCCTACCGGCCCCAGACCAACGGCAAGGTGGAGCGCTTCCATCGCACCCTGGCCGACGAATGGGCCTACGCCCGCCCCTACCAATCCGAGAGCGAAAGGCGGGAGGCGTTCCCCGGGTGGTTGCATCACTACAATCACCACCGGTTCCACACCGCGATCAGCGGCCCTCCCGCCTCCCGCGTTCCTAACCTCTCAGGTCAGTACACCTAGCGTGGTAACAGGGGGGTCCCCGGGCTCCTCCGCTTCGTGCTGCCCGCCCCCGGCCTCGGGGTTCGGCGCCGTCGCACCGTCCCGGTTGTCCACAGGTGGATTCGCGCGTACCGGCTCAGGCGGGATAATCGGCACCATGAACGCGACCACCGACCCACACGACGGCGCGGAGAACGTGGACTGGGCGACCCTGGCCCCCGAGGGCGGCGCTCGCATCCCCGAGCTCCTCGGCCAGCTCGCCGGGAGCGACAGCGCGCTCTCCGAACTCCACGACATCATCCACTTCCCCGCGCCCGGACACCTCGCCGCACCCAAGGCGGTCGACTTCCTGGTCGACCTCGCCTGCGCCGAGTCCACCCCGGCCACCGACCGCTGGCGTCCCCTCAGCCTGCTCCTGGAGCTGGTGGCCGGGCACGCCGAGGACCGCTTCCCCGAGACCCGCGACCTGGACCAGTGGCGCGACGAGGTGGCCTGGGCGGCCTCCAACGACGCCGAGAAGGTCCGCCAGCAGTACCGCGACTGGGCCGAGGAGGCCCCGGACGAGCAGCACTACCACCGCATGCGCAACCGGCTCGCCGTGATGGAGCAGCCCGACGGCGCCGCGATCCTCCAGGCCGAGCTGGACACCTACGAGGCCGTCCGCGCCCGCGTCCCCGACCTGGTAGCACTGCTCCACGGCGGCGCCAACCGCGGCGGCATGGACCGCGCGGGGGAGTGGGTGAGCTACCTGCTGGCCTTCCTGCCCGACGACGCCGAGCGCATCACCACCGAGATCACCGGAGCCTCCCAGGTCCTGCTCGCCAAGGACCTGCGCCCCGCCCCGCAGGCGCCCACGAGCCTGCGCGACGTGATGAACGCGCTGGACAGCGGCGGCGACCCGCTCCCCGCGGAACTGTTCGCCCTCGGCCTGCTGGCCAGCCCGAACGACATCGACGTCTCGGTCGGCCTCACCCACCAGATGGCGGGCGGGAACCTGTACAACTCCTTCGCCGCCTCGGTGGCGATGCTGCTCATCCACGGCGAGAAGACCCCGCGCGAGGCGCTGCGCCGCGTCGGCCGCGGCGGCGGCACCTCCATGGGCTACCAGGGCCTGTTCAACGAGTCCTGGCCGCACTGCGGCGGGCACTCCCCGCAGGTCCTGGGCTTCCTGGCCCTGGGCCGCGCGGGCGACCGCGCCCGCCGTCTGCGCCTGGACATCCTGCCCGGCCTGATCAATGGCGAGGAGGACTCGCGCGCCCTCGTGACGGGTGTCGGCCTCGAACTGGTGCTCGGCCCCCGCAGCAAGGGCCACACCGCCGAGGAGCACGCCGAGGCCGACTACGACGAGGAGACCCTCAAGGTCCTCTGGACGATCGCCGAACTGCCCGCCTCCGCCTGGGAGGACGAGGAGTTCACGCGGACCCTGAGCGCCTGGGCGCTGCCGGACAACGCCGAGGACTTCTGCGCGCTCGTGGGTGTGGAGTCCCAGCCCGAACCGGAGCCGGAGCGGGCCGCGGTCCCGCAGCCGCAGCAGCCCGCCGCCCCCCAGCCCGGCGGGCTGCTGGGGCGCCTCTTCGGCGGAGGACGGTAGGGCGCGCCCGGTCCACCGGCGCGGCGTAACCCCCGGCGCCGGTGGACCGACCGGTCGCGATCGCCCGCCGCGGCCCCGGGCCGTCGCGTACGGCTCCGGGGCCGGGGCGGCCTCAGCCGTCCGTCGGGCCCGGTTCGCGCTCCAGCGCCAGGGCCTCGTCCACAGCGGTCTCGTAGTCGCCCAGGAACGTCGGGTCGGGCCGCAGCACCACCGAGCCCAGCGCCGCCACCGCCGCCGGGACCTCACGGAACCACCCGTACACGGTGGCGAAGGTGCGCTCCTCCAGGCTGGAGTCGGCCACGCCCACCGCGTCGATGCCCGCCGAACGGCACAGCCGCACGGCGCGGGGCAGATGGAAGTCCTGTGTGACCACGGTGGCCTCCCGCACTCCGAACACCTCGTGGGCCCGCACGCACGAGTCCCAGGTGGAGAACCCGGCGTAGTCGCCGACGATGTGCTCTCCCGGCACCCCGGCGTCCACCAGGTAGGCGCGCATCGTGTCGGTCTCGTTGTAGTGCTCGACGCTGTTGTCACCGGTCACCAGGACGACGTCGACCTTCCCGGCGAAGTAGAGGTCGGCCGCGGTGTCCAGCCGCCGGGCCAGCAGCAGACTGGGCCGCCCGTCGGGGCGCACACCGGCGCCCAGCACCAGCGCCACCGGGCGTTCCGGCACGGAGGCGGCTGTGTGGCGGTGGTCGGAGGTGGAGGAGAGCACCCACAGGAACGGCACGCAGCCCGCCACCATCGCGAACACGGCCAGCACGGCGAGGCGCCCCAGCCACGTCCGGCGTCCGCGGCGGCCAGCGGAGGCCCCGGCGCTCCCGGTGCCGGAGACGGCGTCGCCGGTGCCGCCCCCGGAGCCGCCGGAACCGGGGGAGGGTTGGTCACGGAGGACACCGGTGTCGTCGTCGGACGGGGGACTCTGGGATGTGGCGGGATCTGGGATCGTCACGCTTGGGAAGACGCCCGGCCCCGCTCCGGAGTTCCGGTGCGGCGCAAGTTCCGGTACGGCACAGCGGACCCGGCCGCTCCGGTGCGGACCGTCCGGTTGTGGCCGGGCTTCGCCCGGTTCGGGTTCGGCACGGCCCCGGTTCCGACCCGGCTCCGGCTCAGGCCCGCGAAGCAGTCGGCGTTCCGGTCCCGGTTTCCGGCCGGATCCATGCCCGGCTCGGGCCCGTTCCAGGGCCGCTGACCGTCTGTCCGCACGGCCCCCTCCGGGGCTAGAGTCGCCGCATGTCCTTCCAGCCACAGCACGAAGACCTGCCCGCGCGGCTCCGGCGCCTGGCCGACCTCAGGCCGAGGAACATGCGCGACGGCTCCGGCATGCACGAGTACGACGGCAAGGCCGCCGACCTGTCGCCCGAAGGGGTCCGGGAGGCCCTGGCCGGACTCGGCGGCGACCCCCTCGACGACCCGCACGACGAGGCCCACCTGGCCGCCTTCGAGAACGCCCTGCGCTACGAGCTGGGCGAACTCCAGCTGCACCGCGCCAACCCCCTCTACCACGTCAACGAACTCGACCTGTCGGGCTACGACCGCGCGTACGCGCCCCAGGCTGAGCGCGACGCCGCACGCGTCGCCCACCTGGCCGAGTGGCCGCGCGTGGTCGACAACGCGATCGCGGCCCTGGACCGGCTGCCCGCCCCCCTCGCCGAGTCCCTCCTCGGCGCCGTCCGGGGTGTGGCCGACGGTCTCCCCGAGGACGTGCCCGCCGACGTGCGCGACGCGGCCCTCGCAGCGCACGCGCGCCTGCTCGCCCACGTCGAGAAGGCGGTGCGGGAGGGTCCCCGCAGCGCCGGGCTCGGCGCCGGGCCGCTCGCCCGACTCATGGGCAGCGGTGAGGCCGTCGAGGTCGACCTCGCGGACCTGGCCGTCCGCGCCGACGCCGAACGCGACCGCCTGCGCGCGCGTCTGGCCGAGGCCGTCGGGCGCCTCGCGCCCGGTCGCGACACCATGGAGTTCGTCCGCGAGCTCACCCGCCAGCACCCCGACACCGACGGAGTCCTGGACGCCGCCCGCCGCTGGACGGAGCTGGCCGTGGCGTTCACCGCCGAACGCGGCCTGGCGCCCCACAACGACGGCGAGTGCCGCGTGGACGTCTCCCCGCCCTCCCAGCGCTGGGCCACCGCGATGATGGCGTGGTCGGGCCCGTGGGAGGCCGACACGCCCTCCTTCTACTTCATCACCCCGCCCGACGCCTCCTGGACCGCGGAGGAGGCCGACGAGTGGCTGGAGATGTTCAGCCACACCACCCTGCCCGCCGTGAGCGTGCACGAGGTGGCTCCCGGCCACTTCTCCCACGGCCGTGCGCTGCGCCGGGCGCCCGGGCCGGTGCGCCGCGCCCTGCACTCGATGACCTTCGCCGAGGGCTGGGCGCACTACGTTGAGGAGGTGTGCGTGGACGAGGGCTTCGGCGCCTACGCCGCCGAACGACTGGGCGACCCCGCCTGGACCGCCGACCACTACGAGACCGGGGTGTGGGTGGAGGCGCTCATCCGCGTCACCCGCCTGTCCGTGGCGATCGGCATGCACAGCGGCACCATGACCGTGGAGGAGGCGGCCGCCCGCTTCGCCGAGGACACGCCGCTCCAGGGGCCCGCGGCCCTGGCCGAGGCGCGCCGCGCCACCTTCGACCCCACCTACGGCCGCTACACCTGGGGAAAACTGGAGATCCTGCGGCTGAGGGAGCGGGCGCGCGAGCGCTGGGGCGACGGATTCACCCTTGAGCGCTTCCACCGGGCCCTGCTGGACCTGGGCTCCCCGCCGATCGGTCTGATCGGCACCGCGGTCGAACGCGGCTGAGCCGGAGGGCCGGGGCCGTCCACAGCCGCCAACAGGGGCTGGCGGGGCGGGCGGCGGCGCGGGACACTCGGATACGGGGGGACCAGCCCCTCCCACGGCGGCGCACGGCGCCCCCGGCATCGAGCCTACGCCGCCCGCCCCGCCCCGGGCCAGAGCGACCTTCGGCCTGTGGAAGACCCGCGCGGGCCCGGCCCGCGCGGGACTCAACTCGTGCGGGCCCGGCCCGCGCGGGACTCAACTCGTGCGGGCCCGGCCCGCGCGGGACAGCGGCCGTCCCGACCGCCCCGCCGCCTACTCCGGGGCGACCCGGCCCGGCAGGCCCAACCCGGCCAGCGCGGGGCGGACCCGGCCCCGGGCCTCGCCCAGGGCCCGGGCCGCCGTGTCCGCGTCCACGTCGGCCAACAGCGACACCAGCGCGACGCGGGTGTCGCCCCCGGCCGCGTTCAGCGCCCGCGCGCACACCCGCTCGTCCAACCCGGTGGCCTGCGTCAGGATGGTCACCACGCGGCCGCGCAGCTTGCCGTTGGTGGCGTCCACACCCACCATCAGGTTCGAGTACGTCCGCCCCATCCGCACCATCACCGCGGTGGAGAACGCGTTCAACGCCAGCTTCTGCGCCGTGCCCGCCTTCATCCGGGTGGACCCGGCGATCACCTCCGCGCCGGTGGCCATGCCCACGTGCACGTCCGCCTCCCGCGCCAGCGGCGCCTGCGGGTTCGCGCTGATCAGCACCGTCGCGGCCGAGCGCTCCCGGGCCGCCTCCAGCGCCCCGCCCACGTACGGGGTGCGCCCGCTGGCGGCCAGGCCCACGGCCAGCGACCCCGGGACGATCCCGGCGGCGTCGGCCCGGCCCGACTCCCAGTCGTCCTCGATCCCCTCCACGGCCCGCGCCAGGGCCTCCCCGCCGCCCGCGTGGTGGGCCACCACCCACGAGGCGGGCACGCCGTAGGTCGGCGGCAGTTCGGCGGCGTCCTGGGCCGCGATCCGCCCCGAGGTGCCCGCGCCGAAGTAGTGGATGGCCGCCCCGCTCTCCAGGGCGGCCACCCCCAGCTCCACGGCCCGCGCCAGTTCCGGCAGGACCGCGCCCACCGCGCCGGGGACCGTGACGTCCTCGGCGTTGATCTGTCGCAGCACGTCCAGCGCCGGGAGCAGGTCGATGTCGTGGGTACCGGAGTTGCGGGCCTCCGTGGGCGCGCGCACGATCACGGCCGCACCGCCCCCGTTCTCCCCGGAGGGCAGCGGGGCGCCGGCCTCCCGAGGGGCGTCCCCGCCTTCCGGCCGGGTTCCGCGCCCGTCGTCGTGCACAGCGCTCTCCTGTTCGGTCCGCACCGGTGCCGTTCCTTTCCCTCGTTCGACCGTCCCGCCTCCGCCGTCGGCCGGAGCCGGGCGGCGGAGGCGGGACGCGTACGGTCAGCCGTCGTTGTCGTCCGTGCTCCCGCCGGGGGCCTCGCCCCTGCGGCGTCTGCGGTCGTCGTTGATCCGCAGCCCCCGCACCGCCTCGAAGGTCGTCTCCAGCGCGGTGCGGCTGTCGGTGTAGCGGCTCTGCGCCAGGCCCACGAACAGGCAGTCCACCACGGTCAGCTGCGCGAGCCTGCTCGCGGTGGCCCCCGAGCGGAACGTGGTCTCGCGGGCCGCGGTGGTCAGCACGTGGTCGGCGAACCCGATCGGCGAGCGGGGGAAGTTGGTGACGGCGACGGTCCGGGCGCCGCGCCGCCCCGCCTCCGTGAGCGCCTGCACCGTGTCTATGGTCGTTCCGCTGTGGGAGATGCCGATCGCCACGTCGCGCTCGTCCAGCAGCGCCGCGCTGGTGAGCATCACGTGCGCGTCCGACCACGCGAACGAGGTGAGCCCGATCCGGTGCAGCTTCTGCTGGAGGTCGGCGCCGACGAACGCGCTCGCGCCCACCCCGTACACGTCGATGCGCCGCGCGCCCGCCATCGTGTCGATGACCGTGCGCAGCACCTCCACGTCCAGGGCGGCGCCGGTCTCCTCCACCGCGCGCGCGTCGGTGTAGGCGATCTTCTGCACCACCGTGACGAGGGTGTCGTCGGGATTGATGTCGCTGGACAGCTCCGGAGCCGCCCCGCGGGCGCCGCGCGCCTGACCGGCCTCGGTGGCCAGGGCCAGGCGCAGCTCCCGGTAGCCGCTGAAGTCGATGGTGCGGCAGAACCGGATCACGGTGGCCTCGGACGTGGCGCAGTCCTTGGCGAGCTGGGTGATGGAGGAGGCGGCGGCCCGCTCGGGGTCGTCGACGACGTGCTGCGCGACCCGTCGCTCCGCGGGCGCGAGGGAGGGCAGGAGCGACCGGATGCGCAGGACCGTCGTGGGGACGGACGGCGCGGAGACGTGTCCGCTCTCCGCCCGGCCGCCCGCAGGCTTCGGGATTTCCGCCATGGAGGAAAGTTTCTTTCGGTCGTGGTGAAGAGTCAACGAGGTGAGGGGAAAAAGCGGGAGAATCCAGGATTCCAAGGGACGGCCGCGGCGGCAAGTGCGGGGTGCGTGATTGCGATATCCCAGCTCAGGCGGCACCCTGGAGCCAGGGGCGTCGGGGTTCACCCGCTCGCACGCGCGCCCCGCGAGGGGGAGGGTGCTGTGTCGCTGAGCGACCCGGCGAGGCGGTGGCACGACACGGCCGGACAGGCCCGGCAGGGCGCGTCCGGGCACACCGCCCGCGGGCTGCGCGTCGGACTGCTCGGGCAGTTCGGCGTCGAGATGGACGGGGCCCCGCTGCGCCTGCGCGGGGACAAGCGCCGTGCCCTGCTGGCCACGCTCCTGCTCAACACCGGGCGCACCGTCCCCACCGCGCACCTCATCGAACGCGTCTGGGGGAGCCCGGCCTCCCCGTCCGCGCGCAGCGCCCTCCAGGTCCACGTGACCCGCGTGCGCGCGGTCCTGGACCAGCACTGCGGCACCCCGCTCATCACGGGCGGCGACGGCGGCTACCGGGTCGACCTCGCCGAGGACCAGTGCGACCTGCTGCGCTTTCGCTCCCTGGTCCGCCGCGCCGACGGGGGCGCCGACCCCTCCGACCGCGCCGACCTGCTCATCAGCGCCCTGCGCCTGTGGCGTGGCCCGGTCCTGGCCGACATCGTCAGCCCCGTCCTGCACGAGCGCGACATCCCGCCCCTGAACGAGGAGCTCCTGCGGGCCGCCGAGGAGGGGTTCGGCGCCGCCCTGGCCCGGGGCGACCACGAGCGGGTGGCCGACCAGATCGGCCCCATCGCCACCGACCACCCCGAGCGCGAACCCCTCATCCGCGTTCAGATGACCGCCCTCTACCGCTGCGGGCGCCCCAGCGAGGCCCTGCGCGTGTACGCCCGCACCCGCGACGCGCTGGCCGAGCACCTGGGCGCGGACCCGGGCCGCGAACTCCAGGAGACCTTCCACGGCATCCTGCGCGGCGACCTCGACCGCGCCCCGGGCACCAGCGTCCCGCGCCAGCGCGCCTCCGTCGAGGAGGGCGCCGGGGTCCGGCCCCTCTCCGCGGACACCGGACCGAACACCGGGTCAGCCGACGCGCCGGGCACCGAACCGGAGGCGGGATCCCACGCCGGACCCGGGCCGGGCGCCGATCCCGACGTCCCGGCGGGGGCGGAGGAACGCGACGACCGCGGCGACGGTCCGGTCCACGCGCCCGCCCCGGTGTCGGCCGCCCTCGCCCCGGCGGAGCTGCCCGCCGCGCCCTCCGCGCTGCTGGGTCGCGAGGAGGCCCTGGCCGAACTGGACCGGCTGGTGGACCCCTCCAGCACCGCCCCCGGCAGCGCGCTGGTGCGCGGCCCCGCGGGCGCCGGGGCCAGCGCCCTCGCCCTGAGCTGGGCCCGCGCGGCCGCGCCGCACTTCCCCGACGGACAGCTCTACGTCGACCTCCGCGGCGGCGACGGCAGCCCCCGAGACCCGGTCGAGGTGCTGCGCCGTCTGGTGCGCTCCCTGTCCACCGGCACCCGCGGCACCGAGGCCATGGACGCCGACGAGGCCGCCGCGCGGGTCCGGACGCTGTTGGCGCACCGGCGCGTCCTGCTGGTCCTGGACAACGCGGCCTCCGTGCGCCAGGTGCGCCCCCTGCTCCCCGGCGGCACCGGGTGCGCGGCGCTCGTCACCAGCCGCTACTGGCTGACCGACCTGCTGGTGCGCGACGGTCTGCGCGCCCTGCCCGTGGGGCCGCTCCCCCCGGACGCCGCGGTGGACCTGTTGCGCCCGCGGGAGGGGCGGGACCGGCGCGCCGAGTCGGTGCTGCGCCGCCTCGCCCAGGTTCTGGGACACCTGCCCCTGGCGCTGCGCATGGCGGCGGTCTGGCTCGACGACACCCGCCCGGACCGGTCCGCCGCGGAGCTGGTGCGCCGACTGGAGGGGGCGGACCCGGCACGCGGGAGCACGCCCACGGCCCGGATGGCCGCCGTGCTGCGTGCCGGGCCCCGGGAGGGACGGCACGGCCGCGGGGAAGTACCGGCCGAGCCCCGTCCTCCCGACACCAGTGTCGAACGGGGATCTTACGTTCGGCTTTCACCCAGGTGAGAAAGCGGCCGCCCCCGGGGGGACGCGGAGTGCGCGCCGCGTCGCCCAGCGCGGTGTCCGCAGGTGCGCGGCGGGGGATGGCCAAGAGCGTGTAGCGAAAAGGATGAGATATACCCACGGGGGTCCTCATCACTCCCATGAGTCGCTAGGGTCAACCTCATGACAGAGAACAACGATCCCAACATGGACCCGGCGGGAACCACGCAGCACTTCCGCCGCTTCGTCGACGAGAACCCGAGCACCGAGGAGCCCGCGCGCCGCCCGGTCATGCCGATCGTGCTGGCCGTCGTCGGCGCGGTCCTGCTCATCGCCGTGATCGTCGCGCTGTTCCTGGCCTTCGCCTAGGCACTTCGAGGCAGGGGACCGAGGGGAGGACCGCCACTCCCGCCGGTTCGTAACCGGTTCGCGGCCCTCCTGCGGTCCTGCTAGAGTTAACGACGTCGCCAGGGGAGGCCCGCAGGGCCGGTACCATGGCATGACAGGCGCCATTAGCTCAGTTGGTCAGAGCAGCTGACTCTTAATCAGCGGGTCCGGGGTTCGAGTCCCTGATGGCGCACAGACAACGGCCCCGGGTCGAAGGCACCGCCTTCCGCCCGGGGCCTTCGTGTTGCCCGCCCGCGCCGCCACCGGCGCGGGGGAGGCGGCCGCGGTGGTGTGCCCCACATCGTGCGGTTCGCGGCGCGGGGCACTCCGTCGGTCGGGTAGAGTTGTCCCTGTCGCCGCGGCCGGAAGGCAGGGCGATGAACAACAGGCGTCATTAGCTCAGTTGGTCAGAGCAGCTGACTCTTAATCAGCGGGTCCGGGGTTCGAGTCCCTGATGACGCACCCGAGGCGAGGGCCCCGGCCGGAAACGGCCGGGGCCCTCGCTTTCTCTGTGGGGACGCCCTGTACGGGAACACTGTGCGGCGACACCCTGCCGCGTCCTCACGCTTTCCGCGCGCCTCCCCGAAGGCGTTCACCCCCCGCGCCCCGCCGGAAGCTCTCCGCCGCCCCTTCCGGAAACCGCTCCCGGAACCCGCGTGCGCGCGGGCCGCCCTCCGTGCCCGCCCGGACGAGGACGCGGCTCCGGAAAACGTCATAGGTCTGTGATGTGCTGCTTCGTGTTTGCGGCATCCCATAGGGGTGAAGCGGGGGAGAGGCCGTGGAAGCACACCGTGACGGTCCACTGCCATTCCGTCGTTTTCGCAGATGAAATTGACATAAACCCCCAGGTAGTGAATTGTTACCTTCTCGCCGCTTCTCTCAGGTCGGCGAGCCCCATGCATAACTTTCGGAGTATCCCCATGTCGAATTTCTCCCCCCTCCTGCGTACCGCCGGCGTCTCGGTGCTCGCCGCGGGCAGTGTGTTCGCCCTCAGCGGCTGCGGCGCCCTCATGTCCTTCATGGGTGCCGGCAACGTGATGGAGCTCAACGTCGGCGACTGCTTCGTCGAGGAGCAGATGAACACCGCTCTCGCCAGCGGCGAGGTCAGCAACATCCCGCTGGTGGACTGCGCCGAGGAGCACGACTCGGAGTTCTTCTTCGCCTACGACATGACCGAGGCCGAGTACCCCGGCGAGGACGCGACGCTGACCCAGGCCGAGGAGCTCTGCACCGGCGAGGAGTTCACCAACTTCATCGGCGTCCCCTACTCCGAGTCGGAGATCTACGCCGGTCACCTCTACCCCACCCAGGAGTCCTGGGACCAGTTCAACGACCGCGAGATCATCTGCTACGCGACCACCTCCACCTCGGGCGAGATGGTCACCGGTACCCTCTCGGGCGCCAACCGCTGAGCGTCCCCCGGACAGCGCAGGCCCTGCCCCGCCTTCGCCCCCCCGGCCGCACGAGCGGCCCTTCCCCCCTCCCCATCCCCCTCCCACCTGCGGCGACGAACGCCGCGCGGTGTTCGGAGCCCTCGGTCCGGCGAGTCCGGACCCGGGATGACGACGTCCGCGAGCCCCGTGCACCCGGACAGGTGGCGCCGATCCCCTCCCCCCGCGTCGGCATCAGTACCCAACGACCCAGTGGAGTTCCCCATGCTGTCCGCAACGCACCGCCCGCTCTTCGGCCGTGTCGTCCTGGGAACCCTGGCCGTCGGCGCCACCCTGGTGGCCACGACGGCCTGCGGTTCGCTTCCCCTGCTGCCCCCCGCCCTCCAGGGCGGAGGGGAGACCGTCTCTCCCGCGCCCCGGGAGACCGTGGAGCCGACCGAGTCCACGGAGACCGCCGAGCCGGTGGAGACCGAGACCACCGAGCCCGTCGCCCCGGGAGACGGTGACGTGTTCTCCCTGGAGGTGGGCGACTGCTTCATCGAGGAGGAGATGAACACCGCGCTGTTCAGCGACGGGATCAGCGAGGTCCCGCTGGTGGACTGCTCCCAGGAGCACGACTCGGAGTTCTTCCACTCCCACCAGATGACCGACGCCGAGTACCCCGGCGAGGACGCGACGATGACCGAGGCCGAGGAGGTCTGCACCGGCGAGGAGTTCACCAGCTTCGTCGGTGTCGAGTACGCCTACTCGGAGATCTACGCGGGCCACCTCTACCCGACCCAGCAGAGCTGGGACATGCTCGGCGACCGCGAGATCATCTGCTACGTGACCACCTCCAACACGGGCGAGATGGTCACCGGCACCCTTGAGGGCGCCAACCGCTGAGGGCCGGGACCGCGGGGCCCTGTCCCCACCCCGCTCCTCCCTCCCGCCGCTCCCCCCTGAGGCGGCGCGCGTCACGCGGTGCCCCGGGAGGTAACAGAACCTGACACATCCGGACCTGGGACGAAACCTTCTCCACGTCCCCGGCATCTGGGTATGTGTCGCCGATTCCGTCCCCCATCGGCATCAGTACCGAACGATCCAGTGGAGTCCCCATGTTGTCCGAAATGCGCCGCCCGCTCTTCGGCCGCGTCGTCCTGGGAACCCTGGCCGTCGGCGCCACCCTGGTGGCCACGACGGCCTGCGGTTCGCTTCCCCTGCTGCCCCCCGCCCTCCAGGGCGGAGGGGGGACCGTCGCCCCCGAGCCCACGGACGCCGCGGCGCCGACCGCGTCCGAGGAGACCGCCGAGCCCGTCTCTCCCGGGACCGTCGACGTGTTCTCCCTGGAGGTGGGCGACTGCTTCATCGAGTCCGAGATGGAGACCGCGCTGTTCAGCGACGGGATCAGCGAGGTCCCGCTGGTGGACTGCTCCCAGGAGCACGACTCGGAGTTCTTCTACTCCCACCAGATGACCGACGCCGAGTACCCCGGCGACTCGACGGTCCAGACCGAGGCCGACGAGATCTGCACCGGTCAGAACTTCACCGACTTCATCGGCGTCGACTACCTCGACTCGGAGATCTACGCCTACTACCTCACCCCGACCCAGGACAGCTGGGACCAGGCCAACGACCGCGAGATCATCTGCTACGCGACCACCGCCAACATCGGTGAGATGGTCACCGGTACCCTCGCGGGCGCCAACCGCTGAGCAGCGGGGACCGCGGGGCCCTGTCCCCACCCCGCTTCCCCTCCCGTCGTCCCCGTGGACGGGTGACCCCCGGCACGCGGAGCCCCGAGAGTCCGATTCGTCCGATCCTGGGATGAAAAATCCTCCGTGGCCGCGGTGAGAACGGCCCGCGCCGCCCCTCGCGGGGCGGCGCGGGCCGCCGTCGTCTCCGGGGTCAGATCCCCAGACCGCTCGGGCCGGTCCGGTCGCGCAGTGCCACGAGGTCCTCGGCCTCCACCTCGATCTCCCCGTCCACCTCCGCCGGGGGCAGGCCCTGGCAGGTGAGGTCCTCGGGCCGGGCCCCGTCCACCAGGTAGGCGTCCACCGCGTCGGCCACGCAGTCCAGGCCGCCGGGGAGGTAGAAGCCGTGCCCGCCGTCACCGGCGACGGTGATCAGGGAGCTGTCCAGCCGGTCGGCCATGGCCGGGCCGCCCTCGTAGGCGGTGTTGGCGTCGAACTCACCGGCGATGACCAGTGCCTCGGGGTAGCCCTCCCGCTCCAGCTCGACCGGGGGCTCGGGCCGGTCGAGGCCGTTGAAGGTGCACGGGTGGGGAACCGCCCAGTAGGCGCCGCTGCCGTAGGGGTGCTCCTCCCGGTACTCCCGGGCGTCCGCGTGGTAGGTGCTGATCCGCTCGGGCCACTCGGCCTCGCACAGCACCGCCGTCTGCAGGTCGATGGTGGCCGTGCCGTACTCCTCCTCGGCCAGAGCGCCCGCCTGGGCGGCGATGGGCTGGGGCAGGGGCTGATCGTGCACGATGTACCCCAGGATCTCCGAGACCACGTCCCACCGGTCCTGGAAGCGCGAGTACATGCCCACCTCCATGTGGAACAGGTGGTTGTCGTAGAACACGCCGGGCGCGACCTCGAGCGGTTCCTCCCGCAGCCGCTCGGCGGTCGCCTCGAAGGTCGCGTAGACCTCCTCCCGGGTCGAACCGAAGCCGAAGACGTCGTCGTACCCCGCCACCCATGCCGTGTAGCGGTCCATGTTCTCGCTGTATGCCGGCGCCTGCATCATGAAGACGTCGCGCCAGACGCCGTCGGGGTGCACCGACGAGTCCAGCACGCTGCGGTCCAGCCGCTCGGGGAACAGGCTCCCGTAGACCGCGCCCAGGTAGGTGCCGTAGGAGTAGCCCAGGTAGTTGGTCTTCTCCTCACCCAGGGCGGCCCGGATGACGTCCATGTCGCGGGCGGTGTTGGCGGTGGTCATGTGCGGGCGGACGTCGCCCTCGGCCTGCTCGCAGGCGCGCTGGTAGCGGATCGCGGACCGGGTGGCCTCGGAGATCTCCTCGTCCGTGGGACTCGGGTACACGGGCGGCGGCTCCGAGTCGCAGTCCAGCCTGGGAGAGGACCCGCCGGTGCCGCGGGGGTCCATGCCGATGACGTCGTACACCTCGGCGACCCGCAGGCCGCCGACGAGTCCGGTGCCCGTCTGCGGGTCCAGCGGCAGGGGCATGCTCCGCCCGTGCCCGCCCGGCCCCCCGGGGTTGGTGAGCAGGATGCCGCGCCGCTGTTCGGGGTCGGCGGCACGGGCCCGGCTGATGGCCACGGTGACGCGCTCGCCTCCGGGGTCGGAGTAGTCGAGCGGGACCACGACGTCGGCGCACTCCAGTCCCTGGAGCACCTCCTCGGTACAGGGAGCCCAGGCCAGTTCCTGGTCGTGGAACTCGGCGAGCGCGGTGTCGTCGGCGGGGGAGTCCAGGGGATCGGCCGCGGCGGGGGAGGCCGCTGCGAGGGATGCGGCCAGGGCCGTCACCAGGACGGTCGAGGCCAGTGTGGTTGCGCGTGCTGTGCGCACGGGGGTCGCCTCCGCGTCTTCGGTCCGTTCGGGGGAACGGGATCGTGTACTTCGGAGACGTAACCGTACGAACCGCCCGTGTGATGACAACACCCACAAATGTCATGAGTGTGCTCATGTGGCCGGGTTCGGCCAATCGACGCGGCAACCATATGTGACGGTTTATCGATTTTTGTTCGTTTTGTGATGTCGATCGTGTCGCTCGGAAGACGCCGTTTGGTCACGAAGGTGGTCTGGACCACACGGATCGGGTTACCGTGAACCCTCTATTAGGAAACTTTCCTAATAGAAACGGAGTCCCTGCGCCCCCGAAGGAGCCCCGTGGCCACCGAAATCGCGGCCTCCCCGCCACCGCCGCGCGCCGGAAGCGGCGCGTCGGCCCGCACCGACGAGCCCGCGCCCCCGCTGAGGCGGATCTGGCGCCACTACGCCGCCGTCAAGGTCCGCAAGGCCGTCGTCGTGGTGTTCGTCGTCGCCAACGTGACCTTCTTCCTCGGCCGCGCCATGCCCGGCGACCCGATCGACGTGATGGCCGGACGCCTCACGCAGGGCGGCATGTCGATGGAGGAGGCCCGGGTCATCGCCATGAACTCGCTGGCCTACGACCCCGACGCCCCCCTGTACCAGCAGTGGTGGGACTTCCTGGTCGGCCTGGTCACCTTCGACCTGGGCATGACCATCAACCGGCCGGGCCAGAGCGTCATGGAGGCCATCGGCGCCTACCTGCCCTGGACCCTGTTCAGCATCGGCGTCGGCACCGTCATCGCCGTCGTCCTCGGCCTGGCCCTGGGCATGGTGATGGCCTACTGGCGCAACCGCCTCCTGGACCACGTGCTCAGCGTCCTCGCCTCGGTCCTGGGCGCCGTCCCCAACTACCTCATCGCGATGGCCCTGGTCTTCGGCGGAGGCATGTACCTGGGGTGGTTCGACCCCATCGACCTGCGCGGCACGATCAGCCCCGGCGTCCAGGCGGGGTTCAACGCGGAGTTCCTCGGCGACGCCCTGTACCACGCGGCCCTGCCGATCGTCACCTACGTGCTCGCCATCATCGGCACCTGGATGCTCATCATGAAGGCCTCCACCACGGAGGTGCTCGGCGAGGACTACGTGACCGTCGCACGCGCCCGGGGGCTGCGCGACCAGCGCATCGCCGTCTCCTACGTCGGGCGCAACGCGGTCCTGCCGCTGGTCGCCCAGATCGCCATCTCCTTCGGCACCCTCGTCGGCGGCGCGATCTTCGTCGAACAGGTCCTGGTCTACAAGGGCGTCGGCGGCCTGCTCCTGGACGCCGTCAACTACCGCGACTACCCGCTCCTACAGGGGCTGCTCATCATCATCACGTCCTGCGTGGTGGTCGCCAACCTCGTCGCCGACCTCCTCTACAGCCGCCTCGACCCGCGCATCCGAACGTAGGAGCCCACCGGACATGGCCGTCACCACCACCGCAGCCCCCGGGGTCTGGGGAACGATCTGGCAGGGCCTCACCCGCAGCACCAGCGGGTTCGTCGGACTCTGCCTGGTCCTGAGCGTCCTGCTCTTCTCCTTCGTCGGGCCGCTGCTCATCGACCACCACAACCCCACGGACGTCACCGCGATCTGGGGACCGATCACCGCCGAGCACTGGCTCGGCACCAACCACCAGGGCAAGGACACCTTCACCCAGCTCGTGCTGGGCGGACGCGAACCCATCTGGGTCGGCTTCGTCGCCGCCGTGATCACCGTGGCGATCGCGGTCGTCCTCGGCGGCGTCGCCGGCTACGTGCGCGGCCGGATCGACCACTTCCTGCTCCAGCTCACCGACATCACGATGACCATCCCGTTCATCGTGCTGATGCTGGTCATCGCGTCGTTCTTCCGCACCTCCTCGCCGCTGGTGGTCTCCTTCATCATCGGCCTGGTCACCTGGCCCTACCTCATGCGCTCCATCCGAGCCCAGGTGCTCACCCTCAGGGAGCGCGAGTTCGTCGAGGCCGCCCGGCTCCAGGACCTGGGCACCGCGCGCATCCTCTTCGTCGAGGTGCTGCCCAACATGGCGGGCTACATCTTCATCAACTTCATCATCGCCATCACCAACGCGATCTACGCCGTGGTCGGCATGTACCTGCTCGGCCTGCTGCCCAGCACCGCCGACAACTGGGGCCTGATGATCCAGCAGGCCTGGAACAACAACGCCTTCCTGCTGCCCCAGGCCGCGCCCTTCCTCATCGCCCCGATGGTGATGATCATGCTCTTCCAGATCGGACTGGTCACCATGACCCGGTCCCTGGAGCAGGCCCTCAACCCACGACTCCGGGACAGGTGAGCCATGACCGACCACACCGCCGCCCCGCCGTCCGCCGAGGGCCCCCTCCTGTCGGTGAGGGGGGTCGACGTGGGCTACCGCACCGGCCGCAGGAAACAGGTCACCGCGGTACGCGACGTCTCCTTCGACCTCCACCCCGGTCAGTCCATGGCCCTGGTGGGGGAGTCCGGCTGCGGCAAGACCACCCTGGGCCTGGGCCTGCTCCGGCTGCTCCCGCGCACCGGCGTCCTCTCCGCGGGCGAGGTCCTCTTCCGCCGCAAGGACGGCCGCCTCGTCGACGTGCGCACCCTCGCCCGCGAGGACCTGCGCCGTTTCCGCTGGAACGAGGCGGCCATGGTCTTCCAGGGCGCCATGAACGCCTTCAACCCCGTGCTGCGGGTGCGCGACCACTTCCTCGACACCTTCCGCGCCCACGACCGGGGCCGCCGCACGCGCGCCGAGGTCCTCGAACGCTCCGCCGAGCTGCTGAGCATGGTCCGGCTCGACCCCGCCCGGGTGCTGGACAGCTTCCCCCACGAACTCTCCGGCGGCATGCGCCAGCGCACCCTCATCGCGCTCGCCCTGGCACTGGAGCCGCAGCTGCTCATCCTGGACGAGCCCACCACCGCCCTGGACATCCTCACCCAGCGCTCCATCGTCGAGCGCCTCGCGGAGCTGCGCGAGGAACTGCGCTTCTCGATGGTCTTCATCACCCACGACCTGGGCCTGGCCGCCGAACTCGCCGACCGCGTCGGCACCATGTACGCGGGACGGCTGATCGAGACCGGCACCACCCGCGACATCTTCCACCGCGCCCGGCACCCCTACACCTCGGCGCTGATCAACTCGGTGCCCCCGGTCACCGGCGACCTCAGGGTTCCCGAGTCGCTGCCCGGAGGCCCGCCCAGCCTCTCCGCGCTGCCCCCCGGCTGCTCCTTCGCGCCGCGCTGCAAGCACGCCGTCGAGCGGTGCGCGTCCACCCGGCCCGTGCTCGACGTGCTCACGCACCGCCCCGACGGGCTGAGCCACGCCGCGGCCTGCCTGCGTTCGAACGAACTCTCCACCGAGGGGGCCACCCGTGACTGACCGGACCGTTTCAGCGGACCCGCGGCCCGAGCCCGGTGCCGCACCCGCCGGCGACGCAGGGGACGCCCCGCCGCCGGTGCTCAGCCTGCGCGGCGCGCACCAGGTCTTCTCCACCCCGCGCGGCGACGTGCCCGCCGTGGCGGGGGTCGACCTGGACGTGCGCCCCGGACGGGTGCTGTGCCTGGTCGGGGAGTCCGGCTGCGGCAAGACCACCAGCGCCCGCATGGCCGCGGGCCTGGCCGACCCGGTCCGGGGCTCCGTGCTCTTCCGGGGCAGGGACGTCGCGGAAATGGACCGGAGCGAGCGGAGACGCTTCCGCCGCTCGGTCCAGTTCATCCACCAGGACCCCTACGCCTCGCTCAACCCCGTGCGCACCGTCTACTCGACCGTCTCCGCGGGGCTGCGCCGCCACGGCCTGGTCAAGGACAGGCACGAGGCCCGCCGGGCCACCGCCGAACTCCTGCGGCGGGTCGACCTCACCCCGGCCGAGGAGTACCTCGACAAGTACCCGCACCAGATGTCCGGCGGCCAGCGCCAGCGCGTGGCCGTGGCCCGCGCCCTGGCGATGGAACCCGAGGTGATCATCGCCGACGAGTCCACCTCGATGCTCGACGTGTCCATCCGGGTCAGCCTGCTCAACACCCTCGGCGCGCTGCGCGACGACCTCGGCGTGGGCTTCCTGTTCATCACGCACGACCTGGCCGTGGCCAAGTACTTCGCCTGGGAGGGCGAGATCGCCGTCATGTACCTGGGCAGGATCGTCGAGCACGGTCCCACCCCGCGCGTGGTCAACGATCCCCGACACCCCTACACCAAGGCGCTCATCGACGCCGTCTGCGAACCGGACCCCGACCTGGCGCACGGCCGGGAACGGATCAGGCTGCGCAGCTCCGAGATCCCCGACCTGACGGACCTGCCGTCCGGGTGCGACTTCCACCCGCGCTGCCCCCTCTACGAGGAGGGCCGCTGCGACACCGTCCGGCCGCCGCTGGCCCCCGCGCACGACCGGCTGCTCGCCTGCCACGTCGTCGGCCGGGGCTGAGTCCGTGCTCGCCGTCGTCGGCCGCTTCGGACTCCTCGCCGGAGCCTTCCTCGCCCTGACCAGCGCACTCATGCTCGTCCTCACACCCCCCGGCACAGCCGAGTTCGTCATCAGCGCCCTCACCGTCGTGATCGGCCTGGTCGTGCTCTCCCTCGGTCTGCTCGCCGTCCTACTCGGAAGGAATCGCCAATGACCCCTCCCACCCCCCACCCCCTGATGCGGGACCTGAGCCGCAGGCGCCTGCTCCGGACGATCGGCCTCGGCGCGGCGGGCGTCGCCGGCGCCGGAGTGCTGTCCTCCTGCGCGGGCGGCGACAACGCCGAGAGCGGCGCCACGCAGTTCACCGGCGTCTTCGACTTCGACCTGGCCGCCCAGACGCGCAACGTCGCCGTGGAGGACGGCGCGCTGCTGATGAACTCCGTGTACGCCGACCTCTTCCTGCCCGCGGGCGCGTTCTACAACTGGGAGACCCACGAGTGGGACTACCTGCTCCTGGAGAACAGCGCCTGGGAGGGCGACGACCTCGTCGTGACCCTGCGTCCGGGCCTGAAGTGGAGCGACGGCACCGACCTGACCGCCGAGGACCTGCACCAGAACTACGCCATCCGGGTCCTGGAGGCGCCCGCGTGGTCGGTGGGCTTCCCGCAGATCACCGAGTTGGAGCGGCTGGACGACCTCAGCGTCCGCGCGCGCTTCGACAACCCCTTCCCCGGCATCGAGCTCCAGGTCGTCAAGCACCGGATCTTCTCCAAGTCGACCTACGGCGACTTCGGGGAGCGCGCGATCACGATGGTGGCCGACGGCGTCCGCCAGGGCGACGACGAGCACACCGAGTTCAACGCCGAGTTCATCGAGTTCAACCCCGAGGAGATCATCACCAGCGGGCCCTACACCTTCGACCGGGCCCAGATGTCCGACGCGCGGATCACCCTGGTGCGCGAGAGCACCGGCTACCGGGGCGAGGAGGTGAACTTCGAGGAGGTGGTCGTCCACAAGGGTGACAACCGCCAGGCCTCCCTGCTCATCCAGCAGGGCGAGGTCGACTACTCGACCCTGGCCACCTCCGCCGCCGACCAGCAGGCGTTCCGCGGCGTCGAGGGGTTCCGGTGGATCGAGCACCCCGGCTACGACGGCTGCGGACTGATGTTCAACTACGCGGCCAAGCCCGAGCTCAAGGACGTTCGGGTGCGCAAGGCGCTCAAGCACCTGCTCGACAGCGACCAGATCGGCCAGGTGGCCCGGGGCGAGGCCTACGACCGGGTGCGGTACTACTCCGGGCTGGTCGACCTCCAGACCGAGCAGATCTTCACCCCCGAGGAGCTCGCGGAGTTCGCCGCCTACGACCACGACCCGGACCGGGCCACCGAACTGCTGGAGGAGGCGGGCTGGACCAAGGAGGGCGGGGTCTGGCACACCGCCGAGGGTCAGGAGGCCAGCTACGAGATCATCGGCGTCGCGGGCTGGGGCGACTTCGAGCTGACCGCCACCCAGGTGGAGGAGGCCTGGAACGCCTTCGGGATCAAGACGACCGCGCGCAACGTGCCCGCGGACAACCCGTGGGGCATCTGGGCCGCAGGTGACTTCGAGGTGGCCGTGCGCCACTGGGGCAACCCGGAGATCCCGCAGTACTGGGGCGCCTTCCAGATGAACTTCCTGGTGGAGAACGCCCGCACCGGCGAGACCCCGGGGCAGGACTTCGACCTGAAGGTGGACAGCCCCAGCCGGGGCGAGGTGGACCTGGAGGCGCTGGTCGAGGTCGCCAAGACCGCGCAGACCGAGGAGGAGCAGACCGAGGCCCTCAAAACGATGGCGATCGTCTTCAACGAGCTGCTGCCGCGCATCCCGATCTGGACCTACAAGTACCTGGCCCCGGCCCTGGAGGGCGCGCGGGTGGAGTCCTTCCCCGAGGACCACCCCGCCGCCCAGAACCAGATCTACCGGGACAACCACATCATCCTGTCGCTGATGCAGGGCGGCCTGGAGGCTGCCGGGTAGGGGCCGACGGGACCGGGGGACCGGACCGCACCCGGGGGCGGGGCCGCACGGCCCCGCCCCCGCTGTGCGCACTCTCTCTTTTGTGCCGGAATGATGACCCTTGATGTGCATTCGCGGCTGAGGAAGGTAGTCTCCTGTGCGTCAGAAGGGTGGTGCCGCAAACACCGCCCGTTTCCTCTGCGAACGTCTCCGGAAGGGAAGCTCCGACTCCCTCTCCGGCGACGCGGAATGCGTTTTGGGCCCGCCGTCGCGGCAGTTTGACGGATGCGTTCGCGTACGTTCGAAAGCACGGGAAAAGACACTGTACTCCCAGTTCAAGGCTGTTCTCGGAAGGGTTCCGGGTGCGGCGGGGGACAGGGCGACAAAGAACGACAGGAGAGCCATGACCCCCGCTCCCCGCTGTTCCGCGCCCCGGGCGTCCCGGCCCGGAGAGGAACGCCGGAGAACCGTCGCACCCCGGTGGCGGCGCTTCCGCGCCACTGTGGACTTGGATTCGGTCAGTCCGTACACCTATTTCCGGACTTGCAGCTGCGAACGGGAAGATGCACGTGCGCCCTCCCGGACCGCGTCCCGCGCGGTCGCGCGTGCATGCGTCCGTGCCGGCCGCCGCGCGGACGCGCGTGCGCTTCCCGGGAGTGTTCCGCCGGGGGTCCGCGGACCCGTGACCCGAGGAACACGACCCGGACGAGTCGCCGTCCGGTGAGCCCGGACACCTCCTCCACACCCCCGGTCGCTGAAAGGAACCTCCCCATGCCCAAGGACCTGTACGACCTCGGCGAGGTGCCCCCGCTGGGCCACGTGCCCGCGCGCATGCACGCCTTCACCCTCCGGCGGGAGCGCTACGGCCAGCCCCGCGAGGCCTTCGCGCGCGAGGTCGTTCCCGTGCCCCGCCTCGAACCCGGGCACGTCCTCGTCTACACGATGTCCGCGGGCATCAACTACAACAACGTCTGGGCGGCCATGGGCCACCCCGTGGACGTCATCGCCATGCGCGAGAAGGTCGGGGCCGCGGAGGAGTACCACATCGGCGGCTCCGACGGCGCCGGGGTCGTCTGGGCCGTGGGCGAGGGGGTCCGCGGCGTGGAGGTCGGCGACCACGTCATCATCGCCCCGGGCCAGTGGGACGAGAGCGCCGACGACATCCGCATGGGCCGCGACCCCATCGCCTCGCAGAGCATGCGTGTCTGGGGCTACGAGAACAACTTCGGCTCCTTCGGCCAGTTCACCCTGGTGCGCGACATCCAGTGCCACCGCAAGCCAGAGAACCTGCCCTGGGACGTGGCGGGCGGCTTCCTGGTGAGCGCGGCCACCGCCTACCGCCAGCTCTTCGGGTGGGAGCCCAACGTGGTCCGCCCCGGCGACCCCGTGCTGATCTGGGGCGGGGCCGGGGGCCTGGGCACCTCGGCCATCCAGCTGGCCCGGCAGGTGGGCGGCAAGCCGGTCGCGGTGGTCTCCACCGAGGACAAGGCGCGGATGTGCCGCGAACTGGGCGCGGTCGGTGTGATCCAGCGGACCGAGTTCGACCACTGGGGGAGGGTTCCGGATGAGGGGGACACCCAGGCCTACGCCTCCTGGATGCGTGGGGTACGCGCCTTCGGCAAGCGCTTCTGGGAGGAGCTGGGGGAGCGGCGCGCGCCCCGGATCGTGTTCGAGCACACCGGCGCCGACACCCTGCCGACCTCGCTCTACCTGTGTGACAACGCCGGGATGGTGGTGCTGTGCGGCGCCACCTCGGGCTTCCAGGCCGACGTTGACCTGCGCTTCCTGTGGATGCGGCTCAAGCGCCTCCAGGGATCGCACTTCGCCTCCCCGGCACAGTGCCGTATGGTGATCGACCTCGTCGCGGGCGGCCAGCTCGACCCGTGTGTGACGAGGATCGTGGAGTTCGACGAGATCGGGGAGGCCCATCAGTTGATCCGGGACAACGCCCAGCCGCCGGGGAACATGTCCGCGCTGGTCAACGCCCGCGCGGGGCAGACCGGGCTGGACGTCTAGCCCCGGTGCGGACGGGTTGCTGACACCTGGCCGGAAACAGACACGGGTCCATAAATCTCACAAAAACATCTGGGGTCACAGCACCTCCACGAGAGTGTTCTCGCACGTCAGAGATGCTCCCCCGAGTGCTTTTCTGAGGCTTCCCCGATTCGTCTGCCAAGGCTGTCGACCTTTGTTAGTCTGGCGAACCGAACGACGGTTCTCGGTGGAAGTACAGGAATTGTGCGGGGCATGGATACTTGTCTCCGGATGGGGTGTCGCACCCGTCTGGTCCCCGCTCGGGCGGGGGCGCCCCGGCCGAGACCTTCTTCCGGCGCACGGGGCACCCGGCTGCCACGGGGGTCCCGCCCGGGATCCCGGGGCGGCCGCCTCCCCGGGCAGGGCGGTGGAGCGGCGCCGCCGCCGAGCCAGCCCCACCGACGCGAGGAGACGAGATTGTGGCAGAGGCGCCGTCGCCGCGAGACAGCCCCGCTCCGCACCCGCGCGGGGGCGGGTCGATGACGTCAGCGGAGGACGGGCAAGCAGCCAGGCGGGAGGGACGGTTCCGACGAGCCATCTCCCGTATGGTCAGAGCCCAGGAACCCCCCTCACCGGAGACCCAGCAAGGAAATCCCGTGCATCATCCCGTGCATCCGCACTCGCAGAATTCCGGCCGCGCGTCGGACCGGGACAGCGCCCAGCCCACGGGCGGGTCCGCTCCCGAGTCGGGCGCGACGGAGCGCGGCGACGCCGCGCCCCCCGCGACCGGCCCCTTCTCCGGCTCCGCCGAGAACGGGTACCGACCCGCCTCCAGGACCAGCGTCCCCAACCCCTACACGACCCGGCGGGTGAACGTCGACGACGTGGACACCGGGGCCTCCCCGGTCAACCAGTGGCGCGGCGTGGGCCTGGACGAGCCCGAGCCGCGTACCCCACCCATCACCGCCACCACGGACACCATGACTGACACCTCCTCACCGACAGAGCGCGCGGAGCGGCCCCAGGCCCCCGCGGCGCAGACGCAGGCGGCGCCCGCGGACACCACGCCGCAGCCGGCCCCGCGGCCCGAGCAGGCGGGGCGGCAGCGGGCCGAGGCTCCGCACGGGCGGACGCGGCTCCCCGAGGAGCAGGGCCGCTCGCCCCGGCCCGAACAGGCGGACTCCCACCGACAGGACCCGCCGCAGGCCGCTGACGACCACCGCCGGACCGAGCAGCCGCAGGCCGACGCACCCCAGGCCGACGACCACCGCCAGCCGGAGCAGCCGCAGGCCGCCGCGCCCGCCCAGGGCCACCAGCAGCCTCCCCAGGCGTGGCCCGCGCCCCAGCCCTACCAGGTGCCGGGCGAGCGCCCCGCGGCCCCGCAGGTGCAGGGCCAGCACGGGTACGCCCAGCAGCCGGTCCCCGGTCCGGTCGGCCACGACCCCTACGCGGCCCCCGCGCCCTACCAGGCGCCCCCCGGCGCGCAGTACGGCCCCTACCACCCGGCCGGGCAGGAGCCCCACCACCCCTACCCGCCGCACCCGCAGGCCGCCCCGGCGCCCTACCCCGCCGCGCCGCCGCAGCACGGCGGTTACGCGCCCCAGCCGCAGGGCCAGCACCCCTACCCGGCGCAGCCCGCGCACTACCCGGCGCAGTACCCGCCCCAGCCGCTGGTCACCTACCAGAGCGCCTACCCGGCGCCCTTCCAGCCCCCCGGCTACGTCATGCACGGCCAGCCGATGTTCTACCCGGGCCAGTACAACCCCTACGGCCAGCCGGTCCAGCACATCATCGTGCTCACCGCCGGACAGCAGCCGCAGGTGATCAGCGCCGAGTCGGCCAGCACGCTCTTCGCCGAGCACGCCGAGACCCGGACCGACTCCGCCGAGCGCGAGGACCGGGCCCTGACCCGTGCGGGCTCCGGCACGGACGCGGGCAAGGAGCAGCCCGAGCGGGAAGAGGAGCGGGAGGCCCCGGCCGAGGCCGCCGCGGAGCCCGCCGAAGCGGCTCCCGAGGCCCCCGCCGAGACGCTGACCGAGCGCAGGGCGGCCCTCATGGACGCGATCGCCCCCGCCGCCGCGGCCGCCCCCGCGCCCTCCGAGGGCGGCGACAGCCTCCTCAACGAGGCCCTCGCGGGTCTGGCCATGCGCGACCTGTCGCTCGTGGACGCCCTGCTGGAGATGGTCGAGGAGCTGGAGACCGACGCCCAGGACCCCGACCTGCTCGACAAGCTCTTCCAGATCGACAACTTCGCGACCCGTATGCGGCGCAACGGGGAAAACTTCCTGGTGCTCACCGGACATGACGGCGGCGAGTCCGACGCCCACGACGAGATCGTCCCCCTGCTCGACGTGGCCCGCGCCGCCACCTCCGAGATCAAGGACTACCCCCGCGTCCGGATGGGCAAGATCCCGCAGACCTCCATCACCGGTATGGCGGCCGACGACATCAGCCACCTGCTCGCCGAACTGCTGGACAACGCCACCGCCAACTCGCCCGAGCACTCCCAGGTCGTCATCAGCGCCCAGCAGATGACCGACGGGCGCCTCATGATCGTCGTCGAGGACGAGGGCGTGGGCATCCCCGAGGGGCAGCTCGCCGAACTCAACGACCGCCTCGCCGGCGAACCCGTCCTGGACGCCGACGTGCCCCGCCACATGGGCCTGTACGTCGCCAGCCGGATCGCCAAGAAGCACGGGCTGGAAGCCAGGCTCGAACCCCGATCCTTCCGCGGGGTGAGCGCCTACGCGATCATCCCCAAGGAGCTGCTGCGCGTGGCCACGCCGCGAACCCCCGGACAGGCCCGCACCTCGACCGTCCCGGCGAGCGCCCCGCCCGCCAAGCCCGTCGCGCCCGCCCCGGCTCCCGCCCGCCCCGCCGCCAACGGCACGGGCAGGCCCTCCGCGGCGAGCGGTTCGGCGGTGACCTCCGCCGGGCTGCCCCGGCGCAGCGCCACCCCGCACGGATCGCCCCTGCGGATGATGCCCCGCCCCGGGCAGAAGCCGGACGCCGCGCCCCAGGCCCGCGAGGACACCCCGCCCAGGCTCACCGGCGAGGCCCGGGCCGAGCAGATCCGCGACGAGCTCGGCGACTTCTTCGACGGCGAGCGCGAGGCCCGCGAGGGCGGCGACGAGCCCAAGGACGACAAGAAGTGACGGTTCCCGACCCCGTCCAGGGCGCCCCTCCCGGCGTGCCCCCGCAGACACCACAGCAGCGAACACGACCCTCGGCCCAGGCAGGTAAGGCACAGCGATGACTGAATCCGTGAACGACAGTGTTGAGAACTTCTCCTGGCTCATCGACCGCTTCGTCCGTGACGTGCGCGGTGTCGAGCACGCCGTCGTGGTCTCCTCCGACGGCCTGGTCCTGACACACTCCAGCGACTTCCCCGAGGAGCACGCCGAGCAGCTCGCGGCCATCGCCAGCGGCCTGCACAGCCTCGCCGTCGGCGGCGCCAACCTCTTCCAGAGGGGCGAGTGCGAACAGCTGCTGGTCCGCTTCAACCACGGCCACCTGTTCATCATGGCGATCAGCGACGGCTCCTGCATGGCGGTGCTCACCGCCCCGGGCACCGAGCTCAAGATCGTCGGCTTCCAGATGACCAAGCTCGTGGAGAACGTCGCCCACGTGCTCACGCCGCAGCTGCGCTCGCAGCTGCGCGAGGTCATCCAGAACTGACGACGGTGCCCGTTCGGGAGGAGAGGTTGCCTCGGCTATGAGCTTCCGCAGGCGAAGGAGTAACCGTGTCCGTCCGTTCACCTTCACGGGTGGGCGGACACGGTCGCGGCATCCGCTGATGGTGCAGACCCTGGTCTCGACGTCCGAGCCCGGGCAGGAACCTCCTGGCACCCTCATGCCGGAGTCGATCAGTATCTACAAGC
This sequence comes from Nocardiopsis sp. LDBS0036, assembly GCF_041228755.1. Lineage (NCBI taxonomy): Bacteria > Bacillati > Actinomycetota > Actinomycetes > Streptosporangiales > Nocardiopsidaceae > Nocardiopsis > Nocardiopsis sp. LDBS0036. Next base: position 5,616,600 of record NZ_CP141103.1, read on the forward strand.
TGTGCCGGGAGACCCGGTCGCTGGCCGAGGTGTCGGCCGAGTTGAACATCCCCCTGGGCGTCACCCAGGTCCTGGTCAGCGACCTGGCCGAACAGGACCTCGTGTACATCCACCCGACCATCACCGGCAGCAGTCCATCGGAAAACCAGGTTCTGGAGAGGGCTCTTCGTGGTCTCGAACGACTTTTCCAGTGACAAGAGGTCGAATCGCAAGAAGATGTCGAGCAAGATCGTCATCGCCGGGGGCTTCGGCGCCGGCAAGACGACCTTGGTGCGCTCGGTGTCGGAGATTCCCCCTGTCACGACCGAGGCGATCATGACCGAGGCCAGCATCGGTCATGACGACACCTCGATCACACCCGACAAGACGACCACCACCGTCGCGATGGACTTCGGTCGCATCACCATCGACGACGAACTGGTCATGTACATGTTCGGCACACCGGGCCAGGCGCGTTTCTGGTTCATGTGGGACGATCTGGTCCGCGGCGCGGTGGGTGCCGTCGTCGTGGTCGACTGCCGGAGGCTCGCGGACTCCTTCGACGCGGTCGACTACTTCGAGACGAACAAGCGCATCCCCTACATCGTGGCGCTGAACAAGTTCGAGGGCCGCCTCGAGTACACCTCCGAGCAGGTCCGCGAGGCGCTGGAGGTCAGTCCCGAGGTGCCGATCATCGACTTCGACGCCCGGAACCGCCTGTCCGGGGGTGAGGTGCTCAAGACGCTGCTCCGGTACGCGTTGGAGCACAACCGCGCCAGCGAGCCCGTCGCCTGACGGACGGGGAGACCCCGGTCTTCCCACCGCCCCGCAGATTCCCCAGGAAAGTTAGCGACAATGCGCAAGATCCTTATCGTCGGCGCGGGCCACGCCGGCCTGCACCTGGCCCATGGGCTCCTCACCCATGGATACGACGTCACGGTGATCACGGGGCAGTCCTCGATGGAGATCCGGACCGGTCGTTGCTCGGTCGCCCAGTTCACCTTCCCCACCGCTCTGGAGTACGAGCGCAAGTTCGACCTCGACTTCTGGAGTGCGCTGGCTCCCCAGATCCGTGAGCAGAAGCTGTTCATGTACATGGAGGGCGGGGTGTCGAGCGCTTTCAGCGGTAGCTCGCATCCGGGCAACGGTTACTCCGTCTCGGTCGACCGCCGGGTGAAGATGGCCGACTGGCTGGAGTTCTTCGAGGACCGGGGAGGCAAGGTGGTGATCCACGGGGTCACCGTCACCGATCTGGACTACTTCTCGCGGATGTTCGACCTGATCATCGTGGCCGTCGGCCACGGTGAGCTGGGACAGCTCTTCGACAACGACACGAGCCGCTTCAGCGGTGCCAGGCCCCGCTCCATCGCCCAGGCACACATCTACGACGTGTGGCCCGACCCCGAGGGCAACGACAACATCGGCTGGGCGGCCACGGCCCAGAGCGCGGGCAACCTCATGCTCATCCCGATGCTCGGCCAGGACGGGCCCTGCCACAACCTCCTGCTCGTGGACCGCAAGGGCGGTCCGATGGACGCCTGGCCGGACCGGCCAGGCCAGGAGGAGCAGCTGCGCCGGATGAAGGACCTGCTGAGGAAGCACGCGCCCGACGCCTTCGAGCGGATCAAGGACGCCAACCTCACCGACGGCCGCAGCACACTGGTCGAGGAGCTCACGCCGCAGGTCCGCAACCCGGTGGGCAAGCTGCCCAACGGGGGCAGCGTCCTGGGCATGGCCGACGTGGTGGTCACCATGGACCCCTACACCGGACAGAGCTGGAACAACTCCACCCGGTGCGCCCAGGCCTACCTGGAGGCGATCATCGAACGCGGCGACCAGCCCTTCGACGACGACTTCCTGGTCGCGGCGTTCGACCGTTTCTGGGAATTCGGTCAGGACAATCAGGAGTGGGCGGAGTTCGCCTCCACGCTGTGGGAGCGCGAACTGCCTCCCCACCTGGGAGTGGTGATGGAGGCCGCCGCCCGTTACCGCGAGGTCGGCGACCGTTGGATCCAGGCGTGGGACAACCCCTCCGACTTCAAGAACTGGCTGTTCAACCCGGAGGCCGCCATGCGGTACATCGAGGAGGTCAAGGAGAGGCACGGGGACTGAGGGCGAACGTGCCGCCTCCGCGATCTGGTGCCCGGTGCCCTGAGGGGCGCCGGGCACTTTGTGTTCCGCCCCCATTCTGGCATGCATTAATTCCCCATACGGTTGTCCGAATCAAGCGTCCGAAAAAGCGGAGTTCGTTGTCAGCGGTTGTGAGCAACCGTTACGCTCTTTCGGGTTGGTGCCTGTTAGTCCCCAATGGACCATTGTGGGGCAAGTTACTCCTTGTCCCCTCGGCGGTCTTCCGTGGACATGGAACGAACCGTCACACCGAAACCGCCCTTGACGCGGCGGGGAAACCCCGGTCTTGTGCATATGCACGGACGCGAATACCGCCGGGTCTCCTCGGACGCGAGGTGGGGGTAAGCGCCCCCGGGTGTTTTCCGGGGCGGCGGGTGACGGGTGGGCGAGAGGAAAGGCAGCGATCGTGAGCGGCAGATCAGACGGAGCCCCGGCCCACGGCCCCTGGGAGCCCATCGCAGTCGTCGGACTCTCCTGCCGGCTCCCGGGCGCGCGCACGCCCGACGCCTTCTGGCGGCTGCTGTGCGAGGGGCGCGAGGCCATCACCCCGCCGCCCGCCCGGCTGGGCGAGTCCCCCACGGGACGCGGGAGTACCTGGGGCGGCTACCTCGACAACGCCGAGGACTTCGACGCCGCCTTCTTCGGTATCTCCCCGCGCGAGGCGCTGGCCATGGACCCCCAGCAGCGCCTGATGCTCGAACTGAGCTGGGAGGCGGTCGAGAACTCCCGGACGGCGCCCGGCACGCTGCGGGGCGCGCGGGTGGGCGTGTTCACCGGGGCCATCGGCTCCGACTACGCGCTCCTGTACGACCGCGGCGGGGCCGGGGCCATCACCCACCACACGCTGACGGGTACCCACCGCAGCATGATCGCCAACCGGGTCTCCCACGCCCTGGGCCTGGTCGGGCCGAGCCTGACCGTCGACGCCGGGCAGTCCTCCTCCCTGGTGGGCGTGCAACTGGCGGTGGAGAGCCTGCGCCGGGGCGACTCCGACGTCGCGCTGGCGGGCGGGGTCAACCTCATCCTGGTCGCCGAGAGCACCGAGAGCGTCGCCAGGTTCGGCGGGCTCTCCCCGGACGCGCGCTGCCACACCTTCGACTCCCGGGCCAACGGCTACGTGCGCGGTGAGGGCGGGGCCGTGGTCGTGCTCAAACCCCTCGGCCGGGCCCTGGCCGACGGCGACCGCGTCCACGCCGTCATCCACGGCGGGGCGGTCAACAACTCCGGCGCGGGCGAGTTCCTCACCCGCCCCACCGTCGACGGGCAGGAGGCGGTGATCCGCGCGGCCTACGCCGACGCGGGCAAGGACCCCGGCCAGGTCGCCTACGTGGAGCTGCACGGTACCGGGACTCCGGCGGGCGACCCGGTGGAGGCGGCGGCCCTGGGCGGCGTCTTCGGCCGGGGCGCCGAGGAACCGCTGCGGGTGGGCTCGGCGAAGACCAACGTCGGACACCTGGAGGGCGCGGCGGGCGTCGTCGGCCTGGTCAAGACGGTGCTCAGCCTGGACCACCAGCAGATCCCGCCCACCCTGAACTTCGCCGAACCCCACCCCGACATCGACCTGGACGGCCTCGGGCTGTCGGTGCAGACCCGGCGCGAGCCCTGGCCGACCCACACCCCCCTGGCGGGGGTGTCCTCCTTCGGCATGGGCGGCACCAACTGCCACCTGGTCCTGGGGCCGGGGCCCGTGCCCGAGCGGACCGGCTCCGACCCGGTGACCAAGCGCGTCCTGGACCCGGTGCCCTGGGTGCTCACCGCCCGCTCGCCCGAGGCCCTGCGCGCCCAGGCCTCCGCGCTGCACGCCTACGTCTCCTCCCGGCCCGGCGTCAGGGCGCACGACGTGGGCCTGTCCCTGGCCACCACCCGCGACGTCATGGAGCACCGCGCGGTGGTCCTGGCCCCCGGGGAAGACAGCGACCGCGAACTGGAGTCGGTCCGACTGGAGGGCGGTCCCGACACCGAGCCCGGCCACGACGGCCCCGTCCTCGTCTTCCCCGGACAGGGCGGCCAGTGGGCGGGGATGGGCCGCAGCCTGCTCGACGGCGAGGGGGTGCTGGCCGAGGCCTTCACCCGGCGCCTGCGCGAGTGCGAGAGGGCGCTGGAGCCCCACACGGACTGGTCGGTCTCGGCGGTGCTGCGCGGCGACTCCCAGGCACCCCCGCTGACGGGCGAGGGCTCCAGGGCGGACGTGGTGCAGCCGGCGCTGTGGGCGGTCATGGTCTCCCTGGCGGGCGTGTGGGAGGACCTGGGGGTGCGGCCCTCGGCGGTGGTCGGGCACTCGCAGGGTGAGCTGGCCGCGGCGTGTGTGTCGGGTGCGCTGTCCCTGGAGGAGGCGGCCCGTATCGTGGCGCTGCGCAGCCGGGCGCTGACCGCGCTGTCGGGCAGCGGCGGGATGGCCTCGCTGGGCGTCACGGCCGAGGAGGCCGCCGAGCTCGCGGCCGACATCCCCGACCTGAACGTGGCCGCGGTCAACGGCCCCGAGGCGGTGGTGGTCTCGGGGAGCCCGCGCGCGGTGCGCGAGGCCGTGGAGCGCTGTGTGGACCGGGGTGTGCACGGGGCGCTGGTCGACGTGGACTACGCCTCGCACTCGGCGCACGTGGAGCGCATCCGCGACACGATCGTCCGTGACCTGGGCGAGGTGCGCTGGCGGGCGCCGCGGATCCCCTTCTACTCCACGCTCGTCGGCGCGCGCCTGGACGGGGACGGCCCCGCCCTGGACGCCGGGTACTGGTACACGGCGTTGCGCGAGCCGGTCCTGTTCGCCTCGGCGGTCGGCGCGCTCATCGCCGACGGGAGGCGCGTCTTCATCGAGGTCGGCCCGCACCCGGTGCTCTCCTACGGGGTGCGGCGCTCCCTGGAGGCGGCGGGTGTGCGGGGGCACGTGCTGGAGACCCTGCGCCGGGGCGACGGCGACCAGGCCCAGTTGCTCACGGCGGCGGCGCGGGCCTTCACCACCGGTGTGGACATCGACTGGCCCATGCTGTTCGAGGGCACCGGCGCGCGGCGCATCGACCTGCCCCCCTACCAGTTTCAGCGCCGGCGTCACTGGCCCGACGACCTGGCCGCGCGCCGTCCCGCCTCCGGGGCCCCGGCCCCCGAGAGCGAGGACGACCAGCGGGCGCGGGAGCGCACGGCTCCGGTCCTGGAGCTGGTGTGCGAGCACACCGCCCGCGTCCTTGACCGGGAGGCACTGGACCCGGGTGAGGAGAAACGGGCCTTCCGGGACCTGGGCTTCGACTCCATCATGACGCTCGAACTGGGCGACGAGCTGGAGGAGCGGACCGGGGTCCGCCTGGAGGACACCGTCCTGTTCGAGTTGCCCACCCCGGCTGAGCTGGCCGCCTTCCTGGTCACCGAACTGGGGCGGGAGGAGGTCACCACCGCCTCCGCGCCGTCGCGGTCGGCTCCCGTGCCCGCGCCCGCCCCCGCACCGGCCCGGCCCGCCGACGAGGACGACCCCGTCGCCATCACCGCGATGGCCTGCCGCCTGCCGGGAGGCGTCTCCTCGCCCGAGCAGCTGTGGCGCCTGGTCGAGGACGGCGTGGACGCCACGGGCGATCTGCCCGACAACCGATTCTGGGACCTGGACTCCCTCTACGACCCCGAGCCGGGCGCGCCCGGGCGCACCTACACCCGTCGGGGCGGCTTCCTGTACGACGCCGACCTCTTCGACGCCGACTTCTTCGGTATCTCCCCGCGCGAGGCCGACGCCATGGACCCCCAGCAGCGGCTGCTGCTGGAGACCTCCTGGGAGGCGGTCCGGCGCGCCGGGCTGTCCGACGAGGCCCTGCGCGCGGAGAACGTGGGCGTCTTCGTGGGGGCCATGCCCAGTGACTACGGTCCGCGCCTGGCCGACCCCGTGCGCGGCAACGACGGCGGGTACCGCCTCACCGGGTCCACCCTGAGTGTGGCCTCGGGCCGCATCGCCTACGTGCTGGGGCTCAACGGCCCGGCCATGACCATCGACACCGCCTGCTCCTCCTCCCTGGTCGCCGTCCACCAGGCCGCCGAGGCCATCCGCCGGGGCGAGTGCGCCATGGCACTGGCCGGGGGAGCGACCGTCATGGCCACGCCCGGCATGCTCCTGGAGTTCGCCGCCCAGCGGGGGCTGTCCGCCGACGGCCGCTGCCGTGCCTTCGGGGAGGGCGCCGACGGCACGGCCTGGGCCGAGGGCGCCGGAGTACTGCTGCTGGAGCGCGCCTCCCGGGCCCGCCGGGCCGGACGCCCCGTCCTGGCCCTGATCCGGGGCGGCGCGGTCAACTCCGACGGCGCCAGCAACGGGCTCACCGCGCCCAACCCGCAGGCCCAGCAGCGGCTGATCCGCAGCGCCCTGGCCGACGCCGGACTGGAGCCGGGCGAGGTGGACGCGGTCGAGGCGCACGGCACCGGCACGCGTCTGGGCGACCCCATCGAGGCCAAGGCGCTCATCGCGGTGTACGGCCGGGACCGGGACGGGGAACCGCTGCGCCTGGGCTCGCTCAAGTCCAACATCGGGCACGCCCAGGCCGCGGCCGGGGTCGCCGGGGTGATCAAGACCGTGCAGGCCCTGCGCCACGGACGGCTGCCCCGGACCCTGCACGCCGACGTTCCCACCACGCAGGTGGACTGGGAGGACGCCGGGGTGCGCCTGCTCCGGGAGAACGAGCCCTGGCCCGACACCGGCCGTCCCCGGCGCGCCGCCGTGTCCTCCTTCGGCATCAGCGGCACCAACGCCCACCTGGTGCTGGAGGGGGTCGTCGACGAGGGCGCCCCGGTCAGCATGGTGGACCTGCCCTTCCAGCGCCGCAGACACTGGACCCGGCCCCCCGCCCCGGAGGCGGCCCCCGCCGCGGCCCCGCGGCTGCTGGACGGACCGGGTCTGGAGCTGGTCGACGGCAGCACCGTGTTCGGCGGCCGGATCGGTGAGGCCGCCCACCCCTGGACGCGCGACCACCGGCTCCTGGGCCGGGTCGTCCTGCCCGGGACGGCGCTGGCCGAACTGGCCCTGTACGCCGGAGCGCACACCGGCGCCGCCGCCGTGGCCGACCTGACCCTGGAGCGGCCCCTCATCCTGCCCCGGGGCGGGGAGACCTCCGTGCAGGTGACCGTCGCCGCGCCCGACGCGCGCGGGCGCCGCGCGGTGAGCGTGCACTCGCGCGGCCCCGACGCGGGGGAGTGGACCCGGCACGCCTCGGGCGCGCTGGAACCCGACACCGGCGGGGAGGCTCCGTCCGCGGGGGCCTGGCCGCCGCCGGAGGCGGCCCCGGCGCCGTTCGGGTATGACGAGGACTACGGGCGGCTGGCGCGGCGCGGCTACGCCTACGGGCCGGTCTTTCGCGGGCTGCGATCGGTGTGGCGGGGGCGGGGTGACACGCTGCTGGCCACGGTCGCCCTGCCCGAGGGGCGCCGCGGGGGAGCCTTCCGCGGCCCCCACCCGGCGCTGCTGGACGCGGCCCTGCACGCCGTGCTGCTCTTCGGCGAGAGCCGGGACGGTCCGCCCCTGGTCCCGTTCGCGTGGAGCGGGATGCGCGTCCCCGACCGCGACGGCCCGCCGCCCGCCGAGCTGCGCGTGGTCCTGGAGCCGCTGGGCGGCGACCGCCACCGTCTCACCGCCTTCGACGAACGGGGAGACCTGGCGGTCGGCGTGGACGAGCTGGCGCTGCGCCCGATCGACGCCGAGGACCTGCCCCCGGCCCCCGACGAGGAGCCCGGGCTCTACCGGGTGCGCTGGGACCCGGTTCCGGCGCCGGAACCGGCCGCGCGGGTGCCCGTCGGACTGGCCGCCCTGGGCGACCTGGCCCCCGACGCGCCCGTCCCCGACACCGTCTACGCCGAGCTGCCCCCGCGCGCGGTCTACGCCGACCACGACCCCGTCCCCTCCTCGGTGTACGAGGGGCTGCACGCGGTCCTGGACACCGTGCGCACGTGGCTGTCCGAGGACCGGTTCGCGCACGCCCGCCTGGTTCTGGTGACCTGGCGCTCGGTGTCCACCTCTCCCGAGGACCGGCTGGGCGGCCCGGCGGCCTCACCGGTGTGGGGCCTGCTGCGCTCGGTCCAGCGCGAGCATCCCGACCGGTTCGTGCTGGTGGACTCCGACGGGTCAGAGGACTCCCACCGCGTCCTGCCCGCGGCCGCGACGCTCGGCGAGCCTCAGCTGGCCCTGCGCTCGGGTCGGGTCCTGGCGCCGCGCCTGGTCCCGGCGCATGCGGACGACGTCCCCGTGCCGCCCGGTCCGGCCTGGCGGATCGAGGTCGACGGCCCGGACGGTTCCGCTCTGTCGGCGGCACCCGCCGCCGCGGCGCCGCTGGAGGGGCACCAGGTGCGTGTCGCGGTCCGCGCCGCCGGTGCGGCCCCCGACGTGGAGGCCTCCGTCCGGCGCACCGGCGCACAGGGCGCAGGCGTGGTCCTGGAGACGGGCGCGCAGGTGCACGACCTGGTCCCCGGCGACCGCGTCACCGGCCTGTTCGACGACGCCTTCGCCACGACGGCCGTCGCCGACCGGCGCCTGCTCGCACGGGTTCCGCGCGAGTGGGGCCTGGAGGAGGCCGCGGCCGTCCCGTTCCCCGCGCTGACGGCCTACCACGCCCTGGTCGACCTGGCGGCCGTGCGCCCCGGGGAGAGCGTCCTGGTGCACGACGCGGCCCGCGGCGCCGGACCGGTCGCGGTGCAGCTCGCCCGCCACATGGGCGCCCACGTCCTGGCCACCGCCGACCCGCGCCAGTGGCCGCTGCTGGTCGGCCTGGGGCTGTCCGAGGACTGCCTGGCCTCCAGCCGCGACCCCGGCTTCGCCGCCGCCGTGCGCGAGGCCAACGGGGGCAGGGGCGTGGACGTGGTCCTGGACACGCGTGCCGGGGACGGTGTCGACGCCCTGATGGGCCTGCTCGTCGCGCCCTCCGACGGCGGCGGAGTGGGCGGCCGGTTCGTGGAGATGACCGGGACCGGTCCCCGCGACGGGGCCGAACCCCCGGTCGCCGACCACCCGGGGCGCGGCTACGAGGCCTTCCGACTGGCGGACGTGGACGCCGAGCGGGTCGGGCAGATGCTCACCCGCGTCATGGAGCTGTTCGCCTCCGGTGTCCTCAGCCCGCTCCCGGTGGACGTCCACGACCTGCGTGACGCGCACCTGGCACCCACCGACCCGGACGGGGCCGTGGTCCTGGCCGTCCCGGCGCCCTTCCCCCAGGACGGCACCGTCCTGGTCACCGGGGGCACCGGCACCCTGGGCCACCAGGTGGCCCGGCACCTGGTCACCGGGTACGGGGTGCGCCACCTGACCCTGATCAGCCGCAGCGGTGCCGCCGCGCGGGGCCAGGACGGGCGCACCGACGAACTGCGGCGCCTGGGCGCGCAGGTGGAGGTGCACGCCTGCGACGCCGCGGACCGCGACGCGCTGGCCCGCCTGATCGACTCCCTGCCCGGGGAGCGGCCGCTGCGCGCCGTCGTCCACACGGCGGGGGTGCTCGACGACGCCACCGTGCTGTCCCTGGACGCCCAACGGCTGGAGGCGGTGCTGCGGCCCAAGGTGGACGCCGCCTGGAACCTGCACGAGCTGACCGCGGACCTGGACCTGGGCGCCTTCGTCCTGTTCTCCTCGGTGACGGGGACCCTGGGCAGCCCGGGGCAGGCCAACTACGCGGCGGCCAACGTCTTCCTGGACGTGCTCGCACGCCTGCGCCGCGAGCGCGGGCTCCCCGCCCTGTCGCTGGCCTGGGGCCTGTGGGACGAGGCCAGCGGGATGACCGCCCACCTGGACGGCGGTGACCTGGGCGCCCTGGGCCGCGCCGGACTGCTCCCGATGCCCGTCGACCGCGCCCTGGCCAAGATGGACGCCGCCCTCTACCTGGGGGGCGACGTCCTGGTTCCCGCCCTGCTCAACCTGGGGGACGGCGCCGACCTGCCGATCCTGCGCGAGCTCGCCGGACCCGCCGGGGAGGATGACCCGGGCACGGGCGGCGGCGGGGAGCCGCCGCTGTCGCGGCGGAGTCTGACCGGGCTGGCCCCGGCCGAACGCGGACGGTTGCTGCTCACCGAGGTGCGCGAGCGCACCGCGCTCGTCCTGTCCCGGCAGGACGCGGGCCAGGTCCCGGCCGACCGCCCCTTCCGCGAGCTGGGCCTGGACTCCCTGACCGGGGTCGAGCTGCGCAACCGGCTGGGCGCCGCCTCCGGCCTGCGCCTGCCCGCGACCGCGGTGTTCGACCACCCCACCCCGCGAGCCCTGGCCCGGTTCCTGGAGGGCCTGCTCTTCCCCGCCGAACCGGAGGAACCCGGGGACGCGCGGAGGTCCGGGAACGCCGAACCGGAGACGGAGCCCGGTGACGCGGGCAGCAGCATCGACGACATGGACGTGGAGGACCTCCTGCACCTGGCCCTGGGCCGGGAGGGGGCCGCGTCCGACGGTGAACAGGAGACGGCTGATGGCTACCGATAGCGCTCAGAACACCAAGCTCGTCGCCGCGCTGCGCTCCGCTCTCAAGGAGAACGAGCGCCTGCGCGGCCGCAACCGGGAACTGGACCGCAGAAGCGACCCCGTGGCCGTCGTGGGCATGGGGTGCAGGCTGCCGGGGGGAGTGGACTCGCCAGAGGGTCTGTGGGATCTGGTGGAGCAGGGCACCGACGCGATCGGGCCCTTCCCCGAGGACCGGGGCTGGGACCTGGACGCCGTGCTCGGCGGTTCCGAGCCCCTGTCCGCGATGGACCAGGGCGGCTTCTTGGAGGGCGCCGCCGACTTCGACGCCGCGTTCTTCGGGATCTCCCCGAAGGAGGCCGCCGCCATGGACCCCCAGCAGCGCCTGCTGCTCGAACTGAGCTGGGAGGCCCTCGAACGCGCCGGGATCGACCCCTCCTCGCTGGCCGGGACGCCCACTGGCGTCTACGTGGGGCTGATGGCTGCCGAGTACGGCCCCCGGCTCTCCGACGCCCCCGAGGACGGGCACCTGCTCACCGGCACCATGCCCAGCGTGGCCTCCGGCCGCATCGCCTACACCCTGGGCCTGGCGGGTCCCGCGCTGACCGTCGACACCGCCTGCTCCTCCTCCCTGGTCGCACTGCACCTGGCGGTGCGCGCCCTGCGCGAGCGGGAGTGCTCCCTGGCGCTGGTGGGCGGCGCCACCGTCATGGGAACCCCCGGAGTGCTGGCCGAGTTCAGCCGCAAGCAGGGGTTGTCCGCCGACGGCCGCTGCCGGGCCTTCGGCGCGGGGGCCAACGGCACCGGGTTCGCCGAGGGGGCGGGCGCGCTGGTCCTGGAACGCCTCTCCGACGCCAGGCGCAACGGACACCGCGTGCTCGCCCTGGTCCGGGGCAGCGCGGTCAACCAGGACGGCGCCTCCAACGGGCTCACCGCGCCCAACGGGCCCTCCCAGGTGTCCGTGGTGCGGGCCGCCCTGGACGACGCCGGAATCTCCCCGGACGGGGTGGACGCGGTCGAGGCCCACGGCACCGGGACCACCCTGGGCGACCCCATCGAGGCCCAGGCCCTCATCGAGGCCTACGGGGGAGAGCGCGGGGCCCCGCTGCTGGTGGGCTCGCTCAAGTCCAACATCGGCCACACCCAGGCCGCGGCCGGGGTGAGCGGTGTGGTCAAGGCGGTGCAGTCCCTGCTGCACGGGACCGTCGCGCCCACCCTGCACGCCGAGGAGCCCTCGACCCACGTGGACTGGGACTCCGGCGCGGTCCGCCTGGCCACCCGGGCGCACCCGCTGCCCGACCTGGGCCGGCCCGCCCGGATCGGGGTCTCCTCCTTCGGGATCAGCGGAACCAACGCCCACGTCATCCTGGAGGCGCCGCCCGCAGAGGCCGCCGACACCGGGACCCCGGCCTCCGCGCGGGAGAGCGGACCCGTCCCGGCCCCGCGGACCCTGCCGTTCGTGGTCTCCGCGCGAGGGGAGGAGGCCCTGCGGACACAGGCCGCGCGCCTGTCGGCCCACCTGGGCGCCGCGCCGGCCACCGATCCGGGCCGCGAACCCGAGGGCGGCCCCGGGGAACACGCGGCCCTGGTGGCCACGGCCCGTGCCCTGGCCACCACCCGCGCGCGCCTGGAGGACCGCGCCGTCGTCCTGGCCTCCGACACCGGCGGCCTCACCGCCGCCCTGGACGCCCTGGCCGAGGGGCGCCCCGACGCCGCCCTCGTGCGCGGGCGCGCGGACACGGGCGGCTCCGTGGCCTTCGTCTTCTCCGGTCAGGGATCCCAGCGCCTGGGCATGGGCCGCGGCCTGTACGAGGCCCACCCCGCCTTCGCCCGTGCGCTGGACGAGGCCGTCGACGCCCTGGACCGCCACCTGCCGCGTCCGCTGCGCACGGTGATGTGGGCGCGGGAGGGCACCGCCGAGGCCGAACTGCTGGACCAGACCCTCTACACCCAGGCCGGGGTCTTCGCGGTCGAGGTGGCCGTGGTGCGGCTGCTGGAGTCGCTGGGCGTGGTCCCCGACCACGTCGTCGGCCACTCCATCGGCGAACTGGCCGCCGCGTACGCGGCGGGCGTGTTCACGCTGGAGGACGCCGCCGCCCTGGTCGCCGCCCGCGGTGCGCTCATGCAGGACCTGCCCGAGGGCGGCGCGATGGTCGCGGTCCAGGCCGAGGAGCGGGAGGCCCGCCAGGCGGTCGCCCGCTCCGGCGGACAGCTCTCCGTCGCGGCCGTCAACGCGCCCGACAGCGTCGTGCTGTCCGGGGAGGAGACGGCCGTGGCCGCCCTGGCCGACCACTTCGCCCGGCAGGGCCGCCGCACCAAGCGGCTGACGGTCTCCCGCGCCTTCCACTCCCCGCTCATGGACCCCATGCTCGGCGCCTTCGCCCGCGCCGCCGAACGCGTTTCCTACCACAGGCCCGTCCTCCCCCTGGTGTCCAACCTGACCGGAGCCCGTGCGGGGGAGGAGGTCCGCGAGCACGGCTACTGGGTGCGGCACGTGCGCGAGGCCGTCCGCTTCGCCGACGGCGTCGCCCACCTGCACAAGGCCGGGGTCACCGAGTTCGTGGAGGTCGGCCCGGGCGGCGTGCTCAGCTCCATGGTGCAGTCCTGCCTGGGCGGGGACCGGGGGGCGCGGGTCACCGCGCTGCTCGGCGGGGAGCGCGACGAGCAGCGCGGGTTCGCCGAGGGGCTGGCCGCCCTGCACGCCCGGGGCGCGCACGTGGACTGGTCCGCCTACCTGCCGCCCGGTCCGGTGACCGCCCTGCCCACCTACCCCTTCCAGCGCGAGCGCTACTGGATGAACCCGCCGGCCGGGGGCCGCGTCGTGGTCGAGACCGGCGCCGGGGCGACCGCCGCCGGGGGCGGTGCCGCGCCCGGCGCGCGCGCCGACCTCACCGCTCTGGGCGATGACGAGCGCACCGAGGCGCTGCTGGACCTGGTGCGCCGGGAGTCGGCCGCGCTGCTCGGCCACGCCTCCCCGCGCGACGTCCGCTCCGACCAGGGCTTCCTGGAGATGGGCCTGGACTCCCTGGGCGCGGTCCGCCTCGGCGAGCGCCTGAGCGCCGCGACCGGTCTGGACGTGTCGGCCACCACCGTGTTCGACCACCCCGAGCCCCGGGTCCTGGCCGCCCACCTGAGCGCGGAGCTCGCCCCCGAGGACATCGACGCCTCCCAGGCGGCCGGGGGCGACGAGCGGGTCCGCGCCGCGCTCGCCCGGATCCCCGTGGACCGGCTGCGCTCGGCCGGACTCCTGGAGGCCCTGCTCGCCCTGGACACGGGAGTGGCGGCGGGGGACGCGGGGGAGGACGGCGCAGCCGAGGAGGAGGGCGCCAACACGGACGTGGACTCCATGGACGTCGACGACCTCATGCGCATGGTGTACGGCCGAGACTGAGGAAGCGAAGGACACGCGATGCACAAGCCAGCCGACGGCCGCCCCGACGAGCGTGTGGTCCAGGCGCTGCGCGCCTCCGTCAAGGAGAACGAACGCCTGCGCGAGCAGAACCGGCGCCTGGTGGAGGCCGCGACCGAGCCGGTGGCGATCACCGGGATGGCCTGCCGCTACCCCGGCGGCGTCCAGACCCCCGAACAGCTGTGGGACCTGCTGATCGCCGAGCGGGACACCGTCTCGGCCTTCCCCGACGACCGGGGGTGGGATCTGGCGGGGCTGTTCGACGACGACCCCGACCGGCCCGGCCGCAGCTACGTGCGTGCCGCCTCCTTCCTCGACGACCCGGCCGGGTTCGACGCCGCCTTCTTCGGGATCTCCCCCAAGGAGGCCCAGGCCATGGAGCCCCAGCAGCGCCTGCTGCTGGAGTGCGCCTGGGAGGCCGTCGAGCGCGCCGGAACCGACCCCACCACGCTGCGCGGCACCCGCACCGGCGTGTTCGCCGGGGTGGTCGCCGTCCCCTACGGGCCGCGCGCGGTGGACGCCACGGACGGCAGCGAGGGCCACCTGATCACGGGCACCGCCCCCAGCGTCGCCGCGGGCCGCGTCTCCTACACCCTGGGGCTGGAGGGCCCGGCGGTCAGCTTCGACACCGCCTGCTCCTCCTCCCTGACCGCGCTGCACGCCGCCGTGGAGTCCCTGCGCCGCGGCGAGTGCGAGCGCGCCCTGGTCGGCGGGGTCAGCGTGGTCACCGACCCGGCCGTGTTCGCCGGGCTCAGCGGCCAGCGCGCGCTCTCGCCCGACGGCCGCAGCAAGGCCTTCGACGCCGCGGCCGACGGCACCGGCTGGAGCGAGGGCTGCGGAGTGCTCGTGGTGGAACGCCTCTCCGACGCCCGCCGCCACGGCCGCCCCGTCCTGGCCCTGGTGCGCGGCGTGGCCGTCAACCAGGACGGTGCCAGCAGCGGGCTCACCGCGCCCAACGGATCGGCCCAGCGCAGGGTCATCACACGGGCGCTGGAGGCCGCCGGGGTCACCGCCGACCAGGTCGACGCGGTGGAGGCGCACGGCACCGGCACCGCCCTGGGCGACCCCATCGAGGCCGAGGCCCTCATCGCCACCTACGGCAGGGCGCACACACCCGAGGCCCCGCTCCACCTGGGCTCACTCAAGTCCAACATCGGCCACACCGTCGCCGCCGCCGGGGTCTCCGGCGTCATCAAGACGGTGCTGGCGCTGCGCAACGAGACGCTGCCGCGCACCCTGCACCTGACCGAGCCCACCCCCCGAGTGAACTGGTCGGCCGGGACCGTCGTCCCGCTCACGGAGGCCCGGCCCTGGCCGCGCAGGGAGGACCGCCCCCGCCGGGCCGGAGTGTCGGCCTTCGGTATGAGCGGCACCAACGCCCACGCCGTGCTGGAGGAGGCGCCTGCGGCGGAACCCGCCCCGGCCGCCCCCGCCGACGCGCCCCCCGCCGCCAGCGACCTCGTGCCCTGGCCGGTCTCGGCGCGGGGCGCGGCCGCGCTCGCCGCCCAGGCCGCCCGTCTCGCCGACCACCTCGACGCCCACCCCGACCTCGCTCCCGCCGACGTCGGGCACACCCTGGCCACCGCTCGCGCCGACCTGCCCGACCGCGCGGTGGTCCTGTCCGCCGACACCGACGGCTTCCGCGAGGCCCTGCGCGCCCTGGCCGAGGGTCGCGACACCGCCGCCGTCGTGCGCGGGCGCGTGCGCGAACAGGCCAAGACCGCCCTGGTCTTCCCCGGCCAGGGGTCGCAGTGGATCGGCATGGCCGTGTCCCTGATGGACACCGTCCCCGAGTTCGCCGACCGGATCGACCAGTGCCAGAAGGCGTTCGCGTCCCACCTGGACTGGTCCCTGGCCTCCGTGCTGCGCGGTGAGCCCGGAGCGCCCGGTCTGGAGCGCATCGACGTGGTCCAGCCGGTGCTGTTCGCCGTGATGGTCGCCCTCGCGGACCTGTGGCGCGCCCACGGCCTGCGCCCCTCGGCGGTCGTCGGCCACTCCCAGGGCGAGATCGCCGCCGCCCATGTGGCCGGGGCCCTCAGCCTGGAGGACGCCGCGCGCGTGGTCATCACCCGCAGCCGCCTGCTCACCTCCCTGGTCGGCCGGGGCGCCATGGCCACCCTGGCGCTGTCCGCCGACGAGGCTGCCAAGCGCATCGGGCCCTGGGAGGGGCAGCTCTCGGTGGCCGTCGTCAACGGACCCGGCACCGTGGTCGTGGCCGGGGACAAGCAGGCCGTCGCCGAACTGGTCGGGGACTGCGAGGCCGACGGGATCAAGGTCCGCCGCATCCACGAGGACGTCGCCGGGCACTCGCCGCACGTGGAGGCCCTGCGAGCGGACCTGGTCGCGGCGCTCGCCGGCATCCGTCCCCGGCCCACCAACCTCCCCCTGTACTCCACCGTCACCGGGGAGCGCATCGAGGGCACCGCCCTGGACGCCGAGTACTGGTACCGCAACCTGCGCCGGACCGTGCTGTTCGAGCCCGCGGTCCGCGCCCTGCACGAGGCCGGATTCACCGCGTTCGTGGAGGTCAGCAGCCACCCGGTGACCACCTACGGCATCCAGCAGACCGTGGAGGCCGCGGGCGGCGACGAGTCCGCGGTCCTGCACACCCTGCGCAGGGAGGAGGGCGGCTACGGGCACTTCCTCACCGCCCTGGCCCGGGCCCACGTGAGCGGCGTGGCCGTGGACTGGACGCGCGCCCACGCTCCCCACGCTCCCCGGGCCGTGGAACTGCCCACCTACGCCTTCCAACGCGACCGGTACTGGCTGGTCCCCGGCCGGGCCTCGGACGTGCTCGGCTCCGGTGCGGACCCGGCCGGGCACCCGCTGCTCGGCGCCGCGGTGGACCTGCCCGACGGGGAGGGGCACCTGTTCACCGGCCAGCTGTCCCTGGCCACGGCACCCTGGCTCGCCGACCACGCCGTGGGCAGCACGGTCGTCCTGCCCGGCGCCGCCCACCTGGACCTGGTCCTGCACGCCGCCGAGCACGTGGGCCTGCCGAGCGTGGCCGAGCTGACCCTGCTCGCGCCCCTGGCCCTGCGCCCGGGCGCCGACACCCGGCTCCAGGTAGCGGTGTCCGGACCCGACGCCTCCGGGCGGCGCTCCGTCCGGGTGCACGCGCGTCCCGCCGACCGGTCCGACGGGTGGACCCTGCACGCCGAGGGCCTCCTCGAACCCGCCTCCGCACCCGGAACCGCGTCCGCCCAGACCGCCCCGCCACCGGAGGCCGAACCCGTGCCCGTGGACGGCCTGTACGCCGACCTGGCCCGCGACGGCTACGGCTACGGCCCCGCCTTCCAGGGACTGCGCGCGGCCTGGCGCGAGGGCGGACGGGTGTGGGCCGAGGCGCGCCTGCCCGACGGCCACCGCGAGGACGCCGCCGCCTTCGGCGTGCACCCCGCCCTGCTGGACGCCGCCCAGCACGCCATCGCCCTGACCACGCCCGGGGAGAGCGGCCGGGTACGGCTGCCCTTCTCCTGGACGGGCGTGCGCCTGTACGCGTCCGGGGCCGATCACCTGCGGGTGCACGTCAGCCCGGTGGGCCCCGACGAGTACGCGCTGACCATGACCGACACCGACGGCAACCCCGTCCTGACCGCCGAGTCCCTGGCCGTGCGCCCCGTCGACGCCGCGCGTGTGGAGGAGGAGGCCAGGCGGGCCCTGCCCCGGGAGCTGTACGCCCTGGAATGGCCCACCGTGGACCTGGCCGACACCGGGCCGCTCCCGGCCCTGGCCGTCCTGGCTCCCGACACCACCGGACTGACCGAGGCGCTCGCCCGCACCGGTGCCGTCGTGCACCTGGTCACCGGCCTGGAGGAGCTGCGCGAACTGCCCGGGGAGACCGTCGTCCTGGCGCCCTTCGCCGCCGCGGTCCCGGAGGCGGGCACCGCGCGGGTGGAGACCGCCGAGGAGACGCCCGCGGCCTCGGGCGCGGGCGTTCCCGAGGCCGCGGGCGCCAGTCTGCGGCGGGCGCTGGAACTGCTCCAGGAGTGGAGCGCCGACGAGGGCGCGACCGACCACCGCCTCATCGTCGTCACCCGGGGCGCGGTCGCGGTGGCCCCGGAGGAGGACGTCACCGACCTCGTCCACGCCCCGCTGTGGGGTCTGCTGCGCTCCGCGCAGGCCGAACAGCCCGACCGGTTCACCGTCGTGGACCTGGACGGCTCCGACGCCGCTGCCGCCACGCTCACGAGGGCCCTGGCCAGCGGCGAACCGCAGCTCGCGCTGCGCGGTTCCACCGCGCACGCCCCCCGCTTCACCAGGGCGCGCGTCCCGGGGGAGTCCGCCGCCCCCGACCTCGGCGGCGGAACCGTCCTGGTCACCGGCGCCACCGGCGTGCTCGGCTCGGCGGTCGCCCGCCGCCTGGTCGAGCGCCACGGCGCGCGCGACCTGCTGCTGCTCAGCCGCCGGGGCGGCGGCGCGCCCGGCGCGACCGCGCTGGTGGAGGAGCTGACCTCCCTGGGCGCACGAGCCGCGTTCGCGGCGTGCGACGTCTCCGACGCGGACGCCCTGGCCGCCGTCATCGACGCGGTGCCCGAGGAACGGCCCCTGCGGGCGGTGGTGCACGTCGCCGGGGGCATCGACGACGGTGTGCTGGCCACCCTGACCCCCGAGAGCCTCGACGCGGTGATGCGGCCCAAGGCCGACGCCGCCCACCACCTGCACCGGCTGACCGAGCACCTGGACCTGGCGGCGTTCGTGCTCTTCTCCTCGGCCGCGGGCGTCCTGGGCAGCCCGGGCCAGGCCAACTACGCCGCCGCGAACACCTTCCTGGACGCCCTGGCCCACCACCGCCGCTCCCGGGGCATGGCGGCCCAGTCGCTGTCGTGGGGCCTGTGGGAACGGCTGGGCGAGGCCGGTTCGCACCTGGAGGCCGCCGACATCTCACGCCTGCGCCGTCTGGGCATGGCGCGGACCCTGGAGCAGCGGGAGGCCCTGGACCTGCTGAACGCCGCGCTGGCCTGCGGAGCGCCCCACCTGGTTCCGCTGCCGCTGGACCTGGAGGGCGTGCGCGACCGCGCCGCCCGCACCGGTCAGGTGCCGCCGCTGATGCGCGGACTGGTCCGCCAGCCCCGATACCGCGCCTCCAAGGGCGGGGCCGCCGAGGGGGCGGGCGTGTCCGCGGCGCTGGCGGCCAGCACCGGGGAGGAGCGCGAGCGCCTGCTGCTGGAGCTGGTGGGCGCGCTCACCACCGAGGTGCTGGGCCGTCCCGGGGACGAGAGCCCCGACCCCGACCAGGACTTCCTCGAGTTGGGCATGGACTCGCTCACCGCCGTGGAACTGCGCAACGAGCTGCGCGCTGCGACGGGGCTGCGTCTGACCGCGTCGGTGGTGCTGGCGCACTCCACGCCCGCCCGGCTGGCCCGCCACCTGGCCGCAGAACTTCCCGAGCCGGGGAGCGCCGCGCCGACCGCCGTCGCGGACACGGCCGGGGCCGACCCCCTGGAGGGGACCGTGCCGCTGTTCCGCGAGTCGTGCCGCCAGGGGCGGATCGCCGACGGCATCCGCATGGTCCAGGCGGCCTCCCGCCTGCGCCCGGAGTTCACCGGTCCGGAGGACTTCGGCGCGCTGCCGCGCCCGGTCACGGTGGCCCGGGGACCGGTGCTCCCGCGCATGGTCTGCCTGCCGTCGCTGGTCATGGTGTCGGGCGTTCAGGAGTACGCGCGCTTCGGCGCGGCCCTCCAGGGGCTGCGCGAGGTCGTGGTCCTGCCCCAGCCCGGCTTCACCCCGGGGGACCCGCTGCCCCGGACCCTGGAGGCGGCCCTGGCCGTGCAGGCCCGGGCCGTGCGCGAGGTGGTCGGCGACGAACCCTACGTGCTGGTCAGCCGCTCCTCCGGCGGGTGGGTGACACACAGCGTCGCCACCCTCATGGAAGCCGGGGGGCACGCGCCCGGGGCGGTGGTCCTGATGGACACGCCCATGCCCGAGGAGCCCACCGCCTTCCCGATCATCCAGGCCGGAGTGCTGGAGCGCGAGACCCGGTTCGGGCTGATGGACGGCACCCGGGTCACCGCCATGGGACGCTACATCGGACTGTGCGCGGACTGGGAGCCCGCGCCCACCGCTGTGCCGACCCTGGCCGTGCGCCCCGGACAGCAGATGCTCGACGCCTCGGGGACGCCGATCGGCGGCCGGGACTGGCGGTTCGACTGGCCGCTGCCGCACGAGGCCGTCGACGTGGACGGCGACCACATCACCATGCTGGAGGAGCACGGGCCGGACACGGCGCTGACCGTCCACCGCTGGTTGGAGGAGCACGTCCGTTAGCGCGCGGACGGACCCGTGCCCTCCGCCGTGGGGCTTCCTGCGGCGAGATCCGAGAGCCGACTCCGGCGAGGGCACGGGCCAGGGCCCGGGCATCACATCGGGCACGCCTTCGGCCGGTCCGCCGGGCGGCGGCGTACGGACGGGTCCCGGCGCCGCGCCGCCGGGAGGGGCGCACGCTACGGTTTTCCGCCGCGTCCGGGCCCGCGGAACAGAACTGGCCCGCCGGGCGTTGGCCGGTACGTGCCCGCGGCGCCCCTTCGCCCGCCCGCGACCGCGCGCCCACCGCGCGGACCCGGCGGCGAAAACCGGTTGCCGTCCCTCCTACCCTTGACTACTGATGAGCACCACCACGCCCGCGCCCGCCGCGGACACGCTGCGTTCCCGGCTGCGCGACCTCATGCCCTCGGACCGCCACCGGCTCCGTCGGCGTATCGACGGCCTGGCCAAGATCGGCGACGAGCGCCGCCGCGCCTCCGTCGCCGCCCAGATCTCCGGGGACGTCGACGAGGCGCTCCTGCGCGTGAACCTGCGCCGCGAGTCCGTGCCCGAGCTGAGCTACCCCGAGTCCCTGCCGGTCAGCTCCCGGCGCGACGACATCGCCGAGGCCATCCGCGACCACCAGGTCGTCATCGTCGCCGGTGAGACCGGCTCGGGCAAGACCACCCAGCTGCCCAAGATCTGCCTGGAGCTCGGGCGCGGCGTCATGGGCACCATCGGCCACACCCAGCCCCGGCGGCTGGCCGCCCGCACCGTCGCCGAGCGCATCGCCGAGGAGATCGGCACCCCGCTGGGCGAGACGGTCGGCTACAAGGTCCGCTTCACCGACTCCTCCAGCGACAGCACCCTGGTCAAGCTGATGACCGACGGCATCCTGCTCGCCGAGATCCAGCACGACCGCATGCTGCGCCAGTACGACACGCTCATCATCGACGAGGCCCACGAGCGCAGCCTCAACGTCGACTTCCTTCTGGGCTACCTCAAACAGCTGCTGCCCCGGCGCCCCGACCTCAAGGTCGTCATCACCTCGGCCACCATCGACCCCGAGCGCTTCTCCCGCCACTTCGACGACGCCCCCATCGTCGAGGTCTCCGGGCGCACCTACCCGGTCGAGGTCCGCTACCGGCCCATCTCCGAGGAGATCCTCGACCCCGAGGAGAAGAACCCGGGCGGCGGCACCGACCGCGACCAGACCCAGGCCATCCTGGACGCCGTGGACGAGCTCGGCCGCGAGGCCCCCGGCGACGTGCTGGTCTTCCTCAGCGGCGAGCGCGAGATCCGCGACACCGCCGAGGCCCTGGAGAAGAGGAAGCTCCCGGGAACCGAGGTCCTGCCGCTCTACGCGCGCCTGTCCACGAGCGAGCAGAGACGCGTGTGGTCCTCGCACAGCGGACGGCGCATCGTCCTGGCCACCAACGTCGCCGAGACCTCCCTGACCGTCCCCGGCATCAAGTACGTCATCGACCCCGGCACCGCGCGCATCTCCCGCTACTCCCACCGCACCAAGGTGCAGCGCCTGCCCATCGAGGCGGTCTCCCAGGCCTCCGCCAACCAGCGCAAGGGCCGTTGCGGCCGCGTCTCGGAGGGCATCTGCATCCGGCTGTACTCGGAGGAGGACTTCCTCTCCCGCCCCGAGTACACCGACCCCGAGATCCTGCGCACCAACCTGGCCTCGGTCATCCTCCAGATGGCCGCCCTGGGGCTGGGCGACGTCGCGGCCTTCCCGTTCGTGGACGGCCCCGACCACCGCCAGATCAAGGACGGCGTCAACCTCCTCAACGAGCTGGGCGCCCTGCACCCCGACGAGTCCGGGGGCAAACGCAGGCTCACCCCGATGGGCCGCCGCCTGGCCCAGCTGCCCATCGACCCCCGCCTGGGCCGGATGGTCCTGGAGGCCGAGGAGCGCGACTGCCTGGGCGAGGTCCTGGTCATCACCGCGGCCCTGTCCATCCAGGACCCGCGCGAGCGGCCCGCGGACAAGCAGCAGCAGGCCCAGCAGGCGCACGCCAGGTTCACCGACAAGGAGTCGGACTTCCTGGCCTACCTCAACCTGTGGAACCACCTGCGCGAGAAGCAGCGGGAGCTGTCGGGCAACCAGTTCCGCAGGTTGTGCCGCGATGAGTACCTCAACTACCTGCGCGTACGCGAGTGGCAGGACATCCACGGCCAGCTCAGGCAGGTCCTGCGCTCCATGGGAGTGGAGGTGCCGCACCCCCGCGAGGAGGCCGCCGACCCCCGCGGCGTGCACATGTCCCTGCTGGCCGGACTCCTGTCGCACGTGGGCCTCAAGGACCCCGAGAAGCACGAGTACCTGGGCGGACGGGGCGCCCGCTTCGCCGTCTTCCCCGGTTCGGCGCTGTTCAAGAAGCAGCCCCGCTACGTGATGGCCGCCGAACTGGTGGAGACCTCCAAGCTCTGGGGCCGCATGGTGGCCCGGATCGAACCCGAGTGGGCCGAGGAGCTGGCCGGGGACATCGTCAAGCGCAGCTACAGCGAGCCGCACTGGGAGCGCAAGCGCGGCGCCGTCATGGCCTTCGAGCGCGTCACCCTCTACGGCGTGCCCATCGTCGTGCAGCGCAAGGTCTCCTACGGAAGGATCGACCCCGAACTGTCCCGGGAGCTGTTCATCCGCCGCGCCCTGGTCGAGGGCGACTGGGAGACCCGCCACCACTTCTTCCACGACAACCGCAAGCTCCTGGACGAGGTGGAGGACCTCGAACACCGCGCCCGGCGCCGCGACATCGTCGTGGACGACGAGACGCTGTTCCAGTTCTACGACGCCCGCCTGCCGGACTCGGTGGTCTCGGCCGCGCACTTCGACTCCTGGTGGAAGAAGGCCCGCCGCACCGAGCCCGAGCTGCTGGACTTCACCCGCGAGGAACTCATCAACGAGGGCGCGGGGGCGATCAGCGAGGACGACTACCCGGACGTGTGGCGCCAGGGCGAGTTCACCTTCCCGCTCAGCTACCAGTTCGAGCCGGGCAGCGACTCCGACGGCGTCACCGCGCGCGTCCCGGTGAAGTTCCTCAACCAGGTGGAGGACACCGGGTTCGACTGGCAGATCCCGGGTCTGCGCGACGAGCTGGTGACCGCGCTCATCCGCTCGCTGCCCAAGCCGCTGCGCCGCAACTTCGTCCCCGTCCCGGACAACGCCGCCCGCGCCCTGGCCGGGCTGGTCCCCTACGAGGGGCCGCTCACGGCGGCGCTGGCCGCCGAGCTGACCCGGATGGCGGGGGAGCGGATCGCCCCCGGCGACTTCCAGCTGGACCGGGTGCCCGACCACCTGCGCATCACCTTCCGGGCCGTGGACGACCGGGGCCGGACCCTGGCCGAGTCCAAGGACCTGGAGAAGCTGCGCGCCAAGCTCAAACCGCGCCTGCGCGAGGCCATCTCGGCCGAGGCTAAGGGCGTGGAGAAGAAGGGCCTGACCTCCTGGGACTTCGGCCCGCTGGAGCAGACCCTGGAGCGCAAGGCGCTGGGGCCCAAGGTCAAGGGCTACCCGGCGCTCGTGGACGAGGGCGACAGCGTCGCGATCCGCATCTTCGACACCCGTCCCGAACAGCGCGCCGCGATGTGGGCGGGCACCCGCCGACTGCTGCTGCTCACCGTGCCGTCCGTGGCGAACGTGGTGAGCAAGGGGCTCAACAACCCCGACAAGCTGGCCCTGGCCGACAACCCGCACGGTTCGATCCGCAGGATGCTCGACGACGCCGAGGCGGCCGCGGTCGACCACCTGCTCGCCCGCGAGGGCGGGCCGGTGTGGAACGGCGAGGACTTCGCCAAGCTCGCCGACCGGGTGCGCGCCGACCTCGGCGACACCCTGGCCGAGATCCTGGACAGGTCCGCGCGCGTCCTGGTGCTGTGGCGCAAGGTGTCCAAGAAGGTCAAGGGGACCACGTCCCTGGCGGTGCTGCCCTCGCTCAACGACGTGCAGGGCCAGCTCGGCGACCTGGTGGGCGAGGGGTTCGTGACCCGCACCGGCCTGGCCCGCCTGGACGACCTGCACCGCTACCTGCGCGGGGTGGAGTACCGACTGAACAAGCTGCCGGAGAACCCGCGCCGCGACCAGGTGAACATGTCCAAGGTGGAGCAGATGCGCCAGGCCGTGGCCAAGCTGCGCGGGAGCCTGCCGCCCGGCCGCGCGGCCGACCCGGACGTGGCGGAGCTGCGCTGGATGCTGGAGGAGTACCGGGTGAGCCTGTTCGCGCAGGAGCTGCGCACGGCCTACCCGGTCTCGGACAAGCGCATCCTGAAGGCGGTCGAGGCCGTCAAGGCCGCCGAACGCAAGTAGGGGTCGCGGCCGTCGGGGCGTCCCGGCGGCCTACTGCGAAAGAGCCCTGCCCGGTTGACCGGGCAGGGCTCATCGTCATTCGAGCGTCTTGGCGATGTCGCTCATCTTGCGGTACAGGCGCATGCTCCCGGGGATTCCGCGGAACCCGTGTTTCTCGTAGAAGGTGTGCGCGTCCTCGTCCAGGGCGTCGACCACGAGGAACCGGACCGCGAAGACCTGGTTGCCCGCCAGCGCCCGTTCGAAGGCGTCCACCAGCAGAACCGGGCCGAGACCCTGTCCCTGGTAGCGGGTGTGCAGTGCGAGCCGCGCCAGCAGCACCGCGGGAATCCTGTGCATGCTGCCCCGCGCCAGGGTTTTGGGCAGCTCCTCCCTCTCCAGGCTCATGGAGGTGAAGGAGTAGTAGGCCGCCACCTCCGTGCTGCCCTCCTCGCACCAGACGAAGGTGGCGGCGGTGTTGTTGGCCCGGGCGTGCAGCGCGCTTCTGCGCAGCCAGGAGTCCAGTTCCTCCTTCCCGCAGGAGAAGGAGTCGGTCCGGTGCGCCCGCTGGAGGGGCTGGCAGACGAACACGTTCGGATTACCTCTTCACGATGGAACGGTGCTTGCGCACCGCGGAGGCCAGTTCCTCGATCGGCTGCGCGGGTTCCTCCAGGGACTCGACCATGGCGTCGAAGAACGCTGCGGGGACCGTCGTGGTCTGCTCGCGTTCCACGATCTCCTCGGCCGCCTCCCGGGCTACCCGGACAACGAACTTGGAAGTGGACTCGTGGCTGATACGGGCCGCCTCGAGGAGCAGGTCCTTGTCCTCGGGCGTAAGGCGGACTTCGATGCGTTCTGTGGCGGTGCTCATACGATGGGTTCCTCTGGGGTGGGCGACCTTCCGCCCAGTTGCTGTCACAGCCAGGCGGGAGTGTAACCAATTGTACGGTACTTGTACGTAACTCTCCATCGGGAAGTGGTGTTCCATGGAGTAGGCGCACCATCGCGTTCTGTTCAGGTGGCGGGCCGGAGGCAGGTTCTGCACCGTTTGGGGCAGTCTTGCGCCGGGCTGGGAAAGTACTTCGGGACACCGGGCTCGCCGGGTCCGCTCTCATAGCTGAGGATCAGGGCCTGTAGCATGCGCCGTGTGCCTCAGTGGTGTAGACCACTGTCGGGCGGACATCACAGGCGCGAGGGAAGCGAGGCCCCCGGTGGGCGAATCGGCGGACAGCTCGGTGGACGGCAAGCGGCTCCTGCTGGTGGGCACCTACACCCCCGACTCCGACCCTCCCGGGGAGGGAGAGGGGATCTACCGCGTCTGGTTCGACCCCATGACCGGCGAGATGACCCACGGCGGCGCCGCCGCCCGTACCCCGGGCCCCTCCTTCCTCGCCTTCCGCGAGGACCCGCCCACGGTCTACGCGGTCAACGAGCGCGAGAAGGGCACCGTCACCGCCTTCCGGATCGACGGCGCAGCCGGGCTCACCGAACTTGGCCAGTCCCCGACCGGCGGCGGGTCGCCCTGCCACGTGCTCGCGCGCGGCTCCGAACTGGCGGTGACCAACTACGCCAACGGCGTGGCCACGCTGTACGCCCTGGCCGAGGACGGCTCCCTCGACGGAACGGCGGCGGAGTTCGCGCACTCCGGAAGCGGCCCGGTCACCGACCGCCAGGAGGGGCCGCACGCGCACAGCACCGCCGCCCCCGACGACCATCACCTGCTGGTGGCCGACCTGGGCACCGACGAGCTGCGCGTCCTGCGCGGCGGCGAGGAGGTCGGCGCCGTCTCCCTGCCCCCGGGCACCGGCCCCCGGCACACGGCCGTCCTCGGCGAGTACCTCTACGTAGCGGGTGAGCTGGACTCGCGCGTGCACGTCCTGCGATGGAACCCCGACGAAGGCACCGCCGAGCACCTGGGCTCCGTCGAGGCCACCGGAGAGGAGGCCGCAGGCGAGAACTTCCCCGCCGAGATCCTCAGCAACGGCGACCACGTGTACGTGTCCAACCGGGGCGCGGACACGATCGCCACCTTCGCCGTCCGCGACGGCGGCGCCCGTCTGGAGCACGTCGCCGACACCCCGGCCGGAGGGCCGTGGCCGCGCAACTTCACCGTCGTGCGCGGCCACCGCGAGGAACCCGACCACCTGGTCGTGGCCGCCCAGAACGGCGGCTCGCTGGCCTCGCTTCTCCTGGACCCCGGCACGGGCGTCCCGGCCGACACCGGCCACCGGCTGCGCCTGCCCGTCCCCGTGTGCGTGCTCCCGGTCCCGATCACCCGCATCCGCCGCGCCGGGGGAACCCGGGGCTGACACCGCGTCCCCCGCGACGTGAGCGGGACGCCGCGCCCGCTCCCTCGCGTTGGCCGTGGCCCGGGAACACCCCTTCCCGGGCCGCGGCCGTCACCGCCTTCCACCGGCCGTGGTGTCCGCCCGTCCCCGGGAGACACACGGCCGGGGTTTCAACAGCAGCACCAGCTCCGTGTGCCGTCGCCGCGCCTGAGTCGGAACCGCCTCCACCGGCCTGCCCGGCTGTGTCCTCTCGATCTCCGCCGCCAGCTCCTGGGCGGTGTCACCGCTCAGCATCACCATGCGGCCGGTGTGCGCCGCCCAGTACTGGCCGGTCGCGTTGCCGTGCCACACCGTCCACCCCCGCTTGCGGTAGGTGGCGCGTAGGCGCCCCACCTCCTGGGGGACGGAGGCCTCCACGGTCTCCAGGGTCATGACCGCGCCCATCCTGCACCGCCTTCCAGAACCCGTAGTGCCTTCCGCAGCTCCCCGGCGCCCGCGCACACGACCAGTCCGGGCACGTTCCATCGCAGTTCGAAGAACATCCCAGGTCCGCGCGGGGATTGGAAGCTCCCCCACCGAGAGGCGGAAGCGTTCGCCAGAAGCGGGCCGTGCCCGCTCCCGGAGCGGCTGCCGGGGGTGACGCACCGGAGGGGGCGGCCCCTATCCGCCGATGGGGAACCGTTGACGTTTTCCCCTCGGTCCCGCCGTGCCTTCCCACTTACGGACCACGGCATAGTCACAATGTGTGCATTATTGATAACGCAAAGCTTACGCGCCGGTCGGTCCCGAGGAGGACCGGCCGGACCTTCCTGGTCACAGCCGCCACCCTGGCCCTGGCGGCGGGCGCCCTGTCGACCGCCCCGGGGTTCCGGGGCTGGTGGGCCCCGGCCCCCGCCTCCGCTGCCGTCACGGTCAACCCCGTCGCCCCCGCACTCGGGTTCAACGCCATCTCCGAGGGCGACACCTACCTGGCCGGGACCGAGTCCGAGGGTCCGATCGCGGTCGGCGGCGACCTGTCCTTCGGCCGCGACTACCGGGTGCGGATCCACAACGACGGCACCTTCACCGACACGGGGGAGAGCAACCCCGTGGCGCTGCTGGTCCAGGGCGAGGTGGACTTCGAGGACAGCGATCCGCAGGGTGTGCTCAGCATCCCCACGGGCGCCTACGTCAAGATCGGCGACCTCGACGACGCCGACGTCTACACCACCGACCTCAACAACGCCTCGGCCAACACCCGGATCGTCCCCCAGGGCGCCGGTTACGAGGGCTATCCGCGGGTCCAGCTCAGCACCATGCAGCCCGCCGACTCCGTGGGACCGGCGCCGGACCTGATCGACTTCGAGGAGGCCTTCTCCGCCTTCCGCTCCTACTCGTCCGGGTTCGCGCTCTGCTCCACCACGGCCACGCTGACCACCCCCAACGGCGACCCGATCGACCCGGACGCCATCCCCGAGGGCGCGGACCTGCACGTCAGCCTCACCCCCGGAGAGCAGAACGTCCTCAACCTCACCGCCGAGGAACTGAACTCGCTCTCCCAGCTGACCTTCGACGACCCGCCGAGCCAGGACACCCCGCTGATCATCAACGTCGACACCTCGGGCGTCGGCGGCGACTTCACGTGGGAGGGCCCCACCGGCGCCGGGTTGAGCTCCTCCACGGCCCCCTACACCCTGTGGAACTTCTCCGACGCCCGGACGGTCACCATCCCCGTGGGCACCGACAGCATCGAGGGCACCGTCTACGCCCCGAACGCCGCGGTCAACCACTACTCCTCGGCCAACATCGAGGGAACGGTGGTCGCCCGCGAGTTCACCCAGGACGTGGGCGGCCCGCGTGAGAGCCAGCGTGACACACGCGTCGTCCGGCCCTTCGAACTGCACTACCACCCGTTCGACGCCGAGCTGACCACGTGTGACGCCGGTCCGTCGCCGGACCCGGACGAGCCCACGGACCCGGATGAGCCCACGGATCCGGACGAGCCCACGGATCCGGACGAGCCCACGGACCCGGACGAGCCCACCGACCCCGACGAGCCCGGGGACCCGGACGAGCCCGGCCGTCCGGACGAGACGGACGACCCCGACGACCCGGCCCCGGGCTACCGGTAGGGGACACCGGCCGCCCGGGCCCTACCCCTCCGGGGAGGCCGCGCGGGTCCGCGGGGCGGGGTGAACCCCGCCCTGTGACCCGCGTCTCAGGCGACCCCCTACAACCCCGGGGCCCGCAGAACTGTGCGCCCCGGCCTTCGTCCTGGTCACCGCCATAACGGACAATGGGCAAAGATCCGCCTCCGCGACCTCCCGAGGGAACCGCCCATGCCCACGACCAGGACCAACATCCGCCACAGGGGCCTGACCGCCCGCGACCTCGCGCTCATCGCCGTGTTCGCCGGGCTCATCGCCGCCCTCAGCGTCACGGTCGCCATCCCGCTGCCGTTCTCGCCGGTGCCCATCACCCTCCAGACCCTGGGCATCATGCTCGCCCCCAGCCTCCTGGGCTGGAAGCGCGGCCCCCTCGCCGTGGCGGCCTTCATCGTGCTCGGCCTGGCCGGGCTCCCGCTCTTCGCGGGCGGCATGGGCGGCGTCGGCGTCCTGGCCCGGCCCTCGGCCGGGTTCATCGTCAGCTGGGTCTTCGCCGCCCTGGTCATCGGCCTGCTCACCGACCTCATGGTCCGCGGCTCCCGGGGGCGCTACCGGTTCTGGGCGGGCCTGGGGATCAACGTCGTCGGCGGCATCCTCGTCATCTACGCCATCGGCGTCCCCTGGATGGCCGTCGTCATGGGCGACGGGGTCCTGGCCGCCGCCTACTCCATGGTGGCCTTCCTGCCGGGCGACCTGGTCAAGGCCGTGGTCACCGCGCTCATCGCCAGCGCCGTCTACCGCGCCTACCCCATCCCGCCCGCGGGCCGCCCCGTCGTGGAGGCCGGTACCGGCCGCGGGGAATCCTGATGCTGCGCCTGGAGGGCGTCTCCCACTCCTACGACGACCGCGCCGTGCTGCGCGACGTCACCCTCGACCTCGCCGAGCACCGCATCGGCGTGATCGGGGCGAACGGATCGGGCAAGTCCACGCTCGCCCGCACCCTCAACGGCCTCGTCGTCCCCGACGAGGGCCGTGTGACGCTGGGGGAGTGGGACACCCGGCGCCACGCCAAGCAGATCCGGCGCAGGGTCGGCTTCGTCTTCTCCGACGCCGCCAACCAGATCATCATGCCCACCGTCGCCGAGGACGTGGAGATCGGCCTGCGCTCCCTGCGTCTGGGCCGCGAGGAGACCGCCCGCCGGGTGGAGGCGGCCCTGGTCCGCTACGGGCTCGACGGCCACCGCGACCACCCCGGCCACCTGCTCTCGGGCGGGCAGAAGCAGCTCCTGGCCCTGGCCTCGGTACTGGTCACCGAGCCCGAGGTGCTGGTCTGCGACGAGCCCACCACCCTGCTCGACCTGCGCAACACCCGCATGGTGCACCGGACCCTGGACGGCCTGGACCAGCAGGTCGTCCTGTTCACCCACGACCTCGACCTCCTCGACGGCTTCGACCGGGTCCTGGTCATGGACGCGGGCCGGGTGGTCTTCGACGGTGTTCCCGGCGACGCCGTGCCCCACTACACCAAGCTCATGGACGAGCGGTGAGCGCGGTCGGCCTCTACGTCCCCGGCGCCGGGTTCCTGTACCGGGTCCCGGCCGGGGCCAAGCTCCTCGCGCTGCTGCTGGTCGGCGTCGGCCTCGTCGTCTGGGGCGGTCCCCGGGTCGCCGTCGGCGCCCTGGCCGCCGCGCTCGCCGTGTACCCGCTGGCCGGTCTCCCGCTGGGGCGGGCCTGGTCGGCGCTGCGCGCGCTGTCGCCGTTCCTGCTGGCCATCGGCCTGTTCCAGGTCCTGTTCGCGGACTGGCAGACGGCCCTGCGCCTGTGCGCGCAGCTGGCCGCGCTCGTCCTGTTCGCCAACCTCGTCACGCTCACCACCCGCGTGCGCGCGATGCTCGACCTCTTCGAACGCATGGCCCGCCCGCTCAGGCACGTCGGCGCCAACCCCGACCGCGTCGCCCTCGTCCTGGCGCTCACCGTCCGCTCCATCCCGATGGCCGCCTCCGCCTGGCAGGCCGCACGCGAGGCCTACCGCGCGCGGGGCCTGTCCGGCCGCCCCCACCTGCTCGTGGTCCCGGTCATCGTCCAACTGCTGCGGATGGCCGACGCGACGGGGGAGGCCCTGGTGGCCCGGGGTATCGACGAGGACACCCACCGCTGAGGATTCGCCCGCGGAAGCGGACGAAAAGAAGGGCCCGGGTACCGATTCGGTATCGAGATGTTCGTATTCGCGACATTTCATTGAATAATGGCGGTACTTCAGCCCATCCGCGTGTCAGCGAACCGGTGATAGCGTGCCCCGGCATCCCCCCGCCGACACCCGAGCCCGGTCCGTCGCCGTCGTGGCGGCCGTCCTCGCGGTGCTCATGGCCTTCACCCTGCCCGGCGCCACCCCGGCCTCCGGGGCCGTCCCGCCCGGCCCGGACCCCGCTCTGTCCCGGTCGCCGGTCTCCAGGGACGCGTTCCCCCCGGTGCCCTTCGCTCCCGTTGACGCGCCCGCCACCGGAGGGCGGGGCCTCACACCGGTCCAGCGCGAGGAACTCACCGAGCGCATCGGGGCGATCGGGGAGGAGCACCCGGCCGACTTCGCGGTCGCCGTGCAGGACCTGCGCACCGGCGCCACCTTCAGCCACGGCGCCCACCGGCAGTTCCCCACCGCGAGCGTGGCCAAGCTGACCATCCTCACCATGCTGCTGCTGCGCGCCGAGGAGGAGGGCCGCGACCTCACCGGGGCCGAGCGCGCACAGGTCTCGGCCATGATCCGCCACAGCGACAACGAGGTCACCGACGGCCTGTACTCGCGGATCGGGTTCACCGACGGCTTCGTCGAGGGCGCCCGGACGCTGGGCTTCACCGACACCGACCCCCATCCCCGAGGCAGGTGGGGCGCCACCATGACCACCGCCGCCGACCAGGTGCGGCTGCTGCGCGCCCTGTACTGCGACGGGAGCCCGCTGGCGGAGGAGGACCGGGCCTACGCGCGCGGGCTGATGGAGTCCGTCGCCGCCGAGCAGTCCTGGGGGATCTCGGCCAGCGCGGGCCCCGCCGACACCGTCGGGCTCAAGAACGGGTGGACCCCGCGCGAGGCCAACGGCGGCCTGTGGAACGTCAACAGCGTCGGCTACGTGGCCGGACCCGGGCGCGAGTACCTGATCGCGGTCCTGACCGACGGCAGTCCCGACTACACCGCAGGCGTCACCCTTGTGGAGGAGGTGGCGGCCACGGTCACGGCGGCGATGGAGGAGGCCCGCGCCGCTGGGCCCCCGGACGAGTGACCGCCCCGGGCTCCGGCCCACGTGTGTGCCCCGCCCGGAGGGCTCCGGACGGGGCACAGGCCGGGCCCTTTGCGAACCCGCCTCACCCACGGGGGTCGGTCCGGGCGTCCGAACACGGGACGGGGCGGAGCGCAGGCCCGGAGCGTACTGCCTAGTCCAGCGGACCGCCGGCGACGTAGAGGACCTGGCCCGACACGAACCCGGCCTCCTCACCGGTGAGGAAGGCGACGGCGTTGGCGATGTCCTCGGGCACGCCCACCCGGCGCACCGGGATCTCGGCCTCCTTGAAGGCCTTCATGTCCTCGTACTTGACGCCGATGCGCTCCGCGGTCGCCCTGGTCATGGCGGTCTCGATGAAGCCGGGCGCGACCGCGTTGCAGGTCACGCCGAACTTGCCCAGCTCGATCGCCAGGGTCTTGGTGAACCCCTGGAGTCCGGCCTTGGCCGCCGAGTAGTTGGCCTGGCCCCGGTTCCCCAGCGCGGAGGAGCTGGACAGGTTGACGATCCGGCCCCAACCGCCCGCGGTCATGTGGGCCTGGGCGGCCCTGCTCATCAGGAACGAGCCCCGCAGGTGCACGTTCATCACGGTGTCCCAGTCCTCCACGGACATCTTGAACAGCAGGTTGTCGCGCAGGACGCCCGCGTTGTTCACCAGGATCGCGGGCGGGCCCAGGCGCTCGGCCACGGTGTCGACGGCGGCGGTCACCTGGTCGGGGTCGGACACGTCGCAGCCCACGGCCAGGGCGGTGCCGCCCGCGGCCGTGACGCGGTCGACGACCTCCCGGGCGTCGGACTCCCTCAGGTCCAGCACGGCGACGGACCGGCCCTCGCGCGCCAGGCGCTCAGCGACGGCGGCACCGATCCCACGGGCCGCACCGGTCACGATGGCCACACGGGGCGTTGGTGACATGGGATTACCTCCAAGAGTTCGCGTGGTGGGCGCGAGGAGATCCTATCCACATGCCAACCGGTCGGTAGGTGGACGGGGTGCGCTCGGGACGGGGCCGCCCGCGGGTGGGGAGGTCCGCGGCGACCCGCCTCACGGGTCGGACGAAGTCGTCTCCCCGTTTGCCTGCACATCGTCGGGGCTTGGCCTACGATTGCCTGCAAGACGAAGATGCACGTGCATTCGAGTCGTGCAGCGGCACGCGCCCGACCTGCACGCGGACACGGTCCGTCCCCGGCCGTGTCACCGACGCCCACACAGCGGTGCGTCAGGGAGGAGTGGAAGGCATGGAGTGCGCTGAGGCGGTGGCCGACCCGGCCGGTGGCTGGTGGCTCAGGGTCCTGACGCACGGTTCCCGCCGCTGGAACACCCCCGTCTGCGGAGACCGGCACGACGCCGTCACGTGGAGCTTCGAGCCGCGCCCCCACTCGGTGGGGGCCGCGCGCGAGATTTCCGAGGCGCTTCTCCACGAATGGGAGATGCACTACTTGTCCAGCGATGTCGCGGTGGTCGTTTCGGAATTGGTCACCAATGCGCTCCGGCATGGTGGCCCTCTGCCCTTGACAGGGCAGAGCGAGGGCGGTATTCAGCTCTCGCTCATGCGCAGCGGCAGTGAATTCATCTGTGCGGTTCGCGACGGTGGGGACCGGCTGCCGGAGAGAAGGGAAACCGATCTCGACCTGGAGGGCGGCCGGGGGCTTGCCCTGGTGAGCGCTTTCGCGCGAGAGTGGGGCGTGATTCCCACGCCGCCCGGTGGAAAGTTCGTTTGGGCGCAATTCGTGTGAGTGCCGGGGTTCCCGCCGGGCGCCGCGCCGGATCACTCCCGGCGGCGGGCCCTCCCCGGAGGTGCTGGGGGATCCGCCAGCGAGGCGAAGGCACCACTGCTCTATCGTTCTATCGTGTACCTGTAGTGTCTTGTCCGCACGGCAAAGGTGTCCCTTCACACGGATACCCTTGTGCGAGGAATGAGGGAGAGGCGGCGAACGTGGATATCGCTCGATTGCGCCAGGGGAGCGGCCCCACTGTGCGCCGCATGCTGATCGGGCACGAGCTGCGCCAGCTTCGCGAAGCGCGTGGTATCAGCCGAGAGGACGCCGGGAACAAGATTCGGGCATCGGCGTCGAAGATCAGCCGTATGGAACTCGGCCGGGTCGGTTTCAAGCTGCGCGATATCGAGGACCTCCTCAAGATGTACGGGGTCTCCGACCGCAAGAGGATCAAGGAAATCCTCGAAGTCGCGCGCGAATCCAACAAGCCCGGTTGGTGGAAGGAGTACGGGGAGTCACTGCACAAGTGGTTCATCCGCTACGTCGGCTTCGAGGAGGCCGCCGACCACATCCGCATCTACGAGTCCCAGTTCGTCCCGGGGCTGCTCCAGACCGAGGAGTACGCGCGGGCGGTCATCTCCGGCGGAGTGGAGACCGACGAGGTCACCGAGCAGCGCGTCGACGCCAGACTCAAGAGACAGCGGCGCCTGCGCACCGACACGAGCATGCGCATGTGGGTGATCCTCGACGAGGCGGCGGTCCGCAGGCCCATCGGCGGGCCGGAGGCCGGGCGCGAGATCATGCGCGGTCAGCTGGAGTGGCTCATCCAGCTCAGCAAGGAGTACGACAACATCACCCTCCAGATCGTCCCCTTCGCGGTGGGCGCGCACGCGGCCGAGGCGGGATCGTTCACACTCCTGCGCTACTCGGAGTTCGAGCTCGCGGACATGGTCTACCTGGAGCAGCTCACCGACGGCGAGATCATCGACCGCAGGCCGGTGGTGGAGGCCTACACCAAGGCCATGACCCGGCTCAGCGTCGCCGCGGCCACGCCGGACGAGACGCTGGAACTGCTGGAGCAGATGCTGGAGGACCTGGACAAGGAAGTCGGCTGAGCAACGGCGTGGGACGGGAGGAGGGGATCCCGAACACGCTCCCAGGGATACGAGAGGCTCGCCGAGGCGGGCCTTTCCGGGTTTCGGGGCAGGTGCGCGCGGGTGGGCGGCCGGCGGCCGCGGACCGGTCGGGGCGCGGTGACCGGGGAAGGGGTCACCGCCGAGCGGTAACCCCTCCTGTATGTCTCGGGGCGGAACGCGCCCGATGGGACGAAAGGTCCTAGCTGAGCAGGTTGTCGAAGTCCCCGTCCTTGGCGCCCAGAATGAGGCAGTCGATCTCCTCCTGGGTGTAGACCAGCGCCGGTCCGGACGGGAACCGCGAATTGCGTACGGCGATGGAACCGTCGCCGAGGCGGGCCATCTCGACGCAGGCGCCCTGGGAGTTGCTGCGCCGGGCCTTCTGCCAGGCCGCCTCGGTGAGCTGGGTCGCGGGGATGCCGTTGTGTGCGGTCATGCTGCTCCTTTTTCCGTCGAGGGGAACGTCCGTGCTTATGCACCGCCAAATGCACGTGCATTGGCACCGACATGTTCACAAGCATAGCGTGACCCCCGCCACTTGTCCGAGGGTTTGGTGGTATGTAAGCGCCATGTAACCCATGGCCTTCCCACGTGTCGTTCCCATGTATCCCGGGGGCTGTTTCGGCCGGGAGGTAAAGGTGCGTGAGAACACGCGGCTTTCTCCGACCGGGGAACAGGGTGCGAGAACACGCGGACACGCCGGACCGCGGGTGCGCGGGGGCGCGAAAGCGGAGACCCCGCCCGCCGGGAGAGCGGTGCGGGAGGGCGCGGGCACGCGTCGGCCCCGTCGGCCGGGGCGGGAGCCCGGGGCCGACGGGGCCGGTGCGGTGGGACGCGGTGAGGGTCAGGAGCAGGACAGCGCGGTGCTCAGCGCCTCCAGGTTGCCCCGCATGATCGACGGGTAGTCGTCGCCGGGGGAGTCCTCGGTGACACCCTCCAGCGGGTCGAGCACCTCCACCTGTGCGCCGGTCTCGGCGGCGATGGTCTCGGCGGTCGCCGCGGGCATCAGCGGCTCGGTGAAGATCGTCTCGATGCCGCGCTCGTTGACGACGTCGGTGATGGCCGCGATCTGCGAGGGGGAGGGCTCGGTCTCGGGGTCCACCCCGCTGACCCCGATCTGCTCCAGGCCGTAGGCCTCGGTCAGGTAGGTGAAGGCGGTGTGCCCCACGACCACCTCGTCGTGCTCGCAGGAGGACAGCCCCTCCTCGTACTCCTGGCCGATCGCCTCCAGTTCGGCGGTCACCGCCTCCACGCCCTGCGCGTAGCCGTCGGCGCCCTCGGGGTTGACCTCGGCCATCCGGTCGCCGAGCGCCTGGGCGGTCTGGGCCATCAGGTCCACGTCCAGCCAGAAGTGGGGGTCGTACTCGCCGTGGTCGTGCTCCTCCTCGGCGGCGGCCTCCTCCTCCGCGTGCGCCTCGTCCTCGGCGTGGTCGTGGCCCTCCTCGCCGTGGCCGTGCTCCTCCTCGGCGTGCTCGTCACCTTCCGCGTGGTCGTGGCCGCCCTCTCCCGCCGGGTGCAGCTCCACGACGTCGGCGACGTTGAACGCGCTCTCGGAGGCCTCCTGCGCGATCGCCTCGTCCACGGCGGGCTGGAGGCCCTCCACGTAGAAGGCGATGTCGGACTCGCTGACCTCGGCGACCTGTCGGCCCGTCAGCTCCAGGTCGTGGGGCTCGGTGCCGGGCTCGGTGAGCTGGACGACCGCCACCCGGTCGCCGCCGATCTGCTCGGCCAGCCACTCCAGGGGGTAGACGCCGGTGACCACGGTCAGGTCCGCGTCGGCGGGTGAGACACCCGAGTCGTCCGCCCCCTCGCCGCCGCTTCCGCAGGCGGTGATCGTCAGAAGTGTGGCGGCGCCGAGGGCGGCGGCCCGCACGGTTGTCCCAGTTCGCATGGGTCAATTGTCGGAAGAATGAAAACGGTTGTCAATTTGTCTCTTTGGATCGGAACGCTCACGCGTCCCGGAACCGCCGCCCGCGGGCGCGCGGAGCGGGCGGCCGGACGCGGGACCGGAGGCGCCGCGCGGCTCCCCGCCGCCCTCCCCGTCCGACCGGTTTCCACCGCCCCGCAGCGGTTGCGGACCCTCCCGCCGCCGTGCGGCCCGGCTCAGGTGGACTCGGAGAAGCGCTCCACGTCGTCGGTGCGTCCTGCGACCACGATCACGTCGCCCTTGTTCAACACCGTCTCCTGGGTGGCGTAGGTGAACTCCTCGCCCATCCGCTTCACCGACACCACCGTGATCCCGTAGTGCTGGCGGACCCGCGTCTCGCGCAGCGTCTTGCCGATGAGCTCCTTGGGCGCCTTGGTCTTGCCCAGCGAGAAGCCCTCCTCCAGCTCCACGTAGTCGAGCATCCTGCCCGACAGCAGGTGCGCCACCCGCTCGCCCATGTCGTGCTCGGGCAGCACCACGTGGGTGGCGCCGACCTGTTCCAGGATGCGGCCGTGGCGGCGGCTCGTCGCCTTCGCCCAGATGTTGGACACGCCCATGTCCACCAGCAGGGAGGTGGCCAGGATGCTCTCCTCCAGGTGGGTGCCGATGGCCACCACCGCGCTGTGGAACTGGCCCGCGCCCACCTGGCGCAGCGCCTCCTCGTCGGTGGCGTCGGCGATCACCGTGTGCGTGAGCGCGTCGGCGAAGGACTGCACCAGCCGCGGGCTGGAGTCCACGCCCAGGACCTCCCACCCCCGGCTGACCAGCTCCAGGCCGAGCGAACTGCCGAACCGGCCCAGTCCGATGACCAGGACCCGCTTGTCGGTGAGTCTCCTGTGCTGCTGCACGGTGTCCCTTCCTTCCCTCGGCGTGCCCTCAGCCGATGATCGGCCGGGCCTCGGCGAGATCGTAGCGCCGGCGGTGGTCCCGGAAGGCCAGCGCCGTCACGAAGGTGATGGGGCCGATCCGGCCCGCCACCATCAGCAGGGCCAGCAGGAACTGGGCCCACGGCGCCAGGTCCGCGGTGATGCCGGTGGACAGGCCCACCACTCCCACGGCCGACACCACCTCGAACATCACCGGGAGAAGCTCGAAGGGGGTGGTGCGCACCAGCAGCACGGTGGTGAAGGCCACCACCGTCGCGGACAGGAACACCAGGCTCAACGACTGCCGGATCACCTCGGGCGACAGCTGGCGCCCGTAGACGTGCACCTTGTCGTTGCCGCGGACCTCGGCCGCCACCACGAGGAAGATCACCGCCAGGGTGGCCACCTTGATGCCCCCGGACGTTCCGGCGCTGCCGTTGCCGACGAACATCAGCATGATCGTCACCAGCAGTGTGGCGTCCTCCATCTCCCCGGTGTCGACGGAGTTGAGGCCGCCGCTGCGGGGCATCACGCCGTGGAAGAAGCCGTCGACGAGCTTGGCCCACCAGTGCATCTGCCCGAGGGTCTGGGGGTTGTGCCACTCCATCACCGTGACCAGCAGCGCCCCGGCCGCGAAGAGGATCGCGGTGGTGGTGACGGTGAGTTTGGTGTGCAGGCTCCACAGGCGCGGGGTGCGCAGCTCGCGCCGCAGCTCCAGCAGGACGGGGAAGCCGATGCCGCCGAGGATCACCGCGAGGGCGATCGGCACCAGGACGAACGCGTCGCCGGAGAACCGCATCATGCTGTCCCCGTACAGGGAGAGCCCGGCGTTGTTGAAGGCCGAGATCGAGTGGAAGAAGCCCGAGTAGGCGGCCTCCCCGAGCGGCATGTCGTAACCCAGCCACATCCTGGGGGTGATCAGCAGGAACGTCAGGCCCTGGCAGATGAGGAAGATCAGGGCCACCCGGCTGACCAGACCGCGCACGTCGCCCACCCACAGGCTCCGGGTCTCGGTCTGCACGGTGAGCTGCATGCGCAGCCCGAATCGGCGGATCATCGCCGTGCCCAGCAGGGAGGCCAGGGTCATGATGCCCATGCCGCCCACCTGCATGAGCGCCAGGACCACCCCTTGGCCGAAGGTGTTGAGGTCGTTGCCGATGCTGACCACGCTCAGCCCGCACACCGAGAGCGCCGAGGTCGCGGTGAAGAAGGCCTCGACGAACCCCAGCCCCCGGTGGTCGGGCGTGGTCAGCGGGGTCATCAGCAGCGCCGTGCCCAGCAGGTCCACGATCACGTAGGCCATGAGGAACACACGCGCGGGCTGGCGCCACGTGCTGGCCTCACGGGTGGCGCTCAGTTCCCGGCGCAGTTTGTACGACAGCCTCGCCGCCCTGAGCGGCAGGAGCGAGCCGCGCAGCCTGCGCAGCCCCACTCTCAGCCGGTTCTCGCTCATCGCCGACCGCGGGTCGGGAAGGGTGCCACGGTGTCTCCTTAGACGTTCCTGGGCGCGGGGAGGTGTGCCGGAGGGTTGCGATCATGGCACGCCGACGGTCCGTCCAGCATCGTAACCGCGCGGGGGGTGTGCCGGTGGCGCCCGCGGCGGTCTCCACCAGCGGGGACGCGGTCCTGCGAACGGGCCCGCGGCGGCGCCCCGGCGCGGCCCGGCCGCGGTGCCCGGGTGCGCCGCGCCCCAGGTCAGGCGTGGCGTGCACCCTCGTGGTCGGCGTGGCCGGGCGGCTCCAGCTGCAAGGTGGAGTGCTCGACGTCGAAGTGACCGGTCAGGCACGCGTGGAGTTCGTCCAGCATGCGGCCGCTGTCGCGCAGGTGCTCCTCGGCGACCACCACGTGCGCCGACATCACGGGCACCCCGGAGGTGATGGTCCAGGCGTGCAGGTCGTGGACGTCCAGGACGGCGGGGTGCCCGAGCAGGTGGTCGCGGACCTCGCTCAGGTCCATGCCCTGCGGTGTGGCCTCCAGGAGGATGTGCACGGCCTCGCGCAGCAGCGCCCACGCGCGGGGCACGATGATCGCCGCGATGCCCAGTGAGACGAGGGTGTCCACCCGGTCCCATCCGGTCAGCCAGACGACGACGCCGCCCGCGATCACCCCGACCGAGGCCAGGGCGTCGCTCAGGACCTCCAGGTAGGCGCCCTTGACGTTGAGGCTCTCGCGTGCGCCCGAGCGCAGGACGAGCAGCGCGCCGATGTTCATGACCAGGCCGAAGGCGGCCACGGCGATCATGCCCGGCCCGGACACGTCGGCGGGCTCCCGGAGCCGTTCGACCGCCTCCACCACGATGAACCCGCACAGGACGAACAGCACCAGCGCGTTGACGGCGGCGGCGAGGATCTCCGCGCGCTGGTAGCCGAAGGTGCGCCTGCTGGTGGCGGGCCGGGCCGCGATCCACACGGCCACCAGGGCCAGCGCCACCCCGAAGGAGTCGGTGACGGTGTGCCCGGCGTCGGCGAGCAGGGCCAGGCTGTCGCTGAGCGCGGCGCCGACCACCTGGACCACGGCGACGGCGAGCATCATCCCCAGGACCACCGCCAGCCGCCTGCTGTTGGCGGCCCCGGCGGTGACGCCGTGCCCGTGCCCGTGGTCGTGTCCCAGGCCCATCAGCCCTCCCGTCGCGACGTCCTCTCCCGGGGCCGCCGTCCGCGGCGCCCATGGTTCAGCCTCCACTGTTTATACAGCCTGCGCTGTCTATACAGCAAGCCATGTACAATGGTTTTCATGTTGACCTCCGAGCAGCGCCTGTCCGCCATCCAGCGGCTCGGACGCGCCCTGTCCGACCCCACCCGCTGCCGCCTCCTGCTGGCGCTCCTCGACGGTCCCCACTACCCCGCCGGACTCGCCGACCAACTGGGGCTCACCCGCCAGAACGTCTCCAACCACCTCGCCTGTCTGCGCGACTGCGGCCTGGTGAGCACCTCCGCGCGCGGGCGCCAGGTCAGCTACGCGCTCGTGGACGACTCCCTGGCCCACGCCCTGGAGGACCTCCTGCGCGTGGTGTGGGGGACCGCCCAGCCGCACGAGGCCCCCGGGGAGCCCCGGTCCGCCTGAGCGCCGCCGCCGCGGGGGCGCCGGCGGTGACCGGCCCGGTGCGCGTGCCCGGCGCGCGGGCTTCCCGCCGTCGCGGGCCGGGCGCCCGGCTCCCCGCCGCGCCCGCCTCGTCACCCCCGGTGCCTCCGCGTTCCGCGTGTCCGGGTCCGTTTTCCGGTTGGCCGGAAGTTGCCACCGTGATGTCCGTTACAGGGCGCGCCCCCTGTGCGGCCACAGGAAGCCGCATTTCATCCCGTCCGACTCCGACTTACGGATGAGGACACCTACTTTGGTCAGAAACGGACCCTGACAGAAGGCTGACGCTTCCCTGAGACTTCCCTGAATCGTGCGGGGGAAGCCCCAAGTCCCGATATAACGCGACGTATGGTGAGTAGTGCGCCCGGCAGGTGCACGAGGCCCGGGAGAGGCGGCCGACACGGCCGTCCCGCACCCGGCAGCCAGACACCGGCACCCCTGTCACCACACCTTCGATCCCGGTCCCAGCACCGGCGGACGACCGTGTGCTGCCCCGGCGCGTACACGCGCTCGACGACCCACACATCACGGCCCGCCCCGTGTCCGCAGTGAACTAGGAGCGAGAACCTCTCATGTCCAGATCGGCCGCAAGGGCCCGCGCCGCGGGTCTCCCCCGGACGGGGACCGCTGCCACCAGCGTGGAAGGGACCCAGGTATGAACCGCGCCGCGGTCATGTCGCTCGGCAACCGGGCACTGGTCCTGCTCATCACCCTGGCAGTCCTCTTCTTCGGAGTCCTCGCAGCGGCGTCGGCCAAACGCGAGCTCTTCCCCGACATGTCCCTGCCGATGGTGATGGTCTCCGGCACCTACCAGGGGGCCGCCCCCCAGGTGGTGGAGAGCCAGGTCACCGAGCCGCTGGAACAGGCCGTCCAGAGCGTCCCGGGCGTCACCACGGTCACCTCGACCTCCAGCACCGGCTCCTCCCAGGTCACGGTCGAGTTCGACTACGGCCAGGACCAGGACGACCTCGTCCGCCAGACCCAGATCGCCGTCGACCAGGTCGCGGGCATGCTCCCCGAGGGCGTCGACACCAGCGTCATGTCCTTCAGCACGGACATGATGCCGGTCGTGATGCTCGCGGCGGGCGCCGGGGACGGCGACGACCAGGCCATGGTCGACCCGCTGGAGACCCACCTCATCCCCGAGCTGGAGTCCGTCGAGGGCGTGCGCTCGGCGACGATCACCGGCGCGGTGGAGTCCGACGTGGTCGTCACGCCGGACGAGGACGAACTCGCCGCCAACGGCCTGTCCCCGCAGAGCCTCGTGGACGCCCTGCAGTCCAGCGGCCTGCTCCAGCCGGGCGGGGACGTCGAGTCCGACGGCCGCAGCCTGAGCGTGACCACCGGTGACCAGTTCACCTCGATCGAGCAGGTCGAGGAGGTCTGGCTCCAGCCCGCCGCCGCGGGCGCGGACATGTCCGCCGCGGCGCCCGGCGCGCCCCCGGCCGCTCCTGCCGACCCGGTCCGGCTCTCCGAGGTCGCCGACGTCGAACTCGTCCAGGACGAGGCCGCCAGTCTGGCGCGCGTCAACGGTGACCCGAGTATCGGCGTCATGGTCATGAAGACCCCCGACGGCAACACCGTCGAGGTCTCCGAGGGAGTCCAGGCGGTCCTGGACGAGCAGGCCGACGTCCTGGGCGAGGACATCGACATCAGCGTGGTCTTCGACCAGGCCCCCTACATCAACGAGTCCATCATCGCGATGCTCGAAGAGGGCGGCATGGGCCTGCTCGCCGCCGTGATCGTCATCCTGGTCTTCCTGTTCTCGATCCGCTCCACCCTGGTGATCGCGGTGTCGATCCCGGTCTCGGTGCTGATCGGGTTCCTGGGCATGCAGGCGTTCGACTTCTCGCTGAACATGCTCACCCTCGCCGCCATCACCATCTCCATCGGACGTGTGGTGGACGACTCCATCGTGGTCCTGGAGAACATCCGCAGGCACCTGGACTACGGCAAGGAGCGGATGGCCGCGGTCAAGCAGGGCGTGCGCGAGGTCGCCGCCGCCGTGGTCTCCTCCACGCTCGCGACCATCGCCGTGTTCCTGCCGCTGGCCTTCGTCGGCGGCCAGGTCGGCGAGCTGTTCCTGCCGTTCGCGGTCACCGCCAGCCTGGCCCTGGCCGCCTCCCTGATCGTCTCCATCACCCTCATCCCGGTGCTGTGCTACTGGTTCATGCGCCCCAAGGAGATCGGGGACGCCACCCAGGAGGAGATCGAGCGCGAGGAGTACGAGCGGGAGATGCGCAGCCCGCTCCAGCGCGC
Source organism: Nocardiopsis sp. LDBS0036 (assembly GCF_041228755.1). NCBI lineage: Bacteria > Bacillati > Actinomycetota > Actinomycetes > Streptosporangiales > Nocardiopsidaceae > Nocardiopsis > Nocardiopsis sp. LDBS0036. The sequence continues at coordinate 5,659,652 of NZ_CP141103.1, forward strand.
CTACCTGCCGATCATCCGCTGGATCACCACCAAGCGCAGGACCGCCACGATCACCACGCTCCTCGCCAGCGTCGCGATCTTCGTCGGCACGGTCTTCATGGCCGGCGGCATCGAGACCGACTGGATGGGCCAGTCCGAGGAGAACACCTACCAGGTCGTCCAGGAGCTGCCCCCGGGCACGTCCCTGGAGGTCGCCGACGAGGAGGCGGCCAAGGTCGAGGACCTCCTCGCCGGCTACGCCTGGGTGGAGTCCTACCAGACCAACGTCGGCGGCGGCGGTATGGCCGCCATGTTTGGCGGCGGCGGTGCTGCCCAGGTGGACTACAGCATCACCGCGGACCCCGACACCGACCAGGCCCGCAACCGCGAGGTGCTGCGCACGGCCCTGGAGGACCTGGACACCGAGTACGAGCCGCGCCTGAGCGCCATGGCCGCCATGGGCGGTTCGGGCATCGAGGTGCGGGTCAGCGCCGACGACCAGGACACCCTGGTCGAGGCGGCCGGGATGGTCGAGGAGGAGCTGCGCGGCATCGACGGCGCCGACGACGTCGCCAACAGCATCTCCGAGTCCCAGCCCGCCCTGGAGGTCCGCGTCGACGGCGAGGAGGCCGCCGAGCGGGGCATGACCGAGGCCATGATCGGCCAGCAGGTCACCGCCGCCTTCAACGGACAGAACGTCGGAAGCGTCACCCTCGACGACACGCGCCGCGACATGGTGGTCCGCGTCGACGAGGCGCCCCAGACCGTGGCCGAGCTGGAGGACCTGCCCGTCACGGGCCCGAGCGGCCAGGCGGTCCCGCTGTCCGACGTCGCCGAGGTGGCGGAGGTGCAGCAGCCGCCGGAGCTCACACGGATCGACGGCATCACCAGCGCCACCGTGTCGGCGAGCGCCACCGGTTCCGACCTGGGCGCGGTCAGCGCCGAGATCACGCAGGCCCTGGACACCATGGACCTGCCCGAGGGCGCCACCGCGACCCTGGGCGGCGTCAGCCAGGACCAGAGCGAGGGCTTCGCGCAGCTGATGCTGGCGATGGTCGCCGCGATCGTCATCTGCTACCTGATCATGGTGGCGACCTTCAAGAGCCTGCTCCAGCCGCTGATGCTCCTGATCTCGGTGCCGTTCGCGATCACCGGTTCGCTGGGGCTGCTGCTGGTCACCGGCACCCCGCTGGGTGTGGCGGGCATGGTCGGCATGCTGATGCTCATCGGTGTGGTGATCACCAACGCCATCGTCCTGATGGACCTGATCAACCAGAACCAGAACAACGGGATGCCGCTCAGGGAGGCGATCGTGGAGGGTGCCCGGCACCGTCTGCGGCCCATCCTGATGACGGCGCTCGCGACCGTCGCGGCGCTGACCCCGATGGCCCTGGGCATCACCGGCGGCGGGGCGTTCATCTCCGCGCCGCTGGCGATCGTGGTGATCGGCGGTCTGCTGTCCTCCACCGTGCTCACGCTGATCCTGGTCCCCGTCCTCTACCAGTTGGTGGAGTGGGGCAGGCAGCGCGGTGCGGCCCGCAGGCAGGCGCGCCGCGAGCTGCGCAGGGAGCGTAAGGCCGCGGTCGCCGGGACCGAGCGCACCAAGGAGCCGGTCGGCTGATCCCAGGCCGTTCCCGGTTCGGGGGCGCTCCGCGCACGGCGCGGGGCGCCCCTCGCCGTTGTCCGGGCGGGTCGGCCTCGCTCCGGCGGAGTATCGACCGGCTACGACGGTGCGAACTTGAGTTCGATCATGAAAAATTCGGCAAAAGTGTTTCATGGGACGACTTGGCGGTAGTGGCGTGGTATCCGCGCCCGGCCCGCCGGGCGGGAAGGGTGCGGTCGCCGTGTCCCGTGGGTCTGCGGGTGTGGAAGGGCGGAGTGCAGCGCCCGCCTCCGTGTGCGGAGAGTGACCACACGGGGATCGAAAGATATTTGTCGCGCGACAACTTTTTTCGCCCCGTCGCTTTTGAAGGCGTTTCTGAGGGAACGTACTCCCCGCACGGCGACCGTACCCCGCCCGACGAGAGCTCCCGACAGCGCGTCAGGAGCGAGGGCCGCGCCGCAGGTGCTGACAGGCGACACAAGCACAGAAGGACAGAGCACCGGGGGGTCCTCTCTTGTCCGAGAACACCGCACCGAAGTCCCAGGCCGCCGCAGACCACACGACCGTCATCCCCAGGCCGCGCAGGCCGATGCCCGACGAGGACGCCACGGCGGAGGAGCTGCTGTCCGTACTCGTGAGGCTGGGGGAGGGGGACCCGCAGGCCAACGGGCTGCGTGAACGGGTCATGGTCCTCTACCAGCCGTTGATCAACAAGATCGCGCGCCGCTACGGGGGGCGCGGCGAGCCGCTGGAGGACCTGAAGCAGACCGCGATGGTGGGGTTGGCCAAGGCCGTGCGCGGTTACGACCCGGCCCGCGGCAAGCCCTTCATCTCCTACCTGCTGCCCACGGTGACGGGGGAGATCAAGCGGCACTTCCGCGACCACACCTGGGCGGTGCGGGTGCCGCGCCGCCACCAGGAGAACCGGGTGAAGCTGCGCCGGGTCACGAGCGAGTTCCAGCAGCGGCACGCGCGCACGCCCACGATCGCGGAGCTGGCCCACGAGATGGGGCTGCCCGAGGCCGAGGTCAGCGAGCTGACACAGGTCTCGGAGTCCTACCGGTCGCTGTCCCTGGACGCGCCCGACTCCTCCGATTCCGAGGGGCAGGAGGGCACGCGCCTGGAGGACCACCTGGGCTGTGAGGACGCGGCGCTGGACCGGGTGGTGGAGCGCGAGTCGCTCAAGCCCGCGCTGGGGCGCCTGCCCGCCCGCGAGCGGGAGATCCTGCGGCTGCGGTTCTTCGGGGACCACACCCAGTCCGAGATCGCGGACCGGTTGGGGTACTCCCAGATGCACGTGTCCCGGCTGCTGTCGGGGGTGCTGGAACAGCTGCGCGAGGAGGTCGGCGCGGCCGGACCGGACCGCTCCTGAGGTCTTCCGGAGGGGGCCGCGGGGCCCCTCCTCCGGACGGCGGGGGACCACCCTTCGCGGGCCCGGGGTGGGAAGCGGGAGCAGCGCATCGTCCTGCTGCTCATCATCGGGCGCGGCGCCCCTCAGCGGCGGACGCCCCGGTACCTCATGCGGGTGCGCAGCGGCAGCGCCGAGACGTAGCGGTCCAGGCGGTCGGCGTAGCCGTCGGTGGTGATCTGCGCATAAGCGCTCCTGGCTGTCTCGCGGGTGTCCTTGTCACCGCTGACCAGCAAGGGGAACAGCAGGTCCCCGCGGCGCAGCGCCGATGCCGCGTCCTCGCGGACGCCGCTGTCGGGATGGGACAGCAGCCTGTGGAGCATGCGCATCGCCCGCCCCGGGTTGCGCGTGTCGGCGCCCAACGGCGGCAGCATGTCCAGGGCCGCCCGGAGGACGTCGGTCGGCGGACGGAGCCCGATCAGCCCCCGGACGGCCTGGAGGCCGTCGGGGCGGGCCGAGACCAGATTCGCCAGCCGCGCGTCCAGCTGTCCGCCGAACACCCCCGGCGAGCGAAGAGCCAGCCCGATCACCGAGGCCAGAAGCGGGGGGTGAGAACGCGGGTGGCGAGGTCGGGGTACGTGTCGGGTTCCGCCCGCTGGCCCCGCTCCATCTGCTCCAGGGCGTCGACGGCCCGCCAGCCGACGGACTTCTCCCCGTCGACCGCCAGAAAGAGCAGTATCTCGGTCCAGGCCGGGTCGGGATCGTGGCCGTCGGCCCGCCACACACGGAGCACGCCCTCGATCGAGGCCCACCGCACCTCGTGGAACGGGTCCCGGGCGGCTTCGAGGAGAACCGGCACCGGGACGTCGCCGTGCCCGGCCAGCAGCCTCATCAGGTTGGCGCGCCCCCGCGGGCTGGGCTCGGTGCGCCAGCGCGCTTGGGCGTGTTCGGGTGAGACGCCGTGGACCATGAGCGTGTCGATGAGGTCGTCGACCATCGTCCCGTTGGGCAGCATGCGGGCCAGGGCGTCCAGCAGGGGCTCCACCGCCTGGTCGTCGGGCGTCTGACGCAGAGCGGCCGCGGCGTAGGGGACGCAGGCGTCGTCGTCCAGCGCGGCGATGAGCACGGCGGTGGCGCGTTCGTCGCCGATCCGCGCCAGAGCTTGGAGCAGCCCCTGGCGCAGATCGAGGGACTCCCGGTCATACCTCGCGCGGTCGGGAACACCGTGGTGGTCACGGGGGCGGCGCGAGGACGCGAGCAGCGCCTGCAACCGCTCGATGAGCGCGGGAACGACGTGCGGGCTTCTCCGCTGGAGTTCGGCGATCGCCATGTCCCGGTGGCTGGGCCGGCCTTCGCGGGTCCGCCACAGTTCCAGGTCTTCGATCAGGCTGTCGACATCCTCGGTCATGTCGTCAGTACACCATGGGTCGTCGGGCCCTTCCACGGGGTGAGGAAGCCGGTGACCCCCGGTGGCGCTGCGCGGGGTCGAAGCCGGATCCTCAACCCCCGGGGATTCTGCCATCACCCCGCCATCGCGGGGGTCGCGAAACGACCGGAGGCGGCAGGGGACCGCGGGGGAGCCGACGGGGCCCTCTTCGGGCGTTATGCGCGGCTCGGGTTGGGTTTCGCTCCGCAAACCCCTACAGTTGGGGCGTTCGGGCCCTTGGCGCTGCGTCACCGGAGCGGCGATTTGTGCTATCCGCGCACTCCAGGCAGGCTGCGTCACATGGACGAAACGAACAAGAGCCTCGACGACCTGGTCCGCGACGAGCTGGGCGAGGAACCGTCGCAGGAGGCCAAGGACTACGCGCGCGAACTCTACGAGCGCTACCGACTGCCCGCGCCCGGCCAGGACGGCGGTGCGGCGGCGCCCCCGAGGGCCGGCGCCGAGGAGTAGGCGCGCTCTCCCGGACGCGGCGGCGTACCGGCGCGGCTCCGAGCGGCCCGTGCTCAGGGGCTCCGCTCCGCTTCGCTCCGTGTCCGGGGGAGTGGGCCCGCCCACGGCGCGGGCGGTGACCCGCGTACCGGGTCAGTCGGAGAGGACGGCCTCGTCGGCGTCCTCCGCCGAGGTGTCGCGGTCGCGGTCCCACACCAGCTCGAACCAGACCTTGCGCCCCATCCCGTCACCGCGGGGCTCGGTGCCCCACTTGCTGGAGAGCGCCTCGACCAGGTCCAGGCCCCGACCGTGCTCGGTGGTGTCGTAGGGGTCCCGGTGCTGGGGCTCGGGCGTCTCGGCCACGTTGCCCAGGTCCCGCACCTCCACCCGCGCCCATCCGGGCGCCAGGTGGACACAGACCTCGAACTTGCCGGTGGCCCGGCCCGAGGCGCTGTGCGTGATGGCGTTGGTGGCCAACTCGCTGGTGAGCAGCGTCGCCGTGGTCAGCTCCGGTGAGGCGACCAGCTGCCGGGCGACGAACCTCCTCGCGTAGGCGATCTGGCTCGGCAGGCCGGGGAAGCGCCGCCGCGCCGGTCTGGAGGCGGTCTCTGTGCTGTACGGGGTGCGCTCTTCCATGGAACTCGCCGGACGTTGAAAGGGACGGGACGAAGACACCGGGACCTGGAGTGCGTCCGGCTGAGGGGAGGCGGCCCCGGGGGTGGGGTCGTGGGTGTGAAGCGCGACGGGGGGACTGTGGGGTGCTGCGGTGTCACACATGAGGGTTCACTCCCCGAGGACGTGTGTTCGCGGCGGGCATGGCAACGGGAGTGCCGGGCCCTCGAAGGCGTCCGTGCCCGTGGAACGGGTCACGGCGCGGGGTGGTCACACGGGCCCGGACCCCCTGGGACAGGGAGGGGTGCGTCGGTGTGCCACGCGTCACGCGCAAGGGCGGCGACAGGAGGGAGGAGGGAAGCCGCGAGACTTCCTCCGAGGCGGTGGTGGGGCCTGGGAGCGGGCCGGGACGGTGGGTCATGTCGGGTGGCGGATGTGCCCTACGACACTGAAGGGCGTATTCGCGCTTAGCATACGCTCCGTGCCTCCCCGGAAACCCAGCTGACCTGGCTTGGCCAGGATAACCCCGGCTGAGCTGGAAAAAGGGCCCGTTCGGTCGGATCGCGGGGGTGGTCGGGAACGGATATGGGCCGTGTTTCGGAACTGGTGGGGCCTGTGAGCATGGATAACGATTAGGTCAAGCTCTCGGAAACTTTGTGCCTCCCACGGTCTTGCGCGCTTGTGTTCGACCGGTCAGGGTGTGGACATGCCCTCCCGCACGCCCCTGCCTCCCGGTCTCGGCATCGAGATCGACCGCGCGGCGCGCCTGGCCGACGAGGGGCACGTGCTCCTCGGCGGTAGCCCGCCGCGGGCGGTGCGCCTCGGCCCGGAGCGGGTCAGCGCGCTGATCCGCTGGCTGAGCCGGGCGGTGCCGCGGGACGCGGACGAGGGCCTGTTCGCACGCGGCCTCATCAGGGCGGGCCTCGCCCACCCCCGCCCCCTGCCCCTCGCCCCGGGGGACACGGTCGAGGTGGCCGTCGTCGGGCGGGCCGACTCCGCCGCGCTGCACGCCACCCTGGACCACCTCGACGAGCACGGCCACGGGACACGGACCGTGGTCGTGGGCGCCACCGGGCCCGAAGCCCGGGCGGCCCGCCGCCGGGGCGCCCGCGTCGTCCCCGGCCCGGCCGGGGGAGCCGGGGCCCGGGCGGCGGCGCTGCGCGCGTGCTCCGCCGAGTTCGTGGCCCTGGTCGAGGCGGGCACCCGTCCCGCCCCGGGGTGGCTGGAGACCGCGCTCGGCCACTTCGCCGACCCGGACGTGGCGGCCGTGGTGCCCCGGGTCCTGACCGACCGCTCCGCCTGCCTGGGCCACACGCGGATGACCGTGGCCTCCGTCGCCGCCCGCCGGACGGGCGCGGACCGGGGCGCCGACCCCGCCCCCGTCCTGCCCTGGGGGCACGCTCTGCCCTGGCAGGAGCGCCCGGGCCCCGCCAACGAGCACACCGACCCGCTGCGGCCGGTCCCCGTCCTGGTACTGCGCCGCGGTGCCGCCGGCCTCGACCCCGGCCTCGGCGCCGCCGCCGGGCTCGACCTGTTGTGGCGGCTCGCCGAACAGGGCTGGTCGGTGCGCTACGAGCCCCGTTCCAGGGTGTGGGCACCGCCGACCACCGACCTGGGCGCGTACCTGCGCGCCTGCTTCACCTCCGGGGCGGTCGCCGGTCCCCTGGCCCGCCGCCGGGGCGCGCACGCGGCCGGCCCCGCGCTGTCCTGGCCGGGTGCGGTCGGACTCGCGCTGTTGTTCGCGGGACGGCCCGGCGCCGCCCTGGCGGCCGGTGCGCTGGGCGGCGCGGCGGTGACGGGCGCCCTCGTGGCGGGAGCGGGCACCCCGCTGCCCGAGGCGGTGCGGCTGGCCGGGCTGGACCTCGCGCACACCGTGCGCACGGGCACGCGCGCGGTCCGCACGGCCTGGTGGCCGCTGGCCGCGGCGGCGGTGGGCGCGGCGGCGCTCGGACGGCGCGGCCGTGGGGCACCGGGCGTGTCCGGTCCGACCGCCTCGGGCCCGCTCGCGGGTCGAGGCCGGTCAGCGCGGCGAGGCGGTGCCGGGGGACGCGCGGGCCGCGTCGCCGCCCTGGCCGCGGGAGCGGCCCTGGTCGTGCCGCACGTGGCGGCCTGGCACCGGGGCAGGGGCGCCGCCCTGGCCGGTCCGGTGACCTGGACGGCCCTGGGGATGGCGGGCGACGCGGCGCGTTCCCTGGGCACCTGGTGGGGGATCGCGCGGTCGGGTTCGCCCGCGCCCCTGGTGCCCCGGCTCGTGCCCCTGGCCGCGACCGGCACGGTCCCGCCGGAGCGCACCGGCGGGACGCGTCGTGCGCGGGGGACCAAGGACGGCTCAACGGCTGCCGTGAGCCGGGCTTAACACCTCCGGGGCGGGGAGGGGCGACCCTTCCGGGCGGACCACGGGTGTTCTCCGAGCACTTCCGCGCCTTTCGTGAAACCGTCCTGTGGTGGTACCCGGACCCGGGGGAGGGGGGTTTCGACCATGCTGCGCTAGATTACCGTTGAGCGACGCTTCTGGGGTCGTATGTCCGAATGTCAGGCCGCCGGAGGCGTGCCCACGGGGCTTGCGGGGTGTGTTTCCCCAGCTCGCGCCAGTTGTCGATTACTGTACAGAGTTATTTCATTGCAGAACGTGTGAAACTTGACAAATCGACTGCAATCGGGTGCTCAATTGGGCACTGTTGTCTTTTCTTGATGCAGTGTTTACCGTCGAGTGTCTAGCTCATCGCAGACTCTTGACATTCCGGTCACGGAACGTGAACCGGGCGCAAGTGTGTTTCGGCAGTCACCGGGAGCAACCCCCGCCGGTGGCCGTGGGATCGCGAAGGCTTAACGACGCCATCCACCGATGGCATCGTCCTCCTGGTGCTTCGGACCCCCGGCCACGGGCGCCCCCAGTAACGACCGCGCACAACAGGACGAGTGCCGGGCTCGGCTGTGAGGTTCGGAGATGGTTTTGGGCAAGTTCCTGGCCAGGCGGCTGCTGAACTACGTCGTGCTGATCTTTCTCGCGACGAGTTTCGCCTACCTGCTCGCCGCGACGAACCTCTATCCGCGCGGCTACTTCGAGCAGATGCAGCCGCCGCCGACGCCGGAGGCGGTCAACGCCCAACTGGACGCGCTCAACCTCAACGACCAGGCGCCGCTCGCCGAGCGGTACGTCACCTGGCTCGGCGGTGTGGTCCAGGGCGACTTCGGCAAGACCATCCAGGGCGGCGACGTCACCGACCAGATGTGGATGAAGGCGGGCGTGACCCTGCGCCTGATCACCGTCGCCACCGTCCTCGGCAGCGTGATCGGCATCGCGGTGGGCGCCTACGCCGCCGTGCGCCAGTACCGGCGCTTCGACAAGGCGGCCACGGCGGCCTCCTTCTTCGTGCTGTCGGTGCCCACGGTCGTCATCGCGATCGTGGTCCAGGTGCTCGCCGTCACGATCAACGACGGACTGGGTTTCCAGCTGCTGCGCTACTCCGGTGAGTACGCGGCGGGCTTCGACGGAACGTGGTGGGAGCTGCTGCTCAACCGCGTCCACCACGCGATCCTGCCCACGATCGTGCTGGCCGTCGCGCTCTTCGCCTCGTTCGCGCGCTACCAGCGCAACATGATGCTGGACGTGCTCAACGCCGACTTCGTGCGCACCGCCATGGCCAAAGGGCTCACACGCCGGAAGGCGCTGTTCAAACACGCACTGCGCACCGCGCTGATCCCCACCATCACCTACTTCACCTTCACCTTCGGCGCCCTCGTGTCAGGGGCCACCTTCACCGAGAAGATCTACGGCTGGCACGGCATGGGCGCGTGGCTGATCGACTCCATCTTCCGCCACGACGTCCACGTGGTCGCGGCCGTCTCCTGGTTCATGGCGATCACGATCATGGCCGCCTCCTTCCTCTCGGACATCCTCTACGCCTGGCTGGACCCGAGGGTGCGGGTGTGACCGTGTCCCTCGCCACCGCCCGCAACGTTCCACCGCGCACGACCGCGCCAGTTCGGCTGGAGACCACGCCATGAGCACGATCGAGAAGAGCACGGGGCACGGCAAGGCGCCGACCATGCCCCCGGCGCCCAACCGGTTCAAGGACGTTGTACGCCAGCTCATGGGTACCCGGCGGGTCATCGTCGGTTTCGTCATGCTCGTGCTGCTGGCGGTCTTCGCCTTCGTCGGCCCTCACATCAGCGGCTGGGAGGTGGGTCAGCGTGACTTCGGGGCCACACTCGAGGCGCCTTCCGCCGAACACTGGATGGGGACCAACCGCACCGGCCAGGACATCTTCACCCAGGCCACCGCCGGCCTGCAGAAGTCGCTTCTCATCGGACTGCTGGTCGCCGTGGCCTCCACGTGTATGGCCGCCCTCGTCGGCGCATTCGCCGGTTACTTCGGCGGTGTGACGGACCGCGCCCTGATGTGGGTCGCCGACCTGGCCCTGGTTCTGCCCAACTTCGTCATCCTGGCGATCCTGTCCAGGCACTTCGTCGGCCAAGGCGGCTGGTTCGTCCTGGTCATCCTCCTGGCGGCGTTCAGCTGGATGGTCACCTCCAAAATGGTCCGTGGTCTGAGCATCTCCCTGCGCGAACGCGAGTACATCCACGCGGCGCGGTTCATGGGAGTGCCCCCGTACAAGATCATCCTGCGCCACATCCTGCCCAACATGTCGTCCCTGCTCATCGCGGACGCCACGATCACGGTCAGCACCGCCATCATCGGCGAGACCGCCCTGAGCTACTTCGGCCTGGGCGTGCAGTCGCCCGACATCAGCCTCGGCATGGTCATCGCCGAAGGGTCGTCCTTCTCCACCACCGCTCCGTGGATGTTCGCGTTCCCCACGGTCCTGTTGGTGCTGATGGTGCTCGCCGTCAACATGATCGGGGACGGGCTGCGCGACGCCCTCGACCCGCAGTCCAAGTCGCGCCGGTCCTAGGGGGAGGCACACATATGAGCACCGACACCGTCGCGACCACCGAAGCCGCCAGCGCGGCACCCCTCGGCGACACCCCGGTCCTGGAGGTCACCGACCTCACCGTCACCTTCGGCGGACTCAACGGCAACCCCGACGTGCGCGCCGTGCGCGGAGTCAGCTACTCCGTCCGCCGCGGCGAGGTCCTGGGCATCGTGGGCGAGTCCGGCTCCGGCAAGTCCGTCTCCTCGATGGCCGCCATGGGGCTGCTGCCCGACCACGCCCGGATCACCGGCTCCGTGCGCCTGCACGGCGAGGAGATCCTGGGCCTGGACGACCGCGCCATGGCCCGCAAGCGCGGCAAGGTCATCTCCATGGTCTTCCAGGACCCGCTGTCCGGGCTCACCCCCGTGTACACGGTCGGCGACCAGCTCGCCGAGGCCGTCCTGGTCCACGACCCCTCCACCCCCAAGGCCAGGGCCCGCGCCCGCGCGGTGGAGCTGCTCGAACTCGTCGGCATCCCCAACGCCGAGCAGCGCTACCGCTCCTTCCCGCACGAGTTCTCCGGCGGCATGCGCCAGCGCGTCATGATCGCCATGGCGATGGCCAACGACCCCGACGTCATCATCTGCGACGAGCCCACCACGGCCCTGGACGTCACCATCCAGGCGCAGATCCTCGACCTGCTGCGCACCGCCCGCGAGGAGACCGGCGCGGCCATCGTGATGATCACCCACGACCTCGGCGTCGTCGCCGGTTTCGTCGACCGGGTCCTGGTCATGTACGCGGGCCGCCCGGTGGAGACCGGCCGCGTGGACGACATCTACTACCGCAGCAGGATGCCCTACACCATGGGCCTGCTCGGCGCCGTCCCCCGCATGGACCTGGAGCACCAGGGCGCCCTCGTCCCCATCAAGGGCACCCCGCCGTCGCTGTCGGACCTGCCGCCCGGATGCCCCTTCGCGCCGCGCTGCCCCCTGGCCCGGCCCGAGTGCGACGCGGCCGAGCCCGAACTCCTCACGATCGGCGCCCAGCCCTCGGGCGGGCGGATCCGTGCGGGCGGGGCCGCGGCGCGACCCGACGCGGGGGAGGCCGACGCCCAGCGGGTGGCGTGCGTCCGCTCCGGGGAGATCACCGACCGGGGGTGGACCGCCCAGGACATCTACCCGGTGCCGGAGATCCCCGACTCCCCGGCCTCCGCGGTGGACCGCGCGGACCGCGCGGAGATGCTGCGGGTGCGGGACCTGGTCAAGCACCACCCGCTCACCAAGGGCGCGGTGTTCAAACGCCGGGTCGGCTCGGTGTACGCGGTCGACGGCATCGACTTCGACATCCGCGAGGGGGAGACCCTCGCCCTGGTCGGCGAGTCCGGCTGCGGCAAGTCCTCCACCCTCATGGAGATCATGGACCTGGCCAGGCCCCAGCGCGGCTCCATCTCCGTCATGGGCCGCGACGTCGCCACCCTGGGCCGGGCCGACCGGTTCGCGCTGCGCCGGGACATGCAGATCGTCTTCCAGGACCCGATGAGCTCGCTCGACCCGCGCATGACGGTGTTCGACATCATCGCCGAGCCCCTGCGCACCCACGGCAGGAGCGTGGACGAGGTCACCCGCCGGGTGTACGAGCTGATCGACCTGGTGGGCCTCAACACCGAGCACGTCACCCGCTTCCCCGCCGAGTTCTCCGGCGGCCAGCGCCAGCGCATCGGCATCGCCCGGGCCCTGGCCCTGGAGCCCCGGCTGCTGGTGCTGGACGAGCCGGTCTCGGCCCTGGACGTGTCCATCCAGGCGGGCGTGGTCAACCTCCTCCAGGAGCTCCAGGCCCGGCTGGGCCTGTCCTACCTGTTCGTGGCGCACGACCTGTCCGTGGTCCGGCACATCGCCGACCGCGTCGCGGTCATGTACCTGGGCCGGATCGTGGAGATCGGCGACACCCGCTCGGTCTACTCCAGACCCTCCCACCCCTACACCCAGGCGCTGCTGTCCGCCATCCCGATCCCCGACCCGGAGAAGGAGCGCGCGCGCACGCACATCGTCCTGGACGGCGACCTGCCCAGCCCCGCCAACCCCCCCTCGGGATGCCGGTTCCGGACCAGGTGCCAGAAGTTCGCCCTGCTCCCCGAGGCCGACCGGGAGCAGTGCAGGACCGTCGAGCCCCAGGTCCTCGCCGTGAACGACGGTGACCAGGCGGCAGCCTGCCACTTCGCGGAGCGCTAGGAGGTCGTCCGACCCCCGACGACCGGCTCGTCACGGCCAGCGCCACACCGTGCGCTGGCCGCATCACCCCAGAGAGGAAATCCCCATGCGAATCGGGAAGGTGCGCTACCTCGCCCCGGTCGCGGCGCTGGTTCTCGTGGCCAGCGCCTGCGGCGGAGGCGACGACCGGGAAGACGCCCAGGAGCAGGTGGCTTCCCTCGCCGCCGAGGACCTGAACCCCGCGCCCCGCGAGGAGTTGCGAGAGGGCGGCAGCTTCGTGTGGGCCATCAGCGCCTACGACCAGCAGCACAACATGTGGCACACCCAGGGCAACATGGCCAACGTGCGCCGCGTGGCCGCCGCGGTGCTGCCCAACCCGACCCGGTACGACGTTGAGGGGCTCCCCTCCCCCAACGAGGACTTCGTCCTCGACTTCGGGGTCAGCGATGACGGGATCGAGGTCTTCTACGAGCTCAACCCCGACGCGGTGTGGTCCGACGGCAAGCCCATCACGTCCGAGGACTACGAGGCCCAGGTCGAGACCGTCAGCGGTTCGCGCGAGGGCGACTGGGAGCTCGGTGGCACCGACGGGTACGACCAGATCGCCGAGTTCGTCCCCGGAGACGATGAGTACTCCTTCACCCTGAGGTTCGACGCGCCCTTCGCTGAGTGGCCGTCCCTGTTCTCCCCGCTGTACCCCAAGGAGTACATGGAGGACGAGGAGCTCTTCAAGGAGGGCTACGTCAAGGACTACCCCGTCACCGCGGGGCCCTTCGGGAACGTGGAGTTCGACGACGTCACCGAACGCATCACGATCACGAGGAACGAGGACTGGTGGGGCACCGAGCCGCTGCTGGACGAGATCGTCTTCGACGCCATGGGCACCGATGCCATGGCTGGCGCCTTCAACAACGGTGAGATCGACGGCTTCTACCTCGGTTACGACGCGGCCGGCTACGAGTTGCTCAGAGACCGCGAGGGCGCCTACTTCACCAGGGCCGTCAACCACGCCTACCGGTTCGCCTCGCTCAACGGCGCGAGCCCGAACCTGGAGGACGTTCGCGTCCGTCACGCGATCTCGCTGGGCCTGGACACCGACGCCCTCGCCGAGATCGCCCTGGGCGCGGTCGACTGGCCGATCACCGGTGAGACCAACCGCCTGCTCCGCTCCAGCCAGAACGGCTACCAGGACAACAGCGAGGGATACGGGGAGTACGACCCCGAGCGCGCGGGCGAGCTGCTCGACGAGGCGGGGTGGATCCTGGAGGAAGGCGCCGAGTTCCGCACGAACGCCGAGGGCGAGACGCTGTCCTTGGACTGGGTGGCCTCGGACGACATGGCCATCGCCCAGGACGAGGCTGAGATCGGCCGCGACATGCTCGCTGAGATCGGTGTCGAGGTCAAGGTCCAACAGGTGCCGAACAACGCCCTGTTCTCCGAGTACGTCATCCCCGGAAACTACGAGGTCGCCACGTACGTTCTCGCCGGTTCCCACCCCTACGCGGGTGACGCCCAGGAGAACTACGGTATGCCGGACCAGGACGGGGAGTGGGGTAACAACCTCACGCGCATCTCGACCGAGGAGATCGACCGGAAGTTCGGTGAGATGCGTTCCGAGACGGACCCGGACCGCTATGCCGAGCTCGCCAACGAGATCGACCGCCTGTTGTGGGAGGAGGTCGCGACCATTCCCTTCTTCGAGCGTCCCGGCCTCTACGTCATGAATGAGGACCTGCACAACTGGGGGGAGTTCGGTCTGGCCTCCGAATACGTCTACGAGGACATCGGCTGGGCCGCCGAGTAGCCCCGTGACGTCACCGCCCGCCGCGTGAGCGGGAGTGCCAGGGCGCCGGTCCCCCTGCGGGACCGGCGCCCTTCGCCGTGTACCGCCCGGGCCGTCGCGCTTCCCGAGCGGCTCGGCGTCGTGAGCGCCGTTCGCCCGCGGCTCAGGGCCGTGCGGGGCCGTGCGCCACCTCCCAGGCCGTCCGGGGCCGACCCGGCCGCGCGGCCCCCGTGCGGTGTGTCATCCCCCACACACCGCGCGTGCACCGCTCCGGGGCGGGGGTTGGGGTTGGGGCCGCGGACCCGGCTGTGGCAAGGTCTAGGCATCGTTTCCGGCCCGCCCCGCCCGTCCGCCCGGGCAGGCGGACGATCGGGAACACCGGGGTCGTCCGCCGGGAGGCCCGTGCTCCCCCGTGGCCGTGCGGTACCGCCACGGGTCCACGCCGCCGCCCGGCAGCGCCCCAGCCCCCACACCCCCTGTCCCGCTGCGTTGGAAAGCCCTTGATGAGACCTCACCCGATCGCCGCCGCGGCCGCGGCGGCGCTGCTGTGCGCTGCCCTCACCTCGTGTTCCCCGGAAGGGGAGGAGGCCGCGACACAGCCGCAGACCGGTGCCGCCGCCGAACCGGACACGGAGGCCGACGAGTCCGGGTCCCCGGCGGAGCAGACCCCGGACGAGACTCCGTCGGAGACACCGGAGGGGGAGCGGGGCGGGCCGGTCGGCTGGGCGGGCGAGCCGCTGGAGCGCGACGGTGAGGAGTACCCCGGCGCGGTCGGCGGGGCGGAGGGGGAGACCGTCACCGCCTCCGACGCCGGGGAGCTGGCCGACCACCTGTCCGCCGAGGAGCCGCTCACCGTCGAGGTCACCGGAGCGATCGACCTGGACGGGACGGTGGAGGTCGGCTCGGACAAGACCCTGGTGGGTGTCGAGGGCGGCGCCGAGCTCACCGGCGGGCGGCTGGTGGTCGACGGAGCCAGCAACGTCATCCTGTCCAACCTGCGGGTGGAGGCCGACGGGACCGCGCTGTCCGTGCGCGGTGGCGCCCACCACGTGTGGGTGGACGGCTCCACGTTCTCCGGCGGCGGGGACGCCCCCCTCGTCTCGGTGACCGGCGGCGCCGACCACGTCACCCTGTCCTGGAACCACTTCGCCGACGCCGAGTCGGCGCTCGCCGTCGGCGGCGGGGAGGAGGAGCCGGGGGCGCTGCGGGTCACCGTGCACCACAACTACTTCGACGGGACGGCGGGACGCCACCCCAGGGCGCGGTTCGCCGAGCACGTGCACGTGTTCAACAACTACTTCCGGGCCAACGAGGAGTACGGGGTGGAGTCGGCCGACGACTCCAACGTCCTGGTGGAGGGCAACTACTTCGAGGGCACCCGGCTCTCGGTGGCCACCTCGGAGGAGGAGCCCGGCAACGTGGTCACCCGCGACAACCTGCTCGTGGACTCCGCGCAGCCCGACCTGCTCGGCGAGGTGGCCGACCCTCCCTACGCCTACGAGATGGACGACACCGCCCGCGTCCCCGACGTGGTCTCGGCGGAGGCCGGGGTCAGCTGAACGAGTGGTACTCGTAGCTCTCCCCTACACCGCTCTCGGTGCGGTAGTCCAGCCTGCGGGGGTACCCCTGTTCGTCGATCCACAGCTCGAACTCGGCGTCCCTGACGGTGGTGAGGGTGTTGCGCCCGCTCTCGGGGTCGTAGCCGCCCAGCATCGCCGTGAACGTGCCCGTGTAGTGGTAGGCGCTGTGCGTGCTGTGCAGCTCCGGCCACTCCAGGCTCACCTCCTCCCGTCCCTCCAGCGCGAGGTCGGTGGAGGTGGCGAGCACCTCGCGCAGCTTGACCGACCCGTACGCGCGTGAGCACAGGTACCGGTCGGCGTGGCTGGGCGGGTCCAGCAGTTCCAGGCCCCGGTCGGCGGTCATCATGAGCTGGCCGCCGCCCACGTCGTAGCGGTACACGCTCAACCCGCCCGTGGTGGAGAAGTAGTGGTCGAACTCCGGCTCGGCCCCCGCGTCGTACATGGCCTGCCCGCGGCCCGAGGTGATGGGGTCGGCGGCGGTCGTGGGATGGGACGCGGGCGGCCCGGGAAGGGCGTCGGCCGATCCGGCGCCGGGATCCGGTGCGTCCCGCGGGTCGCTCTCCCCGTCGTGCACGGTGAAGGTGAGGTGGAAGGCCGAGGAGTCCTCCACGAGTTCGACGGCGGCCTCCAGGTAGGCCTCGGCGTCCTCGGGGTCGGCCGCGGTACGGGCGGAGCCGCTGCGCGGCGGACGGGACTCCGGGCCCTCCGCGACGTCCAGCGGGGGAAGGGGGTCGCCCACGACGAGCCGGGCCACAGCCCATCCGCTGGCGACCACGGCCAGGCAGACCAGCACCATGAGGAGGGAGACGAGCCAGTTGGGCCGCCCTCCAGGGGAGGAGGGCTGCTCGTCGGGGTCGGAGGGGTGCGGCATCGACGGAATCGACACGGCCTGGGCCTCGTTTCTGCGGATCTTCGCGCGACCGCCGGGGGACGCGGGGGGTTTGCTGATCGTTCTCGTCTGGCACCGGAGGGTGACGGTTGCTACGACGCGGTGACGCAGTGTTCCGTTCGATGGTCCCACGCATGTGATCGCCTCCGACATCCACGAAAGTGAGCACCCAGTCGCGGTGGGGTGACTCCAGGAACGGTGCGAGGAAGCCGAAGGTGTCGGTCCGCGACAGCCGCCGCAGGGTCTCCTCGGCGGCGTGCTCCCACAGCAGCCGGACCGCGGTCCGGGCCGCGGCGGAGGCGGCGAAGGTCGGACTGCGGAAGAGTTCGTGCAGATCCTCGCCCTCCAACCGCAGGACGGTGGCCTCCAGCACCCGTGCGTCCAGCAGGCCCAGGAGGGACAGCGCGCAGTCCGTCCGGGCCACCGGATCGGGGAGGGCTCCGGCCCGCGCGCAGCGCAGGACCGCCTCCGCGGCGGCGGCGGAATCCAGCCTCCAGTCCCCGTCCGGTGCGGGTTCGTGGCCGGTTGCGGCCGTGCCGTCACCGATGCCGGTCCCGTCCTCGGGGCGGGAACCGGACGCGTCGCCCAGCGCCCGGTGCACGGCTCCCCGCAGCTCCGAGGGGAGCCGTCCCAGCGCGCCGTGCGCGGCGGCCGCGACGAGCAGGGACAGCACGACCAGCAACAGGGCGGCGTACTCCAGCAGGGTGTTGCCCCGGTCCACGTGTCCACCTCCTGTCGCTTCGTGCCTGCCCACGGTCCGGACCCGTGTCGAGGGAGCCGTCGGGGCTGGTACGCGCCCCGTGCCGTTCGTGGTCCGGGCTGTGCGTGCGCTGTTCCGTACGTGTTCTGGGCCGTACGTGTTCTGTTGTGCGCGCCCTGTGCGGTGCCGAGAACCGGGCTGTGCGCGTCCTGTGCGGCGGCCCCGGCACCCGGCGGGCCTCCGTCGGGGGAACCGGCCCCGGAGACCCTCTAGGGCCGCCGGGGTGTGAAGAGCTGGGGCGGCTCCCTCTCGTAGGCGCGCACGCGGTCGCGGATGAGCTCCAGGTGCTCGGGAGGGCACGACCAGCCCTGGCGGACGAGCGTGTGCAGGATGCGGCGCAGCAGCCGTCCCGGACGCAACTGGAGGTCGTACACGCTCGCCGAGACCACCTCCCAGTCCTGCGCCCGCATCGCCGCGTACCGGACCCGGTCGCTCGCCCCGGCCACCGTCGAGGAGTGGAAATCCAGGCTGTCGTACTCCAGCGCCACACGTTGGCCGGGCCAGCCGAGGTCGGCGTGGAACACGCCCTCGTCGGTGGGGACCGGGCACCGCGGGACGGGAGGAGGCAGGAGCGCCTCCAGGACCAGCACACGCGTCCACGACTCGGCGGGCGACTGGCTCAGCGCGGAGGAGTAGCGCAGGGCGGTGCGCAGCTGCCTCAACTGCCGCTGGGACCGGGCCCGCTGGGCGGCACGGAGCAGGTCGCCCTTGGCGACCAGCCCCCGGGAGAGGAAGGCGTCGAGGCGGGCCGTGGCCATGA
Source organism: Nocardiopsis sp. LDBS0036 (assembly GCF_041228755.1). NCBI lineage: Bacteria > Bacillati > Actinomycetota > Actinomycetes > Streptosporangiales > Nocardiopsidaceae > Nocardiopsis > Nocardiopsis sp. LDBS0036. The sequence goes on from NZ_CP141103.1 coordinate 5,677,929, forward strand.
AGACCGAGGGCGCGCGGGCGGCGACGTCGACGGCCGCGCGCACCGCGCTGGTGACGCGCACGCCCTCCACCACGTCGCGGTCCGCGGCGGGCACGTGCTCCCGGTGGGCGACCACCGGCATGCCGCTGGTGCGTACGCCCCGGGGGACCGCCACGTGCGGGCGGGTGCGTGTGGCGCGGGTGCCCGCCGGGTGCAGGTCCACGCCCCAGACGTAGGAGGCGGTGATGTCGCAGACCACCGCGTCGGGGGAGATCGGACCGACGATCGGCGCGAGCGTGCGCAGGAGGAGGGAACGGTCGGGAAGGGTGTGCTCACGGACTGTCATACCCTCCAGGTTCGGGGGCGGGCACCGCCCCGGCAAGCCCCTTCCGCCGCCTGTGGACAACTCCCGGGACCCCCGCGCGGGGTCCGGTCACTGCATCAAACCGACGCCCGCCGCCAGGTGGATGTGGTCGATGTGGTTCTGGGTGTTGCTGCCCCTGTCGTCCATGGCGCGGCTCACGCTCGCCCAGGGGCCCACCGGGTCCGGGTTCCCGCCGGTCGCGTTCCAGATGCGCTGCTCGTAGATGATGCCCTTGACCCCGAGCTGGTGGGAGTTCTGGATCACCCAGTCGATCACGGTGATGGCGTTGGCGTGCATCTGCGGGGTGGGGACGCCGCCCAGTTCCGCCATCATGTAGTCCACCGCCTCGCCGCTGTCGTGGTCGCTGCCAGGTTCGTTGCGCCGGCCGCCCGCGGAGAGGAAGAAGCCCGGGAACTCCTGCTGGAGGCGCTGGTGCGCCGCGCACATGATGGGGTGCAGTGACCCCAGCGAGTCGCAGTCCACGGCGGGCCCGCCCCCTCCGACGAAGTTGGGGTTGAAGCTGTAACGGCCCTCCTGGTCGACCAGGTGCACGTCGATCAGCCGTTTGGCGGAGGCGAGGTCGTCGACGGTGCCGCCGTCGCAGACCAGCTCGCCCCCGTCGCGCCCGCACTGGTGGGGGATGCGGACGATGGCGATGGCCGAGGCGTTGCCGACCACGGTGTTGGTCTCCTCCTCGCTGCCGTCGCAGACCACGTCGTTCCAGTGCCGGGACCCGTCCTCCTCCAGTTCGCGCTGGCACACGGCGCCGCGCACCTCCACCCGCACGATGTTCCCGCTGCGTCCCATGACGTTGTCGCTGGCGCGGATGTCGGTGAGGACCGCCCCGTTGCTGCGCGCGTACTCCTCGGCGCGCGCCTCGGCGGCCTCCTCGTCGAACCAGGGCATGGGGTACGCGCCGTCGACGATGTCCTGCGCTGCCCGGTCCTGGAGGGCGCCCACCGCCGCCAGCGCGGCGGCGTCGGCCGCGGTCTGGGTCCGCGAGCGCTGGTCGTTGGCGGCGCCCACCCGTACGAACAGCAGGGTCAGCGAGAGCAGGGCCAGGGTGAGCCCGAACAGGAGCAGGACGTTGGCCTGTCCGTCGTCGCCTCTGCCCGGGGCGCGCCGCCGGGACGGAGGGGCGGTGTGGGGGAGGATCCGTCGCAGTCCCATGCCTTTTCCATCAGGGGAGGGGGTGCTCCCGGGAGGAGGGGAGCGGAGGAAGGGGGGAGGGCCGATCCGCGTCGCGCGTGGTGAGCACGCGAACACGCCCGGACAACGTCCCGACCAGCGCAGCTTATCCGGGCATGTCGGGAAGCGGTAGGGCCTGTGGACGACCGCGGCCGCTTGCGGGACCGGTGTGACGGGTGTTCGCCCTGTTGGGACGCGAGATGGCGGAGCGGCGATCGGGGGCCCACGCGCAACGGGTCCCGGGGCCGCGCGACTTCGTAGGAATTGTCCGGCGGTTTTCTGGCGAGTGTGGGGCCCATGACGGGTTCCGCACAGGGAGGATGGACCCTGTCCGACGCGTGTCGAGTCGTGGTGCGTGGTCGGATTCGCACCCATTCCACCGCAGAAGAAGCGAAGGCGAGGACATGAGCGCCCGTAAAGCGATGACCCCCGTCGAACAGGACGAGCTCCTCCGCAGGATCGGGACGGACCTGCTCCGGGCGGCCCCCGACGACTGGGTCAAGCTCCGGCTCGTGTACTCCGGACTGGGCGCCTGCGAGACGGCCCTCTTCGAGGTGATGTTCGAGGGCGGGCGCAGCAGCGGCTGGGTTCCTCCGCTGTCCACCCTGGAGCGGCTGCGGGAGATCCGCACGGGGATGTACGCCGAGGGGACGGGTACCTGGTACACCGCCTACTACGAGATCGACCGGCCCGCGAGCTACCGCGTCCGCTACGACTACGAGAACGAGCCGCACTTCGACGAACCGCGGGAGGACGCCAGCTACCTGCTCGACCTGGAGCACTTCCCCCGCGACGACGAGCACGTCCCCGCCTGGCTGCGGGACCGGCTGGAGGGAGACCGCGTACCCGAGACGCAGGACGGCGGGTCTCCCTGGAGCCTGCTCATCGCCTCGCGTCCCGAGTCGCGGGCACGGATGTCCCCGGGGGACATGACCCCCGAGGAGATGATGGACACCGTCCAGGAGATCGTGGACCGCACCCTCGACGCCGTCCACGGCCCCTGGACGGAGGTGGTCGTCGACTACCGGGGCCTGTTCGGGATCTCCTCGTCACGGGTGAGCGTGCGCAGACCCGACGGCGGCACGGAGTGGGACCTGCTCCTCCCCGAGGTCGGACGGCTGCTGGACCGGCTGCGCACCGGCATGTACCAGCCGGGCAAGGGCACGTGGTTCACCGCCCGCTTCACGGTGCAGGAGTCGCGGGAGATCGGGGCGCACTTCGACCACGACGCCCCGCCCGAGTTCGACGTCGAACCCGACCCCCGCAACTTCCACCAGGACATCCAGCACTTCCCCCGCGGCGCCGACCACCTGCCCGACTGGCTGCTGGACCGGCTCAGCCTGGCCCAGCGCATGATCCGCACCGGGCAGGCCTGAGGGCGTTCCCCGGTCAGGGCATCCGTCGCCGGACGGCCTCCCACGCGTGGACGTCGGCGACGGTGACCTGGAGGTCACCGGACCCCAGGGGCGTCACGGTCGCCGAGCGCACGTACGGGCCGCGGCTCCAGCGGCGCGAGGTGCTGTCCGGGACCGCCGTGGCGCCCAGGCGCCCCAGAGCCCCCGGCTGCCCCGCCAGCAGCCGCAGCCGCCACGTGGCCCGGATCGCGCCGGAGCCGCCGTACCCCGACCCCGTCAGCAGCGGCAGGGAGCCCACCAGACGGCCGCCGGAGGCGGAGCCGCCCTCGACCCGCAGCGGGAAGCGCCGGCCCACGTCGGTGCCGCGCACCACCTCCACGGCGTACTCCGCGCCCTCCGGGAGCGGGGAGGCCAGACGCACCTCGAACCGCAGGCGACCCGCGCCACGCCCCGCGGGGCTCGCCCGCACGAGGTCCACCTCCAGGGTGGGAGCCAGCGGCGACGCCACGAGCCCCAGCCGGTCGTTGACCGTGTAGTAGGGGCGCACCCGCGAACCGAACCCCTCGCCCCGCTCCACCTTCTGGTCCGGGTACCGGATGATCTTCTGGTAGCCCGCCACACCGGACAGGTGACGCCCCACGGTGCACTCGGTCCCGTCGGAGAGCACCAGGCGCAGCTCCCACTTCTCCGATTCGCCGTACCGGCCGTGCACCACGACCTCGGGGTCCACCACCGCCGTGAAACGGCCGTCACCGGCCACCGGCGCGGAGAACTCCCGCAGGGCCCCGGGAGACGTGCGCAGCCGCACCGCCAGGCGCGCGTGGGCGTCGGGCGCGTCGCGGCCCAGCACCCGGCCCTGCACGGTGATCAGCCCGTCGGCCGACTCCACGTGCTCCACCTCGGCGTGGTGCGCCGAGCGCCGCACGTGCAGCACCAGGCGGCCCTTCGCCGAACGGGAGGGCAGCACCAGGGACAGGCGCCCGACCCGTTCCGGGTCCAACGGGAAGCCGTGCTGGCGGATCTCCACGTCGTGGACCGGGGTCTCCCGGTCGCCGTCGAGCCGCAGCACCTCCCACGTGCGCGCGGCCAGCCGACCGCGCGCGGCGTCCACCACCACGTCGCCGCCGTCCGGCTCCAGCTCCACCCGCTTGCCCTCCAGGGTCAGCACCACCCGGTCGGGCGGGTCGGTGAACGACAGCACCGCGGCCCCGTCCCCGTCCACGCGCACCCGGCAGGCGGCGGCCGGTTCGGGGCGCGGCGCGGGCACCGACACCGGCGGCGGAGGCAGCTCGTGGCCGGAGAGGTCGGAGAACAGCTCCTCGTGCATCAGCATGACGTTGGCCGGGTCGAAGCGCTCGGACCCGGTCAGCGCGGCGGACGACATCCGCCGGCGCAGCTCGTCGTCGGCCATCAGCTGGGCCAGCCCGTCGGCGATCCCCGGGGCGGACCGGTTGGGCACCAGCAGCCCGTCCTCGCGGTCGCGGATGATCGACGCCGGGCCGTGCGGGCAGTCGGTGCTCACCACCGGCAGCCCCGAGCGCATGGCCTCCACGATCGTCATCCCGAACGGCTCCTCACTGGAGGTCACCGCCGCGAACGAACCCTGGGCCCAGGCCTCCTCCACGCGCGGGTGCGCGCCCATCAGCCACACGCGGTCCTGGAGCCCGAGCGAGTTGACCAGCCGGGCCAGCGCCGCACGCCGGTTGCCGCGCCCGTAGATCCGCAGCGTCCACTCGGGGAAGTCCTCGCTGACCATGGAGAAGGCCTGCACCAGGAGGTCGTGCCGCTTGCTGGGGGCCAGCCGCCCGGCGGACACGATCGTGCGGCTGTTGTGCCCGTTGGCGGTGAACGCGGGCGCGGGCACCGAGTTCGGGATGGACAGCACCCGCACCCGCGGCATCGGCATCCGCTCCCGGTACGTGCGCGCGTCGGCCTCGGTCACCGTCACGAAGGCGTCCAGATGGGGGTAGGTCTCCTCCATCACCCGGCGCAGCGGCTCGGAGTGCTGGTCGTAGGTCAGGTGCTCCTGGCCTATCTTGACCACCCGGCTCGGAGCGGCCCGGGCGATCACCACGTTCAGCCCAGGCCGGGTGCCCACCACCACGTCGGCGTCGGTGGTGGCCAGGTACTCCTCCAGCCGGTCGTCGGTCAGACGGCTGTGTGTGGGACCGCGCGCGTCCTCCGGCGGGAAGAGCAGCGGCGGTACACCGGCCCGTTCCGATCCCTCGTACAGCGGGCGGCCGTCCGTCCCCGTGCCCTGGTCGCCGTCGTACCCGCGCACGTCCACGAGCGGACGCAGGCGCACCTGCGCGGGTACGGGCAGAACGGGCTCGGCGCGGTGCCGGAACACCGAGACGATCTCGACCTCGTGCCGGGCGGACAGCGCCGCCGCCTGGTTGGCGACGGTGCGCACGGTTCCGCCGATGCCGTACATGTCGTTGATCAGATAGGCGATCTTCACCGAACCCCCGTGTGGTCAGTGCCGACCCGTGCCCCCACGAGACGGCAGCGATGCCCGTCTTCCACACCAGAGCCCCCGCAGAGGCGGCGTGGGAACGTCCAGGGTACGAACGCTCCGCAGAGAGAAATGCCCCTTATGTCTGATAAGACCCTGGTATTTACTAATTTCTGTGGGTGTTTTGCGGAACCTTAACAAGCCGCGAAGACGCCTCGCCCGGCTCCGTGAGCGGCGCTCGTGTAAGGAGGCGCGAGCGCGAGGCGGTCGGGGAAGGCGGGTCGGAAAGGGGATGGGCGGCACCCTCAGTAGGTGCCGGTGTCCTCCCAGTAGGCCCAGGCGGCGCAGGGCGACCCGTAGGCGTCGTCGATGTGGCTGATCCCCCAGGAGATCTGCGTGGACGGGCTCTCCCGGAAACCCTCGGGCATGGAGCCGTGCCTGGCCGGGTTGAACCCGGAGATGCCGTGGTCACCGGTCTCGGTGTTGACGAACGTGTGGTCCCAGTGGGAGACGACGCTCCACAGGTTGCTCAGGCACTCCCACTCGTTCTCGGTCCAGCCGCGGTCCGCGGCCATGCCCATCGCGAGGGTCTCGTTCTCCAGGGCGTTGGAGTTGCCCTGGCCCCACTCGTACTCCTCGGGCTCCTCCGGCCGGTCGGCGTCCACCCAGGTCTCGTCGCCGCAGCCGGGGCCCTCGACCAGGCACACCATCTGCCGGACCCCGCTGTTGAAGGTCTGGCTGAGTTCGAGCTGGTAGACCGCGACCATGATCGCCGCGGCCAGCACGGTGACCGCCGCCAGCTCGACCAGTGCCGCGCCCCGGTCGTCCGCCGTCCTCCGTGCGGGGCGGAACCGCTGCAGGAACCGGCTGTCCCGGTGCCGCCTCGGCGGCCCGTTGCGCTCACCGGACCGCCCGGGCGGCCCGGTGGGGGAGGGCCGTCGGTTGTCCCCGGGCTCGGGGCGGTGGGGAGTGGGCAACGCCGCCTCCTGGGTGGTCTGGGTGGTGGGGGACTTCAGGAGATGGGGATGTCCTCGATGGGATCGAAGTTCGGGATTTCGACCGTCACGGAGTCGATGTCGTCAGGAACCGAGAAGAGGGACCAGTAAGCAACCTCATCCCCACTCCCCAAGTTTTGGACAAGATCGTTTGAGATGCTTCCCGAACACAGGCAGGAACCGTTTTCATCCATTATCGGATGATATCTTGTTCCTTCGTCTGGATCCGCCATAGTAACTCCTGCGAAATTTTGCCCGGTGTAGGAGTATGAGCGGTCCCTTAACCAGAGCATGGACGCCTGTCCATCGCCGTTATTTTTGATTACCCAAGTGAGCGAGAGGAAGGATCCAGAGTCATCCTTCTCTGCTTGATGGACCTCTGCGACGAGATCGCGTGACTCTTCTGCGTTTCCGGGGGAGGTTCCCAGGACTTCAAGGTCATTTGCTGGATGCGCTGAGGTGGTGCTGGCCCCTGCTGAAGTGGTAAGCGGAATCGAAATGGCGAGGAACAGCAGGCCTAGGGAACGAGTTATATTTTTCATATTGATCCCTCGCTATTTTTCGAAGGTGACACTGACTCGACGGTTGCGCTCGCGACCTTCCTCTGTGTCGTTGCTGGCGATGGGTTCGCTGGATCCGTAGCCTTCGACTTCGAAGCTGATGCCGTCTCTGGTGATCAATTCAGAAAGGGATGATTCGACGGCTTCGGCTCGGTCCCGGGATAGGGGGAGATTGACTGATTCGCTGCCGGTGTTGTCGGCGTGTCCAGCGATGTTCACAGTGTTGGAGCTTGCGTCGTCAATTTCTGTGGCGACCTGCTGTAGAATCTCCTCTGCGTCTGTGCTGAGTTCATCGCTGCCTGTTTCGAACAGTACGTCAGAAGAGAGTATAATGCTGACTTCTTCGCTGCTTTCCGTTCGGCCAGTCTGATCCTCAAGGTCGTCGGTGATAGTGACGAGATCAATGATTCTCGGTTCTGAGAGTTCCGGGTTGTCAATTGCTTCGGAAGATTGACTGATTGGAACATTGAGCAGGGGTGGCGTCAGGGGGTTGGTTATCGTCATGGATTCTACGTCATTCGGCGGCGTGGGGTAGATAATCCACATTTCCAGGGTTTCGCCGACTGCTATATTTCCCCCGGTGGAGGAGCAAAAGCAAGAACCGTCGCTTTGCTCATAGTTCAGGTGGCGTTTTCTGTTGACTGGATCCAATAGGGTTACGCCGCTGGCTTCCTGTGGATTGTCTGGCGCTCCTAGGCCACTGTAGAGCAGGAAAGAAGAACTAGAGTTGTTGGTGACTCCGAAGCGGAGTCTGAGGCGGCCTTCGCCGATATCCTCTAAGGCGTAGACGTCCAGTTGGAAATGCTGGCCTATGCTCGTTGCTGAAGTGGTGCTGCTGACTATGGCCTCTTGGTTGCCCGTCCCATTGGGTGCTGTTGGAGAGGGAAATGAGGAGGATTGGTTATTCCCTTCCCCTCGGGGCGTGTCACCCGTATTGACCACGCAGCCAGTCACCAGGAGCAGCGTGCAGACGCCAACTGTGGCTGCCTCCAGATGTTTGCGGTCGCCCCTCGTGCGAGAAAGGAAGGGTGGCATGGAAAATCCTATTATTCTCTCTGGGGGGGCGATGGGAGGTCATGCTGTTCGGCTCGGGCAGTATTTGACCTTAGGGGGTGGTGCTAACGCCTTCGACCCCCGGCCCTTGGAGGATGGACGTGATGGAGGCGCCGATGCTGTCGCTGATTCTCCCGGCCAGTCCAAGCTGGTAGACCGCGACGGCGATACCTGCGACCAGAATAATGACGGCAACGTACTCGACGATCCCGGCGCCCTTGTCCTTCTCCTTGGAGGTCGGCACGAGGAAGGTGCTCAGCGTCACCCAGAGTTTGGTCAGGCTGTTCACGGGGCTTAACTCCTTGAGGAGGGGGTCTTACGGCACCACATCTTCGCGGTCTGCGGGCAGGTGGGTCCCTGCCCGCGGCCGCCGGGGGGAGTACGTGGGCGACGCGTGCTCACGGAGTCCCACTATCCGGCATGAACACCGACGCCATCCCGCCTTCTGACCGGATGTGGCCATCTTCCTTCAGGATGCCCCATGGATCCCGGAACCACACGTTGTCCACAGGGCTGGATGAACGCCCAGGCGGAAGCCGGTGGTCGGGTCGATGCGCGGTCACAGTTCCTCGCCGAGACGGGGTCACGTTTGGTGGTCGGCGGGTCACCATGATGGCACGTGTGCTGTGGGGGCGCCATGGCCGGACGGCGAATACCAGACCACCGTCGGGCTCTCCGGGGCGCCCGGTGCCGGACGGAACCCGTACTTGCGCGCGAAGACGCCACGGTGACCGGGCACGGCGCGGGGAACAAGGGTGCCCGTGGGGCACACCGCTTCCTCTCCCCGGGCGCGATCACCCGGCCTGCCGGGACCTCCCCTGGTTTGCGACGGCTTCGGACAGAACCACGTGCCTTCGGACGGCATCCCCCCAGTCAGGACTCCGATCCTGGCGAACCCCCTCCTCCACGACCGCTCATCCCCCGCTCCCGCACCCCCCACGACCCCGAACCCCCGAGACCGAAGACAAGAGGTGGCGTCTTGGACCCCAGCTTGGCCCTTCCCCTGGTGGCAGCTCTGATCGTGGGACTGGTGGTCGGAGGCGTTCCGCTCTCCGCGGTCCTGAGGGGTGCCTCCGCCCTCAGATCGGCGCTCCGCCGTCCCGCACCCACCCACCAGTCCCCGCCCGACCCGGACGAACTCGAACCGAACGAACTGGCCCTGCTCGCGGGAGGACCGGTCCGCGTCGGGGAGGCCGCGGTCATGGACGCCTTCCTGCACGGGCGCATCCGCCAGCAGCCCGCCGGCGGGCTCTTCACCCTCGTGGGCCCCTCCCGCCCCTACACACACGAGAAGGACGCCGTTCGCCGGGAGCTGGTGAGGGTCTTCCGCAAACGCGTCGGTGTCAGCGCCCTGGAGATGCTGCGACGGGTCGTCGCGGGCCGGGGCGTGGAGGAGCTGCGCACCGGCCTGGCCGGGTCCGACCTGATCGTCGACTCCCCGCAGCTGCGCCGGGCGCTGCGGCGCCGCGAAAGGGCCCCGAGGACGATCCGGCGCCTGCGCTCCGTCGCGATCCTGGCCGCCGCCGCGGGCGCGGCCGTGCTCTTCCTGGTGGAGCCGGGCGCCGTCGCGCTCGGCCTCCTCGTCGCGGGGCTCAGCGCACTGGCCTCCCTGGTCGCCGCCCAGGTGGTCATGGCAGCGACCGGAGGTCCCACGCTCAGCCCCAACACCCCCATGGGGAACGCGGTGCTGGAGTCGGCCCGCCGGAGGTACGGCGCCTTGGAGACCGGGTCCACCGGGACGGACTCCACCGGTACGCACCCAGCCGACGTGATGACCCGTGACCAGGCGGTCCGGCGCACGGCGCTAACGGGCTTTCGTTCGCTGCGCGCGTCCGCGTCCCGCCGACAGGTCGGCAGGGCCCGTTCGGACCAGGAGTCCGCGCAGGTCCAGCAGGAGCCGGTCCCCGTCGCCGCCCACGCGGGCGGCGACGGCCCGGGCGACACCGCGGGCACGGGCGGCGCGGACTCCGAATCCGTCACTCTGGAAAGCCTGTGCCTGTTTGCCGAGCTGTGCCAGGGGCCGGGCGGTTCCGACGACCGTTCGGTCGGCAACGAGGGCTGGGGCGGTGACTTCGGTCACTACGGTGACGGCGGCTGGAGTGGAGGAGACGGCGGATCCGGCGGCAGCGGCTGGGGAGGCGGCGACGGCGGCGGTGGCTGGGGAGGAGGCGGTGACGGCGGTGGTGGCGGGGGCGGCGGAGGGGGCGACTGAACCCCTCAACCCGAACGTCCTGGCCCGCCCCGGAGCCTCACCGCGCTCCGGAGCCAGGCGCCGGGCGGAGTTCTACGCGAACCCCGCCCGGCACTCCCGCACGGGGAAGGCGGCGCCACTGCCTGCCCACAGATTCGGCGCCGCCACCCTTGACCGTCTCCCCGTGCGGGGAGGTGGGGTCAGCCCTGGTCCGGACGCTTGAGGTCGGCCAGTTCCGCCAGCAGCTCGAACGAGCGCAGGCGAGCCTTCTGGTCGTAGATCATCGACGACACCATCAGCTCGTCCACACCCGTGTCAGCGACGAACAGATCGAGCTTGCGACGGACTGTTTCCGGGGAACCCACGAACGAGTAACGAAGCATGTGGTCCAGTCGTTCCTTCTCCCCCGGACGCCATGCGGTGTCCAGGTTCTCCACCGGCGGGCGCAGCCGTCCCCGCGCACCGCGCAGGGTGCCGAGGAACGCCTGCTGCATCGTCGTGAACAGCTGCTGGGCCTCCTCGTCGGTGTCGGCGACGAAGGCGTTCACCCCCGCCATGGCGTACGGCTCCTCCGACTGCTGTGAGGGGCGGAAGGCCTCCCGGTAGGCCTTCAACGCCTCGTACAGCGCGTCCGGAGCGAAGTGCGAGGCGAACGCGTAGGGCAGGCCGAGCTGCGCGGCCAGCTGGGCTCCGAAGAGGCTGGACCCCAGGATCCACAGCGGCACCCGCAGTCCCTCGCCGGGGATGGCGCGTACGGGCTGGCCTGGCTCGGCGGGCTCGAAGTAGGCCTGGAGCTCCTGCACGTCGTTGGGGAACGTCGCCGAGGCGCTGTGGTCGCGGCGCAGTGCCATCATCGTGCGGGGGTCGGTGCCCGGCGCGCGGCCCAGGCCGAGGTCCACCCGTCCCGGGTAGAGCGACTCCAGCGTGCCGAACTGCTCGGCGATCACCAGGGGCGAGTGGTTGGGCAGCATGACACCGCCCGCCCCGATCCGGATGGTCGAGGTCCCCTCGGCGATGAAGCCCAGGGAGACGGAGGTGGCAGCGCTCGCGATGGCCTGCATGTTGTGGTGCTCGGAGAGCCAGAAACGCTTGTAGCCCAGCCGCTCCGCGTGCTGGGCGAGTTCCCTGGCGGAACGCAGCGCGTCACCGGGCGTGGACCCCTCGGCGATGCTGGCGTGGTCGAGCACCGACAGCGCGACGTCGGACATGGTGGCTCTTCCCCCTGTTGCGTGGCGGGTCCGGCTGCGAGGCCGTGACGGGAGGATCCGCTTCCCCGGCCGACCTGCGCGTTCGATATTCGACGAACATCGAATTACGAAGGTACACTTCCGACTGTCCATGAGCCAAATCTCGCCTGGTCCCGGCCGGGCGCCGCATGAGGAGGACCGCCTTGGCTCCCAGGGAGCACGCGCACCCCGCCCTCCACGAGGTGGAACTGGTCACGGTTCTCGCCGCGCTGGCCGAGCCGACCCGGCTGCGGCTCGTGCGGATGCTCGCCGACATGGACGGGGAGCACGCCTGGAAGGACATCGACCTGCCCATCGCCCAGTCGACGCTGAGCCACCACCTGAAGATCCTGCGCAACGCCGGCCTGGTGCAGAACCGCACCGAGGGGACGCGGTGCTTCATCTCGCTGCGCGACGAGGAGCTCGAGGGACGCTTCCCCGGTCTGCTGGAGTCGGTGCTGGCGTGCCGCGACGCCACGGCCCCGCGTCCCGATGAGGAGAGCGCTTCGGCCCGGTAGCGGCGGGATGACCGGCGGAGCCCGTGCCGCCACCGACCACGGAGCGTTGTCCGGCCCCGGCTCCCCATTGCCCGGGTGCCGGTGCCAGATGCGTGACTCGCGTCCCGGAAGGCCCGTGGACCGACCCGACACGGGGTACGTCCGGGAATGTACGGTCGGTACAGGTCTACGCAACCATGGGTCGGCGGTCCAGGCAGTGCGCGTTCCCCCGGCCCAGGAGAGTGGAAGGCGCCCCCCATGGCTCCGAACCCGCCAGCCTCCCTTCCGGCGCACGTGCGCCCGCTCAACGCGGGCGATCCCGCCGAGATCAGCGGTCACCGGCTGATCGGCCGCCTCGGCGGCAGCACCATGGGCGTGGTCTACGCCGCCGTGGCCCCGGACGGTGAGGCGGTCGCCCTCAGGGTCGCCCACGCCGAATGGGTCCCCGCCGCTGACCCCGACCGCAGGATCACGCTCCTGCGCCGGTCCGTCGGGGTGTGCGCCGTGGGCGTCAGCGCCAGCGGAACCTTCCACGGAAGGCCGTGGGCCTCGGTCCAGTACCTTCCCGGCCCCGACCTGGCCCGCCGCGTGCGCGAGGACGGCCCCCTCCCCGAGCCCGCCCTCCTGGTGCTGGCCGCCGGAACCGCCGAGGCACTGACCTCGGTCCACGCAGCGGGCGTACCGCACGGGGACGTCAAACCCGGAAACGCCCTCCTCACCCCGGAGGGCCCCCGGCTCGTGGACCACGGGATCGCCCGCCGGGTGGACGACACGGACTCCCTGACCACCGCGGGCAGCGTCGGCTGGCTGGCCCCGGAGCGCTACGCGGGCGCGCGGCCCGACACCGCCTCCGACGTCTTCTCCTGGGCCTGCCTGGTGGTGTTCGCCGCGACCGGGCACGCCCCGTTCGGTACGGACGCCGCACCGCCGGAGGCGGCCCGCCGGGCCGGTGAGGACACCGTCGACCTCACCGACGTTCCCGAGGGGCTGCGTCCCCTGCTGGCCCGGGCACTGTCGAAGGATCCCGGGCGGCGCCCCGCGGCGGAGGAGGCCTACCTGGAGTGCCTGCTGCTGGCGGGCGTGGAGGACAGCGCCACCCCCGACGTGTGGGCGGACCGGCTGCGCGCGCTCGTCCGCGCCCACTGGCCGCGCGTGGACGCGGACCGCGGTCAGCCCGCGGAGTGGATCAGCTCCGCCCTGCACATGGCGGAGCGCGAGGCCGAGGCCGCGAAATCGGATGCCTCCCCCCGGTGGAGTCCGCGCGCCCGGGGCCGCGGAACCCGGGGCCGGGCGACCGGGACCGTCCGCGATGGTGGGACCGGTGGGCGTGAGCCCGGTAGGCGCGCGACCAGCGGGCGGGCAGCCGACGGGCAGGAGACCGGCGGAGGAGCGACAGGAGGACGCTCGCGTGGTCGCCGCCGCGCGGAAGTCCGGCGCCGGCTTCCCGTTCTGGCGGTCGCCGCGGCCGTGCTCCTGGCCGTGTCCGTCGGCGGCGGCTACCTGCTCCTGAACGCCCTGTCCGGGGAGTCCGGCACCACCACGGCCGACTCCGGCTCCGGGGCGGACGGGGCCACCGCGGGGGATCCGCCGACCGGGCCCCTCAGCGGAACGGAGCTGGTGGCGGCCTCGCTCGACACCCTCCTGGCCGCGGACTCCTTCGAGCTGACCCTGCTCACCCACGCCGGGAACGGGGAGGGCCACGGCCAGCCGCTTCCCACCGGTACCGACCCCACCCTCTTCGACCGGGTGCTCTACCAGGCGGGACCGCCGGAGGCGCTGCGCTGGACCAGTACCGTCAGCGGCGCACGCACCAGCGACCTGCTGATGGTCGACGGCGACCTGCTGCGCGCGGAGAACTCCGCCTGGAACGCGACGCCGACCTGGTACGCGGCCGAGCCGGGGCTGACGGAGGAGGTGTTCTCGCCCGCGGAGGTGGTCGCACCGCTCGTCCGCGCGGCGGAGGAGGGGACCGTCACCGCGGAGGAGGAGGTGGTCCTCGCCGCGCCCCCGCCCGCCCAGGACGCCTTCGGACACCTGGGCGGTGAGGCCCCCGACGGCGTGCCCGCGATCCGGGTGGAGGGCACGTTCCCCGCGGAGGCAGGGCCGGGGGAGGCGGACACGGTGTTCGCCCTGGTCGCGACCGAGGACGGGGTCCCGTTGAGCTTCGCCACGGAGGGCTCCGGCGGAGGCGTGCTCAACGGACGCCCGGTGTCGGAGGGGGTCCCGGTCTCGTTCCTGGACCCCTCCGCCCCCGAACCGGAGCGGTGGTACACGCGGTACACGTTCGTGGAACTCGGCGGAGCCCCCGACCTGGGCATCCCCGACCCCGGGCAGGTCCGGCCCGCCGCTCCCGCGCCCGTCGGCGACTGAGCACGGGGTCCGGTCGGGCGGCCCCCGCCCTGTGGCGCTCCTCCCGCCCGATGGTGTAGGTTCACCCCCGTGTCGCGTGCCACCGACCACAGAGCAGTGGGCCGGTCGGTAGGTATGGAGGCACCTTGACATCCGGGAGCGCACTGTGAGCACACACACCGCGGACCGCGTCTAGCCGTTCCGACGGCGCCGGCCCCAGCCGCGCCCGAACGCGCCCAGACCCCTCGCGACCTCCCCGGAGTCCTCTTCCGGCCCGGCCACGCCCGGGCTCCCTGTCACGTCCACCCGCCACCCGTGCGCCTGCGCGCCCGGGCCGCCGCGGGTGCCTTCGGGGACGGTCGCGCCCATGACCACCATCCCGAAGGAGACCTGTGACCGAAAACCCGCACGTCCGGACCGCCGAACCCCACGTCAGCGACTTCAACGTCCCCGTCGTGGAGGAGTTCCGCGCCAACGGGGGCCGCGTCGGCGGCATGTTCGAGGGCGGCGACCTCCTGCTGCTCACCACCGTCGGGGCCCGCTCCGGCCGCGAGCACACCACCCCGCTCGGCTTCGTCCGCGTCGACGGACGCGTACTCGTCGTCGGCTCCGCGGGCGGCTCGGACCGCCATCCCGACTGGTACCGCAACGTCCTCGCCCACCCCATGGTGCGCGTGGAACTGGGCACCGAGACGTTCGACGCCGTCGCCGTCCCCGCCGAGGGCGCCGACCGCGACCGCCTGTTCGCCGAGTTCGTCCGCGCGGACTCCGGATACGCCGACTACCAGGCCGGAACCGAGCGGGTCCTGCCGGTGGTCGCCCTGGACCGCGTCCACGCGGACGGACCCGCGGAGGTGGCCAACCTCGCCGACAAGCTCGTGGAGATCCACACCTGGCTGCGCGGCCAGCTCGCGCACGTGCGCACCGAGGCCGAGGCCCACCTCGCCGAGCGCACCGCCGTGGCGGACGGGGACGGCCCGCCACCGCTGGGGCTCAGCCTCCAGCTGCGCCAGCACTGCCTGGCCTTCTGCGAGTCCCTGCACTTCCACCACTCCAGTGAGGAGTCCGGCCTCTTCCCGGCACTGGGCCGGCAGGCCCCTCACCTGGAGGAGGCGCTGCGGCGGCTGTCGGAGGAGCACCGCACCGTGGACCGCGTCCGCGGTGAGCTGGAGGCGCTCATCTCCGACCTGTCCACGGCCGATCCCGAACGGTTCCGCGCGGAGCTGGACCGGATGACCCGGGAACTGGAGGCCCACCTGGACTACGAGGAGGCCCAGCTGATCCCGACCCTGGCCGAGATCCCGTTCCCGCCCACCGGTCCGGCCTAGAGCCCTGCCGGCGGCCCCTCACCCCGTCCCCGGGGCAGGGGCCGCCCCCGTCAGCCGCCCAGGATGAGCCCGAGGTTGACCTCGGTGCCCAGGAACATCGACCCCACGATGAGGATGAGCAGGCCCGGAAGCAGGGTCACCGCGGTCACCATCGTCACCCGGGGGTTCATCCGCTGCGCCTTGCGGCGCATGTACTGCGCGTCGGCGCGCCGCATATCCTGGCTGATGGCGACCAGGGTGTCGCTGAGCGGGGCGCCCAGCTCCTCCGCCTGCTGGATCGCGGTCACGAACTTGCTCAACGACTCGTTGCGGTTGCGTCGGCGCAGCATCTCGAACGCCTCCCGCCGCGAGGTGCCCAGCTCCATCTGCTGCAGGGCCAGCGCGAACTCGTCGGCGAGCACGCCCGGCATCGACTCCGCCACCCGGGCCACCGCCGCCCGGAACGACATCCCGGCGCTCACCGTCACCGCCAGCACGTCCAGGAAGTCCGGCAGCTGCGACTGCACCTTGTCGCCGCGCTCCTGGCCCTGCACGTACAGGCTCAGGTCGGTCAACCCCATGAAGGCCAGCACCACCAGTCCGACCAGCGGGTTCCCCGAGGCGAACATCAGCAGTCCCAGGGTGCCGTACAGCGCCACCTCGCCGACCTTGCGCCGCAGGTAGCGCTCCAGGGTCAGCCCCTCCGGCCTCCCCGCCGCCTCGATGCGCTCGGCGATGGAGACCAGGCGGCGCTGGCTCAGCGACGCGTGCAGCGACCGGGCGAACGGCCGTCCGATCGCCTCGGTGATCCGGTGCAGCACGAACGTGTCGTCGGACCGGATCCGCGTCGGGCGCGCGGCCGGGTCGGCCACCCGCACCCGGGTCTGCGACATCATCAGGTACAGGCCGTAGCACGCGACCAGCGCGACCAGCGCGCTGGCCAGAGCGGCGGTCAGCGGCACCAGCAGGGAGAGGGGGGCGTTCATCGGGGAGCGGTCCTCACAGGTCGAACTTGGTGATGCGGGACACCAGCACGAAGCCGATGGCGAACAGCGCGGCCACCACCAGCAGCACCGCCACCCCCGCCACGGACGTGGTCATGACGCGCATGATGCCCGGCTCGATGGCGTTGATCAGGAACAGGGCGCCCACCGACATGAACCCCAGCGCCCACACGGTGCTCGTAGTCTCGCTGAGGATGGTCTGCACCTCGCGCCGGGTCTCCTTGCGGTTCTCCAGGGTGGTGGAGATGTTGCGCAGCGCCGTGACCAGGGAGCCGCCCGAGCGCGAGGCCACCACCAGCGTGGACAGCAGGACCCCCAGCTCGCGGGAGGGCATGCGCTCGCGCAGCTCCGCGACGGCCTCCTCGAAGCTGGCGCCCAGCTTCATGGACTCGGCCATGCGGCTCAGCTCCTCGCCAGCGGGCCCGTCCAGCTCGTCGGCGGCCATCGCCACGGCCGTGGGCAGGGCCAGGCCCGCCGAGGTCGCGTTGCCCAGCACCCGGGCCAGGTCCGGCAGCTGGGAGGTGAACTCCTCGCGCCGCTTGGCCTCGGCGCGGTTGAGGTAGGAGAAGAACAGGAACGCCACCCCGGCCGCCGCCAGCAGGCCGAAGAAGGGCGCCAGCACCTGCCAGACCACGACCACCGCCAGCAGCGATCCGCCCAGCAGCGCGAGCACGAACGTGGACAGGCGCACCTCCGTGCCCGACCGGGCGATCCTGCGGTACAGCCGCCCGCCCCACTGGGTGCGGTAGATCGCCGCGTCCAGCCGCGCCATGGGCGTGGACGCCTCGTACTCGGCCTGGTCCAAGGCACTGCGGGCGGCGATCATCCGCCGGTGCTGCGCGCTGGCCACGAACTCCCACAGCGCCCACAGCGCCAGGGCCAGCACCGCGGCCAGGCCGCCGAGGATCGCCACGAACTGCCAGGTCACCGGAGCTCCATTCCGATCGGGGGACGCGCCCGCCGGGGCGCGGGGGAGGGCCTCACCAGCCGCTGCGGGGGCGCTCGTCGGTGACCACCCCGAAGGCCGCCGGGATGGCCTCGCCCACGTGGTAGATCCGCCCGGCGATGTGCCGGGGCAGCGGGAAGTGCCGGAACTCGCCCTCCACGGCCCGGTTGGGGCCCATGGGCAGGGCGGAGAACTGCATCACCGGGTCCAGCCGGAACTCCTCGCGCCGCCGTGAGGAGACCACCGCGATCTCGTTGACCCGCCGCGACCCGTCCGGCCACCGGCCCAGGTGCACGATGGCGTCCACCGCGTTGTTGATCTGGTCGCGGATCGCCTCGTAGGGCACGTTGACGTCGCTCAGCGTGGCCAGGGTCTGCAACCGGTGGATGGCGTCGTCGGCCGAGTTGGCGTGCACGGTCACCAGCGACCCGTCGTGGCCGGTGTTCATGGCCTGGAGCATGTCGATGGTCTCCGAGCCGCGCACCTCGCCGACGATGATGCGGTCCGGGCGCATCCGCAGCGCGTTGCGCACCAGGTCGCGGATGGCGATCTCACCCCGGCCCTCGATGTTGGGCGGTCTGGACTCCAGGCGCACCACGTGGTCCTGCATCAGCTGGAGCTCGGCCGAGTCCTCGATGGTGACGATGCGCTCGTCGGAGGGCACGAACGCCGACATCGCGTTGAGGAAGGTCGTCTTTCCGGTACCGGTGCCGCCGGACACCACGATGTTGAAACGGGCCCGCACCATCGCCGCCAGCAGGATGCCGGTGGGCGAGTCCAGGCTCCCCATCCGCACCAGTTCGTCGATGGGATAGGGCTTGGGGAAGCGTCGGATGGTCAGCACCGGGCCCGACAACGACAGGGGCGGGATGATCACGTTGACGCGCTCGCCGGTGGGCAGCCGCGCGTCCACCATCGGCGAGGACTCGTCCACGCGGCGGTTGACCATCGACACGATGCGGTCGATGGTCTGGTAGAGCTGCTCCTCGCCGTTGAAGGTGGCGTCCACCCGCTGCATCCGGCCTCCGCGCTCGATGAACACGTTGTCGGGGCCGTTCACCATGATCTCGGTGACGGTCTCGTCGGCCAGCAGCGGCTCCAGGACGCCCAGCCCCAGGGCCTCGTCCACGACCCGGCGGATGAGCGCCGAACGCTCCCGGTCGGAGAGCACCGGGCCCTCGCGGGTGAGGATGTGCCCCACGACCTTCTCCAGGCGGACCCGGCGCTGGGCCAGGGTCAGCCTGGTGAGGTCCTCCAGGTTGATCTCCTCCAGCAGGCGCCTGCGCCAGTGCGTGACACTGCTGCGCTCGGAGCGCCCCTCGACGGCGCGGTCCTCCTCCAGACGGTCCTTCAGACCCATGGCCCCGCTCTCCTTCCCCCGGGGGCCGGCACGGCGGGGACGCACCCCGCCGCGCGGCGCCCCGACACGACTTCCGCTGCGTTCTCCCCTGGCGCCGGGGCGGTGCCCCGGCGCCCGCGGCGCACCGCCCCGACCTCACACATCGGGCATCTCCACGCGCCGGGTCAGCGTCAGGTCGAAGCCCGCCGCGGAGAACACGATCGGCAGCGGGTGCGAGACCTCCACGTAGAAGCCCTCGTGCTCGTTGACGCCGCTGGTGACGGTCGCCTCGTCCAGCCACGACGGCAGCGCCGCGCGGGCGGCGGCCTCCGCGCCCTCCAACCGCTCGGCTCCGGCCACCCGCGCACCGGCGCGGGCCGCGGACTCCAGCCGCTCGACCGCGACGAAGGCCAGGAAGGCCTCGATCGCGATGACCGCGACCAGGAGCAGGATCGGGAAGATCGCGGCGAACTCCAGCAGCGGGCCGCCCCGGTCGCCGTCCCGGCGCGGTCGGCCCCCGAGCAGGAGGCGCCGCGCTCCGCGGTGCCCTGCGTCCCGGCGGTCCCCGGCCGGCGGACGCCGCCCTTCCCGGCCTTCGGCGCCCTGCTGGACCCCGGGCAGGGGGTCGTGGTCCCCGATGCCTCGGCGGGTGCGGCCCGGAGCGGTCCGCCCGACCGGTCGCGCGCTCACGGTGTGGCCCCCCGCGGCTCGACCTCGGTGACCACGCGGGCCTCGCCGGTGACGTCCCAGGGCCCCGAGGCCCCGGGCAGGAAGATGGGCATGGCCATGGTCACCCGGGCGTAGCGCGCGCCGTCGCGCTCCACGATCTCCACGGACATCACGTCCGCCCCGTCCCACGGTGGCCGGACGCGCTTGCGGGCCTCCTCGTCCACACGCGCCATGTCGTCGGGGGTCACGGCGGCCTGACGGGCGGCCTCGGCGGCGCCGTGCGAGGCGTACATGGCGGTGACGCCGAGCAGCAGCACCTGCCACACCAGGGCCAGCGCCAGCATCATGAACGGCACCGCCGCGGCGAACTCCACGATGACCCCGCCGCGGTCGCCGCGCCGCCCCCGTCGGAGGCCGGGCTCAGCTCCCGAAGCCACCGCGTCCCCCTCCGCCGCCGTGCGGCCCGGAACCCGGGCGCCCGCCGAAGGGCTGGCCCAGCGGCGGCACGGAGGCCTGCCCGTTGGCCGCCGCGCGCGAGGGGTTGGCCCCCGACGCGTTGAGGAAGCCGGACACGTCACGGGTGGACGGTCCGCCGCCGCGTCGCTCGGACAGGGAGGCGAACCTGCCCAGCCCCGCGGGCGGGGTGGCCGAACCCCCGCCGCCACCGGGCTGCGCGGGCGGATTCAGCAGGTCCAGCTCCGCGGCCAGCCGCGAGAACGCCCTGCGCAGCCCCTCGTCGGTCACCTTGGTCGGGTCGCCGTTGTTCTCCCCGGGCTCCAGGGCGCGGTAGGCGGCGGGGACCGGTGTGCGCAGCACCCGGGTGCCCAGCAGCTGCTGGAGGAAGTCCGGCTGGATCTCGTTCTTGCGGCTGTGCCGGGTGACCAGCGAGTACACGTCCGTGTGCGAACGCACCTGCAACCGCTCCCACATGCTCATCAGCCGCTGGGCGCCGCGCATCGCGGGCACGTCCGGGGTGACGGTGACGACCGCGCTGTCGGCCAGCTCGACCGCCATGGCGGTGGCCTCGTTCATGGTGGACCCGCAGTCCACCACCACCAGTTCGTACCGGGAGCGGAGCGCGCTCAGCACCCGCCGGGCGGCGCTGGCGCCGACGTCCTCGCCGCGTTCGCCGTGTTCGGGGGCGAGGAGTACGTGCGGACCCCGCGGGTCCACGTACAGGGTCTCCGCGAGCATGCCGGGGGTGATGTTGTCCCCGGCCTCGACCAGGTCGCTGATGGAGCGGCGGTGGCGCAGGTTGAGGAACGCGGGCAGGTCGCCGGTCTGCAGGTCCAGGTCGACCAGGCACACCACCCGCTCGGCGGCGGCCGCGGCCATCGCCAGGTGCACGGCGCACGTGGTCGTGCCCACGCCGCCCTTGGCGCCGCTGATCGCCACGATCCGGCCCCGCACGCCCGACGCGGGCAGGTCCATCGACGCCGACTCCAGGTGGCGGCGCAGCGTGCGCGACCACTCGGCGGCCTTGGTGACCCGGCTCTCCAGCTCGGCGATCCCGCAGTCGTCGGGCATCACCCCGCGCGCCCCGGCCTCCATGGCCCCGGTGAAGGTGTCGGGGTCCATCGTGGGCGACACCAGCAGGATCGCCACCTGCGGATGGCGGTGCGACAGGTCGCGTACAGCCTCGAACACCGGCGCCGGGCCCAGATCCTGGTGGATGAGGACCACGTCGATCTCCGGGAACTCCCCGGCGGCGTCGATCAGCGCCGTCGTGGTGGCCCTGGAGGCCACCAGGGAGGCGCTGCCCAGCTCCTCGAAACGCGCGGCGAGCACCATCTCCGACTCCGAGGTCGGCATACCCGCCAGGACACGGAAGTTCAACGCTTACCCCCCATGCGGCGCGCGCCGCTCGTCGGCCGCCCCGCCCTCGTCCGGTGTCGTGCTCTCGTCGGCCGTTCCCCCGGCGACGAGGTCGTCGAAGTCCCCGCTGCAGAACTCGGACTCCTCCGGGGTGCCGCCGCCGTCGGCGCTCACCAGGGCCAGCCTGAGCCCGCTGGAGAAGTCCTCGGCGTAGGCGAGTCGGAGCGCCGCCTGCGGGTCCAGGCGGAAGGTCACCGGGACCACCCCGGCCACGCCGCCGCCCTCCTCCTCCTGGGTGCGCAGCTCACCGATGTCGAGGACCTCCACCTCGGTGATGACCCGCACCGCGCACGCCTCGCCGTGGTCGCGCGCCGGGAAGGTGCCGTAGATGTCCACGAACGACCCGCGCCGCACCTTGCCCGCCACACCGGTCTCGGCGTTGACCATGATGGCGATCTCCCGCTCCCCGGCGGTGAGGGTGGGCTGGGGCTGCACCATGCCCCGCTGGAGGTAGACGCCCGCCTCCAGGTGGGAGGCGGCGACGAGCTGCTGGTCGGCCGGGGTCTCCACCTGGGACAGGTCGGTGAGGAAGACCTCCGGGTCGAAGTACATGCTGGGCACCTCGACCCGCTCCACGGACTCCTCGCCGATGGGCTGGTAGGCGTCCACGGCCTCGGTCAGCCGCAGGACGGTCGCGAACTCGCCGAGGCGCTCCTGCTGGCTGTTGAGGTAGGTGAACACGGAGGCGAACACGGCGACGGCGCCGATAGCGGCAACGACCATGAGCAGGACGCCGCGTCGCTGACGGGGGTTCATAGGGGTGGCTTTTCCGTTTCCAGTGTCGTCGCGGGCCGTCCGCTCGCCTCGGGGGCGCGGTGTCGGTCCCTAACGGGAGTAGGTCCGGGGCGCGTCGGGGCGCGGGGCGCGGCCCGTGAACGGCGGACCCTGCGGTCGGTCGGTGGAGGGAGGGGGAGGCGGACCCGGCACGCGCCCCCCTTCCACGGGGGGAGGGGCCTGGCCGGGTCCTGCGGTGCCGCCGGGGGAGGAGGTGTCGGTTCCGCCCGAGGCGCCGGGCGAACCCGGAGCGCCGTGTGCGCCGGGAGGGCGGGTGGCGCCGTCGGAGAGGGGTCCGGCGGCTTCCGCGGAGGAGCCCGGAGCCGCCGGGGGACCCTGCCCGCCGGACGGCCGGGGGCCGGACCGGGGAGCGGACTGCTGCGCGGGGGTCCGTGCGGCGGTGGCCGAGCAGAAGGGGCAGGTGCGTGCCGACATGGGCTCGCCGCACCAGGAGCAGGAGGCGGCGCGGATGGAACTGGCGGCGTAGGCCAGGGCCTGTGGGTGGGCGCTCAGCGCCACGAACTCCACGTACTTGGCGGTTCCCCAGTACAGGGGGCCGAGGGGCTGGGCGGGCAGGGTGCGGGTCGCCACGGGCTGGATGGCCTGCGGGAGGTGGTCGTCGAAGATCCCGGTGATGCCGGGATCGGGGGTGGAGCACAGCAGCTGGACCGGTTGCACGGGCCGGAAGGGCAGCGTGCGGGAGACGTCGGACGCGCGCATGCGTCCCACCTGGCGGGTGGGCGCGCAGTAGGCGAGGAAGGACACGGACGGGGCGTAGGAGCCCATGTGCTGGCGCATCGAGGTCGGGATGGTGGTCAGGCCGGAGACGGTCCTGAGCCAGGCACCCGCCAGCAGGTGCCGGGGCAGTTCGTCGCACAGCGCGGCGACCATCCCCGGCGGCAGGTAGGGGGCGAGGTAGGCGAGCTGGTCGGCGACCAGGGACAGGGCCAGGGGCGACAGGTCGACGCCGATCCCGGCGATGTGGTCGGTACGCATCGCGCCGCGGGCGAAGTTGACCGCGCGTTCGGCGTCCGCGGAGTGCCACGCGGGGTAGAGCGCCACGACCTTGCGGCCCGCCTCGACCTGCTCCCTGGCGAAGGCGACGAACGCTGCGCTGCGCTCGCCGATGCCCTCACCGCGCATCGCGAACCGGTGGGCCCCGGCCTCACCCACATGACCCGTGCTGGGGATGTCCGCCAACAGGGTGACGGTCGTCGCCGACCGAGGTAGGGCTCTGGACACTGGGCAAGCTCCATCGGTTCTGCGCGCTGGGGCGAGATGGCTGAGCGGCCTTGCGAAGGGTGGCACTCGGACGCATCGTAACGAATGTGTGGCTGAGCGCGGGAGGCCTCGCGTTTGTCGCCCCGGAACGCGGGGTGTGCGGTGGTGGAGTGGTCGGGGTGCGGGGGGTCGGCGGGGGTGACACGGGTGGCGCGGACTCCACGCTGGCCGAAGGGGATCGGATCGTGTCCGTGTGCACCGCCTCCTTCCTGGGCAGACGCGTTTCGTGCTGGCCGCATGTGGCCAACGCGTGGACAGATCGGTATGCGACCGTTTTCGGGTCGTATGGGTTCTGTGTTGGTCTGTGGGGGTTGGGATGCCTCCCGGTGGCGTTTGGTGCCTCTCATCCTTTCTTCTCCAAGGATGCCCTTCCCCTCCCTGCCCCACCAGTCCCCTTCGCGGCCTGTGGACAACCCTCTCGGCGTACGGACGCTCCGTCCGGGGGCGGGGAGGGCGGTCGGGGTGTCGCGCCGGTCACGTACGGGATTGGACCCGCGCCACGCGGGAACGAAACAGGAAGGCTTCGCGTCATATCTTGAGAAGCCACGTCCTCACCGAGGAGACCGAACGATGCGCAAGGCAAACCGCGCCGCGGCGGGAGCCGCCGCCTGGCAGGTCGTCCGCAACACCGACAGCGACATGTCCGTCTGGCAGCGGGCCGGAGCCGTCCCGCGGATGATCGGCGCCAAGGTGCGTGGACGCTACCCCGAGCTGAGCAGCGGCAAACTGCTCGGGATGCTCGTGCTGGCGGCCTACATCCTCTCTCCCGTCGACTTCGTCCCCGAACTGTTCGTTCCGTTGCTCGGCCTGGCCGACGACGTCGCCGTCGCCGTGTGGCTGACCACCATGGCGCTCGGCGAGAGCGAGCGCTTCGTGCTCTGGGAGCGCCAGAACCAGGCGCAGCAGGCCTTCCACGAGGCCAACCAGCCGGGCGGACACGACCACGGCATGCGCGGCGGCCAGGCGGGACCGGAACGGGGACACGGCGTCTCCGGCCACGACGGCCACCGCTCCTCCACCGACGGCGCACGCCCCTGACCGGAACCGTCCCGGCCAGCGACGTCGCCGACCGGGACCGCCGCCGTCCGTTGACGCCCCCGGACCGCACCCGAACCGCACACGGGCCCCGCGCGCACCGCGTGGGGCCCGTGGCGTCGGATCCGGTCGAGCCGCAGGGCGTCGGGGGTCACACCGCCGAGCGCGCGACCGGATCCCGCTTCCGTCACCAGCTGGACTTGGTCACCCCGGGCAGCTCGCCCCGGTGGGCCATCTCCCGGAAGCGGATCCGCGAGAGTCCGAACTTGCGCAGGTGCCCTCGTGGCCGCCCGTCCACGGCGTCGCGGTTGCGCAGCCGGGTGGCGCTGGCGTCGCGGGGCTGCCGGTTCAGCTCGGCCACCGCCGCGGCGCGCTCCCGCTCACCGGTGTGCGGGCTGCGGATGATTCGCTTGAGTTCGGCCCTGCGCTCGGCGTAGCGGGCCACCACGCGCCTGCGCTGCTGGTCGCGGGCGATCTTGCTCTTCTTGGCCATCAGACCCTCCCGCCGCGGGCGCGGATCTGGGCGACCACCCGCTCGATGCCGCGGGCGTCGATCACCTTCATGCCCTTGGTGCTCACGCGTAGCTTCACGTAACGCCCCTCACTGGGCAGCCAGTACCTCTTCGTCTGGATGTTGGGGTCGAACCGGCGCCTGGTGCGCCGGTGGGAGTGCGAGACCGAGTTTCCGAAGGCCGGAGCCTTCCCGGTCACCTGACAGACACGGGACACGGCGGTCCCTCCTCTCGTTCGCGGCCCGCGGACCCGCGGACCGTTCGGGCTCCCCGGTGTCCGGGGCCCTCCCGTCGTGGCGCCGTCCCTCTACAGGGCGTCGGCGAAGGGGTCGGACCGCAGCGGCTGTCCCGCCTCGTCCTCGGTCATCAGGCACGAGTCCAGCAGGGCCACCAGGCGTCGGGCGTCCAGGTCCACACCCGTGAACGCCAGGTGCTGGCCGCGGTCGCCCAGCACCGGGTCCCAGTCCAGGAGCGCCGAGACCCGGCGGGTCTCGGAGACCATCTCCACCGCGGCCTCGGGCAGCGCGTCCAGCCAGGGGCCGCCGCTCTCCAGCAGCAGGGCGTCGTTGTAGGCGTCCCACACCAGCAGCGTGTCCGGGCGGCTGGCCAGCCAGATCCGGCCCCGGCCGCGCAGGCCCGCGGACACGATCCGCTCCAGCGCCTCGTGCAGCCGCACGGGGTGCAGGGGGCGCCTGCGGCTCCAGGTCACCGTGCTCACCCGCCCGTCCGCGCGGTCGGCGTAGTGCGCCCAGGCCGGGTTGAGCCGGTGCGCTGCCGCCTCGGGGTCGAACCGGCCGTGCGTCAGGTCCGCGAGCCCGCCTCCCCCGGGGACGACCACGGCGGCCGGGTTGAGGTGCTCCACCAGGGCGCGGGCCTCGTCGAGGTGGCGGGTTCCGTGCACGGCGACCGCCGTCGGGTACTCGACCTGGTGGGCGAGCACCTCGGCGACCGTGCGCTCGTCCTCCACCGCGATGTCCAGGTCCCGGTCGCTCAGGTCGTCGTGCCCGGACAGGTCCGGCAGCAGGCGGTCGGCGTCCACCGCCGCGATGACCGCGGCCAGCCTCAGCTCCTCCCGGGCCGCGACGACCTCGGCCACCTGCCGGGGTTCGACCCCGTCCCAGGTCTCCACCACGCACAGGGTGTGCTCACCCCGCTCGGCCAGCCGCAGCAGCGTGGGCACGAGGTCCTCGCGCAGCGTGCAGGACGCGCACAGGTGGTCCAGGTCAACACGGCTGTGGTCCACGGGACCCCAGCGGTCACGGGTGACGCGGTGGACGATCCCCTCGGCGATCCCGTCGAGGTCGTGGTGCACGGCCACGGACCCCGGGACCTCCGCCAGCAGGTCGTCCACGCTTCGTCCGCGCGCGTGGCGGTGCAGGCCGCAGACCACGGCCACGCGCATGGGGGTTGTCGGCTCCATCGGGGGACACCCTCCTTTCAAAGAAAACGATAATCATTATCGTATAGCACCCGCGTGGCACCCGGGCGGGAAAAGTCGGTTGCCATGACCACGATGCGTGTAGTACTTTGATTGAAGTGGTTGGAAGCGATCCCCTGGAGGCACCGTGAATATCGATCTCGTCGGACTGGCCGTGCTCTGCGACGACCCGCGCGCCAGCGCCGCGTGGTTCTCCGAGCACTTCGGCTTCAACGTCAACATCGACCTCGGCTGGTACCTGAACACCCAGCACGAGGACCACCCCAAGCTGTCGATCGACTTCGTGCTGCGCGACCATCCGTCCACGCACGAGGTCCTGCGCTCGGGGAGGGCGGAGTCGCTGGTCGCCTTCCTGGTCCCGGACGTGGACGCCGAGGAGAAGCGGCTTCGGGAGGCGGGGGTGGAGGTGATCATGCCGCTGGTCAGCGAGCCCTGGGGGCAGCGCCGCTTCCAGGTCTCGGGTCCGGAGGGCCTCTACATCGAGATCCTCCAGATGGTGGCCCCCGACCCGCAGTGGATGAGGGACAACGGCTTCGCCGAGGAGTGACGCCGGGGGCGGCGGGGCGGGTCCAGGGGGTTCGGCGGCCCGGTCGTGCCGGAGGAGGCGCGGGGCCGCCGCACACGACGCCGGCCGGGACGGAAGGGGTTCCGTCCCGGCCGGCGTCGCCTGCTCTCCGGAGGGTCGTGCCCTCCGGCGGGCTCAGAAGTGCTCGGCGAGCGGGCCCAGCACCGGGAGCCACTCCCTGACGTCCACCTCGGAGACGAGCCCCTGGACGCGGAAGGGGTCCTTCTCGGTCAGCGCGAGGACCTCCTCGCGGGAGTCGGCGCGAAAGAGCAGGAGGGCGCCGGGCGCGTCCTCGGCGCCGAAGGGGCCCGAGCAGAGGTTGGCGTCCTGCGCGGCCAGGTACTCGCGGTGCGCGGGGCGGTGCTCGTCGCGCGCCGCGGCGCTGTCGGGGGCGTAGGTGTAGGTGACGGCGAAGATCGCCATGGTTTCCCTCCCAGGGTGTGTGACGGCTGGTGCCGCGATCGCCGTCACTGTGCCACAGGCGCAGGTGGGAGGGTGCGGCCGGGTCGGGCGCCCCTGCCGTCACGGGGATGCCCTCGGGACTGGCCCGAGGGGCCTACCGCGGTTCGGGGGCGGCTCAGGGGCCCTCGGTGACGCGGGACAGGGCGTGGGCCCACACCCCCTGGACGGTGACCGCTCCCAGCCAGACGGCCGCCGCGAGCACGGCCACGGTCACCGCGCCCGCGAGCGCGTACGTCACCACGGCCACGGTCCGGCGCGTGCTCCGGTGCCCGGCTCCCCGGTAGGTCATCGGCTCTCCTCCGCGTACTCGGGGCGGTCCGGCCCGGTCCGCTCCGGCCGCGCGTGCCGGGGACTGCGGCCCGCGGGGCGCGGCCCCCGCGACGCCCCGCGATCCCCCGCCGCCTCCTGCACGCCCGTTCCCCTTGGTGCTCCGGGTTCCTCCCGCGACGCGGCGAGCATCGCGGTGAAAGCGTCGTGCTCCCCGGCCAGCGTCCACCGCAGGAGGGCGTTCAGGCTGGGGTCGGCCCTCCCCTCCCGGT
This sequence comes from Nocardiopsis sp. LDBS0036, assembly GCF_041228755.1. Classification (NCBI taxonomy): domain Bacteria; kingdom Bacillati; phylum Actinomycetota; class Actinomycetes; order Streptosporangiales; family Nocardiopsidaceae; genus Nocardiopsis; species Nocardiopsis sp. LDBS0036. Next base: position 5,705,887 of record NZ_CP141103.1, read on the forward strand.
CGGTGACGGCCGAGGTCAGGAACACCCGCGCCTCCCCGAAGTCGGCCTCGGCGTCCCGCAGCAGGTTCCCCAGTCCCAGGGTCCGTTCCGCCCACACGCGCTGGTCGGTCTCCCCGGGCGCGATGGCCGTGCCCCGCACCAGGTCGCCGCGCGTGACCACCACCGCGAGGCGGGCCTGGCGCAGTCCCCGCCCGCCCCGGCGCCGGGCCAGCATCCGGTACTGTCGCCGGATCTCGTCGCGCACCGCCCCGTAGGCCAGTTCCGGATCGCGGGTGTGCGACCGGTCCCCGGCCAGCCGGGCCCTCTCCCGCGTGGTCAGCGAACGCCACACCGACTCGATCCCCAACGGGTCCACCGCCAGCACGAACGTCGTCGCCCGGCCCAGGTAGGCCAGCTCCTCGACGGTCGCCGACCGGTTGAACCGCTCGCCCGCCGCGTCGAACAGCTGCATGAGCAGGGTCCTGCCGCTCGCGCCCACCCGCACCGTCAGCCCCCGCACCTCGCGGCCCGGGGGAGTGGGCGCGGTCCGGGACCCGGCCGCGAGCACCCGCTCGCCCTCCCGAAGCCGCCGCACCGTCTCCTCGCCCACCGGCTCCACGTACGCCTCCGGCGCCCGGCGCGCGGCCTGGGCCAGCGCCAGGTTCATAGCGGTCACCAGCCGCGTCTTGCCCGCGCCCGTGCCCCCGAACAGCGGCAGCACGAACTCCCTGGCCTCGCCCGGACGGTGCTCCAGCCCCCGGTCGCAGTGCGGACACCGCGCCTCCAGGTCGGCCGAACCCAGCAGGAGCAGCGTGGGCAGGCGCGCTCCGCACAGGCACTCCCGCCGCCACAGCCCCCGCCCGCCGGGGCGTATGGCGCCGTGCCGCCGACCGCAGCGCGCGCACAGGTAGGCCGGGTAACCCAGCCGCAGGAAGCACCCCGGGCACACCATGCGGATCCGGCGCACCAGCAGCAGTCCCGAGTCCGCGAGCCGCAGCGCTCCGACGGCGGTCCACGCCGCGGCCAGATAGAGGCCCACCACCAGGGCGTGGGCCAGGAACTGCGGCAGCAGGAACACGCTCCAGGGCGCCGCGGCCCCCCAGTTGTGCGCCACCACCGCGCGCAGGTCCCACCAGGCCGGACCGCCGTGGTAGGCCAGGTGCGCGGGGTCGTCGCGGGTGCCGGGCAGCGGCTCGTCCGGGTGGTCGCCCGCCCACATCACCTCGCGCACACGGCGCAGGTAGGAGAGCACCAGCACGCACCACCCGGCGAGGAGGGCGGCACCTCCCCCGAGCACCACGGCGCTCACCAGTCCCGCGAGCAGCCACCACCGCAGCAGGTAGACGACCACCAGGCCCAGGCCCGCAGCGGCGGCGACCAGGAGCGCCACCCCCATCTGTGCGCCGCCGTCGTCGCGCCGCGACCGCGCCGCACGCCCCGCGGACGCCGCCCGCCTGAGCGCCGACCACCCCGTGAGCGCGCTCCGCCCTCCGGAGGCCGCCCGCCTCGGCGCAGACCGCCCCGCGGACGCCGCCCCCCTCATGACCGCCGCTCGCCCGACCGCGAACCCAGTCCCAGGAACCCGCGCCCGCGCGGTTCGCGCGAGCGCTGCGCCCACTCGTCGAAACCGGCCGCGGACTCGCGCGGCAGCTGTCTGCGCATCCTCGCCAGGTGGCGCCGCCGCCACCCGCCCACGGCCGGTGCGAGCACCGACGCGTCCAGGTGCCCGGCCCGCCGGTGCCCAGCCAGGATCCGGTGCCTCGTCGCCCGGTAGACCAGGGCTGCCGTGGCCGTGTCCGGACGGTCGTCGGCCAGCCGGGCCGACACCGCCTCGCCGTAGGCCTCGAACACCTGCGCCGGGCAGTCCCGCAGGGCCTCGGCCAGCAGCGAGCACTGACACCATCCCAACAGCACGCGCACCACCAGCCGCCAGGCCACCTCCTCCACCGCCGGATGGGCTCCCCGCACGGCCGCGTACACGGCGGCGAGCCGGTCGTGCGCACGGTCCTCCCCGGCCGCGCGCAGTGCGACCAGGGACGGGCGGACCTCCGACCACTCCACGACGACCCGTCGGCCGGAATCGGGAAGCCGGGTCCGCAACCAGTGCCGGGACACCTCGTCCACCAGCTCACGCCACGTCCGCTCCTGGCCCGCCCCGGGGGGCGCCGCCATCGCCTCGGCCACCCAGCCGCCCACCCCCGGCGCCACCAGGACCCCGGGACGCAGCACCCTCAGGACCAGCAGGGCGGCCCGCGGCCCGTGCCCGGGACCCCACACGTCGGTGAGCAGATCCTCGTCCAGGTCGTGCGCGGCGAGCCCGGCGGCGCCCGCCGCCCGGCCCTCCCTGCGTACGGACACCAGGTACGACAGCAGCCCCGGAAGGTCGTTGCGGGGGTCGGTGGCCAGCAGCCTCAGTTCGCGCAGCAGGGCGCTGGACCCGTCGCGGTCGTTGGCGAACAGGGCGCCCACCGGCCCGGCCGCGAGGGCCGCCAACCTCTCGCGGGGCAGCGCGGCCAGGCGCGAGGCCGCGCCCCTGCGCACCCCGGGGTGGGCGGCGACCAGGGCGCGCGCCTCCGGGGAGGGCAGGTGCGAGGCGGCCAGCAGCGGGGCGAGCACCCCGCCGCCGTACCGCTCCATGCTCTCCTCGGAGGGGAGCAGACCACCGGCCCGGGCCCAGCGCAGCAGCACCACCGCCCGGTCGGGGGCGAGTTCGCCGCACTCGCCCCCCAGCAGGGCGGCGACCCGTTCCCGCGCCGCGCCGCGCACCGACTCCGTGCGCATCGGTGTCACCGCGGGGGCGCCCCCGCCCGCGGCGATGTCGTCCAGGGAGCGGCGGACCATCACGTGTTCGAGCCGCTCGGTGGTCCCGTCCGCGCCGCCCAGCCGGTGCGCCACCCGCTGCAACCCGGCCAGGTCGGCCGGGTCGAGGACTCCCGACGACGGCTCCGTGAGCAGGGCGGAGCCCCCGGACGCTCCGTCGCGGTTCCTTCCGGACAGCCGGCCCTGCCCCCCGCCGGGCACCTCGTTCCGGTCACCGACGGGCGCCCCGCCGCGGCTTCCCGCGGGCGTTCCGCCCGCACCGCCGGCGAACGCCCGGTCCAGCACGCCGCCGACCGGCCCGCGAGCGGCCCCGCCCGGGGACCGGCCGGACCCCGCGCCCACCAGGTTCCGGTCCGGCCCCCGGTCGCCGGCCTCCATCCCCACGCGGCCCTCCTCCGACGCCGCGGCGTCGGCGTCCAGGATCCGGTGGACCAGCGCCGCCGCGTCCTCGGGGGCGAGCCACTCGACCGCCTCGGACAGCCACTCGCGCACCTCCCGCAGGTCCTCGCGCGCGGGAGCGTCCGCGTCCAGCAGGGACGCCGCGGCCAGCACCGGGAGCCAGTCCGCCAGCGCGCCCTCGCGGCCCGAGGCGTACGGCCGCGCCCGGTGCCACAACACGGCCGCCCGGCGCGTGCCCAGCCGGACCAGGCGATCGGCCACGGCGCGTGCACGGGGGTCGGGTTCGGGGAGCGCGTCCGGCGGGTCCTCCTCCGGGTCGTACACCGTGAACCTGTCGCGCCACAGCGCGGTGTCGGAGTCGGGCGCGACGCCGACGACCTGCACGAGCGCCTCGTCGGGGTCGCCGCAGTAGGTCGCGAACGACAGCAGCCGCGCCCGCCGCGGCGGAAGCAGGTGGCTCAGGGCCGCCACCCAGTGCGCCACGGACGTGCTGTCGGCCACCAGCACCAGCGGGCGGGAGTCGTCCACGGCGTCGTCGACGGCGAGCAGCAGCCGAGCCACCACCTCCGCCGAGCGGCCCCGCACCCACGCGTCGGTGCGCGGGCGGTCCAGCGGGCCGGGGCCGATCTCCGGCTCCGACAGCTCCGGCAGCTCGGACAGGCCGGGGTCGCCGACCGGCTCCTCCGCCCAGAAGTCGGCCTCCCACAGCTCCGCGGGCAGCGGGCCGGACTCCCCGGGCCCCGCGGCCACCAGGCTGTGCGCGAAGTAGTTGCCCGGCCTCCCGGACGGGTCGTCGCCGCTGGAGACCACGCGGCTCACCACCGGCACCCCGCCCACGTCGGGGGAGTAGCACAGGTTGACCGGATGCTCGTCGACGCGCTCGCGGGACCGCGGCGGCTCGTACACGGTGAACCGCTCGACCTCCCTGAGCACCCGGGGGTCCACCCCGGGGGTCGCCGCGTTGAACTGGTACCCGGCGTAACCGGACAGGCCGTGCTCGCACGAGGTGTAGTACAGCTGCGCGAAGCCCATCGGCGCACCCCTTCGGTCTGGTCGTCGCGGGGGGTCTGGTTCTGGGTCGGTGGTGGTTCACGGGGGCCCGGACACCCCGGCCCGGCGGGTCCGCCGGGCCGGGCTCAGGACCAGGACGCCTCGCGCGAGGGGATGACCCCGAACTCGCTGAGCATCCACAGGAACGGGTCGGCGACCCGGTAGGGGCGCACCCCGCCGCGCACGCGGTTGCCCGCGTCGGGGACGCCGCCCAGGGCCGACACCCCGAAGTAGCGGGCGTTGCGGTAGTGGTTGCGCACGTGGCCGTCCACCCCGCCGCCGTCCCACCGGTGCAGCAGCTGCTGGATCTGGGCGTGCACGTCCTGGCTGTCGGACTCGTCGAAGAACGGCGCGGTGGGCTGCGGCCGGTGCAGGGGCGAGCCCTCGTCCAGTTCGCCGTGCAGCGCGTCGATCTTGGTCAGGCACACCGCCATGGGCACCTGGATCAGCCTGTTGACGGCTCCGGGGCGGCTCATCAGCAGGTCGGTGACGCGTCCCAGCATGTCCAGCGGTCGGCTCCGCGCCCTGTCCGGGGCGGGCGGTCGCCCGCCCGCTGCGGCCAGCTGCCGGGTGCCCTCCATCCGGAGCGGATCCAGCAGGAGGATGATCCCGTCGGCGCTGTTGAGGTAGCGCAGGTTCGCCTCCACGCTCGCCTCGGAGGTCAGGTCCTCCCCGGCGGTGTCGAAGAACGACAGCAGCGTGTGCTGCGGCCGCCTGCCGCCCAACCCCCGGCGCTGGGTGGTGAACCGGAACACCAGCGGTTCGCGGGTGACCCCGGTGCGCCGGGTGGCGCCGAGCAGCCGCGCCTCCTCGTAGAGCGGGGTCTCGTAGTCGGCGTGGAACCGGTGCCGGGTCTGGTCGTCCGAACCCCCCACCGACGCGTCGAACCGGGAGCCCACACGGTTCATCAGCTCGTGGATGAGCACCGTCATGAACACCGTCTTGCCCGCGTCGCGCGCCCCGACCAGGGCGATCATCCGGCTGCGGATCCGTCCGAAGTTCACGGGGAGCTGGGCGTGGCAGGTGGCGCACACCTGTCTGCCGGTGGTCGACGCGCACTCCGGGCACACCGCCCGGGCACTGCGCCCGTCGGCCTCGAAGACCGGCGGCAGCCGTTCGCGCCGCCCCAGGTGGGCGCGGATCGCGGCGTCCTCCACCGGCGCGCACACCCGCCCGTCCGGCCCCGGGCGCCCCGTGCACCGGAAGCGGATGCGGCGCTCGGCGAACCGCGAGTAGCAGTAGGGGCACACCAGGAGGCGGCCCTCGACGGGGATCAGCGAGCGCACGGCGTCCAGGCTCCTCAGCACCTCAACTCCCTCACCGGGGGCTGGCGCAGCCGCACCCCCGTCCCGTCGTCGTCCGCCGGGAAGCACATCAGCCAGCCCTGGCCGGTGCCCCGCGGAGGCCGTACGCGCACCGAGACCCACTCGCCCGCCGACAGGTACTGGGCGGGCAGGACCGCCAGCACCGTCCCCTGGTCGGCGGTGTGCGGCTGGACGGGGCCGTCGGCGTACACCACGACCACCTCGGGCATGGTGCAGTCCTCCTCCGCGACCAGGTGCACCACCCGGTCCCGGCGCAGCAGGCCCGCCGACTCCACGCGGTAGTCGAGCACGGCCCGGCCGGGAACGGTGACGGTCGCGGCGGAGCTCACCGCCTCCCCGCCCTCGAAGGGGACGACGGCGCGCACGTCCACCCGCACCGACTCGGGGCCCATGAGCGTCTCGAAGCCCCCGTCGGAGGAGTACTGGCGGCGGGTGCAGCGCAGTTGGCCGCCGGTCCAGGTCTCCGTGCCGCGCTCCTCGGGGCGCCAGGAGATGATCGCCGCGCAGGCGTCCTCGGGCCAGGTCCACCCGAGCCGGACCGAGGTGTCGAACCGTTCCGCGCGCAGCCCCTCCACGGGCGGGGCCGCGGTCACCCGCACGGAGACGCCCACGACCGCCTGGTCGCCCGCCACCGTCACCGCCAGGACGTGGTTGGTGCCCGACTCCAGGGTGAACGCCACCCGCTCCCGTTCCTCCCGAGGGGCCTGTGCCTGGTGCGCGCCCTGTTCCTCGGCCGCGCTCATGCGGTTTTCCGGTACCGCCGTGGCGGCCGACCCGCGGTTCCACGGGGCCGCTCCGGCCGCTGGCGTCCCGGGAACCCGCTGAGTACCAGCGTGGGCGGTCGGCCCGCGGTTCCCGGTTGTTCCGGGGGTTCCCGGCACACCGGTGGGCGCCGTCGTTCCGGGGGCGTGGTGTGTGACGCCGGTGGTCGCCGCTGGCCCGGGGTTTCCGGTTGTCCCTGTTCCGAGGCCCCCCGGTGTGCTGGTGACCGTTTCCGCGTCAGGAGCCCCCGCGGTGTCAGGAGCCGCTGACGCCCCGTGGTTCCCAGTTGCCTCGGGAGCCCCGGCCTTCGCATGTCCTCCGTGCGTGCCGCCGGGCGCGTCCGGGCCTCCCGCCACCCGGTCGCCGGGAACCCCCGGACCTTCCGGTCTCCCGGGTCCGGAGTGCGTGGCCGTACCGCCGTGCCCGGCCCCGTGGGACGCCGCGTCCGTGAGCAGGCCCTTAGCGGCGCGGCCCTCGGCGCGGTCGTGGAGGGCGACGCCCTGCGGGGGCACCACCGGCCCGCCCCCCGGCCGGTCGCCCGCGGCCGCGCGGTGCGACGGCGGGTTCGCCGTGCGGGTCCCGTCGTCGTGGAGGTCGGCGCCGGTCCGCCCCGCGGAGCCGAACACGCGGGCGCCCTCGCCCTCCCCGCCCGCGGGCGGGGAGGGCAGCACCACGCGCGGCAGGTCGGCGCCGTCGGCCGCGGGCACCGCCTGGGCGTTCACGGAGCGCTCGCGCCCGTCGCGGGCGTCCGCCCCGGTGCGCGCGGGAGTGCCGAGGGCACCGTCCCCCACCCCGGTGGCCGCCGGTGCCGGGGACTCCGCGGCGGGGGAGAGCCTGGCGTGCCTTCCGACACTGCGGATGCGCTCACCGGGCCCCTCGGCGGGGGCGGGAGCACGGTCCCCCGCGGTACCTCCGGGCGCCGCGGAACCGCTGGAGGGCGCGTGCGGTGTGCGGGCGTCCTGGCCGGGAACGGTCCGGGTCCGCCCCGGGGGCCGCTCAACGGGGGCCAGGATCCGGACCCCCTCTCCCCCCTCGTCCGCGAAGCCTCCGCGTCGGGCACCCGTGCCGTGGTCGGCGTCCCGGCTCCGGGCGGGGCTCCCCTCGCCCGGACCCAGGACGCGGATGCCCTCGGTCCCCCCGTGCCCGTCCTCCTCGGAGGGCGCTGTGCTCGGGTGGCCCGCGGCGTGGAACGCCCCCTCAGAGGAGCGGATCCCGCCCTCCTCCGAGGGCACTGTGTTCGGCTGGTCCGTTACGTGGGACGCGCCCTCACGGGGGCTGGCCCCTGTCTCCTCGGATGGCATGGTGCGCGGGTGGCCCGTGTCGCGGAACGCGCCCTCACGGGGACGGGCCCTGCCCCCCTCGGGCGCCGCGGCGCCGGCGCGCGGCGCGTGCGGGGCGCGGGCGTCCTGGACGGGGGCGGTGCGGGTGTGGCCCGTGCTTCTCTCCCCGGGCCCGAGTACGCGCACGCCCTCCCTCTCCTCGCCGGGCGTCCCCCCGCGCCCGGGGTCCGCGTGGCCGTTCGCCGACCCCGGGGGCGGCCCCGAGGCACGGCCCGCGCCCGCGCGAACACCCGTTCCGCTGCTCCTGTCGGCTCCCCTGCCCTCAGAGGACCCCTCGTCGTCGGCCACCGGGGTCTGGGCCACCTCACGGCCGTAGGACTCCAGGTCGTCGGGGCCGAGCACCGTGCCCAGAGGCCACTCGGGCGGCTCCTCCCCGACCCGCAGCACGACCCTCCCCCGGGAGGGCCGTGTCCACGAGGCCCGGAAGTCCGCGCCGCCGTCCGGCACCACGGACAGGTCCCGCACCGCTTCCGGGCACGGACCCGGGCTGGCCCGGCGCACGAGCCCCGCCGACCCCCGCGCGTGCCCGTTCGAGGTCACGTAGACCGCGCGGATCCGGTAGTGGTACTCCACGTCCATCTCGACGTCGGTGTCGCAGAACCCCGACCCGTCCGTCTCCACGCGCACGCCGTCGCCCGCGCCGCGCGGCGGCGCCCCCACACCGCGCAGCACCTCCACGCGCACCGCCTCCGCCGGGGCCTGCCAGGAGCCGGACACCGACCGCTCCCCGGCGCGCACCCGCAGCGAGGAGACCTCCGGCGCGATCATCACCGGCGCGGACGACGCCTCCTCCGACACCCCGAGGCCGTCGCGCACCGCCACCACCGCGTAGCGCGCCTCAGCTCCCACGGGTGCTCCGGTGTCGGTGACCTCGTTTCCCGACGACTCGCCCACCAGCGCCTCGCGGGCGCTCCCGTCCCGTCCGGTGCGCCGCGTCACCCGGTAGGTGACCGACTCGTCCGGAGCGGGGCCGGGCTGCCAGGAGACCACCACGTTCCGGCCGTCGACCCGGGCCTCCACACCGCGCGGCGGCGGCGTCGCCACCTCGCCGAGCCGGGCGGCGAGCGCCTCGTCGTCGGCCGCGGCGTCCGCCGCCGCGGCCAGGGCCCGGGCGGCCTCCTCCCGGTCGCCCGCGCGCAGCGCCCGCTCCGCCTGCGCGGTCAGCTCCTCCACCTGCTGCATCCGCGCGCGCAGGCGCTCGTGCAGGTCGTGGTCCTCGGGCAGGTCCTCGGCGGCCTCCTGCGCCTGGCGCAGCCGGTTGTCCGCGAGCAGGTCGTGCACGTCGCGCTCCGCCCGTGCGGGCGCGTCGGCGCCGGAGGCGGACCGCCGCACGGCCGCGGACAGCAGCAGCGCCTCCTCCTCGGCCAGCCCCCGGCTGACCCAGTGCCGGGCCAGCCCGGACTCGTTCAGGGACTCCGGGCGCTCCCGCAGGTCGCCGACGATCTCCCCCAGCACGAGGGCGTCGGCCCGGTCGCCCTCGGCGCGCAGGATCTCCAGCACGTTCTCGGCCGCCGCCCTGCCCTCGGACTCCGGTTCCAGCCGTACGCGCTGGACCGCCTCGTCGAGGGCGGCCTTGTCCAGGGCGGTGCCGTCGTGGAGCCGGAAGCCGTCCAGCACGGTGAACCCCTCGGCCAGGCGCTGCTCCCCGAAGACCTCCATGGGGGAGAAGGGCACGCCCCGGGCGCGCAGGTGTCCGCGCAGGGCGCGCAGGGTGTCCTCGGACGGGGCGTCGTCCAGTTCGGGAAGCCGGTCCACGACGCGCACGTCGTGTTCGAGCAGGACGCGCTCGGCGTCGGCCTCGGTGACGCCCACCGGCGCGATCATCGACCGGAGGGTGTCGCGGTCCAGGAGGGAGGTGGTCAGACCCCCGGCGATCTCGGACCACGCGCTCAGGACCCGTCGGGCCTCGTCGGCGCGGACCTGCCGGAAGTGGGCGTGCGTGAGCGCGCCCTCGCCCTCCAGCCGCTCGTGCTCGGCGATGAGCTCGTCCAGCACCTCCCTCAGGGAGCGGCGGCTGCTCCGGAGCGCGCGCCAGTGGGCGCACACCTCGTTGACGTGCTCGGTGAACGCGGCCGGATCGGCGCACAGCCGCAGCTCCAGGCGGGGTTCGACACCGTAGCGCGTGAACAGGTCCGCGGGCAGCCCGTGGGCGCGCGCGGCCACCAGCACCTCGTCCTCGTAGCGTGTGCGTTCCTGTGCGTCCCAGGGCATCGTGCGATCCCGCTCCCCTCGTGTGGTCGTGGTCGTACGGTCCGGTGAGGGGGGTGGGCGGCGGGCCCCGGAGGCGGTGCCGGTCAGTTCACGCGGCTCCTCTGGGGCCGGAGGCGGTGATCGCTACCGCCCCGCCGGTCCCGGTCGCTTCGTGTCCCTGCATCGGCTCCGCCTTTCACGGCCGGGGATTTCCCGTGTTCTCCCTGTGCGGCCGTTTCGGGTCACGAGCATACCCCTCATGCGTGCGTTGACGGGGAGAACACGGGCCTTTTGGTTTCGCGCGTGTCCGTGGGTGTTCTCCGTGCGCGCAGAACCGGCTTGAACTGCTCATACTGCGACATCGGCCAAGAAAAACACCCCTTTTCTCGTTTCATGAGAAAAGGGGTATTTCATGCGGGGAAAGGCGCCATCGCGGGATATTCCGCGCCGCTTCGCGCTTTTTCCGCGCTGCCCGCGCGGGGCGCGCTCAGGACTCCAGCGCCTCGTCCATTCTCGCGGCCAGGTCATCGGTGAGCAGGTCGATGTAGGTGCTGGTGATGTGCCCGGAGTCGCGGTAGACCATCACGTTGCCGATCACCGCCGGGCACCCGCCGTCCACGCAGAACCGGTCGGTGAGGTCGACCCAGTGCACCTCGCCCCCGGACTCGCGGGCCGCGATCTCCTGCGGGTCGGCGTCCTGGAGCGCGTCCCGCTCGGACCGCTCGCACGGTGAGGGGTCCTCCAGGTTGGCCGCCACGCACTCCACCACGTCCCGGCGGGCGCGCGGGGTGTCGCGCAGCGCCACGACCTCGCCGCTGACCCGCGCCACCTCCTCCCACAGACGACCCATGCCCTCGGCCACCACGACCAGGTCCTCCTCCGGGGTGGTCTCCTCGGCGGGGTCGCTGGCGGTGGAGGAGCTGGTGAACACCAGGTCCGGCCGCAGCTCCTCCAGTTCGCCGATCACCGCGCGGTTCCAGTCGCTGCACGCCGTGTACGGGCCGCCGTCGGGGCCCTTCATCACCGTGTCGGTGAAGGCGCACGAGGACTTGGTGTACAGGTGCAGCCGCCAGCCCCGCTCCTCGGCCATCCCCTCCAGCGCGGTGACCCACTGGGCGCTGTGCGAGTCCCCGAGCACGGCCACGTCCTGGGTGGCGTCCTCGGGGCCGTACACGCACGGGTCGGAGGGGTCGGTCTCGGAGTGCGAGGCCTGGCAGTCGTCGTCGTACAGCGTGGGCACGTCGTCCTCCGCGTTGACGGGGGAGGGGTAGAGCGGCCCCGCGTCGGCGGTCTGGCCGAGGGCGGCGGGACCGGTGTGCACCGCCGGGTCGAAGGTCACCGACCGCTCCTGGTCGGCCCGCACGTACACCGCGCCGCTCACCGCGGCCACCGTCACCACGCCCGCCGTGGCCACGGCCAGGGCGGAGCGGCCGCGGCGGACCAGGCCACGGTCGCGCACGGGGTCCTCCACCCACACCTTGGTCGCCCACGCCAGCAGCACGGCCGCGGCCGCGACCGCCAGGGCCTCCACCGCGCCCAGGCTCTCCCGCCCCAGCAGCACCAGGGCGAAGACGATCAGCGGCCAGTGCCACAGGTACAGCGAGTACGACACGTCGCCGATCCACCGGGCGGGCGCGGTGCTCAGCAGCCGGGACGCCGACAGCCTCACGGGGGAGTCCTCGGCGGCGATCACCGCCGCGCTGCCCAGGACCGGCAGGACCGCCGCCCAGCCGGGGAAGGGCGTGGCGTCGTCATAGGCCACCGCGGAACCGGCGATGGCGACCAGGCCGAGCCAGCCCAGGGGCGCGCGCCAGCGCTGGGGCAGGCCGCCGTGCGCCAGCCCGATCGCGAGCAGGCCGCCGACGGCCAGCTCCCAGGCGCGGGTCGTCGGCAGGAAGTACGCCGAGGCCGCCTCCCGCGAGGTCAGAAGCACCGAGCAGGCCAGGGACAGCACCAGCACCGCGCCCAGCAGGACGGTGAGGGTCCCGGCGGAGGCCCGCCAGCGTCGCCGGGCCAGGGACCACACCACGAACAGGAGCGGCCACACCAGGTAGAACTGCTCCTCCACCGACAGCGACCAGAAGTGCTGGACGGGGCTGGGCGGGTCGTCCGCGGCCAGGTAGTCCACCGCCTGCCGGGCCAGGTAGAGGTTCTCCACGTAGGCGGCCGACGCCACCAGCTGCCAGGCGGTGTCCACCAGGCGGGTGACGGGCAGCAGGAAGAGCGCGACCGCGCCGGTGACCAGGAGCACGGTCGTCGCGGCGGGCAGGAGGCGCCGGATGCGGCGCACGTAGAAGCCGCCGATCGACACCTTGCCGTGCTCGGTGGCCTCGCGGTACAGCAGCGACGTGATGAGGAAGCCGGAGATCACGAAGAACACGTCGACGCCGACGTAACCGCCCGGTAGCAGGGCGGGGTTGAGGTGGTAGACGAGGACCAGGAGGACGGCGACGGCGCGCAGACCCTGGACCTCGGGCCGGAAACGGCGTCCGGTCCGGGCGGGTGCTGAGAACATGGGCTGGCTCCGAGAGCGGGCTCGGCGACGAGGGTGGGTCCGGGGGGTGAGTCGCGGGGGATGATCGCATTCTGTGCCGTTTCGAAGACCCGAGGCGACCCCGGAGCCGACACGGTGGCAGGTGTTCGTCCAACAGGGGTGCGGACGACACGTTCCCTTGGTCGGGTGTTCGCCTGGCGGGTTCGGGAACCGTCGGCGGGGCGGTGGTTTTCCGGGGGCTCGCGGGGCCCTGGTCTCCGGTGGTGTGAGCGCCTCGTAGGCGTGCCGGGAGGGTGCGTCGGGGGGGCTCACACGGGGTGTCGTGGCCCGTGGTTTCCGCTGGTGCGGCGCGTCCCGCCGGGGTGCCGGGGAACGCTCGCAAGGGCGGGGCTCACGGGACGCGTGGGACGCGTGGGAACGTGCGGCTCGGGGCCCGGATCACGGGGCCCGTCCGGTGGATGTGACGTGCTCGTAAGGCGTGTGCACCGGTTCGTGACGCGTCCGCTCCGGATCTGGGGCAGACTGTCGGATGTCGCCGGAAGGGATCGCGCCGGTTCGCCCAGGACCGTGCCGCGCCGCGGAGCCCCGTTCTCCCGAGCGGGTCCGTCCGGTGCGACCGCGCCGCGAGAGGAGGCACACCGTCACCCCCGTCACCCCCCTGACCCGCGCGCACCTCGTGGCGGCCGCCACGGTCGTGGTCGTGGTGCCCTGTGTCCTGTACCCCCTGATCGGCCTGTGGACCCTGCTGTGGATCCCGGCCGTGCTGGTGCTGGGCGCCCTCGTCCCCCACCTCGGTGACGCCGCGGCCGCCGTGGCGGCTCCGGACGCCGCCGACGCCTCTTCCGCTTCCGCGCAGGCCCACGGCGGACAGGACGGAACGCTCCGCGCCTTCGGTGAACGCGGCGGCACCCGGATCCGCCCGGTCGCGCTGCCCAGCGCCGCGCGGGACTACGACCTGGTGTTCTCCGCCGTGGTCCACTGGCGGTGGGAGGGCCACGTGGACCTGAGCCTGCGCAACCCGGTCGCCCCCGCCGTCCTGGCGGTGGTGACCCGCGCGTCCGGGCTGACCCGCGGCGTCCGACCCGGCGACCACGGGACGGCCGAGTGCGAGCTGGCCGCCCGGCTCGCGGTGGAGACGGCGGTCACCGGAGCCGGGGTCGTGGTGTGGGCGGAGGAGGTGAGCCTGCGCCTGCCGGAGGAGGACGCCGAACGGCTGCGCCGCATGGCCGCCCTCCGCAAGGACCGCGAGCTGCGCGAGGCCGTCCGCGACGCCGAGGAGGAGCTGGAGGACCTCCCGCCCTCCCGGGTCGGCCAGGCGCCTCCCCCGCATCTGACCGCCTCGCCCTCCCCGCGCCCGAAGGTCCCCTCGGCGCCGGCCGTGGACGGGGGCCTCGACGCCTTCGGCGGTCCCGACCCGCTGGACGACCCGCTCGACCTCGGTGGGGACGACGGGCCCGAGCCGTCCCCGGGCCCGGGCAGCGACGTCGACGAAGAGGGGTACGAGAGCTACTGGTGGCCCGCCGAGGAAGGCCCCGAGTCGGCTGAACGCGACGTGCAGGTGGCCATCCTGCGCGGGCTGGCCGACTCCTTCGAGGACGCCGGGGAACGCGCGAAGTTCGTCCATGAACAGGTGATCGTCCTGGAGCGGGGCGGCTTCAGCGAGCTGGCGCTGCGCATCCGCGAGGAGTACCCCGAGCCGGACGGGCGGGAGGCGCCGGACACCGAGGAGCCCCGGTGAACGCCGGGGGCCCCGATCACCCGGATCGGAGCCCCCGTGCGGGACTCTGGCGGACGGTGCCGACCGCCGCCGAGGCTCCCGCCGCCGGCGTCCCGGTCACCGGACCTGCGGCCGGTCCCGTGCCGCCTTTCCCGCGGACCTCCCTCAGACGGAGGACCCGGACTTCCTGCGCCTGGTGAACACGAAGGCCGCCACACCGGCCCCGATCGCCACCACTGCCGCGCCGACCAGCCCCCACAGGCTCGCGCCGGTCACGGCCAGACCGCCGTCCGATCCGGCCGCCTGCTCGGGTGAGGGGGACGCGGAGGGCTCCGCGCCGGGCGTCTCCTCCGCGACGGGAGCCTCGGTCGGCTGCTCCTCCTCGGGGGCCCCGGGCTCCTCACCGTCGGGAGTCGGCTCGGGTTCTCCCGGCTCCTCGGGGGTCTCGCCCCCGCCGGGCCCGCACGGAGTCAGCTCCGCGGAGAAGTCGCCGTTGTGCAGCTCACCGTTGCCGACGACGCCCGCCGACAGGGAGCCGTGCTCGAAGGAGGCGGCCACGACGTTGCCCTCGATGTTGCTCGGCGACAGCCAGCTCACCTTCGCGTCGGGGGCGAAGACGGTGCCCTCCAGGGTCCGGCTGTCGGGGGTGAAGGTGACGGAGGCGGCCTCCCCGAAGTTGAACAGCACGTAGCGGGCCTCCTCCAGCCCGATCCCGGCCATGTTGGGGGTGCGCCACTCGAACCGTCCGCCCACGCCCGAGGTGTCGACGTTGACCAGGAGCGGCGCGTCCGGTCCGGGCTTGTCCTCGAAGGTGATGACCTCCAGGGCGGCCAGGTCCTCGGCGGCGACGTTCCACACGTTCTGGGCGCCTTGGGCCAGCGGCAGGGTGACGTTGGCGCCCTGCTCGAAGGGCGGCAGGGCCTCGGAACCCTCGCCCGTCCGCAGCGGGACGACCCCGCCCTCGCACGCGGCGAGTCCGGCCGAGCGCTCGCGGTAGGCGGGGAACAGCCCGGCGACGTCGAGGGCCGGGCCGGTGACGGACTCCTGCGGCTGGCGGACGGTGAGCGAGACCCGCGGTGTGCTCTCACGGCCCTCGGGGCCGGCGACCACGGTGTTGACCTGGGCGCCGTTGTGGTCCGTCGTGCTGATGTCGGCGTCCGCTGCCGCGCCGACCTTGACGTACCCGCTCTGGAGCACCTTGAGGTCGCCCTCGCTGGCGCCGAAGTCCACCCGGCCGTTCACCAGGAGGGCGGTGGGGTGCTCGTCCCCCTCGGCGGTGTGGGAACCGGCTGTGTGGGCGGCCACGTTGTAGTCGCCGAACACGAGGTCGCCGCCGACCGCGACGGCTCCCTCGGACTCGTTGCCCGCCAGGACCGCGTCGCCTTCGGTGACCACGAGGAAGCCCTGGTTGCCGGACACGGGGTTGACGGCGGTCTCCGCCAGCGCGGGGGCGGCGGGCAGCAGCCCGAAGGCCAGGAGGGCGGAGGTGGAGGCGCAGGCCCCTCTCAGGAGCAGTGAGGGGGTCTGGGGACTTCTCGGCATCTCGGATGTTCCGTTCCGGAGTCTTCGTACGGGTGGGGAATGCGGACTGGTGGGGAAGGGGCGGACGAGCGGGGCGCGGGAGAACGGGGAAGCGTTCCTCCGGGGTGCGCCGGACGGGGACGACAGCGGTCGTCCCGGCCGTGGACCCCGTCGAGCCCTCCGCTCCCGGGCGGGAGCCGGGAACGCGTCCCGTGGTCACGGAACGTGTTGGGAGCGCTCCCGGACCTGGCACGCACGGTGTCCTCTCCTTCCACGCGCGACACGTGCCGCCGGTTGCCATGCCGTCGCCGTTGTTCCGCTTCCGTGTCCTGCGCGGTGCCGCCGCCGTCGGCTGGGGGACCGGGCGGGTCAGAGGTCACGGGACCCCGGTTCCGCGTCGGCCAGGCGGGTGAGGAGTTCGCCCAGCAGGATGCGCTCGCCGTGGCTGAACTCCGCCCGCGACCGGTCCAGGACCGAGCGCAGGGCGATCGCCCGCCGCGCGGGTTCGCGGTCCCGGTCGGCTCCGGGGCCGGTACCGGCCGCCACGCCGGTGTCGGCGCCGGGAGCGGACGTGATCGCCGTGAGGACCGCCTCGCGCGTCCTGACGGACAGCGACAGGTCGGGCCGGTCGGAGCCCGCCCTGATCAGGCTGAGGGTGACGCCCATGCCCGCGGCGTGCACCATGTCCGCCGCCTGTTCGACACCGACCACGAGCCGGCCGGCCTCCGCGACCCGGTGCACCAGCGTGAGCAGGACGCGCCGGGCCTCCCGTGCGGTCTCACCGCTCCCGCCCGGCGCGGGGTCGCCGTACATCAGCAGGTAGTGGGCCGGGTTCTCCACACCGAACCCGACGTGCAGGTCCCAGCCGCCCCGCAGGTCCTCCACCGGGTCGGACGAGGCGGGCTGGGCCGCCTTGCGCGCCAGGTAACGGGTGAAACCGTCCGCGGCCACGGCGTTGAGCAGGCCGTCCATGTCCCCGAACAGGCGGTAGATCGTCGGGGGCTGCACCTCGGCCGCGGTGCTGACGGCTCGCGTGGTGACCGCGGTACGCCCGTGGTTCCTGAGAAGGTCTGCGGCGGCCTCGATGACCTTCTGCCGGTTGTCGCTGCGAGAAGCCATGTATCGATGATAACGGGATTCTGGTATCACCTTTGTGTTATCGTCGATCAAGAACTATTGTTATCGGCGTTATCAAAGGTGGGCGGAAGGCCGCCCCGACGGGAGGACGATCATGAGCAGCACCGAACAGCGTGTGGCGCTGGTGACCGGCGGATCGCGCGGTATCGGACGGGCGGTGGCCGAACGCCTCGCCGCCGACGGCCAGGACGTCGCGATCGTGTACGCGGGCGACACCCCCGCGGCGGAGGCCGCCGTCGCCGCGGTCACCGACGCGGGCGGCGGCGCCGTCGCGATCCGGGCCGACGTCGCCGACGAGGACGCCGTGCGCGCGGCCTTCGACGCGGTCGAGGAGCGGTTCGGCGGCGTGGACGTCGTGGTCAACTCCGCCGGGATCATGCTCCTGGACACCGTGGCCGACTTCGATCTGGCCGACCTCGACCGCATGCACCGGACCAACATCCGTGGCACCTTCGTGGTCAACCAGCAGGCGGCCAGGAGGGTCCGCCGGGGCGGGGCGATCGTCAACGTCTCCACCTCGGTCGGCAAGCTCGCCCTGCCGACCTACGCGGCCTACGCCGCCTCCAAGGGCGCCGTGGACGCGATCAGCCCGGTACTGGCCAAGGAGCTGCGGGGCCGGGACGTGACGGTGAACGCCGTCGCCCCCGGGCCCACCGCCACGGACCTGTTCCTGGCGGACAAGAGCGAGGAGCAGGTGGAGCGGCTGGCCGGGATGAACCCCTTCGGGCGCCTCGGCGCCCCCGAGGACATCGCCGAGGTGGTCTCCTTCCTCGCCGGGCCCGGCCGCTGGGTCAACGGCCAGATCCTCTACGCCAACGGCGGCATGGTCTGAGCCCGACGAGGAGTCCGAAGACCGGTGGGGGAGCGGGACCGGGTGTCGCCCGTTGGCGGACCTCCCAGCGGTGAACCGGGGGAGCGGAGCACGGCGTTAACCCGGTGAGGACAGGCAGCCCCGCGTGTGGCGAGCACGCGACGACGGAACGGAAGAGACCATGGCCGCAGACACGGAGAAGCCCGCGACCGCGACCGCACCCGCCTCCCCGAGCGCCCTGCTGACCCCTCTGGGCGCGGCCGTCGGCGCGGGGCTCCTCACGGGGTTCCTGACCTCCTACGCGCAGGGACTGCTCCCCCACGGCCTGGCCCCGCTGGCGAACTCGGCCGGGAGCTGGAGCCTGGTCGCCTTCCTTCTCGGCATGCTCTCCCCGCGCCCCTGGGTCTCGGCGATCGCGTGCGCGCTGTCGCTGGCGGCGATGGTCCTCGGCTACGACATCGCTTCCGTCCTGCGCGGATTCTCCGCCTCGCCAGGGGGGACGTTCTTCTGGCTGACTGCCGCCGCCCTGGTGGGGCCGGTCCTCGGCTGGGGCGGTAACGCGCTGCGCACGCGGTCCCGCCTCGCCCCGCTGGCTGCGGGCGCCATGAGCGGCGTGCTCGTCGGCGAGGGGGTGTACGGACTCCTCTACATCGCGGACACCACGTCCCCGGTCTACTGGTCCTGCTCCATCGCCGCGGGCGCCGCGTTCCTCGGATGGGCCGCGGTCCGGCGCTGCCCCGCCCCGCGCCCGCGCTCCCTCGCGCTCGCCGCGGGGACCGCGGCCGTGGTGGCTACGGCCTTCGTCCTGGTCTACTCCGGCGAACTGATCCTGTGGTTCACCGGCTGACGTCCCCGCGCTTCCACGCAAAACCCGCATCTTCCACGCAGACCCAGCCTCTTCCACGCGAACTCCACGCCTTCCCCGCGGCCCCACCGCTTTCCACGCCGAACCCACGCCTTCCACGCCCTGACGGCCCCGCGCCCGGACCGGCCGGTGCCCGCCCGGCAGCTGGTCAGGTGGGGGCGCCTCCCGCCCGGGCCCGCCGACGTACCGGTTCCGGCAGCGGGGCGGGCGGCGGAGGCGGGGCGGATGCCTGCTCGGGATGGCTCGAAGGTGCCCTGAGCAGGGAGAACCGTTTTGGAAGGGCGGCCGGGGGTACATGGGGCGAACATGCACGCATAACTCTCAAACGGCAATAAATCGGACGGGCGGTCGGGTGTCCGCGACACGGCCGACGGCGCGGGCCGTCGCCGGGAGGCGGGGACCCCGGGGCGTGTCCGGACCGTTCAGAAGGGTGCGCAGAAGGTGAAACGGAGTACTCAGGACAGCGGAGGAAGCACGGGCCGGTCCGCCAAGGGCGGAGGCGGCAAGGCCCGGGGGGACGTCGCGCCCACCGAACGGGAGGCCGTGGCGGGGCCCGCGCGGGCCAAGCGGCCGGCGGCCGCGCCCAAGGCCCCCGAAGCCGAAGCCGCCGAGCCTCAGGTCCCCCAACCCGAAGCCACCGAGCCCCGGGCCTCCGAGCCGGGCGTCGAGCACACCGGCCGCGTCCCAGGGGCCGGACGCCCGGTCCGCGCCCCCGGGGTCGAGGACCCGGACGTGCTCCTCGACGTCCCGGTGGTCAAGGTCGACGAGATCGGACTGGAGGTCGAGAACCTGCGGGCCTCCGTCTCCCTCCAGGCCGAGGTGCTGGACCTGCTCAAGCTCAAGGTGGGCGCGGACGTCGAACTCGGCCGCGTCAGCCTCACCCTCAAGGGGGTCGAGGCCCAGGCCCTGCTCAAGGTCCAGCTCGACAACGTCCGGGAGATCATCACGCGGGTCCTGCAGACCATCGACACCAACCCGCAGATCCTGGAGCACGTGACCCGGGGGGTGGAGTCCTCGCTCGACCAGGTGGCGGGCGGTGCGGGGCAGGCCGTGGGAGCCCTGGGCCGGGGCGCGGGCGGCGCGGTGGAAGACGTGGGCCGGGGAGCCGGGAGCGCCGTGGAGGGTGTGGCCCGCGGAGCCGGGAACGCGGTGGAGGGTGTGGCCCGGGGCGCCGGGGAGGCCGCGCGGGGCGTCGGCCGGGGCGCGGGGAAGGCCGTGGAGGACGTCGGGGACGTCGCGGAGGTCGTGGAGGACTCCGACGACACGGCGGAGAAGTAGGGCGGTGGAGAAACCGGGCGCCGGGGGAGCCGAGCGCCGGGGGCCGTGGCCGCTGTGCCCGGGGCGGCCTGGAGCGGCCTGGGGCGCACCATTCGGAGATCGGGAGGTGGGAGGCCGTGGACGACCGGACCGGGCCCGAGTACGACGTGGAGATCAGCGCCTCGGTGTCCGCGGACGAACTGACCTTCGGAGAGGTGCCGGAGGTCAGGTCCCGGACCCGGGGGGAACCGGACCACGAGGGCACCTCCGGCAGCGAACGCTCGGGGCTTCCCCACGGCGTCCGCTCCGGGGTGGTGTACACGGACATCCGCGTCGACTACCGGCTCGCGAGCCGCCTCAGGCCGCCCGGGGAGGCGACGCCGGACCCGGACGCCGAGCGGGAGTGACCGCCTCGCTGGACCGCCGCGGGAGGCCGGGAGCCCGGTG
This sequence comes from Nocardiopsis sp. LDBS0036, assembly GCF_041228755.1. NCBI lineage: Bacteria > Bacillati > Actinomycetota > Actinomycetes > Streptosporangiales > Nocardiopsidaceae > Nocardiopsis > Nocardiopsis sp. LDBS0036. The sequence goes on from NZ_CP141103.1 coordinate 5,726,001, forward strand.
TGCCCGTGCCGGTGTGTCTCTGCGTGTGCGAGCCGGGACCGGGCGCCGACCGGGTCAGTACCCGGCGGACTTGTCGACCACGTTCACCAGCGGTCGGCCCCGCGCGTGGCGCTCCAGGTTCTCGACGAACACGTCCACGCCCCGGCGCCGCGTCGCGGCGGTCGTCGCCCCGTTGTGCGGGGTGACGATGACGTTGGGCAGGTCCCAGAAGGGGCTGTCCGGCGGCAGCGGCTCCCGGCCGTGGGCGTCGAGCCCGGCTCCGGCGATCCATCCCTCGGTGAGGGCCCGCAGCAGTGCCCCGTCCGCCACGATCCCGCCGCGTGAGACCACGACGACGTACGCCGTGTCCTTCATCGCCCTCAGCTCCGCCTCGCCGAGGAGGTGCTCGGTGGCGGGCGTGTCCGGGGCCGTGACCACCACGAAGTCGGACTCGGCCAGCATGCGGTGCAGGTCCTCGGGAGGGTGGACGGCGTCCACACCTGGGGAGGGCAGGTCGGTGCGGCGCCGCACCCCCACCACCCGCATGTGGAAGGCCCGTGCCTTGGCCGCCAGGTCGAGCCCGCAGTTCCCCAGGCCGATGATCCCGCAGGTGAGGCCGTTGAGCTCACCGTGCTGGAAGCGTTCCCAACGGCGCTCGGACTGGGCCCTGGCCCACCGGGGGGCGTCCCTGTTCAGCATCAGCATGAGCATCATGGCGTGCTCGGCCAGCGGGACCGCGCCGTTGCCCGCCGAGGAGGTCAGGACCGCGGGGTGCGCGTCCAGCCCGGCCGCGAGGTCGTTGTTCACCCCCGCCGCCCAGCTGTGCACCCAGCGCACGGCGGGAGCGAGGGCCAACTGCTCGCCGCTGAGGGTTCCGGCGATGACCGTCGCCGTCCCCAGGAGGTCGGTGCGGTCACCGAGCCCGTCCACGAAGTCCACCGGGACGCCCGCGGCGGCCGTGCGGATCCGCTCCCTCTCGTCGGGCTCGAAGCGCCCGCTCACGAGTACTCGCCCGCGCTCGGGCACGAACATCACGTCCTTCGTACGCTCTGGTAATTTGTGGCTCGTATTGGTCCGACCGGTCAGGTGAGTATAGGGAAGGTGTGTGCCGGATGCCACAGGAGGGCCGTTCCGTCTTCCGCGCCGTCGAGCACGCCAAGGTCTACTCCTCGGTGGTCGACCAGATCCTCGCCGGGGTGCGTTCGGGGACCTTCCCGCCCGGGACGCCGCTGCCCGCGGAGCGCGTGCTGGCCGAGAGGTTCGAGGTCGGCCGCGGCTCGGTCCGCGAGGCGATCCGGGTCCTGGAGCACGCCGGGGTGCTCGACGTCCGCGTGGGCAGCGGGACCTACGTGGTCGGCGACGGGGGGTCGGAGGAGAACGCCCTCCGGGCCCGGGCCGCGGTCGCCGGAGAGCACAGCCCGCTCGACCTGATCGTGGCCAGGGCCGCCCTCGAACCCGTGTGCGCCGAGCACGCGGCCACCGCGAGGACCTCCAACGACCTGCGGGTACTCGAAGACCTGGTGCTCAAGCAGGAGCGCGTGCTCGAAGAGGGCGCGGACCCCTCGGCGGTGGACGCCGACTTCCACCTGGCGGTGGCGGCGGCCTCGCACAACAGCGTGCTCTTCGCCCTGGAGCGGACCCTGGTCGACCTCATGCGCGAACCCATGTGGAGCGAGCTCAAGGGCCGCTCCCGCGGCCGCCGGGACCAAGCGCGTCACTACCTCGAACACCACCGGCAGGTCCTCGGCGCCATCGAGCGGCGCGACCACCGCCGGGCGCGGCAGCTGATGGCCGTCCACATGAGCGAGATCGAGACGGGACTGCTGACCGAGCTGGGCTCCGCGCGGGACCGGACGGACGGGCCGGGCCGCTGACCCGTTGACACGGGACGCGGTACCCGTTTAGCTTCACCATCGGTCAGGTGGTCGGACCAATTGTCAGAGGTCCGTCCGGTTTCCCACCGTGGTGAAGGAGAGAACCGTGGGCACACCCCGCTACGCCGTGAACTGTTCGATCATGATGAAGGACCGGCCGCCCGAGGAGAGGCTGGCGGCGGTCCGGGAAGCCGGGTTCGAGGCGGTGGAGTTCTGGTGGCCCTTCGCGGAGCCCGTCCCCGCCGAGGCCGAGGTCGAGTCCTTCGTCGACACGGTCCGCGCCTCGGGCCTGCGCCTGGTCGGGCTCAACCTCTTCGCCGGTGACATGCCGGGCGGCGACAGGGGCGTGGTCTCCTGGCCGGATCGCGCCGAGGAGCTGCGGGCCAACGCGGCGGTGGTCCGCCGGATCGGGGAGGCGCTGGGCTGCCGGTCCTTCAACGCCCTGTACGGCAACCGCCGCTCGGACGTGTCCGACGCCGAACAGGACGCCGCGGCCGTGCGCGTCCTGGGCGAGGTGGCGGGCACCCTGGCCGAGATCGGCGGCACGGTGCTGATCGAGCCGGTCAGCGGCGCCCCGTCCTACCCGCTGCTCACGGCGGACGACGCCGTGGCGGTGATCGAGCGGGTCGAGCGCGAGACGGGCGCGGACAACCTCGGCCTGCTGTTCGACGTGTACCACCTGGCCGTCAACGGCGACGACGTCCCGGCCGCGCTCGCCCGGCACCGGGGGCGCGTCGGGCACGTCCAGGTGGCGGACGCGCCCGGCCGGGGCGCCCCCGGGACGGGCGGCCTCCCGCTGCGCGACTGGGTGAGGGACCTGGCCGGGGGCGGGTACGACGGCTGGACAGCGCTGGAGCACGCGGGCGACGGACCCCACCCCTTCGGCTGGACGCGCTCGTCGGACCTGCCGGGCCTGCCCGGCGAGGCGGCGTGATCCGGCCGCGACGGCCGTTGCGACCCGCAGAGCACACCCCGGCGGGCCGTCCGGCCCGCCGGACCGACACCGAATCGACCAAGGAGTCCGCAGTGAGCGTGCGAACGATCGCCTTCATCGGCCTGGGCGTCATGGGCGCCCCCATGGCGACCAACCTCGTCCGTGCCGGGTTCGACGTGGTGGGGTACAACCGCAGCGCCGCGAAGACGGAGCCGCTGGTGAGAGCGGGGGGCCGCGCCGCCTCCTCGGTGGCCGACGCTGTCGGCGGGGCCGACGCCGTCATCACGATGCTGCCCGACTCCCCGGACGTGGAGTCCGTGGTCCTGGGCGGGGGCGGCGCCCTGGAGCACATGCGCCGCGGCGCGCTGCTCATCGACATGAGCACGATCCGCCCCGACACGGCCCGCGCCGTGGCCGAGGCCGGGGAGGCCGCGGGGGTCGCGGTCCTGGACGCGCCCGTGAGCGGGGGTGAGCAGGGGGCGGTCGAGGCCAAGCTCTCGATCATGGTCGGAGGCGAGGAGCGGGCCTTCGCCCTCGCGAAGCCGGTGCTGGACGCGCTCGGCACGACGGTCGTCCACGTCGGTCCGGCCGGAGCCGGGCAGACCGTCAAGGCCGCCAACCAGCTGATCGTCGCCGGGACGATCGAGCTCGTCTCCGAGGCGCTGGTCTTCCTCCAGGCCCACGGCGTCGACCGCGACAGCGCCGTACGCGTGCTCTCCGGTGGGCTGGCCGGCAGCACGGTGCTCGACCGCAAGGCCGCGTCCATGCTCGCGCGCGAGTTCGACCCGGGGTTCAGGGTGGACCTGCACCACAAGGACCTCGGGATCGTGACGGCCGCCGCCCGCGAGGCCGGGGTGGCCCTGCCCCTGGGAGCGCTCACGGCGACCCTGATGGGATCGTTGCGCGCCCAGGGCCACGGGTCCCTCGACCACTCGGCGCTGCTGTTGCAGGTGGAGCGGCTGTCGGGGCGTGACGCGGACGCGCGGGACTGATCGGGGGGCCCTCGTAGGCACATTCGTAGGCACATTGTCAGTCTTGAAATCTTGACTGACAATGTGCCTATACTGTCCTGCCTCCGTCGCGGAGCGCCACCGGCGCGCGAGCCGAGCCGCGGCCGCGGCGGCCGAGCCGACGAGAGGACCAGCCACATGGCACAGGGTGTGACGGAGAGCGTGCCCGGGAGCGCGGCCAGCGCGCCGCGCGAAGCCGACTGGCATCTGGGCGCGACGCGCTGGACGCAGCTGACGCTGACCGAGAACGACCCCGGACGCTTCGACCCCGACTTCTGGATCCAGGTCATGCGCGAGACCAGGTCCAACGCGGCCTGCATCAGCGCGGGCGGGTACGTCGCCTTCTACCCGACCGACGTCCCCTACCACCACCGCAGCGTCCACCTCGGCGACACCGACCCCTTCGGCGCCCTGGTCGAGGGCGCGCGCGGCCTGGACATGCACGTCATGGCCAGGGTGGACCCCCACGCCGTCCACGCCGACGCCGCGAGCGCCCACCCCGAGTGGCTGGCGCGTACCGCCGACGGCAGCCCGGTGGAGCACTGGGGCTACCCCGGTATCTGGCTGACCTGTCCGTTCGGCCCGTACAACCGCGACTTCATCACCGAGGTCGCCCGCGAGATCGTCACCCGCTACGACGTGGACGCCGTCTTCGCCAACCGCTGGCAGGGCCACGGCATCTCCTACAGCGAGGCGGCGCTGCGCAGCTTCCGCGACGAGACGGGGTTCGACCTGCCGCGCCGGGAGGGGGACACCTCCGACCCCGCCTGGCGCGCCTACGTGGTGTGGCGCAGGCGCAAGCTGAGCGACCTGGTGAGCCTGTGGGACCAGGCGGTCCGCGACATCCGCCCGCACGCCCGCTTCATCCCCAACCTGGGCAGCATCGCCGCGCGCGACCTCGACCGCGGCATGCTGGCCCGGCACTTCCCGTTCTTCCTCATCGACAAGCAGGGCCGTTCCGGGGTGGAGGCGCCCTGGTCGGCCGGGCGCAACGGCAAGCGCAGCCGGGCGGTCTTCCGGGACAGGCCGGTCGGACTCATCACCTCCATCGGTCCCGAGCACCACCAGCACCGCTGGAAGGACTCGGTATCGCCCGGGGCCGAGACCACCATGTGGATCGTCGACGGCTTCGCGCAGGGCGCCTTCCCCTGGTTCACCAAGTTCAACGGCATGGTGCCCGACCGGCGGTGGGTGCGCCCCGTAGCCGAGGCCTTCGCGCTCCACGAGCGCCTGGAGCCCGAACTCGCGGGCCGCCGCATCACGGCGGACGTGGCGCTCCTGGAGACGGGGGCCCCGAGAGGGGGCGCTCGCACGAGGACGGCTTCTACCACGCCCTGGTCGAGGCCCGCATCCCCTTCGAGATCGTCGCCGAGCAGAACCTGTCCGAGAGCGAGTTGGGCCGGTTCAGGGTGCTCGTCCTGCCCGACGCCGAGCGGTTGAGCCAGGACCAGTGCCGCGCGATCCGGGCCTTCACCGAGTCGGGGGGAAGCGTCGTGGCCGCCCACCGCTCCTCCCTGGACGACGAGTACGGCACCCCGCGGGCCAACTTCGGGCTCGCCGACGTGTTCGGCGTGGACCTGAGCATGCCGGTGCGGGGACCCGTCAAGAACAACTACGTCGCGCTCACCGGAGAGCACCCCACCACGGACGGATTCGGGGGAGCGGAGCGCGTCATCGGCGGCACCGAACTCATCGGTGTGACCGCCCGCCCGGGGACCGGCGTGCCCCTGCGCTTCGTGCCCGACTACCCCGACCTGCCGATGGAGGAGGTCTACCCGCGGGAGGAGCCCGCGAGCCCGGCCCTGGTCACCCGGGAGCTGCCCGGAGGCGGGCGCTCGGTCTACGTCGCCTTCAACCTCGGCTCCCTGTTCTGGGAGGCGCTCCAACCCGACCACGGGACGCTCGTCGCCAACGCCGTCCGCTGGGCCCTCGGGGAACCGGAACGGGTCCGGGTCCGCGGACGCGGACTGGTCGACCTCGCGCTCTGGGAGGACCCGGATTCGGTCGCCGTGGTGATCGTCAACCTCACCAACCCCATGGCACTCAAGGGGCCCATGCGCGAGATCATCCCGCTGCCCGCGCAGAAGGTCTCGGTCGCCCTGCCGGAGGGCGCTGTGGGCGCCGACGCGCGCCTCCTGGTCTCCGGGTCCGACGTCCCGGTGCGCGTGCGCGCGGGGCGCGCCGAGGTGACCGTGGACTCCGCGGACCTGCTGGAGGCCGTCCGCTTCACGTGGATCCGGGGTGAGCGGGCATGAACGAGCACGACCTGTGGTGGCGCCGGCCCTTCCGGATGTTCCAGACCAACCTCAGGGAGATCGACGCGACCCTCGACGTCGAACGGGTCCTGGACTACCTGGAGGGCTTCGGCGCGCGCGCCTGGCTCCTCAGCGTCGGCGGCATCGTGTCCAACTACCCCACGGAGCTGGAGTTCCAGACCCGCAACCCCGCCCTGGACCAGCGGCCCTCGGGAGACCTCGTGGGCGACGCGGTGGCGGCGGCACGCGAGCGGGGCGTGCGGGTCCTGGCCAGGATGGACTTCTCCAAGATCGACCACCGCCGGGCCGAACGCCACCCGGAGTGGTGCTTCACGGGGGCCGACGGGACGCAGCAGGTCTACAACGGCCTGACCAGCGTGTGCCCCAGCGGGGACTACTATCAGCACCGCCTCCTGGAGGTGGTCGACGAGGTCCTGGACCGCTACCCCGTGGACGGGTTCTTCTTCAACTGGATGTCCTTCAACGAGGTCGACTACAGCGGTGTCCACCGGGGGACGTGCCACTGCCTGCCCTGCCAGCGGGCGTTCGCGGTCTTCGCGCCCGGAGTCGAGATGCCCACCGGGCCCGCCTCCCCCACCTACCGGGTGTGGAAGCGCTTCACCGAGGCGGTGCTCGACGACCTGACCTCCCGCGTGCGCGACCACGTCAGCGCGCGCCGCCCCGAGGCGCCGCTCATCCTCGGCGACCGCGCCGACATCGTCTTCCACGAGGCCAACAACGCGGTCGGGCGGACCCTGTGGCACCATCGGACCGCCGAGCACGTCAGCGCGGCCCGGACGTACCGGCCCGGGGTGCCCGTGCTCACCAACGCCGTGGGCTTCGTCGACATGCCCTACCGCCTGGCGGGCGAGGAGCCCCACCACTTCGCCCAGTACCTGGTCCAGGCCTTCTCCCGGGGGGCCAACCCCTCCACGTACATCATGGGGACCCCGGACGACGTCACCTACGAGTGCCTGGACGCGGCCGGTGAGCTGACCCGGTTCCACCGTGACCACGAGCGCTTCTACCGGGACCTGGTGTCCGCGGCCCGGGTCCTCCTCGTCCGGCCGGACCCGCTCAAGCTCGCCCCCGCCCGGTGGGAGGAGGCCGTCCACGAGTTCCGGGGACTGTACTCGTCGCTCCTCGAACGCCACATCCCCTTCGACGTGCTGCCCGAGCCCCGTGTCCGCGACGTCGACCGCCAGGGCCGACTGGGGGACTACGGGCTGGTCGTCCTGCCCGACCTGGGACCGCTGGACCAGGAGACGGTGGACGCCCTGGGGCGCTACGCCGAGGCCGGCGGCGGCGTGCTCGCCACCGGCACGAGCGGGTTCGACGGTGACGCCTCCCTTATCGAGGGCTCACCGGTGCTGCGCCGGACGGCGGTCCGGGACACGGTCGAGTCCGTGCGCTCGCTGCACCTGCGCCGCCCCGGCCGAGACGGCGCGCGACGCGGGGGCGACCTGCCCGTGGTGGGCGCCTTCCACGTGGTCGAACCCGTCGCGGACGCCGACACCGACCTCCCCGTGCTGTCCCGGGCCCCCTACGGTCCGCCCGAGAAGTGCCACGGCCACCTCCTCCTCGACCACCCCGGCGCGCTGTGGCGCGCCCACGGGCGCGGCCGGGTGGCCGTGCTGCCCTGGACGCCGGGCAGGGCCTACCACCAGCTGGGCCTGAGCGGGCACCGCGACGTGTTCGTCGAGACCGCGCTGCGCGCGGCCAGCGGCCCGGTGGAGGTCGATACCGACCTGCCCGAGCAGGTCGAGGTGGTCCTGGGCGTCTCCGAGGCCGGGGGAGTGGTCCACCTGGTCAACCACTCCGGTGCCGTGCCCCAGGGGTTCCGCACCCCGCTGCCGGTCGACGGACGCCGCCTGCGGGTGCCGTGGTGGACGGGCCAGCCCACCCGCGCCCTGCGCGCTGACACGGACCTGACGGTCGCGGAAAAGGGCGGCGAGGGCGTCGCGCTGCCCCGCGTCGATCTCTTCGAGGTCCTGGTCACGGAGCGTCCCGTCAACGCCCGGTAACTTTGTAAAACAAGTATTCATGAGTTATTGACTTACCAAATCAGCACCGGAAACATGTCCTGTGAAGCTGCACACTCACTGGGGTGACCTCCCCCGCAGCGAAGGGAACGTGATGAGAGATTTCGATCGGCGCGCATTTCTCGCGTTGACCGGCATGGGCGCGGTGGGGGCCTCCCTGCTCCTGTCCGGCTGCGGCGGCAGCGGCTCGGGGAACGGCCTCCGGTACGCCTGGTGGGGCAACACCGTCCGCCAGCAGAACTACACCGAGGCCCTGGAGGCGTTCCAGGAGGCCAACCCCGACATCACGGTCGAGCCGGAGTTCGCCGAGTACACCGCCTTCCAGGAGCGCATGACCACGCAGATGGCGGCCCGCAACGTCGCCGACGTCTTCTGGATCGCCTCCCCCCAGGTCCTGACCTACAAGGCGAACGGGCTGTACCGCAGGCTCGACGACATCCCCACCCTCGACCTCTCCGACTACAGCGCCGAGGACATCGAGTCCTTCTCCCTGGGCGGTGAGCTCCTGAGCATGCCGCACGGGGTCTTCGTCCCCGTGGTGCGCCACAACGAGACCTTCCTCGAAGAGGAGGGCGCGCGGATGCCCGGGGAGGACTGGACCTGGGACGACCTCGCGGAGTTCCTCATCGACTACAGCGCGAACAACGCGCAGGGGCGTCGGGGCGCGACCTACACACCCGACCAGGACATGGCCTTCGAGGCGTGGCTGCGCCAGCGCGGCCAGGACCTGTGGACCGAGGACGGGAACGTCGGCTTCGACGAGGAGGCCCTCGGCGACTGGTTCGAGTGGTGGCGCGTCCTCCTCGACGAGGGGGCGGTCCTGAGCCTGGGCGAGCAGGAGGGCATGCAGCCGGACTTCTCCGCAGTCGGCGACCGGGTCCTGCTCAACTTCGGCAGTTCCAACCACATCATCGACGAAGCCGCCATGTTCCCCGACTGGAAGTACCGTCTGCGGTCCGTGCCGGTGGGCGCGGACGCCGCCGACGGCCACCGCTTCCTCTACTACCCCCGGCTGGCCGTCTACCAGGGCATCGACGACGCCAACGTCGAGGCGGCGGGCAAGCTCATCGACTTCAACGTCAACAACGTCGAGTTCCTGCGCACCGTCGGCCTCACCATGGGCGCGCCGCCCAACCCCCGCCTCCTCGCCGAGGCCTACGACTTCGCCTCCGACGACGAGAAGGAGATGCTGGCCGTGGTGGAGGCGGACCGCGCCGAGCCGCAGCGCCCCCGCTACGAGGCCCCGCCCGGGACGGGGACCTGGCGCGAGGCCATGTCACGGGCCTCGGAGAACGTCGCCCTGGGCAACGCCGGGGTCGCCCAGGTGACCGAGGAGCTCATCGCCGAGATCCGCTCCGGCATCGACCGGGGAGCGTAGGGCGTGCCCCCCTCCACGAGAACCCGCCGCCCCGCCGCGCCGTCCTCGCGGCGGCAGGGCCGCGCCGCCTACGTGTTCCTCTCGCCCTGGCTGCTGGGCCTGGGCCTGGTGACGGCCATCCCGCTGGGCGCCTCGCTCTACCTCGCCTTCACCGACTACAACATCCTCAGCACACCGGCCTTCACCGGGCTGGCCAACTTCGAGCGCATGCTCGGCGACGAACGCTTCTGGGCGGCCTCCTCGGTGACCCTCCGGTACGTGGTCGTCTCGGTGCCGCTCCAGCTGATGTTCGCCCTCCTGCTGGCCGTCATGCTCGACCGGGGCCTGCGCGGCCTCTCGTTCTACCGGGGCGCCTTCTACCTGCCCTCGCTGCTGGGCGCGAGCGTCGCGGTCGCCATCCTGTGGCGCGAGGTGTTCGGGCACAACGGCCTGGTCAACGACTTCCTCGGCCTGCTGGGCATCGAGGGGCAGAGCTGGCTCCAGAACCCGTCCACGGCCCTGTCCACCCTGATCGTGCTCAACGTGTGGACCTTCGGGTCGCCGATGGTGATCTTCCTGGCCGGCCTCCGGCAGATCCCCGAGGAGTACTACGAGGCGGCGCGCGTGGACGGCGCCTCACGCCTGCGGCAGTTCCGGCACATCACCGTCCCGATGCTGACGCCGATCATCTTCTTCAACCTCATCCTGCAGACCATCGGCGCCTTCCAGACCTTCACGCAGGCGCACGTCATCAGCGGCGGCACCGGGGGACCCGTCGACTCCACCCTCTTCTACACGCTCTACGTGTACCAGCAGGGGTTCAGATCCTTCGACATGGGCTACGCCTCCGCGCTGGCCTGGGTCCTGCTGCTGGTGATCGGCGCCGTGACCGCGGTCCACTTCTTCCTGTCCAAATACTGGGTCTTCTACGGAGACGACTGATGACCGAAGCCCCCACGGTCGCGGGCGCCAGCGGTCCGCGGCAACGCCGCCGCCGACCGCGGACCGCGATCCTCAAGCACGGCGCACTGCTGCTGTTCCTGGTCGTGATGGTCTACCCGCTGGTCTGGATGGTCGTCAGCGCCTTCAAGCCCGCGCACCTGATCCTGACCGAGCCGGGCCTGGTGCCCACCGAGGTCACCTTCGAGAACTTCCGGGAGGGCTGGCACGCCCTCAACCAGCCCTTCTCGGTGTTCTTCGTCAACTCCCTCGTGGTGACCGTGGGCTCGATCCTGGGCAACCTCGTCTCCTGCTCACTGGCCGCCTACGCGCTGGCCCGGCTGGAGTTCAGGGCCCGGCGCCTCTTCTTCGGGATCACCCTCGTCACGGTGATGCTGCCGATGCACGTGCTCATCATCCCGCAGTACATCTTCTTCGCCCAGCTGGGATGGGTGGACACCTACCTGCCGCTGCTGATCCCCAAGCTGCTGGCGACCGACGCGTTCTTCGTCTTCCTCATGGTGCAGTTCATCAGGGGCATCCCGCGCGACCTCGATCGCGCCGCCGAGATCGACGGGGCCGGGCACTTCCGGATCTTCTGGCACGTGATCCTGCCGCTGATGCGCCCCGCTCTGGTGACCACGACGATCTTCACGTTCATCTGGACGTGGAACGACTTCTTCACGCCGCTCATCTACCTGACCTCGACGGACATGTACACCGTTCCGGTCGCGCTGAGCTCCATGGTCAGCTCGGAGAGCCAGCAGGGCATCGGGATGCTGTTCGCGATGTCCCTGATATCCCTGCTGCCGGTCATCCTGTTCTTCGTCTTCGCGCAGCGCTACCTGATCCGCGGGATGGTCACCAGCGGACTCAAGTGAGCCCTACTCGGCTCCAGCCGCCTCCTGGGTCCCCGCGTCCAGCAGTGCCAGGAGGCGGCCGCGCGCGTGGTCGAGGTGCTCGGCCAGCCTCAGGCGCGCCGCCTCGGGGTCCTGCGCCCTGATGCCCTCCAGGATCGTCGCGTGCTCGTGGGCCACGGTGCTGCCCTGCGTGGACCGGTGCGCCTGGAAGCGGCCCATGGTCAGGTGCACCTCGCCCATGATCAGCTCGTGCATCCTGCTCAGGCGCTCGCTGCCCGCACCGGAGACCAGCGCGGTGTGGAAGGCGATGTCGGCCTCCACCTGGCGCTCGAAGTCGCCGTCCCTGGCCGCCGCCTCGATCAGCGCCTGCGCCTCCGTGGCCTCCCTGGGGACCGCCCCCTCGGCCGCCAGGACGGTGACCGCCGCGCTCTCCACCGTGCCCCGGCTGAAGAAGAGGTCGCGGATCTCGTCGGCGTGGAAGTCGGGGACGACCGCCGTCTTGTGGGCCGACCGGCGCAGGAGGCCGAGGGCGGTGAGCCGCTCCAGACACGCCTTGGCGGTGGGGCGCGCGACGTCGTACTCGCTGGCGATCCGGTGCTCGGTGAGCTTCTCGCCAGCCGCGATCTCCCCGTTGACGATGCGAGCGCGCAGCGACTGGTAGAGCGCGTCGGTCAGGGACGAGGGGGCGAGGGTGAAGTTGGCCTGTCGGTTCACGTCTTCATCGTGCCACAGCCGCGCCGCTGACACATACATCTGTCTTACCAGTGCACTGGTAAGTCCTGATGAGAGCGTCGGACGTGTTCACTCTGTGACCGCCCGCACAATGGCACGGCCGGGAAAGCGGCCCACGCGAGGCCTCGCGCGCCGGGCGGGGAGGGCGCGGGTTCCCGTGCGGCACGGGGATTCCCGTGCCGCACGAAGGCGCCCACCGGCAGCCGCGTCCGCGCGGGCGCAGCGGATCCCGTCTCCCCCCCACGGCCTCACGGCGGGTCACCAGGGAAACGCCCACACCTTCCGCAGCCGGGTGCTGGTACGCCCCGGTAACCGAACGCAGGAAGGAAGCATGCCCACCAACGCTGACGCTCACCCCGCTCCCTCCGCGGCCCACGGCCCCCGACACACAGGGCGGGAGTAGGCGCCGGGCCGGATGGCCCGAGATCATCGTCGGTACGGTCGTCACCCTCGTGCTCTACGCCGTCGGAACCCTGCTGTTCCTCCAGATCCCCGCGGAGGGCGGGGAGTTCGGCGGACTCGCCCAGTACGCGATCTCCGGGCTCGCCCCGCTCGGGGGCTTCGCCGCCGTTCATGGCCCTCATGGCCTGAGAACTCGTCTGGCTCCGGGCCCGGGGACGAGGACACGGGGCTCCGGGCGGTGCCGCGACGGGTCGGGGCCGCCGCCGGTGTGCGCCCGCCATGAGCGGTAGCCGGTTTCCGGTCTGACGTGAATGGTTTTTCCTGGCTGTCGAATAAAGGATTCCCGCGTGTTCGCGTGCTTCTTTTCGGGTGGGTCGGGTTCGCGCGGCGCCGTTGTTTCTTCGGGTGATAACTAGGGTTTTGGTCAGCGTTTATATCCCTGAGGTTTGTGGGGTGCTAGGGGAATTTGGTAAATTCCTCGTGGCTGAAGCGGGATGTGAACGTTTCTCCTGAATTCTTTTTCGGTCATAGCTGGAATGTGTAGGCACCACCCGTAATGCGTCGTTCCCTGACCCGTGCGACGGCGGTCTGTGCGGTTTACGCCCTGGTCCTCGTGCTGGGGGCGGTCGCTCCCGCCGCAGCTGACGAGGGCGTTCCCACCGCCGACGGCGCCGCCGTCCCCGGAGAGCCCGGCGCCCCGGGGGAGCGGAGCGGTGGACCGCGCGGGAGCGAACCGGACGCGGAGGGGACCAGCGGCCCGGCCGGACCCGGGGCCGCGTCCGCCGCCGACGGTCCCTTCGCCCCGGCGCGCCCCCACGGTGAACGGACCGAGGTCCAGAGCTCCTCGTGGACCTACGTGGACCGTGCCTTCCCCGACCGGCCCCACGACGGCGCCGAAACCGCGAGCGTGGGCACCGGACGCCTCGAATGGGACCGGAACTACACCCGCAGGGCCCTGTTCGGGTTCCCCGTCGTGCCCGGCCCCGGCGCCGTCGTCGAATCCGCGGTGCTGCGCACCGAGGTGGCCTGGTCCTACGACTGCGGCAGCGACTCCTTCGTGCAGCTGCACCGGGTCGACCCCTTCGATGAGGGGGCCACCTGGAACGACCAGCCGCGGGCACGCGCCCTGCTCGACACCCGAAGGATCAGGGGCGGGCGGTCCGCCTGCCCCGTGCCCGGCGGCGTGGAGTTCGACCTGACCGAGGCCTACCAGCGGGCCGTGGACGCAGGAGAACCCCACATCCACCTCCGGCTCGGCGAACGCGACGAGTCCGGAACCACGGCCTGGCGCCGCTTCGACGTCGAGGACCACCCGCCGGTGCTGGTGGTCGACCACAGCACGCTGCCGTCCCCGGACGCGACCGCCGATCCGAACGTCCCGCGCAGCGACCCCGAGGAGGGCGCGGCCGACGACGGGGTGCCCGGCGGGCGCGCCGCCGTCCGCGGGGAGGGTTCCCCGGACCCCGCGCCGACCCGGTTCGCCGAGGGACTCGACCTCTTCGGCGTCACCGCTCCCGGGGCCCGGGGAGACCACGACGCCCGTGCTCCAGACCTTGTCTCCGCTGACCGCCTGCCGGGCGGGGGTGAGCGGATCCGTCCCCGGCGGGGGAGACGGACCGGCCGCCCCACCGCTGCGGACGGCCACCGGCGACGGGGCGGGGACACGCCGCCAAGGGTCCGGGGGCCACCGGTCGCCGCCCGGTCGGAGACCGTTTCGGTCCACCGATCATGAATGAGGAACCGGTTGACGGACGACGGCACCCGCCTTTCCCGGTGCGTCATCCAGTTGGGTGCGAGGACGCGCCGGCGGCAGCCCGAGGGGGTCGGGCGGGCCGCTCCCGGAGCACCGTGAGGTGGGCGGAGCTCGGAAGCGGCCACGGAGCCACGCCACCGCCGCACCGGCCACAGGGCACGGTGGCCGTCTGCGGCGAGGGCACGGTTCCGTGCTGGCGGGAGAGGTGCTCGTCCCCGATACCGGACGCGTCTGCGGCAGGGCCCGGCAGGGGGCTCTGCCGCCGGAGGCCGCAGCGGCCCGGAACCTCCTGTGTGCGTGGGCACCACCCAGGAGGACACCGGGCCGCCGTCCGGCCTGACCGCAGAGACACCGCGGGCTTACCCCGGAAGTGGATGCGGCGTCCGCTCATGTACAGACACGCCGTTGCGTCCCGGTGCTGTGCCCTTCTCATGCGCGGACTCTTCGGAATCGGGCCAGTCGGGCATGGACCCGGACGGCGGGTCCACATCGCGTTCGAACCACAGTTTGCCCTCAGCGGCGATGCCTTCGAGGATGCGGAGCGTGTGGAAGAACCCTGCGGCGTCGAGGCTGGTCTCCGACGCCTTGGTCGCCAACTCTGCCTCCTCCGCGTCGTGGGTGGGCGCTTCGGCCACCACGATGCTCTTGGCCGGTCCGTTGGTCAGGGTGATGTTCAGGGTGTAACGGCGTGTGCTCTCTATCTCCACCTGGACCGAGGAGAACGCCTCGAAGCGGTAGTTGTCCCGTCCGCTGAGGTGCCGCCGCGCCCGCTCGAAGTCGAGGTCGGCCGTGGCCTCGCGAACCCCCTCGTCGGTGACCAGGAAGACCCGGATCTCGTATTTCGAATGGCGCCAGGGGCCGCGCCGTACGTGGGCCGACTTGCAGGGGCGTTTGGGTGTCACAAGGAAGGCGTGGGCGACGACTTCATGCCATGACAGACGATGATGCCTCAGAGCCTTGTCGAGGATCAGGGTCTTGTCCGCGTCCAGCCAGGCCTCCATATCCGTCTCTGTGGGGCGCAGGGTGTCGAGTTTGCCCTTCCACCGCTCGTATTCGGCCTCGCGGGCGCCGAGGATCTCCTCCCTCTCCCGCGACTCCTCGTCGTAGCGTCGGCGCTCGCTGTAGATCCGCAGCCACAGGGGAAACGCGAACCCGCTGGTGACCACCGTGAGCAGGGCGCCACCGACTGCGGCCACGGGTGCCTGCTGGAACGCGGTGACCACGGTGGTCGTGGCTGCCGAGATCAGGGCCAGGCACAGGACCACGCACCGGACCTTGGTCGCCGTGTCCACCCTGTGCAGTTCGCGCGGTTCCAAGGGCTGGCCCGTGAGCCAGCGCCGTCGCACGTCACGGACCAGGAACCGGACCAGCCAACGCACCCGTTCGGCCTTGACCCCGGTTTCCCGGTAGAGCCGGGCGACCTCGTCGCGCAGGGAACGGCGTATACCCTGCGTTTCCTCCAGCCACGTGCCCCTGCTCTCCGTTTCGGGGGCGTACTTGGCGAAGTAGTGGTCGAAATCGTGGGTCACCTGGTCGGTGAAACCTCCCTTGGGCGGGGACGGGGATGAGAACAGGTAACCGTACTCGTGTTCCTTGGCCATCCTTCGCCGGTACTGGTGGTTCCAGAGGGCGATGTGCCATACCGCGACCGGTCCGAAGACAAGTACGGCCAGACAGGTGACCAGCGCCAGCAGACTGCCCTGTGCGAGGGCGGATTTCATGATGGTCGCAACGGCGAACAGGAACACACCCGCCAGGAGCAGCCCTCCGAGGACGTTCCAGGCAGTAGTGGACTTCGGTGCGGGGTACCTGGCCCGGGCCTCGGCGGGTTTCGGCGCGAAATAGGTCCAAACACGGTCAACCCGTCCACGGGCACACTGTTCCTCCACGGCGTTCCTCCGGAGCTGGTGCCACACACCCTGCTTCATACTGCCGGTGAGCACCAGCCCTAGGTGGCGCAGGATCAGTCCGTGCTGTGGATCGGGCAAGCTGTGCAGTTGGGCCATCGCTGACTCAGGGTCCCCACTGGAGCCGTCCACGCAGGACAGCAGCGCGAAGACGACGTTGAGTCCCTGCCGCCATCCGTCGCGCTCTCCCAGTTCTGTTCGCGCCGACAGATCAGCCAGGAGTACGCGCTCTTTCTTCGTGAGATCCCGGTAGGAGCGTTTGCTGAGGATCGCCAGGACCCAGTGGAAGCGAACCTCAGGGCCATCGAACCCTCGTGCCCGGGCGAGTTCGATGTGTTCCCGCGCCTTGACCGGGACTCCGTCGGCCAGATAATTGCACCCAACGTCGTAATCGCGCTCGGGCGGATCGCCGGGGTTCACAACGTACACGCGGGAGTTGTGCATCTGCCCGACCTGGGCCCCGACGAAGGAGCCGGATTCGGCGGTGTTCGTGGTGTCGTGCTCGTTCACGAGAGCCCCTTCACCGCGGTGATCAGCGTCGCGACCTGCGCGGCCAGCGACGCCAGGTCGCCGAGCAGTCCTCGTAGGCGCTTCAGGGCCAGGACCGAGTTCTTCCTGCTCTCGGACGTCCCTTCCTCGATCCCCTTGTCGGCGATGTCGATCTCGGCCGACGCCGCCTCGTGGGTGTCCTCGTCGATGCGTCCCGCAGAGCGCTCCCTCGCCAGTTTCTCCCTGAGGGCGGCGAGTTCGTCCGCGATCCCGGTCCCGCCGGACCCGGGTCCGGCGAAGGACACGTGGAACGTGCTGTCGCGCACGTGGCCCGCCTGGACGCCGACACTTCCGTAGGCGGTGTTGGTGACGTTGCCTCCGTCACCGGAGTTGCCGTCCTTGCGCATGCTGGGGGACTCCTCCTGCCTTATGAGTTCTTCCGCGAGGTCCAGAGCGAAGGCTGCGGCGTTCGCGGCGGCGACCGGCTGCCATTCGCGGTCCGCCTCGCTGGCCTTCGTGCCGTCGGCACGGTCGCTGATGCCGCGCACGATCGCCACCGGTGCGCCGCTCAGGTGTCCGGCCTGGGCGACTCCAGCGCCCTCCATCTCGATGGCCAACGCGTCGTTGTAGGTCTGCCTGATCCACTCGGCCTCGCGGGAGATACGCGAGTTCTGCACGATCTCTCCGGCGGCGATAGGACCCAGGTGCGCCTGGGGGCGCGGCCTCTCCGGTGGTGCGTGCCGGGACCATGCGCCGAGCCTGGCCAGGTGTGCGGCCGTCTGGGCGATGCCGTGCGGTGACTCCCACGCGCGGGGCCGGGCTTTGAGGCCGTCGTCCTCGCTGGTTCCGCCGTGGTAGGCGTACACGTGCGTCGCCACGACCACGTCACCCAGCGGAGGCGTGTCCCACAGGGCTCCGGCCACGCCCACGAAGAGCACTGCGGCCGGTGAGAACTCCTGGACGGCCCGCTCGACCAGCACTGCCGACGACTGGTTGCCCTTGCCGGTGAGTCCGAGGACGACACGGCCGTGGCCGCCGGGCAGTGTTCCGATCTCGAACCGGGTGCCCCTGGGGTGCAGGTGTGGTTCCGGGGAGCGGAGCCGATCCCGCACGGCCTGGTACTCCAGGTTCAGGGCGGTCAGCACCACTACGAGGTCATCGCTCATTCTTCGTTCTCGTTCTGGTTCGGGGTCAGGGGTCGCATCATCGGTGGGCGCAGCACCTGTTGGGGTCCTGCTCGGAAGAGGCGCGCGGGGCGTCCCTTGGTCACGCGTCGGCTCGAGACGACCGGAGTGAGGAAATCCGTCACCGCCTGAACCTTGCGGTAGAAGTTGCGCGGGTCGAGTTCGAACCCCCACACCGCCTCGTAGACCCGTTGCAGCTCGGCGATGGTGAAGATCTCGCCGCAGAAGGCCGTGGCCAGCGAGGTGTGCTCGATCTTCGAGCGGGCCCGTTCCAGCCCGTCGTCGAGGATCTGCCGGTGGTCGAAGGCGAGTCGCCCGCGGCCTGCGGAGAACTCCTCGACGGGGCGCCAGGAGGCCGCCGAGGCGTCGGTACCGGCCTCGGGTTCTGGCAGGCCGGGGGCTATGGCGAGGTAGGCGACGGAGACGATGCGCCCTCGCGGGTCCCGGCCGGGGGTTCCGTAGGCGCCTAACTGCTCCAGGTGGAGTTCGGTCGCGTCGAGGTTGGCCTCTTCGCGCAGTTCCCGACAGGCGGCGTCGAAGACGTCCTCACCGGAATCGGCGATGAACCCGCCGGGCAGGGCCAGTTCGCCTTTGTAGGGGTCGATGCCTCTCTCGACGAGGAGGACGTGGAGGGCTGAGGACCGCAGGGTCAGGATGACCAGGTCAACGGTCAACAGCACGGGGGGTGGTTGCCAGGTTTCGTTCGGCATGCGGCGAGTCTAGCTTTCTGTCAGATCGACAGGAAGCAGTTCTCAGAAATTGGTGCTCGCGGTTATTGATTGCCCTGTGTTGTTAGTGTTTCTGGTGATTTACAGGTGATTCTTGGGTCTGGGTCTGGGTCTGGGTCTGGGGCTCGGTCGAGAGGAGTCGGCTCTTTCGAGGGAACGGTGTCTTGCTGCTTTGGAACAGCACCGGTACGGCGTCACGGGACGAAGGGCTCGGAGGTTCGGCTGCCGTGACGGGGCGCCAATGATGACGCCATGCGGTAAAGGGGGTATACGTTGGCTGCGTGGTTGACGATGAGGAGTTCCGTCTGGGGACCGAGGCGGCTCATCACCTCATGGATGCTGACTGCTGTGAGATCGAGCCGGGGCTGAGCGATGCCGAGTTCAGCCGTATCGAGGCCGAATGCAGGTTCGAGTTCTCAGCGGATCACCGTGCTTTCCTGGTCGCCGGGCTGCCAGTGGCCTCTCCGTTTGAGGAAGGAGCGAGCTGGAAGCGCCCCTGGCCCGACTGGCGTAGCGGCGCTTCAGGGGAACTCCAGTACCGACTGCGATGGCCCGTGGAGGGTGTGTTGGCCGGTGCCGAGAACGGTTGGTGGCACGAGGGCTAGGATCCGCAGCCGCCCCGGTCGTCGAACGCGCTGGCCGTGGCGGAGCGGAAGCTGGCTCAGGCGCCGGTGCTCGTTCCCATCTACGGTCACCGGTTCGTGCCCGCCGGACGCGGTGCCTGGGGCCACCCGGTTCTTTCCGTGGTGGGCGGCCTCGACACCATCTGTTACGGGAGGGATCTGGCTGACTACGTTGACCGGGAGTTCGGTGTGCTGGCCGACGAGGGCGCTCCGTGGGAGCAGCAGGTGTCCGTTCCCTTCTGGAAGGACTTCCTCGGCTGAAGGGTGTCAGGGTCTCGTGCGCCCAAGGGCCGAAGGAACGCGCAGGATCCCTGCGGGTGGCAGGTACCCGGGTGAGCGCACCCACCGGCGCTGAGTCCCTGGCAACGCGAAAGCCCCTGACTACCGCGCGTTTGCGCTGGTCAGGGGCCTTCGCCTCTGGGGTGAGTGACGGGACTTGAACTGGGGTCGGCAAGCGCCCTGAACTGCGCGGATCTGAGAATCCGCAGGAAGCGGCGATGCCGTCTGCTCGGTTGTGCCGTGTTGTCCCGCGTTCCCCTGGTCACCGTGCACCCTCTGGGTGCACAGGGGCTGTCCACTGTGGTGCACCCTCACAGGTGCACCACAGGGATGGTCTTCACGGAAGGCCTACCTGGCGCTTCGTCCGGATCCTTGTCGCATACTCATGAACCCGGTTCGGATGGCGGCCGACCGCTCTTATCGGCCTTGCGCGGTGAGCCATTCCCTGCACTGCTCTCGGAACCAGACCAGGATCTCCGGCAGGGATTCCTTGTTATCCGACAGAGCATGGATTGGGAATCCCGGTCGGCGTTTCAGGCTGCCCTCGGGAAGGTCGACACCGGTGAGCGAGTTGAGCCGGTCGTACAGTTCCTGACGCAGGTCCATACGGTCGAACGGGGGCCGTGTCGCCAGGTACTGGAAGACGACCTCCACTCGACCCGACATCGGATACAGGACCAGTGCCCAGCGCTCCTCCGGCGATACGTCGCGGTCCCATGCCATCAGGAAGCAGCTCGTGTCCGTGCCGCCGCCCCACAGCAGGTCTCCCCCCTGGGACAGCCAGTGCTCCAGCAGCCTGTTGACGGCTTCGACCACCGCGGTCGGCTGGTGCTTCGCCAGCAGCGAGCGGAAGCGGTGTTCACGTTCGACGTTCGGATCCACCTCCAGGCCGACCAGGCCTGCCAGTACCGCTGCGGGAACGAACTCGCTCTGGGACCGCCCGCTGCGCAGCGCCGTCTCCGCGTCCAGGAAGACGCTGTTTTCATGCGGCAGCCCCTGTGCCTTCGCGAGGTACTCGTTCACCACTTCGGTGCCGACCCCGGCCAGCAGGGCGAGTTCCCGGTGGG
This sequence comes from Nocardiopsis sp. LDBS0036, assembly GCF_041228755.1. NCBI lineage: Bacteria > Bacillati > Actinomycetota > Actinomycetes > Streptosporangiales > Nocardiopsidaceae > Nocardiopsis > Nocardiopsis sp. LDBS0036. The sequence goes on from NZ_CP141103.1 coordinate 5,746,415, forward strand.
TGGTCCAGTTGTCGGCTCCCACCATGGTCACCGCGTCGAGGATCGGCCCGGAGATCCGGTCCTCCCGTGTCGGTTCAACGGAGCTCGGAAGAGGAGCCGGCCACAAGCGGATCGCCCGCTCGATCAAGCGGGCCGCTCGCGCCTCGATCTCCGGCCTTCCCCAGCTGGGGGCCTCGGCGATCTCCTGGTTCATGCGCAGAGCGCTGGTCTGGAAGATCTTCTGCTTGCGCTCGAACATGTGATTGGACAGCTTCGAGTTCTGGCCGCTCAGGGTGATGTTCCCCAGAGTGTGCAGCAGGCGCTCGTGCAGCTCGATGTCGGTCTCACCGGGATCCGTCTGTCCACGCAGTACCTCCAACCACTCGTGGGTCGGGCTCTGCGGCATCACGTGCTCGATGGTGAGCTTGGCCTGCTCGAAATCCACCGGTTCTGCCGCCCCGTAGCTCTCCTCTAGCCTGCGCAGCACGAAGGTCTTCTGGAAGGGTTTGCCGGACCAGTAGAAGCTGCGGGTCGCGATGGCCTCGGAGAACGCCTTGTCCCCGGGCCACAGGCGCCGTGGGTGCGAAAGATACCGGTGCACCGCGTCGGCCACGGTGCTGCCGGGCTCGATCTCCTTGGGCGCGGACATGAAGATGCGATTGAGGTTGTTGGTCGCGGTACCGGCGAGCATGCGCCGGACGAGGAAGCTCTCCACGTACTCCAGAGCCCTCACCACGTCCTCGGTCGCGGCCTGCCCCTGGTCGCGCAGCACCATCAGGTGCAGCGCGAGCGGGCGGTAGATCGCATTCCCCCAGGACTCCAGCCGGTGAAGGCACTTCGCCAGCTCCGGATCGTCCTCATATCCGTGCGAGTCCATCACCTTCAGCAGCAACTGTCCCAACCTGCGAAGCTGTTCCAGCTCGGCGCGGATCGCCTTCTCTCCGCCCTTGGCCGAGATCTTGTCCAGGCGGCTCTTCTGCAGGTTGTAGACCTCACTCTGCTTGGCCTTCTCGTCACCGCGCAGCACCAGGTCCAGCCAGGCGAGGGTCTCCAGGGTGTCGGGCCCCAGCTCGTCCTGCATGGGAAGCCAGACCTCGTCGTAGACCTCCTGGCCGGTCTGCGGCAGGAGCATGAACACGAAGTTGCGCAGGAGATCGGTCTGGCTGAGCTTCTTGCCGGTATTGTTCAGCGACTCGAAGATGCGGTAGACGTTGTCCCCGGTTTCGGCCTGGATCTCCACCAGGCTCAGCCTCCGACCGATGGCCGCTTCCACGCGCACCAGCTCTTGGACGGTGTGTGAAGTGAGGTTGCTGAGAAAGAAGTTGTACGCGTACCCGATGGTGTCCGAGCCTCCGGCGTTGGGATCGCCGTTGACCAGGGCCCGATAGGCGTGGCGGTCCAGCTGGGTCGGCATCAAGCGGTACTTGTCGTCTCCGACCTCGTGCCGGTTCACCAGGTAGATCTCATGGATGCGGTCGGCGTTCGCCTTCGCCGCGGCGTCCTCGTCCGCCATCGACAGCAGGCGGTCGCGTACGGCTGCCAGGGCCACGGAGAGCGTGGTCAGTCGCTGCTGTCCGTCGATGACCAGCCACCGGTCGAGGCCGCTGGCCGAGGACGAGCCCGGCGCCAGCACCACGGAGCCGATGAAGTGGCCGACCGCGGAAGGCCGGTGGTGGCCCTGGTCCTCGTCGGATTCCATCTGTTCGGTCAGATCGGCCCAGAGCTGCTCCAGCTCTTTGCGGCCCCAGGAGTAGGGCCTCTGGTACAGGGGGACCTGGAACTGCTTGAGCCCTCCGGCGAGCTTCTGGAAAGTGGTCTCGTATGCCTTCATAAAGCGTGCATTCCGGTTTCGGGGGTGGTCATCGGATCGGAATCTGTCGCGGGATGAGCTCTGCGCACGTGGACAGGGGCGCTGCGATCACTTCGGTAGGAACGGGCTCGGTTCACCCGAATAGGACACATAGAGGGAGTCGCGGGCCCGGGTGCAGGCGACGAACAAGAGGTTGCGCTCCCGTTGGAGGTCGTGCGAGTGGGCCACCGGGTCTTCCGACACGTCCGTGACCTGTGAGTCCAGGGGGAGGTGCTCCCTGTCGGCCCCGACGACCGCCACGCACCGGAACTCCAGCCCCTTCATCGAGTGCATCGTGCCCGCACGCACCCCCGTGTTCTCGGAGAGGGCGCACACGGAGATGCCGGCCTCACCCAGATGTGAGGCCACCAGCCCGGCCAGGGCATCGGTGCGCGCCGCGATGCCGATCGCATCTGCTTCGACGCCTTCGTCCAACCAGGCGTTGACGGTCCGGACCAGGGCTGAGAACTCGGCGTCCCGTGAGTCGAACCCGCGCACCTCGGGCCGCCTGCCCCTCAACGGGGAGCCGTAGTCGTTCAGGCGGGAGCGCGATCCGTCGAACCCCTCCACCACGGCCGTCCCCAGCAGGGGGACCGCCCAGGACAGGATCTCCCGGGTGCTGCGGTAGCTCACGGACAGACGGCGGCTGCGTCCGCGCACGTTGATGCCGACCGATGCCAGGGACACCCTGTGGTCGTAGATGCGCTGGTGCGGGTCTCCTGCGATGAACAGGTCGTCAGGGCCTTCAGGGGCGAGAGCCCGCACCAGCCGCCACTTCGCCGGGTGCAGGTCCTGGGACTCGTCCACCACCACGTGCCGATACGGCCGACGCCCGCTCCGATCAAGGATGTCGGCCGCTTCGGCGGAGAGCCAGGTGAAGGTCCATTGCCCTGCCCCGCGCATGCGGTCGGTGGCGGCCAGCACCGCCCCCCACACCCTGCGGCGCTGTTCAGCGCTCAGACGGCCGCCCCGGCCGCGGCGCCGGGCCTGGAGGTAATCGTGCTCGGTCCTCAGATTCTGGGCCAGGATGACGTGTTCCCACTCGTCCAGCAGGAACCGGGAGCTCACCCCACTGCCTTCGGCGTGCTCCTCCCACAGGGCGTTGAGCTCCCTTCGCCGGGGAAAAGCGGGCCGCTCGCCCCGGGACTCCCATACCACCTGGTAGGCGACCTTGCCGAGGTTGCGCACATCCACACGGGCGCGGTGGGCCTCATCCCGGATGAGCAGGTCGGCCTGGGCTCCCAGCTCCGCATCGAGGGTCTTGGTGAAGGTGGTCAGCAGCACCGGCTGAGGGGGGACCCCCTCATTCGCGGAGTCGTACCGCGCGGCCAGGTGGGCGACCCGGTGCAGTGCGGTGACGGTCTTACCCGTGCCGGCCCCGCCGGTCACCATGGCCGGACCGGCGAACCCCTCCTTGTAGGCGATGCGTTCCTGGCGGGGATGGAGGAAGGTCCGCCACACGTCGAACGGGTGGGCGAGGAGCTCGCGCAGCTCGTCCGGGCCTTCCACGAACACGGCCTGGTCCGGGCTGCGGCGGATCGCAGCGGCCAGGTCGTCGGGGTCGACGGTGCCGGGGGCGACCTCTTCCACCAGGTCGGCGCTGAGCTGGGTCCACGCCTCGTCCGGCGTCATCCCCGAAGCCAGGGCGACCAAGGCGTTGTGCTGGGCGGGCGGCAGCATCAGGCTGAGCGCGTCCAGATGGTTCTCGTCGGGGATCAAGCGGGCGATCCTGGCCGTGTGCTCGTCCACCCCCAGCTGTGCGAAGTGCTTGTCGGGGACGCCGTCGAACAAAAGAGAGGAGGCGGTCTCAGCAGCCGGGGCCAGAGCGGTTCCCACGGATTCCAGCGTCGCCTCATCGCGGAATTCCAAGACGCCCAGAGCCAGGTTGACCGACGAACGCCGTGTACGGCAGTACACATAGGCGTCGTCGTGGGGCAGCACCGTGACCAGGAGGAAGGTATCGCCCGATTCCGGGGCCAGCACCACACCGCGATAGCCGAGTGTGATGCGCAGCGTCCGCCACCGGGGGTCCCGCGAGTCGGTGACCTTCTCCAAATGGCCACCGGCATAGAAGGTCTCGGCGAACTTCTCCAGGGCCTCGTCGACGGACTTGCGCAGCTGTTTTTCCAGATCGGCGTACCTGCTCAAGAAGTCCTTGGCGATCGCGAGCTCGGGCATCGGGGAACCCTTCCAGGGACGGGGGGTCGGGGAGAGCCGGTCCGCCCAGCATAGGCAACAAGAACCCTTACTGGCACTGGGTTCCTGTAAAGGACCATTCGCCCTGTGCCCCAGTCTTCGTTACTGGTAAGACAGAACAGAACAACGTGCTGCCAGGAAGTCCTGGATTTCGTACACAGCAGGAGAGGCGGGCCGCGCATGGAGGCCGAGACGGCCGAGGTCATCGAGGCTGCGGGTCCGGAGACAGCGGAACGGATCCCGCAGGCCGGGCAACTCGTCACGGTCCGCAATCGGCAATGGGTCGTCACGGATGTCTCCGCCGGCAGTATCGCCTCCAGCGACGCGTACAGGATGACCGCCCGGCCGCAGCATGTGGTCTCCCTGTCGAGCATGGGGGACGATGCGACCAACGACCGCATCCAGGTCCTCTGGGAACTGGAAGTGGGCACCCGTATCCACGAGGACCGTGAACTGCCCACCCCCGTGCAGGGCTTCGACGACCCCCGGAAACTCGACGCGTTCCTGCACGCCGTGCGCTGGGGCGCCGTCGCCTCGGCCGACACGACCTCGCTCCAGGCTCCCTTCCGGTCCGGTATCGAGATCGAGGAGTACCAGCTGGAGCCCGTCGTGCGCGCGCTGTCCATGCCGCGCACCAACCTGCTGATCGCCGATGATGTCGGCTTGGGAAAGACCGTTGAGGCAGGCCTGGTCATGCAGGAACTGCATCTGCGGCACCGGGCGCGCACCATGCTCATCGTCTGCCCTGCCGGGCTCACCACACAGTGGCACGACGAGATGCGGGACAAGTTCGGGCTCGATTTCAAGATCGTGGACACCGAACTGGTGCGGAGACTGCGTCGCGAACGCGGTCTTTACGCCAATCCGTGGACGCACTACCCGCGTCTCATCGTCAGTATCGACTGGCTTAAACGGGAACGGCCCCGGCGGATGCTGCGCGAGATCCTTCCGGCGAGTCCGCGCTACCCGCGAACCATCGATCTGCTGGTGGTCGACGAGGCGCACAACTGCGCGCCGTCCGGAGGCGGGAAGTACGCCGTCGACTCCCAGCGGACAAAGGCCGTCCGGGAACTCGCCCCGCACTGCGAGCACCGTTTGTTCCTGTCGGCGACCCCGCACAACGGCTACCCCGAGTCGTTCTCCGCTCTGCTGGAGCTGCTCGACGACCAGCGTTTCGCCCGCGGTGTTCCTCCCTCGAAGGAACAGCTGGACCGTGTCATGGTGCGCCGCCTCAAGAGGCAGCTCCCGCTCCGCTGGGACGGCAGCCCGCGCTTCCCCCGGCGCGAGCTGGGCTACCTGGAGGTCGCCTACAGCCAAGCCGAGCGCGACGCGCACCGCGCACTGGTGGAGTACGCGCAGAGCCGCCGGGGCCGGACCGGAAGGGCGCATGCGGCGGACTTCGTCACCACGCTCCTCAAGAAGCGCCTGTTCTCCTCTCCCAAGGCCTTTGCGGAGACGGTCCGGACCCACCTGGCCACGATGTCCGGGAAGACGGGGGAGGTGCGCGAGCGGGAGCTTCCCGCCGCCTCGGAACAGCTGGTCCTCACCTCTCTGGCCGAGCGGCTGGAGGCGACCGCTGAACATGAGGAGGACTACCGCAGGGCCGAGGAGGAGGCGTTCATCACGGCCGACCGGGGTGCGCCCCCGCTGACCGACCACGAGCGCGGCCTGCTGAAGAAGCTGCTGTCCTGGGCCACCGGTGCGCAGGACACCGCCGACGCGCGGTTCACCGCGCTGTGCGACTGGCTCGATCCCATCCTCTTCTCCGGCGCTGCGAGTGCCGACAGCGCGGTCGAAGGGACCCCGGGGCCCGACGGGAAGGGTCAGTGGACGGATGAACGCGTCATCATCTTCACCGAGTACAGGGACACCCAGCGCTGGCTGCACCAGCGCCTGATCTCCGCCGGCTACGGGGGCGAGGGCGGACGCCGCATCTCCCTGCTGTACGGCGGGCAGGACGCCGAAGAGCGCGAACGCGTCAAGAACGTGTTCACCGACCGGCCGGACCTGGACGACGTGCGCATCCTCATCGCCACCGACTCCGCGAGCGAGGGCATCAACCTGCAACGTCACTGCCATCGCCTGCTGCACTGGGAGATTCCCTGGAACCCGAACCGCCTGGAGCAGCGCAACGGTCGGGTGGACCGCCACGGGCAACCCGCAGACCGCGTCGAGGTCGTGCACTTCGTTCCCGCGGGTTGGGAGCAGGCGGACCCTGGCTCCCTGGAGGACGAACTCGGCTTCCTCCGCATGGCCGCCGAGAAGGTCGACCGGATCCGGGAGGACCTGGGCAGTGCCGGGGACGTGATCGCCTCCCAGGTCGAACAGAAGATGCTCGGGCGGCGGGTCGACTGGTCCGAGAGCGACGCCGAGATCCGGGCCCGGGCGGTCAATGCCAAGCTGCGGGTGGAGCGCGACCTGAACCGCGACCTGCAACGCCTCAACGAGGAGCTCACCGGAAGCCGGAGCCGGCTCGACCTGACCCCTGACACGCTGGAGCGCGTGGTCCGCACCGGCCTGGACCTCGCCCACCGCAAGGACCTCATCGAGGCACAGGCTCCGGCCGGTGTGAAGGCACGCTGTTTCCGCCTGCCCGAACTGGCCGGGGCCTGGGCCAGCGCACGCAACGACGGTCTCCTGCACCCGGTCACTGGTGAGGAGCGTCTGGTCACCTTCGATCCCGACGCCGTGGTGGGGCGCAACGACATCGTTCTGCTGCACCTCAAGCACCGCCTGGTCGACCTGTGCCTGAACCTGCTCAGGGAGGAGCTGTGGTCGCGGGGTTCCAGGCTCACGCGGGTCACAGCCCGTGTGGTCGACGGCGACGTGCTGCGCGCCCCAGCGGTCGTCGCGCACGGCCGGGTCGTGATCACCGGAGCTGAGGGAACCCGCCTGCACGAGGAGGTCCTGGTCGCGGGCGGACGGATCGAGGGGGGCAGGTTCGTGCCTGCCAGGGGTGAGGACGCCGAGGCATGGCTGGACGCGGCCTCCGAACGCCTGGTGGCGGAACCCGTGCGCAAGCGGCTGACCGCTCTGTGGGGCGACCTGGAGAAGGGCGTGGGGGGAGCCTTGCAGCGTCGCGCCACCCAGCGTTCCAAGAGTCTGAACAGGGTGCTGAAGGACCGCTGTGAGGAGGAGGTCGCGGCGGTCGGCGTGGTTCTGGACGAACTCGCCGCCAATATCCGATCGGCACTCGATGAGACCCCTCGCTGGATCCAGGACAGCCTGTTCAGCGTTGGTGAGCAGAAGCAGCTGCGGCAGGACCGGGAAGCGCTCACCGCGCGCCTGGAGGAGCTCCCACAGCTCAAGGAACGGGAGGAGGCCGCGCTCCGCCGCCGTTACGACGACCTGAAGGCGCGGTGGTTCCCGGTCGCCGTCACCTTCCTCGTGCCGGCCTCCCTGGCCGACCGGTAGCGGGAACAGGGGGCCTAACGGTTGCGGCGGGAGTTGATCCGGTCGGCGAGCTCCTCCAGGGAAGGTGCGGGGGCGGGGCGCTGGGGCCTGCGTCCCCCCTCGGGGGTCTTCAGGAGCTCCTCCCGGCGTTCGGCGATGGCGGACCGAAGGCCGTCCTCCTCCGGTCGGGGGAGGGGCACAGAGCGCTTCGAGGAGGTGGAGGAGCCGTTGTTGCGGACCCTCTTCCTGTCAGGCGTGGAACGTCGGCGGTCCGCACAGGGGTAACTCTCAAGAATCCAGTCGATACGGTGCCTGTCGCCCGGTGAAGCCGAGTCCCTGCGTTTGCGAAGGACCGCTCTGATCTGGCGCAGCGCGTTCTGGTCGTCGGAACGGTACGCGCCGGCGGCATCGTTCATCAGGGTGTTCAGAGTGCGTCTCTCCGGGGGGTGCTTCCCTGCTTTTCCCCTGTCCGGGGTGGTCCGGTCCTTTCGGAGGTCGGATCTGTTCCTCCCCGAGGAAGCCGGACGGTAGAGGGGGCCCTTACCAGTGTCGGGCGACCGTTGGCCCTGTTCGAGTCGGCGCGAGCTCCAGGCCAACAGGGCGTCGATCTTCTTCTGGAAGCCGGTGATGCCGGGATCCTGGGATGTACGCACCTCCAGTCTCAGCTGATCGCTCAGGCGGCGCACACTCGCCTGATCGTTCTGTTCCAGCGCGAACTGCAATTCTGTGAGGAGCGGATGCGGTTTCTCCTGCGGAGATCCCCCCGGTGCCGTCCTGGTCACGGTGGGTACTCGGAGGGGTGCCGCGGCCGGTGCCCGGTGCCGGACCTTGGCGAGTTCCTCCATGCGTCGAGTGGTGATCCCCTGCTCGGTCAGGGAGCAGTCGGCGATCGGCTCCCACCGGACCATTCCGCTGAGGCCGACCGTGCCGACTTCGAGGATCCGTTCCAGGTTCCGCGTTCGCATGCGGAAGCGGAGGGCGAAGCCGTTCTCTTGCAGGAGGCGCCGGCTCAGCTCCCGGTTCTCCTTTACCAGCCACGACGGGGATTCGTCGCGTGTGCGGGTGAAAAGGCGGTCGAGCTCTTCGGTCATGCTCGTGGAGAATTCGAAGAAGATCGCGGGGTGCTCGTCCGTTGCGGGAAGAATGACCCTCCGGCATGTGCCCCCGGTGTCGAAGTCTCCCGTGAACCGCGGCTCCCGTCGGGGTTTCCCCTGGCGGCCCAGCCAGTGATTGACCTGCTTGCTCGCGTACAAGTGGTCGGCGCTCTCGATACCGCCGTGCTGTCGGGGGCAGGCATTGGTACTCGCATGATGGGCGAAGTGGCTGACCTTCTCCCGGTAGACCTTCGGCCCGAGCCGACCGCCGCAACCACCCAGGAGGAGGCCGCACCAGAAGGTCGCGTGGGGGTGCCGCCGCCGGAACTCCAGCGCGTCCTCCCGTTCCATGGGGAGGTAGACGGGATCCGCTGACCGGCGGTCGCCCAGTACCGCGGTCTGCACGAGTCTGTGGTCGAACACCATGACGAAGAGCTATCAGAAGCGTATTGCCGGACGACAGGGGCGAGGGGCCGCTGTCCGGAATCGGCCACCAGCAAGCGAGGGCGGGTTCCGGCGCCAGGGCATCTTTCTTTTTCGTTTTTAGTATGAGTGTTCGAATTTTCGATGCCCTGATCAGAGATGTGTGTGCGCGTGGGATTTTCTTGGCCTTAAGTCCGTTTTGGGACTCTTGTCTTTCTTTTTTCTCTGGTTATTGTCTGAAATGGGAGGTCGGGTTAGCGTCAATGTCGACGGTCAGCTCGCCGACGTTCCCCGCTCGCTCGAACGCCGCTGCCGAACCCTCTGGCGCGTGACCCCGCACGCGCCGTTTCCCTGATGAGGAGTTCGCCGTGCCCGACCACCCCTTTCGCGTGCCCGCGAGTACACTCCCGAGTCCTGGTGGAGCGGTGAGCGGCTGAAGGCGCGGTATCGAAAGTGTCTTCGCGTTCTTCGTCCCTTTCCCGTGCCGCGCGCGACCAGATCGCCGAACTCCACGCTGAGTGGCTTTCCCTCCTCTCGCCGGAGGGCCCGTTCCTGTCGGCGGGTGTGCTCATGGAGGTGTTCCCCGTCGGGCTGCCCACCGTCGATCCCGAGGTGCGCAAGCGCCTGGGTCGGGCCTGGCGCGAGGTCCAGGAGGCCCCGGAGCTGCTGGGTGATCGTTGGTTCGACTGTGTCCTCACCGAGCTGCTCGGCTGGAAACCGGACCACCGGGGCCGCCCCGAACCCTCTGGGGCGGGACCGGACTTCGTCCTGTGCGGGCCGCTGGACCGGGGCCGTGCCGAACGCTTGTCGTTCCACCGGCTGCCCTGGGGCGCCGGGCCCACCGGCTCCACCGTTGACGCACGCTCACCGGTGGAGGAGGCAGCCGCCCGGTGCCGGGAGAGCGGGATCCCCCTCGCCCTCGTCTGCGACGGGCGCCAATGGGCCCTGGTCCACGCCCGCCCGGGAGAACCGACCTCGTGCGGCGTGTTCGACGCCGACATGTGGGCCGAGGAACCGATCCTTCTCCAGGCGTTCGTCGCCCTGCTCACCGCCGGACGCCTGAGGCTGCCCGCGACCACGAAAGACGGCTCCGCCCCGACGGACTCCACAGCGGCGTTGTTCGAACGGACCGCCGACCGGCAGGACGAACTCACCGATGACCTTGGCGAGCAGGTGCGGCAGGCGGTGGAACTGCTGGTAGGCGAGATCGCCCGGCAGGACCGTGCCGCAAGGGGATGCCTACTGGCGGGCGTGGACGGAAGAGAGGTCTATCAGGGTGTGGTCACCGCCCTGATGCGTGTGGTGTTCCTGCTCTTCGCCGAGGCCCAGCGGCTCATGCCGGTCGACCATCTCTATGAGGATCACTACTCGGCGACCCGTCTGCACGCCCAGCTCACCGAGGAGCGCTCACTGCATGGTGAGGAGGTCGGCGACCGCAGGGCCGCGGCGTGGCCGCGCCTGCTGGCCCTCTTCGCCGGGGTCTACCACGGCGTCGAGCATCCCGACCTGCGGTTGCCGGCCTATGGCGGCTCCCTGTTCGACCAGTCCCGGTATCCGTGGCTGCGGGAGTTCGACGTTCCCGACCGGGTCGTCTTCGCAGTCCTCGACGCGCTGCTCCTGTTAAAGCCGAAGCGGCGCAACGGCACGCCCACTCGGATTTCCTACAAGGGCTTGATGGTGGAGGACATCGGGCGCGTGTACGAAGGCCTGCTGGAGTACTCCTGTGTACGGACCGAGGAACCGCATGTCGGACTGCGCGGCAAGTGGGAGCCGGAGATCGCGCTCGCGGAACTGGAGTCCCGTGCGGCTCAGGACCCGGAGGACTTCACCTCCTGGCTGGTGGACCGCACGGGTGCCACTCGACGCCAGGTCGAGCGGATGCTCGCCGAGCGTCCCAAACCCGCGCAACTGGCGGCGCTCGACGCCGCGTGCGGGTCCGACGCCGCGCTGACACACAGGACCGTGCCTTTCTGGGGGCTGCTCCGCTCCGATCTGCGCCAAGAGCCGACAGTGTTCCCCGCGGATTCCGTAATGCTGACCAAGGTCGGCGAGCGGCGGGCGACGGGTACCCACTACACGCCGCGTCCCCTTGCGGACGAGATCGTGCGGCACACGCTCGATCCGCTCGCCTACGCCCCCGGCCCGGCTGAGGGGGCGGCGGAAGAGCAGTGGCGGGTCAAACCGGCGGAGGAGCTGCTGAAGCTCAAGGTGTGCGACCCCGCCATGGGATCGGGGGCGATGCTCGTCTCGGCCACCCGGTACCTGGCCGAACGGGTCTGTGAGGCCTGGCGGCGCGACGGGTTCCCCGACCACGTGGCCCACAGCCTGGAGAGCCGGTACGAGGCACAGGACGTTCTCCTGCTCGCCAAGCGCCAGGTGGCCGCCTCGTGCATCTACGGTGTCGACCGCGACGGGCTCGCGGTCGAGTTGGGGAAGCTCTCGCTGTGGCTGGAAACACTCTCCAAGAGCCGTCCCCTCACCTTCCTCGACCACGCACTACGCTGCGGTGACTCCCTGGTCGGCCTGGTCGGTCCCGACCAGGTCCAGGCCTTCCACATCGACCCCGCGGAGGGACGGCGGCTCAACCTCAGGTTCGGCGGCAACGTCGAGGAGCTCATCGATGCCGCACTGGCCGAGAGCGCCGCCCTGCGTGCACGCATCGCGGCCATGCCCCAGTGCGATGACCCGGAGGACACCGCGCGCAAGGCAGCGCTGCTGCGGCGGGCGCAGGAGAGTTCCGAACGGCTGCGCCTGGTCTGCGACGCGGTGGTCGCCGCGGCCCTGGGGGCGGGCGCTTCGGCGGGCGGGAACTGGCACGAGTCGCACGGCACGCTGCTCACCGAGCTGTCGGTGGGGGTGCAGGGCCTTCTCGGGGCCGGGTTCGATAGCGCGGAGGCGGAGGAGGCCTTCCGGGCTCGTGTCCATGCGCTGTTGAGCAGATCGGACGGATCCCTGGTCCGTCCTCTCCACTGGATACTCGAATTCCCCGAGGTTTTCGGGTCCGGGCGGTTCTCTGCGTTGGTGAGCAACCTGCCCTTCTCCGGAGGGCAGCGGCTCACCGGGACCCTGGAGCACTGGTTCCGCGAGTTCCTGGTCGAGGGGATCGCCGGCGGGAAGCGGGGCAGCGCCGACCTGTGCTCGTACTTCCTGCTGCGCACCACCGCTCTGGCCCCCCAGGGGCGCACTGGGCTCATCACCACCAACACCATCGCCCAGGGTGATACCAGGGAAGTGGGCCTGGACCAGGTGGTGGAGGGCGGTTGGGACATCTACCGTGCGAGCAAGAGCCGCCCGTGGCCGGGCGGTGCGAACGTGCACGTGTCGCTGGTGTGGACCGGTCACCGGGGCGAGCGGGAACAGCCGGTTCTCGAGGCTGCCGAGACCCGCGGGATCACCCCTTCCCTGGACGCCAGGTCCAGGGTCAGCGGGAATCCGAAGAAGCTTGCGGCCAATGCGGGGCAGTCCTTCCAGGGCTCCATCGTCCTGGGGGAGGGGTTCGTGCTGGAGCCCGAGCAGGCCCACGAGCTGATTCGACGGGACCCGCGGAACCGAAAAGTACTGTTCCCCTATCTCATAGGCAAGGACCTCAATTCGCGTCCGGACTGCTCTCCGAGTCGATGGGTGATCAATTTCGGATCGATGAGTGAGGAGGAGGCTCGGGAGTACCCGGAGCCCTTTGAGATCGTTGAGCGCAAAGTCCGGCCTATTCGAGAGAAGAACAACCGAAAGGTCTATCGCGACTACTGGTGGCAATACGGGGAGAAACGTCCCGCGATGATGAAGGCGATCGCCGACCTTGACTTTGTGTTGGCGATCACTCTGGTGAGTCGCACAGTGATGCCAGCACTGGTGCCTTCAAATCAGGTGTTCGCGCATAAGCTCGCGGTGTTCGCCACAGACAGCTTTGCCTCCCTCGCTCTGCTATCGAGCTCGATGCATGTGAACTGGGCATGGTCTCGGTCGTCGACTATGAAGTCTGACCTGAACTACTCGCCTTCTGACGTGTACGAGACTCTTCCGATGCCCGCACCGACTGTGCGTATGGAGGAGGTCGGCGAGCGCCTGGACCGGGAGCGGCGGGAGATCATGCAACGGCGCGGCCTCGGTCTGACCAAGCTCTACAACCTGGTCCATTCACCCTTTGGTGAGGGCGGGCCCGACATCGACCGGCTGCGGGAGATCCATGTCGAGATCGACGAGGCGGTCATGTCCGCTTACGGCTGGTCCGACCTCGACCTGAAGCACGCCCATCACGAGACCCCTCAGGGGACGCGCTGGACGGTCGTCCAGGACGCGCGCGTCGAAATCCTCGACCGGCTGCTCGAACTCAACTTCGCACGTCATGACGAGGAAGCCGTGGGCGGAGTCCGGTCGCGGTACAGGCACCTCCAAGGGGCCGCGCCCGTCCCCGATCCGCGGAGGTCCCACGAAGAGGCGGAAGGAGTGCTCTTCTGACCGGATGTCCTTGCCACGGCCGATAATCTCGTGCCATGCCTGCACCTCGTCGCCGCATTCCCTCCGTCAAACCGGCCGAACAGCACGCCGAGTGGCTCGGGCTCCTCGCGCCGGACGGCCCCTTCCTCTCCGCCGACGTCCTGACGGAGGCGTTCCCCTCGGGACTGCCCGCCGTGGACACCGAGCTGCGCAAGAGGCTCCGCCAGGGGTGGGGGGAACTCCAGGCCTCGGAGGGGGCGCTGGCCGCTGAGTGGATCGAGCTCGTCCTCGACGAGGTGTTCCGCTGGAGCGACAAGTACCGGGTCCGGAGTGTCACCGAGGGAACGGGGGCGCTCCCGGAGTTCGCCCTGGTCGGCCCGAAGGACAAGGACGGGCGCACGGAGCGCCTGCATTTCTACCGGCTGCCGTGGGGCGCCAACCCCGCCGAGTCGAGTCCTGATAGTCCCTCGCCGATCGAGGCGGCGGCGGCCCGGGGCCGCGAATCGGGTGTCCCGCTGTCTCTGGTCACCGACGGCCAGCTCTGGGCACTGGTGCACGCACGTCCAGGGGAGCCGACCTCCTACGGGGTGTTCGACGCCGACCTGTGGTCGGAGGAGCCGCTCCTCTTCCAGGCGTTCACCGCATTGCTGGAGGGCAAGCGGGTCCAGATCCCGGCGACCACGCGCGACGGCAGGGACCCGTCGGACTCCACCGCGTCGCTCTTCGCCCGGACGGTCGACAAGCAGGGCGAACTCACGGACGACCTGGGCCATCAGGTCCGTCAGGCCGTGGAGCTGCTGGTCGCCGAGATCGCCCGTATCGACCGCGGTTCCAGCGATCGGTTCCTGGAGCACGTGGGCGAGCGCGAGGTGTACAAGGGGGCGCTGACGGTGCTCATGCGCCTGGTGTTCCTGCTGTACGCGGAGGAACAGAGGCTGCTGCCCACCGACGACCTGTACGCCGAGTACTACTCGGTGAGCCGGTTGCACCACCAGCTGGCGGACGACCGGAACCGGCTCGGTGAGGAGGTCGGGGACCGGCGCGCGGCGGCGTGGCCCCGTCTGATGGCGCTCTTCGCGGGTATCCACGGTGGTGCCGAGCACCCGGACCTGCGCCTGCCCGCTTACGGCGGCTCGCTGTTCGACCCGGAACGGTACGGGTGGCTGGCCGAGTTCGCCGTCACCGACAGGGTCGTGTTCGAGGTGCTCGACGCCCTGGTGATGTTGAAGCCCAAGAGGAAGAGCGGGACGCCGACCCGGATCTCCTACAAGGGGCTCGGGGTGGAGGACATCGGGCACATCTACGAAGGCCTGCTGGAGTTCTCCGTCCGCAGGGTCCATGAACCGTACGTCGGCCTGCGGGGGAAGCTGGAGCCGGAGGTTCCGCTCGCGGAGCTGGAGGAGCAGTACTCCGAGCACGAGGAGGTCTTCTTCGACTGGCTGAAGGCGGAGACCGGGGCGACCGCCAACCAGTTGCGGAAGATGCTCAAGGAGCAGCCGGATCCCGCACAGCGCGCCAGCCTGGGCTCGGCCTGGGACAACCGGGAGGACCTGGCCGAGCGCACGTTGCCGTTCTGGGGGCTTCTACGGTCGGATCTGCGGAACGAGCCGACGGTGTTCCCAGCGGACTCGGTGGTGTTCACCCAGGTGGGGGAGCGGCGTAAGACCGGAACCCATTACACGCCGCGTGACCTGGCGGAGAAGGTCGTCAAGTACACCCTGGAGCCCCTGGCCTACAGCCCCGGTCCGGCAGAGGGGGTGGAAGAGGCGGGCTGGCGGGTCAAACCGGCGGAGGAGCTGCTGAAGCTGAAGGTGTGCGATCCCGCGATGGGATCGGGGGCGTTCCTGGTGGCGGCGACGCGGTTCCTGGCCGACCGGGTGGTGGAGGCCTGGCAGCGCGACGGGATACCGGACGAGGTGCGCACCGCGCTGGGTGCCAACTACGAGCTGGACGACGTGCGGCTGTTCGCCAAGCGGCGCGTGGCGGCGTCGTGCATCTACGGGGTGGACCGCGACGACATGGCGGTGGAGCTGGCCAAGCTGTCGATGTGGCTGGAGACCCTGGCTAAGAACAAGCCGTTCAGCTTCCTCGACCATGCGCTGGTCTGGGGGGATTCGCTGGTGGGGTTGGTGAACGAGGAGCAGGTGAAGGCCTTCCACACCGACCCGAAACGGGGGCGCACCATCAACGCCCGGTTGACGGGTGATGTGGGGGAGTACATCGACCGGAAGCTGGGGGAGGCCCGAGAGCTCCGACGGCGGATCGAGGCGCTGCCGCCGGTCAATGATCCGGAGGATGTCGACAAACGACGGGAACTGCTCGACGAGGCCAACAGCACCGTGGATCAACTGCGCCTGGCCTGTGACGGGGTGGTGGCGGCGGCCCTGGCCGCTGAGCGGTACGCAGAGCTGGACCTGGAGGACTACGAGAAGAAGCTCCAGGACGGGGAGGTAAAGAAGCTCAACTGGCAGGACGCCTACGACGACCTGCTTACCCGGCTCTCCGACGAACTCCTCGCGCTTGTGAGCGAGGACGGGCACGACTTCTACGCCGAACAGGCGACGGAGTCCAAGATCCGGGAATGGTTGAAGGGCGGCCGGGACGAGCCGATCAAGCCGCTGCACTGGGCCCTGGAATTCCCCGAGGTGATGGGGGAGGAAGGCCGGGGCGGGTTCGACGCAGTAGTGGGGAACCCGCCGTTCATCGGTGGGCAGCGGCTCACGGGGACCATCGGTAAGGACGTCCGCGAGTACCTGGTCGTGGATATCGCCGAGGGGAAGCGGGGGAGCGCGGACCTGTGCTCGTACTTCCTGCTGCGGAACCTGGCGATCGCCCCGAAGGGGCGAACCGGCATCATCGCCACGAACACGATCGCGCAGGGGGACACCCGGGAGGTGGGCCTGGACCAAGTGGTGGAACGGGGCTGGGCCGTCTACCGGGCGGTGAAGAGCCAGGTGTGGCCGGGTACCGCGAACGTTCACGTGTCGCTGGTGTGGGCGGGGCATGCGGGAGAGCGGGAACAGCCTGTCCTGGGGGAGGTGTCGGTTCCGGGGATCACCCCGTCGCTGGACCCGAAGTCAAGGACTACTGGGAACCCGTGGAAGCTGGTGGCCAACGCCGATGAATCCTTCATCGGCTCGTATGTACTGGGTGAGGGCTTCGTGCTGGAGCCCGAGCAAGCGCGTGAGCTGATCCGGCGGGACCCGCGGAACCGGGAGGTGTTGTTCCCCTACCTGATCGGCAAGGACCTCAACTCGCGTCCGGACTGCTCGCCGAGCCGATGGGTGATCAACTTCGGTTCGATGACGGAGGAGGAGGCCCGGGAGTACCCGGAGCCCTTCAAGATCGTTGAGCGTGACGTGAAGCCGGTACGTGCCCAGAACAACGACCGTCAACGTCGAAAGATCTGGTGGCGTTTCACACGACCGACACCTGAGCTATATAGCGCGATCTCCAATCTCGATTTCGTGCTGGCGATTTCTTTGGTGAGCCGCACAGGCCTTCCTGTCAGACAACCTACAGGACCGGTCTTTTCCCATGCGGTGGCTGTTTTTGTGGATGGTGGGTTCGGGAAACTTGCTCTGCTCAGCAGCGGCATCCATTACTCATGGGCAGTGTCCCGGGCATCCAGCATGAAGGGAGACCTTCGGTACACGCCTTCAGACGTGTACGAGACGTTCCCGAAGCCCGAGCGGATGGAAGCGCTTGTTGCCGCTGGTGAACGCTTGGACCAGGACCGGAGCGAGATCATGTTGCAGCGGAATTTCGGGCTGACGAAGCTCTACAACCTCGTACACGACCCGGCATGCCAAGGTGACGAGGACATCGACCGGCTACGAGAGATCCACGTCGAGATTGACGAGGCCGCGAAGGAGGCTTACGGATGGTCGGACCTCGACCTTGAGCTTGGGCACCACGAGACAGCCCAAGGGCCCCGGTGGACGTTCAGTCCAACAGTCCGCGTAGAGATCCTGGACCGGCTCCTTGAACTGAATCACGCTCGGCACGAGGAAGAGGTGCGTAAGGGGATCTGGCCCCCGAAGAAGAAGCGTTCGGCGGCCAAGGCCATGCCGGTTCCTGATCTTGGCGACGGGTTGTTCCCACCGGAAGGCACCCTCTTCTGAATACGGAGCCCAACCGTGGCCGGAGAGGGCCGACCGCGGTTGGGCTTCGTGCTTGCTCGGGCTATCTGCTGAGGGCAGCGGTGAGGAAGCTGCTCCATTCGGCGGCTGCGAAGGGGAGATGCCCGGCATTGGGGTGCTTGGAGTCGCGGATGGCGGCGCCGCACGGGATGTCGGCAACCTCCACACAGTTCTGGGCATGCCCGCTGTAGCTACTCTTCCGAAAGTCAAGGACGGTGGTGTTCATGAGGGGCTCTCTAGGGACTTCAGGATGCTGGTGATGAGATCAGCTGACTGCACGGTGCTCAGGGCGGACCCCTGAATGTCACTGAAGGTAGCACTGTGTGCCTCTACCTCATCGTGCTCCTCCAGGAAGAGCCCGTTAGAGGCGGTGTCGATGTACACGATGGGGAGATCCAGTGGGTCAGGGAAGTCCAGGATGGTGAAGGGGGCGCACAGCCCCGCGTGTGATCCAGCGTCTGCGGGAAGCACCTGGATGTCGATGTTGGGCAACTGGGCCATGTGGTAGAGGTGGGCAAGCTGCTCGCTCAAGACCTCGCGGCCGCCGATCCGCTTGTGAAGGGCGCTCTCCTCAATCACTGCGCGGAGGCGGGCGGGATGGTGGCGAACCAGGATTTCGCGCCGAGCCATACGGGCCTCGACCTTCTTCTCGATGATGTCCGGACTGGCGAGACGCCCGCCTCGAAGCAGTCCTTCCGCGTAGGCCGGAGTCTGAAGCAGGCCTGGGATCATCTGAGTCTCAAAGGTACGGATCACCGATGCTTCGGCTTCGAAGTCCGGCAAGGCTCGGTCCGTGAAGACCTCCTTGTACTTTGACCACCAGCCGCGCTGTCTTGCGTCCCTCGCGAGTGCGTGCATAGATGATCGCTTGTCGGGATCGGTGATCCCGTAGAGATCCATTAGTTTGTCCAGATCGTCCGCTTTTATACGCTTCGTCTCTGTTGTCTCCATCTTGGAGACCTTGCCAGAGCTCCATTTGAACTTGTCGCCGACTTGAGCCGCCGTGTAACCGGCCGATTCCCGGGACTGGCGGAGCATCGTCGCCAGGCGGCGCAAGCGGAGGGTCGGGCTGCTGTGAGAGGTCATGGGGGCACTCTAACGAAAAAATTCGGGAGAGTAGAGGATCTTCTTGAAAACTCTACGATTGCTTATTATCTTGTCTGTGTAGTCAGTGACCGGTGCATCACCGAAGGTTGTTATCGGTCAGGCTACGCCTTGCCCGTTGCTCACATCGCGGCAACCGTGAGACTCCCCCTACGGGCTCTCGAAAACCCCTGCTCACGCGTCACTGCGCCAAGGAGTGTGTTCGTCATGCCCGTCAAAACCCCTGCGCCCGTGCCCGCGCTGGGTGAGGCCACGGTTCCCCTGTCCAGCTTCATCCGGCCGGTCCACCGGCACTACTTCTCCGGTCGGCCCGAGCGTCCGCACTACCGCCTGCGCCGCTACGACTTCGCCGGGACCCCGGCGGTGATGCCGCTGGTGCGGGCCTTCCTCGACACCTGCGCCGCCGCCCAGTCCGCCGACTACCGGTACCTCTTCACCCTGCTCGGCAGCGAACTCGCGAACAACGCGATCCGGCACAGCCTCTCTGGCCGGCCCGGCATCGGCTACACCCTCCTCGTCCACCGCTACCGCACCGGACTGCACCTCACCTGCCGCGACCGCGGCGGCCTGCGGGACAAGGACTCCCGCCTCAAGCCCGAGAAGGACGGACTCGATCCCAACGCCGAGTCCGGGCGCGGCCTGGCGATGGTCGACGCCTGCGCCTCCGAGTGGGGCGACAACGGCAACGCCCACTACCGCAGCGTGTGGTTCCGCCTGGCCTACGACCTGAGCGGCAGCCGCTGGAACACCACCGACGACTGACCATGCCGCCGGCATGAGACGGGCCCAGGAGAGCGCGGCAACGCTCTTCCGGGCCCTGGATCCCCCGAAACCCAACCCAGACATAAGCCAGGAAAGAGGATCTGATGCAGCACCCTATCCCCTCGCCCCGCCGCCCCGATGATTTCCGCCCCATCCCGCTGCTCCCGCGCCGGACCCCGCTCATCGGCCCGGTCTGCCCCGCCTGCGGACATCCCTCCTGCCGCGAACGCCGTGCCCAGCGCCTGCCCCGCCTGGGCGGCCACCGCACCGAGTTCGCCGACGAGCACGCCCGGGCCGCCGCACTCCAGTCCCGCCACCGCCACCTGATCGTCTACTACGGCGAGGCCACGCAGTCCTTCTGGGCCGTCACCCCCACCGGCCTGGTGGAGGCCGCCGACATCGATGCCCTCTTCCTGGCGCTGTGGCCGTACACCGATGCGCCCACCGCCCGTTCCTCCCTCGCGGTCGTCGGCTGATTCCAGCCAGCCCGGGAACCCCCGTCCTCCGGGCCGCTCCGGCGGCCCGGAGGACGGGGCGCACCGAAGGCAAGGCCCACCACGGTCCCCTCCGCATGAGCCCGACAGGTTCTCGCGACCACTGGACACCCTGTCCCCACCGCCCTCTAGCCTGGTGCCATGGGCGATGACAGGGTCCTCACACCCCCGACACCACGTGAGATCCGGGCCGAGCTGGAAGAACTGGTCGTAGGCGACCTCTACGGCCCGGTCGGCGGCGACGAGCACGAGCAGTTCCCCACCACCGAACGCGTCACCGACCGCTACATCCTCGGCAGACTCGCGCCCAACGGAGCGCTGGTCGACCCCGACGACCAGGACCGCCTCGCCGAGTCCGGTGTCCACGACTCGGTGAGCTTCGCGGACGCCGACACCGACGGCGACACCGAACCCGAGGCGCCCTCCGTCCCCAGCATGTTCTGCAACGCGCACGGCTTCACCGTGTGCGTGGAGCCCGGGACCACCGAACTCCTCGCCAGGGCCTCCTGGGCGGTCTACCGGACCGTGGCGAACCCGGAGGGGGAAGGGCGCCTGTACCAGCGCCACCCCCACAGCGCCGAGGTCCGTGTTCCCCTGCCCGAACAGGACACGCTCCTCCGGCAGATCGAGCTCGACCCCGAACAGCCCGCGATCGTGCTGCGCGGCCGGGTGCGCTCCTATGACGGCCGCCGCCTGGTCACCCTCTTCCTCGTCAACGGCCAGCAGGGCAAGGAGAGCTCCCAGAGCAAGTGGCTCTTCCAGGCCGAGTTCTCCGTGAGCGCTCCCGACGGGCACAGCCCGGTGTTCGTGCCCCGGCCCGAGAGTTTCTCCGGCGGGGACAAGAGCGACAGGGACGAACAGCGCAACCTGGCCATGACCCACCGCTTCCACGCCGAGTTCGCGGTAGGGCACAGCACCGCGGTCACGGTCGAGACCGCCCCGGGGGACCCGCTCCGCGCCGTCCGGGTGGGCACGTCCGCCGTTCCCGGCCACGAGCTCCGGCACACCGACGTCCCCAGCGCGGACAAGGACGAGGACCTGCCGGAACTCGCCGACCTCGTCGTGGACATGTCGGTGCTGGGCCGCGAGGACGGCACCGCTCCGAACACACGGGAGGCCCTGTCCCCCCTGGTGGACGGCTACCGCTCCTGGATCGCCCGCCAGCGGGACCGGATCGACGACCCCGCCACCCGCCTGGTGCACGACGGCGCCGACTTCCGGGACAGCGCTCTGGCCAACCTCCGTGAAGCCTCGCGGGCGGCCGACCGCATCGCCGCCGCCATCGACCTGCTCGACCGTGACCCCAACGCCCTGGCGGCCTTCCGGTTCGCCAACCGGGCCATGCACCGCCAGCGCGTCCACTCCATCGCCGCGGCGGGTGATCCCCGGATCGCGCTCGACGACCGTGTGGCCGCCGTCGACGAGCCGCGCAACCGCAGCTGGCGCCCCTTCCAGCTGGCCTTCCTCCTGCTCAACCTGCCGTCCTTGACCGACCCGGCCCACCCGGAGCGCTCCGGAGGCGGTCCGGGCGGGGAGCGGACCGCGGACCTGCTCTGGTTCCCCACCGGTGGCGGCAAGACCGAGGCCTATCTCGGCCTGACCGCCTACACCCTCGCCATCCGCCGCCTCCAGGCCCCCACGGCGGTGCCGCGCACCGACACGGGGGTGGCCGTGCTCATGCGGTACACCCTGCGCCTGCTCACCATCCAGCAGTTCCAGCGCGCCGCCGCGCTCATCTGCGCCTGCGAGGTCGAGCGCAGACAGGACCCGGACCGGTGGGGCGCCGTCCCCTTCCGCCTCGGACTGTGGGTGGGCGGCAAGGTCACCCCCAACTCCTTCAAGGGCGCCGAGGACTGGGTCAAGGACAAGCGCACCGGCAAGGGCGGGGGCGGCCACGGCTCGCCCCACCAGCTCATGGCCTGTCCCTGGTGCGGTCACGCCATCAACCCGGGCCAGGACATCGAGGTCGACGCCGTGGCACGGCGCACCCACGTGCTCTGCCCCGAGTTCGAGTGCGCCTTCAGCTCCTTCGAGAGCGACGGGGAGGGGATCCCCGTCGTGGTCGTCGACGAGGAGATCTACCGCCTGGTCCCCTCCCTGGTCATCGCCACCGTCGACAAGTTCGCCCAGCTCACCTGGAAGGGGGAGGCGCAGACCCTGTTCGGCCGCGCGGAACGGTACTGCCAGCGGCACGGCTTCCTCGCGGGGGAGATGAACAGGCAGGCGTGCGAAGGGGCCGCCTACCACAAAGCGGGGAACAAGAGCCCCTACCACCCCGCCGCCCATGTGGTCCACTCCGAGCCGGTGCGGCCGCCGGATCTCATCGTCCAGGACGAGCTCCACCTGATCACTGGGCCGCTCGGTTCTCTGGTCGGGTTGTACGAGACCGCCGTCGACCTGCTCGCCGGGTGGAACCACCTCGACCCGCTGACCGGGACCAGCCACAAGGTCCGCCCCAAGGTCATCGCCTCCACCGCCACGGTCCGCCGGGCCAACCGACAGATCGCCATGCTCTTCGGCGGCAGGAGGACCCGCGTCTTCCCCCCGCAGGGTCTGGACGCCGAGGACACCTTCTTCTCGCGTCAGCGCCCCATCGACCAGCACGACGGCCGCCGCTATGTCGGTATCTGCGCCCACGGTGTACGCGTCAAGTCCACCCAGATCCGGGTCTACGTGGCCGTCATGGCCGCGGGGCAGAGGCTCCACGACAAGTACGGCGCCAACGAGGTCACCGACCCCTACATGACCCTGGTCGGCTACTTCAACAGCCTGCGGGACCTCGGCGGGATGCGCCGGATGGTCGATGACGACGTCGCCACCCGCCTGTCCCGGGCCGATGAGCGCGGGCTCGCCCAGCGCGATCGACCCTGGGTGGAGGAGCTCACCTCCCGACTGGGATCAGACGACATTCCCCGCATCCTCGAACACCTGGGCAAGGCCTTCACCGGAGGAAAGGGCAAAGGCACCAGGCCGCTGGACGTGCTGTTGGCCACGAACATGATCGCTGTGGGCGTGGACGTGCCCCGGCTGGGCGCGATGGTCGTCAGCGGCCAGCCCAAATCCGCCGCCGAGTACATCCAGGCCACCAGCCGTGTCGGCCGCCGCCACCCCGGCATCGTCTTCACCGTCTACAACTGGGCCCGGCCCCGGGACCTGTCCCACTACGAGAGGTTCGAGAACTTCCACGCCACCCTGTACAGGCATGTGGAGGCCCTCTCGGTGACCCCCTTCGCGGCACGCGCCATCGACCGCGGCCTCACCGGCCTCCTGGTGGCCATGGCCCGAAACTACGACGGGATTCTCAACCCGAACCACGGGGCAGGGAGGTTCGACCGTACCGGGCAGACCGCCGACCACGTGGCGGCCGAGATCAAGCGCCGGGCCCAGCTCGTCTCCGGTAGCACGGCGCAGGCCCGCAGGGTCGCCGAACAGGTGGACCAGCGGATGGACCTGTGGCACGAGCGGCGCAGCCGCCAGACCACGGACGGCGTGACCCTCGCCTACCGCCCCCCGAAGAACTCGCCCAACACCGTCGGGCTGCTCACCCGGCCGGAGGAGGGGCGATGGCGGCTCACCACGGCCCCCAACTCGTTGCGCGAAGTGGAACCCGGAATCCGACTCATCCTGAATCCCGAGGACACCCTGGGCGACGCCGCCGCCCACCCCTTCACCCCTCCCATTGAAGAAGGGCAGGACCAGTCATGAGCACGCCGTCCCAGCACCAGAGGGTGGGCGAACTCCGCACCAGCCAACTGCTGCACACCTTCGGGATCGGCGCGGTCGTGGACCTGCCCAACCTGTCGGTGATCGTACGCGGGCTCCAGGAGTGGAACCCGGCCCATTCCACGGTTCTGCGCGAGAACCGCCTGCTCGAACTCGTGCAGAAGAAGCTCGGCAAACAGGTCACCGAACTGCGGACACCTCCCTACACACCGCCCAACCTCGCCAACCCCTTCGAGGAGTGGGCGCGGATCGGGGTTCCGGTGTCGGTCTTCCCCCGATGGCTCAGGTGCACCTGGTGCAGGGTTCTGGCCTCCGCCGACTCGGGGCTGTTCGAACTGCTCCCCGATGTCTACCGGCCCGACCGGGTGCGCTACGTGCACAGTTGCCAGGGCCAGGGGCGCAAACGGCCTTCCGCCGTGCCCGCCCGTTTCGTGCTGGCCTGCCGGGAAGGGCACCTGGACGACTTCCCGTGGATGTACTTCGTCCACAAGGGAGCGGAACCCACGGAGGGCGAGCACCAGCTCAAGCTCACCGAACGCGGTACTTCCGGTGAGACCGCGAACGTCTTCGCCGTGTGCGGCTGCGGAGAGCGACGGCCCATGTCCGACGCCTTCGGCGAGGAGAACGCCGCCAAGAACCTGCCCGGGTGCCGGGGCCGCCACCCCCATCTGGGGACGTTCAACGGTTGCGGACTGCCCACCCGCACCATGTCGCTGGGTGCCACCAACGGCTGGTTCCCCACCCAGATCCCCGTGTTCAGTCTGCCCGAAGGGGAGACCGGACCGGAGGACGAGGTCGCCAGGAACTGGGACGTCCTGGCGACGATGGCCGCACTGCCCAAGGAAAGGGCGCGGCCGGTCATCGTCAACCTGGCCTTCTGGCCCGAACTGGAGCCGCACGGCTTCGAGAGCGTCTGGGAGGAGATGCAGCGCCGCCATGCGGCCGGCGAGAGCCTGTCCACGGCAGCGGACCCGGACGAAGAGCCCGACGTGGAGAAGCCGGAATGGGAGGCGTTCACCAGGTCCGAGCCGGTGAACCTGGCGGATTTCACCACGCAGAAGGTCTCCACGCCGCGCAACACCACGCGGTACCTGGAACGCGTGATCCTGGTGCCGCGCCTGCGTGAGGTGAGGGCTCTTTACGGGTTCACCCGTATCGACGCGCCCGAGTACGACGTGTTCTCCACGGAGGCGTCCCGGGTCGCCGCGCTGTCCGCCGACCCGCCGACGTGGGTGCCGTGCGCCGAACAGCGGGGAGAGGGGATCTTCCTGAAGTTCCGGGAGGAGCCGCTGGCCGCATGGGAGGCGTCGCCTGCGGTGAAGGAGAGGGAGAGGTACCTGCGGGCGGGACACGATGCCTGGCGCAGCAACCGTAGGTTGCAGCCCGGGGAATGGCCGGGGATGCGGTACGTGCTGTTGCACTCACTGGCGCACTGCCTCATCCGGGAGTTCGCCCTGGAATCGGGCTACGGCGCCTCGGGAATCGCCGAGCGGATCTACGCGCGCGGGGGAACCGATGCGATGGCGGGCATCCTCCTCTACACCGCGGCCCCTGACAGCGAAGGCACCCTGGGCGGCCTGGTCTCACTGGGAGAACAGCCTGAGAGGTTGGGCGGCCTGTTCGACCAGGCCTTGGACGCGGCCCGTCTGTGTAGCTCCGACCCTTTGTGCGCCGAGCACGACCCCATGGACCACGCCCGCCTGTACGGAGCCGCCTGTCATGTGTGTTTGTTCGCCTCCGAGACCTCCTGCGTGCGCAACAACTACTACCTGGACCGGACCCTGCTCGTGGAGACCATGGCCTCCGGTGATCAGAAGGGCCTCGGGTATTTCGAATGAGCACCGAACCGGGAACGGTCGGGCCCTCGAACACCTCCGCCCGCGAGCAGTGGGCCCGGGATCTCGGCCGGTTGGCCGGGCGGCTACCCCTGCCGGTCACGCGGACCTGGGCCGCGGTCCTGGAGCGGAGCAAAGGTCCGGACCGGGTGGAGGCCGAGCTGCTCAGGGCCCATCCGGTCGCCGGTATGGCGCAGCACACCACGGCCCTGGCCCGGCTGTGGCGACTGCGCCCGCGCCTGACCGGGGAGGCGCTGGGGCTCGCGTTGCTGTCCGCGGCCACCGTCGCCGACCGCGCCGAGCGGCAGAGGTCCACGGTGGTGGCCAGCGGACCGGTCACCGGGCCCGACTTCGGTCAGGGCGGTCCGACCCGGATGACCGCCGCGGTGCTGACCGAGGTTCTGCGCGTGGCCCGTGAGCGGCTGCTGGTAGTGGGGTACGCCCACCACCCGTCCGCGGGGGCCGTCGACGAGCTGGGAGCGGCCGTCGGCCGGGGTGTGACCGTGGACGTGGTCCTGGAGGAGAAGACCGGTGCACTCGGTGCCTTCCAGGGGCACTTCGGGAACGATCCGAGGGTACGGCTGTGGCGCTGGCCCGAACACCGGCGGGGAGCGGGGGGCAAAGCCTCTCTGCACGCCAAGGTGGTCGCGGCCGACCAGAGCCTGGCCCTGGTCGGCAGTGCGAACCTCACCGGGTACGCCCTGCACCACAACATCGAGGCGGGCGTCCTGGTTCGTGATCCGGCCCAGGTGAAACGGCTGGTGGGGCACTTCCGCTCATTGATGGGGTCGGAGGGTCCGCTGGAACGGGCTTGAGCCCGTTCCCGTCCGGGGGCGGGTGCCCGGCCGCGATCACCTCAGTACGGAGACGGCGGGCCGTCGATGAACACCTCCACCACCCCGCCGTCCTGCGCGTCGCGACGGCTGATCATGTCCGAACCCGAGTAGTCCTCGCCCGATCCCGGGATCGGGCGCCCGCTCTCCCCGGTCGGCGCCGTGGCGGTGATCTCCACCTCGTAGACCTCTGCCGGAGGAACGTCCAGACTGATGGGCAACAGGCACAGATCGTCGTCCAGAACCTCACCCACCGCGGTCCCGTCGGTCCCGGTGGTCGGGACATCCCCCACATCCAGCACGGTGCCCGCCCCGTCCCGTAGCACGTAGGCCGGGGCGTGCCATACGCACGTGTCGTCGTCCCCGCGGCCCGCCAGCCAGTGGTTGTCCGTGGTGACCTCCACGGCCAGTGTCACCAGATCGCCCGAGCCGCCTTCGGCGCCTCGCGTGTCCTGTACGGGGCGGTGAGGAGCAGAACAGGCAGCCAGACCGGCCACGGCGGCCACGGCGGCGATGGGCACAAGAGCACGGGGCACAGGATCTCCAAGGGTTGGGGCGGGGGCGGTGGAGCCGTATCCCACAGCGAGGTTTCAGGGCGTCGGTATCGCGTCATCGGGGCGGATCTGTGTGCGCCCTCACAGGCGGGTGTCCGGGGCGGTCACCCCTTGCGGAGCGGCAGGTGCAGTCCGAGCGTCTTGAAGTGGTGCCGGTGCGCCCACGCCGTGTGGTCACCGATGACGTAGAGCCTGCGCTTGGCCCGACTGGCCGCCACGTTCAGCAGGTTGGGGGTCCTGCTGGCCCACTCCAGCGCGCCTTCCCGGTCCGGAGCGCCGCCGAGGACGAAGACCACCACCCCGGCCTCCTTGCCCTGGGAGGTGTGGATGGTCCCGGTCCTGTCCTGGCGGACCCCGAACTCCGTGGAGATCTTTCGGACCCGGTCCGCCACGTCGCGGAACGGCGCGAGCACGAACACCTCGTCCATGGGGTGGCCGTGGTTGTCACGCAGGCCCTTGAGCAGCCACTTGAGCCTGTCGCCCTCCAGAGGCCGCCAGTGTCCTTCGGCACCGGACGCGGGTACGTGCACCCACTGGCTGGGCGGTAGGGTGAGCTCTCCGCGCTCCGGGGTACCGAACACCATCATCCCGCTGTAGGCGACCGTGTTGGAGACGGTGAACATCGGGTCGTCGCAGCGTCGGTGCACGCGCAGCGGGCACCCCACCCAGAGCGGTTCGCCCTCCTCTCGTTCGAGCAGTGTTCCCAGCGGGGTGACCGAGTCCGCCAACGCCTGCACCGAGGTCCAGGCGGGTAGCCAGCGTTCCTCGACCTCGAAGCGCTTGCGCAGGTGCTGCTGGGCGGGAAGGGTCAGGGTGGTGACGGGTTCGAGCTGGAGCGGGTCGCCGACCACCACGGCGCGCCGCGCCCGCCACAGGGCCCCCACCACCTGCTGAGGGGTGGCTTGCCCCGCCTCGTCGACCAGCAGCCACCCGAGGGACTCGGAGTCGAAGGCCCCGAAGGTGCGGGAGAAGGAGGCGAAGGTCGACGACACCACCGGTACCACGAGGAACAGACCGCGTATCGCTTCACGTACGGCCTCGTCGGTCGCCTGCTTGGCTCTGCCGCCCAGCACCTCCATGGCGGCGCCCAGGATCTGGCGCATCTTGCCGGGGACCGCGCGGATGAACGCCTCGTGCAGGGCGAGCGCGGAGAGGAACACCTCGGTACGTGCCCGGGCCAGCTCGGGGTCGTTCCACGGGGCGCTGAGCTCGAGTTCGCGATCACCGGTGACCACGTCGCCGACCGGTACGTATCCCGGCCACCGTTGCTCCGCGGCGGCCACCGCCCTCTCCAGCGCGGACAGGCGGGATCCGGCGGTCCGCCTGTCGTGGTCGGCCGCGGCCAGGCCTCGGTCGGCGTTTTCTCTGACCAGCAGCGCCGCCTCGGCCGCCGCGGCGCACTCGCGGCTGTGGGCCTCTGCGGTGCGCAGCCGCGAGACGATCCCGTCGTCGGTGCGCTGCCACTCCTTCAGGCGGCGTCCCAGAGAGAACAGGACGTCTCCGAAACCCGGTTTGAATTCCCAGTGCCGTGAGCGCTCGGCTTCGATTCCCTGGAGGTCGGCGACCGCTTGGTGACTGTACCGTTGGCGCACTTCGTGTTCGGTGCGGGCGTCATCCGCTGAACGCTTCCGATCCCGGTACAGGCGTTCGGCTTCCTGGAGGAGACGGCGTGTCGAAGGGATCTGCTCCAGTTTCCCCGCCACCGCTGCGCGTTCGGCGACCAACCGGTCCCGCTCGTGTACTGCCGCGTTGAACGCCTCGACGACCTCCCGCCAGCGGCGCAGCCCTGGCTGGGAGTCGGCCCGTTCGGCCTTGTCCAGCGCGATGAGGAGTGTGCGCATACCGTGTTCGGTCTGGGTGCGGTCGGGGCGGTCGCCCCACCAGAACCGGCTGACGAAGTTGCGGCGGTTGCCGGCGTTGCCCAGCTGCGCGGCCAGGGTTCCCCAGGCCCCCTCCGAGTCCTTGATCATGTTCGACGCGGTCGCGGCGAAGTAGTCGGCCTCCGCCCACCGTTCATCGACGGCTCTGCGTCCGGGGATCTCCTGAGTGACGTTGTCCACCGCGCCGTTGTTGGCGGAGGCCACCACGATCTCGAATCCGGCCAGCTCAGAGACCAGCCGGGGGAAGGAGGTGCGACCGCGCTCGTGGTCCCATCCGGTCCACTTCTCGGCGAAGGCCTTCCAAGGTTTGGCGAAGCCCGCCAGGACCGTGGCACGTTCCACGACGATATGGGCGACCAGGTCGCGCAGCAGGGTGGTCTTGCCCGTGCCGGGGGGACCGTTGACCGCGAACACGCCAGTACTCCGCCCCAGGGATCCGGTGATGGAGTTGATCGCGATCTGCTGGCTCAGCACCAGTGGATGGACATCCTTGGCCGGCCACCGGCCCGCGGGCGTCAGCTCGGGGTGGACGCGGCGGACGACAGCGCCCTGTTCCCGGCGTACGTCCGTGCGCCGCAGTGCTGCGGTCTCCGCTGAGGAGGACAGGTAAGTGCGCAGTGCCACGCCGTACCCGCCTTTGCGGACAGCCTCGGAGACGGTGGCCAGGTCCTCGGCGATGAAGCTGTTGAGGAGCGGTGCGTCGGTGGTGTCCCCGAAGGGATCCCCCTTGATCTCGGTTTCGCCTCGCTGCTGGGCGAGGAGGAACTCCTGGTGCTCCTGTTCGGCCTCGTCGTCCTTGACGGAGACGGTATGGCTCCGGATGCGGATGTTGAGCACCAGGTGGCGGTCCACACCCAGTAGGGAGGCAACCACGCGTTGGAGGGCCTCCAGTTCCCGGTAGTGCAGGACGCGGCCGTCCTCTCCCGTCGTGCGGAGTCGGGGAGGGGAGGCGCCGGGGTCGTCGGAGGAGAGTTCCGCTTCGACGGAGGCCGATACCTCCACGTTCGCATCCGGAATCGCCACTGCCCCCGTCATCTCCGCGGACAGCTTCAGTGACGAGCGCACGGCCTCCCAGAGATCGACCAGAGGGCCGGAGACCAGCCCTCCGTCCACCGCGGTGAGAAGGGCCCTGGTTGGTTCGGGGCCGGGGTCGGAAACGAGCCAATCGTAGAGTTCGCCGAAACGCTCCTCGGACTGGTCGAAGCCCTCCAACCAGTTCCGTGACCGGGGCCCGGGAGAGATGGTCCGTCCGAGCGCCCACCCGCACGTGGCCAGGGCCTGGGTGGCCAGCAGCGCCCGCCCTCGCTCGTCGACCTCGAACGCCGCCAGCGCGGCCTCTCCCACCGGGCGTTCGTCACCACGCGTCGGATCGGCGCCGAAGGCGTCGGTGAGAATCGCGTGCATCTGTTCGATCTTGAACACGCCGAGGTGGACCGTGTGCCGCCAGACCCTGTTTCGGGGCGCGGGGCGCTGCCGGACCGGATGCCCCCGCTCCCAGGGCAGCGAGCGGCCGGGCTCGACGTGGGAGACGGGAGCGTCATCGCGTAGGTTCGGCTTGTCCACTTTCTGTGGTTCGAACAGTTCGACGGCCCGCCAGAAATCAATGACGCGTGCACGTTCCCGGTCGCCTCTGTTCACACGTTCCCTTCCCGGATTCGGAGTGCGGCGCTCCCAGCGCGCCCACGGGGCACCACTCGTCGTTGATACCAGGCTTTGGTGCGAGTGCCGTCGGAAAAAGTCCCCATTCGGACATCGGGGCCAGCGGGGAGGGTGGTGGGCCCTGGGAGGGTGTGCCGCTGTGCCTTCACCCGAGAGGATCTCAGCGAAGACTCCTTCGCTTTGGCGGATGCTGTGGCGCGACCCTTCTGTGTCCAGCGAGTGTGATGTGAGTCACATATTGAGCTGAGTTCTTGATGGATGAGTTCTATTTGGGCTGGTAAAGCGTCTCAGGTGTACAGGGGGCCATGGGGTGGAGAGCGGCGCTGGGTGGACTCTTGGGGATGACATTTGATTCGAAGGCGCCTTCGCTTGAAAATCCTGCTACTCTCAAAGAGGCAAAAAAGAAGCCTTCCAGGATCCGGTGCCCGAGCCCTGCGCCGACGAACACATGGAAAGCCCCCATCGCCCGATCGGCTCCCTCGGGAATGCCGAGACCAGTCGGGTGGAGCGACCCGGGAGGAACGCTGACCATCACCGCCGACAACAACGACCGGCCGTCTCACACCGACGGTCCCACTTCCGCGATCGGCCGGTGGCGCCGGATCGTGATCTACATTCTCATCGCCATCATCGTGGTCGTCCTCGTCGACCACATCGGACCGGCGGGTGCCGCCGCACTGGCCCTCGCCGCGCTGGAGAAGGGCGCTGCGGAGGCGATCGCGACCAAGACCAAGGAACTCTTCGCCGACAGGGGCGGGAACTGCCGGAGCTGCGAGGCGTGAACCGTGCGGGGCGCCCGGAACGGGCGCCCCGCACGGTCTTCGGCGCCGGTCCGCCATCGAAGAACGGAGAACATGGACCGCGGAGTGAAATATCAAAACCGGCTGCTGCCGCTCGGTGAGATCGCGGAGGTCAAGGCCGGACCTTCCGGTGCCCTTCTGAAAGAGCTGGGAGACATTCCCGGAGGGATCCCGGTCGTCACCCCCGCCGAATTCTCCGCAGACCACAGGATCGATCCGCGCTCTGTGCGCAGCATCCCCGGTGCGAAGCGGGCCAAGGCGGCAGCGTACATGCTGGAAACCGGTGACGTACTCATCGTCAGACAAGGGGCCCTCGGTAGGGTCGCTCTCACGGAACCAGGCCAGGTCGGCTGGATCTACGGATCCTCCTGCCTGAGGATCCGCCTTTCGCGGACTGCCGAGGTGTCCCCTGAGTACCTGGTGGCCTACCTGGCCCAACCGGGCACCATGGAACTACTGAGGGGAACGGCGCTCTCCGGCACGGTCCCGTCGTTCAACGCTGAGGCGCTGCGTTCCCTGGAGGTCGTGGTGCCGAGCCAGCGGACACAGCTGCGGATCGTGCACACCCTGGGGGACATGGACGCGGCGATCAGCGCGAAGAAGGCCGTCGTCGAGCGTATGGAGGCACTTCGCCCATCGGTGTTCACCGCACTCTTGACAGAGGAGGGAGCCTGATGTCCAAGCGGACACCCGGTGAGTACGCGAGCGAACTTCTGCACGTCTCGATGGCGCTCGCGGGCAAGAGCGGTCTCACCGGATCGGCCAAGGCCGTCACGGCGATGCTCATCCTCGGCACCTCCGAACTCGGAGCACGTAGTTTGCACGCCCCCGTGCTGCCAGAGGAATGGGAGAAGTGGAGGGGCCACCCCCAGCGCGCGCACCTCTTCACCGACGCGGACCCCTTCAAGGACCTGCCACCGCGTCGACTCGCCGAGGCCGCCGACAGTGTCAGAGCGCTGCTCGAGGACATGGGGGGACCACGACCTGGGCCCGTGGTCGGAAAGGTGTACGACCTCTACCTCAGCCTGATCGGTGAGCAGACGGGAAAGGCCGCGGGGGAGTTCTTCACTCCGCGTTCGGTGAACGAGCTCATCATCCGCCTGGCCGACCTGCGGCTGGGTATGTCCGTGACGGATTTCTATGCCGGAGTGGGCGGAACCCTCATCGGCGCACTGGAACACGTGGGGGCGCCGTCCCAGGGCGAGACTCCCGTCAGCGGTGCGGACAGCGTCTCGGAGGTGGTGTACCTCGCTCGGGCCAACTTCCACTTGAACGGGGCGGACCCCTCTCTGATTCGGCATGAGAACACCCTGACCTCGTGGAAACCTGTGGACGAGAACGGTCGGAGGTTCGATCGGGTACTGACGAACCCACCCTTCGCCCTGGTCTACGACCATGCCGACTACCGGGTTCCGGAGAACTTCCATGGAAGGGCACCGGCCGGCCGGGCCGAACTGATGGTGGTGCAGCAGATCCTCGCGTCTCTGGGCGCCGAGGGGCGTGCCGTGGTGGCGATGACGCACGGCCCGCTGTTCCGTGGCGGGCGGGAACGGGAAATCCGGAAGAAAATCCTAGGCGCAGGACAGATCGAGGCCGTCATCGGGATTGGACCCAACCTCTTCTACGGAACCACGGTTCCGGCCTGCATCCTGGTCCTGGGACGAGGTGGCTGCGGGGACGTCCTGTTCATCAACGCGGAGCGAGAGGTCACCACCGGACGCAACCAGAACCGGTTGGAGCCCCAGCACATCGAGAAGATCGTCCGTGTCTTCGACAACCGGGCCGCCTTGCCGGGATTCTCCGCGGTAGTTCCCCTTGAGGAGATCGCTCACAACGACCACGACCTCAACGTTCGCCGGTATGTCGAAGCTCCGGGTGCGAAAGAGGACGTGCCGGATTTGCGCGGGGCTGTACTGGGGGGAGTCCCACCGCAGGAGCTGGAACGGCTGCGGGCCCGGTTCGAGGCCCTGGGCATCGATGTATCCAGCCAGTTCGGCGCACGTGGGGACGGGTACCTGGAAACTCGTATGCGCGGGGCGTTCGAGGACATCGTCGAAGACCTCGAGCGCAGGGGGGAATCCACTCTGGCCGGATTCGGGGACTTGTTCCGACAGGAGTGGCCACAGGTACTGAAAAACGCGCACAGGGCGTCGTTCCGGCGTACTGTCAGTGTGTTCCGAAGGGCCCTGGCCGATGAGTTCTGCCGTCGAATGGCGCCCGCGAAGGTTCTCGACGAATACGAGTTGGCCCAGGCGTTCGCGCGGTGGTGGGACCTGCATCGCTACGAGTTTCCCGACCTCTTCCAGGCCAGCCGGGACGGCGAACCGGGCGCGCGTCTGGTGGCCTTGGGCGAGGGCCTGTGGACACAACTCGAAGGGATGGTTCGCGAACACAGGATCTCCCTGGCCAAGACCCTGGACACCT
Organism: Nocardiopsis sp. LDBS0036; assembly: GCF_041228755.1. Classification (NCBI taxonomy): domain Bacteria; kingdom Bacillati; phylum Actinomycetota; class Actinomycetes; order Streptosporangiales; family Nocardiopsidaceae; genus Nocardiopsis; species Nocardiopsis sp. LDBS0036. The sequence continues at coordinate 5,779,993 of NZ_CP141103.1, forward strand.
GGCGGAACTGCTACGGTGCATCGCTCAGCCGGTTGCTGGAGAGGAGCGAAGTGGCGGACCGGCGTTTCGAGGCCAGGCTCGGAGAACTCGGTGTCAGCCTGACCGAGGGAGCGCAAGCCAGATCCTCGTACGGCATGCTGAGGCCCGGTGCGGGAAGCGGAGATCCCTGGGGCGAGAACTCGGGGGATCCCTGGCCTCGACTTTGAACACCCGTTCGGCGCGCCTGAAAAGCGCGCCGAACGCTTCAGCCCCACCGCCCACTGTCCGCTGTTCTCCTCAGTTGTTCAAAGGTTCTTTGACCGTGCTGTGAACTGCGGTTCCCATCGGGGCCCGGGCGCTGGCCCTGTGCGTCACCTGTTCCTATGGATCGGCGAAAAGGACAAGGTGAACAAGGCGCTGCGGCGGCTGTTCCCTGACCCCGGCCCGGTCGGGGAGAAACGGGGGTCTCCCGGGGAGGATGCGGGGCTCGCCTTCTGGGTCCGGGGCCCTGGCCTGATCGTCTACTACGGGGAGGCCACCGGGTCCTTCTGGGCCATCACCCCTACCGGCCTGCTGGAAGCCCCCGACACCGACGCCCTGCTGCTCGCCGTGTGGCGGTACACGGCAGTCTCCGAACGGGTTCGGGCGACGACGTTCACCTAAACGGTCGATCATCCCGACCGTCGACGGGGGCGGTGCCGCGTACGCGCAGTATCGCCCCGTTTGGTCGTATCTGAAGGCTATTTGAGTACGGTTTGAGTGTCGTGTGAGAGTGATCTGATCACCACGGCCCACCCCCACCCCCAGGCTTTGGCGTCTTCGATGTCGCATCCCCGCCCCGGTCCGTCTTCTTAAGAGAACAGAAAGCAGGAAGAAGGCAAGACCACCACGGGAGGGTGTACATGGGTGACGGGGACGACTACGAGCAGGCGTTGATGCGGCTGCTGCCGCGGATCACCGACCGGGACCGCAGGATCCTGGTGGGGTTGTGGGAGCACCGGGTGATGACCACCCACCACCTGCACCGCATCTTCTTCCCCCACGCCGGAGGACGCCGGGCCCGGTACCGGCTGCTGGTCCTGCACCGCTACGGGCTCATCGACCGGTTCCGCCGCCACACCCACGACCGCAACGCCCCCGACCACTGGGTGCTCGCCCCCACCGGGGCAGCCCTGGTCGCCCTGCACCGCGGCGAGGACCCCCTCCCCCTGGGCCGCCACCGCCACGACCGGGCCCTGGCACTGGCCTACGCACCGAACCTGCCGCACATCCTGGGCCTGGCCGAGACCCGCGCCGCCCTGTACGAGGCCGCCCGCGAAGCAGGAGCCGAGGTGGTGCGGTGGGTGGGCGAGCGCGAGAGCGCCCGCCGCTGGAACGACTACGCGGTGCGCCCCGACGCCCACCTGCGCTGGCGCCAGCACGGGAGGACGTTGGACGCCTTCCTGGAGTACGACACCGGCACCGAGAACCTCAACCAGGTGCAGTGGAAGATGCCCGGGTACCGGCGCCTGGCGGAGGCGACCGGTCGGCCGGTGGTGGTGCTGTTTTTGTTCCACTCCCAGCAGCGCGAAGACAACGCGGCCCGCAAGCTCGCCGAGTACTGCACCGGCACCCTGGGGGTGTACATGAGCACCTACACGCGGCTGTACACCCTGGGGGCGGCGGAGCCGATCTGGAGGCTGGCGCACTGCCGCGACCGGGCACCCCTGGGAGAAATCTCCCTGGCCTACCCCCAACAGGTCAGGAGGCAGATGGAGTGACCTCCCCTTGAGGCGGGGTGTGGGAGGGGTGCCGATCGGTGGGCCTGTGACCGCTCCGGCCCCTGCTCCAGGCGGTACTCCCACCACCGCTCCAGCTGATGGTCCGGCCTTGGGTGGACCACCCCTGGCGGCGTTATCAGTGCAGGTCGCGCGGGCTTGAGGGTGGTCCACCGGCCGCCCAGGCTGTATACCGAGTTCGGTAGTCCTCTTCACGTAGGGCGGGCGGCGCCCGGTGTCAGCCCGGGGGTGTGCGGGGGCGCGGGCGTCCCCGCACACCCCGGAACCGTGCCCTGCCTCGCCCGGAGTCTCTTGCTTCTCCGCGTTGCGGACAAGCATCCCCTCGACCACCAGGAAGGTGGAGTTTCCCCCGGGAGCCCGGCGCGCGGTCGGGCGCCGGCCGGTGCGAGGGCGAGGTCGATGATGCACACCCTGCCGTGCCACCTCCGCCCGGCCGGTGGTGTTCTCTCGCGAGGGTGTCGTATCGGCCGCCTCGCGGGTCTTCTTTTAGGGACGACATCGGGGAGAAGAAGCGGCCAGGACGGGCTGCCCTGCCCCGGTGGCTGAACAGGGGGTGCGTGTTGGGCGATCGGCGGCAGCGGGCACGTGGGGCGGACGTCGGGCCACCGGCCCCGGGCCGGGCGGCCAGACACCAGGCCGGGGCGGCGGGCGCTTACGGGCCGTCTGGCGGCCCCGCAGCGCCCGGTCGCGGGGCCGGGGGCTGGTGGGCGTACGCGGCCTGCCGGGGGATGGACCCGGATCTGTGGTTCCCGCCCCAGGGCGGGTCGGTGCGGGCGGCCAAGCGGGTGTGCCGGGTCTGTCCGGTCCGGTTGGCGTGCCTGGCCGAAGCGGTGCGGCGGGGCGAGTTGTACGGGGTGTGGGGCGGGGCCTCGGAGGAGGAACGGCGCGGGTTCCGCACCGCCGCCCGCGAGCACGCGGATGGGGGTGGGCGTGGCCGGGAGCGCGCCGCCTGACAGCGGGGGGAAACCAGAGGCGGGGGAGGTGTCGGGGCGGTTGTTGACGATCCCGGAGGCGGCCCGGCTGCTGGCGGTGCCGGAGTCGTGGCTGCGCGAGCGGGTCCGGCTGCGCAGGGTCCCGCACCGCAGGCTCGGCAAGCACGTGCGGTTCACCGCCCGGGACCTGGAGGAGATCGTGGAACGCGCCGCTCAACGCGAGGTGGCGCCGAGACGGTTCGGCCCCCGGTAGCCCGGAAGCCGGGGGAGGGGCGGGCCCTCGCGGACCCGCCCCTGTGGTGCGCCGACGGTTCAGGAGATCAGGCGCAGGTGCTGTTCTCCGCCCGGGTCGGTGTGCGGGTCGGTGCCCGTGGGCGGGCCGTCGATGGCCTCGATCATGGTGTCGTCGATGTCGGTGACCAGGTGTCCGTAGCGGTCCATGGTCGTGGTGATCGAGGTGTGCCCCAGGCGGCGCTGGATCTTGAAGACGTGCACGTCCTTGTCGATCAGCCACGCCACATGGGTGTGGCGTAGGTCGTGGATGCGCGGTTTCTTGCCCAGCCCTCGCCGCTGGGCCTCCTTGACGCCGGGCGCCCACCTGCGCCCGTAGAAGGAGGAGTGCCGCCACCACGACCCCTGGTCGGTGGTGAACACGAACTCCTCGGCGCCCTTGCCCTCCAGTCGGGGCCGGATGAGGTCGATGGTGCCCGGGGACAGCGGTATGCGGCGGCGGGAGCTGCGGGTCTTGGGAGATCCCAGGTGGAAGGTGTTGTCCGGGCCGCGCTTCCAGGCCCGGCGCACGTCCAGGTGGCCGCGCGCCCGCCGCTGCCCCTCGGGCCCGATCACGGGTGTGAGGGTGATGTCGCGGACCTGGAGCGCGACCAGTTCGCTGTAGCGCATCCCCGTGCGCACCAGGACCTCGACCATGTCGCGCACGTCCGGATGCATCGAGTCCCGCAGCAGGGCGAACTCCTCGCGGGTGAGGAAGCACATCTCGCGGTCGGCGGTGTCGACGCGGGGCAGGCGGGTGCGGGCGGCCGGGTTGGAGGGCCGGACGGGCGGGTCCTCGCGGACGGCGGCCTCGCAGATGGTGAACAGCAGGCCGTGGAGGTTGTGGATCGACTTCGGGGACAGGGGCCGCTGGAGCCAGCCGTCGCGGCCTGCGGACGCCGGGGCCGCGCTGGGCCGGTGGCGGGGGTCGGGGACGCCGGTGCGCAGGTGGTTGACCCAGGCCCGGACGTCCTTGGGTGTGAGCTGGGCGGTGTCGCGCAGGTCGGCGGTGCCGAAGCGGGGGATGAGGTGGCGTTCGAGGTCGCGGCGGTAGTCGGCGCGGGTGCGCTCCTCGATGCCGGTCATCGAGCCGATGAGGTCGCGGGCGAAGTCGGCGAACAGGACCGGTTCGGCCTCGGTCTCGGGTTCGGTGTCCTTCTCGGGCTTGACCCAGCCGTGTCCGGGAATCCAGCCCGGTGCCCAGCCCTGGCGGGGGATCCAGTTCTCGGGCCAGTGGTGTCCGGCGGCCTCGACGTGGAGTTTGAAGGTGTGGGCGTCGGCGCGGGTGTCGAACGGTTCGGACTGGGGTGCGCCCTTGCGGGTGCCGCCGAGCCGCCATTTCACCCAGTAGCGGGTGCGTCCGTCGGCCAGTTTCCGCTGGTTGATGGTTGCCATGGTGCAGACCATCGCTTGGGTTCGGGCCGAAGCGAAGGGAATCGGCGGAAGATCTCCGGAGATCTTCTGCGCTGTTCAGAGCGGGTGTGGTCGTGGTCGAACGCGTGGTCGGCGTGGCGCTGGGTGCACCCCCGCTTCATCGGTGAGTGACGGGATGGGTGGTGCGCACTCACCGGGCGGATCTCTTACCCCCGTGCACCCGCCGGTGCACCCCCGGACACGCGAAAGCCCCTGACCACATTGCGTTTCCGCTGGTCAGGGGCTTAAGCCTATGGGGTGAGTGACGGGACTTGAACCCGCGACTTCTTGGACCACAACCAAGTGCTCTACCGGCTGAGCTACACCCACCACGTGCGCCGGGCCTCTCGGCCCCGCGTACGTATGAAAGCTTAGCGGACTCCGGGGAGTGCTTCGATCAGTTTTCCGTCGCGTCGTTCCCGGGAGCCGCCTCGCGCGCCTCCGCGCCGGTGCCCCCGGCCACCACCTCGGCGGCGATGGCGCGGGCGGTGGCCGAGTTCGGGCCGGGCTCGGGCACGAAGGCCGCGGCGCGGTAGTAGCGCAGCTCGTGGATGCTCTCGGTGATGTCGGCGAGCGCCCGGTGCCCGCCGTTCTTCTCCGGGCTCGCGTAGTACACGCGCGGGTACCAGCGGCGCAGCAGCTCCTTGATCGAGGACACGTCGACCATCCGGTAGTGCAGGAACTCGTCGATGCGCTTCATGTCACGGGCCAGGAAGGTGCGGTCGGTGGCGATCGAGTTGCCGCACAGCGGAGCCTTGCGCGGCTCGGTCACGTACCGGCGGATGTGCTCCAGGACGAGGTCCTCGGCCTCCTGGAGGCTCACGCCCTTGTCCAGCTCCTCCAGCAGGCCGGAGGTCGTGTGCATGTCGCGGACGAAGTCCCCCATGCGGTCCAGTGCGGCCTGCGGCGGTCTGATCACGACGTCCACGCCCTCGTCGAGGATGTTGAGCTCGCCGTCGGTGATCAGGCAGGCCACCTCGATCAGCGCGTCGCGCTCGAAGTCCAGGCCCGTCATCTCGCAGTCAATCCACACCAAACTGTCATTCATACCGGTCAGCTTAGGGGTTGTGGGGAGTCGCGGGGGATGACGAAGGGGGCGGCCGGACCGTGTCCGACCGCCCCCTCGAGCCTGGGTCAGTCCCAGATCCAGGGGTCCGAGACGCCGGGCGGCTCACCGACGCCGAAGATGGCGTACATCCAGTCCCACACGCCCCAGAACTGGAGGTAGCCCAGGACCAGGAGGACGAGCAGGATGAGCAGGAAGGTGAAGCAGCCGCAGCCGCATCCCCTGCACCCTCCCCGCTTCTTCTTGGGCTTCTGCGGGCGGTGCTGCTGGTAGGGCTGTCCCGGCCCGGGGGGCTGCCCCGGACCCGGCTGGCCCCACTGCGGGCCCCCGGGGTGTCCGCCCATCGGCGGCTGTCCGCCCGGGGTGTTGGCCATGGGGCCGACGGCCGGCGGGTACCCGGGCGGCGGGCCCGACCGCTTGTTCCGCTGGCCGGGTGGCGGACCGACGGGGGGCATGCCCTGCGGCGGACGCCCCGGAGTGTTCGGGCCGCCCATGTGCTGCGGGGGCGGGTATCCGGGCGGACCGAAACCACCCTGCTGGGGCGGCGGGGGCTGGCGGTAACCGGCCTGGGGCCCCGACGGCGGGTGCTGCGGTCCCGACTGGTGCTGGGGCGAGAACATGCCCTGCTGCGGTCCGGACGGGGCCGCGGGCGGAGCGGAGTGCCCCTGCTGGGGGCCCGAGGGCGGCTGCTGCGCGGCGGGCGGGAAGCCCGGGGGCTGCTGGGCACCGGGGAACGGCTGGGCGGAGGGCTGCGGCCCCGAGGGCTGCCGGCCCGGGGCCTGCTGCTCGGAGGAGTGCTGACCGGGCTGGCCGGGCTGCTCGGGCTGACCGGTCGGGGACCACGGGGCTCCCGGCTGCGCACCGACCGCCGAACCGGCGGCGGCAGCGGCGCCCGGCCCCTGCGCGCCCGGGGGCTGCTCCTCGGCGCGGCGCCGGGCCTCCTCCTCGCGGCGCTTGGCCTCCTCCTGGAGTTCGGCCTCCCTGCGGACCCGCTCCTCCTCACGCCGCTTGGCCGCCTCCTCCTCGGAGTGGCGGCGCTGCTCCTTGCGCTCCTCGGACAGGTCGGACCAGCCCTCCTTGAGGCTGCCCAGGAACTTGTTGAACTTGCCGCCCTTCTTGTTCCCCTCGTCCGTGCCTCCCGAGAAGGCGGGGTCGCCCGGGTTGAACACGGCCGTACCGGAGGGTTCGCCACCCGAGGGGTTGAACACCGCGGTACCGGCGGTCCCGCCCCCTGCGGCCCCGCCTCCGGAGAAGGCCGGGTCGGCCGGGTCGAACACGGCCGTACCGGAGGTCCCGCCGCCCGGGAGCGCGGGGTCGTTCGGGTCGAACACGGCGGTGCGCGGCGCCTCACTCGGAGTCCCCGCCGACCCGGGGGCACCGGGGGCACCAGGAGTGCCGGAAGCACCGGGACCACCCGGGTCGAACACCGCGGTGCGCGGCGCCTCACCGCCCAGGTCGTCGTCGGTCAGGTTGGACGTGGGGATCTCGTCGTCGGTGAGGTCGGCGGTGGGCAGTTCGTCCTCGTCGCGCCGGGGAAGGTCGCCCGGGTTGACCCGCACGGTCGCCCCGTCGCCCGACCCGTACCCGCCGTCCGTCCCCGGGCCGCCGCCGCGGCCCGGGAGGTCGGCCGGGTCGACGCGCATCGTGGAGTTCGTGCCGCTCAGGTCGGCGGTGGGCTCCTCGTCATCGTCGCCGCCCCGCGCCCAGGAGGGGTTGATGCGCATGGTGCTGGGCTCGTCGTCGATGGGGGCGCCGGGGGGCGGTGAGGCGGGGGAGGGGGAAGAGGGAGAGGAGGAACCCTGTGTCCACGACGGGTTGATCCGCATCGTGCTGGGTTCGTCGTCGATCGGGGGCTGGGGGGAGGGCGGGGTGGTGTCCTGCTGGGGGGATCCCTGTGCCCAGGAGGGGTTGATGCGCATGGTGCTGGGCTCGTCGTCGATCGGTGCCGCCGACTGCGTCTGGGAGGGGCCCAGCCGCACCGTTCCGGGATCCTCCTCGTCGGAGGCGGGGGCGCCCTGTCCGGACCCGCCCTGTCCGGATCCGCCCAGGTGGGTGGTCGCGGCCTCCTCGTCTCCCGGATCACCACGGCCCTGGAGCTCGCTCAGGGAACGGGTATGCCGTGTCCACTCGCTGCCGTTCCACCATCTGAGCGTCTGCGCGTCGCCCTGCGGGTCCGCGTACCAACCCGGCTCGATAGATCCACCCATGGGCGACAGACTAAAGGGTTGCGGAACGGCGATGAACCAGTGGTGTCCGATTACCGGTGGTCAGGACACCCGGACCATTTTTCTCCTGCCGTGTTGTACTCACCTCATCGCGGAGGGTCGCGGGTCGGCGGGAGCGCGCGGACCGCTCGGCGGCGGGACGAGGCCGGTGGCCAGCAGCCGTGCGGTGTCCAGTCCTCCGGGTCCCTTGGCGCAGGAGCCGGGGACCTGGTCGTGGCCGAAGTGCCCTCCCCTGGCCCACGCGCGCGCCACCCGCGCCGCGCGCGTGGCCTCGGCGGAGTGCGGCGCCGTCGCACTGTGCGCGGCCGCGCTACCCGTCGCCGCGACGCCCGCCGCCACAGTGTCCGACACCGCGCTCCTCATGCCCGGTATCCGCGCTTCCCCGCTCCTCTTCTCCGGGCTCCCCGCGTCCACGGCCCCCGCCACCGACTCCGCGGGGTCCGCGCGCCAGACCCGCTCCACCCCCCAGGAGTCCAACCACGTCAGGATCGGGGACAGCCCGCGCATCGGGCCGTCGGTGAAGGGGATCTCCCACGAGGACACCACCGCCACCACCAGACACACCCGCCCCTCATGGCCGTGGTCGTGGTACAGCTCGTACTGGTGCGTGCCGCCCAAGGGCAGGCGTCCGCGGCAGGTCGCGGCCAGGGTCTGGACCACGTCGCCGGTCAGCGGGTTCCACACCAGGTGCGCCTCGCGCTCCTCGTTCACCAGCCGCCGCGCCTCCTCGCGCGCGGACCAGGCCCCGGGGTCGGACCCCGTCACCGTCCACACGGCGCGCGGAGCGCCGATCCCGGGGGGTGTCCGGTTGCTCGTCCCACCGCCGAACCTCTCGGCGCCGGGCATCCACGCCTCCGTCATGGCCTTCCCCCAACCGGTCGTCGTGTGCCGGGCCTCTCCGGTACCGCGGGGCACCCCCCGACTCCTCTCTGAGTACGCCAACGCAACGGAGAAGTCCAGAGCCCCTCACTCAGAGGACAGGGACTTGTCACCGCCCGTCGGCGTCCCGTGGGAAGGGGCCGTATCCGCGTGTGGGGGAGGGCGGGGGAGAGGAGGCGTCCGGGCCCGCGGCCCGGACGCCGTTTCCGGCTACTCCGTGGTCTCCTCGGAGTCCTCGGAGATGCGCAGGGAGAACGCCTGGAGGAAGATCTCGCCGATCTCGGTCGGGTCCTCGGTCATGTAGGCGGCACCGCCGGTGGCGGCGGCGATCTCCTGGAGCGGCTCCAGGTTCTGCACGTCGGGCCCGAACGCGATCGTGATGATCGGGATCGGCCGTGACGGGCTCGCCAGGGACTCGATCTGGGACATCAGCTCGTCCAGCCCCAGGCCGCCGGGGTTGTCGTTGTCGCCGTCGGTCAGCATGAGGATGACGTTGGTCCGGTCGGGCTGGTAGGTGCGCGACATCTCCTGGTAGGCCGCCAGGTAGGTCTCGTACAGCGCCGTGTCCCCCTGCGGCAGGGGCTGGAGCGAGGCCAGCGCGCCCGCCAGGACGTCCCGGTGCGCGGTGCCGTCGTCGGCGGCCGCCTGGAGTTCGCGGATCGGCGCGATCTCCTGGTAGTGCAGTTCGTTGTTGACGTTGGTGGAGAACTCCCACAGGCCCAGCTCGGAACTGGGCGTGAACATCTCCAGGCCCTGCGTGGCGGCGGCGCTGGTCACCTGCATGCGGGTCATCCCGGTCCCGGGCACCTCGGCCAGCATCGAGCCGGAGATGTCCACGATCGCGAGCACCCGGGAGTCCATCTTGAGCTGGTTCCAGGTGCGGATCAACCCGGTGATCGAGTCCGCGGCGGGCGTGGGCAGTTCGGTGGGCGGCTCGGCGGCGAAGCCGACCTCCTCGGTGAGCACGGAGGCGTCGATCTGCCCCTCTGGGCCGCGGAACCCCTCCGCGAGCAGCCGGGTCCGCGCCTCCTCCCCGCGCACCGCCTCGCGGAACTCCTCGGCGGCGCGGGTGACGGCGCTCTCCTCGCTGCGCACGACGTAGGGGTAGTCGAGGTAGTAGGTGCCGCCCTCCATGTAGCCGACCTGGGCGGGGGCGTCCCCGTGCGCGGCGTTGTAGCGCCACACGGCCTGCTCCGACATCACCATCACGGGCGGGGCCTCGGCGCCGCCGCCGCTGAGGGCGAGGAAGGCGGCCTCCTCGTCCGAGGACGCGCCCCGGTGCAGGCCCTGCAGGACCGCGGTCATCCGCGCGTTGAACGTGGCGGTGTCCGGGCTGGCCTCCTCCAGCGCTCCGTGCAGGAGGTAGAGGGTGCCCAGCCCCGTGGCGTTGCGGGCGGGGTCGACCACGCGGACGGTGCGCTCCGCCTCCTGGCCCGGGGCGGTGGTGGGCACGACCTCCGCCCAACTGCTCGGGGAGTTCCCGTCGGCGAACTCGGTGAGTTCGGCGAGGACCAGAGGCGAACGGGCCACGGAGGTGCCGGTCTCGGTGATGACGGCGTCGCCCGCCTGGCTCTGGACCAGGCGCGGCCACAGGGAGGAGTCCGGGATCCACACGTCGGAGTCGGTGTCGCCCATGGTGGCTCCCGCGCCGGTGATGCCGAAGGCGACGTTGGCGGAGTCGACCTGGCGCACCTGCACCTGTACGCAGCTCCCGTCCACCTGGTGCTCCTCCGCGTTGAAGTCGGAGGCGACGTCGGTCAGGGCCGGGGCGAGTTCGGGGCTGACCGCGACGTCCAGCGCGATGTCGGAACCGCCGCAGCCGTCGGACCGGCCGAACACGTAGACGCCCACCGCGGCGAGGCCGACCACGATCACCAGCGCGGCGGCCAGGGCGGCGAAGGCGCCGCCGCGGCCGCGACGGCGCCTGGACCGGCCGGAGGTCTCTTCTGCGTATCTTCCGCGGTGACGTCCCACAGCTTTCCTCACGGGTGGTGTACGGACGGGGGTGCAGGGGGAGTGTTACTGGTGGGAAACGGTACTCAACAGTCCAGACCGGGTGAATGCCGACCGTGCCGCTCTCACGTCGGCGCTGTCGGGAGCCCGCCGGTGTGAACCCGGGCACAGTGCCGGTCATCTCAGGGATTCCGTCCGTTCCCCTCGTGTTCTCCTCTCCGTGCGAGACGGAACGAAATTCGATTCCGATACCCAATCGAGACCGCGTCGGCCGGAAAAGCGGCTCCGGTCGTCAGCTGTCGCAGTCGGGCACGCAAAGACGCCGTGAGATGGAGCTGAGGAAGATGTCGCCGATCTCGTCGGGGTCGTCGGTGACGGACAGCGAACCGCTGGTGGCGGCCGCGATCCGCCGCAGCTCCTCCTCCGCGACCTGCTGCTCACGCGACCCGAAGGCGATGATGAACATGCTGACCGGCCGCTCGGGGTCGAAGCGGTCCTGGAGCGCCGCCACCAGGTCCGCGTGCGCGATGTCGCTGGACCCCTCGTCCTGGCCGGCGGTGAGCAGGATGACGCTGTTGATCTTGTCCTCGTCGTAGTCGTCCTGCACCCGGTCGTAGGCGGCCAGGATGTTGTCGTACAGGCGCGAACCGCCGCCGCGGACCGCGATCTCCTCGGCCACCCCGATGAGTTCCCGGCGACGGGTGGCGGTGTCGCCCTGCTCCGCCCCGCCCAGGGGGTGCATGTCCGCGGCCTCGACGCGGCCGCTCGCGTTCTCGTCCGACATCAGCCACAGACCCATGTCGGTCTCGTCGGGGAACAGCGACAGGCCCATGAGCGCCGCCTGCTGGGCGACCTCCATCCGGGACGGGCCCCCGTCGAGGTCCTCCGCCATGTTCGCGGAGGTGTCGGCGAGCACCAGGGTGCGGCTGGGCATCGACAGCCGGTTCCAGTCGGTGACCGAGGCCAGCAGGGCGTCCCCGGTCAGGTCGTCGTGGGTGGGCGGCTCATCCGCGGTCACACCGAACCCGTCGGGGTCCGCACCGGCCGTACCGGACAGGGTGCCGTCGGGGTCGCGGAAGCCGAGCTCCCGGAGCCGGGCGCGGTAGGAGTCCCGGCGCAGCACCTCGTGCAGGTCGGCGGCCGCGGACCGCAGCGAGGCCGTGTCGGTGGTGGTGACGTAGGGGTAGTCGAGGCTGACGGTGCCCTCGGTGGGGTAGTGGGCCTCCAGCGGCGGCGCGGACTCGGCGCGGTCGGCGTTGTAGGACACCACGGCCTGTTCGGGGACGGCGATCAGCGGGTCGACGCGCCCTCCGCCGCCTTCGCCGCCGGTACGGCCGGAGCTGTAGAAGGTGGCGAGGTCGATCTCGCCGAACGCGCTGTCGAGCTGCACGTCGCGCACGAAGTCGGTCATGGCGGTGTCGGCTCCGTCACCGGTGCCCAGGTGTCGGCGGACCGCGTGCATGACGGCCATACCGTCCGCGCCCCGGTTGGGGTCCACCATCACCAGGGGGCGTTCGCGTTCGTCGGGCAGGACCAGGGGCCACCCGGCCTCGTCGGGCTCGGGCAGGCCCCCGCCGCCCCGCGGCGCGGCCAGGACGACCGGTGAGCTGGCCAGCGAGGGCGGTTCGGTGTCGATGCGGTGCGTGCCGCTCCCGGATACGCGGGTCAGTTCGACCCAGGCCGAGGACTCGGGCACCCACACGTGCGGGGCGATGGTGGAGTCGCCCGCCTGGCCGCCGGACAGGGCGGTCATGATGCGGTGCGGCGCGATCTCGTCCACCTGCGCGTACACGCACTCCCCGTCGTAGCTGGGGCGCTCGTCGTTGAACTCGCCCGCGGCCTCGCGGAGCACGGGCGCGATGCTCTGGGTCGCCGACACGCGCAGGTAGCGGGTGTCGCCGCAGCCGAGCATGTCGAGTCCGACCGGGACCGCGACCGCGGCCACCGCGATCAGGGCGACGGCGATCGCGGTGATCCCCAACGGCGACGCGACCACCCTGCGGGTGTTCGCGGCGGTCGGTGAGGCCTGTCGGTGACGTCCACTGGGCACGGGCACTCCGGGGGGTCAATGCGGGGTCAACGCGGGCACGCGGGGGCAGGGGTGGAGCGGGGCCCCGCGGTGCCACGGCGACGGCCCCGCGGAAGAGAGGTGCGAACCCCCGCGCACCCGACGGCGTCACACGGTAGGGAGGACGAACAACCACACCATGAGGCGCGAACGACACTTTTCCAGGACCTTACTCGTTGGTAACGCACGAGAGGAAGCCCCTACCGACCCGACCAGGGTGATCGCTTTGTTACCGTGCCCGTCAAGGGCCACTCGGCGCTCCCCGCTAGGCTTAGGCCCCGCGTCCACACCCAGCCCACACTCCCCAGTGGACGTCCCGTGACACCGACCCCCGAGGGTTTTTGGCATGTCCCCATCGCATCGTGAACACCGGAGCCGAGGCACTCTCGGCACCGCCATGCTCGCCGGAGCGTGCTGCCTCGGCGCGGTCGCCTACGGGGCGATCGTCGGTCCGTCGATGCTGCCGCCGGACCAGCGGGACGTGCAGGCCACCACCGCGATGACCCCGGACCTGGCCCCCGACGCGGACGAGCCCGAGGAGGTCGTGGCGGAGGGGCCGAGCGGCCGGCTCCAGGTCCAGGTGAGCGACCGCGGACGCGCCTGGGTGCAGACGCTGATGTGCACCGGGAACCTGGAGGAGGACCCCGCCGCCTGCGCCGAACTGGCCCGGGTCGCGGAGGAGTTCCACGCCGACACCGGCGAGCCGGCCACCGTCCAGGAGGAGTCGGTCGACGCCGAGGGCGGCGGTGAGGACGGGGTTGGGGCCGCGGAAGACGCCGAGGGCGCGGAGGACGGGGCCCAGCCGTCGGAGGCCGTCAACACGGGCGGCGCGCTGCTGTTCACCGAGGTCCGCGAGGGAACCGTGTGCACCGACAAGGTGTACGGACCCCAGGAGGCCACCATCGTGGGCGTCTGGGAGGGCCACGAGGTCGAGACCACGCTCACCCGCAAGGGCTCCTGCGAGGAGGCGCGCTGGCAGCGCCTGCGCGCCCTCACCGAACAGATCAGCTGACGGACGCGCGGCCGGGCCTCGGGTGCGGTGAGACCCGCCGCGTGGTCGGACCCGCGATGTGGCCCGATACGTGGCATGCCGGGGCCCGCGGCGCGGCTGGATCCGTGTCCACGGTCGGACCCGCGGCGCGGCCGGGCCCGTGTCGCGGGGCGCTTGTCCACAGGCCGCGATCGGGGCTTTCGGGCGCGTTGGCGCGAACGTAGGCTCGATGACGGGGGCGCCACGCGCAGCCGACAGCAGGGGGTGGTCCCCCCGTTCTCCAGTGTCCCGTGCCGCCGACCGCGCTACCAGGCCTCCGCGGCCCCTGTGGACGGCCTCGGATCGGATCTCCCGTCAACCGTGAGGACGGCCTCGGGCCGGGACCCCGGCGGACCCTGCGGACAGCCTTGGACCGCAACCCTCGCGGACCGGCGATAATCGACCCCCATGGACGTCATCAAGGTCAGTGACCCCGCGGACCCGCGCCTGGCCGACTACACCCGCCTGCGCGACGTGAACCTGCGCCGCCACCTGGAGGCCGAGCACGGGCTGTTCATGGCCGAGGGCGACAAGGTCATCCGCCGGGCCGCCGCGGCCGGTTTCGAACCCCGCAGCTTCCTGCTCACCGAACGCCGGGCCGAGGCGCTCGACGACGTGGTCGCCGCCTCCTCCGCGCCGCTGTACGTGGTCGGGGAGGACACCGCCGAGAAGCTCGTCGGCTTCGACCTGCACCGCGGCGCGCTGGCCGCCTTCCACCGCCGCGCCCTGCCCCCACTCGACGACGTCCTGTCCGGGGCGCGCACCATCGTGGTCCTGGAGGACCTGGTGGACCACACCAACGTGGGCGCCATCTTCCGCAGCGCCGCCGGTCTGGGCGTGGACGCGATCGTGCTCGCGCCCCGCTGCGCCGACCCCCTGTACCGGCGCGCGGTCAAGGTGTCCATGGGCGCGGTCTTCACCCTGCCCCACACCCGCCTGGACGACTGGTACGGCGGTCTGGACACCCTGCGCGCGGCCGGGTTCCACCTCATGGCGCTCACACCGGGGGAGGGCTCCCTGCCCCTGCGCGACGCCATGGCCGCCCTCGCGCCGGGCGACCGGGTCGGACTCCTGCTCGGCACCGAGGGAGACGGGCTCTCCTCCCGCTGGCTGGAGCGGGCCACCGCCCGGGTGCACATCCCCATGGCCGACCGCGACGTCGACTCCCTCAACGTCACCGCCGCGGCCGCCATCGCCTGCTACGAGCTCACCCGCGCCACCGGCTGAGCCGGTCGTGCCCCCGGGCGGACCGACCCGTTCCCGGGCCGACCCGTCTTCCGTTCGCCGCAGGTCAGGACCCGCACCGGCGGCCTCCGCGGCCGTCCCGCTAGGGTGGCGCCTGAGACGGACCGAGGGGAAGGGCGGCGCGACATGGGCGGCCGAACGCTGGTGCAGTGGGAGCAGAACAGGGACAACGCCCCGGACTCCCTGACCGTGGACCTCTACGCGGGAGGAGCGGCGCCCGACAGCGGACTGGACGAGGTCACCTTCTACCAGGTGCCCTACACCCCCTCCACCCAGGGCGTCGACGCGCGGCTCGACATGATCGCGCGGATGCCGTCGCTGGAGGTCGTCCAGCTCCTGTCCGCCGGGTACGAGCAGGTGCTCCCGCTGCTGCCGGACCACGTGACCCTGTGCAACGGGCGCGGCCTCCACGACGCCAGCACCGCCGAGCACGCCCTCGCGCTCATCCTGGCCGCCCAGCGTGACCTGCCCCGGTGGGCGCTCGCGCAGAGGGAGCACCACTGGGGCTCCGCCCAGCTGCGCTCCCTGGCCGACTCGCGCGTGGTGATCGTCGGCTACGGCAGCATCGGCCAGGCCGTCGAGAGCCGCCTGCTGCCCTTCGAGGCCGAGGTCGTGCGCGTGGCCAGCCGCGCCCGTCCCGACGAGGGCGTGCACGGCGTGGACGAACTGCACGCCCTGCTGCCCGGGGCCGACATCGTCGTCCTGGTCACCCCGCTCACCGAGGCCACCCGCGGCCTGTTCGGCGCCCGCGAGTTCGCCCTGCTGCGCGACGACGCCCTCGTGGTCAACGTGGGCCGCGGCCCCGTCCTGGACACCGGCGCCCTGCTGGAGCAGGAGGGCCGGGTACGGGCCGCACTCGACGTCACCGACCCCGAGCCCCCGCCCGCGGATCACCCGCTGTGGAGCGCGCCCGGCGTGTTCCTCACCCCGCACGTCGCGGGGGGTTCGGCCGCGTTCTACCCGCGTGCCCGCGCCTTCGTGGACGCCCAGCTCGCCCGCTGGGCCGCCGGTGAGCCGCTGGCCAACGTGGTCCGCACCGGATCCGCCCGCGACCGCTGACACCGCGTCGGCGCCCCCGGCCCGGGGGCGCCACCCGCCCGGGCCCGCACCGCGAGTCCCGGAGAGCAGGACCCGGGCGCCCGCCCCCGCCCTGACGGAACCGGACGGGGTCTCCCGCGCGGCGCGTCCGCGAAACTGTCGCGGGCAGGCGGCACACTGGGGAGGATGCGGATCGCGGTGGTCGCCGACGGCGAGGGCGGCGGCTGGCTCCAGGAACTGGACGAGGCCCCCGGCCCGATCCGCCGCGTCGGCGACCTCGCCGCCGCCGTGCGCGAGGCCGAGCACGCCCGCCCCCAGCCGCCCCGCTGGGTGTGGTCGGCCGGTGAGGACGTCTACCCCGACCTGGTCCGCGCCGGGGTACGGGTCTCGCGCTGCCACGACGCCGCGCTCACCGAGGCCCTGCTCCTGGGTTATCACGCCCGCCACGGCGAGGCCTCCTCGTTGGGCGCCGCCTGGGCCCGTCTGCACCGGCTGCCCGTCCCCGACGACCCCGTGCGCCCCCTCGGAGAGGGCGGCACCGCCCACGCCCAGCCCGCGCTCTTCGAAGCCGACCGCTCCACCCTGCCCCCGGGCACCGACCGCCTCGCCGCCCTGGTCGAGGTGCACGCCGACCAGCTGCGGCGCCTCGCACAGCTCCCCGACCCCGCGCCCGGCCGCATGCGCCTGCTCGCCGCCGTGGAGTCGGCCGGGGGGCTGGCCGCCGCGGAGATGAGCCACGACGGCCTGCCCTGGCGGCCCGACGTCCACGACGAGATCCTCACCGGCCTCCTCGGACAGCGGCCCCCCTCCGGGCAGCGCCCGCCCGTCCTCGCCGACCTCGCCGCCCGCATCGGCGAGGCCGTGGGCCGCGAGGTCAACCCCGACTCCCCGGCGCAGGTCCTGCGGGCCATGGCGTGGATCGGCCATCCCGTCGACTCCACCCGCTCCTGGGTCCTGGAGAGGATCGACCACCCCGTCGTCCCGCTCCTGCTGCGCTACAAGGAGC
Organism: Nocardiopsis sp. LDBS0036; assembly: GCF_041228755.1. Lineage (NCBI taxonomy): Bacteria > Bacillati > Actinomycetota > Actinomycetes > Streptosporangiales > Nocardiopsidaceae > Nocardiopsis > Nocardiopsis sp. LDBS0036. The sequence goes on from NZ_CP141103.1 coordinate 5,796,875, forward strand.
TCTCCCGCCTGCACTCCGCCAACGGCTGGGCGTGGCTGGACGCCTGGGTGCGCAGGCGCCCCGGCCCGGACGGAACCACACTCGGACGCTTCCACCCCGACTACGTGGTCGGCGGCGTGGTGTCGGGCCGATGGGCCACCCGGGGCGGCGGCGCACTCCAGATCCCCCGGTCGCTGCGCGGGGCGGTCCGCGCCGACCCCGGCTGGGTCCTCGTCCGCGCCGACGCCGGACAACTCGAACCCCGCGTGCTCGCCGCCGTCTCCGGCGACGACGCCCTGGCCGCCGCGGCCGCGGAGGAGGACCTGTACGCGCGCCTGGCCGTGCACGTGGGCGGAGACCGCGACCGCGCCAAGATCGGCATGCTCTCGGCCATGTACGGCCAGACCTCCGGCGACGCCGCGCCCCTGCTGGCCACCATGCGCCGCCTCTACCCGCGGGCCCTGGAGTACGTGGACTCCGCCGCGCGCACCGGAGAGGGCGGCGGCATCGTCCGCTCCTGGCTGGGGCGCACCTCGCCCGTCCCCGAAGGGTGGGACGCCGCCGTCTCCGGGCCCGGCGGGGAGCGCCGCCGCCGGGCCCAGGGCCGGTTCACCCGCAACTTCGTCGTCCAGGCCACCGCCGCCGAGTGGGCCCTGGTCCTGCTCGCCTCGCTGCGCCAGCGCCTGCCGGACATGCCCGAGGGGGCGGGGATCGTCTTCTTCGTCCACGACGAGGTCGTGCTGCACGTGCCCGCCGACCTGGCCGGGGAGGCGGTGCGCGCGGTGGCCGAGGCCGAGGCCACGACCCGCGCCACCCTCTTCGGGGACACCCCGGTGCGCTTCCCGCTGACCCCCGTGGTGACGAGGAACATCGGGTGAGCACCGGGTGGCGGTCCGGTATCGGACGGCGTGGGCTTCTTGAAAACTCGTCCCGGTACGCCCATTCTTGGATCCGGAAAGTGCAAAACCGGCAACAGGCCGTACGCCGCAGGGGTCCCCCACCCCCGGTCGGCTCACTCGCAGAAAGGTGAGATCCCCCCGTGCGGAGCCGCTTGAGAACGTGTGCGGGAACCACGGCCGCCTTCGCCGTCGCCTTCACCGCCTTCGGGACCACCCCGGCCTGGGCGGAGCCGGTGGTCGAGGACCGTCCCCCCATCAGCGAACAGCTCTCCTCCGAGGCCTCCGGCGCCACCGGCCCCCGGCAGGAGACGTCCGAGCAGTCCCCCGAGGTCTCCGACTCCCAGCTGCGGCGCGACGCCTACGTCGCCCCCTTCCGCGAGGCCCGCAGCACCGAGTACTTCGCGGTCGCCCCCCGCGCCCTGCCGCGCGAGGCCGTCGAGGCGGTCCGCGGGATCGAGGGCGTCGAGAGCGTCCTGGCCGTGGACGCCGCCCGTGTCGAGATCGATGGCGAACCCACCTCGGTGCTCGGCGTCAACCCCTCCAGCTTCCGCAACCACGCCCCCGAGCCCTCGGCCGGGTCCGACGAGATCTGGCAGGGCGTCGCCGAGGGCCACGTCGCCCTGTCCAAGGACGTCGGCACCGAGCGCGGACTGGAGGTCGGCCGCGAGGTCACCGTCGCGGGCGGGCGCGGAGAGGTCCCCCTGGAGGTGTGGACGCACGCCACCTCCGGCATCGCCGGGATCGACGCGCTGGTCTCCCGCGAGCGCGCCGCCGAGCTGGGCATGCCCAGGGGCAACGCCCTGGTGGTCTCGGCGCCCGAGGCCGACCTGGCCGAGCTGCACGAGGCCCTGGCCGAGGCCCTCGGCGAGGACGTCTCCCTCCAGCTCGTCGCCGACTCGCCCGAACCGCTCGTCGAGGGCGAGGCCGTGGCCCCCTCGGTCATCGAGCAGGTCATCGACCACGCCGAGAGCCAGCTGGGCGTCCCCTACGTCTGGGGCGGCGAGACCCCGGAGGGCGGTTTCGACTGCTCGGGCCTGCTCCAGTGGGCCTTCGCCCAGGCGGGCGTGTCCATCCCGCGGGTCACCCACGACCAGTGGAACGCCGGACAGCGCGTGGAGTTCGACGACCTCCAGCGCGGCGACCTGCTGTTCTGGCGCACGGACCCCACCGCGCCCGACTACATCTCGCACGTGGCCATCTACCTGGGCGAGGGCATGATGCTGGAGGCGCCGCGCACCGGACTGGACGTGCGCGTCACCCCGGTACGCACCGCCAACTACGCCGGAGCCGTGCGCGTCAACACCTGACGCCGCGCGGCCCGAGCGCACACACGGAGCGGGCCTTGGCACCACCGCGCCGGTGGTGCCAAGGCCCGCTCGTTCTCCTTGTCCGAAAAACCCAGCCGGGAGGGGAGGGCAGGCCTCGGTCAGGAGGGGGAACAGGGCCGTCACTGAGGGAGGGGGAGACAGCGCACGAACCCTGATGCGGTGGTATTGAGTTCTGACGGAACGCGGTCGGGAGCTTTCCCGGAGTGCCGTCGCACAAGGTCTACATAAGCAGTGACCGGGCGATTTGGCAAGAGCCCAGATCAATGCAGGTAAGCGCTGTCAACCCCCCTGCGTCGGGCATCCCGGGCAACGCCGCACCGCGTTGCGTGCCGTTTCGTCTTCCTCCGGTCCCGTGCAGTTCAGAGCCGGTTCAGCGGCCGACCGCGTACCCCTGCGAGGCCCGCGCGTCGGCGGCGGCGCGCAGCTCGCCGGTCTCCGGGTCGCGGGCCACGGCGGCCAGGCGCCCCAGCGTCCACTCCTGGGCGACCTGCACCCGGTGGCCGCGCCGACGGAGTTCCTCGACGGTCCGTGCCCCCGCGCCCGGTTCCACGACCAGGCCGCCCGGAACCGTCTCGCGGGGGTGGAAGGAGCTGGGGAAGGCGGTGGTGTGGAACATCGGGGTGTCCAGGGCCTCCTGGAGGTTCTCCACCCCGTTGAGGATCCGCAGCAGGGCGGTGAACGTCCACTGGTCCTGCTGGTCGCCGCCCGGGGTGCCGATCGCCAGCACCGCCTGGCCGTCCTCCCTGGTCACCAGGGTGGGGGACAGGGTGGTGCGGGGGCGCTTGCGGGGCGCCAGGGCGTTGGGGGAGGCCGGGTCGAGCCAGAACATCTGCGCCCGGGTTCCCAGCGGGAACCCGAGGGCGGGGATGACCGGCGAACTGCTGAGCCAGCCGCCGCTGGGGGTGGCCGAGACCATGTTGCCCCACGCGTCCACGACGTCCACGTGGCAGGTGTCCCCGCGCAGGTCGGCGGGGTTGGCGACGGCGTCCTGGCGTACCGTGGGCTCGCCCGTGGTGCGGTCGCCGGGGGTGCGGCCCGGCACGTACAGCGGCGGTTCGAAGGGTGTGCGGCCGCCGACGGTGCCGGGGCGCTGCTCCATGCTGGCGTGCGCACCGTCGACCAGTGCCGCGCGGCGCGCGGTGTAGTCGGCGCCCAGCAGCTCCTTGAGGGGCACGTCCGTGAAGTCGGGGTCGCCGTACCAGGCCTCGCGGTCGGCGAAGGCGAGCTTGGCCGCCTCGGTCACCCCGTGCACGAAGTCGGCGCTGACCCCGTCGAGCACGTCGCGTCCGGTGCCCAGGACCTCGGCCAGGCGCAGCTGCTGGAGCATGACGGGCCCCTGCCCCCACGGGCCGGTCTTGTGCACGGTGTGGGTGCCGTAGGCCGCGCTGGCGGGCTCCTCGTAGGAGGCGCTCCAGTCGGCCATGTCCTGCGCGGTGAGCAGGGCCCGCTGGGGCTCGCCCGTGCCGCTGGGGACGGGCGAGGACAGGAAGTCCCCGACCGCCTCCGCGACGAAGCCCTGCGACCAGGACCGCCGGGCCGCCTCGATCTGCGCCTCGCGGTCGCCTCCCGAAGCCTCGGCCTCGGCGACGATCCGCCGGTAGGCGGCGGCCAGGGCCGGGTTGCGCAGCCGGGAGCCGGGGCGGGGCGCGGCGCCGTGCGGGAGGTAGACGGCCGCCGAACCGGCCCAGTGGCGGGAGAAGACGGGGGTGAGGGCCTCGACGGCGGCGGCGATGCGGTCCAGGACGGGGTAGCCGCGCTCGGCCAGCCCGATCGCGTGGTCGAGGACGTCGCGGACGGTCATGGTGCCGTGGTCGCGCAGCAGCAGCATCCAGGCGTCGAAGGAGCCGGGGACGGTGGCGGCGAGCACGCCGCTGCCGGGGATGCGGTCCATGCCCGCGAAGGCGTCGACGGTCGCCGCGGCGGGGGAGACGCCCTGGCCGCACAGGACGCGGGGGGAACTTCCGGCGGCCTGGAAGATGACGGGGACCTCCCCGCCGGGGCCGTTGAGGTGGGGCTCGACCACCTGGAGGGTGAACCCCGCGCCGACGGCGGCGTCGAAGGCGTTGCCGCCGCGTTCGAGCAGGGACATGCCGGTGGCGCTGGCCAGCCAGTGGGTGGAGGCGACCATGCCGAAGTCGCCGCGGAGCTGGGGGCGGGTGGTGAAACCGGGGGGCATCTGAGCGGGTCCTCCTCAGGGGGCGGTGGTGGCGGGGTCGCCACCGCGGACCGGTCCAGGCCTGCCCCCGGTGGGGGACGCGGAGGCCGGGAGGGCGACCACGGTCACCCGGACGCGGACTTGAGGTGACGTTACATCATGGGTTGTCCATACGAATGGGCTGATGTCTGGTTCGTGGGAGCGGTGCCCGGTGCCCTGGCAGGGGCGGCCGAGCGGGACGCCGGTGGGAGGGGTGTCCGCCCTCAGGGCGGCTGTGCGCGAGTGATCCGTGGGGCCGTCGCCGGTTCTCCGGGGGGAGGGACGGGCGCCCGGCCGGGGCGGGCGCTGCGGCGTCGTCCACAGGGAGAACCCGGGGCTGGTGCGTGCGCCCGGCCCCGGGTTGACTGGATGTAGGGGGCCCTCAGGGCCGGCCCGCATCGTGCTGCCCGCCGACCGCCGCCTGGCGGCCGGCGGGCGGGCGCGGTGCTCAGGAGGTCCCGGTCGGGAAGCTCCACGGCAGGGACTGCGCCAGCTCGGCCCACTCCTGGGCGCCGATCGGGTCCAGGACCTCGGTGGCGTCCACCTCCACGGGCAGGGTGGCGTTCACCTCCTCCAGCGTGCGCGCCACGTTCTCCTCGTGCGTGGCGTCGTGCTTCTCGGCCTCCTCCACGAGCACGGCGATCATCTCGCCGAGGTCGGAGATGAGCCCCTCCAGTTCGGTGCGCGACATCTGGACGTCCTCGGCGCAGTGCTCGACGGCGACGGTCTTGACGCCCTCGTCGCCGTAGTACCAGACGGTGGCCAGCAGGCGGTCGAGGTCCCCGTCGCCGAGCCGCTCCGCGGCCACGGCCCGCTCCACGAACTGCGTGCTGGCCGGGGTCATCTCGCCCAGGCGGGTCTCGCCGGTCTCGAAGCTCACGAACCGGCTGACGACACATTCCTTGGCCATCCGGACGCGGGCCACCCCGGGCTGCTCGGAGTCCGCGGTCCCTCCGGTCTCCGCCGGCGCCCCCTGCGCGCCGTCCCCGGTGGCGGGCTGCTCCTGCGCTGCCTCTCCGCCCTGCGCGGACGGGCTCTCGGGGGTCTGTGAGGTCTCGGAGGTTTGGGTGGCTTCGGGGGTCTCCGGAGTCTCGGGCCGTCCGACGGGGGCGGTGTCCACCGGAGTCCCGTCGGCGGAGGACGTGCTTCCGTCCGCACCGGCGGGCTCCTGCGACTCCTTCTCCCCGGTCGTCCCGGACGCCGGCTCCGCGGGCTCCTGCGGGCTTTCCTCCTCGGCGGGCCCGTCCTGCGCCGCCTCGGCACCGGCCTCGCCGCCGGAGCTTCCGTCCGACGCGGCGCCGCCCGCCTCGGCACCGGCCTCGCCGCCGGAGCTTCCGTCCGACGCGGCGCCGCCCGCCTCGCCGCCGGACCCCTCCTGCGCGGGCTCCTGCGCGTTCGGCTCGTCCTGCGCGGGCTCCTCGGCCTCCGGTTCCTGCGATCCGGACCCCTCAGGGGCGGGCTCCTCGGTCCCCTCCGCGGGCGCCTCCTCCTTCCTGGTCAGCGACTCCGCCATCCTGACCAGTTCACCGCTGCCCCACTTGTCCGGCTGGAGGTACAGGGCCACGGCCACGCCCGGCTCGTCGAGCCAGAACAGGTCGCCGGTCTCCGGAGACAGGTAGGCCTCACTGCGCAGCGCCTCGCCCGAGTCCAGGCGCTCCAGCGTCCTCTCGGGAAGGTGACCGTACCGGCGTTCGCGCAGGTCGTCGAGCTGCTCCATGCTGTCCGAGCGCAGGATCGAGACCCTGCCGAGCAGCTGGTCGGGTCCGCGCATCCAGGACAGCTGCGACTGTCTGTTGCCCAGCCGGTCGGTCGTGGTCGAGGCGTGGATCCCGTTCCGCTCCAGCTCGGCGGGCAGGTAACCGATCTCGTAGCCGTCCAGGCTGTACGAGGAGACGCTCTGGCTGATCTCCGGCCAGGCCAGCGTCCGCATGTCCTTCTCGTCGGCCGCCACCGCCCCCGGGAGACCGACCAGTCCCGACGACGCGATCGCGGCGGCGCCGAGCAGCGCGACCCACCTCTTGTGGTGCTTGCGCATCAGTGTTCCTTCCCATCGACTACTCATAGTGATGTTCGCAGCCTCTGGGTAATCGCTCACGGGCGCGGGGGTCAAAAACCGTACATGAAGTAACCAAATGGATGCATTAAGTGAGAATGTCGTCGAACTGTCGGACACATCACCAGATGATGGGCGGCGGATCACCGACTGCTCCGCAGACGGTAACCACGAGGTCACCATCCGCACCCAGCCTGAGGAAGCAGCCGACAAGTTCACGCGCACTTGGGAGGTCCGGTGCAGCGCATCGGCATCGTCGTCGCAGCCGTGTCGTTCTTCGTCGTCACCGGCGCGAGCGCATCGTCCGCGACACAGGACGCCGACCCCCGGTGGTCGGACGTCACCAGATCCGCAGTCATCGAGTACACGACGACATCCGAACGCCCGCTGATCGCCGTCTCCCACCGCGGAGCCTCCGGTCACGCGCCCGAGAACACCCTGGCCGCCCTCGACGCGGCCGACCGGCTCGGAGCCGAGACCGTGGAGGTGGACGTCCAGCGCACGAAGGACGACGTCCTCGTGCTCATGCACGACACCACCCTCGAACGCACCACCGACGTCGAGGAGGTCTTCCCCGACCGCGGCTCCTACGAGGTCGGCGACTTCACCATGGAGGAGGTCCGCAGACTCGACGCGGGCGCGTGGTTCGACTCCTCCTTCGACGGCGAGCCCGTCCCCACCTTCGCGGAGGGGCTCGACCGCATGGAGCAGCTGGACCTCAACCTCTTCCTGGAGCTCAAGGAGCCCGGACTCTACCCCGGCATCGAGCAGGAGATCGCCGACGAGCTGACCGGGCGCGGAACCTGGCTGGAACCCAACCCGGACGGTGAGCCCCGACGCCTCGTCCTGCAGAGCTTCGACTGGGAGTCGGTGCGGCGCTCCAAGGACCTGCTCCCGTCCGTGCCGCACGCCCTGCTCGGGCGGGTCCCCGAGAGCAGCATCGACGAGCACGACTGGGCACAGATGATCAACCCCAACCACACCACCATCGACGCCGCCTACGTGGAGCGGGTCCACGAGGCGGGGATGGAGATCATGCCCTACACCATCAACGAGCGCTCCCGGATGGACACCGTCCTGGGCTGGAAGGTCGACGGCTTCATCACCGACTACCCCGACGTCGGCCAGGAGGCCATCGCCGCCCGGACCAAACGGTCCCAGCCGGTGGTCAGGATCCCCACGCTGCCCCTGCCCCGCTGACCCGCGTCGGCCCGGGAACCGCGTCCGCCCCGCAGGGGGCGCGATCCCCGGACCGAGCCCGGAGCGCTCCCTGGCCCCGGGCGGTGTCAGGTGGGATGATCGGTCCGACCCACACGAGGACCCCGCTTCCGGGGAGACCGCGCCGCGGTCTCCCCGGAAGCGGGGCGTTCGGACCAGGAGGCGGACACCACGTGAGCGATCGGCTGACCATCCCCCGGGAACACGTCGACTGGCGCACCAAGGGCCTGTGGTGGACGGACGCCCCGATTCCCCTGGAGGAGTTCGCGGCCCGCCGCGACCACCTGTTCACCGGCCCCTTCACCTGGCCGCTGATGGTCCTGCGCGCCTCCGCGCTGGACCGCAACATCGCCGCGCTCGCCGACTTCGCCGAGCGCCACCGGCTGCTGTTCGCCCCGCACGGCAAGACCTCCATGGCTCCGGCCCTCATCCAGCGCCAGCTGGACGCGGGCGCCTGGGGGGTCTCCGCCGCCAGCGCCAACCAGGTCCTGGACTTCCGGCGGTTCGGCGTGCGCCGGATCCTGCTCGCCAACGAGCTGCTCGACGGCCGGGTGCTGCGCTGGGCGGCCGGTGAGCTGGACGAGGACCCCGACTTCGAGTTCCTCTTCTACGCCGACTCCGCCGAGGGGGTGGCGGTCGCCGCGGAGGCGGCCGCCGACCGGCCCGGCGGAGGCCCCGCCGGGCGGCCCCTGCGGGTGCTGGTCGAGCGGGGGGTCCCCGGCGGGCGCACCGGCTGCCGCACCCGGGAGGAACTGCTCGCGGTGGCCGAGGCCGTCGCCGGGGCGCCGGGCCTGGAACCGGCCGGGGTGGCGGGCTACGAGGGGTCGCTCGGCGACGCCGACGGCGTGCGCGGTTTCCTGCGCGACCTGGTCGGCGACGCCGCGGCGCTGGCCGCCCGGCACGGCCTGGAGAGGCCGGTGCTGTCGGTGGGCGGCAGCGCGTGGTTCGACCTGGTCGCCGAGGAGCTCGGCGGACGCGGGGACGTCCTGCCGATCCTGCGCAGCGGTGCCTACGTGGTCCACGACGACGGCCTGTACCGGCGCACCACGCCCTACCGACGCCTGCCGGAGGGCCCCGACGCGCTGGCCGGGGCCCTGGAGCTGTGGGCCCAGGTGACCTCCGTCCCGGAGGAGGGGTTGGCGATCGTCGGCATGGGGCGACGCGACGCCAACCACGACCAGGGGTTCCCCGTGCCGCGCCGCCTGCGCCGCGCGGACGGCGCGACCGTGGAGGCCGGGGGCATGGAGGTGACCGACCTCAACGACCACCACGCCTACCTGAGGATCGCGCCGGGACTGCGGGTCAGCCCCGGCGACCTGGTCTCCTTCGGGATCTCGCACCCGTGCACGGCCTTCGACCGCTGGCGGGTCCTGCCGGTGGTGGACGACGCCGACACCGTCGTGGAGATGGCGGCCACCTACTTCTGATCCCCGGGGGAGGCGCCCGCAGGACCGGCGCCGCAGGGGCCCGGGCCTCCCCGGCCGTGCTTTCCGGGCTCCGGCGCCCCGGGAGCGCCTCCGGCTCCCGGGGTCGCGGGGTCACCCCCAGCCCACCACCCCCGGGCGGGTGTGCCACGGGCGCGGCCCCTCCAGCGGCCGGTACTCCACCCCGGCCGCGTCGAGCCGCTCCAGGTGCCGCCTCAGCCGGGGCTCGAACTCGGCGTAGTCGCGCTCACCGGACGACCACACCTGCTCGGCGAAGGCCGACAGCCTGGGAAAGACCATGTAGTCCAGCCTGCGCGGCGAGTCGATGTGCTCGGTCCACACGTTCACCTGCGCGCCCAGCACGTGCCGGGCCTCCTGCTCGGTCAGCCCCGGGGGGACCGGCTCGGCCAGGTACACGTCCTCGGTCCGCAGCAGCGTGCCCACCGGGACGGGCTCGTCCCCGGACTCCGACTGCCGGTAGTCCAGGTAGGAGGTGCGGGTGGGGCTCATGACCACGTCGTGACCGGCCCGCGCGGCCGCGACACCCCCCTCCTCGCCGCGCCACGACATCACGGTCGCCCCCGGCGCGAGCCCTCCCTCCAGGATCTCGTCCCAGCCGACCAGGCGGCGGCCGCGCGAGGTCAGGTGCTCGTCCAGCTGGCGGATGAACCAGCTCTGCAGCTCGTCCTCGTCGGCCAGCCCCTCCTCCTTGATCCGCCGCTGCGCGGACGCGCTCGCCCGCCACTGGGTCTTGGGGCACTCGTCGCCGCCCACGTGCACGTACGTGCTCGGGAACAGTTCGATCAGCTCGTCCAGGACGTTGCGGTAGAACTCCAGGACGTTGTCGGTGACCGCGAGCACCTCCTCGAAGATCCCCCACTGGTCGCCGACCGGGATCCGTCCGCACTCGCCCAGCTCGGGGTAGGCGTGGATGGCGGCCTGCGAGTGGCCGGGCACGTCGATCTCGGGGACGACGGCCACGTGCCGGGCGTCGGCGTAGGCGACGATCTCGCGGATGTCGTCCTGCGTGAAGAAGCCGCCGTGCGGGCGCTCGTCGAACACCGGCGGCTTCGCGGCGCCCACCTGGCTCCGGGTCCGCCAGGAGCCCACCTCGGTCAGCTTCGGGTAGCGGCGGATCTCCACGCGCCACCCCTGGTCGTCGGTCAGGTGCAGGTGCAGGACGTTGAGCTTGTGCATGGCCAGCAGGTCGATGAACCGCAGCACCTCGCGCTTGGGCACGAAGTGACGGGCCACGTCCAGCATCACGCCCCGCCAGCGAAAACGGGGCGCGTCGGTGACGCTCACGGCGGGCAGGGCCCACTCGGCACCGCCCAGCGGGGCGTCCCGGTAGACGTCGGCGGGCAGCAGCTGGCGCAGGGTCTGCGCACCGTAGAACACCCCGGCGGGGTCGTTGCCCACGATGATGGCTCCCTCGGCGTCCACGATCAGCCGGTAGCCCTCGCGGCCCAGACCCGCCTCGGGGTCCACGCTCAGCCGGATCTGGGCGCTGGCCTCGTCGCCGGTGGCCAGGGGGAGGCCGGTGGCCGCCCCGAGTTCACGCTGGAGCCACGCGAGCGTGCCCCGGGCGTCGGGGTCGGCGGACACCCTGGTCGAGGCGGTCAGCGTGAGGCCCCCGGCGTCTCCCGGAGCCGAGGTGTGGGGACGGGGGACGAGGGAGGGGGAAGTGTCGGGCACGGCGAACCGCTCCTATCCGGTCTAGACCAATACCGGCCATAGTGTCACGTGGCTCCTCCCGGGCACACCCCCCACGGACAAACGGTCGCCCGTACCCCGAGACGACGTGGTACCGAAACCGGTACCGGGTAGGTGCGGACGTGGTGGGGTTACCACCACGACGGATGGGGGGCTGGCGTTATCGCCGTGACGCGGGGCCCGTCCGTACCGTTGCCGAGACGGCGGGACACAGGGGGTTCGGCGATGTTCAGGAGACGGGGGACACCCGTGGGGCGGTGGCGCTGATGCTGGTGCCGATCCTCATCGCCGTGGCCGGGGCGTTCACCCTGGCACTGGGTTCCGCCCTCCAGGAGCGCGACGCCGTCCGCGCCCCCGGCGGCCGGGTGGCGAAGGCGGGGTTCCTGCTGCACCTGCTGCGTCAGCCCCGCTGGATGATCGGCAGCGCGGCCGCCGTCCTCGGCGCGGGACTGCACCTGCTGGCCCTCAGCGGCGCGCCGCTGACCATCATCCAGCCGATCGGCGTGACCGGCCTGCTGTTCGCCATCGTGCTGTCGGCCCTGTTCAACCGCCGCCGGGTCAGTCCCTCCCAGATCATCGCCGGAATCGCCGTCATGGTGGGCCTCACCGGGGTGATCTCCCTGTTCCCGCACACCGCCGACAGCCCCGTCATGAGCACCGGCACGGCACTGGCGCTCACCGGGGTCGTCCTCGGCGCGGGAGCCGTCGTCCACTTCACGGCGCACCGGATGAACAACGGGGCCCGGGCCCTCCTGCTCGCCCTGGCGGGCGGGGCGGCCATGGGCACCACGTCCGGCCTGGCCCGCGTCCTGGCCGCCAACGCCGTCGGGGACTGGACCAGCCTGATCAGCTGGCTGACCCCGCTCGCGGTGGTCGCGGCGGTCTTCGGCGCCCTCCTGATGCAGAACGCCTACCGCACCGGGCACTTCACCGCCGCCTACGCGACCCTCCTGATCACCGACCCCGTGGTCGGCGTGGCCATCGGCGCCCTCCTCCTGGGCGAGGGCGCGCCGCGGACCCTTCCCGCCCAGATCGGCGCGCTGGTCTTCGCCTGCCTCGCCGTCGCCGGGACCATCGCCCTCGCCCAGGCGCGCCACCGCAACCCCGAGGTCGTCGCCGCCGACACCGAACGCTGAGGAGAGACCACCATGGCCGAACGCCCGCTGCGCGTCCTGATCGCCAGCGACACCTATCCCCCCGACGTCAACGGGGCCGGATACTTCACCCACCGCCTTGCCGAGGGACTGGCCGGACGGGGGCACCGGGTCCACGTGGTGTGCCCCTCCGAGCGGGGCGAACCCCACGTCACGGTCAACGGCGCGGTGACCGAGCACCGCCTGCGCTCGGCCCCCATCCCCTTCATGCGCGCCGCCGTCCCGCTGGGGATGGGCGGGCACATCGCCAGGGTCATCGAGCGCCTGGACCCCGACGTCGTGCACGCGCAGAGCCACTTCCCGCTCAGCCGCTCGGCGATGCGCAGGGGCCGTGCCGCAGGCGTCCCCGTCGTGCTCACCAACCACTTCATGCCGGACAACCTGTACGCGCACGCCCGGATCCCCGCGCCGATGCAGGAACTCGCGGGCCTCCTGGCCTGGAGGGACATGGTCCGGGTGGCGGGGGAGGCAGACCACGTGACCACGCCGACCCCGCGGGCGGCCCGGCTCCTGCGGGAGAAGGGGTTCACGCGTGAGGTCGAGGCCATCTCGTGCGGGATCGACCTGGAGCGGTTCCGCCCCCACGAGGACCCCGCCGCGGCCCGGCGCCGGTTCGGTCTGCCCGACCGGGACACGATCGTGTTCGTGGGCAGGCTGGACGCGGAGAAGAGGATCGACGACACCATCCGGGCGCTCGCGCGGATCGTGCCCGAACGCGACGCCCAGCTGGCCCTGGCCGGGACCGGTCAGCGCAAGGAGGAGCTGCGCGCGCTGGCCGCGGAGCTGGGGGTGGCGGACCGGGTGTTCTTCCTGGGGTTCGTCCCGGACGAGGACCTGCCCCTGGTCTACGCGGCGGGGGACGCCTTCGCCATCGCGGGTGTGGCCGAGTTGCAGAGCATCGCCACCCTGGAGGCGATGTCCACCGGTCTGCCGGTGGTGGCCGCGGACGCGATGGCGCTGCCGCACCTGGTGGAGGAGGGGCGCAACGGGTTCCTCTTCCCGCCGGGCGACCCCGTGCGCCTGGCGGACCGGCTGCTCCTCGTGCTCGGCCCCGGTCGGCGCGCGCTCGGCGCGGCCAGCCGTGAGCTCGCGCGGCGGCACGACCACCACCGGTCCCTGGAGCGGTTCGAGGAGGTCTACACCCGTCTGCGGGGCACGGCTCCCGCGCGGGTGGAGGGGCTGGTCGCCGCCTGAGGTGTCCGAAAGAGCCGTTTGGTTGATGTTTCGATTCTTCTGCCACTTTCCGTATTCTTTGCGTAGCGACCGGTGATGTTGTCCCCGTGCGGGATACACAAGATGTTGTGTGGTTCGAAGGGATCAGTGCACAGACCGGCCGGGGCAACCCCACCGAGGGCCTCACCGATCGGCTCGTCAGCGCCGAGCGGGAGGCGGGGTTCCACGAGCGCGACATGTCGGTGTTCGAACGCGAGCGCATCGACCTGGAGCACCGGGTGAACCGGATGGAGGCCGAGCTGGAGGCACTGCGCAAAAGGAGACTGGAAGCCTACGCCCGATGGTGGAACGCCCGAGACGACCGTGACCGGGCACTCCACGTCTGCCGCAGACTGCGCCGCCGGATCGACCGGACACGCGGCAGGGAGAAAGAGTGAACGACGACGAACGTGGTCCGACCCCGGGGGGTTCGGGCCACGCGTCGTTCCAGGAGGCCCCTCCCGGAGGGTTCGCCCCGGGGCCGGAACGGACCGTGGTGCCCCGCCGAAGGGGACCGGCCCTCGGCGGGTCCGGCCGCGTGCCCGTGGAGCACGGGCCGACGGGGCCCGGCGGGGTCGGCGCGCAGCGGACCGGTGCCAGCGGCCGGGCACCCGTGGAGCGCGTGCTGACACAGGACCCGGTCGCGACGGTGCGTGGCGGCCCGGAGCCGGTGGTCAGGCCACCATGATCCCGGCGATCTCCCTGTTCACCTGCTGCGCGGCGTCCCTCAACGCCGCCAGCGTCACCTGCACCGCCGGCCGCCTCGCCGCCACCGACCGCACCACCGCGTACACGTGCCGCTCGGGCGCGGACGCGGGCAGCCTCCGGTAGACGAGCCCCGCCGGGGCCCCCACCATCGCCAGGGCCGGGACCGCGGCGATCCCGATCCCGCGCGAGACCAGGCTCAGCACCGTTCCCAGCCCCTCGAACTCCCAGGCCGCGGAGGGCAGCCCGCCCACCTCGGACAGGAGCCGGTCCGTTCCGTAGCGCGAACGCTCGCTCTCGGGCGTCACGATCCACGACTCGTTCAGCAGTCCCTCCAGCACCACCGGGGTCGAGGGATCGGCCAGCGCGTGCCCCCGGGGCACCGCCAGCACCATCGGGTCGCGCATCAGGTTGATGTGCCGCAGGCCGCCCTCCGGCCCGCGCCCGGGGTGCTGTCCGGACCAGTCGTCGACCAGGGCGATGTCCACCTCCCGTGAGCGCACCTGCTGGGTCCCCGTCGCCAGCAGGGTCTGGCGCAGCAGCAGCTGCATCCCCTCGTGCCGGCGCAGCGGCGGTACCAACAGGGGCGCGAACGCCACGGCGGCGGTCGGGAACGCCGTGACGGTGACCACGCCCAGCGCCAGGTCGGACTGCTCGGCGAGCACCGACTCGGTCGCCTCCACCAGCGCCAGGATGTCCTCGGCCTGGGTCACCAGCAGCCGTCCGGCGTCCGTGAGCTCGGCGCCCCGCGCGGAGCGGTCCAGCAGCGCGACGCCCGTCTCCCGCTCCAGGGTGGCCAGTTGCTGGGACACGGCCGAGGGCGTGTAACCGAGGGCGGCGGCGGTGGCGGCGATGGTCCCCCGGACGCTGAACTCGCGGAGGACGTGCAGACGACGCAGATCGAGCATAAGAGAAGCTTACGCTCAGCATCGAAAAGACGCGCTTGTACTGATGCCCGAACCTGGGCAGTCTATGGGGTGACGGGCCGTCTTCCCAGGTGGAGCGGCAGTCCACGCATCACCCGCATTCACGACAAACCGGAGATGAGTCCTCGATGACCGTCACTGTGTCCGCGACCCTCGCCGTCAACGAAGCGCTCGCCGAGAAGCGCCGCCAGGGAGTCCGCGTGCTCCCCCTGGGCTTCGGCGAGGCCGGACTCCCGGTCCACCCGGTCATGCGCGACCGGCTCACCGCGGGGAACGGCGCCAACGCCTACGGGCCCGTCGCCGGGTCCGCGGCCCTGCGCGAGGCCGCCGCCGGGTACTGGGAGCGCCGCGGGCTGCCCACCGACCCCGGACTGGTCATCGCCGGGCCCGGCAGCAAGCCGCTCCTGTACAGCCTCCTGCTGGAGATCGGCGGCGACACCGCGATCGCCGCGCCCAGCTGGGTCAGCTACGCCGCGCAGAGCCGCCTGGTGGGGCAGCGGCCCGTCATGGTCCCCACCGCCACCGGTGAGGGGGGCGTACCCCAGCCGGACCTGCTGCACGCCGCCGTCACCGCCGCCCGTGAGCAGGGGCGCGCTGTCAACGCCGTCATCGTCACCGTTCCCGACAACCCGACCGGCACCGTGGCCGGCGCCGACACCGTCCGGCGCCTGTGCGAGGTGGCCCGCGAACTCGACCTGATCGTCATCTCCGACGAGATCTACCGCGACCTCCTCCACCCCGCGGCCCCCGGCGAGGAGCCCGCCGAGGTGCACAGCCCCGCCGAGTACGCGCCCGAGCGCACCGTCGTCTCCACCGGGCTGAGCAAGAACCTGGCCCTGGGCGGCTGGCGCATCGGCGTCGTACGCCTGCCCGACTCCGAGATCGGCCACCGCCTGCGCGGCGGGCTGCTCGGGGTGGCCAGCGAGATCTGGTCGAGCCCGGCCGCCCCCGTCCAGGAGGCAGCGGCGCACGCCTTCACCGAACCCGCCGAACTCCTCGACCACGTCGACCGCAGCCGCCGTCTGCACGGCATCGTCGCAGGGGCGGTCACCGGGGCCTTCGCCCGCGCGGGCGCGACCGTGGCCGCGCCCCGGGCGGCCTTCTACCTCTACCCCGACTTCGAGCCGGTCCGGGAGCGGCTGGCCGCCCTCCACGGTGTGGCCACCGGCCCGGACCTGACCGGGCTGCTGCTGGACCGCTTCGGGATGGGCGTGCTGCCCGCCGCGGAGTTCGGGGAGAGCGCGGAGGCCCTGCGCATGCGGGTCGCCACCAGCCTGCTCTACGGCGACACCGAGGAACGCCGCTACGCCGCCCTCGCCGCCACGGACCCGCTGGCGCTGCCCTGGATCCGCGCACACCTGGACCGCCTCGACGAGGTCCTGGGCACGCTGCTCCCCACGGGCGCCGACACCGGGGCCGTCCTGCCCCGGTCCGCCGAACCACAGGCGGTCAGCTGACCGCTCCCCGCGTCCGCCCCGTTGTAAGGGGGCGGGGCGGACGCACCGTCATCCGGCCTCCCCCGGCCGCTCCTTCCGGGGGAGGCCGGATCCCTGTCCGGCTCCGTGCGGCGGGAGGTCGCGGTCCCTCCGCGGCACACCGCCCCCACTCCGGCGGCACGTCCGCGCCCCGGCGCCGAGGGTCCGGTACGGTCCGCCGCGTGGGCGCCGCCCCGGCGCTCACCTCGGACCCGACGGTGCGCCTTCCGCCCCCGCCTCGCGTGCGGCCAGTTCCGCGCTGGAGGCGATCACCGCCCGGTAGTGGTCGAGCAGCTGCTCACCGACCGCCTCCCACGTACGGTGCTCCACCGAGGGCCGTGCGCCCCGCGCCATCCGCTCCCGCACCTGGCGGTTGTGGGCCAGCCGCCCCACCGCCACCCGCAGTTCGCGCACCGAGTCCGGGGCGTACAGCAGTCCGTTGTGTTCGGGCACCACCAGGTCCAGCGGCCCGCCCGAGGCGGGGGCCACCACCGGCACCCCCGAGGCCAGCGCCTCCTGGACGGCCTGGCAGAACGTCTCGTCCGCCCCGGTGTGCACGAACACGTCCATGGACGCGTACAGGCGCGACAGGTCACCGCCGGTGCGCTGCCCGGTGAACACCGCGTCGGGCAGGCGCCTGCGCAGGCGCGCACGCTCGGGGCCGTCCCCCACCACGACCAGCCTGATCCCGCGCAGGCGGGACACGTGTTCGAGCATCTCCACCCGCTTGTCCCTGGCCAGCCGCCCCACGTAGCCCACGATCGTCTCCCCGTGGGGAGCGAGCCCGCGCCGCAGTTCCTCGTCGCGGTGCGCGGGGGAGAAGCGCTGGGCGTCGACCCCGCGGCGCCACAGGTCCAGGCGGGGGAACCCCCGCGCGGACAGCGCCTCCATGGTGGCCGAGGACGGCGCCAGCGTGCGGTCCACCGCGGCGTGCGTGCGCCGCAGCAGCGACCACAGGGCGTCCCCGCCGGGCAGGCGGTAGCGCCCGGCGAAGCCGGGGAGGTCGGTCTGGAAGACCGCCACGGTCGGCAGCGCCCACCGCCGTGCGGTCTCCACGGCCGCCGCCCCGAGCAGGGCGGGCGAGGCCAGGTGCAGCACGTCGGGGGCGAAGGCGCGGATCGCCGCGGTCATCACGCGCCGCGCGGGCAGCCCCACGGAGAAGTCGCGGTAGAACGGCAGGGGCACGGAGGGGAGTCGGACCACCGGGAAACCCGCGTAGGAGGAGGGACCGGGCCCGGGGGCCAGTACCAGGGCCTCGTGGCCGCGCGCGGCCAGCAGGTCGGCGACCCGGCACACGGAGTTGGTCACCCCGTTGACCTGGGGGAGGAAGGACTCCGTCACGATCGCCACCCTCAGCGGCCCCCGGGCGTCGGCCGGGAGCACGCGGTCGAGCGGGGGCGTGTGGGCGGCCGGAGCCCGGTGCCCGGCAGCGGGAACGCGGGCGGACGCGTGGTCGGCCGCCGTTCGGGGAGCGGCCGAGGGCACGGAGGGTACACGTGTGGCCGGGGACGGGTGAGCGGCCGGGGACATGCGCGTGGCCGGAGACGTACGGTCGGTCGGGGACATGCGGGTGGCTCCCAACGCCGGGGGACGGCTGCCTACGCCGGGGACGGCTGTCTCCGACGCTAGGCTCGTGGGATGAACCTCGGTTTGGGTGCGGGGGAACCGCGCCCGAAGACCAGGCGTGGGCAGTCCGAGCGGTCGGTGACCGTGCCCGTGCGCCCGTGTGTCCACCGGGTGACCCCCCGGTGGATATGATTGCTGAATGTAGCCAATATATTGCTCTAAGGAGTCATGCGGTGACCCTCGTGGAATGGGCCGAAGCAGTCCGAAGCGAACTGGGCCTGACCGGCACCGAACCGCTCCGCAAGGAGGACGTCGACCGGGTGCTCGACCTCGCCCGGGACGCCGCCCACTCCGTGGCCCGGCCCGCCGCGCCCCTCACCACCTACCTCCTGGGCGTGGCGGTGGGTCAGGGCGCGGACCCCGACGAGGCCGCGGCGGCCCTCAGCAGGCTCGCCCTGGCCCAGGCCGACGAGGAGGACCGCGCCTAGGACCCCCGCGGTCCACACCGGTCGGGGCCGCTCCGTCCGTGCCGGTCGGGTCCGTTCGGGACATGGTGACCCGGAGCCCGTCGTGGTCGTACCAGGCCCACAGCGGCTGCACCGGCCCGCCGTCCGTACGACCGGACCGCGTGCCGTGCCGTGCCGTGTTCCGCGTGGGCCGCACCGGCTCCATCTGGTGTGCCGCCGTCCGGGCGGAGCCCCGGGACCGAGCCCCCGACGAGCGCGGAAGCCTCCGGAGGACACCGCCCCACCCGCGCGGTACGCGGAAATGGAACCGGAAGTTCCCGAAGAAACAGGCATGTGGAACACATGTGATGTGTTCGTTACGCGTCGATGCGATTCTTTGCCGATATCGCGGGCCTCCACCAGTGCCGAAGCGATCGCGAGGGCGTCGGATCCCCCGTACTTCGGTACCGGCGGCCTTCGTCCCCACACACTCACCGATAGGGAGATCCCCTGTGGACCAACTGCTCGAAATGGCGAGCCTCGCCAGCAGCATCATCTGGGGGCCCTTCGTCCTCATTCCGCTGCTGTTCGGTGTCGGCCTGTTCCTCACCGTCCGTCTCCGGTTGCTCCAGCTCTTCCGCCTGCCGCACGCGCTGTGGCTCGCCATCGTCCGGCGCAAGGAGGACGACTCCGTCGAGGGCGACATCTCCCACTACCAGGCGCTGAGCACGGCCCTGGCCGCCACCGTCGGCGTCGGCAACATCGCCGGCGCCGCGCTCGCCATCGGCGTCGGCGGCCCCGGCGCGCTGTTCTGGATGTGGGTCGTCGGCTTCCTCGGTATGGCCACCAAGTACAGCGAGGCCCTCCTTGGCGTGAAGTTCCGCCGCACCGACGCCAAGGGCGAACAGAGCGGCGGCCCGATGTACTACCTCAAGTACGGGATCCCCGGCGGCCTGGGAACCACCCTGGGCGTGGCCTTCGCGGTCTTCGGCGCCATCGCCGCCTTCGGCATCGGCAACGGCACCCAGGCCAACGCCGTCTCGCAGCAGATCACCAGCATCACGCCGCTGGAGCCGTGGATGGTGGGCCTGGCGCTCGTGGTCCTGGCGGGCGCCGTCATCCTCGGCGGCATCAAGAGCATCGGCCGCGTCGCCTCCGGCCTCGTGCCGATCATGATCGTCGGCTACGTGGGCATCTGCCTGGTCATCCTGGCCGTCAACTGGGCCGCGATCCTCCCCGCGCTCCAGCTCGTGGTGACCGACGCCTTCACCGGCACCGCGGCCACGGGCGGCTTCGCCGGCGCGGGCATCATGCTCGCCATCCAGCAGGGCTTCGCCCGCGGCATCTTCTCCAACGAGTCGGGCCTGGGCACAGGCGGTATCGCCGCCGCCTCGGCCAAGACCAACCAGCCGGTCCGCCAGGCCATGGTCTCGATGACCCAGACCTTCATCGACACCATCATCGTGGTCACCATGACCTGCCTGGTCATCATCACCACCGGCGTCTGGACCGACGGCCAGGCGGACGGCTCGCTGATGACCAGCAACGCGGTCTCCGAGGGCCTGGGGGCGATCAGCCCCGCGCTCGCCCCGGCCGGCGCCGTCATCGTGGCCGTCGCGGTGGCCGTGTTCGCCCTCACCACCCTGCTCGGATGGGCCTACTACGGCGAGCGCTGCATGGTGTTCCTGGGCGGCCGCCGCCTGGTCCTGCCCTACCGCCTGGTGTTCATCGCCGTCATCTACGTGGGCTCGGTCGCCAGCCTGGACTCGGTCTGGCTGTTCAGCGACATCGCCAACGGCCTGATGGCCCTGCCCAACCTCATCGGCCTCCTGCTGCTGTCCCCGGTCATCGTGGCTGAGACGCGCAAGTTCTTCGCCCACCCCGACTGGAGGGACCCGGACAAGGTCATGGAGGACGTGACCAAGGTCTGACCCGGTAGGGGCCGCGCCTCCAGCAGAGGGCGGAACGAGGAGGGGGGACCGGCGCGGAGCCGGTCCCCCCTCGGCGTTCCCTCATCCGGACGCCGCTGCTACCACCAGGCGTGGAAGTGGTGCACCGGGCCCTGCCCGCCGCCCGCGTCGATCTCGTCGGCGCGCCGGATGGCCTCGGTCAGGTAGTCCTTGGCGTCGCCCACAGCGGCGGCCACGTCCGGCCGCTGCGGCAGCAGGGCCGCGATCGAGGAGGACAGCGTGCACCCGGTGCCGTGCGTGTTGCGGGTGACCACCCTCGGGGCGCGGAACTCGACCGGGTCGGCGTCCCGGGCGACCAGGACGTCGACGCTCTCCCCGCCGGGCAGGTGGCCGCCCTTGAGCAGGACCCGGCGCGGGCCCAGCTCCAGCAGCCGCCAGGCCTGGGCGCGCATGGACGCCAGGTCGGTCGCCTCGGGCTCCTCCAGCAGGTCCGCGGCCTCGGGCAGGTTCGGGGTGACCAGGTCCGCGCGGGGCAGGAGCTTGGTGCGCAGCGCGTCGACGGCCGAGGCCTCCAGCAGCCGGTCCCCGCTCTTGGCGACCATCACCGGGTCCACCACCACGTTCGGCAGCGCGTGGCGGTCGATCGCCTCGGCCACGGCCTCGGTGACCTCCGAGGTGCCCAGCATGCCCACCTTGACCGCGTGCACGACGGCGTCGGCGAAGAGGGTGTCCATCTGGTGGGCGACGAAGCGCGCGGGGATCGGGTGGACCCCGGTGACGCCGAGCGTGGACTGGGCGGTCAGCGCGGCGATCACCGTCATCCCGAAGGTCCCGTGCGCGGAGAAGGCCTTGAGGTCGGCCTGGACGCCCGCGCCCCCGCTGGGGTCGCTGCCGGCGATGGACACGATGTTGTACGCGCTCATGGCGTTCCTTCGCTAGTGCTAACTAGGGCAGGTTCGACGGGTGTGCTCTCAGCCGGGAACGTGTCCCGGCACCCCGCGCCTCCGGAGCCGCCTCGGCGGCCCCGGTCATTATGTGTCTGTGGTGCGTTCCGGGCAGGATACCCACACAAGCGCGAAGGGGTCCGCCCGGGTACGCGGGCGGACCCCTGGAGGGTTTTCACGGGGGACGGAACCCCGAGGGAAAGGCGCCTCAGGCGGAGGTGCCCTCGGTCCGGCGGGCCCTGGTGCGCTTGTAGACGCGGGCCAGGATGAACCACAGCACCAGCAGGCCGATGATCACGACCACGATGTTGCTGATCACGCCGCTCCACTGGGCGAGGATGGGCTCGATGGCCGGGCCGAAGACGTAGCCGAGGCCGATCCAGATCGTGTTCCACACCGCCGAGCCGATGACCGTGTACAGCGAGAACTTGAACAGGGGCATCCGCTCGATCCCGGCGGGCACCGAGATGAAGCTGCGGACCAGGGGCACGCACCGGCCCAGCAGGACGGCGACGCCGCCGAAGCGGGTGAAGAAGCGCTCGGCCTTGTAGAAGTCCTCGATCTCCAGCAGCGGGGTCTTCTCGACCAGCCAGGCCGTGCGCTCGCGGCCCAGGAGCGCGCCGATCGCGTAGAAGCCCCACGCGCCGACCAGGCAGCCGATCGTCGCCCACAGGATGGCGAGCCACACGTTCATGTGCCCGGCGTAGGCGAGGAACCCGGCGCCGGGCAGGACCGCCTCACTGGGCATCGGCGGGAAGAAGGTCTCGATGAACAGCGCCACGCCGACACCGGGTTCGCCCAGGGTCGTCATCAGGCTCAGGACCCACCCGATGAACCCCTCGTACTCGTGGGCGACGTCGACGTCCGTCGTCGAGGCCGCGGTCATCAGCAGATTCGTTGTCATGCGGTTGTCGTTCCCGTTCTCAGACGTGGGTGGGGGTCCGGTGGAGTTCGGCTTCCTCCATGTGGAGGCGCTTGCGGCGCTCCCAGACGATGGCCGCCGCCACGATCGCGAAGCCGACCGCCATCAGGCCGACTGTCACCGGGACGTCGGTGGGGGCCAGGAACGTGCGGTCCTCGTCCTGCCAGGGCCACAGGGCGCGCAGCGAACCGGCCATGAGGCCGGTGAGGACCACCAGGGTCATGTGGTGGAAGTTCTCCAGCAGGTGCTGGAGCAGCTTCACGAACAGCGACAGGCCCGTGAGCATGCCGAGCGCGAACACCGAGAGGTAGGCGACGTCCATGTCCCCGACCGCGCTGATCGTGGGTTCGTACAGACCCAGCGTGAGCAGGATGAAGGATCCGGACAGCCCTGGCAGCACCAGGGCGCAGACGGCCACCGCCGCGGCGAGGAAGACGACGACCGGGTGGGTGGGCAGGTTGGCGCCGGGCAGGCCGGTGAGGAAGAACGCGCCCGCGGCGAAGACCAGGGCGACGAGGTAGTGCCAGGCCCGCCACCTGTGGCCCGCACCGGTGTAGGGAATCCACAGGCAGGCCAGGACCAGGCCGAAGAACAGCGCGTACGCGTACTGGGTGTGCGACTCGACCAGCGGGGCGAGGACCACGGCCGCCATGCCGAGGAAGGCCACCATGCCGACGAGCGCGGGGACCAGCACGCTCCAGTCCACCTGGCGGAACTGCTCCTGGGCGCGCTCCCTCCCGCGTCCGCGCGGGACGTCGGTGACGTAGCGCCTGACACCGCTGACCATGTGGCCGGCGCCGCCGATGAGCTTGTCGTAGAGACCGACGATGAGGGCGACCGTGCCGCCGCTGATACCGGGAAGGGCCTCCGAGGCGCCCACGGCGCCGCCGCGCACCGCGTTGAAGATGTAGCTGCCTACTGAGTTGGGCATCTGGGTTCTTGGGAGCGCTTCGGGCGGGGCCCGGGGAAGCGCGCCGTCCTCCGTCCTAGTGGTGTCACCGCACGCGCACCGTGTGCACGGGTGGAGGGGTGGGTCAAAGGTGGTCCTCGCGGTCCACGGCCTCGACCGGAGGCGGGGTGGGCCGGTCGGCCCCGGCCGGGAGTGTGCGAACCGGTCGGAGCGGGGGAGGGGAAACCGTGGGGCCTTGGACCAGGCGACGCCAGTCTAGCGGTGGCGGAGGGGGTCCAGAGCGGCCGACGGCCTGCGAAACCCCTGTTTCGGCTGGGTAAGTCCATATTGACCCTGTGCCCGAAATGAAGGGTCCGGTACCGCCCGGGTGCGGAGTTCCGCAGCAGACCGCCGAGGAGGCCGGCTGCCCGGCCGCGAGCGCCGTCTCCGGCACGGTCAGGCTCCCGTTCCGGAGTCCGGCCCCGGGCCCGTCGCGGAACCCGGCGGGGGTCCTGGGATCCGGAACGGGCTCAGGAAACGGTCGGGACGGCCGGAGCGGGCGCACCGGTCCCGGTGACCGACGTCGCCCACCGGTAGTCCTGCTTGCCGACCGCCGTACGCCGCACCCGGTCCACGAAGTGCACGGTACGCGGCACCTTGAACCCCGCCAGCCGCACACGGCAGTACGCGCGCAGTTCGGCCTCCTCCAGACGGGCGTTCGCGGCCAGCGAGACCAGCGCGGTCACCCGCTGCCCGAGGTACTCGTCGGGCGAGGGCACCACGATGGCGTCCTCCACCGAGGGGTGAGCCTTGAGCGCGGCCTCCACCTCCTCGGGGTAGACCTTCTCCCCGGCGGTGTTGATCACCGCGCTGCCGCGTCCCAGCAGCGCGATCGAACCGTCGGCGTCCCAGGTCCCGAAGTCGCCCGACAGCGCCCATCGGCGCCCCTCGGCGTCGGTGGGGAAGGTGCGCGCGGTCGCCAGGGGGTCGTTGTAGTAGCCCAGCGGGATCCGTCCGGTGCGCGCGATCCGCCCCACCTCCCGCGAACCCGGGGGCAGCGGGCGCAGGGACGCGTCCAGCACCGCGATGCTGCCGCCCATGGTGAAGCTGCGGCTGCCCGAGGGGCCGGGCCCGGACGGGGCCTCCGCCGGACCGGCCGGTTCTGCGCCGGTCGCCGACCCGCACACACCCGTCTCCGAGCCACCGTAGGCGTCGGAGAGGGTCACGTCCTCGCGCCAGGCGTGCCACAGCGCGCGCACCGCCGGGGTGAGCGGGGTGCCGCCGGAGCGGATCGAGGCCAGATCAGGGCACAGCCCCGGTTCGGTGAGCAGGTGGCGGGCCAGCGGGCGGGCCATGGCGTCGCCCACCAGCTGGAGCACGTGCACGCCCTCCCGGTGCGCCGTCTCCAGCACCCGGTCCGGGCGGAAGCTGCGGTCGGTGGACAGCACCACCCGCTTGCCGCACAGCAGCATGCTCAGCGCGTTCCACTGCCCGGCCGCGTGCATGAGCGGGCCGAGGACCAGCATGCGCTGCTCGAAGCAGCGCGCGGCGCGCTCGGCCACCTCCTGCGGGGTCCGGGCGCTGGGCGTGCCCGGAGCGCGGCGCTCCAGGGCCGCGCGGAAGATGTCCGCCTGCCGCCACAGCACGCCCTTGGGGTAGCCCGTCGTGCCGCCGGTGTAGAGCAGGTAGTGGTCCTCGCCGCTGGTCGGGGGCAGGGGCGCGTCGTCGGGCGCCGAGGCCAGCGCCTCCTCGTAGTCGCGGCCCCGCGTCCCGCGCGCGGAGCCGTCCGCGACGAGCAGGACGTGGCGCAGCCGGGGCAGGTCGGAGCGGACCGTGGCCACCGCCCCGGCCAGCGAGTCCTCCGCGATCAGCGCGACCGCGTGCGAGTCGGCCAGGACGTGGCGCAGCTCTCCCGCGACGTAGCGGTAGTTGACGTTGACCGGGACCGCTCCCGCGCGCAGGATTCCCAGGAAGGACTCCACCCACTCGGCGCGGTTGAACGCCAGGACGGCGACGTGCTCGCCGGGGCGCACGCCCGCGCCGACCAGGTGGTGGGCCAGCCGCAGCGAGCGCTCGTGCAGGGCGCGGTAGGTGAGCCGCCGGGGACCGGCGACCAGGGCGGTCCGGTCGGGCACGGCCTCGGCGACCGCCGCGAACAGGCGGGAGAGGGAGAAGGGGGCGTCCGGGGACGCGGAGGTGGGCACGCCTGACCTCCCGGGCACGGTCGACGGGGCCGTCCACGGCTCGGGGCTCGCGGCGGCTGAGTGGCTGTTGGTGCGACCGTACCCCTCGGGGGAGGGCTCGACCGCCGTCGGGGCTGTGGAGCGCGTCACCAGGGGCGTTATCGCAGGTCACCATGGATGTGACGACCCCGCTCAGAGGGTGTGCGCGGCGTTTCGCGGACGGGTTTTCGGGCATCGCCCCCCAGCTGTGATCTCCCCCACCCCTTGTGGGCTCACCGGATCATCTGCTCAACTCTTGGGGACCCCCCGCCGAAGGGGCGCGATCCGGCCCGACGGTGGGTATCAACTGTCTGACATCGGTCAATGGTGATCGGAGCGGCTAGATGGGCAACACCCAGAACCTGGGACAGCGGGACTCCGCCGGGAACCCCGGTGGAGAGGCACTCTCCGGCGCGGACCACATCGCGCTCGCACGCGCGCGGTCGGCGCACAACTACTCACCCCTTCCCGTCGTGATCGCCGAGGGCCGTGGCGCCTGGGTGACCGACGTCGAGGGCAGAAGGTACCTGGACTGCCTGGCCGGGTACTCCGCCATGAACTTCGGCCACCACAACCCCGACCTGCTCGCGGCGGCGCACCGGCAGATCGACCGGGTGACCCTCACGAGCCGGGCCTTCTACAACGACCAGTTCGGCCCGTGGGTCAGCGCCCTCGCCGACATGGTCGGCAAGGAGAAGGTCCTGCCGATGAACACCGGCGCCGAGGCGGTGGAGACCGGCATCAAGGTGGCCCGCAAGTGGGCCTACGAGGTCAAGGGCGTGCCCGAGAACGAGGCGACCATCGTCGTGGCGGGCGCCAACTTCCACGGCCGCACCACCACCATCGTCTCCTTCTCGTCGGATCCGGAGGCCAGGACGGGTTTCGGGCCCTACACGCCGGGTTTCCGGTCCGTGCCCTACGGTGACGCCGAGGCCGTCGAGGCCGCCATCGACTCCACGACCGCGGCGGTCCTCATCGAGCCCGTGCAGGGCGAGGCGGGGGTGATCGTGCCGCCGGCGGACTTCCTGCCCCGGGTCAGGGAGATCTGCGACCGCGAGCGGGTGCTGTTCATCGCCGACGAGGTGCAGTCGGGCCTGGGCCGCACCGGGACGATCCGGGCCTGCGAGCACAGCGGGGTGGTCCCCGACGCCTACCTGTTCGGCAAGGCGCTGGGCGGCGGCATCCTGCCGGTGTCGGCGATGGTCGCCGACGAGGACGTGCTCGGCGTCATCCAGCCCGGCCAGCACGGCAGCACGTTCGGCGGCAACCCGCTGGCCGGGGCGGTCGGGAGCACGGTCGTGCGGATGCTCACCGAGGGGCCCTACCTGGAGAACACACGCCGTCTGGGCGAGGTGCTCAAGCGCCGCCTCAAGGAGTTCGTCGGCGACGGGGTGGTGTCCGCGCGCAGCATCGGGCTGTGGGCGGGCATCGACGTCGACCCGTCGCTGGCCTCGGGCCGGGAGCTGTGCGAGCGCCTCGCCGACCACGGGGTCCTGGTCAAGGACACCCACGGCTCGACCGTGCGGATGTCGCCGCCCCTGGTGATCAGCGAGGAGGACCTCAACTGGGGTCTGGACCGCTTCGCCGAGGTGATCAAGGAGCTCCAGGCGGGCCGGTAGCGGTGACGCGGGGCCGACGCCCCCCCCGGGTCAGGGGGCGTCGGCCTCGTTGCCGGGCGGCTCGGTGGCGAACTCCGGGTCCAGCGGACCGCCCAGTTCCGACCTCAGCTGCTCGGGATCGACCTTGTCCAGGGTCTCCCGGGCCACGTAGACCTCCCGCTCGGGGCCCTCGACGATCTGCAGCCGCACCCGCTCGGCGATGGACAGCTGCCCCTGGGCGGTGGGGTGGAAGCTCGCCCGGTCCACGCGCAGGCCCTCGCCCAGCTGCCCGAGCACGATCCCGTTCAGCCAGGCCGCGTCGGCGCTCACCTCGTGCCCGGTCAGGGCGGAGAAGGTGTTCACGTACTCCACGCTGCCGGTCTCGCGCCCGCCGTAGACGTCGCCGTCCACCCGGTAGACCGTGTCGCGGATGAGTTCGTTGAACCGCTCGGCCAGACCGTTCAGCCACAGCTGGTCGCTCCTGGTCAGCGTGTAGTACATGCCCGGGGGGTCCTCCGGGAACAGCCGCGGGTAGCCCAGCACCAGGACGCGGGCGTCGGGCGCGCGGTCGCGGACCTCCCCGAGGATCTCGGTCAGGGTCTCCTCGAAGGTCCTCATCCGCCTGTCGACCTCCTCCTCCTGCTCGACGCAGACGCTGCTCTCCAGGAGCGGCATCCGCACCATGCAGGTGCGCAGGACGGGGATGAAGCCCAGGTCGTTGCCGCCGATGCCCAGGGTCACCAGGGACGTGTTCTCGGTGACCCGGTCGATCTGCGACTCGGAGGTGCCGATCTGCTCGATCATCTCCGAGCCCTTGTGGCTGCTGCACGCGTAGAAGGCCAGCGAACCGGTGAAGTCGAACTCCTCGGCGACCACCCGGGGGTAGGCGTTCTCCGAACGCCAGCAGCCGCCCGCCTCGGCGGTGTCGGGGGCGTAGTCGCCCGCGCCGTCACCGGAGGAGTAGGAGTCGCCCAGGGCCACGTAGTTGCCCCACAGCGCGGCCTCCTCCGGCTCCATCCGGACCCGCCAGTCGGTCTGCTCCTCCTCGGTGATCGGGGGGAGCTCCTCGGCCGGGCACACGCCGTCGGTGGTCTCGCACCACAGGGCGACCAGGCCCTCGCGGGTGGCGGGCAGCGCCAGGACGGCCACCATGACCAGGATCAGCGTGACCGAGACGGCGATCGCCACCCGGGACCGCCGACGCCGTCGGCGCGGGCGCCCGTCCCCGCCGGAGTCGTCCCCGCCGCCGTCGCCGGCCCCGTCACCGGAACCGGCGCCGCCGTCCGAGCCGCCGGTGCCGCCCGGTTCCGCGCCGGTCGCGCCGTCGTCGGATCCAGCGGTGTCCGCCGGACCGCCGGTGCCGTTCGCGTCCTCGCCGCAGGGGTCCGCGGGGACCGGCTCCGGCGCCTCGGGGCCCTCACCACGTGCTGACACGGCCGCTATCGCCTCCCCGGGTCCCGGCGGACTGTCGTCACCTCCGCAAGACTATCCGGGACGGTTCGCCGCGATGACGTCCACGACCCGGTCGAGGTCGGCCCCGCCCAGCGTCGCCCGGGCGGTCAGCCGCAGCCGGGACCGGCCGTCGGGGACCGAGGGCGGGCGGAAGCAGCCCACGCGCACGCCCGCGGCCAGACAGGCGTCGCGCCAGGCCAGAGCGGCCTCGGGGGAGGGCGCCAGCACCGACACCACGGCGGCGTCCGGGGTGCTCGCGGGCAGCCCGCGCCCGCGCAGCCCCTCCGCCAGCCGCCGCGCGCGGTCGCGTACCGCGTCGGCCAACCAGGGCTGGGCGCGCAGCACGCGCAGCGCGGCCAGGGCCGCGCCCGCCGAGGCCGGAGCCAGGCCGGTGTCGAAGACGAACGTGCGCGCGGTCTCGGTCAGGTGGCGGACCACCCGGTGCGAGCCCAGCACCGCGCCGCCCTGGGAGCCCAGCGACTTGGACAGGGTCACCGACACCGCGACGTCGTCCGCGCCGCGCAGTCCGGCGGCGGTCGCCGTCCCGCTCCCGCCGGGCCCCACCACGCCCAGGCCGTGCGCGTCGTCCAGCAGCAGGGCGGCGCCGTGCCCGCGGGCCGCGCGCGCCAGGGCGGCCGCGTCGGTGAGGTCGCCGTCCACGGAGAACACGGTGTCGCTCAGCAGCAGGGCCCGTCCCCCGGCGGTCGCGAGCGCCTCGGCGGCCCGGTCGGCGTCGGCGTGGTCGTAGAGGGCCACGCGCGCCCCAGAGGCCCGGGCCAGCCGGGTGGCGTCGATGAGGGAGGCGTGGTTGTGCCGGTCGCACACCAGCAGGGGAGGGGCGCCGCCGTCCGGCGCGGCCAGCGCGGTGACCATAGCCAGGTTCGCCGCGTACCCGGAGGAGAACACCAGCGCGGACTCCGTGCCGTGGAAGTCGGCGAGTTCGCGCTCCAGTTCCCGGTGCAGGCCGGTGTCCCCGGTGACCAGCCTCGATCCGCCCGCGCCCGCGCCCCACACGCGGGCGGCGTCCCCGGCGGCGGCCACCACGTCCGGGTGGCGCAGCAGCCCGAGGTAGTCGTTGCCCGCAAGGTCCAGCAGGCCGTCGGCCGCGGGCCGTGGCGTGGCGCGCCGCGTCAGCCCGGCCTCGGCGCGTGCGCGGGCGGCGCCGTCCAACCACGCGAAGGGGTGTCCCGGCGGCAGCGCCCGGGCCGTGGCGCGCAGGGGCCACGGGCGGCGGGTGGGGGCGGCGGTGCTCGGCATAGGCGGGACGGCCTCCTGGGTCGTGGGCTCGGTCGGGCCGGGAGGCGAGGGCGCGTCCCCGGCGGGGACCGACCCAGCGGCGGCCAATCCCGCTGGGGCGGTCCGGTCCTTCGTGCCAGGGAGGCGTCTACGACTCTGCCCTCCCGCGCACCCGCGCGTCATTCGCCGAAGCCCACAAAGATCCGCCCGGATTCCTGGTGGGACCGCACGGGGGCGCGCGCGGGCGCGGGGTGAACAATGGATCCCCATGACGCCGACGTCCCCCGCGGTCCCCGGAGCCCGGGCGCCCGCGGACCGCTCCGCCCGGATCCGCGCCGCGGACACCGCCCACCTGTGGCACCCCTACACCACCGTTCCCGCCGCGGAGCGGCCGTACGTGGTCACCGGGGCCGAGGGGGCGACGCTGACCCTGTGGTCGGAGGAGGGCGAGCGCCGTGTGGTGGACGCGATGTCGTCCTGGTGGTCGGCTGTGCACGGCTACCGCCACCCGGTGCTCGACGCCGCGGTGCGGCGGCAGACCGACGCGTTCAGCCACGTCATGTTCGGCGGGCTCACCCACGGGCCCGCCGCGGACCTGGCCGAGGCCCTGGTGGCGATCACTCCGCGGCCGCTGGAGCACGTCTTCCTCGCCGACTCCGGCTCCGTGGCGGTGGAGGTCGCCATGAAGATGTGCATGCAGTACCACCGCTCCACCGGTCGGCCCGAGCGGCGCCGATTCCTCACCTGGCGGGGCGGCTACCACGGCGACACCTTCCACGCGATGAGCGTGTGCGACCCCGACGGCGGCATGCACTCCCTGTGGGGCGACGTGCTGCCCGCCCAGGTGCACGCGCCCGCGCCGCCCTCCGGGTTCGACGCCGAACCCGACCCCGGCTACGTGGCCGCCTTCGAGCGCCTGGCGGCCGAGCACGCCGACGAGCTGGCCGCGATCATCGTCGAACCCGTGGTGCAGGGCGCGGGCGGCATGCGCTTCCACCACCCGGGCTACCTGCCGGAGCTGCGGCGGATCGCCGACGAGTACGGGCTGCTGCTCGTATTCGACGAGATCGCCACCGGCTTCGGCCGCACCGGCGAGCTCTTCGCCGCCGACCACGCCGGGGTCGCCCCCGACGTCATGTGCCTGGGCAAGGCGCTGACCGGCGGCTACCTGACCCTCGCCGCGACGCTGTGCACCGCGCGGGTGGCCCGCGGCATCGCCGGGGGCGAGGTGCCGGTGCTCGCCCACGGACCCACGTTCATGGGCAACCCGCTGGCCTGCGCGACCGCGCTGGCCTCGGTGGACCTGCTGACCGGCGGAGACTGGAGGGGCGACGTGGCGAGGATCGGGACGGGTCTGCGCGAGGGCCTGGCTCCGTTGGAGGGGCTGCCGGGCGTGCGCGAGGTGCGGGTGCTCGGCGCGATCGGGGTGGTGGAGCTGGAGGCGCCGGTGCGCATGGCCGAGGCCACGCGGGCGGCGGTGGAGGCGGGGGTGTGGCTGCGGCCCTTCCGCGAGCACGTGTACGCGATGCCGCCCTACGTGTGCACCTCGCAGGAGGTGGCCGCCGTCGCCGACGGGATGGCCGCCGCGGTGCGGGCCTGCCTGGGGGAGGAGCGCCGATGAGCGTCCTGGTGGTGACGGGGACCTGCACCGAGGTCGGCAAGACGGTGGTCACCGCGGCGGTGGCCGCGCTGGCGGTCGCGGCGGGACGGCGGGTGGCCGTGCTCAAACCCGCCCAGACCGGGGTGGGGCCCGGCGAACCCGGCGACGCCGACACCGTGGCCGCACTCGTCCCGGACGTGACGACGGCGGAACTGGTCCGCTACCCCGAGCCGCTGGCCCCCGCCACGGCCGCCGCCCGCAGCGGGGCCGAACCCGTGCGGGCCGAGGCGGTGGCCGAGGCCGTGTGGCGCCTGGCGGGCACACACGACCTGGTGCTGGTAGAAGGGGCGGGCGGGCTGCTGGTGCGGCTCAACGCCGAGGGGCAGACCCTGGCCGACGTCGCCGTGCTGCTGTCCGCGCCGGTCCTGGTGGTGGCCCGACCCGACCTGGGCACCCTGAACGCCACCGCACTGACCGCCGAGGCGCTGCGCACCCGCGGCCTGTCCCCTGCCGGGGTGGTGGTGGGGTCCTGGCCGGACCGTCCGGACCTGGCCATGCGCTGCAACCTCACCGATCTGTCCGCCATGGGGGCGGGTCCCCTGGCGGGCGCCGTGCCGCGGGGCAGCGGGGCGCTGGACCCGCGCGCGTTCGCGGACGTGGCCCGCCGTTCCCTGGCGCCCCGCCTCGGCGGGGTCTGGAGGGCCGGCGCCGGAGCCGGGATCAGGCCGGAGGGGGAACCGGCGAGGACAGGGTGAACGCCCGCGCGCCCGGTCCGTGCGCGCGCAGCCACGCCGCGCGCTCCCCGGCCTCCCCCGGCGGCACCGGGGCCCCCGCCGCCGACCACCACAGCGTGCGCTCCACCTCCGGGAAGGCGCCGCTGGCAGCGCGGAAGGCCAGCACGTCCCGGTGCGCCGCCTCCACGAAGGACCGCAGGTCGCCGGGGGAGCGCCACAGCGAGACGAGGCGGACGCGCTCCCCCTCGTCGAGGAAGTGGACCTCCTCCAGGTGGCCGGGGTCCCGCCGGGCCCGTTCGCGCAGGGCGGCGGCGAACGCGCCGAGGTGACGGCGGTCGCCCCGCAGGACACGCGCCTCCACCAGCACCGGCCAGCCGGCGCGGAGCGCGGAACCGCCCTCCCCGACGGGGTTCGGACGGCGGCGGGGTGTGCGGCGGACGGTGTCGTGTCGGCGCTGTGCGAGGAATGGCATGACCGCTCCCGGGAAACTGGACTGCTTGCGGGGGTCCACCCCGGCTCTGGTGGTATCCCCTCTGGCGATGCCAGTATGGAATCCGGGGACCACTCACCACAGATCCAATGGAGGGGAAAATGGACTCTTCCCGGAGTTCCGCCGAACTCGCCGACCTCCTCGGCGCCTGGCCCCGGGGCGGCGGGCCCCTCTACCGGCGCCTCGCCGACACCCTGCGCCAGCTGGTCGACCAGGGCAGCCTCACCCCCGGTGAGCGCCTGCCCTCCGAGCGCGCCCTCGCCGCCAGCCTCCGGGTGAGCCGCACCACCGTGGTCTCCGCCTACGACGCCCTGCGCGCGGACGGCATCCTCGACAGCAGGCAGGGCAGCGGCACCCGCGTCAGCAGCCGGGTCGCGCCCGTGCGCTCGGACGGCTGGACCGCCAACGGCACGGGCAACCCCATGTACCGCAACCTCTTCCAGCACGAGGAGGGACTCATCTCGGCCGCCTGCCTGACCACCCCCGCGCTCCCCGGCGTGGAGGAGGCCATCCGCCGGGTCGTGGCCGAGGACCTGCCCGCGCTCATGGCCGAGGGCAGCTACCACCCCAGCGGCCTGCCCGCGCTGCGCCGGGCCGTCGCCGACCACTACACCGCCCGGGGCCTGCCCACCACCGCCGACCAGATCGTCGTCACCACCGGCGCCCACCAGGCCGTCAACCTGGTCGCCCAGCTCTACCTGCGCAACGGCTCGCCCGTCGTGGTGGAGGACCCCAGCTTCGCGGGCTGCCTGGACCTGATGGGGGACCGGGGCGCACGCTTCCTGCCCGTGCCCCTGGACGAACAGGGTCTGGACGCCAACGGCGTGCGCCGCGCCGTGGCCGAGCACGCGCCCCACCTCGTCTACACGATGCCCTCGTACCACAACCCCACCGGCACGATGATGTCCGCGGCGCGCCGCCGCGAGCTGGGTGAGCTGTCCGCCCGTCACGGCGTTCCGGTGCTGGAGGACCACGCCTACACCGGCCTGCGCGCCCCCGACGAGCCCCCGCCGCTGGCCGCGTTCGCCCCGCGCGGGGCCGAGGTCATCACCGTGGAGTCGCTGTCCAAGGTCGGCTGGGCCGGGCTCCGGCTGGGCTGGCTTCGCGCGCCCGCCGAGATGGCCCTGCGCCTGAGCCGCCGCAAGGTCCTCGCCGACCTGGCCAGCCCCCTGCTCGACCAGGCGGTGACCGTGCGCCTCCTGGAGCGCTACGACGAGCTGTCCCGGCAGCGCTCCGAGCTGATGCGCGAGGCCCTCGACCACATGGAGGAGCTGCTGCGCGGTGCCCTGCCCTCCTGGGAGTGGCGGCGCCCCGACGGAGGGGCGGCGCTGTGGGTGCGCCTGCCCGGGGTGGAGGCCCGCGCCTACGTGCAGGTCGCGCTCTGCCACGACGTGGAGCTGGTCCCGGGCTCGGTGATGTCGGCCTCCGGAGGGGAGCGCCACGCCGAGTGGTTCCGGCTGCCCTTCGCCTACGACGCCCCCACCCGGGAGGAGCTGGTCTGGCGGCTGGCGCGGGCCTGGCGCGAACTCGACCGGCACGGGCCGGTGGAGGCCGATCCGGTCCGCCTCGTGGTCTGACCCTCCGGGGCGGGGCGGGTCTCGGCGCGAACGGGGCCCGGGCGAGGTGGACTTGTACACGCGCGAGGGCGGCATCACCGGTGGGTGGTGCCGCCCTCCGCCGTGTCCGGCGACGAACCGGACGGGGGACCGGGACTAGCCGATCTTGACCCCGCGGGCGTTGGTGAAGCGCTCCTGGACGTCGGCCCAGTTGACCACGTTCCAGAACGCCTTGGCGTACTCGGCCTTCACGTTCTTGTACTGGAGGTAGAAGGCGTGCTCCCACATGTCCAGCATCAGCAGCGGAACGGAGCTGAGGGCGGTGTTGCCCTGCTGGTCGTAGAGCTGCTCGATGACCAGGCGCTGACCCAGCGCGTCCCAGGCCAGGATCGCCCAGCCCGAGCCCTGGATGGTGGTGGCCACGGCGGTGAAGTGCGCGCGGAAGGCGTCGAAGGAGCCGAACTGGTCGTCGATGGCCGCGCCCAGCTCGCCCTCGGGCTTGTCACCGCCCTCGGGGGACAGGTTCTTCCAGAAGACGGAGTGGTTGACGTGGCCGCCCAGGTTGAAGGCCAGGTTCTTCTCCAGCATCGGGATGGTGCCGAAGTCGCCGGTCTCCCGGGCCTCCGCCATCTTCTCCAGAGCCGTGTTGGCACCGGCGACGTAGGTCGCGTGGTGCTTGTCGTGGTGCAGCTCCATGATCTGACCGGAGATCCACGGCTCCAGGGCCGCGTAGTCGTAGGGCAGTTCGGGAAGCGAGTACGGCGCAGACATCTCTGACGCACCTTTCCAATGACGCGGTTCGTCGTGTTCACCAGCGATGGGATCGCCTAGGCAGCAAGCTATCAGTCGGGCGGCGGCTCACCCGATGTCAGGCTCTTTACACTCCGGCACGGGAATAAACCGGGGCTGCCGACCCCGGTCCGGAGCGCCCGGCCCCGTGCCCGCGGCCGCCGCCCCTCGGGGAGCGGACCGCGCACGGACGGTCCGCGCGCTCCGCGTCCCACCGCCGCCTCCTCCCCGCACTGCCCGGTACGGCCGCTCCCAATCCTGGCTTTCGTGGTGAAATCGCCCGGGACGCGGACGCGATCACGGCGGACTCCGCGGAAAACATCGGCCGGTGTCCGCCGTGATCGCGTCGAATTCGCAGGTGGGTGGGGAAGAATTGGCAGTCGTGCTCCAAACGCCGCACGGCCGCCCGCGGCCGGGCCCCGCGCCGCCGCGCGGGCGGTCCCACGGGAGGCCAGCGGGCGGCGGGGACGGGTCCGCCGGCGCTCCGGGAAAACCCCGGATGCGCGCACATGAGAGGCGCGTGATGCGCGGGTGAACGGAAGGCGAATTGCGTGTAATCCAGGTTTCGATTCCCCTTCGGGGGCGTCCGTTATTTCCTCGAAGGGCTAAGGTCGAAAGCGTCTGAGCGGATTGCCGACCTGCCCGAAACACCGGGCGAAGCGGCAGTTCAGTGCCGGGAAACCAGCCCTTCCCCTCTCGTCCCCCCGCGGCCCGCGCCCGGCGGAACCGTGTCGAAACTCCCGTGGAGGTATCCGCCCATGCGGTCGCTTCGCAGCCGTCTCCGTCCACTCCTGGTCACCGGCGCGGTGGTCGGCGCCGCCGTGCTCTGCGTGCCAGCCGCCCTGGGGATCGCGGGCCTGATCGGCTGGACGGACGTGCTCATCCTCACCTTCCTCGGCCTGCTCGCCGGTGCCGTGGGCGTGCTCGGGCTGGGCACGCTGCTCCTGTCCCGCAGGGTGGGCGCCCTCTCCAGGAGCGTGTCCACCTCGATGGAGGCCCACAGCCGCAACGTCGCCGAGACGCTGGGGCGCGACCGCCTGGAGGCCGCCCTGGCCATGGACGGCGTCCGCGAACGCGTCGCCCACCTCCAGGACCACACGCTCCCCAAGGTCAGCCGCGAGATCAGGAACGCCGTCACCGCGCGGGGCCGCGACGACTACGAGCAGCAGGTCGCCTGGACCGAGCTGCGCGAGTACCTCGACACCGCCGCGTTCATGCCGCCCCTGCGCGGCTGGGCGGCCTCCCCCGACGTGCTCCGCATCCTGGTCCGCCAGATCGACCGACTGCGCCCCGGCCTGGTCGTGGAGTGCGGCAGCGGCGCCTCCAGCGTCTGGATCGGCTACGCCCTGCGCCGCGCGGGCACCGGCAGACTCGTCGCCGTCGAGCACGACGCCCGCTACGCCGAGCTCAGCCGCGAACTGGTGGCCGCGCACGGGCTCGACGACATCGTCGAGGTCCGGCACGCCCCGCTGGTCCAGACCCCGAACACGACGGTCACCGTCAACGGCGAGGAACTGCCCACCGCCGACCGCTGGTACGACACCTCGGTCTTCGCCGACCTGGAGGGCGTCGGCCTGGTGTTCGTCGACGGCCCGCCCCAGGCCACCGGCCTCCAGGCCCGCTACCCCGCGCTGCCCGTCCTGCTGCCGCGCTGCACCGAGGACGCCGTCATCGTCCTGGACGACGCCGCGCGCGTGGACGAGCGCGCCATCGGTGACCGCTGGCTGGCCGAGCACCCCGAACTCCAGCGCGTCGAGGAGGCCGCCGAGAAGGGCGCCCACGTCTTCAGCCGCAAGGGCGTCTAGCGGACGCCGCGTTCCCACGCACCGCCTGACGGGCTCCCCGCGGAGCCCCGACCGACACACCCGAGGTCACCCGATGATTACCACCGCCCTGCGGCAGGCACTGCGCGCCCGTGGCACCGAGGCCGCCGTGCTCTGCCACGCGGGTGCCGACACCCGCTCCGTCCTGGCCGAGCTGCCGCTACGCCCCGACGACATCCTGGTGGACCTGGACGCCCACCCCCTGGGCCGGCCCCTGGAGCTTCCGCGCGCCTGGATGCGGGACGAGGAGCCCGAGGTCGGTCTGGTCGCGGTCGTGGCCGCCACGACCACCGACCTGCACCGTGCCCTCACCGTCTCCACGCACCTTCCCAGAGCCGTGCACATCGTGGTCGCCATGGTCGCCACGTCCGGCCACCAGGAGCCCCCGATCCCGGCCTCCCCGGGCATGGGCCAGTGGCGCGAGCTCCAGGAGGTGCGAGTCCGCCGCGTCAACAGGAACGGCTGGCTGTGCGAGCTGTTCTTCCCCAACGGGATGGACACCGTCCAGGTGGTCGACGCCGTCGTGCACGGCACCCGGGGTCGGCGCCGGGGGCCGGCAACCGCGCCGCTGGCCGTCCTCAACGGGCCCGAGGCCGCCCTGTGGCGGCCGGGCGACACCGGCGTGCGGGGCGTGGAGGCACAGGGGCCCGTCCCGCTGCGCCGGGTGACCCCTGTGGGGGACCTGGCGCTGCGCGTGTCCGACGACGTCGCGCGGCCCGAGTGGACCGACCCGGTCGTCCCCGTCCTGGACCGCGCCACCACCGCCGCCGACTCCTGGGCCCGGATCTCCGGGCCGGACGGGCACGTCCGGGCCCACGAGGCGGTGCCGGACAGCGCGCACGCGGTCGC
The DNA here is from genome assembly GCF_041228755.1 of Nocardiopsis sp. LDBS0036. Taxonomy (NCBI): domain Bacteria; kingdom Bacillati; phylum Actinomycetota; class Actinomycetes; order Streptosporangiales; family Nocardiopsidaceae; genus Nocardiopsis; species Nocardiopsis sp. LDBS0036. Next base: position 5,834,181 of record NZ_CP141103.1, read on the forward strand.
GCCCGTGGACGAGCTCACCGTCAACCCCACCGGGTTCACCAGGGTCAAGGACGGGAACCTGGCCGACCTCACCGTCCACGGCCCCCACGCCGTGGTCAGGGAGGGCGGCAAGGACCTGGTCACCGTCGCCGCCGACGGCACGGTCACCGACGTCGACCTGGCACGCCTGCGCCACCTGCGCGGGGTCAGGGTGGACTGGTCCGGGCACACCGGACCCAGCGCCGCCGTACGCGCGGTCGCCTCCCTGGCCGCCGGCGGGGTGCCCCTGATCAGCGGCGAGGTGCCCGCCTGGGCCTCGGGCCTGGGCGCGCCGCTCACGGACCTGATCACCGGCGCCCGCGACGAGGACCTGCGCGACCAGCTGCGTCGTGAGGAGTACAGCGTCCGCCTGCGCCGCACGGCCCTGCGCGCCCACGGCCAGCGCTCCCGCTGGCGGGCCCTGGGGGCGGAGGCCGGGATCCCCCTGCCCAGGGAGCCCCGGGTGTCGGTGATCCTGTGCACGCGCCGCCCCGAGATGGTCGGGTTCGCGCTCGCCCAGATCGCCCGGCAGCGCGACGTGGAACTGGAGGTGGTCCTCACCCTCCACGGGTTCACGGCGGACCTGCCCGAGGTGCGCGCGGCGATCGACGCGTTCCGGGAGACGGGGCTGCCGCTGGTCCTGCACGAGGCCGACGCGGGCCAGATCTTCGGCTCGGTGCTCAACGACTCCGTCGACCGCGCCTCCGGAGACCTGATCTCCAAGTGGGACGACGACGACTGGTACGGCCCCGACCACCTGGCCGACCTGCTGATGGCGCGGACCTACTCCGGCGCCGAGCTCGTGGGCACCGGACAGGACTTCATCTACCTCCAGGAGGTGGACCTGACCGTCTGGCGCAACCGCAGGTCGGAGGCGGCGACCCGGTTCATCGCCGGGGGCACGATCCTCACCGACCGCGTGGTGATGGAGGAGATCGGCGGCTTCCGGCCGCTGCCCCGCGCCATCGACACCCAGCTGCTCCTCGCCGTCATCCGGGGCGGCGGCCGCATCTACCGCGCCCATGGACTCGGGTACGTGCTCCGCCGCACCGGCGGCGGGCACACCTGGTCCGAGGACATGGCCTTCTTCCTGCACAACCACACCCAGCAGTGGTTCGGCTGGCGTCCGAGCGCCATCGTGGAGGGCGAGCCCTCGCCCCTCGGCCAGCCCGCCACCGAGTACACGGGGGAGATCCGTTGACCACGCTTGACATGACTCCGGAACCGGTCTCCGGCGACCGCGCGACCGCGCCGATCCTGCCCCGCGCGGAGATCGACTACCGAGACCAGCCCCGCGCGCGGCGCAACGACTACTCCGTGCTCCAGCCGCCCGCGATCGGCGAGTGGACCCCGACCCTGTCGGTGTCGGTGGTCATCCCCGCCCACGGGCACCAGGAAAAGCTCGAACTCGTCCTGGCCTCCCTGTCCGCGCAGAGCTACCCCGCGCACCTGATGGAGGTGATCGTGGTGGACGACGGCACGCCCGAACCCCTCACGCTCCCACCGGTGCGCCCGGAGAACACCCGGCTGATCACCTCGGCCCCCGGCGGCTGGGGCTCGGCGCACGCCGTCAACAGCGGCGTGGCCGTCTCCTCCGGCCAGGTGGTCCTGCGCCTGGACGCGGACATGCTGGTCTACCGCGACCACGTCGAGTCGCAGATGCGCTGGCACCACCTGGTCGACTACGGGGTCGCCCTGGGCCACAAGATGTTCGTGGACTTCGACCCGAAGGCCATGACCGCCGAGTACGTGGCCACCGAGGTGCGCGAGGGACGCGCCGCCCAGCTGTTCGACCGCGAGAGCGCCGACCCGCACTGGGTGGAGCAGACCATCGACGGCAAGGACAAGCTGCGGACCGCCGACCGCCTGGCCTACAAGGTGTTCATCGGCGCCACCGGCTCCCTGCACCGCACCCTGTTCGACGCCGCGGGCGGCCTGAACGGGGAGCTGGTCCTGGGCGGCGACAGCGAGTTCGCCTACCGGGTCTCCCAGCAGGGCGCCCTGTTCGTCCCCGACCTGGACACCAGCAGCTGGCACCTGGGCCGCACCCAGATGCAGACACGCCGCGACGCGGGCACCCGCTACCGCGCCCCCTTCGTGGCCAACCGGGTGCCCGACTTCCACCTGCGGCGCAAGCGCCCCGACCGGCAGTGGGAGGTCCCGCTGGTCGACGTGGTGATGGACGTGGACGGCGCCACCCTGGAGGACGTGGACACCACCGCGTCCGCGCTGCTGTCCGGTACCACTCCCGACATCCGGCTGTGGCTGGTCGGCCCCTGGGACGTGCTGGACGAGGGGCGGCGCTCGCCGCTGGACGAGGAGCGGCTCGACCTGCGGCTGATCCGGGAGACCTTCCGGGGCGACCCCCGGGTGCGCCTGGTGGAGGACGCGCCTGGCCACGACCCGCTCGTCAACTTCCAGCTGCGTGTGCCCGCCGGTCCGGCCCTGAGGGAGCGGGCGGTCGTCGAGCTGGTCGACATGGCCAACAAGAACAAGGCCGGGCTGCTGTGCTCTCCCGTGCCCGGCGCCACACGCGGTGACGGCGTCATGCGCCTGGAGCGGATCGCCGCCTACGCCAGGGCCCGCCACCTGTGGCCCGAGGCGACCTCCGAGGAGCTGGACCGCCGGGTGGAGGAGGTCTACGGCACCCACTGGGTCCCCGGGACGGACTTCGTGTTCCCGGAGGAGGGGGAGCGGACCAAGCCCGAGAACCCCGAGACGCTGCGGCGCAAGCTCGACCAGGCGCTCGCCGAGGTGGAGCGCATGCGTGCCCGGGCCAGGCGCGCCGAGCGCAAGCTGCGCTGGTTCACCCCGGGGCTCACCCGCAGGGCGCTGCGCAAGCTGGCGCGCTGAGACACGGCCCCGGCCGGCGGGAGGACCGCCCGGCCGGGGCCGCGCCCGCACTTCGGGGGCGTCCCGGGGCCTTCGCGGGAACGGAGGGCCTCAGGGCACCCACAGGCCGAGCGACTCGGCCACCAGGGCGGGCCGCTCCTGGCCCTCGATCTCCACGGTGTGGGTCGTGGTGACCAGGTATCCCTTGGGGGTCTCCTGGACCGAGCTGAGCTCGACGCCGTCGCGGATGCGCGAGCCGGACACGACCGGCTGGAGGAAGCGCACCTTGTTGAGCCCGTAGTTGATGGACATGCTCGGCTTCCTCGTCACCGAGATCACCGACTGGGAGAAGTGGGCCAGCATCGACAGGGTGAGGAACCCGTGCGCGATGGTGCCCCCGAAGGGGCCCGCGGCCGCCCTCTCGGGTTCGGTGTGGATCCACTGGTGGTCCTGCGTCGCGTCGGCGAACAGGGAGATCCGGTCCTGGTCGATGGTCACCCAGTCGGTGTGGCCCAGGTGTTCGCCCTGGGATGCGAGCACCTCTTGGATGTCGGCGAATACGCGCACCGCGCCTCCACGGTCGTCGGGTCCGGAAACGGGGGCCGGACGGTGCCGCAACTCTACCTAACGCTGTTCGGTTAGGGGAGGAGGGAACCCGGCCGGGCGCGGCGGAGTTCCACTGCGGTTGCTGCGGTTGCTGCGGTTGCTGCGGTTGCTGCGGTTGCTGCGGTTGCTGCGGTTGCTGCGGTTGCTGCGGTTGCTGCGGTTGCTGCGGTTGCTGCGGTTGCTGCGGTTGCTGCGGTTGCTGCGGTTGTGCGGGACTCTCCGGTCAGCGCCGCCGTCGGGCGCCGTTGGCGCGCCCGCGCTCCACGCGGGCCTCGCGCGGGCCGTCGGCGTCCACGACCAGGGCCCGGGCGGTGCGCTCGGCCACCGCCGCGCGGTCCACCGTGTGCCCCAGGCCGCTCTCGGTCAGCGGAACCGGCACCACCCCGTCGTGCGCGCGTACGGGCGGGAGCATCAGGTCGCGGCCCCGGCTCCCGGCTCCGGGCATCTCCACCGGCAGCGAGGCCCCCGACAGCGAGCCCAGCGCGACCGTCGCGGCGCGGCCGATCCCCGTCACCGCCGACGAACCGCACCACACCCGCCAGCCAGCGTCCACGGCGCGGTCCACCGCGCGGCGGGCCGCCGTGAGGCCGCCCATGCGGGTCGGGTCCACGTTCACCGCGCCGCCCGCCTCGGCCCGGATCGCCTCGGTGAGGTCGTCCACCGACTCCAGGGACCGGCCCAGCGCCACCGGCGTGCGCAGTTCGGCGGACAGCCGGGCGTGCGCGGCCAGATCGCCCGGGGCGAAGGGGTCCTCGACCGCGAGCAGACCGAGCCCGTCCAGGACGCGCAGCGCGTCCAGGTCGGCGGGGGACTCGGTGTAGCGGCAGCCCGCGTCCGCCTGGAGGACCAGGAACGGGAAGCTCGACTGCACCGCGCGCACCACGTCCGCGTCCCAGCCCGGGGCGATCTCCAGCCGGATCCGCCGGAACCCCGCCCCCACCTGGCGGTTCACCTCCGTGACCACCGACTCCACGGCCACCTGGCGGGGCAGCGTCACCCCGGCGGTGAGCGCGGTGCGCTCTCCGCCCAGGGCGTGCGAGAGCGGGGTGTCGCGCTGGCGGCTCCACAGGTCCCAGCACGCGGTGTCCAGGGCCCCGGCCACGGCCGGGTCCCAGGGCAGGTCGGCCCAGGCCTCGCCCGCCTCGGTCGGACGCCGCCAGGAGTGGCCGAGCAGGGCGGGGGCGAAGGCGCCGGTCAGGGCGTCCCACTGGGCTCCGCTGGCCTCCGGCAGTTCTCCCCAGCCGCTCACGCCGTCACCGTCGGCCACCCGGACCAGGACGGGGCCGTCGGCGCCGGGGCCTCGGCCGCCGGCCGGGGGCCGCAGCCGGATCAGCTCGAGTTCGACGATCCGGGTCGCGGTCGCCGAGCCGGTGTGTGCCACGCTGTCCCACCTCGGTACTCGTCCTCCCGCGACCGGCCGCAGAGCCGGGCGCGCGGGCTTTCCCCTCGACCGTACCCCCGGCCGACCTGCGCGACCACCCCGAACGGTGCGGTCCGTGCCACCCGTGCGGCCGGGCGGCGCGGACCCCGGACGGGCTCCGCCCGCGTTCTGCGGGCCCTACCCCCTCCTAGCCCTGGACCAGCACCTCGTCCAGCGGACGGTGCTTGACCCCGTGCGCCTCGGCGACCGGGGCGGAGACCACGTCGCCGTCGAAGGTGTTCAGGCCCCCGGCCAGCGCCTCGTCCTCGTTCATGGCGCGCCGCCAGCCCTTCTCCGCCAGCGCCACCGCGTACCGCAGGGTGTCCTTGGTGAGGGCGTGCGTGGAGGTGTTGGGCACCGCGCCCGGCATGTTCGCCACGCAGTAGAACACCGTGTCGTGCACGTGGAAGGTGGGGTCGGCGTGTGTGGTGGGGCGCGAGTCCTCGAAGCACCCGCCCTGGTCGATCGCGATGTCCACCAGCACCGCGCCCGGCCGCATCCGCGACACCAGCTCGTTGGTCACCAGCTTGGGCGCCCTGGCCCCCGGCACCAGCACCGCGCCGATCACCATGTCCGACTCCAGCACCGACAGCTCCAGCTCGAAGGCGTTGGACACCACCGTCTTGACCCGGCCCCGGTAGAGGGAGTCCACGTGCCGCAGCTTGTCCACGTTCAGGTCCAGCACGGTCACCTCCGCGCCCATGCCCACCGCGATCTGCGTCGCGTTCAGGCCGGAGACGCCCGCGCCGATCACGGTCACGCGTGCCGGGCGCACGCCCGGCACCCCGCCCATCAGCACGCCGCGCCCGCCGCTGGGCCGCTGGAGGGTCACCGCGCCCATCTGCGGGGCCAGGCGGCCCGCGACCTCCGACATCGGGGCCAGCAGCGGCAGGGAGCCGTCCGGCAGCTGCACGGTCTCGTAGGCGATGCCGGTCACCCGCCGCTCCAGCAGGGCGTCGGTGCACTCGCGCGAGGCGGCCAGGTGCAGGTAGGTGAAGAGGGTCTGCCCCTCCCGCATGCGGTGGTACTCGGCCGCGACCGGCTCCTTGACCTTCAGGACCAGCTCACCGGCGGCCCACACCTCGTCGGGGGAGTCCAGGACGCGCGCGCCCGCCGCCTCGTACTCGGCGTTGGAGATGGAGGAGCCCAGGCCCGCGTCGCGCTCGACGACCACCTCGTGGCCGCGTCGGACCAGTTCGTGGACCCCGGCGGGGGTGATGGCCACCCGGTACTCGTGGTTCTTGATCTCGCGGGGCACGCCGATGCGCACGGTTCCTCCTACGGCTGTCTCCGTTGATACCCCCACTGTGAACTGCGGGGGTGCCCTGGCGCTATCGCCAACATGCATCGCTGTCGGCGATCTTGTTGACAGGGTGTAAGGACGATGTGTGGTCTGGGACACGGGTACCTGCCCGTGACGGGCGGGCTCAATCCCCCGGGGCCCGACGCCCTGGAAGCCGCCGCCCCGGGCGCTCGCTGTCCGGACGCCGTCCCGCCGTGCCCCGTCGGTCCAAGGCTCTGTCGGTGCGGGTGTCGTCCCGCCGGGAACCGCCCCACGGGCCGCCGCCCCACCGGGTGCCGCCCCGCTGAACGCGTGCGGTCCGGGTGCCGCACCGCGGGTCGCCGTGGGCCGGGCCGCCGCGCGACCGGCCGCCGTCCTAACGGACGCCGTCCGCCGGGCGGCCCGAGATCCACACCCGCCGCACCCGGCCGGTCAGCTCCCGGCCCGCGTAGGGGCTCGGGTCCGCCGCGGGGACCGCCACCCGCGCGCCGGGGTCGAAGGCGACCAGGTCGGCGTCGAACCCCGCCGCGATCCGGCCCTTGCCCACCAGTCCCAGCAGTTCCGCCGGGGCCCGCGCCGTCCACCGTGCGAGGTCGGCCAGCCCCAGGCCGCGCCGGTGCGCCGCCGTCCACAGCGCAGACAGGCTCCACTCCAGCGTGTACAGGCCGTGGGCGGGCAGGTGCCCCGAGCCCACGGTGGTGATCGCCGAGTCCCGCGCCAGCAGCGCGCTCCACAACGCCTTGCGGTTGGCGTCCGAGCGCAGCGGCGGCCGACAGGCGTGCGCGGGCGACTCCGGCCCCAGCGACTCCGAGGGCAGGCACAGGTAGTGCGGGCAGGTGTGCGCCGTCAGCGCCACCCCCACCGTCCCCGCCGCCGCCAGCAGCGCCGCGCACTCGGCCGCGGTGAACGACCCCACGTGCGTGCGCGTCCCCACCGCGCGGGCCGCCGCGATCACCCGCTCCAGCCCGCGCCGCTCCGCCCGGGGCGGCCGGTGCTCCGCCGCCGTCGGCGGGGTCCCCAGCTCGGCCGCGTCCTCGGCGTGCACCAGCAGCACGCTGTCCAGCGCCGCGAGTTCGGCCATCGCCTTGCGCAGCTGGGCGTCGTTGAGCGCCGCGATGTCCGGGGCGCCCCCGTCCGACAGCGAGCAGTGGAAGGCCACCGCCCCGGCGGCCTGGAGGTCGGCCAGGTCAAGCGGGCCGGTGCCCGGGGCCACCCCGCCCAGGAAGAGCACCGGTACGGGGGACAGGGCCGCCGCGCGCTGGTGCGCCCCGAGGGCGTCCGCGCAGGTGAGGGCGGGCCGGGCCGGGGCGGGGGAGGCCACCACGCAGGTCACACCGCCGCGAAGGGCGGCCGTCCCCGTCCGGCGGTAGGACTCGGACAGGTCCTGCCCGGGCACGTGCGCGCCGGTGCCGACGTCCACCGCGCCGGGCAGCAGGGCCACGTCGCCGAGGTCGGTCGTCTCGTGGGCGGGCATGTGCGCGCCGTGGGCGCCCACGGCCTCGACCCGCCCGTCGCGCACCCCGACCGAGGCGGGCCGGACCCCCTCGGGGAGGACCACGCGCGTGGACCTGACCACACTGTCGTACACGGTCATCCGCCGTCCCCTTCGCTGCGCTCGCTGGAGGATGTGCTGAGAGGCGCCGCGGGCGACCGCGGCACGGGAGGGGAGGCCGGACGCCGAAGGCGGGGAAACCGTCGTCTCGACCGGATACGAGCGTATCGCGAAGAGCCCCTCCGCAAGGGGGGAATCCGACATCCCGGCCCCGGCACCGCCGCCCGGCCGGACGGGCGAGGGGCGCCGCCGCCCACCTCCCGTGACCGCCCTCCAGACCGCCCCGGCAGGGCCCGTCCCCACCTGCGCGGGCGCCCCGGATCCGCCAGCGGGGGTGTACGGGGACGCCCAAGTCCGACACTGTGTAGTAGACGGACTAACCTTGGTCGAGGTGTTCCTCCGTGCGCGGCCCCTGCCGGAAAAGTCCCGGACAGCGGCGAGGCGGTCACACGGCCAAGGGCGCTGACCAGCCAGTTGTAACGAGACCGACGACGGAGTGGCGCGTGGCTCCTCCCGCACAGAACCAGAAGTCCCCCCTCAAGGAACACCATGACGACGCCCCGGGCACGGGACGGGCGCCCCTCTTCGCCGCCGCGGCCGCCGCCCTGTGCCTGACCGGCCTGAGCCTGACCCTGCTCCTCGGCGGAGCCGCCTTCCCCGAGGTCATCCCGGGGCTGCCCGACGCCGGCGAGGCGGTCCGCTGGGGCCTGCCGCTGGCCAAGGTCACCATGGACGCCTCCGCGGTCGTGGCGATCGGCCTGCTGCTGCTCGCCGCGGTCCTGCTGCCCTCCCACAAGGGCAGGCTCTCCCCGCAGGCGACCTCCTACGTGCGCGCGGCCAGCTGGGCGGGCCTGGTCTGGGCCCTCGCCGCCGTGTTCACCCTGTACTTCCAGGCCGCGGAGTTCCTGGCCCGCAAGGTCGGCCAGATCAGCGTCGACGAGGTCACAGCCTACGCCGGATCGGTCTCGGGCGGCATCGCGCTGATGTTCGTCGTCCTGCTCACGACCGGCATCGCCCTGTTCGGCCGCACGGCCACCACCGCCACCGGCGGCCTGTGGCTGCTCGTCCTGGCCCTGGCCGCCACCACGCCGCCCGCGCTGACCGGCCACTCGGCCTCCTCCGGCTCGCACGAGCTGGCCGTGACCGGGCTGGCCCTGCACGTGATCTCCATCAGCGTGTGGGTGGGCGGCGTGGCCGCGCTGACCTACCACGCGCTGCGCCGCGACGCCCAGGACCCGTCGGTGGCCGCCAACCGCTTCAGCCGCCTGGCCCTGTGGGCCTACGTCGGCGTGGCCGTCAGCGGCGCGGCCAGCGCGCTGGCCCGCCTGTACTCGATCGGGGACCTCGTCGCCACCGAGTACGGCCTGATCATCCTGGTCAAGGTCATCCTGTTCGGGGTCCTGGGCGCGTTCGGCTACATGCACCGCGAGTTCGTCTTCAAGCGCCTGGAGGGCGCCCCGCAGGGACCGGCGGGCGAGGCCTTCCGGCGCCCGCTGTTCCTGCGCGCGGCGCTGGCCGAGGTGCTCATCATGGCCACCGTCATCGGCGTGTCCGTCGGCCTGGGGCGCACCGCGCCGCCCCCGCCGCTGGAGGGCACCGTGGATCCGGCCGCGGCCATCCTCGGCTTCCCCGTTCCGCCGCCCATGACCGCCCAGACCCTGCTCACCCTGTGGCGCCCCGATCTGTTCTTCATCATGATCGTGGTCGTCGCGGGCGGGCTGTACGCGGGCGCCGTGGTCCGGCTGGTGCGCCGGGGCGACTCCTGGCCCGTGGGGCGGACGGCGGCCTTCGCGGCCGGGCTGCTCACGATCGTGGTCACGCAGCTCACCGGGTTCGCGACCTACTCCATGGTGCTGTTCTCGACGCACATGATCCAGCACATGGTGCTGTCGATGCTCACCCCGATCCTGCTGGTGCTGGGCGCGCCGATCACCCTGGCCCTGCGGGCGCTCAAGCCCGCCGCGCGGCGCGGGGACCGGGGACCGCGCGAGTGGCTCAACCTGTTCCTGAACAGCCGTTTCTCCAAGCTGGTCACGCACCCGGCGATCGCTGCCCCGCTGTTCGTGTTCGGCCCCTACGCGCTGTACTTCACGCCGCTGTTCGGCACGCTGATGAACGACCACCTGGGCCACCTGCTCATGGGCGTGCACTTCCTGCTGGTGGGCTTCCTCTTCTACTGGATCATCGTGGGCGTGGACCCGGCGCCGAGGAAGGTGCCCTTCCTGCTGCGCATCCTGCTGCTGCTGGTGGTGATGGGGTTCCACGCCTTCTTCGGCATCACGATCATGATGCAGTCCGAACCCCTGGCGATGGACTACTACGGCCAGTTCGACATCCCGTGGCTGGAGGACCAGGCCGCCGACCAGTACGCGGGCGGCGGCGTCGCCTGGGCGCTGGGCGAGATCCCCACCGCGCTGGTCATGATCGCGCTGGTGCGGCAGTGGTCGCGCGACGACGAGAAGCAGGAGCGCCGCCGGGAGCGCCACAGCCGCCGGGGCGGCTCCGACGACGCCGACATGGACGCCTACAACGCCTACCTGGCCGAGCTCGAACGCCGCTCGCGGGGCGGGGCCCCGGCCGCGGCCACCGCGGCCCCGGAGGCGCCGCCGCGCACCGGTGAGGAGCCGAAGGCGCGGAGCGCACCGGCGGCCGAGTCCGGGGACGACGACCCCGGCCCCGCCGCCGGCAAGGGCGGCTGAACCCGCACGCGGGGGCGCACCGGCCGGTGCGCCCCCGCCGTCGTCGCGGGCCCGACCGGAGCACGCCGACCCCTGGCGCCGGGGCACACGGTGGTGTCGGCCCGGTCCTATGAGGGGATTCCGTTTCGGAGCCGACATGCTCGCGGACGGGCCCGGGGGCCGGGTCGGGGTCTGTCGCGCCGTCGGGGCACCTGTCGCGCCGTCGGGGCACAGGGCTTCGACGTCCTGCTCCGCCCCGGCCTCCGCTGCCGATCGGCGGCCGCGGTCCCGCGTCCCCGGCCATGGCCGCCGAGCGGGCCGTCGTCGTGGGCTCCAGCGGGCTCACGCAGCGCAGGCGCCGCGGACCGGGGGAGCGGACCGACGGGTCTACCGGCGCAGCGAAGCGCCCCGCACCGCAAGGGCGCGGGGCGCGCGGAGGCAGGAGTACGGGGTCAGACGACCAGGGCGGCCACGGAGGCCCCCACCAGTCCCAGGGCCAGGCAGACCAGCAGGGCCGCGGCCAGCAGCGGCAGGGAGGGCCGCAGCGCGGACACCGCGGACTGGCCGCCCCCCGAGGACTGGCGGCGCGCCACCATCGGCAGCATGACCACGTTCACCGCGGACACGACGGCCGCGACGCAGGCGGACGCGGCGAACCCCGCCCAGAAACCGGACCCGGCGGCCAGCGCGTTGGCCGCGGCCAGCGTCGGCAGCGCCACCAGCACCACCACGGAGGCGATCCCGAACGCGGCCCGCGACCGGGGCGACGCCCCGCGCGAGCTCCCGGAGACGACGAGGAGCAGACCGAGCAGGGCCGCCATCAGGATGGCGCCCACGACTCCGAACACGGCGATGTTGACCAGCGAACTCACGCTCGCCATTGTCGCACCGAACCGCGGATGCCCGGATCCGGGGTGGACGTGCGCGCTCAGCCGGTGTGCTCCACCCGCGAGCCCGCCGCCGTCTTGACCACCTTCAGCCGGGTGGACACCCTCTGCCGCAGGTCGGCGACGTGGCTCACCACACCCACCGCCCGGCCGCCGTCCCGCAGCCGGTCCAGGACGTCCAGCACCTCCTCCAGGGTGTCCTCGTCCAGCGTGCCGAACCCCTCGTCCACGAACAGCGTGTCGATGTCGGCGCCGCCCGCCTCGGCACTGGCCACGTCGCCCAGCCCCAGGGCCAGCGCCAGCGAGCTGAAGAACGTCTCCCCGCCCGAGAGCGTGGCCGGGTCGCGCTCCACACCCGTCCAGGCGTCCACCACCCGCATGCCCAGGCCGCCGGCCGAACGCGCGCGCCCGTCCCCGGCGGCCTTGTCCACCGTGTACCGCAGCTCGTACCGGCCGTCCGACATCGTCACCAGGCGGTCGTTGGCGGCGGCCACCACCTGCTCCAGGCGGGCCGCCAGAACGTACGCCGACAGACGCACGTTGTCGGCGTTGTCGGAGGAGGTCCCGGCGGTCAGGCCGCGCAGCCCCTCGGCCACCGCGTAGCGGCGCAGCGCCGGTTCGCAGTCCCTCAGCCGCAGGTCCAGCTCCCCGCGCAGGGAGGCGAGCCGACGCGCCCGCTCCTCCAGCATGCTCCGCCAGGCCACCGCGCGGTCGGCGGCCTCCGACGCGGTCCGCGCGGCGCGGGCCAGCTCCTCCAGGTCGGGGACGGGCAGCTCCCCGGCCGCGGTCAGCTCCGGATCGGCCAGCGACGCCTCGACGGCGGCCAGGGCGTCGTCGAAGGAGCGGGCGCGTTCGCGCAGCGCGCGGCGCCGCTCCTCGTCCAGCGCGGCCTCCCACACCCCGGCCTCGTCGGCGAAGCGGGCCTCGGCCCGCTGCCGCTCGGCCTCGGCGACGGCGGCGCGCAGTTCGTCGGCCGCGCGGTCGCGGTTGACGGCCGCCTCGGCCGCGGCGCGCAGCAGGTCGGCCTCGCCGCCCAGCCTGGCGATCCGCTCGTCCAGCCCGGCGTCGTCCCCGCGCGCCCGGTCCAGCAGCGCGGTCAGCCTCCCGTGCTCGCGGACGGCGTTGTCCCGGTCGGCCCCGACCTGGGCCTCCTGCCGGACCAGCTCGCCCTCGCGGGTGCGGGCGCGCTCCAGGTCGCCGGTGGTGCGCTCCAGCTCCTCCTCCACCCGCCGGGCCTCACCGGCGGCGGCCCGGGCCTCCGCCAGCGCCGCGGTGTGCGCCTCCACCTCCTGACGGGCGGCGTCGGCGGTGGCGTCCTCGGCGCGCTCCCGCGCGGCGGTGCGCCGCTCCCGCAGGGCCACCGCGGCGCTCTCGGCCTCCGCGCGGCGCGAGGCCGCGGCGTCGGCGGCCGCCTGGGCCCGCCGCTCCTCCTCGGCGGAGACCAGGCCCTCGCCGGAGGGCCGGGCGGGGGAGGGGTGCGCCACCGACCCGCACACCGCGCACGGCTCCCCGTCGACCAGGCCGGACGCCAGTTCGGCGGCCATGTGGGTGATCCGGCGCTCGCGCAGGTCGAGGGCGCGGTCGCGGGCGGCCTGGGCCCCGTCCACGGCCTCCCTGTGACGCTCCTGCGCCTCCGAGAGCTCCCGGCCCAGGCGCTCGTACTCGGCGGCGGCGTCGAGGCGCCTGCGGGCGGCGGCCAGGGCGGTCTCGGCGGCCCCCTCCTGTCCGGCCTGGTCGTGGAGGCGCCGCAGCTCGGCGGTGAGCGCCTCCACCCGGGCGGGCAGGGAGGCGGCCAGCGCGCGCTGGCGATCCAGCTGCGCGGCGATCTCGTCCAGGCGCCCCGTGAGCGCGGTGACGGAGCGGCCCAGGGACCGGCGGCGCTCGGCGTCCGCGCGCAGCGCGTCCAGACGGGCCAGTTCGTCCCGGCGCTCCCGCTCGGCGGCACCCAGCTCCTCGCGCGGCACCGCCCCGTCGGACCGCGCGGAGAAGCCGGGCAGCCCGCCCACCAGCGCCAGGTGGTCGGCGACGGCGAGTTCCGCCTTGTCCAGCTCGGTGCGGCGGTTGTCGCGGGCGCGCAGGAAGGGCAGCACCGACTCGGCGCGCCCGGCGTCGTCGAGCTGGGCGTCGAGCGCGGCCCGCCACGCGGTGTGCTCGGCCAGCTGGGCGCGGCGCCCGCGGGCGGCGGCCAGCCGCTCCTGGAGCGCGCGCAGCTCACGCCCCTCGGACAGGGCGCGCTGGGCCTCCTCACGGGCCCCGGTGAACTCCCCGGCCACCCGCCCGGCGTCGCGTGCGGTCGCGGCGGTGACGCAGGCCAGCTCCGCGGCCCAGGCCGACAGCTCCTCGGGCGGTTCGGGGGCCCGGGACCCGCCGACCTCGGCGATGCGGTCCGCGACCGCGCGCACCTGGGCGTTGGCCGTCCGGACCTCGTGTTCGAGCCGTTTGGCGTGCGCTCCCAGCCACGTCTCCACGTCCCGGAACAGCCGGGTGTTGAAGATGCGCTCCAGGGACTCGCGGCGCTCCTCGGACTTGGCGCGCAGGAACCGCGCGAAGTCGCCCTGGGGGAGCATGACGGTCTGGCAGAACTGCGCGAGGGTCAGGCCCAGCAGGTCGCCGACGAACTGCCCCGCCTCGTCGGGGCGGGTGGTGACGCCCTCCCACCTGCCGCCGGTGAACTCCTTGACGACGACCTTGGTGTTCTGCGACACCGTGCCGGTGCCCCGCTTCTTGGGGCGGTCCCAGCGCGGCTTGCGCTCGATCCAGATGCGGCGCCCCTGGACCGTGAACTCCAGGACCACCCTGGGCTCGGCGTCCAGCGGGGCGTGGTCGCTCTTGGGGGAGCGGTCCTTGCCCCGGGCGCCCGGCACGTTGCCGTACAGGGCGAAGCACACCGCGTCCAGCACGGTGGTCTTGCCCGCGCCGGTGGGGCCGTGGATGAGGAAGAGGCCGCCCGCGCTGAGGCGGTCGAAGTCCACCTCCTCGGTGCCCGCGAACGGGCCGAACGCCTGGACGGTGAGGGTGTGCAGCCGCATCAGCTCGTCCCCTCCTGGAGCCGGACCTGCTCGACGGCGGTGTTCACGAGGGCCTCCTCCTCGGGGGTGGCGGGGGTGCCGCGGGCCCACTCCACGAAGTCGCCGACCACCTGGCGCTCGCTGCGGTCGGCGACGGAGGCGGCGATCGGACGGGTGTCGGGGGCACCGCCCTCGGGGGCGAAGTCCAGGACCAGGACGTGGGGGAAGCGTTCGCGCAGCCGGTCCATGGGGTGGGCGGGGCGGCGCGGGTCGGTCAGGGTGATCTGGAGCCAGTGGCCGGTGCGGGACTCCCACTCGGGACGGGTGAGCAGGTCCTCGATCCGGCCGCGGATACGGGCCAGGGGGCGGGGGACGGGCGCCGCGGCGAACTCGGCGCCCGCGAGGCCGTCGGCGTCCAGGTCCACCAGCCAGTAGCCCTTGACGTGGTGCTCCTCGGAGAAGGAGTAGGCCAGCGGGCTGCCCGAGTAGCGCACGGACGGGGTGATGGTCTGCCGCCCGTGCAGGTGGCCCAGGGCCACGTAGTCGACCCCGTCGTAGACCGGGACCGGCACGTGCGAGGCACCGCCCACCGAGATGTCGCGTTCGCTGTCGGAGGGCTCGCCGCCGGTCACGAACGCGTGCGACAGGACCACCGACCGGGTGCCGGGCCGCTCGGCGAGGTCGGCGCGCACCAGGTCCATGGCGTGCCCGAGCGCCGCCGCGTGCCCCCGCTCGGGCAGGTCCCAGTGGTGGCGCGCGATCTCCGGTTCCAGGTAGGGGATGCCGTAGAAGGCCACGGGTCCGTGTTCGTCCTCGATGACCACGGGCGTGCCGACGCCGTCCAGGGAGCTGCGCAGGTGGACGCCGGAGGCGTCGATGAGGCCGGTGGCGAAGGACATCCGCGCCATGGAGTCGTGGTTGCCGCTGATGAGGACGGCCCGGGCCCCGGTCTCGCGGATCCGGCCCAGGGCGCGGTCGAAGAGCCGGACCGCGTCCACCGACGGCAGGGCGCGGTCGTAGAGGTCACCGGCCACGACCACCACGTCGACCCGGTGTTCGCGGATGGTGTCGACGAGGTGGTCCAGGAAGGCCGCCTGGGCGTCGATGAGGTTCTCCCGGTGGAAGGAGCGGCCCAGGTGCCAGTCCGAGGTGTGCAGCAGGCGCATGGCACTGGACATTACCGAAGCCCGACCCTTGGCGTGCGGGACGAGAGCCGTCCTGTGGACGACGTCAGGGGCCGGCGCCCTCCGCGGCGCGTCGGTGCCTCGGAACCCGGGGCGTCAGTGCTTGCGGGCGAGGGTGAGGCCGTCGCCGATGGGCAGCAGCACCTGCGTGACGCGCTCGTCGGCGACCAGCCGGTCGTTGAAGTCGCGGATCCCCCGTACGGCCGCCGACGTGTTCTCGCGGTCCACGACCCGCCCGTGGGAGAGGGTGTTGTCGGCCAGGATCAGGCCGCCCGACCGGACGCGGGGGACCAGCTCCTCCCAGTAGCCGACGTAGCCCTCCTTGTCGGCGTCCACGAAGGCCAGGTCGAAGCGCGGCTCCTCGGCAAGCTCCCGCAGCGACTCCAGGGCCGGGCCCAGCCTCAGGGTGATCCTGTCCGCGACCCCGGCGCGCTCCCAGTACCGCCGGGCCACGGAGGTCCACTCCTCGCTGACGTCCAGGGCCAGGAGGCGGCCGCCCTCGGGGAGGCCGCGCGCGAAGCAGATCGACGAGTAGCCGGTGAAGGTCCCGATCTCCACCACCTCCCGCGCGCCGCAGATCCGCGTGAGCATCGTGGTGAAGGCGCCCTGCTCGGGGCCGATCTGCATGCCCCGGTGGTCCGGGAACAGCCGCGCGGTCTCCTCGGCCAGGTCCGCCAGGACCTCGTCCACGGGCTCGCTGTGCTCGACGACGTAGGCGTGCAGTTCGGGGCTGAGGCCCTCTGTGGATCGTGTCACGCCCGACAGCCTAGGCCAGCCGGGGCCCGGCCGACAGGTGCCGGGCCGTCGCGGGGGGTACGGGAGCGGACCCGGCGGCAGCGGGATGCGTCGTGGGGCCTGGCACGGCCCCCGGGGCAGCAGCGCGGGAACGTCACCGCCCCGGCCCCGGTCAGTACTCGGGCAGTAGCGCGGGCCAGTCGAACAGGTAGATGGTCCCTACGATGACGCCGATGGTCAGCAGCGGGGTGACGAACTTCTGCTCGACCGGGCCGTCGGTGACGAAGCCCTTCCCCTGCCCGAAGCGCTTCTTGAAGAAGGGCCAGAAGATGGGCACGCCCATCTTGGTGATCATGTCGCCGAAGAAGTGCAGGACCACGCCGAAGGCCACCGCCAGGCCCAGCCAGCTGTAGTTCACCCCGGCGGTGAACAGCGCCAGCGTGATGCCCGCCGTGGCCATCGCGTTGATGACCCCCGACGCGACCTTGTTCTTGTCCAGGCCGAAGCCCAGGCCCTGGAGGGCGATGCCGATCAGCAGGAACACGAAGACCTGGACGGCCAGCTCGGACCACAGCGCCAACAGCTGTACCAGCACGCCCATGAGCACCGCGAAGAAGAACGAGTGCGTTCCCATCCGGTGCCCGCCGAACAGGAAGCCCAGCATGCCGCTCAGCACCTCGGTGACCTTGCCGTAGGTCTTGGTCACCGTGGCGCTCTTGTGGTCCAGATCGGGCAGCAGGGCCGCACCGGCGCAGACCAGGGAACCGGCGATGATCTCACCGGGACCCAGGTGGAAGCTGAGTCCGAGGAATTCCCTGCCCTGGACCAGCGGAACGACCGCCATCCAGCCGACCACGCCGCTCAGTGCGTGCGAGTGCCCCATCATGGCGGGAACCGTAGCGGAGTACGGCATTTACTGCCAACGCGGGGTGTCCGCCAACGGCGCACCGGTCACCCAGAGCACACGGCCGACGCCCCCGCCGCCCTCCCGGCGGTACCCCTTCGCCACCCAGCGTGTGACCGCGACCCCTCTCCGTGGGAACGCGGGCCCGCGGTGCGCCCCTCCGCGCCTCCTCCGTGCCGGTCGCGCACTCCGGCCGCCCTTTTCCCGCGTGTCCCGGACATTTCCGGTGACGGTTTCCGGACGCTTTTACGGCGACATTTTTCGGACCGAATCCAAACCGATGTCACGGCGCTCCACGAAGGTCATTGACGCTCGTCGTCGTCCGTTGGTAAACAACCACCAACCCCCAGGTGGCGTGCCACCGACCCACGATCCTCTGACAGGAGGGGCCGCACATGAACGCCCACCACCCTCCCCCCGGTTCCCCCGTGCGCCGCACCGTCCCTCCCCACGCCCCTTCCACCGGCGCGTTCCCGCGCCGGGCCCCGCGCCGTACCGCCGCCACGGCCGCCGCGCTGCTCCTCCTGGCGGGCACCGCCGCGGCCCCCGCCGCCGCGGACACCTCCGACGGCCAGACCCTCAGCATCGCCACCTCCCAGCAGGTGGACTCCTTCAACCCCTTCACCGCGCAGCTCGCGATCACCACCAACGTCCTGCGCCACGTCTACGACTCCCTCGTCACGGTCGACCCCCAGACGAACCAGCCCGCCCCCTCCCTCGCCGAGTCCTGGGAGTCCAGCGACGACGGCCTCACCTGGACCTTCCACCTGCGCGAGGGCGTCCGGTTCTCCGACGACGAGCCCCTGACCGCCGACGACGTGGTCTGGACCTTCACCACCATGATGGAGAACGAGGCCGCGGCCGTCGCCAACGGCAACTACGTCTCCGGCTTCGACACGGTCACCGCCGAGGACGACCACACCGTGGTCATCGAACTCGACGAGCCGCAGGCCACCATGACCTCCCTCAACGTCCCGATCGTCCCCAGGCACGTCTGGGAGCCGATCCTGGAGCGCGAGGGCGACGCCTTCGCCGACTACGGCAACGAGGACTTCCCGACCGTCGGCAGCGGCCCCTTCGTCCTCACCGGCCACGACCGGGGCCGCTCCATCACCCTGGAGGCCAACCCCGACCACTGGCGCGGCGCACCCGCCTTCGAGCGGGTCGTCCTGCGCTACTACTCCGAGAAGGACGCCGCGGTGGAGGCGCTGCGCAGCGGTGAGGTCTCCCTGGTCTACGAACTCACCCAGGCGCAGGCCGCAGCGCTGGAGTCGGCGCAGGACGTCCGGGTCAACATCGCCGACGGCAAGCGCTTCCAGGCCTTCACCATCAACCCCGGCGCGGTCACCCAGGACGGGGAGGAGTTCGGCGACGGGCACCCCGCCCTCGCCGACCGCACCCTGCGCCAGGCCATCGTCATGGCCATCGACAACCAGGAGATCGTCGACAAGGCGCACGGCGGCGAGGCCGTGGCCGCGGGCGGCTACATCCCGCCCCGCTACGAGGACTTCCACTGGGCGCCCGAGGGCGAGGAGGCCGTCCTCGACTTCGACCCCGAGGCGGCCAACGCCATGCTCGACGAGGCCGGGTACGAGCGGGGTGAGGACGGCGTGCGCGTCTCACCCGAGGGCGACCGCCTCGAACTGCGGATGCACGTCCACCAGGACCGGCCCGACAACGTCAACACCGGGTTGGTCATCGTCGAGCGCCTGGCCGACATCGGCATCGAGGTGGAGAACCTCACCGTCGACCCCGGCGTGCTCAGCGACGCCCTCTTCGCGGGCGAGTACGACCTCATCTTCACCGGCTGGACGGTCAACCCCGACCCCGACTACGTGCTGAGCATCCACACCTGCGGCGCCCTGCCCACCGAGCCGGGCACCATGCAGGGCGACGCCTACTTCTGCGACGAGGAGTACGACGAGCTCTACGAGGCCCAGCTCGCCGAGTACGACCGCCAGGCCCGCGCGGAGATCATCCACCAGCTCCAGGAGGTCCTCTACCGCGAGGCCGTCGTGAACGTGCTGGCCTACCCCAACATCATGGAGGCCTACCGCACCGACCACATCGCCTCCATCCAGTACGAGCCCGCCGAGGGCGGCAACATCTGGGGACAGGACGGCTACTGGGCCTGGTGGTCGGCCGAACCCGCCGCCGAGCGGACCGCGGGCGCGGCCTCCGGTCCCTCCGCCGGGGTCTGGATCGGCGTCGGGGCCGTCGTGCTCGTCCTCGCCGCGGTCGGGGGCTTCCTGCTGCTGCGCCGACGTTCCACCATGGAGGACCGCGAGTGACCACTACTCCCACCGCCGCGGGAGGCCCGCCCGGGGAGGAGGCGATCACCGCCCCCTCCCCGGCCGAACCCGCCGGACCGGGCCGCGCCCGGCGCGCCGCGCGCTACGTGGCCGGACGCCTGACGACCGCGGTGGTCTCCCTGGCCGCCGTGGTCGTCGCCGGGTTCTTCCTCTTCCGGATCCTGCCCGGCGACCCCGTGCGCGCCATGACCGAGGGCCGCGAGGTCACCGCCGAGCAGCGCGAGGAGCTGCGCCGCCAGTTCGGGCTCGACCAGCCGCTGTGGCAGCAGTTCCTCGACTACGCGCTCGGCCTGCTGCGCCTCGACCTGGGTGAGTCCTTCCAGTACCACGAACCCGTCGCCGAACTCATCCTGGACCGGCTCGGCCCGACCATCCTGCTCGCCGGGACCGGCACGGTCATCGCCGCGCTGCTGGGCCTGTTCCTGGGCGCCCGGGCGGGCTGGAGGCCGGGCAGCCGCTCGGACCGGGCCAACACCGCCGTCGCCCTGTTCTTCTGGTCGGTGCCCACGTTCTGGCTCGGCCTGCTGCTCATCGTCTTCCTGGCCTCGGGGCGCGGGTTCGTGCCCGGCATGTTCCCGACCGGCGGCATGGTCGACCCCCGCACCGGCGGGGGCCTGGAGACCGTGCTGAACACCGCCTGGCACATGGTGCTGCCCGTCACCACCATGGTCGCGGTCATCTACGCCCAGTACCTGATGATCATGCGCTCCTCGCTCATGGACGAGAAGGGCGCCGACTACCTCACCACCGCGCGCGCCAAGGGCCTGCGCGACGCCTTGGTGCGGCGCAGGCACGCCGTGCCCAACGCCCTGCTGCCCACGGTGACGCTCCTGTTCCTCAACCTCGGACAGGTCGTGTCCGGGGTGATCCTCGTGGAGACCGTGTTCTCCTGGCCCGGCCTCGGACAGCTCTTCTACTCCGGCCTGCGCGTACCCGACCTCGGCCTCGTCCAGGGCCTGTTCGTGGTGTTCGCGGCCTCGGTGATCCTCATGAACCTGCTCGCCGACCTGGTGTACCCGCTGCTCGACCCCCGGGTGCGCCCGTGAACGCCCCCGCCGGGACGCCCGGCAGCCCGAGCGACGGGGAGAACGGCCCCTCCGCCCGGTCGGAGGGCGCCGCCACGGCGACCGCACCGCCCTCGCCCCGCGTCCTGGCCCGCAGACGCCGTCAGGAGGCCCTGCGCCGCTTCGCCCGCGAGTACGCCCGCAACCGGGCCGGGCTGGTCGGCCTGACCGCGCTGCTGGCCATCGGCGCCCTGGCCCTGACCGCGCCGCTCTTCGTCGACCAGGCCGACCTCACCGTCACCGGCGCGCCGGGCACCGCCTACGAGGAGCCCAGCGCGCGGTTCCCGCTCGGCACCGACAACTTCGGCCGCTCCATCCTGGACCTGGTCGTCTGGGGCTCACGGGTCTCGCTCACGGTGGGCTTCCTGGCCACGGCCGTCTCCGTGGTCCTGGGCACCCTGGTCGGGGTCACCGCCGGGCACTTCGGCGCCTCCGGCGGCCCCGCGGGGCGGTTCGTGTCCTCCGCGCTCATGCGCGTCACCGACTGGTTCCTGGTCCTGCCCACGCTCGTCCTGGCCGTCGCGCTGGCCGCCGTGCTGCCGCGCGGCACCGGAACCATCATCATCGCCATCGGCCTGACCGTCTGGCCCGCCACGGCGCGCCTGGTGCGCGCCCAGACCCTCGCGGTGGAGGCGCGCCCCTACGTGGAGCGGGCCCGCGCCCTGGGCGGCGGCCACGGCCACGTCATGCTCTGGCACGTCCTGCCCAACGTCATGCCGGTCGTGCTCGCCCAGACCACCCTGCTCGTGGCCACCTCGATCATCGCCGAGTCCACGCTGGCCTTCCTGGGCGTGGGAGACCCCACGACGATCTCCTGGGGAGGCATCCTGGACGCGGCCCGCAACGCGGGCGCGATCAGCTCCGGGATCTGGTGGTACATGGTTCCGCCCGGCCTGGCGATCGCCGTGGTCGCGCTGTCCTTCACACTGTGCGGCCGGGCCCTCGAATCCGTCATCAACCCGCGACTCCGGGAGCAGCGTTGACCTCCCTCCTCGACGTCCGCGACCTGCGCGTCACCTACCGCACGGGCGGCGGCGACATCCCCGCCGTGCGCGGCGTGGACCTGTCCCTGGACCCCGGTGACACCCTGGGCCTGGCGGGGGAGTCGGGCAGCGGCAAGTCCACCGTGGCCCTGGCCCTGCTGCGCCTGCTGCCCGAGACCGCGCGCATCTCCGGCGAGGTCCTGCTGGAGGGCGAGAACGTCCTGGACATGCGCTGGGGCCGCCTGCGCGCGGTCCGCTGGGCGGGCGCCTCCATCGTCTTCCAGGGCGCCATGCACTCGCTCAACCCGGTCCGGCGGATCGGACAGCAGATCGCCGAGCCGATGAGCGTGCACGGCACGGTCCCCGCGGCGGAGGCGCCCGCACGCGTCGGCGCACTGCTCGAACAGGTCGGCCTGCCCGCCTCCCGCGCCCGCGACTACCCCCACCAGCTGTCCGGCGGGCAGCGCCAGCGGGCCATGATCGCGATGGCGCTGGCCTGCGAGCCGCGCCTGGTCATCGCCGACGAGGCCACCACCGCCCTGGACGTGATGATCCAGGCCCAGATCCTGGCCCTGCTGCGGCGGCTCGTCGCCGAGCACGGCATCGGCATGCTGATGATCAGCCACGACCTGTCGGTCCTGGCCTCGACCTGCGACCGGGTCGCGGTCATGTACGCGGGCCGGGTCGTGGAGCAGGGACCGGCGCGGGAGGTCGTGCACGAACCCGCGCACCCCTACGCCGGCGCGCTCAGCGCCGCCTTCCCCCGCATCGGCGACCCGGCCTCGCGCCTGGCGCCCCGGGGCCTGCCCGGCGACCCGCCCGACCCGGCGGACCCGCCCTCGGGCTGCGTGTTCCGACCGCGCTGCGCGGTGGCCGAGACCGTGTGCTCCACGGTCGACCCGCCCCTGTGGCCGGTGGACCCCGACACCGAGGGCGCGTCCACCAGGCAGGCGGCGTGCGTGCACGTGGGCCCCGCCCGGCCGCTGACCGCCACCGGGGACGACGGGGGCCGTCCGTGACCGCGACCGCCGCACCCACCGAGGAGACGCGCCCGTGAGCACCACCGAGACCGACCCCCACGAGACACCGCCGACCCGCGGGGAGGAGTCGGTCCCCGTCCTGAGCGCCCGGGGGGTGGAGGTCGCCTTCGCGGCCGGGTTCGCCCCCGGCGGCGGCCGGGGCACCGCCCGCGCCGTGGACGGCGTCAACCTCGACGTCTCCGCGGGCGAGATCGTGGCGCTGGTGGGGGAGTCCGGCTGCGGCAAGACCACCCTGGCCCGCGTCCTGCTGGGCCTGGAGCGGCCCACGGGCGGTGACGTGGCCTTCGAGGGCGATCCGCTGCGCTACGGCTCCCGCGACATGCGCCGCTACCGCCGCCGGGTGCAACTGGTGCAGCAGGACCCCACCGGGTCGCTCAACCCGCGCCGCACCGTCTACGAGTCCGTGGCCGAGGGACTGCGCATCCACGAGGGCACCGTGTCCGACGAGGCCGAGCGGGTCGGCGCGGCGCTGTCCAAGGCGGGCCTGCGCCCGCCGGACCGGTTCTTCCCCCGCTACCCGCACGAGCTGTCGGGCGGCCAGCGCCAGCGCGTGGTGATCGCCGGTGCGCTCATCCTGGACCCCGAGGTGCTGGTGGCCGACGAGCCGGTGGCCTCCCTGGACGCGTCGGTGCGCGGCGAGATCCTGCGGCTGCTCCTGGACCTGCGCGCCGACCTGGGGCTGTCGGCCCTGGTGGCCACGCACGACCTGGGCCTGGCCTGGAACATCGCCGACCGGGTCGCGGTGATGTACCTGGGGCGCGTGGTGGAGTTGGGCACCGTGGAGGAGGTCCTGTCCGCTCCCGCCCACCCCTACACCCGGGCGCTGCTGTCGGTGCTGCCCGAGGCGGACGGGGAACCGGTGGTGCTCTCCGGCGAGCCGCCGGACCCCAAACGGGTGCCCCGGGGCTGCCGCTTCCACCCGCGCTGCCCGGTGCTGGCCTCCGGTGAGGCCGAACGCGCAGGGGTGGCCGACCGCTGCCGCACCGTGGACCCGGCGATCCTGGGGGGCGGCGCCGAACGGCGGGTGGCCTGCCACTGGGCGGCGGCCGACGCCGCCGGACGCGTGCGCGAGGGGGAACCGGCCTCCGGCTGAGGCGGCGCGAGGTCCCTCCGGCGCGCTGACCACGAACGTCTCCACGTCATTCCCTTCCATTCCCGCTTTCCGTGACCGTTTCCGGACAGGAGAGGAGAGTGATTCGTCCGGAATAGGGCTTTTATGGGGTCGGTTCGGGATCGACATGACGCACGAAACCCTCGTTTCCGACAGCCTGGCCCCCGCGCCCCGGCCCTCCCTCCTCACCACCGACCGCGACTTCTGGCAGGGACGGGAACTGGACCTGGACGCCTACCTGGCCCGCCTGGGCCTGTCCGGCGACCTGCCGCCCACGCTGGACACCCTGCGCGCCGTGCACCGCGCGCACCTGGCCGCCATCCCCTTCGAGAACCTCCAGATCGTCCTGGAGCGCCCCATCCTGCTGGACGTGCCCGCGCTGGTGGACAAGATGGTCCTCCGGGCCAGGGGCGGCTACTGCTACGAGCAGAACCTGCTGCTGGCGGCCGCGCTGGACCGGCTCGGCTTCTCCGTCACCGGCTTCGCCGCCCGCGTGCTCTCCGGCGGCACGGGCGCCCCGCGCCCGGCCACGCACGCCCTGCTGCGGGTGGACCTGGAGGAGGGGCCGTGGCTGGCCGACGTCGGCTTCGGCAGCGGCCTGCTGGAACCGGTCCCCTTCGCCGACGGGCACCAGGAGGTCCAGGGCGGGTGGGGCCTGCGCCTGGACCGCGTGTCCGAGGTGGGCGAGGACGAGTGGCTGCTGCGCTCCTTCGACGGTCGCGGGTGGAATCCGCTGTACTCCTTCTCCGCCACCGCGATGGTGCGCCAGGACTACGCCGTCTTCAGCCACCACCTGGTCACCCACCCGCGCTCCCCGTTCCGGGGCAGGCTGGTGGTCCAGCGCATCGGACCGGGTGCCCATCACATGCTGATGGACACCACCCTGACCACCGCCGCGCCCGACGGCACCCGCACGGAACGCGAGGTGCCCGTGGAAGAGGTGGGACAGGTGTTGCAGGAGGTGTTCGGCATCGGCCTTGACCAGGACGAACGGGCCGTCGTCGAGAAGCGCCTCCGGGAGTTCACCGGCATGTGAGAGGCATCACACAGCGGTGGGTGGGAGTGCGCCCACCCGCCGCGACGGCCGGTACCACCTGGCGTCCCGCCGCCCGGCCTCCCCACCCGTATCGGGAGTGTCCCGACACCAGCGGAGAGTCGTGGACAACACGCACGTTCGGCATGACGGCCGGATGGGCAGGATCCTCGGGGCGCCGCCCGGCGGAGGCGGCCGTTCGCGAGGGGACAGCCCATGGCCCACCACATGACCACGGAAGACGTCCACGAGTACATCAACGGCGTCTGCTTCAAGACCGGCCCTCCCGGCAAGGTCGGAGCCGAGACCGAATGGCTGGTCGCCGACTCCGCGGACCCGACCGCACCCGTTCCCGTCGACCGCCTCGCGGCCCTGGTGGAGTCCTGCGGCCCGCCGCCCTCGGGAAGCGGCGTCACCTTCGAACCCGGCGGACAGCTCGAACTCAGCTCGCCCGCCCTTCCGGGACCGGCCCGGGCGCACGCGGCGCTCTCCGCCGACCTGGACCACGTCGGCAAGGCCCTCGCCGAGGCCGGGCTCCACCTGGTCGAGACGGCCCTCGACCCCGCCCGCCCGCCCCGGCGCCAGCTCCGTGAAGCCCGCTACACGGCCATGGAGCGCTTCTTCGCCCACCACCGCCAGCCCAGCGGCTACACCATGATGTGCAGCACCGCCTCGCTCCAGGTGTGCCTGGACACGGGGGAGGACGCCGCCGACGTCCGCGACCGCTGGGAACTCGTCCACCGGCTCGGTCCGGTGCTCGTCGCCGCCTTCGCCAACTCCGCCGTCTGGCGGGGCCGCCCCACCGGGTGGAAGTCCACCCGCTGGGCGATCTGGGCGGCCACCGACGCCACCCGCACCCGGCCCGTCCTGGACGCGGGCAGCCCCGCCGACCCCGCCACGGCGTGGGCCGAGTACGCGCTGGCCGCCAGGGTCATGGCCGTCCCCGGAGGCGAGGGCCCCTGGACCCCCGACCCGGGCGTGACCTTCTCCCAGTGGCTCGACGGGCAGGGTCCGCGCCCGGCCACCCGGGCCGACCTGGAGTTCCACCTCAGCACTCTCTTCCCGCCCGTGCGCCCGCGCGGCTGGTGGGAACTGCGGATGATCGACGCGCTGCCCGTGCGCTGGTGGCCGGTCCCGGTGGCGCTCGCCGCCGCCCTGGTCGACGACCCCCGCGCCCGCGCCGCGGCCGAGGAGGCCACCGAGGAGCTGTGCGGGGGGCGCTCCCCCGACCGCCACCTGTGGCTGCGCTCGGCGCGCCTGGGCATGGCCGACCCCGACGTCGCCCGGTGCGCCCGCGCCTGCTTCGACGCCGCCATCGAGGCGCTGCCCCGCATGGGCGCCGCCTCCCTGGCCGCGTTGGTCGACGACTACGCCGACCACCACACGCGGCGCGGGCTCAGCCCCGCCGACACCCGGCCGACCGTGCCCGTACCGCGCCCGGCGCGGGGGGAGCGCGTACGGTCCGCGGCCGCGGGCCCCGGACACGTGGAAGGAGCACGGTGAACCACGAACAGGAGCGCGCCAAGGAGCGCATCGCCGCCGAACTCGACCGGGCGAGGGACCGCAGCAACGGGCTGACCCTCCACGCCCTCGACGAGGGGGAGCTGCTCGCCCAGCACTCGCCCCTGATGTCGCCGCTGGTCTGGGACCTGGCGCACGTGGGCAACTACGAGGAGCAGTGGCTGCTGCGCGCCGCGGGGGGCCGTGAGGCGCTGCGCCCCGACATCGACACCCTCTACGACGCCTTCGAGAACCCGCGCGCCGAACGGGTCAGCCTCCCGCTGCTGCGGCCCGAGGAGGCCCGCGACTACAACGCGCGCGTGCGCAGGGAGGTGCTCGACGCGCTGGAGTCCGCCGACCTCACCCGGGTGGAGACCGGCCCGGACGGCGAACGCTCCCTGCTGGACGCCGGGTTCGTCTTCCACATGGTCATCCAGCACGAGCACCAGCACGGCGAGACCATGCTCGCCACCCACCAGCTCCGCAAGGGCGAGCCCGTCCTGCTGGAGGAGGCCGCGCCCGTCACCGCGCTGCGCCCGCCGGTCCGGGACGAGGTGTTCGTGCCCGAGGGGCCGTTCACCATGGGCACCGACGACGACCCCTGGGCCTACGACAACGAGCGCCCCGCGCGCACCGTCGACCTGGGCCCCTACTGGATCGACACCGCCCTCGTGACCAACGCCGCCTACCAGGAGTTCATGGACGACGGCGGCTACCAGACCCGCCGCTGGTGGACCCGCGACGGCTGGGAGTGGAAGGAGAAGCGGGGAGCGGTCTCCCCTGCCTTCTGGACCCGGGAGGGGACCGGGTGGTCGCGCCGCCGGTTCGGCCGCCAGGAGATGGTGCCCCCCGACGAGCCCGTGCAGCACGTGTGCTTCCACGAGGCCCGGGCCTACGCCGCCTGGGCGGGCAAGCGCCTGCCGAGCGAGCCCGAGTGGGAGAAGGCCGCGCGCTTCGACCCGGTCAGCGGCCGGTCCCGGCGCTACCCGTGGGGAGACACCGATCCCGGACCCGGCCACGCCAACCTGGGCCAGCGCAGGCTGGGCCCCTCACCCGCCGGGCGCCACCCCGACGGCGCCTCGCCGCTGGGCGTCCAGCAGCTGGTCGGCGACGTGTGGGAGTGGACCTCCACCACCTTCACCGGCTACCCGGGGTTCCGCGCCTTCCCGTACGAGGACTACTCGGAGGTGTTCTTCGACGACGGGTACAAGGTGCTGCGGGGCGGCTCCTGGGCCACCCACCCCACCGCGGCCCGCGCCACGTTCCGCAACTGGGACCACCCGATCCGCCGGCAGATCTTCAGCGGTTTCCGCTGCGCGCGCGACGCGGAACCCGCCTGATGTGCCGGCACCTCGCCTACCTGGGGCCGCCGCGCACGCTGCACGACCTGCTGTACGCGGCGCCCCACTCACTGCACGTCCAGTCCTGGGCGCCGCGCATGCAGCGGTACGGCACCGTCAACGCCGACGGGTTCGGCGTCGGCTGGTACCCCCCGGAGGACGGCCCCGCCGAACCGCTGCGCTACCGCCGCGCCATGCCCGTCTGGGGTGACGCCTCCTTCGCCGACGCCGCCCGCGCCATCGCCTCCGGGTGCGTGGTGGCCGCCGTGCGCGACGCCACCGTCGGGTTCGGCTCGGAGGAGTCGGGCGCCCAGCCCTTCCGCGCCGACCGGCTGCTGTTCAGCCACAACGGCGCGGTGGAGGACGACGAGGCGCTCACCGCCGCGTTCGCCGCGCCCCCGCCACGCGGCGTACTGGACGCCCGCGCCCCCCTGGACTCCGCGCCGCTGTTCGCACACACCGTGCGACTGTGGCGCGACTCCCAGAACCTGTCCGAAACCCTGGCCACTGTGGTCCGCGAGGCCCGCAAGCACTCCGGGGGCCGCTACAACCTGCTGGCCAGCGACGGCCATACCCTCGCCGCCACCGCGGCCGGGGACACCCTGTTCACCCTGCGCGAGCCGGACGGCGGGGTCTTCCTGGCCTCCGAGCCCTTCGACGACGCCCCCGGATGGCGCGAGGTCCCCCAGGACTCGGTGGTCGCGGCCACGGGGGAGCGCACCGAGGTCCGCCCGATCGACTGACCGGCTCCGCCCAGCTTTCCGACACCACCTGTCCCGGGTACATCTTCGGGGACACAGGAGGCACCATGTTCCGGATTGACCGAAACCTGACCGCCGACGACCTCGACAAGGCGTTGCGCACCGACGTCGCCGAGGGTCTGACCGCGCGGCCCAAGCGGCTCCCGCCCAAGTGGTTCTACGACGAACGCGGCAGCTCCCTGTTCGAGGAGATCACCGCCCTGCCCGAGTACTACCCCACACGCGCCGAACGCGCGATCCTGGAGCTGCGGGCCGACGAGATCGCCGCCGCGGCGGGCGCCGAGGCGCTCATCGAGCTCGGCTCCGGATCGGGGGTCAAGACCCGCCTGCTCCTGGACGCGATGCGCCGCCAGGGCCGCCTGACCCGCTTCGTGCCCGTCGACGTCAGCGGTGACTTCCTCGACTCCTCCGCCCGCCGCGTGGCCGACGACTACCCCGGCCTGGACGTGCACGCCGTGGTCGGCGACTTCGAGGAGCACCTCGGGCTGCTGCCGGTCGGCGGGGAGGGCGGGCGCCAGTTGCTGGCCGTCCTGGGCTCCACCATCGGCAACCAGGAGCCGGGGCCGCGCGCGGCCTTCCTGCGCGACGTCCGCGGCGTCCTGCGCCCCGGGGACTCGCTGCTGCTGGGCGCGGACCTGGTCAAGGACCCCGCCCGCCTGGTCGCCGCCTACGACGACGCCCGGGGGGTCACCGCGGCCTTCAACCGCAACGTCCTCGCCGTCATCAACCACCGGCTCGGCGCCGACTTCGACCCGGACGCCTTCGACCACGTGGCGCGCTGGAACGCCGAGCGCGAGTGGATCGAGATGCGGCTGCGCTCCCGGGCCGCCCAGCGCGTGCGGATCGCCGACCTGGACCTGGAGGTCGAGTTCGCCCCCGGGGAGGAGACGCGCACCGAGGTCTCCGCCAAGTTCCGCAGGGAGGGGCTGACCGCGGAGCTGGAGGGGGCGGGGTTCGCCCCCACCCACTGGTGGACCGATCCCGCGGGGGACTTCGCGCTCACCCTGGCCGACGTCCGCTGACACCGAAGGGGCAGGTCCTGCCACGGGTGTCCGGTGGCGCTGCCCGGCCGCGCCCGCCGGAGAGGCGGCCCGGTCGGGCACGTCCGCCCACGTCGCGGGCCGGGCCGCGACGACCCGCCTCCCCGGCTCCGGTACGCTCGTGCCGTGTTCAAGGTAGGAGTTTTCGGCGCCGACGGGCGCATGGGGTCAGAGGTCGTCCGAGCGGTGCGGGGCGCCGACGACATGGAACTCGTCGCGGGGGTGGACGCCGCCAGCGACAGGGAGGCGGTGCTGGGGGCCGACTGCGTCGTCGACTTCACCCACCCCGACGCGGTGATGGACAACCTGGAGTGGCTCATCGGCCACGGGATCCACGCCGTCGTCGGCACCAGCGGGTTCGACGAGGCCAGGCTGGAGCGCGTGCGCCGGATGCAGGAGGCGAAGCCGGGGGCCAAGGTGCTCATCGCCCCCAACTTCGGCATCGCCGCCGTCCTGATGATGCACTTCGCGCGCAAGGCCGCGCCGTACTTCGACTCGACCGAGATCATCGAGCTGCACCACCCGAACAAGGCCGACGCCCCCAGCGGCACCGCCTACCGGACGGCCGAGCTGGTCGCCGAGGCCCGCCGCGCGGCCGGGACCGCGCCGATGCCCGACGCCACCACCTCCGAGATCCCCGGCGCCCGGGGCGCCGACGTGGAGGGCGTGCGGGTGCACGCGCTGCGCATCGCCGGGCTCATCGCCCACCAGGAGGTCGTGTTCGGCACCGACGGGGAGACCCTCAAGATCCGGCACGACTCGATGAACCGCGCCTCGTTCATGCCGGGCGTGCTGCTGGGCGTGCGCGGGGTGGACGGCCTCGCCGACCCCCTCACCGTGGGCCTGGACGCGCTCCTCGACCTGGACTAGCGGTCCGGCCCGAACCGTCGCCGACGGCGGGAGGCGCGGCCCCGACCCGCGTTGGTCCCGCACCTGTGGCCGGTGCCGGGCCCGAACCCCGCCACGGGTTCGAGACCACGCCGACGAGGGCGCTCTCCGGACGCCGCACGGGGGCCGCGCGCAGCGCGCGGCCCCCGTCCCGTCTCACGCGCCGCGACGGCAGGTGAGGAACACCTGGACCTCGGGCCGGGCGCCCTCGGGCTCGTAGGAGACCACCCGCTCGTCCTCCACGATCAGCCCGGCCTCCTCCACCACCCGGCGCAGCTCCCCGTTCGGGTAGCCCGACACCCGGACGTCCGTGCCCAGGAAGGGGATCGGGGCGTCGTCCAGGTCGGCCTCCACCATGGACAGGCACAGCAGGCCGCCCGGGACCAGCGAGGCGCGCACGCGGCTCAGCGCCTCGGGGATGCGGGCCTTGGGCAGGCACAGCAGGGAGAAGAACGCCACGATGGCGTCGTAGGAGGACTCCGCGGGGTCCAGGTCGAGGATGTCGGCCCGGACGAACGTCGCCTCCGGCACGTTGCGACGGGCGATCTCGACCATCCGCCCGGAGATCTCGTAGCCGGTCACCCGCGCCCCCGCCGCCACCAGCTGCCGGGCGGTGGGCACACCCGTACCCGAGCCCAGGTCGAGCACGTGCGCGCCGGGCGGCAGCAGGTCCAGCAGCCGGCGCACCCGGTCCTCCTGGCCCTCCTTGCGGGGGAAGGCCTCGTCGTAGCGCTCGCCGATCGCGTCGAACGCCGCGGCCTGGAGGGCCGAGCGCCGCGCCCACTCCTCCGGATCCGGAACGTGGTCGAGGGGGTCGGGGGCGGTGTTCTCGCTGGGCACGGTGTCGTCTCTCCCTGCCGTGTCGTACGCGCGTGTCTGGGGTGCGCGCATCCTAACCCGTTCCCGCCGGACCGGGGCCCGCCGCCTCCCGGCGCCCGGCGTGTCGTCTCGGCGCCCGTCCGCCACCGGCGGGTCCAGGACCTCCACGGGGATCTCCGGGTCCAGGCCGGCCGGCGGGGGACCCCCTCCGGCGGGTCGGTCCTGCGGCCGAGGGAGGCCCCGGGCCTCCGGGGAGCCCCGGCCGGGCCGCCTCCGGAGCAGGCGGTCGCGATCAGCGTCAGCGCGGCGGCGACGAGCGCCACCGCGGTCGTGCGGGGGCCGCCATGCCCCGGAAGGCTGGGACCCGTGGGTCCCCCCGGCGGCCACGGGCGCGTCCGGACCCGCTCACGAAGGGTCGGCCGCGTGCGGCCGCCGCCTCACCCCAGGAGCAGGGCGACCGAGAACAGCACGCCGAACGCCATCTGGAGCCTTCCCGTCTCACCCAGGCCCAGCACCAGGTCGCGGCCGGTCTGGCCGCCCAGCACGCGCCGCAGCGGCGGCACCGCCAGCGGCGCCGACACCAGCACCAGCGGCGTCCACCAGAACACCGGGGTCAGCGCCAGCGCCACCAGGTAGGACAGCGCGATCGCGCCCCCGTACAGGCGGCGGGTGCCGGCGTCGCCCAGCCGCACGGCCAGCGTGACCTTGCCGGTCTCGCGGTCGGTCGGGATGTCGCGCAGGTTGTTGATCACCAGCACCGAGCAGGACAGCAGGCCCACCGGCACCGACGCCACCCAGGCCTGCCAGGGCGCGGAGCCCAGCTGCACGAAGACCGTGCCCACCACGGCCACGACGCCGAAGAACACGAACACCGAGACCTCGCCCAGGCCCCGGTAGCCGTAGGGGCTGCGGCCCCCCGTGTAGTACCAGGCCGCCGCGATCGCCAGGGCGCCCACCAGCAGCAGCCACCACGAGGACGCGACCACCAGCACCAGGCCCACCACCCCCGCGAACGCGAAGCTGGCCAGGGCCGCCGCCAGCACCTGCCGAGGGGCGGCCAGGCCGGTCGCGGTCAGCCGGGTCGGCCCCGTCCGCGCCTCGGTGTCGGTGCCCTTGACGCCGTCGCTGTAGTCGTTGGCGAAGTTCACGCCGACCTGGAGCGCCATGGACACCACCAGGGCCAGCAGCGCCTTCCACCAGACGAACCCGTCCAGGGCGAAGGCCAGGGCCGTGCCGACGGCCACCGGAACGATCGAATTCGGAAGCGTACGGGGGCGCAGCCCCGAGACCCATTCACTGACCGTGGCCACGCTCCGGCCCTCCCCGCTCACCACCGGCGCACCCGTGCGCGCCGCGACAACCACCCCACGTTAGACCCTGTCGGCGGCGCTCCCGCCCGCGCCCCGGCGCCGGGGCGCGGGTCGGCCCCCGCTACTGGGAGATGGCCGCGTGCAGGCGCACCATCGGCAGCAGCCGCCCCATGTCGATCTCGCGGCGGGCGCCGTCCGCTCGCCAGCCCGAGGCCTCGAAGAACGCCCGCAGCGCGTTGTCGGCCTCGGGCACCCACACGTGCAGGGTGGCGAAGCCGTCCTCGACCAGGTGGTCCACGCACGCGTTCACCAGGCGGCTGCCGTGCCCCTGACGCGCCCGCTCGGGGTCCACGTGCAGGGCGAACACCTCCGCGTCCTTGGCGGGCCACAGGTCCGGGTCCCCGGCGGGGCCGAACGCGGCGAAGCCCGCGACCGTGCGCACCCCCTCCACCTCGTCGGTGGCCACCACCAGCCGGTGCCGGGAGGTCGGCGGCGACTCCAGGGCGGCCGTCCACTGCTCGCGGAACCGCTCCCTGGCCTCCTCGCCGCCCAGGCCCCCGGACACCTCCTCGGGCAGCAGCGACCCGTACACCGCCCGCCACGACGCCACCTGGATGTCGACGACCGCTTCCACGTCGGCGGTACGGGCGGGACGGACGAACCGGGCACTGGACACGGGGAACTCTCCTTCGGGGGTGGGCGACACGCCTGGCGACAAGATCACCTACGCCGGAGTTTCCGGACCTTGCCACAGCATGGGAACATCTACGTTGTGAGCCTCATTATCAGAGTTATCGTGAACGCGCTCGCCCTTTGGGCGGCTGTCCTCCTGATCGACGGCATCGAAGTCACCGCGCAGGACACGGTCGGCCAGATCCTGGTCTACCTCGCCGTCGGCGCCATCTTCGGCGTGGTCAACGCGGTCATCAAACCGATCGTCAAAACGGTCGGATGCCTGTTCTACGCTCTGACCCTGGGGCTGATCGGCCTCCTGGTGAACGCGCTGCTGCTCATGCTCACCAACTGGATCGCGGGCCTGTTCGACCTGCCCTTCCACATCGACGGGTTCTGGCCCGCCTTCTGGGGCGCGATCGTCGTCACCATCGTCAGCTGGCTGCTCAGCATGTTCCTGCCCGACGGCAGCGACGACTAGCCTCCTGCCACGGATCCCGTCCGCCCCGAACCGCGGGCGGACCCCGGGCCCGGCCGGATGGCACGGGCCCGGGACGGGTAGGTTCGTCTTACCGGGGACCACTCAACCTCGACCCACGAGGACGG
Organism: Nocardiopsis sp. LDBS0036; assembly: GCF_041228755.1. NCBI lineage: Bacteria > Bacillati > Actinomycetota > Actinomycetes > Streptosporangiales > Nocardiopsidaceae > Nocardiopsis > Nocardiopsis sp. LDBS0036. The sequence continues at coordinate 5,867,766 of NZ_CP141103.1, forward strand.
TGGACCGGACGGGGCCCTGCCCCCAGCCCCCGACACGGGGCACCACAGATCTTTCCCGCGACCGTCGCGCATCCGCCGGTCGCGGTGGCGCGCACGCAGCGCCGACCACCCGTGCCCGAGGCACACCCGCACGGGAGACCACAACTGTTTCGGAGTACACCGAGAGGAGGAGGGGCAACCACGGACCCCACCGCCCGAGGGCGGCGGTCCGCACGCCTTTCACACACGATGATGGACACAAAGAACCGGCCGTTCGGCAAGATGTTGACCGCGATGGTCACTCCGATGCTGGAGGACGGGGAACTCGACTACGAGGGCGCGGCCCGACTGGCCACCTACCTCGTCGACGAACAGCACAACGACGGCCTCGTCATCAGCGGCACCACCGGCGAGTCGCCCACCACCAGCGACGACGAGAAGGACCGGCTGCTCCGGACCGTCCTGGAGGCGGTCGGCGACCGCGCCACGATCGTGGCCGGGGTCGGCACCAACGACACCCGCCACAGCATCCGGCTGGCCCAGGCGGCCGAGAAGGCGGGGGCGCACGGTCTGCTGACCGTCACCCCCTACTACAACAAGCCGCCGCAGGAAGGCCTCATCCGGCACTTCACGTCGATCGCCGACTCCACCGACCTGCCGGTGATGCTCTACGACATCCCGCACCGCACCGGGACGCCGATCGCCTCCGAGACCCTGGTCCGCCTGGCCGAGCACCCGCGCATCGTCGCCAACAAGGACGCCAAGGACAACGTCGGCGCCAGCTCCTGGGTCATGGAGCGCACCGACCTGGCCTTCTACTGCGGCACCGACATCCTCAACCTGCCGCTGCTGTCCGTCGGCGCGGCCGGGTTCGTCAGCGTCGTCGGCCACATCGTGGGCGCCGACCTGTGCGACATGATCGACGCCTTCGAGAAGGGCGAGGTCGGCCAGGCCCTGGCCATCCACCGCCGCCTCACGCCGGTCTACACGGGCATGTTCCGCACCCAGGGCGTCATCACGACCAAGGCCGTCCTCAACCTGTTCGGCCTGCCCTCCGGGCCGGTCCGCACCCCGCTCGCCGACGCCTCCGCCGAGCTCCAGGCCCTCCTGCGCGAGGACCTGGCCGCCGCGGGCGTCAAGGGCCCCATCGGGCTCGCCCCGCACCAGGCCGTCCCGGCCAGCGCCGTCGCCGTCGAGCGCCTCACGGAGGGATCCGTATGAGCCACCCGCATCCCGAACTGGGCTCGCCGCCGCCCCTGGGCAAGGGCGTGCTGCGCATCGTCCCGCTGGGCGGCCTCGGCGAGATCGGCCGCAACATGACGGTCTTCGAGTACGGCGGGCGCCTGCTCATCGTGGACTGCGGCGTGCTCTTCCCCGAGGAGGAGCAGCCCGGCGTCGACCTGATCCTGCCGGACTTCGACTACATCCGGGACCGGCTCGACGACATCGAGGCGGTCGTGCTCACCCACGGGCACGAGGACCACATCGGCGGCGTGCCGTTCCTGCTGCGTGAGCGGGCCGACATCCCGATCGTCGGCTCCAAGCTCACCCTGGCGCTGATCACCGCCAAGCTCGGCGAGCACCGCATCAAGCCCGAGACCGTGCTGGTGGAGGAGGGCGAGCGACACGACTTCGGCCCCTTCGACCTGGAGTTCTTCGCGGTCAACCACTCCATCCCGGACGCTCTGGCCGTGGGCATCCGCACCCCGGGCGGGTCGGTGCTGCACACCGGCGACTTCAAGATGGACCAGCTGCCGCTGGACGGGCGCCTGACCGACCTGGCCGGGTTCGCCCGGTTCGGCGACGAGGGCGTGGACCTGCTGCTGTCGGACTCCACCAACGCCGAGCAGCCCGGCTTCATCGTCAACGAGCGCAACCTGACCGAGGCCATCGACAAGGTGTTCCGGCAGTCCCAGAAGCGCATCGTGGTGGCCTGCTTCGCCTCGCACGTGCACCGCGTCCAGCAGGTCATCGACGCGGCCGTCGAGCACGGGCGCAAGATCGCCTTCGTGGGCCGCTCCATGGTCCGCAACATGAACATCGCGCGCGACCTGGGCTACCTGAGCATCCCCGGCGACACGGTCGTCGACGTCAAGCAGCTCGACCATCTGCGCCCGGACGAGGTGCTCCTGGTGTGCACGGGCTCGCAGGGCGAGCCGATGGCCGCGCTCAGCCGCATGGCCAACCGGGACCACCAGATCCGCATCGAGGAGGGCGACACCATCCTGCTCGCCTCGTCGCTGATCCCGGGCAACGAGAACTCGGTCAACCGGGTGATCAACGGCCTGACCCGCTGGGGGGCCAAGGTCGTGCACAAGGGCAACGCCCTGGTGCACGTCTCCGGCCACGCGCCCGCGGGCGAGCTGATGTACGTGCTCAACATGGTCCGCCCGCGCAACTTCATGCCCGTGCACGGCGAGTGGCGGCACATGCGCGCCCACGCCGACCTGGCCAGGCTGACCGGGGTCCCGAGCGACCGGATCGTCATCGCCGAGGACGGCGTGGTCGTGGACCTGCACAAGAACCGGGCCAGGATCGTCGGCGCGGTGCAGGCCGGGTACGTGTACGTGGACGGCTCCTCGGTCGGCGACGTCACCGACGCCGCGCTCAAGGACCGCCGGGTCCTCGGCGAGGAGGGGTTCATCTCCGTCGTCGTGGCGGTGGACTCCGGCTCCGGCAAGATCCTGGGCGAGCCCGAGATCCACACTCGGGGCGCGGGCATCGGCGCCGACGCCTACGACGACGTCATCGACCGCATCCAGGACGCGCTGGACAAGGCGGCCCGGGACGGGGTCAACGACCCCCACCAGCTGCGCCAGCTCATCCGCCGCAGCGCCGGCCGCTGGGTCAACGAGACCTACCGGCGGCGGCCCATGATCATCCCCGTCCTGGTCGAGGTCTGACCGGCACCCGACGACGACGAACGGCCCGACGCCGCACCGCGGCGGTACGGGCCGTTCGCGTCGCCGGGACCGAAAACCGGTACCGGGGCGGTGACGGGACCGGGGCCCGGGTCGGGCGGCGGTGGGACGGGGAGCACAGCGGCGCCCGTGCGACACGCCGCGCGGGATACGGGCGCCGGGGGTGGACGCCGCAGTAGGCTGCCCGCCGTGGCGGGCCGTCCTGCCCGACCGTCCGCACGACCCCGTCCCCTGGAGGTGACCCCATGGCCACGCGCGCCTCCTCCGGCGGTTCCGGACGCAAGAAGCCCGCCGCGCGCAAGCCCGCGGCGAAGAAGCGCATGCCCGACGGGCCCATCGCCTTCGCCGTCACCATGTTCGGCCAGTTCCTGCTGGTGCTGTGGAAGCTCGTCGCGCACACCGTCGGCGGCTCCGCCCGCGCGGTCGGCCGCGGCGCGCGCGGCCTCGACCCCGACCTGCGCCGCGACGGCGCCGGGCTGGTCCTGCTGGCCTCGGGCGTCCTCATCGCCGCCGCCGTGTGGTGGAACAGCGACGGGCTGCTCCTGGAGTACACCCGCACGGTCGTGGTCGGCGCCTTCGGCACGTTCTCGCCGATCCTGCCGCTGCTGTTCCTGCCGATCGCGGTCAGGCTCATGCGCACTCCCGGCGACAGCAAGGAGGGCGACGCCGGGCGGCTGCTCATCGGCTTCAGCTCGATCATGCTGGGCCTGCTGGGCCTCATCCACATCGCCCACGGCATCCCGCAGCCCTCCGAGGGCCTGGCAGCCCTCCAGGAGGCCGGCGGGCTCATCGGCTTCGTCGCCTCGGGGCCGCTCAGCGCCGTCGTCACCCCGTGGCTGACCGGCGTCCTGCTGGCCCTGGTGCTGGTCTTCGGGATCCTCGTGGTCACCGCCACACCCATCCGGCGCATCCCCGAGCGCCTCCAGGTCCTGTTCGGGGCGCTCATGGAGCGCGACACCGGCCCCGACGCGGGCATCGGCCTGCTGGGGGCGGAGAAGAAGAAGCCCGCCAAGCCGCGCAGGAGCGGGCCCGGGAAGAAGAAGGCCACGGGCACGGTCGCGGGCGACCACGAGCGCCCCTACGACAGCCCGGTGCTGCCCGACGAGCCCATCGCCCCCGCCCTCACCGACGAGGAGGAGGCCGCGCGGACCGGCGCCGAGGCCCCGGAACCGGCCGTGGAAGCGGCGGAGGCCGCGCCCAGGGGCAAGAAGGCCGCCCGTGCCAAGCGGGAGGTCCCCGACCCCACCCCGGCGCCCGCCACCACCGAGCAGCTCACCATCCCCTCCCGTGTGGTGGAGGGCGACTACGAGCTGCCCGCGCCGACCATGCTCAAGCCCGGCAGCCCGGTCAAGCCGCGCACCAAGGCCAACGACGAGGTCGTCGAAGCCCTGTCGGGGGTGCTCACCCAGTTCAACATCGACGCCGACGTCACCGGCTTCACCCGCGGGCCGACGGTGACCCGCTACGAGATCGAACTGGGCCCCGCGGTCAAGGTCGAGAAGGTCACCGCCCTGGCCAAGAACATCTCCCTGGCGGTCAAGAGCGCCGACGTGCGCATCCAGTCGCCCATCCCCGGCAAGTCCGCCATCGGCGTGGAGATCCCCAACACCGACAAGGACCTGGTGAGCCTGGGCGACGTGCTGCGCTCGCCCGCGGCGACCTCCGACGACCACCCCATGCTGGTGGGCCTGGGCAAGGACGTCGAGGGCTCCAACGTGGTCGCGAACCTGGCCAAGATGCCGCACGTCCTGGTCGCCGGTGCCACCGGCGCAGGCAAGTCCACCTGCATCAACGGGCTCATCACCTCGCTGATGATGCGCGCCACCCCCGACGAGGTGCGGATGATCCTGGTCGACCCCAAGCGGGTCGAGCTGACCATGTACGAGGGCATCCCGCACCTGATCACCCCCATCATCACCAACCCCAAGCGGGCCGCGGAGGCCCTCCAGTGGGTGGTGGGGGAGATGGACCGGCGCTACGACGACCTGGCCGCCTCCGGGTACCGGCACGTGGACGACTTCAACGCCGCCGTGCGCACCGGGGAGCTGACCGCCCCGCCCGGCAGCGAGCGCCAGTACGAGCCCTACCCCTACCTGCTGGTCATCGTGGACGAGCTGGCCGACCTGATGATGGTCGCCCCCCGCGACGTGGAGGACGCCGTCGTGCGCATCACCCAGCTGGCCCGCGCCGCCGGGATCCACCTGGTGCTGGCCACCCAGCGGCCCAGCGTCGACGTCGTCACCGGTCTGATCAAGGCCAACGTGCCCTCCCGTCTGGCCTTCGCCACCTCCAGCCTCTCCGACAGCCGCGTCATCCTCGACCAGCCCGGCGCCGAGAAGCTGGTCGGCAAGGGCGACTCGCTCTTCCTCCCCATGGGCGCGGGCAAGCCCATCCGCCTCCAGAACGCCTGGGTGTCGGAGAAGGAGATCCGGGCGATCGTCGAGCACTGCAAGAAGCAGTCCGAGCCCAGCTACCGCGAGGACGTGGCCGTCCCCGACGCCAAGAAGAAGGAGATCGACGAGGACATCGGCGACGACCTCGACCTGCTCCTCCAGGCCGTCGAGCTGGTGGTCACCACCCAGTTCGGGTCCACGTCCATGCTCCAGCGCAAGCTCCGGGTGGGCTTCGCCAAGGCGGGCCGCCTGATGGACCTCATGGAGAGCCGCGACGTGGTCGGCCCCAGCGAGGGCTCCAAGGCCCGCGACGTGCTCGTCCAGCCCGACGACCTGCCCGCCGTGCTGGCCGACATCCGCGGTTCCTGACCGGCGCCGCCGCGTCCGCGCGGCGGCGCGCGGGCGCCGACCGGCATCCGGGAAGTCGGGCTTCCGACCCCGTGTTACGGCCTTTCCCGAAACTCCACTGGCATCCCTTAAAAACAGGCATGCCCGATTTGGTGGGATCTTGGAGGCTTCATGGGGCGTGGTGACCTGCGCGAAAGCGCCCCGGGCGGCAGAGTGGTCTCTTGCAGCTACACACAGTCGCGGGGGGAGTGCGCATGGCGACGATCGGTCAGACCCTGTCCGCCGCCCGGGTCGCGGCGGGGTACACGGTCGCGGACCTCAGTATCCGTACACGTATCCGGGAACCCGTCCTCACGGCCATCGAGCAGGAGGACTTCTTCTCCTGCGGCGGGGACTTCTACGCACGCGGCCACATCCGCGGCATCTGCCGCACGCTCGGCCTGGACCCGGCGCCGCTCCTGGCCGAGTACGACCGCGAGCACGCGTCCCGCGCCATACCCGCCTTCGTCCCCCCGCAGCGCCACCCGGCGTCCGTGCCCGAGGCGGCGCGCGCGGCCGCCGCCGCGCGCGCCGAGACCCGTCCCGGGGAGGACGGGGAGGCGGTGATGGCCCACCGCTTCGGCGAGGACGACTCCGGAGTCGGCGCCCAGCGCTGGGGCCACTTCGAACGCAGGCAATTCCTGACGCGCCAGCCCGACGATGAGCCCCAGGAGCCCCAGGAGCGCCGGGGCCCCCGCAGGCCGCGGCGGGCCGGGTGGATCCCCGGCCCCCGCGGGACCGCGGAGGGACGCCGCCCCCGTGCCCGGGTGCCCGAGGAGGGGGACCCCGAGGGCGGGGCTCCCGAGGACAGGGCCGCCGACGCGGGTCCCGCCCGGGTCGGCTCCGCGCAGGTCGGCCCCGTGCGGAGCGGGCACGCCGACGGCAGGCACCGCGGCGGCGGGCCCCGGAGCGCCAGGCACCAGGGGGGCGGGACCCGGGTCGGCAGGCACGGCCGGGGCGACCCCGTCACCCGCCCCGTGGTCATCGCCGCCCGCCCCCGGCCCGTCGACGCCGTTCGGCGCCACTGGCCCTGGGCCGTGGTCGGGGCCATCTTCCTCCTGGCGCTCTTCGTCGGGGTCCGCACCTGGCAGGACTGGGACGCGGGCAACCCGCTGCGCTCGGCCTTCGACTCCTCCGCCACCGAGAGGACCGTCGACTCCGCCGTGGGGGCGGAGGAGGCCGCGGCGGAGCAGGGGCCCGTCGAGTTCGCCGTCGAACTCGGCGCCTCCGGACGCAGCTGGGTCGAGGTCACCGGGGCCGACGGCGAGGACCTCTACGTCGGCTACCTGCTGGAGGGCGACGTCAAGGAGTACGTGACCGAGGACATGCTCAACCTGTGGGTCGGCGACGCCGGGGCGGTCAGCGTGACCGTCAACGGCGAGAGCTCCGGACCCCTCGGCCTTCCGGGCGAGGTCAAGGAGATCGTCATCGGTCCGGACGGCGTGCAGCAGTGACCGGACCGCGCCCCGGCCCGGAGCGATCCGGGCCGGGGTACGGGCGGGTGAGCCGACCAAGGTAATGTGGGGGGCTGCGGGCGGCGCCGGGCTGCGCCGTGCACTGAGCACGGCCGACCGGTCCGGGACGGCCCCCCGCGCCACCCGAAGCTCTCCCACACGCTTGGAAGCCATGTCATCGCGCCGTACTGTCTCACTCGTCACCCTGGGGTGTGCGCGTAACGAGGTCGACTCCGAAGAGCTGGCCGGGCGCCTGTCCGCTGGCGGCTGGGACCTCGTCGAGGGCGACACCGAGGCCGACGTCACCATCGTCAACACCTGCGGGTTCATCGACGCGGCCAAGCAGGACTCCATCGAGACCCTCCTGGAAGCGGCGGAGAACGGCGGCAGAGTCGTCGCCGCCGGGTGCATGGCCGAGCGCTACGGCTCCGAGCTGGCCCAGGCCCTGCCCGAGGCGCAGGTCATCGGATTCGACGACTACGCCGCCATCACCGACCGGCTCGACGACGTCGTGGCCGGGCGGACCCTGGTCCCGCACGACCCCCGCGACCGGCGCACGCTGCTGCCGATCAGCCCGGCCGAGCGCGACGCCTCCCAGGCCCACGTCCCCGGCCACGCCAGCTTCGCCGAATCCGCCGGGGCCGAGGGCACCGAGCTGCCCTACCGCGCCTCCGTCCCGCGCCGCCGCCTCGTCGGCGGACCGGTGGCCAACCTCAAGATCGCCTCCGGCTGCGACCGGCGCTGCACCTTCTGCGCCATCCCGACCTTCCGGGGGGCCTACCTCTCCCGCCGCCCCGACGACATCGTGCGCGAGGCCGAGTGGCTGGCCTCCGAGGGCGTGCGCGAGGTGTTCCTGGTCAGCGAGAACTCCACCTCCTACGGCAAGGACCTGGGCGACGTGCGCGCCCTGGAGAAGCTCCTGCCCCGCCTGGCCGCAGTCGAGGGCCTGGAGCGGGTCCGGGTCAGCTACCTCCAGCCCGCCGAGGTCCGCCCCGGCCTGGTGGACGTGCTCACCGGGACCCCCGGCGTGGTGCCCTACTTCGACCTGTCCTTCCAGCACGCCAGCGGCACCCTGCTGCGCCGCATGCGCCGCTTCGGAGACCGCGAGCGCTTCCTGGAGCTGCTGGACACGGTCCGCAAGCGCGCGCCCGAGGCGGGCTCGCGCTCCAACTTCATCGTGGGCTTCCCCGGTGAGACCGAGGCCGAGTTCGAGGACCTGGTCTCCTTCCTCTCCGAGGCCCGGCTGGACGCCATCGGCGTGTTCGGCTACTCCGACGAGGAGGGCACCGAGGCCTTCGGCCACGAGGGCAAGCTGCCCGACGAGGTCGTCGCCGAGCGCGTGGACCGGCTCAACCGCCTCTCCGAGGAGCTGATGACCCAGCGCGCCGAGGAGCGGATCGGTTCGGAGGTCACCGTCCTGGTGGAGACGGTGCTGGAGGACGGCGCCTACGAGGGCCGCGCCGAGCACCAGGCACCCGAGGTGGACGGCAGCACGATCCTCTACGGCGAGGGCCTCGCCGTCGGCGACCTGGTGCGCGCCACCGTCATCCAGTCGGCCGGGGCCGACCTCATCGCGGAGCAGGACGACACCCACGGGGAAGCCGCGGACAGATGAGCACCCCCGACCCCGCGGCCACCCCCGCCCCCCGCGTTCCCCTGTGGAACATCGCGAACATCCTCACGATGAGCCGCCTGGTCATGGTGCCGCTCTTCGTGTGGCTCATGTTCCTGGACGGCTCGTGGTGGCGGTTCGCCGCCTTCTCCGTCTTCGTGCTGGCCGCCATCACCGACCGGGTCGACGGCGAGATCGCCCGCCGCCGCAACCTGGTCACCGACTTCGGCAAGATCGTCGACCCGATCGCCGACAAGGCGCTCACCGGCTCCGCGCTGGTCGTGCTCTCCCTCCAGGGCGACCTGTGGTGGTGGGTGACCATCGCCATCCTGGTCCGCGAATGGGGCGTCACGGCGCTGCGCTTCGCGGTCCTGCGCTACGTGGTCATGCCGGCCAGCCAGGGCGGCAAACTCAAGACGGTCCTCCAGATCGTCGCGATCAGCGTCTACCTCTTCCCGCTCCAGGTGCTGCCCTTCAGCGAGGTCTTCGTCTGGTTCGCGCACGTCGTGATGGCCGCCGCGCTGGCGGTCACCCTGTGGACCGGCCTGACCTACGTGTTCGACGCCGTCCGCGCGGTGCGCGCCCGCAAGGGCCCCGCCGCGTGACGGGGGAGCAGGGCCCGCCGGACGCCGGCGACCCGGACCCGCGTGCCGGGGCGCTGGCCGCGGCCGGGGCCGCCCACCGGGCCCTGCTCGCCGCCGGCGCCACCTGCGCCACCGCCGAGTCGCTGACCGGCGGCCTCGTCGGCGCCCACCTCACCGCGATCCCGGGCGCCTCGGGCACCTACCGGGGCGGTGTCGTGGCCTACGCCACCGACGCCAAGGACAGCGTCCTGGGCGTGCCCGCGGACCTCCTGGCCGAGCACGGCGCGGTCCACCCGGAGGTGGCCGGGCACATGGCGCTCGGCGTCCGCCGCCTGCTCGGCTCCGACTACGGAGTCGCGGTCACCGGCGTGGCCGGACCCGATCCCCAGGACGGCCAGCCCGTCGGCACGGTCTTTGTGGCCGTCGCCACGCCCGATGGAGCCACACGGGGCCGCCGTTTCCGTTTCACCGGGGACCGTGCGGGTATCCGATACCGCACGGTCGAGGGGGCGCTGCTGCTCCTGGAAACCGCTGTGCGCGGGAGCATGGAAGGAAACGCCCGAGGCTGAACTTTTCGGGCTGTTCTTCCTTTCCCCACCCTTGGGAACAAAACCACCCCCGGGCGGGGTTCCCCCTCCAGCGAACAGGACGGCAAGAGGTGCCCGAATCGGGCGTGGGACAGGTACGGTGGTGTATATGAAGGTCGCTACCGGTGGGAGGGAGCGCGAATGATGGTCCTGCTTCGTCACCTACTTGGTGACGTGCTCAGGCGGCTCCGGCAGCGCCAGGGCCGCACCCTCCGTGAGGTGTCGGCCGATGCACGTGTATCCCTCGGTTACCTGTCGGAGGTCGAGCGCGGGCAGAAGGAAGCCTCTTCCGAACTGCTCTCCTCGATCTGCGGGGCGCTGGGCGTCCCGCTCTCGCAGGTACTGAGAGAGGTCTCCGACCAGCTCGCCCTCGCCGAGCTCCAGGAGGCCGCGCTGCTGGGTGACGCGGTCACGACCGACCCCGTCTCCGCCCAGGACCTCGGCATCGACCCGGTACCGGATCGCGTTCCCCAAGTCGCCGACATGGTGGGGGTCTGACCCCTCCTCGGAACTGTCCGTCCATCGTCACCGTGACCACGACGAAGGAGCCGACCAGACGGTCGGCTCCTTCGGTGTTCACGGGACCTGCGCTCGGGGCGGCGGTCAGCGGTGGGTGTGGTTCACCCAGGCCTCGGGGTCCTCGGCCAACGAGCGCACCGTCTCGGGCAGCTCGTTGGTCACCAGGTGCTGGAGGTTGACGCCCTCCAGGATCGCGCGCTCGCTGGCGCGCAGGGCGATCCACACCTGCTGGAGGCTGCGGGCCGCGCCGTCGTAGTCCACGTGCTCGGGGCGCTCCCCGCGCACGTTGGCGAGCGGTCCGTCGACCGCGCGGATGATGTCGGCCAGGGAGATCTCCCCCGCCGGACGGGCCAGCCAGTAGCCGCCGACGGGGCCGCGCTGGCTGCGTACCAGACCGGCCCGGCGTAGCTGGGTGAGGATGTTCTCGAGGAATTTTCCGGGGATGGCCTGCGCGCGTGCGAGCTGTTCGGCCGTCACCGGCCCCTCGTCGGCGACGGCGAGTTCCGCCGCCGCGCGTAGCGCGTAGTCGACCCGGGCTGAAAGGCGCATGCTGTGATTATGCCGTGTGTAAGTGGGCGAATGGGGCACCGGCCGTCGACGGGAACGCCGTCGACCGGGATGCTTCAGGCCAAGGGTACTTCTCCTACCGGGTTGCGGGGACATCGGTGACGTCCCCGCTCTCGGGGTGTCCCGCCCCAGTATGTCCGCCGCGGTGACGAGCGTCACCGGAACGCGCCGACCCGGCCGGTCCGCGACCGGCCGGGTCGGGTGGCGCAGCAGGGGCGCTCAGTTCACGCCGGGGGAGGGGGCGCCCACCGGTGCCCCCAGCAGCTCCGCCGCGCTCAGCCCGTTCACGTGCGCGGCGCCGTAGGTGCTCACGTGCGCGCCGCAGTCGGGCCGCCAGATGGGCAGCCCCATCTCCACCACCACGGCGTCGGGGTGGGAGCTGAGCAGGCGGTTGACGAGCGCCTGGGCGGAGGGGTAGCGGTGCGCGTCCCGCACCACCACGACCAGGTCGCGGTCCCGGGCGCTGGCGGCCAGCCGGTCGGCGTGCGCGACGTCGGGGGAGACCCGCTCGGTGCCCGGGAACCAGGGGGACAGGCCCCAGGGGACCTCGCCCACCGCCATGCCGGAGGGGGCGTCCACCTCCACCACGTAGGGGTCCGCCAGCGGCGGCAGGTCGCCGTCCACGCGCACCGCGCGGCGGGCCCCGACCAGGCCCACCCCGTCGGCCGCGGGGGCGTCCGAGCGCCGGGTCTGGGCCGCGCGGATCCAGGTCCGCAGCTCGGCGTTGCGCCCGGCGGCCTCCTCCAGGCGCTCCCCGGGCAGGCGGCCCTCCCGGACCGCGTCCACCAGCGCGGCGCGGATCAGCTCGACCTGGTCGGCGTAGACGAACCGGCCCAGGCACAGCAGGTCCACCCCGGCGGCCACCGCGCGCACGCAGGCCTCGGGGATGCCGATACGGCCGCTGACGCCCTGCATGTCCATGGCGTCGCTGACCACGGTGCCGGTGAAGCCCAGCTCGCCGCGGAGCAGGTCGTTGAGGATGCGCGGGGTGAGCGTGGCGGGGCCGTCGCCGCCCAGGCCGGGCATCTCGATGTGCGCGGTCAGGATCGACCGGACGCCCGCCTCCACGGCCGCGCGGAAGGGCAGCAGCTCGCGGCGGCGCAGGAGGTCGGCGTCGGCCTCCACGCGCGGCAGCACGTGGTGGGAGTCCTGGGAGGTGGCGCCGTGGCCGGGGAAGTGCTTGGCGCACGCGGCCACGCCCGCCTCCTGGAGGCCGAGCACGGCGGCCGCCGCGTGCCGGGCCACCAGTTCGGGGTCGGAGCCGAAGGAGCGGGTGCCGATCACCGGGTTGTCGTCGGCGACGTTGACGTCCACCGAGGGCGCCAGGTCCAGGTTGAAGCCCAGCTCGGCCAGGCGTCCGCCCAGGGAGCGCAGGGTGGCGCGGGTCAGGCCGGGGTCGTCCACGGCGCCCAGGGCCGCGTTGCCGGGGTAGTCGCTGCCCTGAGCCTGGCCGATGCGGGTGACGTCGCCGCCCTCCTCGTCCAGGGAGATCAGCGGGGTGTCGGTGACCCCGGCCAGGGTCGCGTTGAGCGCGGTCACCTGCTCGGGGCCGTCCAGGTTGTTGTGGAACAGACAGACACCGGAGATCCCGTCCGCCAGACCCTCCAGGACCCAGCGCGGGGCTTGGTAGGACTCGAAGGGCACCAGCAGCGTGGCGTTGGCCAGACGCGCCAGGGTCGGGTCGTACGGCATGACGAACTCCGTTCGGTGAGCGAAGGGGTGCCCGTGGTCGGGCAGACGAAGGGCGGGGAAACGGGGGGGAGGGCGCGCCCGGGGCGGGGCCCGCGGCGTCCGTCGCGGGACCCGCCCCGGCGGGAGGGACGCGGTCAGCCCTTGACCGCGCCCATGGTCAGGCCGGAGACCATGCGCCGCTGGACGAACAGGAAGAAGATCATCACGGGGATGGTCAGCAGGGTGGAGGCGGCCATGATCGGCCCCCACTCGGTGCCGAACCGGCCGAAGTAGTAGGACAGCGTCAGCGGCAGCGTGTAGTTGTCGGTGCTGCGGCCCAGGAACGTCAGCGCGACGATGAACTCGTTCCACGCGGTGATGAAGGCGAAGATGCTCGCCGCGACCAGGCCCGGCGCGACCAGGGGCATCAGGATGCGCCAGAAGACGGTCCAGGAGCTGGCGCCGTCGATGGCCGCGGCCTCCTCCAGCTCCTTGGGCACCGCGGCCACGAAGCCCCGCAGCATCATGATGGTGATCGGCAGGGACACGGCCGTGTACACGATGAGCAGGCCGGACAGGTTGCCGAGCAGCTCCACGCCGCTGACGTCGGACAGCTGCCGGAAGTTGATGAAGATGGAGATGATCATCGCCTCCATCGGCACCATCTGGATCACCAGCAGCAGGATGATGAAGGCGGTGCGCAGCCGGAAGCGGAACCGGGCCACGGCCACGGCGGCCAGCAGCGACAGGAACGCTCCCATGGCCACGGAGGCCACGGTGAGGAACAGGCTGTTGCCCAGGAACTGCCAGAAGTTCACCCCGGGGATCAGCTGGCCGTTGAGCACCCGGTCGAAGTGCTCCAGGGTCGGCGCCGTCGGGAAGATCGTCTGGTCGCGGGTGAAGATCTCGCCCACCGGCTTGAAGGCCGTGATGACCATCCAGTACACGGGGAACACCGAGAACAGGAACACCGCGAGGCCGGCCAGGTACAGCGGCAGGCGGCGCAGGCGGCGCAGCGGGCCGCGGCGGTAGACGGGCCGGGGGCCGCTCGGGCCGCCCGTCCCGGCGCCCCCGGTGGCGCGCTCGCGGACGGCGGAGGCGGAGGTCTGGTCGATCGCGGTCATCGGGTCTCCCCCTGGCGGATCATGATGCGCAGGTAGTACGCGGTGACGGCGAGGATCATCACGGTCATGACCACCGCGATCGCCGAGCCCATGCCGTAGTTGGCCGGGCTGGCGCTGAAGCCCTGCTGGTAGATGTAGTACGAGAGCAGGTAGACGTCCTTGTTCTGGAAGCTGTTCGCCAGGATGTAGAGCTGGGTGAACACGCGCAGGTCCCAGATGATCTGGAGGACCAGCAGCAGGGCGAACAGCGGGCGCAGCATCGGGAACGTGACGTTCCAGAAGGCCTTCCAGCCGCCCGCGCCGTCCATCCTCGCGGCCTCGTACAGCTCGTAGGGGATGCTCTTGAGCCCGGCGAGCACGGAGACGGCCACGAAGGGGAAGGACTGCCAGACGATCACGGTGATGAGGATCGAGAACAGCGGGAGCGGTTCGAGGAACCAGTTGTACTGCAGCCATCCGCTGCCCACCAGCCAGTCCGGCATCCGGTCCAGGATGACGTTGACCAGGCCCCGCTCGGGCAGGAACAGCCAGCGGAAGACCAGGGAGGCGCTCAGCGCGGGGGTGGCCCAGGCGAGCATCATGCCCAGGGCCACGAACCCCGAGAACCACTTGGGGAGCTTGTTCAGCAGCAGCCCCACGAGAGTGCCCAGCACCATCGTGATGCCGACCATCAGCACGCAGACCACGACCGTGTTGCGCAGGATCCCCCAGAACTCGGGGTCGGTCAGCAGCGTCTGGTAGTGGGCGAAGTCGTTCCAGGCCGGGCCGGGCTGGTTCGGCAGGAGGTTGCGGGTGGTGAAGCTGGTGAGCGAGTACCACACCATCTGCACGATCGGCCACAGCAGCACGACCGCGAGGAGGATCAGGGCCGGTGCGATGAGCAGGTAAGGGGTGGGGAGCGCGAGGCGGCGGCGAGGTGCGGGCTCGGAGGCGGGGGCCTTCACGGCCTCCTCCCGCTCGCGCGCGGGCGCTGGTTCGACGGTTTGTGCCATGGTCTTCTCAATCGAGGCGTGGGCCGACCGCGGCGGGCGGGGCCGTTGGACCCCGCCCGCGCACAGCTCTACTCAGTCAGGCGGAAGGGGCTACTCGACCGGCTCGTTGAGGATCGAGGTCAGCTCCTCGTTGGCCGCCGCCAGGACCTCCTCGGCGTCGCCTCCCTGCACGATTTCCAGGACGGCGCCCGGCAGGATCTTGTTGTCCTGGTCGGCCGCGGTCCAGCGCGGGGTGGTCGGGAAGAACTGGGTGTGCTGCATCTGCTCGGCGGCAGCGGCGGTGGCGGGGTCCTCCTGGTACGTCTCGCTCTCCAGCAGGTGCGGGTAGGCCGGGAAGAAGCCCGCGACGTCGGCGTAGCCCTGGCCGCCCTCCTCGTCACCGAGGACGGTGAGCAGCTCGAAGGCCAGGTCCGGGTGCTCGGTGGTGGTGAACACCGTCAGGGCGGAACCGCCCGCGAAGGCCGGGGCGATGCCCTCGGCGCCGGGGATGGGCGCGGCGACGATGTTCTCGATGACCGCCGGGTCCTCGGCCTGCTCCTCCATGGAGCCGATCGCCCAGCCGCCGTCGATGTACATGCCCAGCTGGCTGTTGGCCATGTCGGCCAGCGCGATGAGCTCGTTCTGGCCGACGTAGTCCTGCGGCGAGATGCCGTCGGTGGTCAGGCTGGAGTAGAACTCGATCGCCTCGACGGTGGCGGGGTCGGTGAGGGTGCCCTCCCACTCCTCGCCGTTCTGCTCCGCGATCGAGCCGCCGTTGCTCCAGATGAAGCTGGCGATGCCGTTGGTGAAGTCGGTCGGCGCGGCGAAGCCGGGGACGTCGTACTCCTCCTCGATGGCCTCGGCCACCTCGACGAGCTCGTCCCAGGTCGTCGGCGGCTCGTGGCCGATCTCCTCCAGCCAGTCCGCGCGGTAGTACAGGGTGCGCACGCCCGAGAACCACGGGACGCCGTACTGGACGCCCTCGTAGGTGCCGTACTCCAGGGCGTTCTCGTCGATGCCCGCGGCGGCGTCCCAGCCGTCGACCTGCTCGGTGATGTCCATCAGGGCGCCCTGCGCGGCCCAGCCCGCGACCTGGTCGTTGCCGACCTCCAGCACGTCGGGGGCGTCACCGCCGGCGAGGGCGTTGGTGATGGCCTCCTGCGCGTCGGGCCAGGGGATGAACTCGACGTTGACGGCCACGTCCGGGTTGCTCTCCTGGAAGCGCGCCTCGACGTCCTCGAAGTACTCGACGAGGGGCTCCTGGGAAGTGCCCATGACCCAGACGGTCAAGCTGTCGGCCTCGCCGCCCCCGTCACCGGAGTCGGAGCCGCCGCACGCGGAGGCGAGCAGGACCACGGCCGTGGCCGCGGCGATCTTGGGGAACCTCATCTGTATCTCTTCTCCCTTCGCACGACGCGCCGGGGTGCGACGCCTGTGCTCGAACCGACCTGGGATGATCGTGGGAATCACCCCGCGGCTCGACGTCTTGTGGGGGTTGTGCTGGGATAGCACGTTGGCCGCCCCGCCGGAGCGGGTACCGGGAGGGCCCAGCGGGTATCGGAAGGGCCCGAAGCGGGCCTTACGAGGACGTGACCTCCTGTGAGGTTGTGAGCTAAATTAACAGGAAACTTTCCTAATAAAAACAGGGTGAGGTGTCACGGTTATGTCTCAACGTCCGGGGACTCCCCGGCTGCTACGCCAGCTCAACGACCGCGCGGCACTGGAACTGCTCCTGTCCGCGGGGCCCTTGACCAGGACGCAGCTGGGAACGCGTACCGGCCTTTCCAAGGTGACCGCCTCCCAGCTGCTCGCGCGGCTGGAGGAGCGGGACCTGGTGCGCGTCGTGGGCAGCCAGGCGGGTGGGCGGGGGCCCAACGCCGCGCTGTACGCGGTGGTGCCCGAGAGCGCCTACGTCGCGGCCCTGGACGTCAGCGCGCGCCGGGTGACCGCGACGATCGCCGACATCACGGGCCGGATCGTCAGCGACGTCGCGGTCGACCCCAGCGCCTCCGACGATCCCGTCGCGCTCGTCCACACCGCGGTGATGCGCCTGGCCGAGACCGCGGGGGTCGCGCTGGACAGGGTCCGCGCCTGCGTCATCGGCACCCCCGGCGTCGTCGATCCCCGCACCGGCGACATCCGCTTCTCCTTCGACCTGATGTCCTGGCACGAGGGCATCCTGGAGGCCCTGCGCGCCGACCTCAAGCGCTCGGTCATGATCGAGAACGACGTGAACCTGGCCGCTCTGGCCGAGCACTCCGAGGGCGCCGCCGCGGGGGTGGCCGAGTTCGTCCTCATCTGGCTCAGCGCCAACGGCGGCGTGGGGATGTCCACCATGATCGACGGCCGCATCCACCGGGGCCGCTCGGGCGGCGCGGGTGAGATCGGCTACCTGCCCGTGCCCGGGGCGCCCATGCCCACCGACGTGGGCCTGTCCGGCGGCTACGAGTCCCTGCGCGACGGCGCGAGCCGCGAGCTCCCCCACGGGTTCCAGGCGCTGGTCAAGGCGGGGCAGGTGGTCGAGCTGGCCGCCGGGTACGGCATCGAGGGCACCGACGTCACCGAGGTGGTCGGGGCGGCCTCCGCAGCGGAGACCCCGGAGGCGGACGCCTTCCTGAACGACTTCGCCGAGCGCCTGGCCCGCGGGGTGGCCGCCGTCGCGGTGATCCTGGACCCCGGCCTGGTGGTGCTCGGCGGGGACGTGGCCCGGGCGGGCGGTGTGAAGCTGGCCGAGCGGGTCCAGGCGGCCACCGCGCGCATCGCCCCGAACGCGACCGAGGTCGCGCTGGGGAGGGTGGAGGGCAGCCCGGTGGTGCGGGGCGCGCTGCTGCACGCCCTGGAAAGGGCGCGGGAGGACGTCTTCTCCTCGACGGTCTGAATCCGGCGGGCCCCGGCCCCATGGGAGCCCTCCCACGGCGGCGGGCGCGGGCTCTCGCCAGCGGACGTTCGTCTCCGGCGGACGCCTGTGTCCAGTGGTCCCTTGCCGACCGCTTCCGGTCGAGCCCTGCGGTCCCTGTCGGCCGCGCCCCGGTGTCCCCACCCGGCCGGGGCGCGGCCGCCCCGCTCCCGTGAGGGCGCCGGGTGCCCGGGCGCAGGTGCCCGGGACGGGAGCGGAGGGCTCAGGACGGCCGGACCAGCTCCCGGACCATCACCACGCGCGGCAGCACCCGGATGCCCGCCCGCTCCTCGGCCCGCCAGACCCCCTCCATGCCCGGGCCCCACTCCGCTCGGGGGAGCACGGAGAACCCGCGGTCCGCGTACCAGGGCCCGTTCCACGACAGGTCGCGGAAGGTGGTGAGGGTGAGGCGGGTGTGACCGGCGGCAGCCGCCTCGGCGCACACCGCCTCCAGCAGGGCGCCGCCGATCCCGCGCCTGCCGTGGTCGGGGTGCACGGCCAGCTGCTCCAGGTGCGGGCGCCCGTCCACGGTCACCGTCGCGGCCAGGCCGACCACGGAGCCCTTCGCCGCGGGGTTCCCGTCCCGGCTTCCCACGGGGCCCTCGGCCGGAGCCGCGGCCGTGTCCCCAGCGGGTTCCTCGGCCACCAGGACCCGCTCCGCGTGCGCGAGCACCTCCCGCGGGTCGTCGGGGGGCAGCACCACCCCGGCGGCGGCGAACACGGTGTCCGCCGCCAGCGACACCTCCACCACGCGCGGTTCGTCCTCCGGCCGCATCGGTCGGATCCCCGGTCGCCCCACCGGTCCCCCTCGTGCTCGTGCTCTCTCCGGTGCGGACGCCATCCTGGCCGGTTCCGGCCGCCGCGGCCAGTCGTTTTCGCGTCCTGGCCCGGTGACCGGAGAGGGCCCGGGCCCGCCCGTGCGCGCTCGCGCGGGCGGGCCCCGCGTCGCCGCCGAGCCCGCCCGTGCCCGGGGCGGGACCTCTCACCCCGGGCGGTGCGGGGTCAGTCCCGCCACTGCTCGGCGGGCGCCACACCGGGGAGGGGCCTGCCGATGAGGGCGAGGGGGGCGAAGAAGCAGACCTGGCCGATCGCCATGATGAGCGTGGCGAGCGCCCTGTCGTCGTAGTGGGCGGAAGCGGCGGCGTACAGGTCGTCGCCGACGCGTTCGCCGTGCGGGTTGGCGGTGAGGACGGCCTCCAGCAGCGCCAGCGCGATCCGCTCGGCGTCGGTGAAGCAGGGGGCGTCCCGCCAGGAGGCCACGGCGGTGATGCGCTCCTCCGACTCCCCGGCCCCGCGGAGGTTGCCGGAGTGCAGGACGGTCAGGTAGGTGTTCCCGAGGATCTGGCCGGCGCGCAGCTGCACCAGGCCCACGGTGGTCCGCGGGATCGAGCCGTTCCCGGTGGCCGCGAACAGCGCCTTGCTGATCTCCCCCAGTTCGGGAACGAGCACGGCGGGGTTGGGCAGCCGGGACTGGGTCTTCTGCTGGCTGGCGGTGGTGCTCATGATGCGGTGTCCTTTCGGTTCTCCGGTCGTCACGTCGTCGTGATCACAGCCATGACGAACGGGCCGCCGAGAATGTGACCGGGCGGACGCGGTCACATTCTCGGCGGCGGAATCGTCAGTGTGACGGCACCCGAGAAGGCGACGTAGAGAGGCGATCATGGACGAGAGCGACTTCCTGGCCGAGCGGTTCGAGGAGCACCGCGTCCACCTCCGGGCGGTGGCCTACCGCATGCTCGGCTCCCTGGCCGAGGCCGACGACGCCGTCCAGGAGGCCTGGCTGCGGCTCGCCCGCTCCGACACCGACGGGATCGGCAACCTCGGCGGCTGGCTGACCACGGTCGTCGGCCGGGTCTGCCTGGACATGCTGCGCTCGCGCACGCAACGCGGCGAGACCCCCTTGGAGGCCCGTCTGCCGGACCCGATCGTGAGCGAACCGGCCACCGACCCCGAGCACGTGGCGCTGATGGCCGACTCGGTCGGGTTGGCCCTGCTGGTGGTCCTGGAATCGCTCAACCCGGCCGAACGGCTGGCCTTCGTCCTGCACGACATGTTCGGCCTGCCGTTCGAGGAGATCGCCCCGATCGTCGACCGCACCCCGGCCGCGGCCCGCAAACTCGCCAGCCGCGCCCGCGTCCGCGTCCGGGGGGCCGCCCCCGAACCCGACCCCGATCCGGTCGCCCAGCGCCGCGTCGTGGACGCCTTCCTCCGAGCCGCACGCGGCGGCGACTTCGACGCCCTGGTGGCCGTTCTCGATCCCGACGTCGTGCTGCGCATCGACGGCGGGAACGCGCTGCCCGGCGGTATGAGGGTCCTGCGGGGCCGGGAGGCGGTGGCCGGTCAGGCCGCCACCTTCCACCGCATGGCCACCCTCTCGACCAGCCGTCCCGCACTGGTCAACGGAAGGGCCGGTCTGGTCAACACCGTCGACGGCGCGCTCTTCTCGGTCATGGGGTTCACCGTCACGG
Organism: Nocardiopsis sp. LDBS0036; assembly: GCF_041228755.1. Lineage (NCBI taxonomy): Bacteria > Bacillati > Actinomycetota > Actinomycetes > Streptosporangiales > Nocardiopsidaceae > Nocardiopsis > Nocardiopsis sp. LDBS0036. The sequence goes on from NZ_CP141103.1 coordinate 5,887,899, forward strand.
ACGGGAGGATCACCGCGATCGAGATCCTGTCCGACTCCGAACGCCTCGACGCCGTCGACCTCGCGGATCAGGGGAGCTGATCCGGCCCGCCCCGGCGCCGACGCGCCGGCGCCGGGAGCGGCGGGCGGGAGGACGGGCCCCGGACGGGCCCGTCCTCCCCGCCCTCGCCGGAGCGGGGCCCGGAGCCTCAGGGGCGCAGGCGCAGCCCCTTCGGGGTCACGTGGAACCCCGCCGCCGCCAGCGCTGCGTCCACCGGCGTCGCGAACACCTCGGCCCCGTCGGCGCGCTCCACCGTCAGCGCCCCCGCGCGTCCGTCCCGCACCGCCCCGGCCAGGGCGCGGGCCGCCCGCTCCAGCAGGGCGGGCGGCGAACCGAAGGTCAGCACTGAGCGGCCGCCCCGCCCCACGTACAGGGTCAGCCGACCCCCGTCGACGACCACCAGGGAGCCCGCCGACCGGCCCGGCCTGGCCTGGGCGTCCCCGGGCCAGGGCAGGTCCGTGCCGAACGGGTTCGCCGGGTCGGTCGCCGCCAGCACCACCGGTTCCGCCGCGCCGCCGGAAACCGCGCGCAGCCGGTCCACGGCGCCCGGCAGCGCGAACTGGGCGCCGCCCAGCCCGTCCACGAAGTAGCCGCGGCGCACCCGGCCCGACTCCTCCATCGTCCTCAGCACCCGGTACTCGTCCGGGGAGATCCGCCCGCCCTGGTAGCCGCGCACCAGCACGCCCCGGCGCTCCAGCCGAGCCTCCAACCGCGCCAGGACCCGCCTGGTGGGGTCGCCCTCCCGTTCGGGCAGGGCCCACCACCGACCCGCGGCCGCGGGCGGTCCCGACCGGGTGGGCAGCACCGGACGCGCCAGCCGCCCCGCACGCGAGGGCGCGCGGCGCGGGGCGGCCCCCGAGCCCAGCACCGCGCGCAGCGGGGCCAGGGTGTCGTTGGTGACACAGCCCGACCACACCAGCTCCCACAGCGCCGCGACCAGCTCCGCGTCCGTCACGGCCGAGCCCCCCGACGCGCCCGCCACACGGTCGGCGACGTCGCGGAAGAACAGCGCCCCGCCCCCGCGCAGCGCCTCCAGCACCGCGTGGGCCGTGGAACCCTCCCTCGGCGGCACCGGTTCGGGCAGCAGCAGGGCCGCCTCGTCGGCCGGGGCCAGGCACACCCACCCGTCCTGCCCGGGCAGCGCGCCCGCACCGGCCCACACGACCTCGCCCGCCTGTGTCAGCTCGTCCAACCGCCGGGGCGCGTAGTCCTCCACACGGGAGGGCAGCACGAGGGTCTCCAGCGCCGACGCCGCCACCGTCGCGCCGCGCAGCGACTCCACGGCCTCGAACACCGCGTCCGGTCCGCGCCACCGCTCACCCGCGACGGCGCGCTGCCACAGCGGCGCGAACGCGGCCAGGGCGGTCTGCGCGACCGGCTCCACCTCGCTGCGCAGCCTCGCCACCGACCCGCGCCGCAGCCGCCGCAGCACGTCGGCGTCGCACCACTCGGTGCCCGTCCCCCCGGGCCGGAACCCGCCCTGGTGGACGCGCCCCAGCCGGGACAGCTCCCGCAGCACGCCCTCCACCACGTCCGCGCCGAGCCCCAGCCGCGCCGCCGCCTCCCCGGCGGAGAACGGCCCGTGCGTGCGCGCGTAGCGCGAGACCAGGTCGCGGGTCGGCGCCTCCACCGGCTCCAGGAGGGCCCCGGCGACGCCGGCGGGCGGCCGCGCGCCCAGCGCGTCGCGCAGCCGCGCCGCGTCCTCCACCGCGCACCAGCGCTCGGCGCCCGCCACGGCCATCCGCACCACCCGGCCCGCGGACTCCAGCTCCTCCAGCCACTCCCGCCGGGCTCCCCGGGCCCCGGCCTCCTCCGTGGTCAGCGGCCCCACCTCGCGCAGCAGGTCGGCCGCGCCCTCGGCGTCCCGGGCACCCGAGCCGGGGGCGGTCCGCTGCAGCAGCGCGCCGACCTCCTCCACCACGCGCGGGTCGAGCAGCTCCCGCAGGTCCGCCTCGCCCAACAGGTCGGCCAGCAGCGAGGCGTCCAGGGTCAGCGCCTGCGCGCGCAGCTCGGCCGCGGGGGCGTCCCCCTCGTACAGGAACGCCGCCGTGTACTCCATCATCAGCGAGCGCGCGAACGGCGACGCCGCCTCGGTGCGCGCCTCCACCACCCGTGTCCGACGGGACCGGATGCCCTCCAGCGCCTCCACCAGGGCCGGCACGTCGAACACGTCCCGCAGGCACTCGCGCACCGCCTCCAGCACGATCGGGAACGACCCGTAGCGGCCCGCCACCGACAACAGGTTGGAGGCCCGCAGCCGCTGCTGCCACAGCGGCATCCGCCGGTCCGGCCGCTGGCGGGGCAGCAGCAGGGCCCGCGCCGCGCACTCGCGGAACCGCGCGGCGAACAGCGCCGACCCGGGCAGCTCCCCGGTGACCGCCTCCTCCACCTCCTCGGGGTCCAGCGCCACCAGGTCGGCCAGCTCGCCCGGCCGGTCCCAGCCCCCGGCGTCCGGCAGCCGCAGCACGATCCCGTCGTCGCCGTGCACGACCTGCGCGTCCGCGCCGAACCGGTCCCGCAGCCGCCGCGCCAGGGCCATCGCCCACGGCGCGTGCACCCGCGCGCCCAGCGGGGAGTGCACGACCGCGCGCCAGTCCCCGACCTGGTCGCGGAAGCGCTCGACGACCACGGTCCGGTCGTCGGGCACGTGCCCGGTGGCCTCCCGCTGCTCGGAGACGTACTCCACCAGGTTGCGCGCGGCCCACGCGTCCAGTCCGGCCCCCTCGGCCAGGGCCAGCGCCCGCGCCGGTTCCGCCGCGGCCAGCTCCCGGGTCAGCGCGCCCACCGCCCGGCCCAGCTCCGCGGGCCTGCCCTGCGCGTCGGCCTTCCAGAACGGCATCCGGCCCGGCCGCCCCGGCGCGGGGGAGACCAGCACCCGGTCGGCGGTGATCGCCTCGATCCGCCACGAGGTGGACCCCAGCACGAACACGTCGCCCACCCGCGACTCGTAGACCATCTCCTCGTCCAGCTCGCCGACCCGGGTGGGGGCCCGTCCCGGCGCGGGGTCCCCGTCCCGCCCGGTCAGGTGCACCCCGTACACGCCCCGGTCGGGGATGGTGCCGCCGCTGACCACCGCCAGCCGCTGCGCGCCCGGGCGCGCCCGGAGCACGTCCGCCTCCCGGTCCCACACCAGGCGGGGGCGCAGCTCAGCGAACTCGTCCGAGGGGTAGCGGCCGGAGAGCATGTCCAGGACCGACTCCAGCACCGTGTCGGCCAGGTCGGCGAAGGGCGCGGCCCGCCGGACCAGGGCGGCCAGTTCGGACACCGGCCAGTCGTCCATGGCGGCCATCGCCACGACCTGCTGTGACAGCACGTCCAGGGGGTTGCGCGGCATCTCCAGGCGCTCGATGGCGCCCGCGCGCATCTGCCCGACCACCACGGCCGTCGCCAGCAGGTCGCCCCGGAACCGGGGGAGGAACACCCCGCGCGAGGTCTCGCCCACCTGGTGCCCCGCCCGGCCGACCCGTTGCAGGCCGCTGGCCACCGACGGCGGCGAGGCCACCTGCACCACCAGGTCGACCGCGCCCATGTCCACGCCCAGCTCCAGGCTGGAGGTGGCCACCACGCAGCGCAGCCTCCCCTGCTTCAGCTCGTCCTCGATCAGGGCCCGCTCGGCCTTGGACATCGAGCCGTGGTGGGCGCGGGCGACCACCGGCGGGCCGCCGCGGCTGTGCCCGGACTGGGCGATGACCTGGGCGGGTACCTCCTCCGGAGGCAGACGCCCGCCGTGCCGCTCGGCGTGCAGGTCGTTGACGCGGGCGCACAGCTTCTCCGCGGTGCGGCGTCCGTTGGTGAACACGATGGTGGAGCGGTGGGCCTCCACCAGGTCCAGGACCCGCCGCTCCACGTGCGGCCACAGGGACCCGCCGCCCGCGTCCCGGGCGTCCCCGCCGCCGGAGGGCCGGGTCGGCTCCGGGACGCCGGGCTCCTCCATGTCGGGGACGGGCACCACCACGCGCAGGTCCATGCCGGGGGAGCCGGGCGGGGCCACGACGTCCGCGCCGCCCAGGAACCGCGCCACCAGGTCGGGCGGGCGCACGGTCGCCGACAGGCCGATCCGCTGCGCCGGGCGGTCCAGCAGGGCGTCCAGCCGCTCCAGGCTCAGCGCCAGGTGCGCGCCGCGCTTGCTCCCCGCGAGCGCGTGCACCTCGTCGACGATGACCGTCTCCACCCCGGCCAGCCCCTCCCTGGCCCGCGAGGTGAGCACCAGGAACAGCGACTCGGGCGTGGTGATGAGCACGTCCGGCGGCCGGGTGGCGAGCCTGCGCCGCTCGGCGGCGGGGGTGTCGCCGGTGCGCACCCCCACGGTGACCGGGGAGACCGCGTGCCCCCCGGCCTCGGCGGCGGCCGCGATCCCGGCCAGGGGGACGCGCAGGTTGCGCTCCACGTCGGCCGCGAGGGCCTTGAGCGGGGACACGTACAGCACCCGGCAGCGGCGGGCGCGGTCCTCGGGGACGGGGGCCGAGGACAGCCGGTCCAGCGACCACAGGAAGGCCGACAGGGTCTTGCCCGAGCCGGTCGGGGCCACCACCAGGGTGTTCCTCCCGCGCTGGACCGACTCCCAGGCGCCGGTCTGGGCGGGGGTGGGGCCCGCGGGAAAGGCCCGGTCGAACCAGGCCCTGGTGGCGGGTCCGAAGCGTTCGAGGGGGCGGGGCGCACGGCTCATGCCGCCAGTCTGCCCGCGGGCGGCGACAAAGGGGAGGGGGCGCGGCGGACGCCGCGATCACCGATACTGGGCCCGATGAGACTCACGGTTTTCTGGCACAACATGCACGAGCAGTTCGGCGAGGCCTACGCGCAGAGCGTGGCCCGCGACCACGTCCTGGAGGGGCTCGGGTCCCGCACGGTCGAGCAGGCGCTCGCCGACGGGGTGGCGGCCAAGGAGGTGTGGCGCGCCGTGTGCGACGCCTTCGACCTGCCCGCCTCCAGACGCTGATCCGGCGACGGACCTCCCGCGAGGTCGCATCCGTTTCGTACGCCACATCGAACACAGGTTCGGGTAGGGTGGGTTATCCACAGGCGGACGTGGGACGTCGCGATTGTCGTAGCGACCGCGTAGCGTCGTGCTCACCATGAAGAAAAAGGCATCCACCCAACAACAGGGGTATCCCGTGGCATCTGGAGACCGAGACAAGGCTCTCGAAACAGCGCTCGCCCAGATCGAGCGGCAGTTCGGTAAGGGCTCCATCATGCGCCTGGGCGACGACGACCGCCCGCCGGTGGAGTCGATCCCCACCGGGGCGATCGCGCTCGACGTGGCGCTCGGCATCGGAGGCCTGCCCCGGGGCCGCGTCGTGGAGATCTACGGCCCCGAGTCCAGCGGTAAGACCACCGTCGCCCTGCACGCGGTGGCCAGCGCCCAGCGGATGGGCGGCATCGCGGCCTTCGTCGACGCCGAGCACGCGCTCGACCCCGAGTACGCCAAGAAGATCGGCGTCAACACCGACGACCTGCTGCTCTCGCAGCCGGACACCGGTGAGCAGGCGCTGGAGATCGTCGACATGCTCATCCGCTCCGGAGCGGTCTCCATCATCGTCATCGACTCCGTGGCGGCCCTGGTGCCCCGCGCCGAGATCGAGGGCGAGATGGGCGACAGCCACGTCGGACTCCAGGCCCGCCTGATGTCCCAGGCGCTGCGCAAGATCGCCGGTGCGCTCCACCAGACCAACACCACCGCGATCTTCATCAACCAGCTGCGCGAGAAGGTCGGCGTCATGTTCGGCTCGCCCGAGACGACGACCGGCGGCAAGGCGCTCAAGTTCTACGCCTCGGTGCGCCTGGACGTGCGCCGCATCGAGACGCTCAAGGACGGCACCGACGCGGTCGGCAACCGCACCCGCGTCAAGGTCGTCAAGAACAAGGTCGCGCCGCCCTTCAAGCAGGCCGAGTTCGACATCCTCTACGGGGTGGGCGTCTCGCGCGAGGGCAGCCTCATCGACCTGGGCGTGGAGCACGGCATCGTCCGCAAGTCGGGCGCCTGGTACACCTACGAGGGCACCCAGCTGGGCCAGGGCAAGGAGAACGCGCGCAACTTCCTGCGCGAGAACGCCGACATGGCCAACGAGGTCGAGAAGAAGATCAAGGAGAAGCTGGGCGTGCCCGTCAAGGGCGACGACAGCGCCTCCGGCCCGGCCGCCGAACCGGCCAAGGCCGCCGCTGAGGCGGCTGCGGACCCGGCCGCCGCGGCCAAGGCACCCGCCAAGCGCGCCGCGGCCAGGACCCCCAAGGCGCCCGCGGCTGATGCGTGAGGGGAGCCGGTCCCCGGACCGGCACCACCCCGAGGACGACGGCCCCTCCCCGGGCGGGGCGGCCCCGCCCGGGAAGGACCCCGAGGCCGAGGCCCGCGCCCTGGTCCTGCGGATGCTCACCCACTCCCCGCGCACCCGCGCCCAGCTGGAGCGGGCGCTGCACCGTCGGGAGTACGAGGAGGAGGTCGTCACCTCGGTCCTGGACACGTTCGGCGAGGCCGGACTGATCGACGACGCCGCCTTCTCCCAGGCCTGGGTGTCCTCCCGCCACCACGGCAGACGGCTCTCCCGCCGCGCCCTGGCCCAGGAGCTGCGCACCCGCGGCGTGGAGGAGGACACCGTCCGGGAGGCCGTCGGCGAACTCAGCGACCAGGACGAGGAGGAGGCCGCCCGCGACCTGGCGCGCCGCCGCCTGGCCGCCACCCGGGGCAGGGACGAGGAGACGCGGATCCGCCGCGCCCTGGGCTTCCTGGCCCGCAAGGGCTACTCCGCGGGCCTGTCCTACCGGGTGGTCCGCGAGGAACTCGAACGCGAGGGCGTGGAGGCCGAACTCCACGCCCCCGACCCCGACTTCTGAACCGTCGCCGCCGACAGCGGTCGGGCCGGTGGTGCCCTCCGCCGGGACCGCCCGCCCCGTCCGCTCCGTTTCCGGAGGGTCAGTCGCCGGCGGCAGTCGGACCGGCGGCGGCCTCCGCGGGACTCGGGGGCCCGCCGTCCTGCCCGGCGTCCCGCGCGAGCGCGTCGGCGGTGTCCTCCGCGCTCGGGGCGTCCCCGGTGTCACCGGACTCCCCGGCGGCCTCCGCACCGGGCGCCCGGGAGCCCTCCGCGGCCGGTTCCGCGCCGTCCCCGACGGCCCCGGTCTCCGGCGGAGCGGTCACCAGCTCCAGCGGCGCCACGTCGGCCTCGAACCCGAACACCCGCGTGTAGAAGGCCAGCTCCGTCTCCAGGGAGCGGATCCGCGCCTCCTGCCCGGTGAACCCGTGTCCCTCGCCCTCGAACTCCACCAGCGCGTACGGCGCCCCGCGCCGCCCCAGCGCCGTCGCCATCGCCGTGGCCTGGTCCGGGGTCACGACCCTGTCCTCCAGGCCCTGCACCAGCAGCACCGGCACGTCGATCTCCCCGGCGCGGTTGACCGGGGAGCGCTCCCGGTACCGCTCCACGAACCCCGGCAGCGTCCCCACCAGGGAGTCCAGGAACCGCGACTCGAAGTCGTGCGTGGTCTGGCTGAATCCCAGCAGGTCGGTGACCCCGAAGAGGGAGACCCCGCACGCGAACGTGTCCCCGGTCAGCGCCATCAGCGCCGTGTACCCGCCCGCGCTCGGACCGCGGATCGCCAACCTGCGGGGATCGGCCACCCCCTGTTCCACCAGGGCCCGGGCCGCGGCCACGCAGTCCTCCACGTCCACCACGCCCCACTCCTTGTGCAGGCGCTTGCGGTACGAGCGCCCGTACCCCGTGGAGCCGCCGTAGTTGACGTCCACCACACCGATCCCCCGGCTGGTGAAGTAGGCCTTGGCCAGGTCGAACTCCAGCGTGCTGACCGACACGGGGCCGCCGTGCGCCCACACCACGTACGGCGCGGGGCCGTTCGCGGGCGCGTCCGGATGGGTCGGCGGGTACACGTTCGCGTACACCGGCGCACCGTAGCGGCCCGGCAGCGTCTCCTGGCGTGGGACGGGCAGGTAGGCGGTGTCCGGCAGCTCCTCGGCGGCCCGGCGCAGCACCTCCACACCACCCGAGACCGGATCCAGTCGCACCAGGCACGGCGGCTCGGTCGGCGAGGAGGCCACCGCCACCACGGTGCGCCCGTCGGTGTCCAGCATCGACCACGTGGTCAGGCCGGTCGCCACCGGCGTCAGGTCCAGGGTGTCGGGGTCGTACACGCTCGGGGTCAGGTCGGCGTGCCCGTGCAATGCCACCACCCGGCCCGAGTCCAGCACGCAGAACGACCGGTTGCCCAGACGGCCGGGGGAGGCGTGGAACTCCTCCTCGGCCGGGTACAGCGCCAGCGCCTGCCCGGTCATCCCCGCCTGGTACAGGTTCCACCAGCCCGGCCAGTCCGAGGCCACGTACAGCGTCGCGTCGTCGGCCCAGGTCGGGGAGACCACCGACTCGTCCACACCGCCCTTGAGGGTGTACTCGCCGGTCAGCCCGGTCTCTCCCAGGGCGCCCACCCTCAGTTCGCTGCCGTCCCAGGGCATCCTGGGGTGGTTCCACCGCACGTAGGCCAGGTGGGCGCCGTCCGGCGACGGGGTGGGGGAGGCGTAGAAGTCCGCCCCCGAGACCAGCTCGCGCACCGCGGAGGGGTCCTGCGCGCCCCGGCCCGACAGCGGCACCGACACGATCGAGCGGCGGACCGCCCCCTCCTCGTGCCTCTCGCGCACGCACAGCACGGCACGCCCGTCCGCGCTCAGCGCGGGGTCGGCGTAGCGTGAGGCGCCGTCGTCGGGGGTGAGCGGCACCGGCTCCGAGGAGCCGCGTTCCAGCAGGTAAAGGCGCTGGTCGGAGGACTGGGAGAACACCACGCCCATGCGGGTGATGGCCTTGTCGTCGCGGCGGGGCACCGGCAGGTAGGCGCGCCCGCCGTACTCGTGCACCCGGGTCCCCGCGCTCCAGGGCGCTGGCAGCAGGTCGGTCACCGTTCCGTCGGCGTCGCGCCGCATGAGGGTGGTCCGCCCCTCCTCGGGGCGCCCCTCCTCCCACCAGACCTCCGCACCCGCGACGGACGGGAACGCCATCCGCCGCACTCCTCGGGCGACGTCACCGGCGCTGATGGGCGATGGCCAGGAGCCGTGGCGGCTCGACAGTTCAGACATGTCCGCTCAGGATGGGTCGTGGGTTCGATGCGATGACATGTCGACCTTAGCCCTCGTTCGCCCGCTTGTGCAGTCCCGAAGGACCCTCCGCGCGGCGTCCCCGGAACCGCCCCGCGCGGGGCCGCGACGACGACGGCCCCGTACGCGCCGAGGGGCGCGCACGGGGCCGTACCGGCCGTGGGGACGGAGGGGTCAGTCCTTCCGGTCCGCCCTGCCGTCCGGGTCGTCGCCGTCGCCGGACTTCGCCGGGCGGGACCCGTCCAGCGCGTCGGGCAGCGGCTCCTGCACGGTGGGCTCCACCGCCACGGACCCGGCGGGGCCCTCGGCCTTGGCGCTGCCGTCTCCGGTGCCGCCCCCGGGCGCGGCCACGGGCTGGGCCGGGATGTCCCCGCCGCCGGTGGGCTTGGCCGAGGGCCGACCGCGGCGGGCGTTGCGCCGCTCCAGCCAGATCGCGACCCGGCTCAGCGAGAGGTTGATGGCGATGTAGATGGCCGCGCAGATGATCGCGGCCGGGATCACGTTGCCCTCGCGCGTGGCCAGCAGGGTGAAGCTGCGCAGCATCTCGGGGAAGGCGATGATGTAGCCCAGTGCGGAGTCCTTGAGCAGGACCACGAGCTGCGCCACGATCGCGGGCATCATCGCGGTGATCGCCTGCGGGATGAGGATCAGCCGCATGTTCTGGCCCCGGGTCATCCCGATGGCCTGCGCGGCCTCGGACTGGCCCTTGGGCACCGCGAGGACGCCCGCGCGGAAGACCTCCGCCAGCACGGAGCCGTTGTACAGGGTCAGACCCGTGACGACGGCGGCCAGCGCCGAGACCTGGAAGGTGCCCGCGGGGATGTCGAACATCTGGTAGGCCACGATGGGCAGCGCCATCGTGAAGAAGATCAGCATCAGCAGCGGGATGCCGCGGAAGAACTCCACGACGGCCCCGGCCGGAACGCGGATCCACCACTTGTCGGACAGGCGGCCGATGCCGAACACCAGGCCGAAGAGGATGGCCAGGACCGAGGCGGTCAGCGCCGCGGTCAGCGTGTTCTGCAGGCCCGGGACGACGTAGTCGGTCCAGGTGGCGGGCTGCAGGAACGGCGCCCACTTGTCCGAGGCCCACTCGCCCGCGGGGTTGACCGCCCAGGTCGCCGGGTCGCCCAGCGGCCCCCAGGTGAGCGGGTTGAACAGCGAGAACCCGGTGTCGCGCAGGGTGCCGTTGAACCCCAGATACAGGACGGCCAGGCCGATCAGGGCCAGGAACACCGTGACGACCGTGTAGAGGGCGTTGCGCCTGCGGGCCTTGGGGCCGGGCGCGTCGAAGAGGACGGAGCTCTGCGCGCTCATCGGACCACCGCCACGCGCTTGGAGAGCCAGCCGAAGAAGTAGCCGGTCGGCAGGGTCAGGATCAGGAAGCCGATCGCGAAGCCGACGAAGGTCGGCAGGACCGGGGCGATGCCCTGGTCGAACATGAGCTTCATCTCCCTGGACGCCTCCTGAACGCCCAGCCCCGCGACGGAGGCGACGGTCGTGTTCTTGATCAGCGCGATGAGCACGCTGCCCAGCGGGCCGACGACGGTGCGCAGCGCCTGCGGGATGACGATCATCCGCAGGTTCTGGGTGAAGGTCAGGCCCAGCGAGCGGGCCGCCTCCACCTGGCCGAGGGGGATCGTGTTGATCCCCGCGCGCAGCGACTCCGAGACGAAGCAGGCGGTGTAGCCGGACAGGCCGATGACGGCCCACCAGAACACGTCCCACGCGACGCTGTCGGCCAGGGCGATCCCCAGGGCGCTGTTCAGGCCCAGGCCGCAGAAGAGCAGGACCAGGGTCAGGGGCGTGCTGCGGATGCCCTCGACGTAGGCGGTGGCCAGACCGCGCAGGAGCGGAACGGGGGAGACCCGCATGGCCGTGAGCAGGACGCCCAGGACGAAGGAGAAGAGGGCGCTGAGGAGGGTGAGCCGGACGGTCCATGAGAAACCGTCGACAACCCTGTCGATATTGCTGAGAAAGGCTTCCATGGGTCCCAGCTGGTCAAGGGCCGGGCGGCGGGGCCGGGGTCGGCCCCGCCGCGGGGCGCACGGTCGGGGAAGGGGTGCCTACTGGCAGGCGTCGACCTCGGGAGCGGTCTCCTCGTAGGCGAAGTCGGTCTCACCGAAGGCGGTCTCCAGGGCCTCGACCGCGTAGCCCTCGTCCCACATCTTCTGGATGGCGGCGTTGACCTCCTCGCACCGCTCCGTGGAGCCGGCGGGCAGGCCCACGCCGTAGCGCTCCTCGCCGAAGGGGTTGTTGACCACGCGGTAGGTGCCCGGGTCCTGCGCGGCGAAGCCCGCGAGGATGGTGTTGTCAGTGGTCACCGCGTCGACGGTGCCGTTGCCCAGCAGGGACAGGCACTCGGAGTAGTTGCCCGCCTCGCGCAGCTCGGCGTCGATGCCCATGTCGTCGACGATGTTGTTGGCCGAGCGGGAGCCGGAGGCCGAGCACAGGACCTTGCCCGCCAGGTCCTCGGGGCCCTGGATGTCCTCGTTGTCGGCCTGGACCAGGATGTCCTGCTGGGCGACGTAGTACGGCCCGGCGAAGTCGACGACCTGGCGGCGCTCGTCGGTGATCGAGTAGGTGGCGATCACCATGTCGACGGTGCCCTGCTGGAGGAAGGACTCGCGGTTGGCGGAGGCGGCCTCGGTCCACTCGATCTGCTCGGGCTCGTAGCCGAGCTCGCCGGCGATGTAGGTGGCCACGTCCACGTCGAAGCCGACGGGGGCGTCGCCGTCCAGCAGGCCCAGGCCGGGCTGGTCGTACTTGACGCCGATGGTGATGGTGTCGCCGCCACCCTCGCCGCCGCCGCCCTCGCCGCCGCTGCCGCCGCCGACGTCGGCGGTGCCACAGGCGCTGAGGGCGAAGGCCAGGGCCGCGGTGCCGCCCAGGATGGTGCTGATGCGACGGACTCGCATGTGGGGTACCTCTTCCTTGCTTCGTGCGAAGAACGCGGGGAAACCTAGTGGGTCAGGATCTTGGACAGGAAGTCCTGGGCGCGCTCGGACCGGGGGTTGGTGAAGAACTCGTCGGGGGTGTTCTCCTCCACGATCTGTCCGTCGGCCATGAAGACGACCCGGTTGGCCGCGCGGCGCGCGAAGCCCATCTCGTGGGTGACCACGACCATCGTCATGCCCTCGGAGGCGAGGTCGGTCATGACGTCGAGGACCTCCTGGACCATCTCCGGGTCCAGTGCCGAGGTCGGCTCGTCGAAGAGGATCACCTTGGGGTTCATCGCCAGGGCGCGGGCGATCGCCACGCGCTGCTGCTGACCCCCGGAGAGCTGCGCCGGGTACTTGTTGGCCTGGTTGCCGATCCGGACGCGCTCCAGCAGTTCCATGCCCCGGGCGTCGGCCTCGGCCTTGTTCATGCGCAGGACCTTGGTGGGGCCCAGTGTCACGTTCTGGAGCACGGTCTTGTGGGCGAACAGGTTGAACGACTGGAAGACCATGCCCACGTCGCTGCGGAGCCGGGCCAGGCCGCGGCCCTCCGCGGGCAGCGGCTGTCCGTCCAGCGTGATGGTGCCGGCGTCGATCGTCTCCAGGCGGTTGATCGTGCGGCACAGCGTCGACTTGCCGGAACCGGACGGCCCGATGACGACTACCACCTCGCCGGAGTTAACCGTCAGATCGATGTCGCGGAGCACGTGCAGGTCGCCGAAGTGCTTGTTGACGTTCTCCAGCACGACGAGAGGAGTTGAGGTCATGTTCGGAACCTAATGGGTCCATGTTGCCGTGTCATCACGAAATCGCCGTCCGTCTGCGGAGTAGCAGACTTGTTACGGCGTGATCGGCGAAACTGTTATGGGTTTGGACGGTTAAGTGACCGTTTGTCGCTCCCTGTTGTGGTTCCGTTCTCCAGCGTCTCACATCGGCCACTTCCGGACGCGCTCCGCCTCCCCGTCCGTCGCGGGGCCCCGGGGAAGCTCCAGGTGGGGGCGTCGGGCCCCTCCCGCGGTCTCCGCGCGGTCCACGGCACCGGATAGCCTGGTCCCGTGAGCCAGAGTCGTACCTACCAAGTGCGGACCTACGGCTGCCAGATGAACGTCCACGACTCCGAGCGCCTCTCCGGTCTGCTGGAGGACGCTGGGTACGCGCGCGCAGCCGAGGACACCACCGCAGACATCGTCGTCTTCAACACCTGTGCGGTCCGGGAGAACGCCGACAACCGCCTGTACGGCAACCTCGGGCACCTGCGCCCGGTCAAGGACGCCAACCCGGGGATGCAGATCGCCGTCGGGGGCTGCCTGGCGCAGAAGGACCGCGGCGAGATCGTGCGCCGGGCGCCCTGGGTCGACGTCGTGTTCGGCACCCACAACATCGGCTCCCTGCCCGCCCTGCTGGAGCGCTCCCGCGTCCAGCGGGAGGCGCAGGTGGAGATCGCCGAGTCCCTGGAGCACTTCCCCTCCACACTGCCCAGCCGCCGCGAGTCCGCGTACGCGGCGTGGGTGTCGGTCTCCGTGGGCTGCAACAACACCTGCACCTTCTGCATCGTGCCCGCGCTGCGCGGCAAGGAGCAGGACCGCCGCCCCGGCGACGTGCTCGCCGAGGTGCGCGCCCTGGTCGACGAGGGCGTCAGCGAGATCACCCTGCTCGGCCAGAACGTCAACGCCTACGGCAGCGGCTTCGGCGACCGGCAGGCCTTCTCCAAGCTGCTGCGCGCCTGCGGTGAGATCGAGGGACTGGAGCGGGTGCGCTTCACCTCCCCGCACCCGCGCGACTTCACCGACGACGTCATCGAGGCCATGGCCGAGACCCCCAACGTCATGCCGCAGCTGCACATGCCGCTCCAGTCGGGGTCGAGCCGGGTCCTCAAGGCCATGCGCCGCTCCTACCGCCAGGAGCGCTTCCTGGGCATCGTGGAGAAGGTGCGCGCCGCCATGCCGCACGCCGCGATCACCACTGACATCATCGTGGGCTTCCCCGGCGAGACCGAGGAGGACTTCCAGGAGACGCTGCACGTGGTCCGCGAGGCGCGGTTCTCCATGGCGTTCACCTTCCAGTACTCCAAGCGCCCCGGGACCCCGGCCGCGACCATGGATGACCAGGTCCCGCCGGAGGTGGTCAAGGACCGCTACCAGCGCCTGGTCGACCTCCAGGACCAGATCTCCTGGGAGGAGAACCAGAAGCTGGTCGGCCGTGAGGTCGAGCTGCTGGTCGCCGAGGGCGAGGGCAGGAAGGACGGCGAGCACCGCCGCCTGTCCGGCCGCGCCCCGGACAACCGCCTCGTGCACTTCGCGGTCGGTGACGGCGACGACCCGCGCCCCGGCGACACGGTGACCGTGGAGGTCACCTACGCCGCCCCGCACCACCTGGTGGCCGACTCCGGCGTGCGCGCCCTGCGGCGCACCCGCGCGGGCGACGCCTGGGCGGCCCGCAACGGCCAGCCGGTCCAGGAGGGCAAGCCGCAGGTGCTCCTGGGCATGCCCCGGGTCGGTGTTCCGGCCGAGGAGCCCGCCCCGGCGGGCGGCTGCTGCGAGATCTGACCCCGCGAAGCGGTCGCGGCCCCCGGCGCCTTCGCGCCGGGGGCCGCCGCCTTCCGCGCGGATCCCGCCGGCGGTGGATCCGTGCGGACCGGGACGGGACGGCCGTGCGGGCGCGGCCTCAGAGCCGGACCGGCAGGCTGTCCAACCGCATCGCGCCCGGAACCCTCCCGGGCAGGGGCTCACGACCGGGGGCCAGGGACAGGCCGGGGTAGGCGGTCAGCAGGGAACCGACCGCCACCTCGCCCTCCTGGCGGGCCAGGGCCGCGCCCAGGCAGTAGTGGATGCCGTGGCCGAACCCCACGTGCGCCTCGCCGGGGCTGCCCTGGTGGCGGGTGATGTCGAACCGGTGCGGGTCCGGGTGGACCCTCGGGTCGCGGTTGGCGCCCGCCAGGACCGCGATCGCCCGCTCGCCCGCGGCCAGGCGGCCGCACCTGAGTTCGACGTCCTCGGCCGCGTACCTCGCCTTGGAGATCACGGCGGTGCCCCCGTAGCGGAGCATCTCGTGTACGGCGGAGGGCAGCAGCCCGGGGTCGTGCCGCAGGATCTCCCACTGGACCGGGTGGTCGAGCAGGGCCCGCACCCCGTTGCCCAGCAGGTGCGCGGTGGTCTCGTGCCCGGCGATGACGAGGGTGAACACCAGGGTGATCAGCTCGCTCTCGCTCAAGCGCCCGCCGTCCTCGTCGCGCGCCTTGACCAGGGCGCCGAGCAGGTCCTCGCTCGGCCGGGCCCGGCGCTCGGCGAGCATCCCCTCGATGTGGCCGATCATCTCGCCGAGCGTGTCGTTCATCAGCTCGGGCCTGGTGGGGTCGAACCTGGACAGCTGGTCGCTCCACGCCCGCCAGATCCCGCGGTCCTCCTCCGGAACGCCGACCAGGTCGCAGATGACCGCGATCGGCAGCGGGTAGGAGAAGTGCGGCATGAGGTCCACGACCCCGTCCCCGTCGGCGAGGTCGGACAGCCGCGCGAGCAGGTCGTCGGTGATGCGCTGGACCGCGGGCCGCAGCTCGTTGACCCGGCGCACGGTGAAGGTGCGCGAGACCAGCTTGCGCAGCCGCGTGTGGTCGCCGCCGTCCTTGTCCAGGAGGGACTCGGTCAGGTAGGTGATCAGGTCGGGGCGGATGCCCAGTCCCCTGAGCGCGTCGGAGCGGGTGGCCTGGGCCCGCCCGCCCGACACGTTCGCGGGGTCCAGCACGAAGCGCCGGTCACTGAGGATGGTCCGCACGTCCTCGTCGTCGACGAAGAGGACGGCCTTCTGGGTGTCCACGAACAGGGCCGGCGCCGAGCCGCCCGCGGCCCGGACCCGGTCGATCACGGAGTGGGGGTCGGCGGTGAACTCGGGGGAGCGCAGGTCGATCAGTTCGTCGGACGGGGTCGCGGCTGTCATGGGCCCTCCTCTGGGGCTCAGGTGGAGCGTGTCGTCTGTTTCTGCCGGGTGATCTCCTCGTGCAGGCGCTCGTCCAGCGCGGAGAAGAGCGCCAGGGCCCTGTCCCGGGCCCGGCGGGTGTCCTCCGGGGAGGCGTCCTGTTCCAGGAGCAGTCGGATGCTCCGGGCCATGAGCTCGGCGCGCGTGCCGTGGTCGGGCACGTGCATGCCCTGGCTCTCCAGCACCGGGGGTGTGACCAGGTGGCCCATGACCAGGGAGTTGTAGGCGTACAGCTGCTCGTCGGGGGCGCGGTCGGCGTTCAGTAGGCCGTGTTCGCGCAGGATGTCCCAATAGGTCCGCAGCGCCCTCTGCCGCTCCCGGACGGTGTCGCCGACCAGGGAGGCCGCGTTCCGGGAGAGGTTGCCCAGGGACTCCGTGCCGTTGGAGAACAGCGCGCGGATGGTCGGCGAGTCCAGGTGGAACAGGTAGAGGGCGCGGGCGACCTCGCTGGGTCGGACGTTCTCGGGTGAGGCGTGCATGGAGTCCAGGATCCGGCGCAGCACGCCGAGCTGCGCCCGCATGACCACCGTGAGGAGGAGCGCCTCCTTGGTGGAGAAGTGCAGGTAGACGGTCCCCTTGCCGATCTTGGCCCGCCGGGCGACGTCCTCGATGGTGATCTTGCGGTGCCCCCAGGCGACCATCAGCTCCTCCGCCGCGTCCAGGATGCGGTCGGCGCGCAGTTCGCGCTCGCTGGCGGTCGGGGATGTGGATGGGGCCACGGTGTACTCCTGCGAGTCGAGGGCGTGCGAGGTGTCGCTGACCACGCGTGTTGACGCCGATGACCATATCTCCACCTCCCTTCCCCTGACTGTGTGACCAATTTTGAAATCTGGTCACACAGTCAAAGTAGATCACCGGGCGGGCCGGGGCAAGGGTTTTCGGGAGGGAAAGCGGGAGCGGGCCGTGGCAGACGGACGGCCGGGCCCTTCGCGGGCCCGGCCGTCACGTGTGGGCGGGTGTGCGGCGGAGGCGGATCCGCCGCGGGGTCAGCGCGCGGAGCGGGGCACCCAGGTCGACACGTCCACCAGCGCCTCGCCCGGCTCCTCCGAGGTTCCCGACAGCGCCCGCTCCACCTGGGCCAGAGCGCGTTCCACCAGGTCGGGGGAGTCGTAGGGGAGCCAGCGCACCCGCGGGTCGCGCCGGAACCACGACTCCTGGCGGCGGGCGAACCGGCGGGTGGCCTGGGCGGTGTCGGCCTTGGCCTCCTCCTCGGACAGGGCGCCGTCCAGCTGGGCGAGCGCCTGCGCGTAACCGAGTGCGCGCGAGGCGGTCCGGCCCTCGCGCAGCCCGAGCTTGTCCAGCTCGCGGACCTCCTCCAGCAGGCCCTGCTCCCACATGCGGTCCACACGGGTGCCGATGCGCTCGTCCAGCTCGGCGCGCGGAGCGGTCAGGCCGATCTGCGTGCACGGGTAGAAGGAGGTGTGGTCGGGCAGGTTCGCGGTGAACGGCTCCCCGGTCAGCTCGATGACCTCCAGGGCGCGCACGATCCGCCGCCCGTTGCCCGGCAGGATGGCACGGGCCGCCGCGGGGTCGGCCTCGGCCAGACGGGCGTGCAGGACGCCCGGGCCGACGTCGCCGAGCTCCGCCTCCAGGCGCGAGCGGACCGCGGGGTCGGTGCCGGGGAAGTTCAGGTGGTCCAGGACCGAGCGCACGTACAGACCCGAACCGCCGACCAGGACGGGAAGGACGTCGCGGTCGGCGCACTGCTCGACGCGGTCGCGGGCCATGTCCTGGTAGCTGGCCACGTCCGCGGGCTCGCTGACCTCCCACACGTCGAGCAGGTGGTGGGGCACCCCGCGTCTCTCGGCGTCGGTGAGCTTGGCGGTGCCGATGTCCATGCCGCGGTAGAGCTGCATGGAGTCGGCGTTGATCACCTCGCCCCGGCGTCCCGTGCGCTCCTCCAGCCGCAGGGCCACCTCGACGGCCAGGTCCGACTTGCCCACAGCGGTCGGGCCGACGACCGCGATCACCTTGATCATCCCTCCAGCGTAGTCAGCCCCGGGCCCGGCCCGACCGCGGAGCGGGACGGGGGAGGTGGTCGTGCGCGCCTAGGATGGTCGGCATGCGATTCGCCAAGGGCCACGGAACAGAGAACGACTTCGTGATCCTCCCCGACCCCGACGGGGAGCTCGACCTCACGGAGGAGGCCGTCCGCCTGCTGTGCGACCGCCGGGCCGGGATCGGCGCGGACGGCGTCCTGCGGGTGGTGCGCACGCGCGCCCTCGGCGAGGCCCTCGCCCCGGCCGCCCGCACGGCCGAGCGCTCCGAGTGGTTCATGGACTACCGCAACGCCGACGGGAGCGTCGCCGAGATGTGCGGCAACGGTGTGCGGGTCTTCGCCCGCTACCTGCTGCACGCCGGGCTCGTCGAGGGCGACCGCTTCGAGGTGGGCACCCGTGACGGAGCCAAGGAGGTCCAGGTGGAGGCCGACGGCGGCATCACCATAGACATGGGCCGGGTGGAGATGCAGGGGACCTCCTCCGCCAAGCTCGCCCGGCAGGTGGTGCACGGTGAGCAGATCTCCGTGGGCAACCCGCACCTGGCCTGCGAGGTGACCGTGCCGGTCGCCGAGGTGGACCTGGGCGAGCTGCCGGTGCTGGACGTGGAGGCCTTCCCCGCCGGGGCGAACGTGGAGGTGTACCGCGAGGTGGCTCCGGGTGTGCTGGAGATGCGCGTGTACGAGCGCGGTTCCGGGGAGACCCGCTCCTGCGGGACCGGGATCGTCGCCGCCGCTGCCGCAGCCACGCCCCGCGGGGAGGGCGCGACCTGGAGGGTGCGGGTCCCGGGGGGCGAGTGCACCGTCTTCCTGGACGCGGACGGCGCGAGGCTGAGCGGCCCGGCCGTCATCGTGGCCGAGGGCGAGACGAACCTGATCTGACCCCGCGCCGGCCCGCGCGTCGGCGCGGGGCGGGCCGGCGCCCTGCCGGGGTTCGCGCGACGCCCCCGGCCACGCGCACCGGGCCGCCCGGACCGGCTTCCCCGCCCCGGGGGGCGGAGCGCCGGTCCGGGCTCCCGGCGGGGGTCTGCCGGGCGTCCCGCCTCAGCTTCCGGGGCGCGCGCCGACCTCCTCCACCCAGCCGGACCAGACGAAGGACCGGTAGGACGTGGTCACCGGCAGTTCCAGTCCGTGCTGGGCCAGGGAGCCCTCACCGCCCTCCTCCTCCAGCACGGTGGCGTCACGGTAGAGCAGGTCCCCGGTGTCGGGGGCGAAGAGGTAGCGGTAGCGCGTCACCTGGTCGGGCTCCGCGACCCGCACCTGGAAGAGTTCTCCCTCACGGGCCAGGGGGTCGCGCGTGCCCCCCGCGTACTCGACGCCGGGAAGCCCGGCCAGGACCCCCATGAGGGCCGCCTCCTCGGCCCCGTCCAGGGGGCGGTGGTCGTAGAGGTTGTTCAGGGCGTTGACGAGGGCGGCGTCGGTCGCGGGGGCCTCCCCGCTCCAGGCGACGAGGACGTCGGCCATGGCCCCGGCCCCGGTGGGCAGCTCCTCGGGGAACAGCAGGACCGGATCCAGCCTCTCCTCCACGTCCTCGGCCTGCCGGTCGAGAAACTCCCGATGCTCCTCCGCGTCGCCGGCGGTGTCCTCGGCCGCGCCCGGGGTGCTGACCGCGCGGGTGTCGCCCTCGGGGTCCTGCCAGTGCTGCCACTGGTAGGGGATGAACCCCGCGCTGTGCAGGTCCTCGTCGCTGGGCTCCTCACCGGTGTAGCTGGTGACGGCGAGCAGTTCCACACCGGAGGAGGAGACGTAGGCGACGTCGCCCTCGCCCGGGGCGTCACCGCCGTTGCGGGCGGTCTCGGCCAGGGCGAGCAGCCGCTGCTCACCGGGCTCGGGGGCGGAGCCGACCACCTCCAGGGGGGTGGGCGGCGCGGCGTAGGCTGCGGGGACGCCGACGGGGTCCCCGGAACCGGTGCCGAGGACGAGCACGGCGGCGGTGGCGGCGGCCGTGAGGGCGGCGGCGCCGGCCAGGGCCGGGGGGCGGAGCCACAGGGGGCGGCGGGCGGGGGTGTCGTTCATCAGGGTGATGGCCTTCGTCCGTGCGCGCTGGCGGTCGGCGTGGCCGACCGTCTCCCCGGCGCGCGGGTCGGTGTCGTTCAGGAGCGCGCGAAGCGCGGTGACGTCGTCCACGAGGCGTCCTTCCTGTCCTCGGCGGGGTGTGCGGTGTCGTCCATGAGCGCCTGGAGGCGCTTGCGGGCACGGTGCAGCCGTCCGCGCGCGGTCACGGGTGAGCAGCCCACCACGCGCGCGGCCTCGCGGCTGCTCAGGCCCTCCCAGGTCACGAGCATCACGAGCTCGCGGTCGGTGCCGGAGAGCCGGGCCAGGGCGCTCAGGGCCGTCTGGCGGCGGACGACGCGCTCGGCGTCGTCCTGGGAACCGCCCCAGGCCTCCTCCGGGGGAGGGGGGACCTCACCGCGCTTCCTGACCTCGCGCAGCTTGGCGAGGGTGATACGGCGGGCGCAGGCGTACAGCCAGGGCAGTTCCCGGCCCTCGGGCACCCCCGTCCGCCGTCGCCAGGCGACCGCGAAGGACTCCGAGGCCACGTCGTCGGCCAGATCGGGGCCGACCCTGCGGCGGGCGTAGTCGTACACCGCGTCGTAGTACCGCTCGAACAGCGCGTTGAACGCCGTGTGGTCGGGTGGGTCGCTGTTGTTGTCGCGCACCATCGGCAGCTCCTCTCTCCCCCTTGTGTCGCCGGAGCGGCCGTTGTTCGGGGGGAGGACGGGAAAACCGCCGGAACGTATGTGGTGTGCGTCACCAGGGCGGGGGCGGGTCGGCTCAGCGGCGTCCCAGCAACCGCGCCACGGTCAGCCCCCGCAGGGAGGCGTCCAGCACCCGCGCGGTGTGGGTCACCGCCACCGGAGAACCCGCGCGGTCCATGGCGGAGGCTATCTGGAGAGAGCACCCCGGGTTCCCCGACACCAGGACGTCGGCGCCGGTGGAGGCCACGTCCCGCCCCTTGCGGTCGCCGAGCTCGCGGGCGGCCCCGGGCTTGAGCAGGTTGTACACCCCCGCCGAGCCGCAGCAGATCTCGCCGTTGGGCAGGTCGGACACGCGCAGCTCCGGAATCCCCGCGAGCAGGGCCCGGGGCGGCCGGGTGACGCCCTGGCCGTGGGAGAGGTGGCACGCGTCGTGGTAGGCCACGTGCAGGGGGAGGGGATGGCGCTCGGCCCGCGGCCCCAGCTCCACCAGGAACTCGGTGAGGTCCGCGACCCGCTCGGCCTGGGCCCGCCCCCGGCGCACCCAGGCCGGGTCCGCGCCCGCCTCGGTCAGGGTGCGGTCGAAGTGCTTCATGCTGGACCCGCACCCGGCCGAGTTGACCACGATCCGGTCCACCCGCTCGCGTTCGAACACCTCGATCAGGCTCCGGGCGAGGTCGGCCGACTCCTCCATCCGCCCGGCGTGCCCGGACAGGGCCCCGCAGCAGCCCTGGGCGCGGGGGATCACCACGTCGCAGCCCTCCAGAGCCAGCACCCGCGCGGTCGCGGTGTTGACCTCGGGGAAGAACGCCCCCTGCACGCAGCCCACCAGCATGCCCACCCGGGCCCGCGCCCGCCCCACCGCGGGCACCAGCTCCGGCAGCGCGGGAGGGGGAGACGACAGCGGCGGCGAGATGCGCTCCATGGTGGCCAGGGCGGGGGAGACCCGCTCCAGCAGCCCCGTGCGCCGCACCAGCGAGGAGACGCCGCTGGCCTGGTAGGCGCGCAGCGGCCCGCGCAGCAGCCCCAGCCTGCGCCGGTACGGGAACAGCGCGAAGATCGCCCCGCGCAGCGCCCGCTCGCCCGCGGTCCGCTCGTGCTCCCTCTCCACCCGGTGCCGGGTGGTGTCGATGAGCGCGTCGTAGGCCACCCCCGACGGGCAGGCGGACACGCACGCCAGGCAGCCCAGGCAGTTGTCGAAGTGCCCGACCGCGGTCTCGGTCAGCACGTCCTCGGTGTGCGTCTGCGCCATCAGGTGGATCCGCCCGCGCGGCGAGTCCATCTCCTGGCCCCACAGCACGTGGGTGGGACAGGTGGCCAGGCAGAAACCGCAGTGGACGCAGTCGTTGAGCAGATCGGAGAACAGCCGGTCGCGCTCGTCCGCGGTCGTCGGGTCGGTCACGGGCCCTCCCAGGGTGTTCGCACGTGTTCAGATGCCGCCCGCGAAGCGCCCGGGGGCCAGGCGGTGTCCGGGGTCGAGGGAGTCCTTGACCGCCCGCATCAGCGGGAGTCCGGGCACCTCGCCCCACAGGTCCACACCGGCGGCGTGGACGTGCGGTTCCGCGCGCAGCAGGGTCATCGTCCAGCCGGGCACCGAACGCACGCCGTCGAGCGCGGCCGCCACCTCGGCGGCTCCTGTGCCCGGCGGGAAGGACGCGTACAGCGCCCCCGCCCGGGCCGAGCCGGTGACGCCCGCGCCGGACAGCTCGTGCACCCGCACCGCGGCCCGGACGCTCTCGGCGGGCGGCACCGACACCAGGGCGAGCGTGCCCTCGGCGGGCAGCACGCCCCAGCCCTCGGGCAGGGCGTCGGCCACGTCGGGCTCCGCGCCGGCGGCCGCGGCGATCTCGGCCGTCCGCGCCCCGAGGCCGTCCGGGGTGCCCTCCAGTACCACCCGCAGGCTCGCCGAGGGCCAGTCCAGTTCGACCGCCGCGGGCGTCGCCGTGCACCCGCGCAGCGCCGTCAGCAGGCGCTCGGCGTGCTCCGCGTGGGACGCCGGGAGCGTCAGCACGCGCAGGGCCCGGGGGAGCGGGTGCAGGCGGAAGGCCACCGAGGCGATCACGCCCAGGGTGCCCAGGCCGCCGGTGTGCAGCTTGGCCAGGTCGTACCCGGCCACGTTCTTGACCACCCGGCCCCCGCTGCGCGCCACCACGCCGTCGGCGCGCACCACCGTCATCCCGATGACCAGGTCGCGCAGCGCCCCGGTGAGCAGGCGGCGCGGACCGCTCACGCCCGTGGCCACCATCCCGCCCACGGTGCCGCCCACGCGCACGGGGTCCGCCGACAGCCGCTGCCCGGCGGCGGCCAGCACGTCGTACAGTTCGGCCACGGGGGTCCCCGCGCCCACCTCCACCACCAGGTCGCCCGCGATGTGCTCGGTCCACGACAGGTCGGCGGTGTCCACGAGCAGGTCCAGCCCGCGCGGGAGACCGCCCCAGTCCAGGGCCGTGCCCCCGCCGCGCGCGACGACGGTCAGCCCCTCCCGGGCGGCGGACGCCATGACCCGGGCCAGGCCCCGGGTGTCGGCGGGACGCGCCACGCGTGCGGGGACCAGGCCGCCCACCGCGTCGGCGTCGGTCCCCTCCCGCAGGGCCCCGTCCCGGGCGTTCGGCCCCTCGACGAGCGTCACGCGTTCTCCCCCCGTGTTCGTGGTCCGTCCGCGCCTCAGAACTGCTCGGCCCTTCCCGCCTCCACCAGCGGGTGCACCCCCGTGCGCACCCCGGGCCGCTCACCGCACAGGCGCGGGGTGGGCAGCAGCTTGTCCGGGTTGGCGATCCCGTCCGGGTCCAGGGCCCGGCGGAACAGGTCGAAGGTGGCCAGGTCGTCGGGGCCGTACATGCGCGGCATCTTGCACGCCTTGTCCACGCCCACCCCGTGCTCGCCGGTGATGGAGCCGCCGTGCTCGATGCACAGGTCGAGGATGGCGCCGGAGACCTCCTCGGCCCGCTCCGCCGCGCCCGGCTCGGCGTCGTCGAAGAGCACGAGCGGGTGCAGGTTGCCGTCCCCGGCGTGGAAGACGTTGGCGACGCGGATGCCCGAGGCGGCCGACAGTTCGGTGATGCGCCGCAGCACCTCGGGCAGGGCCGTGCGCGGGACGACGCCGTCCTGGACGATGTAGGCGGGGCTGATCCGGCCGACGGCGGCGAAGGCCGACTTGCGGCCCTTCCAGATCCGGGCGCGTTCGTCGGCGTCGCTGGCGGTGCGGGTCTCGAAGGCGCCCGCCTCCGCGCACAGCCGGACGACCTCGGCGAGCTGGGCCTCGACCTCCGCGGCGGGCCCGTCCAGCTCCACGACCAGCACGGCCGCGGCGCCCGCGGGGTAGTCGCAGGCCACGGCCCTCTCGGCGGCCTCGATGGCCAGCGCGTCCATCATCTCCACGGCCGAGGGCAGCACCCCGGCGGAGATGATGGAGCTGACCGCACGGCCTCCCGCGTCCATCGAGGCGAACGCCGACAGCAGGGTGACGGTGCGTTCCGGCGACCGGGTGAGGCCGACGGTGATCCGGGTGGCCACGCCCAGGGTGCCCTCGGAGCCGACGAAGGCCCCGACGAGGTCGTAGCCGTGCGCGCCGGGGTTCTTGCCGCCCAGGCTCACCTGCTCGCCGGAGGGGGTGACGATGTCCAGGCCGCGCACGTGGTTGACGGTGAACCCGTACTTGAGGCAGTGGGCGCCGCCGGAGTTCTCGGCGACGTTGCCGCCCACGGAGCACACCTGCTGGCTGGAGGGGTCGGGCGCGTAGTAGTAGCCGTGGGGCGCGGCGGCGCGGGTGACGTCCAGGTTGGCCACACCGGGTTCGACGACCGCGCACTCGTTCTCGACGTCGATCTCCAGGACGCGGCGCATGCGCGAGGTGACCAGCAGGACGCCCTCGGTGTGGGGGAGCGCTCCCGCGGACAGGCCGGTGCCCGCGCCGCGCGGGACGAAGGGCACGCCGTTCTCGGCGCACAGGCGCACGACGGCGGCGACCTGGTCGGCTGTGGTGGGCAGCACCACGACGCCGGGAAGGGCGCGGTGGTGGGGCAGCCCGTCGCTCTCGTAGGTGCGGCGCTGGGCCGCGTCGGTGAGGACACCGTCCTCGCCGCAGATCCGGCGCAGCCGCGGGACGAGCCCGGCCACGGCCGCCTGCGCCGTATCGGTCTCGGACATGGGCGCCTCCCGGTTCCACCTGCGCGGACACGGACGGTCCCGCCCGCTGGCGGACGCGACCTCGCAAGGTGAACGTACGACTGCACCCCTCGCCTAGGCAAGGGGTGCAGTGGAAGTTGCCTTCCGTCTTATGAAATCAATGCCGGGCTACGGCATGCGCTCGTAGGCGGGCAGCGTCAGGAAGTCGACGTACTCGTCGGCCAGGGCCACCTCGGTGAACAGCTCGCCGGCCTGCTGGTACAGGTCCTCGTCGAAGTCCGCGCCCAGCTGTTCGCGGATGGCGGCGAGCTCCTCGTCGATGATCCCCCGGACCAGGTCGGCGGTGACCTTGGGGCCGTTGTCGAGCGTGATGTCGTTGTGCAGCCACTGCCAGACCTGGGAGCGCGAGATCTCGGCGGTCGCGGCGTCCTCCATGAGGTTGTGGATGGCCACCGCGCCGTTGCCGCCCATCCACGTCGCCAGGTACTGCAGGGCGACGTTGACGTTGCCGCGCAGGCCCGCGAGGGTGACGCCGCCCGGGGTCCTGTCCACGGCCAGCAGGTCCTCGGCCGAGACCTCGACCTCGGGGCGCTGCTTGTCGATCTGGTGGGGGCGCTCGCCCAGGACGCCGTCGAAGACCTCCATGGCCACCGGGACCAGACCCGGGTGGGCGACCCAGGAGCCGTCGAAGCCGTCGCCGGACTCGCGGGACTTGTCGTCGCGGACCTTGGCGAAGGCGGTCCTGTTGACCTCCTCGTCCCTGCGGGAGGGGATGAAGGCCGCCATGCCGCCGATGGCGTGGGCACCGCGCTTGTGGCAGGTCTTGACCAGCAGTTCGGTGTAGGCGCGCATCATCGGCGCGGTCATCGTGACGGCGTTGCGCTCGGGCAGCAGGAACCTGCGGCCGCGGGTGCGG
This sequence comes from Nocardiopsis sp. LDBS0036, assembly GCF_041228755.1. Lineage (NCBI taxonomy): Bacteria > Bacillati > Actinomycetota > Actinomycetes > Streptosporangiales > Nocardiopsidaceae > Nocardiopsis > Nocardiopsis sp. LDBS0036. Next base: position 5,913,661 of record NZ_CP141103.1, read on the forward strand.
TGCGTCTTGATGATGCTGAACAGGTAGTCCCAGCGGCCCGCGTTGAGGCCCGCGGAGTGCTCGCGCAGCTCGTAGAGGATCTCCTCCATCTCGAACGCGGCCGGGATGGTCTCGATGAGGCAGGTCGCGCGGATGGTGCCGCGCGGGATGCCCAGGCGCTCCTGGGCCAGGACGAAGACGTCGTTCCACAGGCGCGCCTCGAGGTGGCTCTGCATCTTGGGCAGGTAGAAGTAGGGTCCCCTGCCCTTGGCGATCTGGCGCTGGGCGCAGTGGAAGAAGTAGAGGGCGAAGTCCAGCAGGCCGCCGCTGACGCGCTGGCCGTCCACGAGGACGTGCTTCTCGTCCAGGTGCCAGCCGCGCGGGCGCACGACGACGGTGGCGAGCTCGCCGTCCTCCTTCAGGGCGTAGGTCTTGCCCTGGGGGGAGGTGAAGTCGATGGTGCGGTCGAGGGCGTCGCGCAGGTTGAGCTGGCCCCCGATCATGTTCTCCCACAGCGGGGTGTTGGCGTCCTCGAAGTCGGCCAGCCACACCTTGGCGCCGGAGTTGAGCGCGTTGATGGTCATCTTGCGGTCGGTGGGGCCGGTGATCTCCACGCGGCGGTCCGTGATGCCCGGGGCGGGAGGGGCGACCCGCCAGCTGTCGTCCTCACGGATGTGCTTGGTCTCGGGGAGGAAGTCGAGGTCGGCCCCGGCCGAGATCTGCTCCTGCCTGGCCGCCCGGGCTTCGAGGAGCTCCTGGCGGCGCGCCTCGAAGGCGCGGTGCAGCTCGGCGACGAGGGCGAGGGCGTCCTCGGTGAGGATCTCGTCGAACCGTTCGTGGAGGGGGCCGGTGATCTCGACCCCGTGCGTGGCGCCCATGGAAAACCTTCCGCAATACGAAATAAGCTTTTGGTATGTGGAAAACGAAGCTACCGTCCGGTTCGCGGACGGTCAACGTCGCGCGTGTCTCACTGACCGGGGAGTTTCCCTGGTTGGGAAGGTCGCAAAAACTTCTCCCGCGACTTCGGCGCCCGTCGTCGGGACGGACACGGGATCCGGCCCCGATCCCGTGGAGTGTCGTGCCCGCCGTGCCCTGCGATAATTCAGGTGCCCTCGCGAAGGTGAGATGCCACCATCGTCAGGGCGCCCGCCACCGCCCGGTCGCGGGAAGAATCGCGGCGGCGGCCACGTTGACCCACCTGGAGGGATATGAATACAGCTGACACCCGCGGAAGCGTCCACGACGGCCACGAGGCCGAGGACGCGTTCCGCGAGGCGATCACCGTCGGGGACGGGGTCGACGCACACGACGCGTCCCGCGAGGCCAAGGCCACCGGCGGCGACCGCTACGACGACCCGGACAACGCCCCCGACCAGGGCGAGATGGAACTCGCCGAGCGCCACGCGCTGCGCCGGGTTCCGGGACTGTCCACCGAACTCACCGACGTCACCGAGGTCGAGTACCGCTCCCTGAGGCTGGAGCGCGTCATCCTCATCGGCGTGTGGACCAGCGGCTCACAGGCCGACGCGGACAACTCGCTCACCGAGCTCGCCGCCCTGTCCGAGACCGCGGGCGCGCTCGTGCTGGAGGGGGTCACCCAGCGTCGGTCCAAGCCCGACCCCGCCACCTACGTCGGCAAGGGCAAGGCCGCCGAGCTGCGCGACATCGTGGAGGCCACCGGCGCCGACACCGTGATCTGCGACGGGGAACTCACCCCCGGCCAGCTGCGCCAGCTGGAGGACGTGGTCAAGGTCAAGGTGATCGACCGCACGGCCCTGATCCTGGACATCTTCGCCCAGCACGCGCGCAGCAGCGAGGGCAAGGCCCAGGTCGAACTCGCCCAGCTCAGCTACCTGCTGCCGCGACTGCGCGGCTGGGGTGACGCCCTGTCCCGTCAGGCGGGCGGCTCCGGCGGCGGTGGCGCGGGCGGCGGCGTGGGCCTGCGCGGCCCGGGTGAGACCAAGATCGAGACCGACCGCCGGCGCATCAACGACAAGATGGCCAAGCTGCGCCGCCAGCTCGCCCACATGCGCACCGCCCGCGACGTCAAGCGCGACGTCCGGCGCACCCGCTCGGTGCCGTCCGTGGCCATCGCCGGGTACACCAACGCGGGCAAGTCGAGCCTGCTCAACCGGCTGACCGGCGCCGGAGTCCTGGTCGAGAACGCCCTGTTCGCCACCCTGGACCCGACCGTGCGCCAGGCCCGCACGCCCGACGGCCGCGGGTTCACGCTCAGCGACACCGTCGGCTTCGTCCGGCACCTGCCGCACCAGCTCGTGGAGGCCTTCCGCTCCACCCTGGAGGAGGTCGCCGACTCCGACCTGGTCCTGCACGTGGTCGACGGGTCCCACCCCGACCCCGAGAGCCAGATCAGCGCGGTCCGGCACGTCTTCGCCGACATCGACGCCGGTGACGTGCCCGAGCTCATCGTGGTCAACAAGGTGGACGCCGCCGACCCCGACGTGCTCAAGGCGCTGCGTACCCGCTACCCGGACATGGTCGAGGTGTCGGCCCGTACCGGCGAGGGCGTTCCCGCGCTGGTGGAGGCGGTCGCCGCGGCGCTGCCCGAGCTGGCGCACGAGGTGCGGGCGCTCGTCCCGTACTCGCGGGGCGACCTCATCGCCCGGATCCACGAGGAGGGGCGCATCCTCAGCGAGGAGCACACCGCCGAGGGCACGGCGATCCACGCCTTCGTGCCGGCCCTGCTCGCAGGCAGACTCGACGAGTACACGCCCAGCACGGCCTGAGGCACGCGCGGTCCGCCGCGCACGGCCGGGGCGCTCCCCACGGGGCGCCCCGGCCTCGCCGTGTCCGGGGGGCGGGTCCCGACGGCGCACGAACGCGCCCCGGTGAGGCGGGCATACGCGAACACCCAGCTCACCGAGGTCGCCGGTGGCACCGATCACCCGGTGTGCCCGTGACCTTTGTTGGGAGGGCGTCCTATTAGTCCTCCCGGGGAGGTGTACACGGAGTCCGCGGATGGACTACGGTTTTGGAGCACTGGCCGACAGTGGCCGCTGTCCCGCGACAGCCGACCCCTCTGCCACTGTCACGGCACCGCGGCGGCCGCAGGCCGCTCCCCACCGGCTCTGTCGGACCGCTCCAGATACGAGGTCGCCATGTCCGCCCGTGTATCCCACGACCGTGTCCCGCAGCCGCACCGGCGGACCTGACCGGCGAGGGCGGACGACCCCATGACGGCGGTACTCCTCAGCAACATCGGTCGGCTGTGGACCGGGAGCGAGCTGATCACCAAGGCCGCGCTCCTGATGGACGACGACCGGGTGGCCTGGGTCGGGCCCGCCGCCGAGCTCCCCCAGAGCATTCCGGGCGTGGTGGACGACCTCACCGACGTCGACGACGTCGTCAACATCGGCGGCGGCATGATCACCCCGGGGCTGATCGACGCCCACTGCCACCCGGTGTACGCGGGGGACCGCTACGCCGAGGTCAACATGTGGGCCAAGGGCGCCTCCAAGGGGGACATCTTCGCGGCCGGGGGCGGTGTCTCCACCACCGTCACCATCACCCGGGGTACCGATCCCTGGACCCTGTGCAATGCGGTCCGCGAACGGCTCCGGCACTGGGTGCTGACCGGCACCACCACCGTGGAGGCCAAGACCGGCTACCACCTGACCAGGGACGGCGAACTGGCCGACGTGCGCCTGCTGCGCTCCCTGGAGGAGGAGCCGGGCATGCCGCGCCTGCACGTCACCTTCTTCCCCGCGCACGGGGTGCCGCCCGAGTTCTTCGGCAGACCCAGGGAGTACGCGGCCACCGCCGCCTCCTGGCTCAGCGACGCCGCGCTGGCCGGTGCCGACGGGGTGGACGTGTACTGCGACAACCAGCAGTTCACCACCGAGGACGCCCGCATGCTGCTGGGGGTGGGCCAGTCCGCGGGGCTGCGCACCACCCTGCACGCCTGCTCGCGCCCCCGGCACGGCGCCGTGCGCATGGCCGCCGAGATCGGCTGCTCCTCGGTGGACCTGCTGCACGAGACCGACGAGCAGGACGTCCTGGCGCTGGCCGCCACCCGCACACCGGTGGTGGCCTGCCCGACGACCTCGCTGCACGAGCGCCGCACCCCGCCGGTGCGGGCGCTGCTCGACCACGGCGTGCCCATCGGGCTGGGCACCGACCACAACCCCGGCCAGTCGGGCACGATGTCGATGCCGCTGGTGATCTCGCTGGCCATCTCCATGTTCGAGATGACCGTGCAGGAGGCCCTGTACGCCGCCACGGTGGGCAGCGCACGCGCCCTGGGCCTGACCGACCGGGGCGTGCTCGCGCCCGGGAGCCTGGCCGACCTCGTCCAGTGGGACGCCGACCACGAGGGCGCCTTCGCCTGGTCGATGGGCCTCAACACCCTGCGGGTGTGGCAGGGCGGCAGGACCATCCGCTGAGGCGTCGCCGCCGGCGCCCGAAGCGGCCCTTCGAGCCTGCCGCTAACGCGTGCCGCGGGCCCGGGCGATCTCGATGACGGCCCGCTCCAGCGCGTACTCGGGGTCGCGTCCGGCGCCCTTGATGAGGGCGTCGGTCTCGGCGACCACCGCCATGGCCCGGGTGACCCCCGCCGGGCTCCACCCCCGCGCCTGCTGACGCAGGGTCCGCAGCTTCCACGGCGGGACCTTGGCGCGCTTGGCCAGATCCGCCTCGGACATGCCGCGCGGCGGCTGGGCGGCCACGGCTATGCCGCGCACCGCACCGGCCAGCGCGCTGTTGATGAGCACCGGGGCGGTACCCACCGCCAGCGACCAGCGCAACTGCTCCAGCGCCTCGGGCAGGCGCCCCTCCACGGCGCGGTCGGCCACGGTGAACCCCGAGGCCTCCGCCCTGCCGGAGTGGTACCTGGCCACCGCCGCGGCGTCCACCCGGCCCTCGGTGTCGGCGATCAGCTGGGTGCAGGCCGCCGCGATCTCGCGCAGCTCACTGCCGACCGCGTCCACCAGCGCCTGCGCGGCGTCGGCGGTGATCTGGCGCCCCGCCTGGGAGAACTCGCCCTTGACGAAGGCCACCCGTTCGGCGGGCTTGCTCGGCCCCTTGCAGTCCACACGGTGGGCGCCCGCCTTGACCGCGGCCTGGAGCAGTGCCTTGCCCTTGTTGCCGCCCGCGTGGGTGAGCACGAGGTTGACGTCGTCGGCAGGGTCCCCGAGGTAGTCGGTGACGGTCGCCGCCAGGTCCTTGGTCAGGTCCTGGGACGAGCGCAGTACCACCACCCGCCGGTCGCCGAACAGCGAGGGCGAGGTCACCTCGACGAGTGTGGACATCCCCACCTGGGCGGGCACCAGGTCGTGGACGTCCACGCCGGGATCGGCCTCGCGGACCGCCGCGACGACGGAGGCGACGGCACGGTCGACGAGGAGTTCCTCGTCCCCGACGATGATCGTGAGCAGGGCGGGTGCAGGCATACACAGAGGATGCCACGCCCCACCGACCAGCCGTGCGCCCGTCGCGCGGTCGGCGGACGCGCTACCGCCCCCTCGTCCGCACCGCCCGTGACCGGTGAGCCCCGTACCCGGCTCCTCCCGTGGCCCCCTACCGTGCTGTCCTCCGCCGCGCTGCTTTCCACGGCTCCGTCTCCTACCGTGCGGGGTCGGGCCCGCGCACCACGGCCTGCCCGGGCCCGGAACCGCCGCCGTCCAACACGGCCACGTCCCCGTCCCGGTCGGTGCGCAGGTTCACCCGCGCCACCCGTTCCAGGATGTTCCACGTGAACGGCGCCGGATGCCCGTAGGTGTTGTCCGCGCCCACCGAGGTCACCGACACCACCGGGTCGGTGGCCTCCAGAAAGGCCGGTTCCTGGCTCCCCGCCCCGTGGTGGGGCACGGCCAGCACGGTCACCCGCAACAGGTCGGCGTCCGGTCCCTCCAGCAGCCTTCCCTGCGCCTCCTCCTCGATGTCACCGGTCAGTAGCACCGTCAGCGCCGTCCCGTCCGCCCGGACCACCACCGAGGAGTCGTTCACCGAACCCGTGAAGCCGGGCTCGGGCCACAGCACGCGCAGCAGCCACGGCCCCACCCGCAGCCGCTGACCCCGCGCGGCCTCCAACAACCGCACCCCGGCCTCGGCCAGCAGCCGCCCCGTGCCGCTCTCCCCGAACCCCGGCGGCGCCAGCGCGGCCCCCACGCTCCGGTGCCGCAGCACCCCGGGCGTTCCGTCCACGTGGTCGGCGTGGTCGTGGCTCAGGATCAGCAGCGCGACCTCGCGCACTCCCAGCCGCCCCAGGCAGTCGTCCACCCGGTCCGGGTCCTCGCCGGTGTCGGCGACCACCGCCGAGCCCGGGCCCGCCGACAGCACGAACGCGGTGCCCTGGCCCACGTCGCACGCCACCAGGGCCCACCCCGGGGGCGGCCATCCGCCCGGCACGCACCGCGCGGCCAGGGCCAGCAGCAGCACGGCCGCCACCACGGCGGCCACGACACGGCGCAACCGCCCGTGCGTGAACACCAGCGCCGCCAGCACGGCGGCCAGGACCAGCCCTCCCACCAGGTCCGACCGCCACGCCAGCGCGCCGTGCGGCACCCGCGCGCCCGCACCGGCCACCGCCGCGATCCACGACACCCCCAGCCCGGGCAGGTGCGCGGCCACCGCCGCCGCCCCCGGCCACACCACCGCCAGTGCCGCCACCGCCGTCCCCGCCACCGTCACCGCCGCGACCACCGGAGCGGCCAGTACGTTGGCCGGAACCGCGATCCACGACAGCTCGCCCGAGAGCAGGACCAGCACGGGCGAGACCGCCACCTGCGCGGCCAGGGCCACCGCCAACGCCTCCGCCACCGGACGCGGCAGGCGCGCCGACCACGCCCGCGTCCACGGCGGCACCAGCAGCAGGATGCCCGCGGTCGCCAGCACCGACAGCGCGAACCCGAAGGAGGCGGCCAGCCCCGGCGCGACGAACAGCACCCCGACGACCGTGACGGCCAGCGCACCGAGCCCCGCGTGGGCGCGCCCCGTGGCCAGCGCCAGCAGACCCAGCGACCCCATGAACGCCGCGCGTACCACGCTCGGCTCCGGGCGGCACACCAGGACGAACACCCAGATCACCGCCGCGCCGCCCGCCACCGAGCACCACGGGGGCGTCCGCAGCAGCCGGGTGAGCGCCAGCACGAAGCCGGTCAGCACCGCCAGGTTGGCCCCCGAGACGGTCAGCAGGTGCGTCATCCCGGTCTCCCGGAAGTCCTCGGCGGTCTCCGGCGGCACCCCGGACGCGTCGCCGACGATCAGCGCGGGAAGGAGCCCGGCCTCGGGCTGGGACAGCCCCGAGGAGGCCTCCCGCAGCCGCTCCCGCACCAGACCGGCGAAGCTCTGCAGACCCCCGGGCCGCCCCACCTCCTCCGGCGGCCCGCGCACCAGGACCAGGGCGGCGGTGAGGGGATCGTCCTCCGTGCCGAGGAAGACGCCCCGCGCCCGGAAGGTCTGCCCGGGCAGCAGTTCGCGCCACTCCTCCTCCGAGGCCAGGACCACCACCGGCGCCGCGGACGCCCGCTCGGTCCCCCCGGACCGCACCCACGCGGTACGGGCGTCGATCACCCAGCCCGCCCTGCCCGGCCGGGGAGTCCCCGACCGCGGGCGCGGATCGGACGTCACCACGGCCTCGAACTCCGCCTCGCGCCCCTGCTCCGCCGCCTCCCCGGCCGCGCTCCGCTCCACCCGGTGCACCTGCACACCGGCCACCGCCGCCACCGTGGCCGCACAGGCCAGCGACGCCGCGGCGGTGAGCGCCACCGCCTCCAGCGGCGGACGCGCCGCCGCCAGGAGCACCACCGCCGCACCGGCCCCCGCGACCCCGGCCAGGGACCACGCGGCCCACGGCGGGGCGGAGAGCGCCGCCAGCGCGGCCAGCCAGGCCGTCGCCGCGGGCGCCAGCAGGCGCAGGTCGGGCGGCTCGTCCAGCCCGTAGGCGTCCGTCCCCAGCCATGTCGTCACCGCCGCTCACCCCACCGTCACGTGGGGTTGGAGGTCGGCGAGGGTCTTGTCGCCGATCCGGTCCACGTTGAGCAGGTCGTCGACGCTCCGGAAGGGGCCGTGCTCCTCGCGGTAGGAGACGATGTTGTCGGCGATCACCGCGCCGATCCCGGGCAGGGTCTCCAGTAGGGCCCGGTCCGCCCGGTTGATGTCCACCAGCCCTCCGGCCCCCTGGGGACCGCTCCCGGTGACGCCCGCGCCCGCGGGCACGGGGACGCCCACCAGGACCTGTTCACCGTCCACCAGCGGACGGGCCAGGTTGAGCAGGTCGAGGTCGGCGTCGGGCAGCGCGCCACCGGCCTCCTCCACGGCGTCGGCCACCCGCGACCCCGACGGGAGCGTGTACAGCCCGGGGTCGGACACCTCACCGCCCACGTGCACCACGAGGTCATCCTTCGGCGCCGCGTCCCCGGCCGCTCCGGTGTCCGCGTCCCCGGCCTGCGCCCCCGCCTCCAGCGCAGGGGACCGAGCGCCGTCGCCCTCCGCCGCGGGCACGGGCGCGGCACGGGTGACCATCTCGGGTGCGGGCACCGTGGTCGGCCGGTGGTACAGCGTCAGCACCAGCACGACGGCCAGGGCGCCCAGCACGGCCAGGACGATCACCGCCCGACGGGACAGCGCCGCCCGCGGCGGCCATCGCAGTGCCAGCCGTTCCAGGAGCGAGCCGGACGGCTCGGGGTCGAACTCCGCGTACCCCGACGGCGGGCGCTCCGGGCGCCGGTGCCGTCCTTCTGCCGGGTCGGGCCACGGCTCCGGACCGGGTGCGCCCTCCGACGTGCCGGCACGTCGGGCGGACAGGGCGGTCCCGGGGGCCGGCTCCTCCCCGGTGTCCCGCTTGACGGGCCCTGCGGTCCTCGCGCCCCGGTTCTCCCCCGAGGTCCGCGGTGCGGGCACGGTCGCCTCCCCCTCCCGGTTCACCACGCAGGGCCGGGGCGCGGTCGCCGTGGCCTTCCCGTTCCGGTTCCCTTCCGAGGTCCATGGGCCGGGCAGGGCCGCCTGTCCGCCCCGGTTCTCCCCCGAGGTCCGCGGGACGGGTACCGTCGCCTCTCCAGTCCGGCTCCCCTCGGACGGACCCCGCACGGCCGCAGACCTGCCCGGGGCGGAACGAGGGGGAGCGGTCACGCCGAGCAGGTCGTCGGGGTGGCGCTCGGGCCAGGCCTTCGAGGGCACGGGACCCGTGCCGGGAGCGGGCGGCGCGTCCGGAGGCCGATGGGTATCGGCCTCGGCGCTTCCCGGGGGCCGACGCCTTCCAGCCTGATCCGGGGCGGACCGGGCCGAGAACCGGCCTTCTTCCCCGGCGGCGGTCGTCCCCGGGGCGACCGGCCTGGCCTGCCTCCGGCCCGGGCGGTCACCGGAGGCGCTCCCGCCCCGCTGGCCCGGGCTCGGAGACCAGGTCACGGCGCCCTCGTGGGCCTCCGGCCGCTGGGGGCCGGTGACCGGACCTCGGCGGGGCGCGGCCTCGGAACGGCCTGTGCCCTCCGGGCAGGGTGCGCCGCCAGACGCCGCCGGACGGTACGGGGCGTGCGTCCCGGCCACCGCGTACGGCGCGCTCGGGATCGCCGGGACACCACGGGGAGGCGGCGCGGGCTGCGCGTGCGAGCGGGGGATACGCGCGCGCAGGCGCCGGGCGGCCGGTGAGGCGTCCAGGGTGAGCGCGCGGAGTCGGTCCTGCTGGTCGGTCGAGGGGGAGTGGCGCCGGTTGCGGCGCTGAACAGTCATAAGACCACGTTAGGAAGCCGGAAACGCTGTGTCAGCAGCCGATTCCAAGCTGTGGACAACTCCCGCCCGGGCCTCCTCGACCTGCGCGGACGGCGGTGGGCGGCATCGTCCGGCGCACGAAAAAACCCGGCCCGGTGCGTGCGCACCGGGCCGGGTCGAGCCTCAGTCTCAGGCGGACTGCAGGGAGTGCAGACGCTTGGCGATCGCGCTCTTGCGGTTCGCGGCCTGGTTCTGGTGGATGACGCCCTTGCTGGTGGCCTTGTCCAGCGCGCGAGCGGCGGCGCGCTGGGCGACGGTGGCCTTCTCGACGTCCCCGGCCTCGGCAGCCTCACGGAACTTGCGGACGGCCGTCTTCAGCGAGGAGCGCACCGCCTGGTTGCGGACACGAGCCTTCTCGTTCTGCCGAATGCGCTTCTTCTGCGACTTGATGTTCGCCATGCGAAAACGTGCTCCAGTTGATCTTGGTCATCGCGCCGACCGGACCAGGCGGCCCGACCCGCGGGCAGCCGTTCCGCGAGGGGCCGGCGTGGGCGCCGACGCAGGGTGTGTGAGTCCACAGGGCCCGAGGCCAATGTGGAAGTCCGAGACACGGACTTCCAGTATGCCTCACACGGGATACCGCTCGTGCCCTCAAGTGCCCTCAAATGCCCTCGGAGGACCTCACCAGCCCCGGGCTTTCGCGGCAGGGGCCTGCAAGCTTTACCTGTGGTCACTCCCGCGGCCTCTTGTTCTCAGCGGCCCTCAAGCCCCGCCGTCGTCTTTCCCTAGGACAGCAGCCACCCCTCCGTGTAGGCCGTCACGTCCTCCTCGGTCGCCTCGTCCCCCAGGTAGAAGGCCACCCCCAGGGTCATCCCCTCCGGCGGATCGGCCTCGGTCACGCCCAGCCGGACGGCCTCCAGCGCGGTCGCCAACGATTCGTCCGCCTCCTCCGGCGCCCACTCGCCACCGCCGTACGTGGGCAGCCCGAACCGCACCGCCACGCCCTCACGCGCGCGCAGGGCGGTCACCGCCTCGGTCACCTGCCGCACCATGAACCCGCCGTACAGCGCGTCGCCGGGCATTCCCGCCCCCACACCCGGCAGCACGACCTCGTCGGCGTGCTCGGTCACCCGGTCCAGGTAGCCCTTGGACCAGTACCTCTCCTCGCGCTCCATGACGAAGGAGGGCACCCGACCGCCCGGCACCAGCTCCACGTGGTGGGCCTGCACCGACAGCACGGGTTCCCCGCCCAGCTCCTCGCGCACCATCGACATGAGCGCGGGGATCGACGGGTCGTTGACGGTCACCGGGCGGATCTCCAGGTGCACGCCCGCGAACCCGTCCGAAGCCACCCCGGCGACCGCCGGGGCGAGCGCCGCGCGGGCCTGTTCGTCGAGCCGGTCCCGCAGCAGCGAGGACCCGCTCTCCACGTGCCGCAGCCACGCCAGCGCGCGCACGTCGGGGTACTCCCGCTCCAGCCAGGACAGCAGGGAACCGGTGTCCTCCACCCGCTCGACCGCGCCCTCGGCGTCGATCTCGCCCGCGTACACGTACACCGTGTCCACCCCGCCGGTGTCGAGCACCCGCGCCAGGGGACCGGTGTCCTCCCAGGAGCCCACCCAGGCCGCGTCGGAGCCCCGGGAGACCGCCCACGGCGCCGGTTCACCCGAGAACTGGAAGGCCAGCAGGGCCCCCGCGCCGGCCACCACGACCGCGATCGCGGCCACACCCGCCAGCAACCGTGTCAACAGCCACTTCAACCGCCCGCTCCTCCCACGTCCCCGACCGCGGGCGCTCCCCGCCCGCCCGGTGCCTGCCAGCACGGCCCGTTCCCGGTCCCGGGTCACATAATCTGGACACCAGACCCGCGCCCGCGCCCCATACTGCCCCACGGGCCGCTGCCGTCACCGAGAGAGGGCACCCGGCCGCCGTGGGATGATGGACGACGCCGTCGGCCTCCGCCGCGGCGGGGCGACACCGCCGCGAGGCGCACACGACCCGGACCCGACCTGTGAACGGAGCACGGTGGCACAGCCGAACTGGACCGATCCCGCGCTGATCCGCAACTTCTGCATCATCGCGCACATCGACCATGGCAAGTCGACGCTGGCCGACCGGATGCTCCAGATCACCGGTGTCGTCGAGGACCGCCAGATGCGCGCCCAGTACCTGGACCGCATGGACATCGAGCGCGAGCGCGGCATCACCATCAAGTCGCAGGCGGTGCGCATCCCCTTCACCGCCGTCGACGACAAGACCTACACGCTCGACCTCATCGACACCCCCGGGCACGTCGACTTCACCTACGAGGTCTCGCGCTCCCTGGCCGCCTGCGAGGGCGCGGTCCTGCTGGTGGACGCCGCGCAGGGCATCGAGGCGCAGACCCTGGCCAACCTGTACATGGCCCTGGAGAACGACCTCACCATCATCCCGGTGCTCAACAAGATCGACCTCCCGGCCGCGCAGCCGGAGAAGTACGCCGAGGAGCTGGCCGGGATCATCGGCTGCGAGCCCTCCGACGTGCTCAGGGTCAGCGCCAAGACGGGCGAGGGCGTCGAGGAGCTCCTCAACGAGATCGTCAACCAGATCCCGCAGCCCGTCGGCGACGCCGACGCCCCGGCCCGCGCGATGATCTTCGACTCGGTGTACGACACCTACCGCGGCGTGGTCACCTACGTCCGGGTCATCGACGGCAAGCTCAGCCCGCGCGAGCGCATCCAGATGATGTCCACCCGCGCCTCGCACGAGATCCTGGAGATCGGCGTCAGCTCGCCCGAGCCCACCAAGTGCGACGGGCTGGGGGTGGGAGAGGTCGGCTACATCATCACCGGCGTCAAGGACGTGCGCCAGTCCAAGGTCGGTGACACCATCACCGCCCTCAACCGGCCCGCGACCGAGATGCTGTCCGGGTACCGCGAGCCCAAGCCCATGGTGTTCTCGGGTCTGTACCCGATCGAGGGCACCGACTACCCGGTGCTGCGCGACGCCCTGGAGAAGCTCCAGCTCAACGACGCCGCCCTGGTCTTCGAGCCGGAGACCTCCGCCGCCCTGGGCTTCGGCTTCCGCTGCGGCTTCCTGGGCCTGCTGCACCTGGAGATCACCAGGGCCCGCCTGGAGCGCGAGTTCAACCTCGACCTCATCTCCACCGCGCCCAACGTCGTCTACCGGGTGGACATGGAGGACGGCACCGAGCACGTGGTGACCAACCCCAGCGAGTTCCCCGCCGGAAAGATCGACTCCATCTACGAGCCGATGGTCAAGGCCACCGTGCTCAGCCCCGCCGACCACATCGGCCAGATCATGGAGCTGTGCCAGGAGCGGCGCGGCGACCTCCAGGGCATGGACTACCTGTCCGAGGACCGCGTGGAGATGCGCTACACGCTTCCCCTGGCCGAGATCGTCTTCGACTTCTTCGACCACCTCAAGTCCCGCACCAAGGGCTACGCGTCACTGGACTACGAGCCCACCGGGGAGAAGGCCTCCGACCTGGTCAAGGTGGACATCCTGCTCCAGGGCGAGGCCGTCGACGCCTTCTCCGCCATCGTGCACAAGGACAAGGCCTACGCCTACGGCGTGGAGATGACCAAGAAGCTGCGCGAGCTCATCCCCCGGCAGCAGTTCGAGGTGCCCATCCAGGCCGCCATCGGCGCCCGGGTGATCGCCCGCGAGAACATCCGCGCCATCCGCAAGGACGTGCTCTCCAAGTGCTACGGCGGCGACATCAGCCGTAAGCGCAAGCTGCTGGAGAAGCAGAAGGAGGGCAAGAAGCGGATGAAGATGGTCGGCCGGGTCGAGGTGCCCCAGGAGGCCTTCATCTCCGCGCTGTCCACCGACACCGGCGGCTCCGACGACAAGAAGAAGAAGTAGTAGCAGCAGCCCCGCCCCCACGTGCTCGCACGTAGGGGAAGCGGAAGGGGGGCGCCCCGAGCCGGGGCGCCCCCCTTCCGCGTTCTCCCCGGTACCGCCTCAGCCCTTGACCGCTCCCGCGGTCAGGCCCTCGGTGATGTAGCGCTGGAGGAACCAGAACACCGCCAGGGTGGGCAGGGACAGCATGATGGCGCCCACCGCGAACATCCCGAAGTTCGCGTTGCGCTGCGAGGCCACCAGCTGGTACAGCCCCAGGCCCAGCGTCTTGGCGTCGGTGTCGCGCAGGAACACGCTCGCCATCAGGAACTCGTTGATGGTGGAGATGAACACCAGCAGGCCCACGATCGCCAGCACCGGTGTGACCAGCGGCAGCATGATCCGGAAGAACACCTGCGCGTGCGAGGCCCCGTCCATCTGCGCGGACTCGTCCAGCTCCTTCGGCACGGTGTCGAAGAAGCCCTTCATCAGCCACGTGTTGATGCTCAGCGCGCCGCCCAGGTAGACCAGCAGCAGCCCCCACCGGGTGTCGAAGCCGATCGCCGGGTAGTACTCGCCGATCGTGGAGAACATCAGGTAGATCGCCACGATCGCCAGGAACTGCGGGAACATCTGGATCACCAGCAGCCCGATCAGCCCCACCCGGCGGCCCCGGAAGCGCATGCGGCTGAACGCGTACGCGGCCAGTGCCGACAGCAGCACCGTCACGGCGGCGTTGGTGAAGGCGAAGAACAGCGAGTTCGCGTACCAGGTGGTGAACGGGGTGTTGCTGAACAGGTCGACGGCGTTGTCCAGACTGGCCCCGGTCGGCCACAGCTGCGCGCTGGACAGCGTGCCCAGCGGGTTGAGCGCCGCCGACACCACGAACAGCACAGGGAAGAGCGCGAACGCCACGACCACCAGCATCACCACGTGGCGCCAGCCGTACCTGCGGGCCCACAGGCCCAGACGGACTCCGGTACCGCGCCGGTGGGGGGCGCGTACCGCGTCCGGGGTTGCGACCGCCATCAGTCCACCTCCTTGAGGGCCTTGCTCCTGCTGAGGCTGACCACCGACATCACCGACACGATCAGGAAGATCATCACCGACAGCGCCGCCGCGTACCCGTACTGGGCGGTGGCCTCGTTGAAGGCGAGCCGGTAGGTGTAGGTGATGAGCAGGTCCGTGGCACCGGCCGTCGGGCTCTCCGGGGAGAAGGGGCCGCCCTGGGTGATCAGCCACACCGCGTTGAAGTTGTTGAAGTTGAACGCGAACGTCGAGACCAGGATCGGCGTCATCGCCACCATCAGGAGCGGCAGGGTGACGTTGCGGAAGGCCTGCCAGGGGCCCGCGCCGTCGATCTGCGCGGCCTGGCCCAGCTCGCGCGGGACGGCCTGGAGGGCTCCCGTGGCCACCAGGAACATGTACGGGTAGCCCAGCCAGACGTTGGCCAGGATCACCGCCGCCCGGGCCGACCAGGCGTCGCCCAGCCAGTCCACATCCAGGCCGAGCACCCGGTTGAACAGGCCGAAGTCGGTGTTGAACATGTCCCGCCACAGCAGGAACATCGCCAGCGAGCTCATCGCGTACGGCAGGACCACCAGGATCCGGTACACGACCCTGCCGCGCAGCCTGGGCACGTGCAGGGTGAGCGCGATCGCCAGGCCCACCACGAACACCAGGAAGGTGACGGAGGCGGCGAAGGCGATGTTCCACACCAGGATGCTGAAGAACGACGACGCGAAGGTCGGGTTGAACAGGAAGCGGGCGAAGTTGTCGAAGCCCACGCCGACCTGCCAGCCCTGGGCGAGCCGCTCCCCGTCCTCGTCGTAGAACGCGCCGCGCTCGTTGTCCGCGTGGTAGACGATCCCGGTCCCGGCGTCGGTGACGCAGTCGCACCCGGCGTCGTAGGCGCGGGTCGCGGTCCCCTCGAAGGCGGTGGACAGGCCGCTGGAGCGGATGCCCGTGCCGCTGCCGGTGGGCACCGCGAACGCCTGGAGCTCGTCGCTGCGGGCGTTGACCTGGGTGGGGGACAGGATCGTGTACCCGAAGGCCTCGGCGACCTTGCCCGAGGGCTCCACGGTCGCGCCGTCGAGCTCGGTGAGTCCCTCCTCGGTTCCGGCGTAGGCCCGGCCCTCGGGGTCGGTGAGCAGGAAGACCAGCTCACCGGTCTCGGGCGAGCCGGTGACCGCCACGGTCAGGGTGTACTCCTGGGCCCCGTCCGGGCTGCTCACCGAGTAGGCCTCGATGGAGGCGATGGCCTGTTCCTTGTCGCCCCGGTGGCCGTCGCTGAGGTTGGTCACCGAGGTGCTCATCGTGTAGAGCACCGGCAGGATCTGGAAGGTGAGCAGGAACAGCACGCCCGGGACCAGGTACTTGACCGGGACGGTGCGCTTGGACAGGTAGACCCAGTAGACGAGGCCGACCACGGCCACGACCAGGCCGATGCCCCACCAGCTGCCCGCCACGTACAGGGGCAGCACCGCCCACACGCCCAGGGCGGTGAACAGGCCCAGCAGGGCGATCTTGACCAGCTGCCCGGCCAGTGAACCGCTCCCGGCGAACCGGCCGCCCGGCAGGGGCGTGCGGGCGGGCGCCCCCGGTGAGGGAGCGCCCGCTGTCTTCTTGGACGCCACCGCTACTCGCCGATCTGCGAGGCGATCGTTTCGTGGGCGGCCTCCATGGCCTCGCGCACGTCCTCACCGGCGATGACGGCGGCCTGGGCGATGCCCAGCGGCTCCCACGTCTCGCCCATCTCCGGGATGGAGGGCATCGGCATGCCCTCGGCCCCGGCCTCGGAGATCGCGGCGATGGTGGGGTCGTCGGCCGAGACGCTCTCCAGGGCCTCGGTCTGCACCGGCATGCGGGGGTCGGCCTCGTAGAGGCTGAGGACGAAGTCGGTGTCGGTGACGTAGTTGGTCACGAACTCCTGGGCCAGGGCGCTGTTGGCGCTGCCCTCGGTGACGAAGAACGCCTGGTAGCCGATGTAGGGGCTGGCGGGCTCCTCGCCCTCGAAGCCGGGGATGGGGCTGATCTCGTAGTTGACGCCCGCCTCGTTGGCGTCGGCGACGTTCCACGGACCCGCGACGAAGAAGGGGGCCTCGCCCTCGTAGAACAGGGAGGCGTCGTTCTCCAGGGTGATGGAGCGGCGCAGCACGCCCTCCCCGGCCTCGCCGTACTCGGCGACCTTCTCCATGGCCGCGATGGACTCGTCGGTGCCCACGCCCAGGTCGGTCGGGTCCCAGTTGCCCTCCTCGTCCTGGCCGAAGAGGTAGCCGCCCGCGGAGGTGAACAGGGCGTTCATCCGGTAGGGGTCGCCCTCCTGGCCCACGGCCATGGACAGGACCTCGCTGGTCTCACCGGAGTCCTTGAGCTCGGTGCCGACCTCGACCATCTCCTCGAAGGTCGCGGGGGCGTCCGGCGCCAGGTCGGTGTTGCGCATGAGGAAGATGTTCTCCTGGGAGTAGGGAACACCGAAGAGCTGGCCGTCGTAGTTGAGGGCCTGCAACGAGGTCTCGTCCAGGCCGGAGGCGCGGTCCTGGGGCAGCTCGATGGGCTGGACGGCGCCGTTGCGCACGAGGTTGCCCGTCCAGTCGTGGGCGCCGATGAAGACGTCGGGGGCGTTTCCGGCCTGGTGGGCGTTGAGCACGTCGCCCTGGATGTCGCCGAAGGTCAGGCCCTGGACCTCGACCTCGATGCCGTTGGCCTCGGCGAACTCCTGGGCGGCCGCCTTGATGGCGTCGGCGCGCTCGGGGTCGGACCAGATGACGAGGCTGCCCTCGGCGGCGGCCTCCCCGCCCTCGTCGCCACCACTGCACGCGGTCGCCATCAGTGCGATCGCGGCGATGCCCGTGACCGCTCGTGCGCTGCGGAATCTCATGCTGTCTTCCTTCCGGGAGGCCGTGCTGAGGAGGTCGCGCATGCGTTCCGGCCGTCGAGGGCATGCGTGGTGATGTGACGCTAGCAATAACTTGCAAGCTTTGAAAGAGTTTGCGGATCTCCCGCATAAAGATGTGGAAACGCCACGGAAACGGGCGCGTGACATCGTGCGCTGGGTAGCGGTGCGGTGACCGTTCGCTGATAGATCCTGTGATGGGCAGCGATTTCGTAACACCATTGAACACGCCGTCGCGGACCACTCGAACCCGGTTCGGGTCCGGCCCGCCGCAGGGTGTCGGCGGGGAGCCTCCTCTGGAGGCGCGCCGCAGGGGGTGGGGCGGAGCGTGCCGGCGACGGCGTCCGGGCACCCGTGGGGCGCGGGCTGGTGGCGCGCCGCAGGGGGCGGGCCCTCAGGGCGACCTCAGCCAGGCACCGGTAAAGCGTGCGGGTTCCACGCCAGCCCCGGGGGAGCGGGCGGTCGTGGTGGGCACGGGCGGCGACGGTCAGCGCTGGGAGGCGGTGGCCGGCTGGGAGCACGTTCGCCCAGCGAGCTTGCCGAAGGAGATCCCCGCGCCAGCAGGACGGTGCTGACCGGCACCGGCCCGCACCGCGCGCGGTGCCGGACCCCGTGTCCGGCACCGCACGCGCGGGCTCAGCCGCTCAGCCCTTCAGCCGCTCAACCGCTCAGCCGCGCAGCCACACCGCCGTCTCGGCGGGCAGGCTCAGGGTGCCTCCGGCGGGCTCGCCGACCGGACCGCTGGCCACGAGCACCTCGCCGTCGGCAGCCAGCTCCACGGCCTCCCCGGTGAGGTTCACCGCGACGCGCACACCCGGCTCGCGCTCGAAGTACAGCACGCCGCCGGGCGCGTCCAGCCAGGCCATCGAGCCGTCGCCGAGCGCGTCCAGCTCACGGCGCAGGCGCAGCGCCTTCGTGTACAGCTCCAGCGTGGAGCCCTCCACCCCGCGCTGGGCGGCGCGCGACAGGGCGCCCCAGCCCTCGGGCATCGGCAGCCACGGAACGCTGCCCTCGGGGCCGAACCCGTACGGCGCCTGGTCGCCGCCCCACGGCAGCGGCACCCGGCAGCCGTCCCGGCCGCGGTCGGTGCGGCCCGAACGCTCCCAGGTCGGGTCCTGCAGCGAGTCCTCGGGCAGGTCGGTGACCTCGGGCAGTCCCAGCTCCTCGCCCTGGTACAGGTACACCGAACCCGGCAGGCCCAGCATCAGCAGCGTCGCCGCGCGCGCACGGCGCAGCCCCTGCTCACCGCCGCCGAAGCGGGTCACGTGGCGGGTCACGTCGTGGTTGGACAGCACCCACGTGGTGGTCGCGCCCACCGCGGTGTTGGCGGCCAGGGACACGTCGATGACCTCGCGCAGGCGCCCGGCGTCCCACGGCGCGGTCAGGTACTCGAAGTTGAACGCCTGGTGCAGTTCGTCCGGGCGCAGGTAGCGGGCCACCCGCTGGGCGTCCTCCACCCACGCCTCGGCCACCAGGGCGCGGTCGCCCGGGTACTCCGCGGCGATCCGCGCCCAGCGGCGGTAGATCTCGTGCACGCCGTCCTGGTCGAAGTAGGGCAGCGAGGTGCTGCCGTCGAGCATGTCGGCCTTGGCGTCCTCGGCGATGTCGGGCATCGCCGGGTCCTTGACCATGCCGTGCGCGACGTCGATGCGGAACCCGTCCACGCCCCGGTCCAGCCAGAAGCGCAGCACGTCGTCGAACTCGTCGTGCACTTCCTGGTTGGTCCAGTCGAAGTCGGGCTGCTCGGGGTCGAACAGGTGCAGGTACCACTGCTCGGGGGTGCCGTCGGGCCGCTTGAGGCGGGTCCAGGCCGGGCCGCCGAAGATCGACTTCCAGTTGTTCGGCGGCTCCTCCCCGTCGGGTCCCCTGCCGTCCCGGAAGACGTACCGCGAGCGGGCGTGCTCGCCGGGCTCGGCGGCCGCGGCCTCCTTGAACCACCGGTGGGCGGAGGAGGAGTGGTTGGGCACCACGTCGATGATCAGGCGGATGCCCATCCCGTGGGCGGTCTCCAGGAGGGCGTCGAAGTCCTCCAGGGTCCCGAAACGGGGATCGACGTCGCGGTAGTCGGCGACGTCGTAACCGCCGTCGGCGAGGGGGGAGACGTAGAACGGCGTCAGCCAGATCGCGTCCACGCCGAGTTCGGCCAGGTGGGGGAGGCGCTCGCGGATGCCGGCGAGGTCGCCCTCACCGTCACCGTTGGAGTCGGCGAAGCTGCGGACGTAGATCTGGTAGATCGCCGCGTCACGCCACCAGTGCGACTGAGGCTCCATCAGCGGGGGTCCTTCCCTGTGACGAGTGCAATTTCTTGCGCAAGATTACCGCCAATTTTCGGCCATGTGACGACGATCTCGACTAGAGTTGCGCCCATGGGTCCACGACTTGCCGACATCGCGCGGCACGCAGGCGTCAGCGAGGCCACCGTCTCGCGGGTGCTCAACGACAAGCCGGGCGTCGGCAGCGACACCCGCAAGGCCGTCCTGACGGCGCTGGACGTCCTCGGCTACGAGCGCCCCGCCCGGCTGCGGCAGCGCTCCGCCGGACTGGTCGGCATGGTCATACCCGAACTGGAGAACCCCGTCTTCCCGATGTTCGCCCAGGCGGCCGAGGGGGCGCTCGCCCAGCGCGGGTACACGCCGGTGCTGTGCACCCAGACCCCCGGCGGGATAACGGAGGACGAGTACGTGGAGCTGCTGCTGGAGCGCAACGTCTCCGGCATCCTCTTCGTCTCCGGGCGCCACGCCGACACCACCGCCCCCCACGAGCGCTACCACGCCCTGGTCTCGCGCAGACTCCCGATCGTGCTGGTCAACGGGTACGCCGACGCCATCCCCGCCGCCTTCATCTCCTGCGACGACCGGGAGGCCGGGCACCTGGCCGTCAACCACCTGGTCGCCCTCGGTCACACCCGCATCGGTTTCACCAGCGGCCCCGAGCGCTACGTTCCGGTCCGCCGCAAGCTCGACGGGTACCACCGGGCCCTGGCGCAGCACGGCCTGGACGGCGAGGACCTCGTGGAACTGTCGCTGTTCGGCGTGGAGGGCGGCCACGCCGCCGCCACCCGGCTGATCGAACGCGGCGTCACCGCCATGGTCTGCGGCTCGGACATGATGGCCCTGGGCGCCATCCGCGCCGCCCGCCAGCGCGGCCTGAGCGTCCCCCGGGACTTCTCGGTGGTGGGCTTCGACGACTCCCAGCTCATCGCCTTCACCGACCCCCCGCTGACCACCGTCCGGCAGCCGGTCAACGCCATGGCGCTGGCCGCCGTGCGCGCCCTGTGCGACGAGATCGCCGGACACCCCGTCTCCCACACCGAGTACGTCTTCGACCCCGAGCTGGTCGTCCGCGGCTCCACCGCCATCGCCCCCGCCAGGAACCACGCTCCCCTCACCCGGGTCGACGCCGCCCCCGCGCACGCCCGGGCGGAGCGCCCCCGGGTCTGACCGGGCCGTCCTCCCCACAGCCCTCCCCGCCTGATCCCCACACCCCGCGTCCCGTTCCGATCTCCAACCCCTGCTCCCCGATCCCGTAACCCCCGCTTCCCGGCCTCCGATCCCGCACCGCCGTACCCGGGCCCCCGCGTGCCCGACGCGGGGGACCAGGGCACACCGGCCGGTCGGCGACACTGGAGGCATGCCTTCCGTTGCCCTCGACGGCGATCCCGTACCGAGCACCGGCGAACTGCCCGGGCCGTCCCTCGCCGAACTCGGCGGGCGTCCCCTCGGGTTCTACGTCCACGTGCCCTTCTGCGTCACCCGCTGCGGTTACTGCGACTTCAACACCTACACGGCCGAGGAACTGGTCTCCCGCGACGGCACCGCCACCGCCTCCCGCGAGACCTACGCCGACCAGGCGATCGCGGAGGTCGCGCTGGCCGACCGGGTCCTGACGGGGGAGCGCCCGCCGGTCAGCACGCTGTTCGTCGGCGGCGGTACGCCCACCCTGCTGTCGGCCGAGGACCTGGGCCGCGTCGTCACCGCCGTGCGCGAGCGCTTCGGGTTCACGCCCGACGCCGAGCTGACCACCGAGGCCAACCCCGAGACGGTCACCCCCGACTACCTCGCGCGGCTGCGCGAGGCCGGGTTCACCCGTGTGTCCTTCGGCATGCAGAGCGCCCGCGAGCACGTGCTGCGGGTGCTGGAGCGCGGCCACACGCCCGGACGCCCCGAGCAGTGCGCGGAGTGGGCGCGGCGGGCAGGGTTCGAGCACGTCAACCTCGACCTGATCTACGGCACTCCCGGGGAGGGCGACGAGGACTGGCGGGCCTCCCTGGAGGCCGCGGTCTCCGCCGGACCCGACCACGTCTCGGCCTACTCCCTCATCGTCGAGGAGGGCACCCGCCTGGCCGCCCGCGTGCGCCGGGGCGAACTCGCCGAGCCCGACGACGACACGATGGCCGACCGCTACCTCATGGCCGAGGAGGTCCTCACCGCGGCCGGGTTCAGCGCCTACGAGGTGTCCAACTGGGCGCGCACCGAGCAGGGCCGCAGCAGGCACAACCTCCTGTACTGGACCGGCGGCCACTGGTGGGGCGTGGGCCCGGGCGCCCACAGCCACGTGGGCGGCACCCGCTGGTGGAACGTCAAGCACCCGGCCGCCTACGCCGCCCGCCTGGCCGCCGGGCACAGCCCCGGCCTGGCCCGCGAGGTGCTCACCGAGGAGGAGCGCCGCTTCGAACGCGTCCTGCTGGAACTGCGTGTGGAGGGCGGGTGCCCGCTGGACCTGCTCGAACCGCACGGCCGCGACGCGGCCAAGCAGGCCGTAGCCGAGGGCCTGCTGGACGCGGACGCCCACGAGGAGGGCCGCGCGGCCCTCACCCTGCGCGGGCGCCTGCTCGCCGACGCCGTGGTGCGCGACCTCACCTGAGCCACTCCGGCCGGGGCCGGACACGGCGAGGGGGCCCGGCCGACGGCCGGGCCCCCTCGCGTCCGCCGAAGCGCCGGACTACTTGATCCAGCTGACGTTGAACGGGTAGCGGTACCACTCGCCCCGGTTGGCGGCCACACCGCCGATGATGCCGAGGGCGACGGCCGCGATCCAGCAGATGAACCAGGTCAGGAACCCGATGATGACGATCATCAGGACGCTGGAGATCAGGTAGCCGATCAGGATCAGGAGCTGGAAGTTCAGCGCCTGCGCGGCCTGGTTGCGGACGAACGGCGACTCGTCCTTCTTGACGAAGAAGATGATCAGCGGCACGAGCCAGCCGATGACGCCGCCGCCCACGTGGGCGAACATCGCCATCTGGCGCTCGTCCGGACTGGGCTGGCCGGTCGTGGCCGAGGAGGGGCCGTAGGCGCCGTGCGGGGGCTGGCCGTAACCGCCCTGCTGGTAGTGGGACTGGTAGCCGCCGGTCTGCTCGTACCCGGGCTGGCCGGGGTAGCCACCGGGCTGGTTCGGATATCCGCCGGTCTGCTCGTACCCGGGCTGGCCGGGCGGGGGCGGGTAGCCGCCCTGCTGGTAGCCGGGCTGGCCACCGGTGGGGTAACCGTGCTGGGAGGGGTAGCCGCCGGAGTCCTGGCCGGGCTGCTGGCCCTGACCGTAGGGGCCCTCGGGAGGGTTGCTGGGATAGGACATGTTGGGTTCCTTCGTGCGGATGCGCTCGGACTGCGTGCGGGAGCGGATCACTTCAACAGGCGGATGCTCACCGGGTAGCGGTACCACGTCCCCTTGTTGGCGCCGTTGGCGCCCAGGACGCCGAACACGATAGCGACGATCCAGATCAGGGCGACCAGGAGGGATCCGATCCAGGACAGCTCCGGGAAGAAGATACCCAGGCCGATGAAGGCCACCCACGCGAAGAGGTAGGGGATCAGCAGGGTGAGCTGGAAGTTGGCCGCCTCGGCCGCGTGGTGGCGGACGAACGGCGACTGGTTGCGCTTGGCGAAGTAGACGGCCAGAGGCGGAATCCAACCCAGGCAGGCGATCACGAAGCCCGACAGGTGGGCGAGCATGGCCACGAGCGTGCTGTTGTCGCCGCCCGGCGCGCCCTGCTGGGGCTGGCCAGGAACGCCCGGCTGCCCGTACGCCGCGGGGGCGCCCGGGTAGGGCTGCTGCTGGCCCGGGGCGGGCTGGCCGTAGACGCCCTGCTGGGGCTGGCCGTACTCGCCCTGCTGGGGCTGCTGGGGCTGGCCGTAGGGCTGCTGACCGTACTCGGGCTGCGGGGCGTAGCCGGGCTGGGCGCCGGAGGGCTGGGCTCCCGGCGCCTGGGCGTAGCCCTGCTGTCCCTGGTCGGGCTGCGGGGCGTACGGGGACTGGGCGCCGGAGGGCTGGCCGTAGGCGGGCTGCGCCCCCGGGGTCTGGCCGTAGGCCGCCTGCTGCCCGTAGCCGGGCTGCTCGGGGGCGCCTTCCGGCGGTGCGAAACCGGGCTGCTGCTGTCCGGCCGGGGGCTGGCCGTACTCGCCCTGCTGGGGCTGGCCGTAGGGCTGCTGACCGTATTCGGGCTGCGGGGCGTAGCCGGGCTGGGCTCCAGGGGCCTGGCCGTACCCGGGCTGGGCGCCGGAGGGCTGCCCGTAACCCGGCTGGGCCCCCGAGGCCTGGCCGTAGCCCTGCTGCCCCTGCTCGAACTGCGGGGCGTACGGCGACTGCGCGCCCGAGGACTGACCGTAGGCGGGCTGGCCCTGACCGGGCTGGGGCGCGTACGGCGACGGGGCGCCGGGGGGCGGTGCGAAGTCGGGCTGCGCCCCCGGGGTCTGGCCGTAGCCCTGGTAGCCCTGGTCGGGCTGCGGGGCGTACGGGGACTGCGCACCCGAGGGCGGCTGGCCGTGGTCCTGGTCGGGCTGCGGAGCGTAGGGCGGCTGCGCCCCGGACGGCTGCCCGTAGGAGGGCTGCTGGCCGGGTTCCGGCTGCGGGGGCCGCTGTCCGTACTCCTGCTGACCGTCCTGCCCGTGCTCCGGCTGCTGTCCCCGGTGGGGATCCTCCGGGGGCGGGGGGTTCGTCGGGGTCTGGCTCATGCTCTTCCTTGGCTCCGCTGATGAGAGGGAGGTTCTGTACTACCGTGCTGTACCGACGACCGCGCGGGCCGGAGGCGGGCGACCTCGGCACCGGACACGGGGACCGGCGCCTCGCCCAGGTCAAATCCTAGGTCCTACCGCTCCTCCCGCGCGCAGCGCTCGCTAGGGAGCGTCCGGGTGCGGCCCGGTGACGAAGTCGATCAGCTCCTCCACCCGGCCGAGCAGAGCCGGCTCCAGATCAGCATAGGTACGGACCGACCCCAGGATCCGGCGCCACGCCTCTCCCGTCTCCATCCGCCAGCCCAGGGCGCTCACGACCCCCTCCTTCCAGGGCACGTCGCGCGGCACCTCGGGCCATGCCCCGATCCCCACGGAACCCGGCCGCACCGCCTGCCAGACGTCGACGTAGGGGTGCCCGGCCACCAGCACGTGCTCGCCGCGCACCCGCTCGGCGATCCGCGTCTCCTTGGACCCCGGCACCAGGTGGTCCACCAGGACGCCCAGCCTCCTGCCGGGCCCGGGTGAGAACTCCGCCACGATCGAGGGCAGGTCGTCGACCCCCTCCAGGAACTCGACGGCCACCCCCTCCACGCGCAGGTCGTGGCCCCAGACCTTCTCCACCAGTTCGGCGTCGTGGACGCCCTCCACGTAGATCCGGCTCTCCCGGGCCGTGCGCGCCCGCGCGCCCGGTACCGCCACCGACCCGGAGGCGCTGCGCAGCGGCCCCCGTGGAGCGGCGGAGGGGCGCACGAGGGTCACCGGCTCGCCGTCGACCAGGAACGCGGCGGGGGCGAGGTCGAACACGCGGCGGCGGCCGTGCCGGTCCTCCAGCGTGACGGTGGCCTTGTCCCAGGCCATCACCGCCCCGCAGAACGCCTCCTCGGCGTCCTCCACGACCAGTTCCCTTTCCAGGGGCACCTCGCGGACCGCCTTCTTCTTCGGGCGGCGCCAGTCCCCGGCGAGCACGTCGCGGCCGTAACGGCCGGTTCCCTTGGTAGCCACGGTCGTGCAGTCTACTGGTGGCGCGCGCCGGCGCCCCGTCGGCCGCGGCGCGTGCCGCGTGCCCGGCGGGAGCAGGGGCGGCACGGCCGCGCCGCGGCTTCACCACCCGCGGGTAACCGTCAGGGTTTGCGGCCGGGCGTAGACTTAGCACTGAGGACCATGGAGTGCCAGGAGGTGGCGAGTGCTGGATGAGCGCAAGCTCGCGGTCCTGCGTGCCGTCGTCGAGGACTTCGTCAACACCAACGAGCCCGTGGGTTCCAAGGCCCTGGCCGACCGGCACCGGCTCGGAGTCTCCCCGGCGACCATCCGCAACGACATGGTCGCCCTCGAGGAGGACGGCTACATCGCGCAGCCGCACACCAGTGCCGGACGCGTTCCCACGGACAAGGGGTACCGGCTCTTCGTCGACCGGCTCTCCTCGGTCAAACCGCTCTCCAGCGCGGAGCGGCGCGCCATCGAGTCCTTCCTCACCGGCGCCGTGGACCTCGACGAGATCGTCGCCCGGACCGTGCGGCTCCTCGCGCAGCTCACCCGCCAGGTCGCGATCGTCCAGTACCCGTCGCTGACCCGCTCGTCGGTGCAGCACGTGGAACTGGTCCCCCTCGGGGGTCAGCGGATCATGATGGTCGTGATCACCAACACGGGCCGGGTCGAGCAGCGCGTCATCGACGGCCTGGGAGAGGTCCACGAGGCCGCCGTCAACGACCTGCGCGCGATGTTGAACCGGGCCATCGCCGGACGCCACCTCGGCGACGTGCCCGACGCGGTGGAGGACCTGCCTCCGCAGGTGGCGCCCGAACACCGCCAGATGGCGGTGTCGGTCCTCTCCGTCCTGCTGGAGAGCCTCGTCGAGCGGCACGAGGAGAAGATCGTCCTCGCGGGGACGGCCAACCTCGCCGCCGTCGACTTCGCCGCCAGCCTCAGGGACGTCCTGGAGGCACTGGAAGAGAACATGGTCCTCATCCGTTTGCTGGGAGAGGCCAAGGACCCGTCGATGCTCACGGTGCGCATCGGCGCGGAGAACTTCCACGAGGGCCTGAGGTCCACCTCCATCGTGTCGGCGGACTACGGTGTGGGAAACCAGTCGCTCGCCAAGATCGGTGTGGTGGGACCCACCCGGATGGACTATCCGGGGACGATGGGAGCAGTACGCGCCGTGGCTCGCTATGTCGGACAGATTTTGGCAGGACAGTAACCCAGTGGCCAGAGACTATTACCAGGTTCTCGGAGTGCGTCGCGACGCGTCCAAGGACGAGATCAAGAAGGCCTACCGGCGGCTCGCGCGCGAACTCCACCCGGACATCAATCCGGACCCCGCAACCCAGGAGCGCTTCAAGGAGGTGACCCAGGCCTACGAGGTCCTCTCCGACGAGAACAAGCGCCGGATGTTCGACATGGGCCAGGACCCCTACGCGCCCGGCGGCGGCGGGGCCGGGGGCTTCGGCGGCGCGGGCGGGTTCGCCTTCGACGACATCATGAACGCCTTCTTCGGCGGCGGCCAGCCCGGCGGGCGCGGCCCCCGGGAACGGGTCCGCCGCGGGCGCAGCATCAAGATCCGCGTCGAACTCGACCTGGTGGAGACCGCGTTCGGGGTCAGCAAGGAGATCACCTTCCCCACCGCCATCCTGTGCGAGACCTGCCAGGGCGAGGGGACGGCGGCCGGTTCGCACCGCACCACCTGTGAGATGTGCCACGGACAGGGCGAGGTCTCCCAGGTCACGCGGTCCTTCCTCGGCCAGGTCATGACCTCCCGCCCCTGCCCCCAGTGCTCGGGCCAGGGCTCGGTCATCACCAACCCCTGCGGCGACTGCGCGGGCGAGGGCCGGGTGCGCGAGAAGGTCACCCGCACCGTCAAGATCCCCGCGGGCGTCGACGACGGCACCCGCATCCAGCTCGCCGGGGAGGGCGAGGTCGGCCCCAACGGCGGACCGCGCGGCGACATCATCCTGGAGATCATCCAGCGCCCGCACCCCACCTTCGAACGTCGCGGCGACGACCTGCACTGCACGGTGACCGTCCCCATGACGGCCGCCGCGCTGGGCGCCTCCTTCGCCTTCGACACCCTCGACGGCACCGAGAACATCGACCTGCGCCCGGGCACCAACTCCGGCCACGTCATCACCCTCCCCAACAAGGGCGTCAGCCACCTCGACGGCGGCGGCCGGGGCGACCTGCGCATCCGCGTCGACGTGGAGACCCCGAGCAGGCTGGACGAGGAGCAGGAGGCCCTCCTGCGCAAGTTCGCCGAACTGCGCGGCGAGGACCAGACCCCGGGACGCTTCAGTCCCGGACACGGCGGGTTCTTCTCCAAGATCCGCGACGCCTTCGGCGCCAAGTGACGCCGCCGGTCTTCCTGGTCGAGGCCGCCGACCTGGCGGCCGACCGGGTGACGGTGGACGGCGCCGAGGGCCGCCACGCCGCCGTGGTGCGCCGCATCCGGGAGGGCGAGACCGTCGACCTCTCCGACGGACGCGGTCTGCGCGCCCGCTGCACGGTGACCGCCGTGGGCGGGGACCACATCGTCTGCGCGGTGGTGGAGCGCCGGGAGGAACCGGCGCCCCGCCCCCGCCTGACCGTGGTCCAGGCACTGCCCAAGGGCGACCGGGGCGAACTGGCCGTGGAGATGATGACCGAGGCCGGAGCGGACGCGGTCGTGCCCTGGGCGGCGGAGCGCTGCGTCACCCGCTGGAAGGGCAACCGCGCCGCCAAGGCGCTGGCCAAGTGGCGTGCGACCGCCCGCGAGGCGGCCAAGCAGGCCCGGCGTGCGCGGCTGCCCGAGGTGGCCGACCTCGCCGACCGCACCGCCGTGGTCGAACTGCTGGCGGGGGCGGACCTGGGCGTCGTGCTGCACGAGGACGGCGCCAGCCGCCTGTCACAGCTGGAACCGCCTGTCGGACAGGACGCCGACGTCGTCGTGGTGGTCGGTCCCGAGGGCGGCTTCTCCGACGCCGAGCTGGAGGCGTTCGACGCCGCGGGCGCGGTCCGGGCGCTGCTGGGGCCGAGCGTGCTGCGCACCTCCACCGCCGGGGTCGCCGCCCTGTCGGTGCTCCAGGCCCGCACCGGCCGCTGGTAGGGCGCACGGACCGACGCTGAACACACGGGAGGCGCCCGAACGCGTCCGGGCGCCTCCCGTGTGTCTGTGTCCAGCGGGTGACTCCTGCGCGGGACCGGCCCCGGCGTGTACGGGGACGGACCCTCCGTGAGGGGCGTGTCAGCTGCTGGGAGCCGTCTTGGCGCCGTTGTCGCCTCCGGTGGTGCCGGTGCCGCCCGTGCCGGTTCCGTCGCCTCCGGTCTCGCCGCCGGTGCCGTCGCCGCCGGACGGCTCCTCACCACCGGTTCCGCCGCCGTCGCCGCCGCCCTCCTCGCCGGTGGACCCGTCGCCGGTGCCGCTGCTCGGCTCGTCGCTGGGCTCGCACTCCTCCTCGGAGGCGGCCTTCTCGCCCTTCTCCCCCTCGGAGCTGGACGGGGCCGGGGAGGCGGGCTCCTCGGGCGTCGGACACGTGGTGGCGGCCGTGACGCCCTCCTCGGAGGGAGCGGGCTCCTCCTCGTCGTCCTCCGGGGTGGGGGAGGAGGCCGGGTCGCGCGGCGGCTCCTCCTCCTGCTGGGTGGTGCCGTCCACGGAGCCGGTGGAGGGGTCCGGAGCGATCACACCGCCGCCCTCGCCCTCCTCCTCGGCGGGCGCGCCCTCGCGGTCGGCGCCCGCGGGGACGATCTCCAGCACGTGGTCGCGGACCTGGGGGCTGGAGATGACCACGGACCCGGCGATCAGGGCGGCTCCCGCCACCGCCACCGCCGGACGTAGCCAGGGCATACCGAACCAGGCCGAACCGCGGCTGCGCTCAGTGCGCTCACGGATCAGGTTCAACGCCTCGGGAGAGGTCGTGACCGTGTCGGCCTCGGCCTTGAGCAGGTGGCGCAGCTGCTCCTCGAACGGATCGTTCGTGGGGTTCGTGGGGCTGGTCATGTCGTTTGCTCCAGAACAGAGCGGAGCGCGGAGATACCGCGGGACGTGTGGCTCTTCACCGCGCCCCGGCTGATCCCCATGGCGTCCGCGATCTGTGCCTCGGACAGGTCGCCGTAGTACCGGAGCACGATGGCCTCTCGCTGACGGGTGGGTAGTTTGCGCAGGGCGCGGATGACGGCTTCGCGCTCCAACAGGCTCAGCGCGCCGTGTTCCGCGCTGGGGGCGTCGGGCAGGGCCTTGGGCGCGTGCTTCTCCACGACCGCCCTGTGGCGGAGTACGGACCGGGCCTTGTTCACCACGGCCTGGCGCAGGTAGGACAGGGCCTTGTTCGGGTCGCGCAGGCGGCGCCACGCTCCGTGCATGGCGACGAACGAGTCCTGGACGACCTCTTCCGCGGTCGCGTGGTCGCGGACCAGCAGGGCGGCGAGCCGAACGAGCGGACGGTAGTGCTCCCGGTAGAGCTCCGTCACGGCGTGGTCGGCGTCCCACTCCACCGAGAGCGGTGCCGTGGTGGCACCGGCCACCATGGTTTCTGTCGTCACATCAGTTCGACGCACACCCTTGTCGCGGGGTTTACGAAAGGGCATACCTCTTCTTTTCCAGGTAGACGTGCGTTTCAATCCGAACACGCGGGAATATGGCCGGGGCCGGACGGAGCCGACGACCTGACGCGCACGGGTGGAAAGCCTATCGCGCCCGGGGCGCCGGGCGTCGCCGAATCCGCTCGCCCACAGTGCCTCCCAAGCCCTCCGCCGCGGGCCCGCCCGACGGCGACCTGCGGCATCATGGTCCCGGACGAACCCGATACGGCGGCCCTTTCGGCGGTCGCGCAGACGCAAAAAAAGGTGAGCGATGGCCCAGGACGACTGTCTTTTCTGCAAGATCGTGAAGGGGGAGGTGCCCGCCGAGATCGTGCGCGAGAGCGAGCGCGCGGTCGCCTTCCGCGACATCAACCCCCAGGCGCCCACGCACGTGCTGGTCATCCCGCGCGAGCACCACCCCAACGCCGCCGAGGCCGCGGCGGCGGACACCGGCCTGCTCGACGAGATCGTCCGGGTGGCGCACGAGGTGGCCGTGGACGAGGGCGTCGCCGACCAGGGCTACCGGCTGGTGTTCAACACCGGCAGCGGCGCCGGGCAGACGGTCTTCCACCTCCACGGGCACCTGCTCGGCGGCCGCGGGCTCAACTGGCCCCCCGGGTAGGAGGCGCGCGAACCGGTCCCGCGCGCGGACGCCGACGCCCCCGACCCCACTCCTCCCGCACGTTGTCCACAGGCGGAAATAACGGATCGAGTCGGGCGGAGGCGCCTTGGTAGACTCGTCGCTGTGGGCTTCGAGGGTTCGGTGTGACCATGGGGAACACCGGCGCGCAAGCTCCGACCGGGCGCCGTCCGCGGCGCCGGGACCGTCCACCAGGTGCGCCTCCCGCAGGGGTCGGGAAGGCGCCCGACCGAAGGGTAGGGACAGCGGCCGCACGGCCTCACCATGTCCGAGACAACGCACACGCACCCGCCACGGGACACCCAGGTCAAGGTCGTGGTGCCCGACGAGCACACGATGGTCAGCCTGCTGGGCTCCAGGGACGAACTCCTCAGGGCGTTGGAGCGGGCCTTCGACAGCGACATCCACGTGCGCGGCAACGAGTTCACCATCAGCGGCTCCCCGGAGGAGACCGCCGTCGTGGTCCGCCTCGTCGAGGAGCTGATCGAACTCGCCAAGAGCGGCACCCACGTCACCCCCGACACCATCGAACGCATGGTCCACATGCTGCGCTCGCCCGGTGCCGAGCGCCCCGCGGACGTGCTGACCACCAACATCCTGTCCAACCGCGGCAAGACCATCCGTCCCAAGACGCTCAACCAGAAGCGCTACGTCGACACCATCGACCAGCGCACGGTGGTGTTCGGCATCGGCCCCGCCGGTACCGGCAAGACGTACCTGGCCATGGCCAAGGCGGTCAAGGCGCTCCAGGACAAGGAAGTCAACCGGATCATCCTCACCCGCCCCGCGGTGGAGGCCGGTGAGCGGCTGGGCTTCCTGCCCGGCACCCTCTACGACAAGATCGACCCCTACCTGCGCCCGCTCTACGACGCCCTGCACGACATGCTCGACCCCGACTCCATCCCCAAGCTCATGGCGGCGGGGACCATCGAGGTCGCGCCGCTGGCGTACATGCGCGGCCGTACCCTGAACGACTCCTTCATCATCCTGGACGAGGCCCAGAACACCTCGCCCGAGCAGATGAAGATGTTCCTCACCAGGCTCGGGTTCGGCTCCAAGATCGTGGTCACCGGTGACGTGACCCAGGTCGACCTGCCCGGCGGGCAGACCAGCGGTCTGCGCACCATCGAGTCCATCCTGAGTGACATCGACGACATCGCCTTCTGCCGCCTGAGCAGTGAGGACGTCGTCCGGCACAAGCTGGTCGGCAAGATCGTGGACGCCTACGGGCGCTACGACGCCGCCCAGGGCGACGCCCGGGACGGCAGGGGGTCCGCCGGGGGCGGCCGCTCCCGCCGCGGGTCCGCGCGCCGCGTCGCCCCCGACACCCCGGCGGAGCCGGGGAGCGCCGGCGACGGGGAACAGGCAGACTGAGACAGGGGTGTTCCGCCGAGGGCCTTCGGACCCGACACGGCCCGAGGAACACGACCTCACGGCGTTCGAACCGGTGGGCCCGCCGCAGGCGGGTCCACCGGTTCGGTTGCCGAGGGCGCGCCGGACCGGCGCGCCGCACCACCGGCCGGGCACTCCGCCCGGCCCCGCGATCCCTAGGTAAGGCAGCCGCAACCATGAGTATCGACGTCGCCAACGAGTCCGGCGTCACCACCGTGGACGAGGAGAGGCTCTCCCGTCTGGCCCGTCACGTGCTCGACGCCATGCGCGTCCATCCGCTGGCCGAGCTGTCCGTCGTGCTCGTGGACGAGGAGCCGATGGCCGACCTGCACGTGCGGTGGATGGACGAGCCGGGCCCCACCGACGTGCTCTCCTTCCCGATGGACGAACTGCGCCCCGGCGGCCCCGGCCGCACGAGCGAGCCGGGCGTCCTGGGGGACGTGATCATCTGTCCGCAGGTCGCCGAGCGCCAGGCGGAGAAGGCCGGGCACGGCACCGAGGCGGAGATCGACCTGCTGTGCACGCACGGCATCCTGCACCTGCTGGGCTACGACCACGCCGAGCCCGAGGAGCACAAGGAGATGTTCGGTCTCCAGGGCGAGATCCTCGCGGCCTGGCGCGAGCGCGAGGCGGCCGGGGCCGAAGGGGATGAGAGCGCCCGATGACTCCGTCGGCCTGGCCTGACATCGCCCCGTTGACCACCGGTGAGCCCGTGGAGTGGATCAGCGCGTTCGCGGTGGCCCTGGTGCTGACCGCCGTCGCGGGCTTCCTGGTGGCCGCGGAGGTCGCCGTCACCCGTGTGATGTCGGTGGGCCTGCCCGAGGCGAGTTCCGGTGAGCGCGTGGCCAAGTCCGGGCGCCGCTGGGAGCGGGTGTCGGCGGACCCCACCCGCCACCTCAACGTGCTGCTGTTCCTGCGCGTGGTGTGCGAGGTGTGCGCGGTGCTGGCCGCCGCCGTGGGCATGGTGTTCCTGCTGGGGCTCGGCTGGCCCGCACTCGGGTTGACCGCCGCGGCGATGGTCGTGGTGGAGTCGGTGCTGATCGCGATCGCGCCGCGCATCCTCGGCCGCCAGTTCTCCGGGGCCTTCGCGCGCGCCAGCGCGGCGGTGGTCTACCCGGTCCAGGTCGTGGTGGGCCCCATCGCCCAGCTGTTCGTGGGGGCGGGTCGCGCGCTCACCCCGCGCGCCAAGGGCGACCGCGAGGGCCCCTTCAGCACCGAGGTGGAGCTGCGCCAGCTCGTGGACCTGGCCGAGCGGGGGGAGGTCATCGACCCCGAGGAGAGCCAGATGATCCACTCGGTGTTCAAGCTCGACGACACGCCCGTGCGCGAGGTGATGGTGCCCCGCCCCGACATCGTGTTCACCAGCCGCGAGGCCGACGCCGACGCGGTGCTGACCCTGGCGCTGGCCAGCGGTTACTCGCGCATCCCGGTGACGGGTGAGGACGAGGACGACGTGGTCGGCATCGTCTACCTCAAGGACCTGGTGTACCAGCTGCGCGACCGCTGGGCGGCGGCCGCGGGCACCGACGACGAGGTGCCGCTCACCGCGGGCGACGTGATGCGCCAGGCGAACTACGTCCCCGACACCAAGCCCATCGACGAGCTGCTGCGCGAGATGCAGCAGCAGCGCAACCACGTCGCGGTGGCCATCGACGAGTACGGCGGCACGGCGGGCCTGGTGACCCTGGAGGACATCGTGGAGGAGATCGTCGGTGAGATCACCGACGAGTACGACCACGAGATCCCGCCGGTGGCCTGGCTCGACGCGGACCGGGTGCGGGTGACCGCCCGCCTGCCGCTGGGCGAGCTGGACGAGCTGTTCCCGGACCGGGACCTGGACGTGGCGGACGTGGAGACCGTCGGCGGACTCGTGGCGTTCGTCCTGGGCCGGGTGCCCGTGGGAGGGGACCGGGCCGAATACGCTGGTCTCCGACTGACCCTCGAGGGCAAGAGCAGCCGCCGGAGCCGGATGACCACGGTCCTGGTGGAGCGCCTGCCCGCCGACGCCGAAGGGGCGCCGGAGGAGGACAACGACGACGTGAGGAGCACGGAGCAGTGACGGAGACGACGGGGCTCGGCCCCGAGGACGGCAAGCTCATCACGCTCGCGCGGGCCTCCCGGGCCCGCAACGCGGCGGCGGAGGGCGCGGCGGTGCGCGACGAGACCGGGCGCACGTACGTGGCCACGACGGTGTCACTGCCCTCGCTCCGGCTGTCCGCGCTCCAGGCGGCCGTGGCCGCGGCGGTCTCCGGTGAGGCCACCGCGCTTGAGGCCGCCGTGGTGGTCACCGAGGCCGCGGAGCTGACCGAGGACGACCGCGCGGTGGCGGAAGACCTGAAGACCCAGGTGGTGGTGATCGCGGCCCCCGACGGGGTGCCCGCGAGCATCACCCGGAGCTGAGAAGGACCCATGAACGAGCTCGACCTGGAGAAGCTGCGCCTACCGCTGGAGATGCCCTCCCACCCCGAGGGCTTCCGCAGCGGTTTCGCGTGCTTCGTGGGCCGCCCCAACGTGGGCAAGTCCACCCTGATGAACGCGCTGGTCGGGCAGAAGGTGGCGATCACCAGCAACCGGCCCCAGACCACGCGGCGCACGGTGCGCGGGATCGTGCACCGGCCCGACGCGCAGCTGATCATCGTGGACACGCCCGGCCTGCACAAGCCGCGCACCCTGCTGGGTGAGCGGTTGGACTCGCTGGTGCGGTCCACCCTGGTCGAGGTGGACGTGATCGCGTTCTGCCTGCCCGCCAACGAGCCGATCGGGCGGGGCGACACCTACATCGCCAAGGAGCTGGCGGAGCAGACCAACACCCCCGTGGTCGCCCTGGTCACCAAGACCGACCTGGTGGACCGGGACGCCGTGGGCCGTCACCTGATGGCGGTGAACGAGCTGGGCGACTGGGCCGACATCGTCCCGGTCTCGGCCCAGGGGGGCTTCCAGCTGGAGACCGTCACCGACGTGCTGTGCTCGCACCTGCCGGAGGGGCCGCCGCTGTACCCGGACGGCGACCTCACCGACGAGCCGGACGAGATGCTGGTGGCGGAGCTGGTGCGCGAGGCCGCCCTGGAGGGTGTGCGCGACGAGCTGCCGCACTCCATCGCGGTGGTCGTGGACGAGATGTACGAGCGCGAGAACACCCGCCCGGGCAAGGAGCTGGTGGACATCTACGCGTCGCTGTACGTGGAGCGCTCCAGCCAGAAGGCGATCGTGATCGGGTCCAAGGGCTCGCGCCTGCGCGACGTGGGTTCGCGGGCCCGCAAGCAGATCGAGGCCCTGTTGGGCCGACGGGTGTTCCTGGACCTGCGGGTGCGGGTGGCCAAGGACTGGCAGCGCGACCCCAAGCAGCTGCGCAAGCTGGGCTTCGACCAGCCCACCTGACGGGCTGACCTCGGGGGCCGCCGGTGCCGTGCGCGGGCCCCGACACGCGGCGGCCTCGCGGGGTGCGGGCGCCGCCGGCTGTGGGCACGGGAGCGCGGTGAACAGACCGGGCCGGGGCGACCCCGGCCCGGTTCGTCATGTCTGGTTGTTGAGGTCGGTGGCCAACAGGGTGGCGCAGCGCCGCACGATGGGGGCGGCGCGGTCCACGAACTCCCAGCTCACCCGGGCCTCGGGGCCCGACACCGACACGGCCATCCCCGAGGGCGCGCCCGCGACGGGGACCGCCACGCAGCGCACGCCGACCTCCTGCTCGCCGTCGTCCACGGCGAAGCCCTGTGAGCGGACCCGGCGCAGCTCCGCGAGGAAGGCGTCGGGATCGGTGATGGTGCGGTCGGTGGCGGCGGGCATGCCGGTGCGGCGGACCGTGGCCAGCACCTCCTCGTCGTCGAGCTGGGACAGCAGCGCCTTGCCCACGCCCGCCGAGTGCGGCAGCACGCGGCGCCCCACCTCGGTGAACATGCGCATGGAGTGCTGTGAGGGCACCTGCGCGACGTAGACGACCTTGTCGCCGTCGAGCATGGCGAGGTTGGCGGTCTCGCCCAGGTCCTCCACCAGCTGCGCCAGATGCGGTCGGGCCCAGGTGCCCAGCATCTGCGAGGCCTTGTCGCCCAGGCCGATCAGCCGGGGCCCCAGCGCGTAGCGGCGGGAGGGCAGCTGGCGCACGTAACCGTTGCCGACCAGGGTGCGGATGATGCGGTGGATGGTCGGCAGGGGGAGCCCCGAGGAGTCGGCCAGCTGGCTCAGCGAGGTCTCGCCGCCCGCCTCGGCCATGATCTCCAGCAGTGAGAAGGCGCGGTCGAGGGACTGCACGCCGCCGGAGCGTCCGCGTTTGCCCTGTTCGTCAGGGTGGAGAGAGGTCTGTGGGGCTGACAAGGATCGTGCTCCCATGCTGAGGGCCGTGGGTTCGGGGTCCTGCCTCCGCGCGGGGAGGACGGTTTCCGGCTCACTGTCTTCTATAGCACGTGCAACGACGGTGTTCCGGTGGTCCGGGAACCTGCGCCCCGGGATCTTGGACACCCCGGGCTCCCTTGTTATTCCGTATAGCAAAAGTTAATATCCACGATAGGAAAAACTAGCCTGGGAGGGGACATACACGTGCAACAGGACCGGTCCGAGAACCGCCGCAGGGAACCCGATCTCGGCCTGGACGTGCTCACCGCCGGACTGAACGCCCGCCTGGCCGACGCCGACGCCCGGCTCGTCCGCGACTACCCGGGCTCCTCCGGCGCACGCCAGCCGGTGCACACCGTCTACGTTCCGGCGGACCGCGTCCGGGCCGGACTGGTCAGGGAGTGGGGCGAGGCGGCCCTGCGCAGTCTGGACGAGTACGCGCCCGACGCCGCGGCCCTGGCCGCCGCCACCGGCGTGGACGAGGACGCCGTGGCCGGGGTCCTGCCCCGCCTGCGCGACAAGCTCGTCCGCGAGCCGGTCGAGGACCTGCGCGTGGACCTGGAGGACGGCTACGGCGACCGCGGCGACGCCCAGGAGGACAGCGACACCGTCGCCGCCGCCCGCGCCCTGTGCTCCGACATGGAAGCCGGACAGGCACCGCCCGTCCTGGGCGTGCGGATGAAGGGCATGGAGGCCGCCGGACGCGCCCGCGGCGCCCGCAGCCTCGCGCTGTTCCTGCACACCCTCCTGGAGGAGCGGGGCGGGCTGCCGGACGGGCTCGCGCTCACCCTGCCCAAGATCACCTCCGTGGAGCAGGTCGAGGCGATGGTCTGGCTCACCGAGGAGCTGGAGCGGCGCCTGGAGCTGCCCGAGGGGCGGCTGCGCTTCGAGTTGCAGATCGAGACCCCGCAGTCGGTCCTGCTCCCCGACGGCACGGTGGCCGTCGCCCGCATGATCGGCGCCGGCCAGGGCAGGGTCAGCGCACTGCACTACGGCACCTACGACTACAGCGCCGCCTGCGGGATCACCGCCGCCTACCAGAGCATGGCCCACCCGGTCGCCGACCACGCCAAGGCCGTCATGCAGGTGGCCGCCGCCGGAACGGGGGTGTGGCTCTCCGACGGCTCCACCAACGTGCTGCCCGTGGGCTCGGCCGAGGAGGTGCGCGCCGCCTGGCGTCTGCACGCCTCCCTGGTCCGACGCTCCCTGGAGCGCGGCTTCTACCAGGGCTGGGACCTGCATCCGCACCAGCTGCCCACCCGCTACCTGGCCACCTACGCCTTCTACCGCGAGGCCTTCGCGCCCGCCGCCGCGCGCCTGCGCGCCTACCTCGGCGCCGTCGCCGGGGGCGTGCTGGACGAGCCCGCCACCGCCCAGGCGTTGGCCGCCGCCCTGGTGAGCGGGGTACGCTGCGGGGCGCTGGACGAGGCCGAGGTGGCCGACGCCGCCGGAACCGACACCCGCACACTCGTCGGCCTGGCCAGCCGGCGGGTGGGACAGGAGCAGTGAAACCGATGACCCAGCACGATCTCGCCGTCCGCGCCCGCCGCGCCCTCACCCCCGAGGGGGAGAGGCCCGTCACCGTCGGGGTGCGCGACGGGCGCGTGGTCAACGTCCTGGAGGGGGAGTCCGCGCCGCTCATCGCCCGCCGCGAGATCACCCTGGCCGGGGACGAGGTGCTGCTGCCGGGCCTGGTCGACACCCATGTGCACGTCAACGAGCCCGGGCGCACCGAGTGGGAGGGCTTCGCCACCGCCACGCGGGCCGCCGCCCTGGGCGGGATCACGACCCTGGTGGACATGCCGCTCAACAGCGTGCCGCCGACCACCACCGTCGCCGGGCTCGACGCCAAGCAGGCCGCCGCCGAGGGCAAGCTCGCCGTGGACGTGGGCTTCTGGGGCGGGGCGGTCCCCGAGAACAGCCGCTCCGGCGCCACCAAGGAGCTCGCCGCGCTCTGGGAGCGCGGGGTGTTCGGGTTCAAGGCGTTCCTGTCCCCGTCGGGGGTGGAGGAGTTCGGCCACCTGTCCCAGGAGGAGCTGTACTCGGCCGCGGAGGCGATCGGGGAGTTCGGCGGACGGCTCATCGTGCACGCCGAGGACCCCGGCGTCCTGGACGGGGCGCCGCCCGCGGCCGGGCGCGACTACGCCTCCTTCCTGGCCTCGCGGCCCGACACCGCCGAGAACGAGGCGATCGCCCGGGTGATCGACGTGGCCAGGGCCACCGGCACCCACGCGCACGTGCTGCACCTGTCCAGCGCCTCCGCCCTGCCGCTGATCGCCCGGGCCAGGGCCGAGGGCGTGCCGCTGACGGTGGAGACCTGCCCGCACTACCTCACCCTGGAGGCCGAGGGCGTGCCCGCGGGGGCCACCCAGTACAAGTGCTGCCCGCCCATCCGGGACGCGGCCAACCGCGACCTGCTGTGGCGCGCGCTGGCCGACGGGCTGATCGACTGCGTGGTCAGCGACCACTCGCCCAGCACCCCCGACCTCAAGGATCTGGACACCGGCGACTTCGGCACCGCGTGGGGCGGGGTGTCCGGCCTCCAGGTGGGCTTCTCCGCGGTGTGGACCGAGGCCCGCCGCCGTGGCGGATCCCTGGCGGACGTGGTGCGGTGGATGTCGTCCGGGCCCGCGCGGGTGGCCGGACTGCGCGGCAAGGGCGCCATCGCCGAGGGCGCCGACGCCGACTTCGCCGTGGTCGC
The DNA here is from genome assembly GCF_041228755.1 of Nocardiopsis sp. LDBS0036. Classification (NCBI taxonomy): domain Bacteria; kingdom Bacillati; phylum Actinomycetota; class Actinomycetes; order Streptosporangiales; family Nocardiopsidaceae; genus Nocardiopsis; species Nocardiopsis sp. LDBS0036. The sequence goes on from NZ_CP141103.1 coordinate 5,952,600, forward strand.
CCCGGAGGAGTCCTTCCGGGTGGACGTGCGCGCGCTGGAGCACCGCAACCCGGTGAGCCCCTACGACGGGGCCGAACTGCTCGGGCGGGTGCGCCGCACCGTCCTGCGCGGTCGGGACGTGGGGCCCGGGGACAGGGCCGGGCGGATGCTCGTCCGCGGGTAGGAACGGCGACGGGCCGCCGCCGGGGTGATCCCGGCGGCGGCCCGGTCGTTCGCGAGGGGGTCAGCCCCGCAGCTCGCTCCAGCGGTCGCGGAGGTGGTCGGCCCCGGCCCCGGTCAGGGAGCCGAAGACGTTGAGGCGCGCGATGCCGCCGTCGGGGTACACGTCGGTGCGCACGTGGGTGGCGGTGACCGGGGTGTCCAGGACGAAACGGTGGGCGCTGTCGGGCTCCAGCCGTGTGCGGGGGACGATCTCGAACCACGCGTCGGGGGCGTCGGAGTGCGCGTCGCGTCCCAGGACCGCCACCCAGCCCGCCGCGTTGCCCTTGAGGTAGGCGGTGTCCAGCTCCAGGGCGCGGACGGTGGCCTGGGCGGTGAGGCGGAAGCGCACCCAGTCGTGCTCGCTGTCGCGGCGGCGCCGGTTCTCCCAGCCGTCGTCCATCTTCTGCGAGCGGCCGGGGGCGATGATGTTGTCCGGCGAGGAGTAGAAGCGGTCCGAGGCGTCCTCGACCATGCCGCCGTTGACCAGGGCGGCCACGTCGAAGCCGCCCAGGGCGGTGAGCCAGTCGGGGTCGGGCACGGGCTCTCCGTACACGCGCAGGCGGGCCACGCCGCCGTCGGGGAACTGCTTGAGGCGCAGGTGGGTCCACCGGCGCCGTGCCTCCACCTCGAAGGCGTTGGCGGCGTGCCCGTACACGAAGGCGCGGGGGACGATCTCGGTCCACTCCGCCTTGAGCAGCTCGTCCGTGGTGGGGGTGCCCTCCAGGTGGACGGCCTCGACGCTGACCTCGCGGGGGTGGTTGCCGCGGAAGTGCGCGGTGTCCACCACCACGCCGCGCACCAGGCCGGGCAGGCCGAGGCGGACCAGGGCCCAGTCGTGGTCGTCGGCCGCGGGGTGGGGCTGGTCGCCGCTCACGCCGCGGCGTCTGCGGGTCTCCCAGCCGTCCATCACCTTGCCCTTGTGCCCGAAGGCGTGCGGGTCGAACACGGCCGGTCCGGGCAGCAGCAGGTTCTCGCGCTGGGCGAAGAACTCGTCGTTGGCCGCCACGACCCCGGCGCCCAGGCGCCGGTCGGCCAGGTCGACCAGGGCCGAGAAGTCGAGGTCGGTGTCCCGGTAGTCGGCGTAGGGGTCGCCGCCCGCGTAGGGCCGGGCGTTGTAGGCACGTGGATCGGTGGGCTGGGCCCCGCTCATGTTTCTCCCGAAAAAGTGGACGTGTCGGACATGTCCAGAGTCCCAAGAGAAAACGATTACTTCCAGCGAAAGTTTCTGATCATTCTGTTCAGTTGAACTGAACAGAAGGGCCGCCCAGGTCCGCGGCGGTGTCGGCCAGGGCGCGCAGCACCACCGCGACCTGGGGGCGCCCGCCCGCCCCGGAGCGCACGGCGGAGACCACGTGGCGGCGGGGCTGGTCGGAGCGCAGCACCCGCAGGCTGACCCCGGGGGTGTCGTCCGCGGCGGCCAGCCGGGGGACCAGCGCGACGCCCATGCCCGCCGCCACCATGTCCAGGATGGCCCTCCAGTCGGAGGCCACGTGCGCCTGCTCGGGGACGAACCCCGCCTGCGCGCACGAGGCGACGGTGATGTCGCGCCAGGGGCCCGAGGCCCCGTAGATCCACGGTTCCCCGGCCAGGTCGCGCAGGCGCAGGGCGCGGGCGTCGGCCAGGCGGTGGTGGGCGGGCAGGGCCGCGTCCAGGGGGTCGGTGAGCAGCTCGCGCCGGTCGTAGCGGCCGTCGTGGCCGGTGGGGGCCTGGGCGGCCAGGGACAGGCCGACGTCGATCTCGCCCGCCGACAACAGGTCGTAGACCTCGGCCGCCTCGGCCTGGTGCACCCGCGTGGTCAGGCCGGGGTGGGCGCGCCGCAGGGCGCCCAGCGCGGGCACCACGAGGCTGGGGATGGCGGTGGCGAAGGCGCCCACGCGCACGTGCCCGGCCTCGCCCCGGGCGAAGCCCTCCAGTTCGGCCTCGGCCCGCTCCAGCTGGGCCAGGACGATGTCGGTGTGGCGCAGCAGGGCGTGCGCGGCGTCGGTGAGGCGGACCCGCCGCCCGTGCGCCTCCAGCAGGGCGACCCCCACCTGCTGGGAGAGGGAGGACAGCTGCTGGGACACGGCGGAGGGGGTCATGCACAGGGCCTCCGCCGTGGCCCGGACGGTCCCGAACTCCTCCAGGGCGCGCAGGACGCGGAGTTTGCGAAGATCCCAGTCGGTCATCCTGTCAGGGATACCATTCAGCCGCCCTGAACGGAACGCCGGTGTCCGCGGGGATTCCGCGGACACCGGCTCCGGGGGCGGGAGGCGGGGCCCCCGCCCCGTCGGCGGTCACGCCCGGGGCTTGTCCAGGGGCTCGGCGCCCCCGTCGCGGTAGGCCTCCCGGGCCTGGTCGGTGTACTTGGCCTCCCCGGGACCGGCGCTGCCGATCTCCTCGGCGTCGATCTCGGCCGGGGCGGCGGAGCTCCCGCGTCCGATCACGTTGAAGCACACGTTGAGCACGATCGCCACGACGGCCGCGCCGATGATGCCCGAGTGCGCGACCAGCTCCACCGACTCGGGCAGGAACGCGTAGAAGGTCGGGTAGGCCAGCGGGATGACCGCCACGCCCACGGAGGCGGCCACCAGCACCAGGTTGAGGTTGTTGGTGAAGTCCACCTTGGCCAGGGTCTTGACGCCGCTGGCGGCCACGCTGCCGAACAGCACCAGGCCCGCGCCGCCGAGCACGGGCGTGGGGATGGCCGCCATGGCGCCGCCCAGCACCGGGAACATCCCCAGCGCGACGAGGATGCCCGCGCCGGTGGCCACCACGTAGCGGCTGCGCACCTTGGTCAGGGCCAGCAGTCCGATGTTCTGCGCGAAGGAGCTGGTGGGGGTGGCGCTGAAGACCGGCCCGATGATCGACCCGCTCACGTCGGCGCGCAGGCCCGCCGAGATGCGCTTGGCGTCCACCTTCGAGCCGGTGATCTCCCCGACCGCGATGATGTGCGAGGCCCCCTCGGTCAGGACCACGAGCATGATGACGCACATGGTGACGACCGCGGCGACCTCGAACCGGGGCGCGCCGAAGTAGAACAGCGAGGTCGGGTCGAACACGATGTCGGCCTCGCCCACCCGGCTGAAGTCGGCCATGCCCAGGGGGACGGCGACCAGGGTGCCCACGACCAGGCCCAGGAGGATGGACAGCCGCCCCCAGATGCCGGGGAGGACCCGGGAGCCGAGCACGATCACCCCGAGGGTGAGCCCGGCCAGTCCGAGGTTGGCCAGGGGCGCGGCCGGGACCGTGGAGCCGTCCTCCAGGGTGCGGGCGCCGCCGTCCATGATCCACCGCGCCGCCACCGGCATGAGGCTGACGCCGATGACGGTGATGATGGTGCCCGTGACGATCGGGGGGAAGAAGCGGATCAGCTGCCCGAAGAACGGCGTCAGCGCCAGGGCGAAGACTCCGGCGGCGAGCGAGGCGCCGAAGGCCACGGGCAGGTTCTCGCCGTCCTGCCCCGCGGCCAGGGAGGTGATGGCGCTGACGGGGACGAAGGAGCAGGCCACCACGATCGGCATCTGCGCGCCGACGCGCCGGTGGCCCACGGTCTGCATGAGGGTGGCGAACCCCGCCACGAGGAGCGCGCCGCTGACGAGGATGCCCATGGCGGCGGGGTCGTTCGCGAGCCCGGCGGCGGCGCCGATGACGAGGGCCGGCGCCACCGCGCCGGCGTACATGGTGAGGATGTGCTGGAGCCCGTAGACCAGGAGCAGCCGCGCGGGCAGCTTCTCGTCCTCGGGGCGGGGGGAGGAGGCGGCGTTCGTTGTGGCCGAGTCCTTCGCGGACGGACTGTTCGACATGGCCAGTTTCCAGCCTTTGCGATCGGCGGCCACCCCGGAGGGGGCCGAACTCTCGGGCACGGGGCCCGGTGGTGTCGCACCGGCCCGACACCCCCGTCAGGGGGCGCCGGGGCCGGGGGAGGGCCCGCCGCGGCGGGCCAGGGCCCGTGGCACGGCTGTGCGCGCGGGTCACGGGGGTGTCGGTGCGCGTGCCCGGCGGGAAGCCGGGGCCGCGGACGGGACCGCGAGGAGAGGGCGGTCCCGCCCGCGGGGCACCTGCCGGAGCGCCCACCGGGGAGCGCCCGGACACGGGGCGGGGCAGGGCTTGTCCGTAGGGGGCGCCGTCCGGGCACCGAGGTCCTCTCGGCGCGTCCGGACGCGCGGGACGGTCGCGGGCCGCCCGGGGACGGGAGGGCGGGGTGCGGCGGCGTCCCGGGGAGGGGAGGCCTCTAGACGAAGCCGGGGACGGTCTTCCAGGCGTCGCCGGGCCCGGGGGCGTCGTCGCGCTCCACGGTGGCCTCGATCTTGCCGTAGGGGCGGTCGGCGGCGAAGAAGACCTCGTTCGGGTTGTCCAGGCCGAACGGGGACAGGTCCACCAGGAAGTGGTGGTTGTTGGGCATGGAGAAGCGGATCTCGGCGATCTCCGGGTGCGCCTCCAGGACGGCCCTGCCCATCTCGTAGAGGGTCTGCTGCAGCGCCAGGCTGTGGGTCCGGGCGAAGGCGTCCAGGCACAGGGCGCGGACCGAGGAGTAGGTGCTGTCGAAGTCGTGCTCCACGCCCACGTAGCGCCAGCGGGCGGTGACGTCGGTGGCCAGGATCCGGTCGGTGGTCTCGGGCAGCGTCGTGTACCTGGTCTTGGGGTAGCCGTGGAACTCCGAGCCGGTGGACTTGAGCACGGACAGGCCCTCGAAGCCGGAGACCACCCACTCCCGGTCGCCCGTCTTGGTGACGACGGTGGTGCGGGTCTCGGCGCCCTTGCGCGAGAACGCGTGGTCGTGCGGGCCGGAGGAGGTCTGGATCCGCTCCCAGGAGTACTCGTGCACCTCCTGGCGGGCCCCGTGCACGTACTCGTGCTCGTCCACGAAGTGGCGGGCCAGACGCAGGGCGAAGTCCTCGACGGCGCCGACGCCGCCCCACTCGCGGGCCTTGGCGTAGACGGTGTTCTTCTGGGTGTCGGTCGGCAGGCAGGTGCTGTTGTCGCCGAGGGTGTGCACCGTCTCCAGCTCTCCGCGCAGCTGGGAGGTGACGTTGACGTCCTTGATCCGGTGGACGTCGGTGTCGCGGTTGACGTGGACGAGGCGGACCTCGGCCTTGCCGTACTGGTTGTCTCCGAGTCGGATGCCCATCAGGGTGAACTCCATCCGTGTGATGCGTGAAGTCGTCATCGTTCGCGCCGTGGCGCAAGTGCTACGAGGGAGGACCGCTGTGGTCGTGCGGAAGGACCTGTCGCGCACTCGAAGATTCAGGTTTGCCCTGGCCAGCGAGGATCTCCTGCCCGCCGCTCCCTTCCCGGTCGGCCGTGCCGCCGCGGTGGTCTGTGTGGGTGGTGCCCAGGGGGAGGGCGCGTGGCGCCCGCCCGGCTAGGAGCCCCGGTAGGTCGAGTAGGCGAACGGGCTCAGCAGCAGCGGGACGTGGTAGTGGGCGTCCTCGTCGGCGAGGTCGAACACGATGGCGACCTCGGGGTAGAAGCCGCGCTGGCCGGTGGCCCCGAAGTAGGCGGCGGTGTCGAAGACGATCCGGTGGTAGCCCGCGGGGAGCCGGTCGGGGCCCAGGTCGGGCACGCGCCCGTCGTCGTCGGTGCGCCCCTCGGCGACCGTCCGCCAGGCGCCGGGGCCGTCGGCGGCCTCCAGCCGCACGGGCACGCCGCGGGCGGGACTGCCCAGGGCGGCGTCCAGGACGTGGGTGGTGACGTGGCTCATGCGTCCTCCAGGAGTTTGACGAGGCGGAGCCCGGCGATCCGCCGCAGCTCCCCGCCGACCACGGCCAGTTCGGTGTCGCGGTCGTTGGACAGGCGCGCGACCAGGTCGGCGAGGAGTTCGCGGCTGGAGCGCCCGCTCGCGCAGACGAGGTAGATCTGCCCGAATCTGTCCTCGTACTCGCGCTGGGCGTGGGCGAAGATCCGCTGGACGCGCACGGAGGCGTCGTCGGTGTCGGAGGCGAAGGCGGACTGCTCTCCGCGCGACCATGCGGCCTCGGTGCCGGCGCCCTCGGCCTTCTCCCCGATGCGGGGGTGGCGGGCCAGCGCGGAGGCGACCTCGTCGGCCGTGACGGCGCGGGCGTGCCCGTCGGCCGAGGCCAGCAGGGCCGCTCGGTCGGAGAAGGGCGCCTCGGACGCGACTGCCGCGACCCAGCGGTCCACGTCCAGGCACTGCGCGAGCGCGGCGCGCAGCTCCTGTTGGGGCAGGGCGTTCAGGCGGGCCAGGCCGGGGTCGGGCCCGCTCTCCGGCTCCTCCGGGGTGCTCATGTGGTCTCCCGTGACTTGGCGCGAACCCCGGGTCCCCGTCCGTGGGACGGCGCACCGCCGCAGCCCCCGCCAAGAATTTTCGTAGTGCAGATAGCTAATTCCGTATTACGGATTGGAGGGACTCTAGTTGATGCGAGTGTGACCTTGTCAACACTCGCAAGGGGAGATCTGCGAAAAATAACCCGATCTGTGCCCGAGCACAAAGAAGGCCCGACCTTCTCACCGTCACACAGAGTCCGCGACGGGTTTCGGGGGGTTCGCGGGGTCGGTGCGCCCGGAGTGGCGTCCGCGGTGTGGGGGAGCCGGCTCCCGGAGTGGTTGACAAGCGGGGGTGCCCCGGCACACACTTCAATCATTCCTTAAAGCGAAAACTACTTTCCACATTGTGAAAGTAGATGCTGGAGGCAAGGTATGAGCCACACCCTGGGGTACACGGTGAACTGCTCGCTGCTGTTCACCGAGCTCCCCCTCCACGACCGCCCCCGGGCGGCGCGGGAGGCGGGCTTCGACGCCGTCGAGTTCTGGTGGCCGTTCGAGAGCCCGACCCCGCCCAAGGACGAGATCGACGCCTTCGTCTCCGCCCTCGACCGGGCGGGGGTCCGTCTCAGCGGCCTCAACTTCTTCGCGGGCCAGCTGCCCGGACCCGACCGGGGCGTGCTCTCGCACCCCTCGCGCAGCGCCGAGTTCCGCGCCAACATCGACGTCGTGGTGCGCATCGCCGAGCGCACGGGCGCCACGGGCTTCAACGCCCTCTACGGCCTGCGCCAGCCGGGGGTGGACCCCGGCGAACAGGACCGGACCGCCCTGGAGAACACCGTCGCGGCGGCCGAGGCCGTGGCGGCGGTCGGCGGCACCGTCCTCATCGAGCCCATCAGCGGGGCCGAGAGCTACCCCCTGACCACGGCCGCGGACGGACTCGCGTTCGTCGCCCGGGCCCGGGAGGCGGGCGCGGACAACGTCGCCCTCCTGGCGGACCTGTACCACCTCGCCGTCAACGGCGACGACTTCGCCGCCGCGGTCCGCGACCACGCCGCCGAGTTCGGACACATCCAGATCGCCGACACCCCCGGGCGCGGCGAGCCCGGCACCGGACGGCTGCCCATCGGGGAACTGCTCACCGCCGCCCAGACCGGGGGCTACCGGGGGCTCGTCGGCCTGGAGTACAAGCCGACCGTGCCCAGCGCCCAGAGCTTCGGCTGGCTCAACTGACCCCCGGCCGCGCACCACGCCACCAGCAGCACAGCACCAGCAGCACACCAGTCACGAAGGGGGCCCTCGTGCCCGTCAGGAAGATCGCCTTCATCGGCCTGGGGATCATGGGTCTGCCCATGGCCGTCAACCTCGTCCGCGCCGGGTACACCGTGACCGGCCACAACCGCAGCCCCGAGCGCGTCGACGCGCTGGTCGCCGAGGGCGGCCTGCGCGGGGGCAGCGTCGCCGGGGCCGTCGCCGACGCCGACGCCGTCATCACCATGGTCCCGGACTCCCCGGACGTGGAGGAGCTCATGCTCGGCCGGGGCGGCGTCTTCGAGAACGTCAAGCCCGGCACCCTGCTCATCGACATGAGCACCATCCGCCCGGACGTGTCCCGCGCGGTGGCCGAGGCCGGGGCCGAGCGCGGCCTGCGCGTCCTGGACGCCCCCGTCAGCGGCGGCGAGGCGGGCGCGATCGAGGCCAAGCTCTCCATCATGGTCGGCGGCGCCGAGGAGGACTTCGAGGCGGCCCGGCCGCTCTTCGACGTCCTGGGCACCACCCCGGTCCTGGTCGGACCGAACGGCTCCGGCCAGACCGTCAAGGCCGCCAATCAGCTCATCGTCGCGGGCAACATCCAGCTCCTGGCCGAGGCCCTGGTCTTCCTGGAGGCGCACGGGGTGGACACCGAGTCCGGCCTGGAGGTCCTGGGCGGCGGGCTCGCGGGCAGCACCGTGCTCCAGCGCAAGGGCGCCGCCATGCGCAAGCGCGACTTCACCCCGGGCTTCCGGATCGCGCTGCACGACAAGGACATGCGCATCGTCACCGACTCCGCGCGCGCCGCCGGGGTCGCGATCCCGCTGGGCTCCCAGGTCGCGCAGTACGTCGGCGCGCTCAAGCACCAGGGCCACGGCGGCCTCGACCACTCCGCGCTGCTGAAGATCGTCGAGCAGCTCTCCGACCGCTCCGAGAAGTAACGGACCGGCCCTTCGGAGGCCAGGGTCCGCACCCGGCCCCGCGCCGTCCCTCCCCGGTGTTGGCCGCACCGGCGGACACGGCCCGCACGCGCCGTCCGGACCCACCCGCGGGCCCTCCCGCACCCCAGCAGCGCCACCCCTAGCACACGGCGTCATCACCACACAGCCACCAGCATCCCCAGCACTGAAGGGTTCGCTTCCCATGCCACAGATGCCCGCGATGAACGCGGTCGTGGAGGTCCTCAAGGACGAGGGCGTCGACACGGCCTTCGGCTGCCCCGGCGCGGCCATCCTGCCCCTCTACAAGGCGATGGAACAGGTCGGCGGCATCGAGCACCTGACCGTCCGCCACGAGGAGGGCGCCACCCACATGGCCGACGGCTGGTCCCGGACCACCGGCAAGGTCGGCGTGGCCATCGGCACCTCCGGCCCCGCCGGAACCAACATGATCACCGGCCTGTACACGGCCATCGCGGACTCGGTCCCGATCGTGTGCATCACCGGCCAGCAGCGCACCGACCTGCTGGACAAGGAGGGCTTCCAGGCGGTCGACATCGTCGAGATCGCCAAGCCCGTGACCAAGTGGGCCGTCCAGATCAAGGAGGCCGCCACCGCGCCCTGGATCTTCCGCGAGGCGTTCCGGATCGCCCGGGAGGGACGCCCCGGCCCCGTCCTGGTGGACATCCCCGTGGACGTCGCCCAGCAGCTGATCGACTACGACCCCGCCATCGACGCCCCGCTCAAGGTCAACGCCGTCGAGCCGCACCAGCCCCGGGTGGAGCGCGCGCTGGACATGCTGCTGGAGGCCGAGCGCCCCCTGATCCTGGCCGGAGGCGGCGTGATCACCGCCGAGGCCTCCGACGACCTGCGCGCGCTGGCCGAGCACCTCCAGGTCCCGGTGCAGGTCACCCTCATGGGCAAGGGCTCCTTCGACGAGGACTCCCCGCTGTACTCGGGCATGACCGGCGTGCAGACCTCCCAGCGCTACGGCAACGCCTCCTTCCTGGAGTCGGACCTGGTCCTGGCCGTGGGCGCGCGCTTCGCCGACCGCCACACCGGGCAGATCGACGTCTACCGGGGCGAGCGCAGATTCATCCACGTCGACATCGAGGCCACCCAGATCGGCCGGGTCTTCGAACCCGACCTGGGCGTGGTCTCCGACGCGCGGCTGTTCCTGCGCGAGCTGCTCGCCGCCGCGCGCGCCCGCGGCGCCAAGGCCGAGGTGCGGCCCTGGATCGACCGCGTCGCCGAGCTCAAGGCCACCCTGACCCGCCGCGAGGACTTCGACACGGTCCCGGTCAAGGCGCCGCGCGTCTACAAGGAGATCAACGAGGTCTTCGGCGAGGACACCTACTTCGTCACCGCGATCGGCCTGTACCAGATCTGGGGAGGCCAGCATCAGAAGGCGTACAAGCCGCGCCACTACCAGATCTGCGGCCAGGCGGGCCCGCTCGGCTGGGAGATCCCCGCCGCCATCGGCGTCAAGAAGGCGCTCAAGCACACCGAGCCGGACGCGGAGGTCGTCGGGATCGTCGGCGACTACGGGTTCCAGTACATGGTCGAGGAACTGGCCGTGGCCGCCCAGTACGACGTGCCCTACGTCATCATCATGCTCAACAACGAGTACCTGGGCCTGATCCGCCAGGCCTCGATCCCGTTCGACATGAACTACCAGGTGGACATCCACTACGACGAGTACGGCACCGACAACGTCAAGCTCATGGAGGCCTACGGCTGCTCCGGGCGCCGCGTCGTGGAGCCCGGGGAGATCCGCGAGTCCCTGGAGTGGGCCCGCAAGCAGGCCCAGGCCACCTCGCGGCCGGTACTCGTGGAGATCATGATCGAGCGCGAGGCCAACACGCCGCACGGGCCCGCGATCGACGCGGTCCGCGAGTTCGAGCCGGTCCCGGGGGCCTGACGGCGGGTGTGCCCCGTGCGGAACGCCTGCCACAGCGGACCAAACGGGGCACACCGGACACAGGTGAACCTGCCGTTACAGGGTTGTGTCCGGAGTGTTTCGCGACGTGCGTTTTCTCCGGCCCGCACCTGCGCAAACGTGGAGTCACCTTGACGACGGAGCCGCCGTGCCAGGGAGCGGGAGAACGCAACGGAGCCGTCGTCGGCACTCTCGGAAGTTGGAAAAGCATGTCCCCCCACGCGCGTTTCCTCTCTGCGGTCGCCGTCGCGGCCGTCGCGCTCACCTCCTCCGCCTGTTCCTCCCAGAACGGCTCCGAGGAGGAGTTCCAGGAACTCCTGGCGGAGAGCGGTCTGCCCGGTGACGAACTCAGGATCACGGCACCGGACTCCGAAGGGTTCTGGTGGGCCACCTACGAGGCCACGGACGACTGCCAGCTCCAGTTCAAGTGGAACGGCACCGACCCGGTGCTGATCTACGGGGCCCAGACGGACGGCTACCTGGAACTGGCCCCGGACGAGACCTACGTGGAGTCCTTCGGCCAGGGCAAGGTCCAGCAGGCCTGCCAGGGGGAGTTCTGACCGCTCCCGGCCCCGGGCGCGCCGCCCGGGGCCGGGGCCTTCTCCGCCCCCGTCAGCCCCCGCCCCTCGGCCCCCCGCCCGTGTGTCCACGGCGGATACGGCGATCTCCGGAGCGCCCCCGTTCTGCCCGCCGTCCCGGTGGGGCGCGTGGTCCGGCGCAGCCGGGTGCACCGGGACCGACACCTGCGGTGACCCGCCCACCCGGGCCGGGACGGCGGCGCGCGTGCGTGACCTGGCCAAGTGCGTACCCGGTCGACGGCCCCGCGGCGGTTCCTCCTAACGTGAGTGCGTTCCCGAGGGCATGACCCCTCTCGACCCGCACACCACGGAGCCCGCCTTGAGCGACCTGTTCGATCCCGTCCGGATCGGCCGCCTGCACCTGCCCAACCGCCTGTTCATGGCCCCGATGACCCGCTCGCGCTGCCGCGGGGGCGTGCCCGGCGACATCACCGTCGAGTACTACGCCCAGCGCGCCTCGGCCGGGCTGATCATCACCGAGGGCATCCAGCCCAGCGTCCGCGGCCAGGGCTACACCGACACCCCGGGCCTGCACAGCGACGAGCAGATCGCGGCGTGGCGGCGCGTCACCGACGCCGTGCACGGGCGCGGCGGGCACATCTTCGCCCAGCTCATGCACGCGGGCCGGGTCGGACACCCCAGCCTCTACCCCGACGGCGGCCTGCCCGTCGGCCCTTCCCCCATCGCCTCGGGCGCGTCCATGTACGACGGCAGGCAGAAGCTCGCGCACCCGGTGCCGCGTGAGATGACCGCCGCCGACATCGACCAGACCCTCGCCGACCACGCCGCGGCCGCGCGCAACGCGATCGCCGCCGGTTTCGACGGGGTGGAGCTGCACGGCGGCAACAGCTACCTCATCGAGCAGTTCCTCTCCGACGGCAGCAACCGGCGCACCGACGGGTACGGCGGCAGCGCCGCCAACCGCGCCCGCTTCGCCCTGGAGGTGGTGGACGCGGTCGTCGAGGCCGTCGGAGCCGACCGCACCGGCCTGCGCGTCTCCCCGGCCAGCAGGCTCAACGGCATCAGCCAGAGCGACCCCCTGGAGCAGTACCTCGCGCTCCTGGACGGGCTGCGCGGCCGTCCCGAACTGGCCTACCTGCACCTGACGGAGTCGGCCTCGGCCGAGTACACCGACGCGCTGCGCAAGGAGTGGCCGGGAACCTTCGTCCTCAACCCCGCCTCCGGCACCGACACCGGACCCGCCATCGCGGCCCTGGCCCGGGAGCGGGCGGACGCCGTGGCGATGGCCGCGGCCTGGATCGCCAACCCGGATCTGCCCGCCAGGATCAGGACCGGCGCCCCCGTCGCGGCCCCCGACCGGGCCACCTACTACGGCGGCGACCACCGCGGCTACACCGACTACCCGGCCCTGGACGCCTGACGCGAAATCCCGTCGACGGGACCGGGCCCGGCCGTCGGCGCGCGGTGACCGCGCTGCCGGCGGCGGCCCCGGGTGTTGGCCGCACCCCGGGCCCCGTCGACGGGATCTGGAACAACCCCCCTAGCACTGAAGGGTTCACCGAAAATGTTACAGACACCCCGCCGGTCTCTTGAGGTCGAGGTACCGGTAAGGGGGTGAATCCCGCCGTGCGCGCCCTCAGTGAGGAGGATCCCCAGGTCATGTGACGCCCGTCCCAACATATGGACACCGGGTACCAGTTCCGGCGGGCCGTCTGCTAGCGTGAGGACCGTTATGCTGCGCGAGCTGCTTCTCCTTAGCGGCCGCGGCGGGGGTCGTTAAAAGGTCGGCTCCCTCGCCGCGGGACTTCGGCTTGTCCTGGTCGACCATGACCAAGCGCCAGATCCACCCGAGGAGCCACCGAGATGGTGCCGCAGCAAAAGCCCAGCCCCATGCCCTTCCACCGCTACAAGCCCTTCGCGCCGGTGGACCTGCCCGACCGCACCTGGCCCTCCAAGAGCATCACCGAGGCCCCGCGCTGGCTGTCCACGGACCTGCGCGACGGCAACCAGGCGCTGATCGAGCCGATGGACCCCGCCCGCAAGCGCGAGATGTTCGAGCTGCTGGTGCGGATGGGCTACAAGGAGATCGAGGTAGGTTTCCCGGCCGCCAGCCAGACCGACTTCGACTTCGTCCGGTCCCTGATCGAGGGCGACGCGATCCCCGACGACGTGCAGATCTCGGTGCTGACCCAGGCCCGTGAGGACCTCATCGAGCGCACCGTGCAGAGCCTGGTCGGGGCGAAGCGCGCCACCGTGCACCTGTACAACGCCACCGCGCCCACCTTCCGCCGTGTCGTCTTCCGCGTGGACCGCGAGGCCTGCAAGGACATCGCCGTCCAGGGCACCCGGCACGTCATGCGCTTCGCCGAGCAGTACCTGGGCGAGACCGAGTACTTCGGCTACGAGTACTCGCCCGAGATCTTCATCGACACCGAGCTGGACTTCGCCCTGGAGGTCTGCGAGGCCGTCATGGACGTCTGGCAGCCCGGCCCGGGCCGCGAGATCATCCTCAACCTGCCCGCGACCGTCGAGCGCTCCACGCCCAACGTCTACGCCGACCAGATCGAGTGGATGAGCCGCAGCCTGTCCCGGCGCGAGCACGTGGTCGTCTCGGTGCACCCGCACAACGACCGCGGCACCGGCGTGGCCTCGGCCGAGCTGGCCGTCATGGCCGGGGCCGACCGCGTCGAGGGCTGCCTGTTCGGGCACGGCGAGCGCACCGGCAACGTCTGCCTGGTCACCCTGGGCATGAACCTGTTCAGCCAGGGCGTGGACCCCCGGATCGACTTCTCCGACATCGACGAGATCCGCCGCACCGTCGAGCACTGCACCCAGCTGCCGGTCGCCCCGCGCCACCCCTACGGCGGCGACCTGGTCTACACCGCCTTCTCCGGCTCCCACCAGGACGCCATCAAGAAGGGCTTCGCCGCCCAGCAGGAGGCCGCCGACGCCGCGGGGACCCCGGTGGAGGAGCACGTCTGGGACGTGCCCTACCTGCCCATCGACCCCAAGGACGTGGGCCGCAACTACGAGGCCGTCATCCGGGTCAACAGCCAGTCCGGCAAGGGCGGCGTCTCCTACATCATGCAGCGCGACCACTCGCTGGACCTGCCGCGCCGCCTCCAGATCGAGTTCTCCCAGGTCATCCAGAAGTTCACCGACGCCGAGGGCGGCGAGTTCGCCGCCGGGCGCATCTGGGAGATCTTCTCGCAGACCTACCTGGCCGAGGGCGGACCGGTCGCGGTGCTGGCGCACCGCTCCACCACCGACAGCGACGGCACCTACCGGATCGAGGCCGACGCCCGGGTCAACGGCGAGATCCGCGAGCTGACCGGCACCGGCAACGGCCCCATCTCCGCGTTCTGCGACGCCCTGACCGACGTCGACGTCAAGGTCCGCGTCATGGACTACGTGGAGCACTCCATGGGCGGGGACGGCGACGCCCGCGCCGCCGCCTACGTGGAGGCCGAGATCGACGGCCGCGTGGTGTGGGGCGTGGGCATCCACAGCAGCATCACCACGGCCTCGCTCAAGGCGCTGTGCAGCGCCATCGCGCGCGTCTGACGCGCGCACGCCCGCGGGCGCGCGGGGCCGCGACCGCCGGGTCGCGGCCCCGGCCCGTTCCGGGACGCTAGAGCAGGCCGAACGGGCCGGGGTCGGGCAGGCCCAGGGCGGCGCACGACTCCCGGTGCGCGCCGGTCAGCTCGCCCAGCGCGATCGGCCTGCGCGAGGTCGCGGCCATGTCCTGGCGCGCCTCGGACGTCCAGGGGAAGGGGCGCAGCGACAACCCCCGCGTCAGGTCCAGCGCCTCTGTCTCCTCGCGCCAGCCCGGCCAGCGCAGGGCGCGGTAGAAGTCCTCCAGGTGGCCGTCCAGCAGCCACAGCATCCAGCCGGAGTAGGCCGTCTCCAGCGGTTCCCACTCCAGGGAGTCAGGCGCGAAGTAGACCATCTCCCCGGGCCTGCCCGGATAGTCCCCGCCCTCGGCCGCGGGCCCGTTGAGGGCGAACACCCCGCCCAGAACGTCGTGGGCGACCACCAGCCGCGGCGGCGGGCCGTACACCACCGCCGCGCTCAGGTCGTTGACCTCGCCCAGACCGGGCAGCTCCGCCCCGCCGCCGCCGTGCACGCGCAGCCACCCCCCGTCGAGGAGCAGGCCGCCGGACTCCAGCGCCATCGCGCCCAGGAAGGAGCGCGCGGTCACCTGGAGGCGGTGCAGGCACGTGCGGCCGCGCTCGGGGTCGACGGGCAGGGCGCGCACGGCGGCCCCGCCCCGCTCCAGGCGTTCGGACAGCAGCGGCCAGGCGGGTTCGTCCACCTCGACCAGTTCACTCAGCTCGCGCACAGGGCCACCTCCCGTCGGGCCGCGAGGGGTCGCGACGGCGGTCCACACTACCGGTCGGCGCCGACGCGTTCGCCGAGGCCTCCGGGAGGGCGAACGGGGCGGCACGCCCTTCGAGCCGCGGACCGCGCGCGTGCGCCCTGCCTCCACCGCGGTCCGGCCGCCGGGCTCCGCCCGCACACGCGGGGCCGCCCCTCCCCCTCCCGGGAGGGGCGGCCCCGCGTGTGCGGGCGGGGGCTACTCCCAGCCGAACATCTGGGTCCAGGCGTTGCCGGACTCGCCGACGCCGATCGCGACCAGGTCGCAGTTGAGGATGTTCCTGCGGTGCCCGTCGCTGTTCATCCAGGCGTCCATCACCTGCTGGGGGCTGGTCTGCCCCTTGGCGACGTTCTCCGCGCCCCAGGCGTCGTAGCCGTGGCGGTCGGCCCGGTCCCCGGGGCCCTCGCCCTCGGGGCTCTCGTGGCTCATGTAGTCGCGCCGGTTCATGTCCTCGCTGTGCTCCTGGGCGGCGGCGGTCAGCCGTGAGTCCACCCGCAGCGGGCCGCAGCCGGCGTCCGCGCGCTGGGCGTTGACCAGGGTCACGACCTGCTCGGTCGCTCCGCCGGCGGGGGCGTCCGGACCGCTGTCGCCGCCACCGCCGCCGTTGCCGCCGCCGCCACCGCCACCGCTGCCAGCGTCACCGGACTCCGAGCCGCCACCGCCGCCACCGCTGCCAGCGCCGCCGGTGTCCTCGTCCCCGCTGTCCTCGGGAACGGAGGAGGCCTGCGCGCTCTGCGGCTCGACGCCCTCCCCGGAGGGCGCGGGCTCGCGCTGAGGCGTCGCGGTGGGCGAGGCGAAGAAGTCGGCGTCCTCGGAGGCCTCGGGCACGAGCGAGTCGTCGGTGACCGCGGTGCCGAGCCCTCCCTCCCGCGCCTGGCCGTCCGCCGTGTTCCGGAAGGGGTCGAGGCCGGACTCCGCGCCGGTGAACAGCAGAGCGCCCGCCACGACCAGGCCGACGGGCACCGCGGCCATGGGTACCGCGAGCGGTATCGAGCGCAGTCCGCGCCCGGAACGGCGGTGTCGGTCGGCGCTCTTCCTGCGCCTGCCTCGGCGACCACGCGCCATGGGGCCCTCCTCGGGAAGTGGGACGTCGGGGCACGGGCGCGACGGGGCGCCGCTCGCGCGGGGTCCGCGCTCAGGCCGGCCCTCGCTCGTGCCCCGCGGGTCTCGGGTGAACCCGTGTCGGGGAGCGCGCGGGATGCGCGCGGCTGCTCCGGGAGAGTGCCGCGGGGGAAGGGCGGCGGGCCCGACGCGGAGCGCCTAGCGCGTGAGAGTAGAGCAAATGTCGCAAAAAGGGAAACCAAACTGTAATAAAGCTGGTCATAGAGGGGTTTCGTGCTCCACCGTCCGCGTGGACGGTCCGTGGTATCCGCGACAATGGGGATGTGAGTCTCTACCGCGACGAGGGTGTCGTCCTGCGCAACCAGAAGCTGGGCGAGGCCGACCGCATCATCACCCTCCTGACCCGGCGCACCGGCCTGGTCCGCGCCGTCGGCAAGGGGGTGCGCCGCACCAGGTCCCGCTTCGGCGCCCGCCTGGAGCCGTGCACCCACGTCGACCTCCAGCTGCACGCGGGCCGCACGCTGGACGTGATCACCCAGGCCGAGACCGTGCGGGCCTACGGCGAGGCGGTGGTGTCGGACTACTCCCGCTACACCGCCGCCACCGCGATGCTGGAGACCGCGGAGAAGGTCGTCTCGGTCGAGAAGGACCCGGCGCTGCGCCAGTTCCTCCTGCTCATCGGCGCGCTGCGTACCCTGGGTGAGGGAAGCCACGACTCCCGGCTGGTCCTGGACGCCTACCTGCTGCGCTCGCTCGCCGTCGCCGGGTACGCGCCCTCGCTGGCCGAGTGCGCCCGCTGCGGCAGCCGGGGGGAGCACCGCGCGTTCGCGGTCCACGCCGGAGGTATGGTCTGCACGGTGTGCCGTCCCCACGGCTCCGTGCACCCGTCCCCGGACACGCTCCGACTCATGTCGGCACTGCTCGGAGGGGACTGGGAGAGCGCGGACGCCAGCGAGGACAGGCAGCGCTCCGAGTGCAGCGGGCTGGTCGCGGCCTACCTACAGTGGCACCTGGAAAACGGAATCCGATCACTGCGCCATGTGGAGCGTTCTTGAGTCTGTTCAGCTTCGACACCGGTAAACGGCGGGAGTACGCCGCGCCCGTTCCGCACCCCAGCGGCGCGCGTCCCCCCGAGCTCCCCGCCCAGCTGGTGCCCCGGCACGTGGCCGTGGTCATGGACGGCAACGGCCGTTGGGCCAAGGAGCGCGGGCTGGCGCGCACCGAGGGGCACAAGGCCGGTGAGTCCTCGCTCTTCGACGTGATCGAGGGCGCCCTGGAGATGGGCGTGGCCAACCTGTCCGCCTACGCCTTCTCCACCGAGAACTGGAAGCGCTCGCCCGACGAGGTGCGCTTCCTCATGGGCTTCAACCGCGACACCATCCGCAGGCGCCGCGACGAGCTGCACGCGCGGGGGGTCCGCGTCAAGTGGGCCGGGCGCGCGGGGCGGCTGTGGAAGAGCGTCATCCGCGAACTCCAGGACGCGGAGGAGATGACCAGGGACAACACCGCGCTCACCCTCCAGTTCTGCGTGAACTACGGCGGACAGGCCGAGATCGTCGACGCCGCGCGCGAGCTGGCCCGCAGGGCGGCGGCGGGTCTGCTCTCCCCGGAGAAGATCACCGAGGACACCCTCGCCCAGCACCTCTACGCCCCCGACGTGCCGCCCGTGGACCTGTTCGTGCGCTCCTCCGGCGAGCAGCGCACGTCCAACTTCCTCCTCTGGCAGTCCGCCTACGCCGAGTTCGTCTTCCTGGACACGCTCTGGCCCGACTTCGACCGCCGCGACCTGTGGCGGGCCTGTGAGATCTACGCGAGCCGGGACCGCCGCTACGGCGGTGCCGTGCCCAACCCCGTGTCGGAGGAGAAGAAGTGATGGCAGGTTCGGACGGCCCGCTGCTCAGGCCGGGCATGTCGCTCGTCTCGGTGGGCGACAGCTTCACCGAGGGCGTGGGCGACCCCTACCCGGAGCCGGGCGCGGGCTTCCGCGGCTGGGCCGACCGGCTGGCCGAGCACCTGGCCGACGAGCTGGGCGAGGTCATGTACGCGAACCTGGCGGTGCGCGGCAAGCTCATGCGCCAGATCGTCACCGACCAGCTCCCGCCCGTCCTGGCTATGGCCCCGGACCTGGTCACCCTGAGCGCGGGCGGCAACGACCTGCTGCGCCCGGGCGGGGACCCCGAGCGGATGGCCAGGATCCTGGACCACACGGTGGGCCGCCTGCGCGCCGCGGGGAGCCAGGTCGTGCTCTTCACCGGCGTCAACATCACCACGGGTTACATGCGCGGCACCATCGGCCTGTTCGCGCGCTACTACATGCACGTGCGCGCCGTCGCCGACAAGCACGGCTGCCTCCTGGTGGACCAGTGGCCGATGAGGGTGCTCACCGACCCCCGGGCCTGGGACGAGGACCGGCTGCACATGTCCCCCGAGGGGCACCGCCGCCTGGCGCTGCGCGTGGCCGAGGTGCTGGGCGTGCCGGTGACGGAGCGCTGGGACGAGCCGTGGCCGCACAGCGAGCCGGTCGGCTGGACCCGTGCGCGCCGGGAGGACCTGACCTGGGTCAGGGAGTCGCTCGGCCCGTGGATCGGCCGCCGCCTGACGGGGCGCTCCTCCGGCGACACGGTCACGGCCAAGCGCCCGGAGCTGACCCGGATCACCAAGGACCGCTGACCGCCGCCGAACCGGTGTGAGGTGGCTCCCAAAACGCCGAAAACGATCAACCTACTGTCGCGTAACCCTGGCGCTGAGTTGGATGATCGGGCATTATGAGCGGTTTTGGGACGAACTTGGTGCACCAGGACATCCTGTCCTACGTCGCCCTCGGTGACAGCTTCACCGAGGGCATGAGCGACCCCTACCCGGACGGCGGCGGCGCGCCCGACGGCCGCTACCGGGGATGGGCCGACCGCCTGGCCGAGCACCTGGCCGACCACGTCGCGGAGGTGCGCTACGCCAACCTCGCGGTGCGCGGCAAGCTCATCGGCCAGATCGCCGAGGAACAGGTCCCCCGGGCGGTGGAGCTCTCGCCGGACCTGATCACGCTGTGCGCGGGCGGCAACGACATCATCCGCCCCGGCAGCGACCCCGACGCGGTGGCCGTGGCCTTCGCCGCGGCGGTGGAGGAGCTCAGCCGGACCGGTGCGCGCATCGTGGTCTTCACCGGGTTCGACACCAACTGGCAGCCCGTGATGCGCCACATGCGCGGCCGGATCGCCACGTACAACATGCACCTGCGGGCCATCGCCGACCGCTACGGCTGCGACGTGGTGGACGTGTGGAGCATGCGGGTCCTGGACGACGCCCGCGCCTGGAGCTGGGACCGCCTGCACCTGTCCCCGGAGGGCCACCGCCGCATGGCGCTGCGCGTGGCCGAGGTGCTCGGGGTGCCCGTGGAGGGCGACTGGAGGCAGCCGTGGCCGCCCGCCGACCCCCGCGACTGGCGCTCCGCCCGCCAGGAGGACCTGCACTGGGCGCGCGAGTTCCTGGTGCCGTGGATCGGCCGCCGCCTCACCGGTCGCTCCTCGGGGGACAACGTCAGCCCCAAACGCCCCAGCCTGGACCCGCTGCGCCGGGACTGACGCCCCGCGGGGCGCCGCGCGCACGACGCGTCGGCGCTCCGGGCGTGGACCCGCCGGGGCAGACAGCCCCGGCCGGGCCGGGATAGTGTTCCGCTCGACGGAGCCCACCGGTCCACAGCGGGGAACCCCATGCCCGACGAGTCCGCGCGGCGACGCGAGTCCGCACGCGTCCTCAGGACGGCGCTGCGCAGACTGCGTTGGGAGCGCCTGAAGTTCCGGTTGCGGCTCATAGGGCCGCTGCGGTACTACGAGTTCTTCGAGAGCCTCGGGACGGTCGAGGCCCGTTCGGACGAGTCCTACCTGCTGGTGATGGCCTCCCACCCGGGGAACGGGCGGCCCCCGCTCCTGCTGACGCCGGGCTACCACTGCCGCTTCGGGCAGTTCGTCAGGGGGACGGGGGAGGTCAGGTACGCCGAGATCACCCTGACGGTCGACGACGCGGGCAGGCCCCGGCTGCGCTCGGTCGGCCGCACCCACCCCGGCGACCGGGCCGGATGGCGCGCGATGGTCCGCGACATCCGGGCCCTGTGGAGCACCCGGGGGAGCGGCGCCGCCCACGAGGAGGACACCTTCGAGGCGGCCGTGCGCCGCTACCACGCGCGCTGGCCCTCGCCCCGGCGCGGATCGGGGGCCTCGGCGCGCTCCGGGTTCTCCGAACCGGGGGAGGGCAACGCCGACGGGGGGTCAGCCGACGGCACAGCCCGTACCCCGCGGGCGAGCGCCCTCGGCACCGCGCCCCCGCCCTCTTCCGCCCCGCTCGGCGCCGAGGCGTTCACCGCCGCCGCGGTGTGGGGTTCGGAGCGGCCCGCCGACCGGGACTGGCACGTTCGCGCCGTGGTGCGCGACGGGGCCGGGCAGACGTCGGTGGCCCGAGCCTGGGGCGGGGCCCGCCGGAAGCCCGACCTGGTGTGGTTCCAGGACAGGGGGGCGCCCAGACCGATCGCGGTGCGCAGTGTGCGGCGCGTGCTCGAGTGGGCTTCGCCCTGGGCCGCGGAGCCCGACCTGGTCCCGAACCTGTCCGGTCCGGCGGGCGGCAGACCGGTCTCCCGGCCGTCGGACCCCTCGCCGGAGGAGGGCCCGCTGACCGGTCGGGCGGCTCCCGCCCCCGCGAGCGGCCCGGCCTCCGACGCCCCGCCCTCCCCTTCCAGCGCGGTGCGGCGGGTGCGGGTGCGCCTCAGGTACCGGGACGCCGACACCGCGCTCATCTACGTGGACGGCGTCGAGCTGGGAACCCTGTGGCGCGGCGGCGGATACGGGTGGGAGCTGCTGGTGGAAGGCTCCGAGCCGGACCTCTTCGTGCCCCTGGAGTCCGCCTTCGACCGGACCGACCTCGGCCAGGCCCTGCCCGAGCTGCTGGCCGAGCACTTCGGCGAGCCGGTCACCGTGTTCTCGGTCATCACCGAACAGGCCCACCGGCCGTGACGACCGCTCCGCCTAGGAGCAGTTGGCGCAGGTCCCGAAGACCTCCACGGTGTGCGTCACACCGGTGAAGCCGTACCGGGCGCCCATCTCGGCGGCCCACTTCTCCACCGTGGGCCCCTCGATCTCCACCGCGGTCGCGCACACCCGGCACACGATGTGGTGGTGGTGGCTCTCGGTGCCGCACGCCCGGTAGACGGCCTCGCCCTCGTCGGTGCGCAGCACGTCCACCTCACCGGAGTCGCTCAGCGCCTGGAGCGCCCGGTAGACGGTGGTCAGGCCGATCTTGGAACCGTCGGCGCGCAGGTCCGCGTACAGGTCCTGGGCGCTGCGGAAACCGTCGGAACCGGTCAGCGCCTGGCGGACCGCCTCGCGTCGTGTACTCATGGTCTCACCTTCCCCCGCTCAGTCTGGGGCATCGTACCGGTCGAACTCCCACCGGCGGGATCGAAGACCGCCGCGGAGCGGCGCCCCGAGGTGCGGCGCAGCACGCCGCCGACCGCCACGGCCACGCCGAAGACGGCCAGGGCCAGCAGCACGATCGTCGCGCCGGGGGAGAGTTCGGCGTAGAAGGACGTGGTCAGGCCGCCCACCGAGGACAGCAGTCCGATCAGCACGGCCAGGAGCATCGTCACCCGGAAGCTCTTGGTGAGCTGCTGTGCGGCGGCGACCGGGACGATCATCAGCGCGCTCACCATGAGCACGCCCACGACGCGCATCGCGATCACCACCGTCAGCGCGGCGGTCACGGCCAGCAGCACGCTCAGGAAGCGCACCGGCAGCCCGTGGGCCCGCGCCACCTCCTCGTCCTGGCACAGCACGAACAGCTCGCGGCCGAACACCGCCACCACCGCGATCACCCCGGCGGCGAGCACGCCCACCACCCACAGGTCGGACTCCTCCACCGTGCTCACCGAGCCGAACAGGTAGGAGACCAGCGTGGCGTTGCTCGCCCCGGGCGTGAGCCCGATGAGCAGCACGCCACCGGCGATGCCGCCGTAGAACAGCAGCGCCAGGGCCACGTCCCCGCTGGTGCGGGCGCGTACCCGCACCAACTCGATGAGGACGGCGCCCAGCGTGGCCACCACGGCCGCGGTGAGCACCGGAGAGGTGCTGGTGAGCAGGCCCAGCGCCACCCCGGTCAGGGCGACGTGGCCGATCCCGTCGCCCAGCAGGGCCAGACGTCGCTGGACGAGGTAGGTGCCGATGATCGGGGTGACCAGGCCGACGAGCACCGCCGCGACCAGCGCGCGCCGCATGAACTCGTAGTGGAGCAGCTCAGTCACGGCCGGGTACCTCGAGTCGGATCATCTCCGCGGCCGTGGTGCCCGCGGAGTCGGGAGCGTTGGGGTCGGGGTGGGGGTGCTGGTGCTCGTGTCCGGGCCGCGCGCACTCGCCGGTGGGCGCGGGCGCGGCGCCGTCGTGCACCACGCGGCCCGACTCCAGCACCACGGCCCGCTCGATCACGTCCTCCAGCGGGCCCAGTTCGTGCAGGACCAGGACCACGGTCGCGCCGCGCTCGCGCAGGCGGGTGATGGTCCCGGCCAGCGCGCGCTGGTTCTCGGCGTCCACACCGGCCATGGGCTCGTCCATGACGAAGGTGTCGGGCCGACCGGCCAGGGCGCGGGCGATGAGCACGCGCTGCTGCTGGCCGCCGGAGAGCTCGCGTACCGCGTCGCGGCCCCGGTCGGCCAGCCCGACGGTCTCCAGGGCCTCGTCCACGGCCGCGCGGTCGGCGCGGGTGGGCAGGGACAGGCGGCGGCGCGAGGCGACCTGCCCGGAGGCGACGATCTCGCGGACGGTGGCGGGGACGGCGCCGCCGGCGGTGAGCCGCTGGGGCACGTAGCCGATCCGGCGCCAGGCGCGGAACCTGCGCAGCGGGACGCCGTGCACCAGGACCTCGCCGGAGGTCAGGGGCACGATGCCCAGCATCGAGCGCATCAGGGTGGACTTGCCGGAGCCGTTGGGGCCCAGGACGGCCATCGTCTGGCCCGCGGGCACGTCGAGACTCACACCGTCGAGCACAGGGACGCCGTCGTAGGCGACGCGTGCGTCGACGGCCTGGAAGGCGGGCGGCGCGTCGCCCGCGACGGCCTTGAACTGGTCAGACACCGTTCCATTATCACGAAAACGAAAATGATTGTCAAAATATGGCGGATTCGTGATCTTTTCGGTGTCGTCCTGTCAGTAGCCCAGGATCCGCGCCACCGCCAGCACCAGCACGACCACCACCATGAGCACCCGCGCGGCCCGCGGCTGGCCGCCGAGGGAGGGCCAGGTCAGGAACGCCAGCCACGCCACGAACGCGGCGACCAGCAGCAGGCACACCGCGCCGACCGGGCCGGGCGCCACCAGCCCCGCGATGAACAGGGCGCCCACCACCAGCGGCGCCAGCCACCGGGGGCCCTGGTGCAGCCACACGAGCGGCACCGCGCTGCGCTCCTCCACCGCCCTGCGCAGTCCGCCCGTCCTCCTCGCGCGGGGGGAGCCCCCCTCGCGCCGGGGTCGGTCCTGGTCTGGACGCCGCTTCTCGTCACCGTGTTCGGGAGGGGCCATGCTGTCCGTGTCCGCTTCTGGTCCGTGCCGCCGCCGGACAGGCCCGCGCGGGGGCGCGCCCATCCCGAAAAGGTGGGCGGTGGGGCCACCGGGCCTGTGATACTTGTGTCCTGAACCCTAGTGCAGGACCCCGGTCCGCCGCCGGGCGCCGGTGCGGCTGCGCCGAACACCCCCTCCCGTCTTCCGCGCGGCGCACAGCCATCGGTACCGTGTTGACTCTGAGCCACAAAATCCACACCCGCAGTCATCAATCGTCTGATGCACGCGGCCAGCGCGCCCAGTCGCCCGCGCGGCCCGTCGAACCCTCCGGAGGGTGTCAACTTCCGTGCCCGAAGCCACTGTCATCGTGACGTTCGACGTCACCGAGCCCCACCTGCAGCACTGCCTCGACTCCCTGGCCCGCCAACGCGACGACGGCGGGACCGGCGAGCCCCGGGCGGACGCGCAGGTGGTCCTGGTCCCCGTCCGCGACGGTGACCGCCTCCGCGCCGACGGCGCCGAGCCCGCGGCCGAGTCCGACCCCGAGAACACCGACGCCGACAACGGGGGCGACGAGGACGCCGCCGAGAACACCGAGGGCGACACCCGAGGGGAGGAGAACGAGCAGGGGGACGAGGCCGTCGAACCCGCCCGCGAGGACGCGCTCGCCCTCGCCGCCGCGTTCGCCGCCGCACCGCCGCCCGGCCTCGCCGCCACGCTCCTGACCGGCGAACCCGCCCCCGACCGCCCCGCCGCCCGCGCACGCGGCGCCGCCGCCGCGCACGGCACCCACCTGCTCTTCCTGGAGGGCTCCGACGCCCTCACCGGCTACGCCCTGGCCTACCTCCTGCGCAGCGCGGGCGACACCCGCTCGGACCTGGTCGTCGGCAACGCGTACAGGTTCGACGAGCTGGGCGCCTCCCCGTCCAAGGCGCACCGCAGGTACTGCGGCAGGCACCGCATGGCCGAGGACCCCCGCGCCGTCCCCGGACTCGCCGCCGACGCCACCCTGGGCAACAAGCTCTGGCGCAGGGAGTTCTGGAACTCCCTGCCCGACCACTCCCTGGACCCCGAGGACGCCGACCTGGGCCTGCGCCGGGCCGCCCTGTCCGCGGAGACCGTGGACACCCTGCCCGGCCCCGTCCTGCTCATGCGCCGACGCGAGGCCGCCCGCCGGCCCCTGGACAAGGCCGCGCTCACCCGGCGCCTCACCGCGATGGGCGACCTCGCCGCCGGACTCGCCAGCGCCGACCGCGAGCTGTGGGACCGCACCCTGCTCGGCGGCGAGCTGCACCAGCTCCTGCTGCGCCTGGACGACGCCGACGAGGAGGCCCGCGAGGCCGTCGTCGACTTGGTCAACGCCTACCTCGACCACGTGCCCGCGCGCCTCCTGCGCGGCCTCAACGTGCTCGACCGCCTCCTGTACCACCTGGTACGCAAGCGGCGCACGGCCGACGTCCTGGAGGTCGCGACCTTCGCCAAGAGCGTCGAGATCAAGAAGGCCACCGTCGTGCGGCGCGGCCTGGGCTACTACGTCAGCTACCCCTTCTTCGAGTCCCAGGAGCCCGACCGGGCGGTGCCGCGCGAGGTGTACCGGCTCGGCGAGGACATCCGGGTCCGCCAGAAGACCGAGGACGTCCGCTGGTCGAGCGGGCGCCTGCACGTCAGCGGCCGCGTCGGCATCCGCCACCTGCGCGCCCGCAGACGATGGCAGCAGCACCTGGCGGCCTTCGCGGTCAACACCGCCACCCGCCGCCGTGTCCGCGTGCCCGTGCGGGTGCGGCTCGCCGCCGAGTACCGCCTCCCCGACGTCATCGACGCCGCCCGCCACGACCACGGGGGCTTCACCGTCATCGTCGACCCCCGCAAGCTGCGCTCCTCCGGCGGTTGGGAGCCCGGAGACTGGAAGCTGGAGCTGGTCGTCCTCAACCGCGGGATCACCCGCCGCAGGATCGTCGCCAACCCCGTCCCCGGCCCGGCCGAGCGCCCGGGCTACCACCGCGTCGAGGGGGACGTGTGGGTGCGCCCGCACTGGAGCAGGGACCGCCAGCTGCTGATCAGCGTCGAACCGGCCCGCGCGCGCGTGGCCGAGCACCGCTTCGACGCCCGCACCGGTGTGCTGGAGCTGGAGGGCGAACTGGTGTCCGCGCCCGCGGCCGAGGCCACCGGGCTGCGCCTGACCCGCCGTCCCGGCACCGCCGCGCTCACCTACCCGGCCACCGTCCACGGCGGCCGCGTCACCGCCCGCGTACGCGCCGACGAGCTCTTCGACCGCAGCGTCACCGAGTGCGGCGGCGTGATCCGCCAGGAGGAGTGGGACGTCCACCTGGTGACCCCGGACGGGCGGGCCGTCGCCCTGATCCTGCCCGACGAGACGGCCACCGCCGCCTACGCGGCCGAGGACGGCCACCGCGAGCTGGCCGTGCTGCGCACCGCGACCGGTCACCTCAAGCTGCGCGCGGGGCACGCCCGGCCCGTGGTCGACCGCGCCCGCTGGGAGGGCCGCGCCCTGCTGCTGGAGGGGGAGTTCTCCGCCGACGCCGAACTGGACCTGGTCGCCCGGGCGCGCGGCCGCGACGAGGAGCACCCGCTGCGGGTGGAGCGCTCCGGCAGCCGCTTCACGGCCCGCTTCGCCCCCGCCGACGTCCCCACCCTGTCCGGCGAGCTGTCCCTGCCCGCGGGCGCCTACCAGCTGGGGGGCCGGGTCAGCGAGGCCGCCGGGGGCGGCGCCGACGCGACGGACGTGGGCGTGGAGTTCTCCGACGCGCTCATCCCCGGCCTGCCGCTGGAGATGCAGACCGGCGAGCGCGCCTACACCCTCTCCTGCCAGGGGCGCGGTGTCCCCGTGCTCCAGGTGGGCAGCGACCTGCGCCCCGCCGAGCGCGGCACCTTCGCCCAGCGCGAGCTGCGCGAGCGCCACTACCCGGCCCGGCGCCGCGAGTCCGTCACCGAGGGCGTGCTCTTCGACAGCTACACCGGCCGCCAGTACTCCGACAGCCCGCAGAGCGTCTACGCGGAGCTGCGGGGGAGGGCGCGCTGGGCGCAGTACCCGATGTCGTGGCTGGTCGCCGACGGCCAGGTGCGCCTGCCCGACGACCTGACCGCCGTGCGGCACCGGGGCCGGGAGTACTACGAGGCGCTGGCCCGCACCCGCTACCTGGTCACCAACTCCCGCCAGCCCCCGTGGTTCCACCGCCACCCCGACCAGGTGGTCGTGCAGACCTGGCACGGCTCGATGCTCAAGCGCATCGGCTTCGACGTCGAGAACATCCGCGGCAAGTCGCGCGACTACTTCGACAAGCTCGCCTGGGAGACCGCGCAGTGGGACTACCTGGTCTCGCCGAGCCCGTGGGCGACCCCGATCCTGCGCAGCGCCTTCCGCTTCGAGGGCGAGGTGCTGGAGACCGGCTACCCGCGCAACGACATCTTCTTCGCCCCCGACCGCGAGGCCGTCGCCGAGCGCACCCGCCGCAGGCTCGGCCTGCCCGAGGGCAGGAAGGTGGTGCTGTACGCGCCGACCTGGCGCGACGACAAGTACTACACGCGCGGCAGGCACAAGCTGGACCTGCACCTGGACCTGCGCCGGATGTACGACAAGCTCGGCGACGACCACGTGCTCCTGGTGCGCAGGCACCCGCGGGTGGTGGACAGCGTGCCGATCGTGGGCAGGGACTTCGTCCACGACGTGTCCCTCTACCCGGAGATCATGGAGCTCTTCCTCATCACCGACGTGCTCGTCACGGACTACTCGTCGATGATGTTCGACTTCGCCAACACCGGGCGGCCGATGCTCTTCTTCACCTACGACCTGGAGAGCTACCGGGACAACCTGCGCGGGTTCTACTTCGACTTCGAGGAGACCGCGCCTGGCCCGCTGCTGACCGAGTCCGACCAGGTGGTCGAGGCCCTGCTCGACATCGACGAGGTGGCCCGGCGCAGCGGGGACGCCTACCGCTCGTTCGTGGAGCGGTTCTGCCCGCTCGACGACGGCCGGGCCGCGGCCCGCGTCGTGGACCGGGTCTTCGGCCGGGAGTGATCCGGGGCCCGTGTCCCGGGGGCCGCGCGCCCCCGGGACGAGGGCCGCCCGGAGCGGGATCCGCGCCTGTGGACAACCGTCCGGGGCCTCCCGGGTGGGCCACAATGGGACCGTGATCGTCATCACCCGCTACTCCGTGCCCGAGGCCGACACCGCGGCCTTCCAGACCGACGCCGCCACCGCGATCGAGGTGCTCTCCCGCCGCCCCGGCTTCCGAGGCCACCGGGTGGGCCGCGCCGCGGACGACCCCTGCCTGTGGACCGTGGTCACCGAGTGGGACGGCGCCGGCTTCTACCGCAGGGCCCTGTCCGACTTCGACGTCAAGGTCAACGCCGTGCCGCTGCTCTCGCGCGCCATCGACGAACCCACCGCGTTCGAGATCGTGACCGGGGGTGGGGCCCCGACCTGAGACCCGTCCGGGCGGCTTCCGCACGCTTGGGTACGGTTCCCGCACCTCCAGGGATGGTTTCCGCACCCCTGAAGAGGGTTGCCGCACCCTCGAAACGTGCGTGCGGGCACCCCTGGTTGCTCTAGCCTGGGTGGACGCGGTCGTCGCTGTTGCCGCTCCCTGGTTTCGGCGGCGCCGCATTTCCACACCAACCGATGTATCGCGCACGCGATCCACCGACACCCAGCCGGATGGAGAGTTCCCCATGGCCGCCAAGTCAGAGGCAATGGACGCACTGGTCAACCTCGCCAAGCGCCGAGGTCTGGTCTACCCCTCCAGCGAGATCTACGGGGGTCTGCGAGCCGCCTGGGACTACGGCCCCCTCGGCGTCGAGCTCAAGAACAACGTCAAGCGCCAGTGGTGGCGCTCCATGGTGCAGGAGCGCGACGACATCGTCGGCCTGGACTCCAGCGTCATCCTGGCCCGCGAGGTCTGGGAGGCCTCCGGCCACGTGACGGCCTTCGTCGACCCGCTCACCGAGTGCCAGTCCTGCCACAAGCGCTTCCGGGCGGACCACCTCGTCGAGGCCTACGAGGAGAAGCACGGCCACGAGCCCGCCGAGGGCCTGGCCGCCATCGCCTGCCCCAACTGCGGCGCCAAGGACTCCTTCACCGAGCCGCGCATGTTCAACGGCCTGCTGCGCACCTACCTGGGCCCGGTCCAGGACGAGAAGGGCCTGGCCTACCTGCGCCCGGAGACCGCCCAGGGCATCTTCATCAACTACAAGAACGTCGAGCAGAGCGCCCGC
Source organism: Nocardiopsis sp. LDBS0036 (assembly GCF_041228755.1). Classification (NCBI taxonomy): domain Bacteria; kingdom Bacillati; phylum Actinomycetota; class Actinomycetes; order Streptosporangiales; family Nocardiopsidaceae; genus Nocardiopsis; species Nocardiopsis sp. LDBS0036. The sequence continues at coordinate 5,981,873 of NZ_CP141103.1, forward strand.
CGCAAGGTTCCCTTCGGCATCGGCCAGATCGGCAAGTCGTTCCGCAACGAGATCACCCCGGGCAACTTCATCTTCCGGACCCGCGAGTTCGAGCAGATGGAGATGGAGTTCTTCGTCAAGCCCGGCAGCGACGAGGAGTGGCACCAGCACTGGATCGACATCCGCCACCAGTGGTACGTCGACCTGGGCATCGCCAAGGACAACCTGCGCCTGTACGAGCACCCGCAGGAGAAGCTGTCCCACTACTCCAAGCGCACCGTCGACATCGAGTACCGCTTCAACTTCCAGGGCTCCGAGTGGGGGGAGCTGGAGGGCATCGCCAACCGCACCGACTACGACCTGCGGACGCACTCCGAGGCCTCGGGCGTGGACCTGTCCTACTTCGACCAGGAGAGCAACGAGCGCTACATCCCCTACGTCATCGAGCCCGCGGCCGGTGTCGACCGGGCGGTGCTCACGTTCATGCTGGACGCCTACAACGTGGACGAGGCGCCCAACGCCAAGGGCAAGCTGGAGAAGCGCGCCGTTATGCGCCTGGACCCGCGCCTGGCCCCGGTCAAGGCCGCGGTGCTGCCGCTGTCGCGCAACGCCGACCTCTCGCCCAAGGCCCGCGACCTGGCCGCCAGGCTGCGCAAGCGCTGGAACGTGGAGTTCGACGACGCCGGGGCGATCGGCCGCCGCTACCGCCGCCAGGACGAGATCGGCACCCCGTTCTGCGTGACGGTGGACTTCGACACCCTGGAGGACGACGCGGTGACCGTGCGCGAGCGCGACACCATGTCCCAGGAGCGCGTGTCCCTGGACCGCGTGGAGACCTACCTGTTCGAGCGCCTGCCCGGCTGCTAGCCATCGGCGCGGCGAGGGCCGTCCGTCCCCGACCGGGGCGGGCGGCCCTCGTGCTTTCGCGGAGCCCGGACCCTCCGGCGGGGGCTGTCCGGAGCGCGGAACCGGTCGGGTGGAAAGCTCGGTGCCATGGGAAAGATCCACGACTCCATCGGTGACCGGCTCGCGCGCTTCCTCCTCGCCCAACCGGTCTTCTTCGTGGGGACCGCACCGCTCGCCGGGGACGGCCACGTCAACGTCTCACCCAAGGGGATGAGCGGGACGTTCGCTGTGCTCGGCGAGCACCGGGTGGCCTACCTCGACTACACCGGTTCCGGTGTCGAGACCATCGCCCACCTGCGAGAGAACGGCCGGATCGTGCTGATGTTCTGCGCCTTCGACGGGCCGCCGAACATCGTCCGCCTCCACGGCACCGGCCGGGCCGTGCTCCCCGAGGAACCGGGGTTCGATGAGCTGCGTGCCCACTTCCCCAAGGAACGCACCCTGGGCCAGCGCGCGGTCATCGTGGTCGACGTCCGGCGTATCTCCGACTCCTGCGGGTTCTCCGTGCCGCTGATGGACCTGCGCGGCGACCGGGACCTGCTGGACCGCTACCACGAACGCCGCGATCCCGCCTACTTCGACGACCATCGGCTCACCCGCAACTCCGCCAGCGTCGACGGACTGCCGGGCCTTCCGCCGACCGCCTGAGGGGTGGGCTCGGGGCTGAGGGCACGGCGAGACGGCCGGACCCGGGGGGATTGGATTCCGGCCGCCTCTTCGGCCCCCCGGCCGCACACGACCGCGGGAACCGGTTCTCAACCTAGCGGTAGGGGGTGCGCGTTACGCGGTCGTTTGGTGTGTCTTGTCCTGTCGTGTGAGCGAATCGTGACACCGGCGGAGATCCAACTCGATACCTCGCTCTACTATGCCTAGCTCTGCTAGGGTAAATAACCCTAGCGGAACTAGGTATAGGAAGTGCGCGTGCACATCGACAAGGACCTGGTCGCGGCGTCGGCCACACCGCTCGTCCTGGGCATCCTGGCCGAGGGCGAGTCCTACGGATACGCCATCGTCAAACGCGTCAAGGAGCTCTCCGACGGCCGGATGCAGTGGACGGACGGCATGCTCTACCCCCTGCTGCACCGCCTCGAACGCAACGGCTACGTCCGGGCGTCCTGGGGCGCGTCCGAGACGGGGCGCCGCCGCAAGCACTACGCCATCACGGAGGCCGGGTTGGAGACGCTGGCCGAGCGGCAGAAGCAGTGGGACGTCGTCGCCGACGCCCTCCAGCAGGTGTGGCAGGCCGCGTCGCGCCCACCGGTCCTCGGGGACGCCGCGGCGGGGGGGATCGCCTGATGAGCGGGAACACACGCGGTGACGTCCTGGAGGAGCAGATCGACCAGTGGCGCGGCTTCGTGCGCCGCCGCCGGGCCATCTCCTCCTCCGACATCGAGGAGATGGAGGACCACCTGCGCGAACAGATCGCCGATCTGGGGGCGAGCGGCCTGGACGACGAGGAGGCCTTCCTCGTCGCGGTCAGGCGCATGGGCAACCTGGACGAGGTGTCGCGGGAGTTCGCGCGCGAGCACTCCCACCGGCTCTGGAAGCAGCTGGTCCTGGTCCCCGAGGCCGAGGACGGGGCGGGCGGCCTCGCGCGCTGGCGCGAACTCGGCGTGGTGATCGCCTTCGCGCTCGGCGCGGGGCTCGCGGTCAAGCTCCTGTTCACGGCGGTCGACGACGAGTTCGCGCAGTTGCGCAACGTCGCCTTCGTGGTGCTCCCGTTCCTGGCGGGGTGGTTCGCCTGGAAACGGCGGGTCACCTGGCGCGTGTGCGCGGCGCTGGCCGCCGTCGCGGCGGTACCGGCCCTGGCCGTGAACCTCTACCCGTTCGAGACGGCCCCCGGGCCGTTCCCGGGCCCCGGCATGACCGCCGTGCTCGCGTTCACGCACGCCCCGGTCCTGCTGTGGCTGCTCGTGGGCGTCCTGCACACGGGCGGGCAGTGGCGGTCCCACGACCGGCGCATGGACTTCGTGCGCTTCGTGGGCGAGCTGGTGATGTACCTGGCGCTGATCGTGCTGGGGTCCGCGGTCCTGGTCGGCCTCACCTTCGGGGTGCTCTCCCTGGTGGAGGTGGACCTGGAACCGTTCATGGAGGACTGGCTGCTGCCGTTCGGCGTGCCCGGCGCGCTCCTGGTGGCCGCGTGGCTGGTGGAGGCCAAGAAGAGCGTGGTGGAGAACATCGCGCCCGTCCTGACCCGGGTCTTCACGCCGCTGGCGGTCCTGATGCTGCTCGCGGACCTGGTGGCGCTCCTGGTGAACGGTCCGCTGACCACGGTGGACCGCGAACTGCTCATCATCATGGACGCCGTTCTGGTGCTGGTCCTGTTCCTGCTGCTGTACTCGGTCTCCGCCCGCGCCCCGCTGTCCCCGCCGGGTGTGTTCGACTGGCTCCAGCTCGCGCTGGTCGGGGCGGCGCTCGCGGTGGACGCCGTCGCGCTGACGGCGATGCTGACCCGTATCGCCGAGTTCGGGTTCACCGCCAACAAGACCGCCGCGCTCGGTCTCAACCTCGTGCTGCTGGTGCACCTGGCGTGGTCGGCGTGGCTGATGGCGGGTTTCGTACGGGGCACCCGCCCGTTCGCCGCGATCGAACGGTGGCAGACGGCCTACCTGCCGGTCTACGCGGTCTGGGCGGGGCTGGTCGTGCTGGTGTTCCCGCCGGTGTTCGGTTTCGCCTGATCCGGGTGGCGGTCACGCCCCCGTGTGCCGGGCCCCTCCCCGAGGGACCCGGCACACGGGGGCGCGCGGCCTGCGGTCAATGGACCGGGAGACGCGGTGCCCGGTCTTTCAGCCCGTGGTGTGGGCCGCGAAGGGCACCCCCGGTCGCGGTGCCCAGTTTTTCAGCCCGTGGTGTAGACCACGAACGACACCGCGACATAGTGGCAGACGAACGCCGCGATGGTCAGCGAGTGGAAGATCTCGTGGAAGCCGAACCAGCGCGGCGCCGGGTCGGGCCACTTGAGCCCGTAGACCACCGCGCCCACGCTGTAGAGCACCCCGCCCACCAGGATGAGGATCCACGTCGCCGGGTGGGTGCCGCCGATCAGCTGGGGGATGAACAGCACCGCCACCCAGCCGATGGCCAGGTACAGCGCGGTGGACAGCCAGCGCGGTGCGTTGAGCCACAGCATCTTGAAGCCGACCCCGGCGATCGCCCCGCCCCAGATCAGCGCCAGCATGGCGGTGCGCAGTGTGCCTTCGAGCACGAGCAGCACGAACGGCGTGTAGGTGCCCGCGATGATCAGGTAGATGTTGGAGTGGTCCATGCGGCGCAGCACCTTCTGCGCGCCCGGCGACCAGCGCCCCACATGGTAGACCGCCGAGGTGGCGAAGAGCATCACCGCGCTGAGCGCGTACACGGCGCTGGCGATCATGGCGGGCGTGGTGGGGGAGAGGGACACCAGGACGATGCCCGCCGCCAGGGCGAGCGGGGCCGTCCCCAGGTGCAGCCAGCCGCGCAGCCGCGGTTTGACCGCCTCCAGCAGCTCCTCGGCCGCCGCCGCGGCCCTCTCGGGCACGGACGCGTCCGAGGGGGTGCCGGATCCCGGTTTCCGCCCGCCGTCGCGCGGGGCCCCGTGGTCCTTCCGGTCGGCCTCCGTACGCCCGGTACCCCGCGCCTGTTCCTCCGACACGCTGCACTCCTCCATCCCGCGGTCCGCCCCGCTGCGGGCCCACCCGAAGCCTAACCTACGGCTCCGTAGGTTACTGGTGGGTAGACCTGTGTTTCGCGGCACAGGCATTCTCCCGTGGCGGATGTGGCACAGGATTGGTCGTGTGCGCTCCCGTGGCGGAGTTCGCCGGGGAGCCGGAGCTTCCGGGTGCCTCGGCGCCTCCGTGAACAGGGGGTTCGTCTTCGCCGGTGGCCCCGCGCGCCGGATCGGGGTGTCCGGAGGCTCCCCTTTCGCTGAACCATTGGTATAGACCTCTTTAATAGCTGTGAACTGGGGATATGACGAAAAAAGGGAGTTCATGGGCGAGTGATGATGCGGAGTGTGGATAGAGTCGCGCCCATCCGGGCACAGGCGCCGACCCAGCACTGCGCCGTCGAGAAGCGAGGGAGCACCCCCGTGGCCAAGTACGTCTACACGTTCACCGAGGGCAACAAGGACCTGAAGGATCTCCTCGGCGGTAAGGGGGCCAACCTCGCTGAGATGACCAACCTCGGCCTGCCCGTTCCCCCCGGGTTCACCATCACCACCGAGGCGTGCCGCCACTACCTCTCCCACGGCAGCATGCCCGCCGGACTCGACGCCGAGATCGAGGCCAACCTCCAGGAGCTGGAGAAGGCCATGGGGCGCCGCCTGGGCCAGGCCGACGACCCGCTCCTGGTGAGCGTGCGCTCGGGCGCCAGGTTCTCCATGCCCGGCATGATGGAGACCGTCCTCAACATCGGCCTCAACGACGAGTCCGTCATGGGCCTGGCCGCCCGGGGCGGTGACGAGCGCTTCGCCTGGGACTCCTACCGGCGTCTGATCCAGATGTTCGGCAAGACCGTGCAGGGCATCGACGGCGAGCTCTTCGAGGACGCCATCGAGGAGGTCAAGGCAGCCAAGGGCGTCACCAGCGACCTGGACCTGGACGCCGCCGACCTGCGCCGGCTCGTGGACCGCTTCAAGGAGGTCGTGCGCGAGCGCACCGGCGGCCCCTTCCCGAGCGACCCCCGCGAGCAGATGCTGCTCGCGGTCCGGGCGGTCTTCGACTCCTGGAACGCCCCCCGCGCCGTCCTCTACCGCCGCCAGGAGCGCATTCCCGCCGACCTCGGTACGGCCGTCAACGTCTGCTCCATGGTCTTCGGCAACCTCGGCATGGACTCGGGCACCGGCGTCGCCTTCACCCGCGACCCCGCCACCGGCCAGCCCGGCGTCTACGGCGACTACCTCCAGAACGCCCAGGGCGAGGACGTGGTGGCCGGGATCCGCAACACCGTCCCCCTCGCCGACCTGGAGGGGATCGACGCCTCCAGCTACGGGGAGCTGATGGGCATCATGGACACTCTGGAGAACCACTACCGCGACCTGTGCGACATCGAGTTCACCATCGAGCGCGGCAGGCTGTGGATGCTCCAGACCCGGGTGGGCAAGCGCACGGCCGCCGCCGCGTTCCGTATCGCCGACCAGCTCGTGGACCAGGGTCTGATCACCCTGGACGAGGCGGTCCAGCGGGTCACCGGCGACCAGCTCGCCCAGCTGATGTTCCCCCGCTTCGACGAGGAGGCCCTCTCCGGGACGGACGTCCACCGCCTCGGCCGCGGCATGAACGCCTCGCCCGGCGCCGCCGTCGGCAAGGCCGTCTTCGACTCCTACACCGCCGTCAAGTGGTCGCGCAGCGGAGAGAGGGTCATCCTGTGCCGCCGCGAGACCAACCCCGACGACCTGGAGGGCATGATCGCCGCCGAGGGCATCCTCACCAGCCGCGGCGGCAAGACCTCGCACGCCGCCGTGGTCGCCCGCGGTATGGGCAAGACCTGCGTGTGCGGCGCGGAGGAGCTCGACATCGACACCAAGAACCGGCGCATGACCGCGCCCGGCGGCGAGGTGGTCGAGGAGGGCGACGTCATCTCCATCGACGGCACCAGCGGGGAGGTCCTCCTCGGCGAGGTCCCCGTGGTGGACTCGCCCGTCGTGCGCTACTTCGAGGGCGAGATCGACCCCGCCTCCGACGAGGCCGACGACCTCGTGCGCTCGGTGGACCGCCTCATGCACTACGTGGACGCCGCCCGCCGCATGCGCGTGCGCGCCAACGCCGACACCGCCGAGGACGCCGCCCGGGCCCGCCGCATGGGCGCGCAGGGGATCGGCCTGTGCCGGACCGAGCACATGTTCCTGGGCGACCGCCGCCAACTCGTGGAGCGGCTCATCCTCGCCGACACCGCGGAGGAGCAGGAGCAGGCCCTCGACGCGCTGCTGCCGCTCCAGCGCGAGGACTTCGGCGGCATCCTGGCGGCGATGGACGGCCTGCCGGTGACCGTGCGCCTGCTGGACCCGCCGCTGCACGAGTTCCTGCCCGACATCACCGAGCTGTCGGTGCGCGTGGCCGTGGCCGAGGCGCGAGGGGAGAGCCACGAGAACGACCTGCGGGTGCTCCAGGCGGTGCACAAGCTGCACGAGCAGAACCCGATGCTGGGCCTGCGCGGCGTGCGCCTGGGCCTGGTCGTGCCGGGGCTGTTCACCATGCAGGTGCGCGCCATCGCCCAGGCCGCCGTCGACCGGATCGCCGCGGGCGGACGCCCCCGCCCCGAGATCATGATCCCGCTGGTGGGCACCGTGCAGGAACTGGAGATCATCCGCGAGGACGCGCTGCGCGTGCTGCGCGAGGTGGGCCGGGAGAACGGCGTCGAACTCGACTTTCCCGTCGGTACGATGATCGAGCTGCCCCGCGCCGCGCTGACCGCCGGGCAGATCGCCGAGAACGCCGAGTTCTTCTCCTTCGGCACCAACGACCTCACCCAGACGGTCTGGGGCTTCTCGCGCGACGACGTGGAGGCCTCCTTCTTCTCCGCCTACCTGGAGAAGGGCGTGTTCGGGGTCTCGCCCTTCGAGTCCCTGGACGTGGACGGCGTGGGCCGCCTCGTGCGCATCGCGGCGGAGGAGGGGCGCGCCGCGCGCCCGGGCATCAAGCTCGGGGTGTGCGGTGAACACGGCGGCGACCCCGCCTCGGTGCACTTCTTCCACCGCGTGGGCCTGGACTACATCTCGTGTTCCCCGTTCCGGGTACCCGTCGCCCGCCTGGAGGCGGGCCGGGCCGCCGGACACACCGCGCCCTGACCGGGCCGAGGACGCACGCGGGTGCGGTGGTCCCCACGGACCGCCGCACCCGCCCTTCTCCGACCCCCAAGGCCGTGGAAGTCCCTGCCCAGAGGGGAAACGGCACCTCCCCGACGCCCTAGACTCGTCCCGGTCGGCCGCACGCGTGGAAAATGCGCTGTGATCTGTTCGTGATGTATTCTGGCCGCCAGCCGGGCCACCACTTCCCCGCCCGCCTCCCCGTGCCCGCGGAACCGGGTACGGGGTGCGCTGACACCACCCTCCGCCACGGTCCTCCCACGGACCGAATCGCTGAGAACCGGCGGTGGGCGGAGGCCGTCCCAGTGGGGGTGACACATCCCCCCGACCAGAGAATGTGCGGAGGTGAGCCGGTGCGAACGGCGAACGACGGCCGCGGTGACGAGCCGTGGGACGACCCGACCACCGCTCCCTCGTCCGACGACGAGGCCACCCAGGTCTTCTCCCGGGGGGCCTACCTCACCGCGTCCTCCGGTGCCGAGGGCGCCGAGAGCACCCGCGCGTTCTCCGTGGATGACGCCACCCCCGGCTTCTCCGCCGACGACGACGCCACCCGCGCGTTCTCCGACGACGAGACCACGCGGGAGTTCCGGCGCGACGAGGTCCTGACGCCCGGGGCGACCGCCCCGCAGGGCGTGCCCGCCGACCTCGCGGCGGCCGACGACGCCGTCTTCACCCGCCGCTTCGTCCGCGAGCGTCCGCGGCCCCGCGCCCGCGTCTCCCCGCCTCCGGCGCCCGCACCCCCCGAGGCGGGGTCCCCGGAGGAGGAGTTCCCGCGCGCCCCGGAGACGGCGCCCCGCCGCCGCCCCGAGCCGCCGTCCTTCTCCCGGCCGCGCCGCCGCGGTCGGCGCCGCTTCCGCCTGCGCTGGCTGGTCAGCCTGCTGCTGGTCACTGCCCTGGCCGTCCCGGTCGGCACCTGGGCCTGGGTCTGGTACGTGGCCCGCCAGGACGAGCGCACCCCCTCCGACGCCATCGTCGTGCTCGGCGCCAGCCAGTACAACGGCGTGCCCTCGCCCGTCTTCGAGGCCCGGCTGCGCCAAGCCCAGGTCCTCTACCTGGAGGGCGTGGCCCCGGTCATCGTCACCGTCGGCGGCAAGCTGCCCGGCGACAACTTCACCGAGGCCGCCTCCGGACGCAACTGGCTGATCGAGGTGGGCGTCCCCGGCGACCAGGTCATCGCGGTGGAGGAGGGGAGTGACACCCTCCAGAGCATCGAAGCCGTCGCCGGGGTCTTCGAGGCCAACTCCTGGGACACCGCCATCCTCGTCTCCGACCCCTGGCACAGCCTGCGCTCCGAACGCATGGCCGCCGCCCACGGCATCGAGGCGGGCACCTCGCCCTCGCGGTCGGGGCCCGCGGTCATCGAGCGCCGCACCCAGCTGTGGTACATCACCAGGGAGACCGCGGCGCTCTGGTACTACTGGATCTTCAACGACAGCAGCGACATCCAGGTCGATGCCGCCTGACCAGCGCGGACGGCGCCCGGGTCGTAGCTGGGAAGTAGGCTCGCACACACGATGACGAACAATCCCCGCGAGGGCGGAGCGCTCGGCTACACCGACCAGGACACCGAGCGCATGGCCCTGGAGAACCGCAAGAACCGGGCCCGCGACCCCTTCGAGCGGGACCGGGCCCGGGTCCTGCACAGCGCCGCCCTGCGCCGCCTGGCCGCCAAGACCCAGGTCGTCCAGCCCGGTGTGAGCGACTTCCCGCGCACCCGCCTCACCCACTCCCTGGAGTGCGCCCAGATCGGCCGCGAACTCGGCCAGGCCCTGGGCTGCGACCCCGACCTGGTGGAGGCGGCCTGCCTGTCCCACGACCTGGGCCACCCGCCCTTCGGCCACAACGGCGAGCGCGCCCTGGACGAGGCCGCCGCCGACTGCGGCGGGTTCGAGGGCAACGCCCAGAGCCTGCGCCTGCTCGTGCGCCTGGAGGGCAAGGTCATCGACCCCGACGGGCGCAGCGCGGGGCTCAACCTCACCCGCGCCACCCTCGACGCCACCGTCAAGTACCCCTGGCTCCGGGGCGAGGGCGGCGACACCCACAAGTTCAACTGCTACCCCGACGACACCGAGGTGTTCGACTGGCTGCGCAGGGACGCGCCCCCGGGCCGCACCTGCTTCGAGGCCCAGGTCATGGACTGGGCCGACGACGTCGCCTACTCCGTGCACGACGTCGAGGACGCCCTGCACGCCGGGCTGGTGGACCCCGCGGCCCTGCGCGGCGCCGCCGAGCGCGCCGAGGTCGTGCGGATCGCCGCCGCCGACTACTGCGACGCCGACCCGGCCGAACTCGACGAGGTCTTCACCGACCTGATCGCCCACCCCGCGTGGCCGCGCGAGTTCACCGGGGACCTCGCCTCGCTCGCCGCGCTCAAGAACCTCACCAGCGGGCTCATCGGCCGCTTCTGCCGGGCCGCGGAGGAGGCCACTCGCGCCGCGTACGGTCCCGGGCGCCTCACCCGTTACGGCGGCGACCTCATCGTGCCCCGCCGCCCCCTGCTGGAGTGCGCCCTGCTCAAGGCGGTCGCCGCCCACTTCGTGCTCTCGCGGGAGGAGGCCCGGGTCTACCAGGCCGAGGAACGCCGCCTGATCACCGAGCTGGTCGGCCTCCTGTGGAAGAACGCCCCCGAGGGCCTGGACCCGCAGTTCCGCGCCGCCTTCACCGGGGCCGCCGACGACTCCGCCGCCCTGCGCGTGGTCATCGACCAGGTCGCCTCGCTCACCGACACCTCCGCGACCGCGCTGCACGCCAGCCTCACGGGCTGAGCGCGGGACCGCGCCCGCGTCCCCGGCCCCTTCCCCCGTTTCCACGACCGGGGTGAAGGGGGGTTGACTTCACTGATGTGAGCGCTAACAATGTTGCGCACATCACAGAAGCCCCCCTTCCTGTGTCCGGAGGTGTCGTCCCGGTGAAACCCCCAGGTGGCCGTACCCCCGTCATGGCGGACGTGGCCCGGCTGGCCGGAGTCTCCCACCAGACGGTGTCGCGCGTGGTCAACGGCCACCCCAACGTCCGCGAGGAGACGGTGCTCCGGGTACGCGACGCCATCGAGGAGTTGGGCTACCACCGCAACTCCACCGCGCGCGCCCTGGTCACCCGCCGCACCAACGTGCTCGGCGTCATCGCCTTCGACCCCACGCTCTTCGGCCCGGCGCAGACCCTGGCGGGGATCGAGCGGGCCGCGCGCGAGGCGGGCTACTTCCTGAGCATGGTCAGCCTCGACGACGTGTCTCCCGAGGGCGTGGTCGCGGCCGCCGACTACCTGATCCAGCAGTCGGTCGAGGGCTGCGTGGCGATCGCCCCCCAGCGCGCCCTGGTGGAGGCGCTGGCCGCGCTGCCCGGCCCCGGGCCCCTGGTCGCGGTCGAGGGCGGAGAGGGCTCGGGCCTTCCCGTCGTCTGCGTCGACCAGGCCCAGGGCGCCCACGACGCCGTCCGCCACCTGCTCGACCTGGGCCACACGACCGTCCACCACGTGGAGGGCGACCCCCTGTGGCTGGAGTCAGCGGCCCGGGTGGTCGGGTGGCGCCGGGCACTGGAGGAGGCCGGGGCGCCTGTCCCCGAACCGCTCCAGGGGGACTGGAGCCCCCGGTCGGGCTACGAGCTGGGCCTGGCGCTGGTGCGCAGGCGCGCCTCGGGGGAGCGGGTCACGGCGATCTTCGTGGGCAACGACCAGATGGCCATCGGCGTGCTGCGCGCGCTGCACGAGGCGGACCTGCACGTCCCCGGCGACGTCAGCGTGGTCGGCTTCGACGACATCCCCGAGGCCGAGTACCTGACCCCGTCCCTGACCACCGTCCACCAGGACTTCGCCCAGGTGGGCCGGGAGAGCCTGGCCCTGCTGCTCGCCGAGATCGCCCGGGAGGGTTCGGCCGACCCCGCCGGGGCCGCGCGCCGGGTCGTCCCGGCGCGGTTGCGGGTGCGCGGCAGCAGCGGGCCCCCGCCGCCGTGACCCCCTGAGACCTCCCTGTCCGCCCCCTCACGGAGGAGCTTCCCTTGGTCCAGAATGTTAGCGCTAACAATTCACGTTCCCCCGATCCGGTGGTCGTCGGCGTCGACTTCGGCACCCTCTCCGGCCGCGCCGTCGTCGTCCGGGTCAGCGACGGCGCCGAACTCGGCTCCGCCGACTCCGTCTACCGGCACGGCGTCATCACCGCGCACCTACCCGGATCGGCCGATCCCCTCGAACCCGAGACCGCGCTCCAGCACCCCGAGGACTACCGCGAGGTCCTGCGCACCGCCGTCCCCGAGGCGCTGCGCGCCGCCGGGGTCGCGCCGGAACGGGTCGTCGGCATCGGCACCGACTTCACCGCCTGTACGGTCCTGCCGGTGACCGCGGACGGCACGCCCCTGTGCGAGCTGCCCGACCTGGCCCGGCGCCCGCACGCCTGGCCCAAGCTGTGGCGCCACCACGCCGCCCAGCCCGAGGCCGACGAGATCAACGCCCTGGCCGCCGAACGCGGTGAGAAGTGGCTGGCCCGCTACGGCGGGAAGATCTCCTCCGAGTGGGAGTTCGCCAAGGCCCTCCAGGTCCTGCGCGACGACCCCGGCGTGTACGGGCGCGCCGACCGCTGGATCGAGGCCGCCGACTGGATCGTGTGGCAGCTGTGCGGGCACGAGACCCGCAACGTCGCCACCGCCGGCTACAAGGGCATCCACCAGGACGGGGAGTGGCCCTCGGCGGACTTCCTGGCCGCCCTGGATCCGGGCTTCTCCGGTTTCGTCCGCGACAAGCTCGCCCACCCCCTGTCCCAGCTCGGTGAGCGCGCGGGCGGCCTCACCGCCCGCGCCGCGGCCTGGACCGGGCTGCCCGAGGGCGTCCCCGTCGCGGTCGGCAACATCGACGCGCACGTCACCGCCGCCACCGCCCAGACCACCGGCAACGGCCGGATGCTCGCCATCATGGGCACCAGCACCTGCCACGTCATGAACTCCGACGTCCTCGCCGAGGTCCCGGGCATGTGCGGCCTGGCCCACGGCGGCATCACCCCCGGAGCGTGGGGCTACGAGGCGGGCCAGAGCGGCGTCGGCGACGTCTTCGCCTGGTTCGCCGACTCCTACGTGCCCCCCGCCTACCACGAGGAGGCCCGCGAACGCGGCCTGTCCGTCCACGACCTGCTCTCGGAACGGGCCGCCGACGCCGCGGTGGGGGAGCACGGGCTCCTCGCCCTGGACTGGCACAGCGGCAACCGCTCGGTCCTGGTCGACCACGACCTGTCCGGCGTGCTCGTCGGACTGACCCTGGCCACCCGGCCCGAGGAGGTCTACCGGGCCCTGGTCGAGGCCACCGCCTTCGGTACCCGCACCATCGTCGAGGCCTTCGCCGACGCCGGGGTCCCCGTGTACGACCTCACCATCGGCGGCGGCATGGTCCGCAACCCCTTCGTCCTCCAGGTCTACGCCGACGTCCTGGGCCGGCCGCTGCGCGTCGTGGCCTCCGAGCACAGCTGCGCCGTGGGGGCCGCCATCCACGCCGCGGTCGCCGCCGGGGCCCACCCCGACATCCACGCCGCCTCCGCCGCCATGGGCGGGGTGCGCGAGGGGACGGTCGACCCCGACCCGGTCCGGGCCGCCGCCTACGACGGGCTCTTCGCCCTCTACACCGAACTCCACGACCACTTCGGCCGGGGCGGCAGCCGCAGTCTGCACCGCCTGCGGGCCCTGCGCAACGCCGCCCTGGCCGCCGCCGCGAGCGGCGGGGAAGGAGAACGATGACCGCCCCCACCCCCACGGCCGTGCCCGAGGAGCACCGGGAGGAGGTGGAGCGCCTGCGGGCCCTGGTGTGCGCCCTGCACGCCGAACTGCCCCGGTGGAACCTCGTCACCTGGACCAGCGGCAACGTCTCCGCCCGGGTCACCGGCGCCGACCTGATGGTGATCAAGCCCAGCGGCGTCTCCTACGACGACCTCTCCCCGGCCGACATGGTCGTCTGCGACCTGGACGGCCGCCCGGTGGAGGGCGCGCACAAGCCCTCCAGCGACACCGCCGCCCACGCCTACGTCTACCGCGCCCGCCCCGACGTCGGCGGCGTCGCGCACACGCACAGCCCCTACGCCACCGCCTGGGCCGCGCGCGGCGAGGCCATCCCCTGCGCGATCACCGCGATGGCCGACGAGTTCGGCGGCGACATCCCCGTCGGCCCGTTCGCCCTCATCGGCGGCGACGACATCGGCAGGGGCGTGGTCGCCACCCTGGAGGGCCACCGCTCGCCCGCCGTCCTCATGCGCGGCCACGGCGTGTTCACCGTCGGAGCGGGCGCCAGGGCGGCGGTCAAGGCCGCCGTGATGTGCGAGGACGTCGCCCGGACCGTCCACATCGCCCGCCAGGGCGGCCCCCTCCAGCGCCTTCCCCAGGAGCACATCGACGCCCTCCACGACCGCTACCAGAACGTCTACGGCCAGTAGGGCGCCTCCAGCGGCACCCGCCGCGCGACGGCCCCCGGCACCACCGAACACGCCCTAAGGAAGCACCGTGACCGTACCCACGCCCCCCGCCACCGAGCACCCTCCCGTGCGCGCCCGCGCCCCCCGCGTCGGCCTGCTCGGCATCATGCAGCCGCTCTACGACGACATGATCCCCGGCATCACCGAGCACCAGGCGGCGTACGCGGCCCGGGTGGCCGAACGCCTCTCCGGCGTCGCCGAGTGGACCGTGGCCCCGCCGGTGCGCGGGCGCGCCGACGCCGAGGAGGCGATCCGCGGCTTCGAGGCCGCCGGACTCGACGGGGTCCTGGTCGTCATGCTCACCTACGGCCCCTCCCTGCGCGTCACCCGCGCGCTGGCCCGTACCCACCTGCCCCTGGCGCTGGCCAACATCCAGCCCGACCCTGCGGTCAGCCCGTCCTGGGACATGGACGACATGACCTACAACCAGGGCATCCACGGGGCCCAGGACACCGCCAACGCCATGGTGCGGGCGGGGCTGCCCTTCGAGGTCCTCACCGGCGAGTGGCAGAGCCCGGAGTTCGCCGCGCGCGTGGACCGCTGGGCGCGGGCGGCCCGCGCCGTCACCGCCCTGCGCGGGCTGCGGGTCGGCGTGTTCGGCTACCCCATGAACGGCATGGGCGACGCCAGGGTGGACGAGACCGCGCTGCTGCGCAGGCTCGGCCCCGAGGTCCACGTCATCGCGCCCGGAGCCCTGCACCGGACCATGGCCGACCTGCCCGAACAGGCCGTGCGCGACCTCATGGCCTGGGAGGACGGGGCCCTGGAGGTGGACGGCCGCCTGTCCGAGGAGGAGCGCGAGGACCACGCCCGCATGCAGCTGGGCATCGAACGGCTGCTGGAGGAGTCCGGGTGCGGCGCCTACTCCACCCACTTCGACGCGATCGGGGAGGACGGCCGCTTCGCCCGGCTGCCGATGGCCGCCGCCTCCACCCTGATGGCCCAGGGGTACGGGTTCGCCGGTGAGGGCGACGTCCTGGCCGCCTCGATCGTCTACGCCGGGCACCAGCTCGCCGGGGACGGCCACTTCACCGAGATGTACGCGATGGACTTCCCCAGCGACTCCATCCTCATGAGCCACATGGGCGAGGGGAACTGGAGGGTGGCCCGCGAGGACGAGCCCATCCGGCTGGTCAAGCGCCCGCTGGGCATCGGCGGCCTGGGCGACCCGCCCACCATCGTGTTCCGCTACCGGCCGGGCCCGGCCACCCTGGCCTCCCTGGTCGCCCTCGGCGGAGAGGAGTTCCGCCTGGTCGTGGCCGAGGGCGAGGTCATCGACGCCCCCGAACTGCCCTCCCTGGAGATGCCCTACGGCCAGTTCCGCCCCGAGACGGGTGTGCGGGCCTGCATGGACGCCTGGCTCCGCGCGGGCGGCACCCACCACATGGTCATGAACACCGGGGCGCGTGCGCAGGACTGGCGGGTCCTGTGCGAGCTGTCCGGAATCGAGTACGTCCGGGTCTGACCCGGACGCCGAGCGCCCCGGCGCGTCCACACCCCCCAGACGGAGGGCCCCGGGCGGTCCCTCCCGGCCCCCAGGCGCAAGGAGAACACCGTGCGCGACACCACCCCCCACCACCCCCCACCACACGTCGGGCCCGGTCGCCGGGCCCTGCTCACCGGCGCCCTGGCCGCGGCCGGACTGGCCGCCGCGGGCTGCGCGCCCCCCGACGCACTGCTGACCGGGGACACCCGCCTGCGGCAGTGGAACCTCTTCTCGGGCGGCGACGGCCTGCGGATGATCGAGATGCACGACGCCTACCGGGCCGAGCACCCGGAGGTCGACTTCCGGGCGACCACCTTCACCTGGGGCTCCCCCTTCTACACCAAGGTCGCGATGGGCGCGGCGGGAGGGCGCGGCGCCGACATCGCCACCGTGCACGTCTCCCGCCTGGAGAGCCTGGCCCCCGGGAGGCTGCTGGACCCGGTCGACCCGGCGCTGCTGGCCGAGGCCGGGATCGACGACACCGTGATCCCGCCCAACGTCTGGGAGAAGTGCTTCTTCGACGGGCAGCTGTACGCGGTCCCCATCGACACGCACGTCCTGATCCAGTACCACAACCTCGACGTGTGCCGCGAGGCCGGACTGCTCGACGCCGACGACCGGCTGGTCCAGGTCAGCGGGCTGGACGACTACATGGCCATGCTCCGCGAGATCAAGGCGGTCACCGGGGCCTACGGCCTGTCCGTCGACACCTGGCAGCCCTGGCCCAACTTCTGGGCGCTCTACCGCCAGCAGGACGGGGAACTCCTCCTGGGCGAGGACGACTTCACCATGGACGACGACAAGGCCCTGGCGGCCATGGAGGTCATGTACCGGCTCTCCGAGGAGGAGCTGGCGCCCCGCCACTCGATGCTGGCCGACACCGCGGCCAACCTCTCCAACGGCAGGGCCGGGCTGATGATCCACGGCAACTGGGAGATCCCGACGCTGGAGGCCGCCGGAACGGCCTTCTCGGCGTCCCAGTTCCCCGACGTCTTCGGCAACCGCCGCACCCGAGGCGACTCGCACTGCTACGTGTTCCCGCACCAGCGCGACCCCGACCCCGAGCGGATCCGGGCCGCCGTCGGATACGCCGCATGGATGCTGCGCCACAGCCTCACCTGGGCCGGGGGCGGCCACATCCCCGCCTACCGGCCCGTGGTCGAGAGCGCCGAGTACGAGGCGCTGCACCCCCAGTCCGCGTACCGCGAGGCGGCCGAGAACGTGCAGTTCGAGCCCGAGGCCTGGTTCAGCGGCTCGGCGGGGCGCCTCCAGGAGGAGGCCAACGGCCCGCTCACCACCCTCCACCAGGGGACCCAGACACCCGAACAGGCGCTGGAACAGCTCAAGGGAGCCATCCGCGACCTGCTGACCGTGCCGTCACCGGTGTGAGGGAGTCCGCCATGACCGCCCAGACCCCAGCGCCTCCCAGGACCGCGGCCTCCGGTCCCTCCGGCCGCGGCCCCGTGGACGTGCGCCGCAGGCCCGCCGTGTGGACCGGGCTGTGGTTCGTCCTGCCCTTCCTCGCCTTCTACCTGCTCTTCCTCCTGTGGCCCGCCCTCGTCGGGCTCGTCTACTCCTTCACCGACCGCAGCCTGGCCGGGGGGCCGGTCTCCTTCGTGGGACTGGACAACTGGCGGGAGAGCCTGACCGACCCCGACATGTGGGACGCGCTGTGGAACACCCTGTGGTTCACGGTGCTGAGCGTCCCCCTCATGGTCGCGCTGGCCCTGGCCCTCGCCCTGCTGACCGACCACGCCCGGCGCCTGGGGTGGTTCCTGAGGCTGTCGTTCTTCGCGCCGTTCGTGCTCCCGGTCGCGGTGATGACCCTCGTCTGGAACTGGATGTACAACCCCAGCCTGGGCCTGTTCAACGGCGTCCTGGGACAGCTCGGGCTGGACGGCGTCGAGTGGCTCTTCAGCGAGGACACGGCGATGCTCTCGGTCGTCGTCGCCACCGCGTGGTGGCAGGTCGGCTTCAACTACCTGCTCTACCTCGCGGCCATGCAGTCGATCCCCAAGGACGTGTACGAGGCCGCCGCCATCGACGGCGCGGGCGCCTGGCAGCGCGTCGGCCGGATCACCCTGCCCATGCTGGCGCGCACCACCGCGCTGATCACCGTGCTCCAGCTCATCGGCTCCCTGCGCGTGTTCGAGCAGATCTACCTCATGACCTCGGGCGGCCCGAACTTCGCCACCAGGACCGCGATCCAGTACATCTACGACTCCGGTTTCGTGGGCCTGCGCATCGGACTGGCCTCCTCGATGGCCTACGTCTTCATGGCCCTGGTCGTCGTCGCCTCCATAGCCCAGTTCCGCCTCTTCGCACGGAAGGAGGCCTGACCGGCCATGGCAGCCCCCACCGCCCCCGCCGCGCGGCGCGTCCACCGGCCCCGGCGCGCGCCCTCCCCCGGGACGATCGCCCTCTACACGGTCTCCGCCCTGGCCGGAGCCCTCTGGCTCGTCCCCCTCCTGTGGGCCTTCGCCACCTCGGTCAAACCCGAGGGCGAGACCACCGTCATGCCGCCCTCCTGGCTCACCGACAACGCCACCTTCGAGGCGTACGCCCTCGTGCTGGGGCGCGGGGACATCCTGCGCTGGACGGCGAACTCCCTCATCACCACGGCCATCGTCACCGCCCTCACCCTGGTGGTCTGCGTCCTGGCCGCCTACGGGTTCTCCCGCTTCGACTTCCGCGGCAGGCCGTGGCTGTTCACGCTCGTCATCGGCGGCATCCTCATCCCGCCGCAGACCCTGATCGTGCCGCAGTTCGTCCTGATGACCCAGCTCGGACTGGTGGACACCTACTGGGGTGTCGCGCTGCCGCAGGTGGTCGCGCCGGTGTTCGTGTTCATCCTCAAACGCTTCTTCGACGCCATCCCCCGCGAGTACGAGGACGCCGCCAGGATGGACGGCGCCGGAGCGCCGCGCGTCCTGTGGAACGTGATCCTGCCGCTGTCGAGGCCGGTCCTGGCCGCGGTCGGCATCTTCGCCTTCATCGGCGCCTGGAACAACTTCCTGTGGCCCTTCCTGGTCACGAACGACCCCGAGATGATGACGCTCACCGTCGGGCTGGGCACCGTGGCCGGACAGTACGGGGTCCAGTACGCCCAGGTCATGGCCTCGGCCGTGCTGGGAGCGGTCCCGCTGCTGGTCGTCTTCCTGCTCTTCCAGCGCCACATCGTCACCGGTGTGGCCGGAGCGGGCATCAAGGGCTGACCCCACCAACCACCCCGAGGAGAACGCATGCTCCGAGCCTCCGTCACCGTCGACCCGGCGGCCATCGTCTCCCCCGTGCACCGCCGCACCTTCGGCTCGTTCGTCGAGCACATGGGCCGCTGCGTCTACACCGGCATCTACGAACCCGGGCACCCGACGGCCGACGCCGACGGCTTCCGACGCGACGTCGCGGACCTGGTCCGGGAACTGGGCGTCACCACCGTGCGCTACCCGGGCGGCAACTTCGTGTCCGGGTACCGGTGGGAGGACGGCGTCGGCCCCCGGGACCGCCGACCGGTCCGCCGCGACCTGGCCTGGCACAGCATCGAGACCAACCAGTTCGGCCTCGACGAGTTCACCGCCTGGTGCCGCGGCCTGGACATCGAGCCGATGATGGCGGTCAACCTCGGCACCCGCGGCCTGGCCGAGGCCCTGGACCTGCTGGAGTACTGCAACCACCCCGGCGGCACCCACCTGTCCGACCAGCGCGCCGCCAACGGGCACCCCGAACCGCACGGCATCCGCATGTGGTGCCTGGGCAACGAGATGGACGGCCCCTGGCAGATCGGCCACCTCGACGCGCGCTCCTACGGACGCAAGGCCGGGCAGGTGGCGCGCGCCATGAGGATGGCCGACCGCGACCTCGAACTGGTCGTCTGCGGCAGCTCCGGATCGGCCATGCCCACCTTCGGCCAGTGGGAGGCCACCGTCCTGGAGGAGACCTACGACGCGGTGGACCACATCTCGCTGCACGCGTACTACGAGGAGCGCGACGGGGACCTGGCCGACTTCCTCGGCTCGTCGACCGACATGGACCGCTTCATCGACTCCGTCGTCTCCACCGCCGACGCCGTCGGCGCGCGCCTGCGCGACCCCAAACGCATCCAGCTCTCCTTCGACGAGTGGAACGTGTGGTACCTGAGCCGCCACCAGGCCCGGGCCGCCGCGCAGCCCGCAGACGACTGGCAGGTGGCGCCCCGCGTCATCGAGGACCGCTACAGCGTCGCCGACGCCGTCGTCGTGGGCAACATGCTCATCAGCCTGCTCCGGCACGGCGACCGGGTCACCGCCGCCAGCCAGGCCCAGCTCGTCAACGTCATCGCGCCGATCATGACCGAGCCCGGCGGCCCCGCGTGGCGCCAGACCGTCTTCCACCCCTTCGCCCTGACCGCTCGGGCCGCACGGGGCCGGGTGCTGCACACCGGCGTCACCGCGCCCCGGTACACGACCGCCAGCCACGGCGAGATCCCGCTCCTGGACGCCGTCGTCACCTTCGACGAGGAGGAGGGCACCGCGTCGCTGTTCGCGGTCAACCGCTCCACCGACCAGCACCTCGCCCTCGACGCCGACCTGCGCGGCCTGGCCCCGACGGCCGTCACGGACGCCCGGACCCTCAGCGACGAGGACCCCTACGCCCACAACACCATGGACGCCCCCGACCGGGTCGTCCCGCGACCGGCCGGGGGCGTGACCCTGGACGGCGGCAGGCTCTCCGCCGTCCTGCCCCCCGTGTCCTGGTCCGTCATCACCCTCTCGACCAGTCGGAACTGACCGGAACCCCGGTGCGCGTCCGCGCCCGGACCACGCCCAGAAAGGCGAACGCATGACCCCCCATCCCCGACGCACACCCCTCCTGGCCGCCGCACTGTGCGGCACACTCCTGCTCACCGCCTGCGGAGGCGTCGGCGACGCCGCGCGGCCCGAGGGCGAGGCCGGCGTCGTCGGCATCGCCATGCCCACCCAGTCCTCCGAGCGCTGGATCAACGACGGCGAGAACATGGTCGCCGAGTTCGAGGCCCGCGGCTTCGGCACCGACCTCCAGTACGGCGAGGACGTCGTGGAGGACCAGGTCTCCCAGATCGAGAACATGATCACCCGGGGCGCCGACGTCCTGGTCATCGCCTCCATCGACGGCGAGGCCCTCGGCGACGTGCTCGACATGGCCGCCTCCAGCGACATCCCCGTCATCGCCTACGACCGCCTCATCCTCGGCAGCGAGCACGTCGACTACTACGCCACCTTCGACAACTTCCAGGTGGGCGTCCTCCAGGGTGAGTACATCGTGCGAGCCCTCGACCTGGAGAACGAGGAGGGTCCCTTCAACATCGAGCTGTTCGGCGGCTCGCCCAACGACAACAACTCCTCCTACTTCCTCGACGGGGCGATGTCGGTGCTCCAGCCCCACATCGACGACGGCCGCCTCGTCGTCCGCAGCGGCCAGACCTCCATGGAGCAGATCGCCACCCAGGAGTGGTCCGGCGCCGTCGCCCAGGACCGCATGGACAACCTGCTCAGCGCCCACTACTCCGAGGAGGAGGTGCACGCGGTCCTGTCGCCCTACGACGGCATGAGCCTCGGCGTGATCGAGTCCCTGCGCGCCGTCGGCTACGGCACCGAGGACCGGCCGCTGCCCGTCATCACCGGCCAGGACGCCGAGGCCGCCTCGGTCCGGTCCATCATCGCCGGGGAGCAGACCCAGACCGTCTTCAAGGACATCCGGACCCTGGCCACCCAGACCGTGGACATGGTCGAGGCCCTGGTACAGGGTGAGGAGGTCCCGGTCAACGACACCGAGAGCTACGACAACGGGGTCAAGGTCGTCCCCTCCTACCTGCTCGACCCCGTCTCGGTGGACGCCGACAACTACCACGAGGTCCTGGTCGAGAGCGGCTACTACGAGGAGTCCGAGCTCCAGTGACGACGGAGGAGAGGCGGCCAGCCCCCGGCGGGCCGCTCCTGACGATGCGCGACATCCGCAAGGACTTCCCCGGCGTGCGGGCCCTGGACGGGGTGTCGCTGACCGTCGGCCACGGCCGCGTCCACGCCCTGATGGGGGAGAACGGCGCGGGCAAGTCGACGCTGATGAAGGTGCTCAGCGGGGTCCACCCCACGGGTTCCCACGGCGGCGAGATCCTCATGGACGGACAGCCCTGCTCCTTCTCCGGCGTGGCCGACAGCGAGCGCGCGGGCATCGCCATCATCCACCAGGAACTCGCCCTCATCCCGCAGCTGTCCATCAGCGAGAACGTCTTCCTCGGCCACGAACAGGCCCGCTACGGCGTCCTGGACTGGGGCGCCACCCACGCCCGGGCCCGCGAACTCCTGCGCCGGGTCGGCCTGGACGAGAACCCGGCCACGCCCGTCTCGGCGCTGAGCGTGGGCGCCAGACAGCTCGTGGAGATCGCCAAGGCCCTGGCCAAACGGGTGCGGCTGCTCATCCTGGACGAGCCCACCTCCGCGCTGAACGAGGCGGAGAGCACCCGGCTGCTCGAACTCCTCCTGGACCTGCGCGACCAGGGCGTCACGTGCATCCTCATCTCGCACAAGCTCGGCGAGGTGGTGCGCGTGTGCGACGAGGTCACTATCCTGCGCGACGGCCGCGCCGTCGAGACCCTCGCCGTGGAGCGCGACGCCGACGGCAACCCCTCGATCGACGAGGACCGCATCATCCGCGGGATGGTCGGCCGCGCTCTGGACCAGCGCCACCCCCCGCGCACCGGCGAGGTCGGCCGGGTGCGCTTCGAGGTCCGCGACTGGACGGTGGACCACCCCACCCAGGCCGGACGGCGCGTGGTGGACGGGGTCGACCTGACCCTGCGCGCCGGGGAGGTCGTGGGCATGGCCGGCCTCATGGGCGCCGGGCGCACCGAGTTCGCGATGAACCTGTTCGGCCGCTCCTACGGGCGCCGCGTCCGCGGCACCCTGCTCAAGGACGGCGCCGAACTCGCGACCGCCAGCGTCGCCGACGCCATCCGCGGCGGTCTCGCCTACGTGCCCGAGGACCGCAAGACCCTCGGCCTGCTCCTCGACGACGACATCCGCCACAACACCACGCTGGCGGCCCTGGACCGCGTGTCCGCGCGCGGCGTCCTCGACCCCGGCCTGGAGGTGGTGGAGGCCGCCCGGATGAGCCAGAGCATGCGGGTCAGGAGCCAGGGCCCCGCCCAGACCGTGCGCACCCTCAGCGGCGGCAACCAGCAGAAGGTCGTCCTGGGCAAGTGGATGTTCACCCGACCCGAGCTGCTGATCCTCGACGAGCCCACCCGCGGCATCGACGTCGGCGCCAAGTACGAGATCTACCTCATCGTCCGCCGCCTGGCCGCGGAGGGCGCCTGCGTGCTGCTGATCTCCTCCGAACTCCCCGAGATCCTCGGCATGTGCGACCGGATCTACACGATGTGCGAGGGGCGCATCACCGGAGAGGTCCCCGGTGAGGGGGCCGACCAGGAAACCCTCATGAGACTGATGACGCGAACCGGGGGACACCCGTGAAAGAGCCCACCGCAACCTCCCGACTCTCCCGGCTCGGCGGCGCGCTGACCCGCGGCAACTCCCGCCAGTACGGCATGGCCGCCGCCCTGGTGGCCATCATCGTGCTGTTCCAGATCCTCACCGGGGGCCTGCTCCTCACCCCGCTCAACGTCACCAACCTGATCATGCAGAACTCCTACATCCTGATCCTGGCGATCGGGATGATGCTGGTCATCGTCACCGGCCACATCGACCTCTCGGTCGGCTCGGTGGTGGCCTTCACCGGCGCGGTGTCGGCGATCATGCTCACCTCCTGGGGGCTGCCCACGGTCGTGGTCGTGCCCGTCGCCCTGCTGCTCGGCGCGCTCATCGGCGCCTGGCAGGGCTTCTGGGTGGCCTACGTGCGGGTCCCGGCGTTCATCGTCACCCTCGCCGGGATGCTCGTCTTCCGCGGCGCGACCCTGGCCGTCCTGGGCGGGGAGTCCGTGGCGCCGCTGCCGCCCTCCCTGCGCGACATCGCCAGCGGGTTCCTGCCCTGGCAGGCCGGGGACGGCCTCCACCTGCCCACCCTGCTGCTGGGCGCGGCGGGGGCCGCCGCCCTGGTGTGGATCCAGTGGCGCTCGCGGTCCCGCTCGCTCGGGTACGGGCTCCCGGTCCAGTCCGCGCCGGTCACCGCCGCCTCCTCGGCCGTGATCGTCGCGGCCATCCTGGCGTTCACCTACGTGCTCGCCGACTACAACGGGCTGCCCGTCGTGGGCGTGCTGCTCGTCGCGCTCATCGCCGGGTACTCGTTCGTCATGCGCTCCACGACCATGGGCAGGCGGGTCTACGCCGTCGGCGGCAGCGAGCAGGCCGCCGCGCTGTCGGGGATCCGCACCCAGCGCACCACGTTCTGGGTGTTCGTCAACATGGGCGTGCTCTCGGCGCTGGCCGGACTCGTCTTCACCGCCCGGCTCAACGCCGCCACGACCGGCGCCGGGACCATGTTCGAACTCGACGCCATCGCCGCGGCCTTCATCGGCGGCGCCTCCGCCTCCGGGGGCGTGGGCACCGTCGTCGGAGCCGTCGTCGGCGCCCTGGTCATGGGCGTGCTCAACAACGGCATGTCCCTGATCGGCCTGGGCGTGGACTGGCAGCAGCTCATCAAGGGACTGGTGCTGCTCCTGGCGGTCGCCTTCGACATCTACAACAAACGCCGCGTCAGCGCCGGGCCCGTCACCGTCCCGGTCCCCCCGCCCTCCTCCGGGGCGGGCCGGGGCGGGGACGGGGCCCAGGGCCCGCCGCCCACGGCGGACCGGGCCCGGGCCTCCTCCTGAGGAGACCGCCTCCGGGAGGTCCGGGGCCCTACTGGTATCCCCGGATCTCCCGGAAGACCTGCTCCAGGTCCTGCTCGCGGGCGTCGAACACCCGGCCGCCCGTCAGCTCCGCCAGCTCGGTCATCTCCGGCACGTCCGACTCGCCGAACAGCACCGTGAACACCGGCACCCGCGCCACCGGCTCCGAACGCGCGGCCAGCGACTCCCGGAAGCCCTCCAGCCCCACGCCCCGGTTCACCTCGCCGTCGGTCATCAGCACCACCGACATCAGGGGGTCGCCGTCCGAGCCCGTGTCGCTCTCCAACAGCTCGTACGCCCGCACCAGGGCGTCGTAGGCGGCCGTGTCGCCCTCGGCCTCCAGCCCCTCCACCGCCGCGGACAGGTCCGCGTTGACCTCGTCCACCGAACCCGGCTCCACCACGAAGGTCCGCGGGTCGGCGGGCCACGTGGAAAACGGCAGCAGCGTCACCACCTCCCGCTCCTGGAAGGCCTGCGTGCTCCGGGCCAGCGAACCGCCGTCCGCGCCGGTCAGCGCGCCCAGGGCCGACTGGAGCTCGGCGAGCCGGCCGCCCTCCATCGACCCCGACACGTCCAGCGCGTACACGGTGCGCGCCGGACGGCGCAGCGAGGCCGAGTAGTCCGCCACCAGGCCGTCCACCACCTCCCGGCTCGCCGGGAACGGCAGCTCCACCAGCGGGGGCACCGGCGGGGACAGCTCGGCCCCGGCCGTGACCGGGCGCCGCCACGTCCGGTCGGCGATCTGCTGCTGCGTCTCCTCCGACGTCAGGTCCCCCACCAGCCGCTCGTACCCGTCCAACGCCTGCTCGGAGGGGTCCGACAGCAGCGTCAGCGGGTAGTCGGCCGTCACCACGCCGTCGGCCGGGTACACGACCGTCAGGGGCTCCTCCAGCGCGCCGGAGGCGTTCAGCGACAGGATCACCGACTCGTAGTTGACCAGCCCGTCCACCGGCCTGCCGCTCTCCGCGCGCCGCACGAACGCGTCCGTGAGCCACCCCGACGACCCCGCCGTCACCTCCTGGCCCGCGAAGAACTCCGCCAGCTCCGGCCCCACCCGCTCCACGTCCTCCGACCTCAGAGCCGCGCCCGTGTCGGCCAACGCCGAGGCCACCCCGATCAGCGCGGAGAAACCCGAGTTGGAGGCGCCCGGGTTGGTCATCCCGTAAATCAACTCTTCTTCTACGACCGCCCGGTGCACGTCCGACCAGGTCACCTCCGCGCCCCCGTCCCAGCCCAGCTCCCGCGCGCGGTCGGCGGCCACGCCCAGCACCACGGGGGAGACCATGACCGGCGTCTCCTCGTGCACCGCCGACCGGCCGTCGCCGTCCAGGTTGAGGTAGCGGTTGGAGGCGAACCACACCGCGTCGTACTCCCCGCCCTCGCCCTGCCGGTCACCCGCGGCGATCCGGGCCATGCCGTCCAGCGTGCCGGTGTACTCCAGCTCCACCGTCACCCCGGTGCGCTCCCCGGCCTCCTCCAGCAGCGGCTCCAGGTCGGCGACCTCGCTCCCGGCCAGGATCCGCAGCGTCACGTCCGGGTCCGCCCCCGGGGCGGAGCAGCCCGTCGCCGTCAGGGCCGCCGCGAGCACCGCCGCGCACGCGCCGCGGACCCCGCGTCCCCCGCGGATCCTCCCGGTTCCCGTTCCAGCCGCCATCGCCGTCCCGCCTCCGTGTCCGCCCGCCATGCCCTAGCTCCCGCCCCCGGCGCCGTGCACCGACGCGTCGGGGGCGGGCGGGCGCATCCCGTTGCTGCTGTAGGAGTCCTCGATCCCCGTCAGCAGGGCCTCCAGGACCTCGTAGGTGGGCGTGTTCACCACGTCCGCGACCCGGGTGCGCACCGGCAGCCCGTGCTCGGCCACCAGGTCCTCGAACCGGGTGCCGCCCTCGGTGCGGAACCCGTGCGCGGCGGCCAGCTCCTGGAGCCGCGGGTCCTCGGTGAGGAGGCGGCCGACCGCGTCGCCCTCCTCCGTGAACGGCACGACGGTGTGCACCGCGTACACGGTCGGCCCGGGGTAGAGCACCACCGCGTCGTCGGCCAGCGCGGGCCCGTTGACCACCGCGTCCACGTACTGCGCCTCGTAGGCCCACAGCAGCGGAGTGTGCCCCGACCCCAGGTCGCGGTACTGGTCGAAGGGCTGCTGGGAGGACTCCGGCGGCTGGCCCTGGGCCAGGAACAGGCGCGACAGCGTCCGGGTGAGCTCCTCGTCCACCCCGCCCGGCGCCACCACCTCCTCACCGTTGAGCAGGTAGGACAGGGCCGCCACGTGCATCGCCGCCGAGTTGGAGGTGCGCGGGTCGGTGGTGCGCACCAGCACCTCGTTGCGGTTGCTGGAGCTGACCGCGTCCCCGGGCAGGTCCCGCCAGCGGGTGCGCTCCTCGGTCAGCTCCAGGTAGGCGGCCAGGTCCAGCGACCACGTGCCGTCCCCGGCCTGTTCGGCGACCCCGGCGCCCTCCAGGGCGTCCACCATCGGCTGGTAGCTCAGCAGCACCATCGGGGTGCTGAAGGGCCGGTACTCGGCGGAGATCCCGTGCCGCTCGCGCACGTGCTCGGAGGCCGGGCCCGAGCCGGGGGAGACGAAGTCGGCGCCCTCGGCGTCCTCGGCCATCAGGCGCGAGCCCCGGGGGCGCACCCGCACCTCGTACCCGAGTTCGGCGAAGCGCTCCACGACCCGCTCGTCCCCGAACAGCTCCACCTTCTCCGAGCCGACCACGCCCTCCACGAGGACCGTGCCGCCGCCGGTCAGGCGGTTGACCACGACGAAGCCGAGCGCCACGGCCAGAACCACCGCGATGACCGAGGCGACCACGACGAACCAGAAAGCGCCGCGGCCGGACGTGTGGGGGAGTCCGCGCACCTGTGCCGAGCCTCCTCGGGGAACCGGTCATCGGGGGAGCCCGATGATCCCAGGGCCCGCGGGCGCGGAGCCGACCGGCAGGTGGCCGTCCGGTGGCGCGGCGGGAAACCCCGGCGCCGGGGCCGGAGGCGGGCCCGGGAACGGGCGGGACCGCGGAACGGACTGCGGACGGCGGTCGCGGCGTCGGCGGGGCGAACTACCCTGGAGACCGTGGCAGGCCGGATCAGAGACGAAGACATCGCCCTCGTACGCGAGCGCGCGCCCATCGCCGACGTGATCGGCGAGTACCTCCAGCTCCGCAACGCCGGGGGCGGGTCGCTCAAGGGCCTGTGCCCCTTCCACGACGAGAAGTCCCCCTCCTTCAACGTCACCCCCTCCAAAAATCTCTGGTACTGCTTCGGCTGCGGAGAGGGCGGGGACACCATCTCCTTCCTCCAGAGGATCGACAGCCTCAGCTTCACCGAGGCCGTCGAGACGCTCGCCCGCCAGGCCGGCATCACCCTGCGCTACGAGGAGGGCGGGCGCAGCGCCGCCAGGCACGACACCGGCAAGCGCCAGCGCCTGCTCGACGCCCACCGCGCCGCCGCCGAGTTCTACGCCGAACAGCTCCTCTCCCCGGGCGCGGTCACCGCCCGGCGCTTCCTGGACGAGCGAGGGTTCAACCGCGCGCACGCCGAGCACTTCGGCCTCGGCTACGCCCCCGCCGGATGGGAGAACCTCACCGCGCACCTGCGCCGCAAGGGCTTCACCGACGCCGAACTGGTCGAGGGCGGCCTGGCCAGCCAGGGGCGGCGCGGTGCCTACGACCGCTTCCGCAACCGGCTGCTGTGGCCCATCCGCGAGGTCACCGGCGAGGTGGTCGGGTTCGGCGCCCGCAAACTCGATCCCGAGGAGGACGGGCCCAAGTACCTCAACTCCCCCGAGAGCCCCGTCTTCCACAAGGGGCGGCTGCTGTACGGGCTCGACCTGGCCAAGCGCAACATCGCCCGGGAGGGCAAGGCGGTCATCGTCGAGGGCTACACCGACGTCATGGCCTGCCACCTCGCCGGGGAGGACACCGCCGTGGCCACCTGCGGCACCTCCTTCGGCGAGGACCACGTCAAGATCCTGCGCCGCATGCTGCTGGGCCGCACAGGACAGAGCGGCAGGGTCGTGTTCACCTTCGACGGCGACAAGGCGGGCCAGAAGGCGGCCGTGCGCGCCTTCGCCGAGGAGCACGGGTTCGCCTCCGAGACCTTCGTCGCCGTGCAGCCCGACGGGCTCGACCCCTGCGACCTGCGCCTCCAGCACGGGCCGCAGGCCGTGGTCGACCTCGTCAAGGACGCCGCCCCGCTGTACGAGTTCATGATCCGCAACGTCATGGAGAGCTACGACCTGTCCACCCCCGAGGGCAGGATGGCCGCCCTGGACGCCGCCGCCCCGGTGGTCGCGAGCATCCGCGACGAGGGCGTGCGCCGCGACTACGGCAGGAACCTGGACCGCTGGATCGGCATCCTGGACGAGGCCTTCGTGCTGCGCCGGGTCAACCAGCACATGCGCGGCGCCCGGGGCCGCGGTCCCGGGCCGCGGACGGCCCCCGCGCGGCCCGTGCCCACCCCGGACGCGCAGGAGGCGCCCTACAACCTGGGCGACCCCTCGGTGCAGCGCGAGCGCCAGGCGCTCAAGATCGCCCTGCAGTTCCCCTCACTGGCCGTGGGCTTCGACGCGTTCACCGAGGAGGACTTCACCGTCCCCCAGCACCGCGCGGTGCTGGGGCTCATCACCGCCGCGGGCGGGGTGGCCGCCGCGCACGACCCCGCCGCGTGGGTGAACGGCCTGCGCGAGGCCGCCCCCAATGACACACAGCGTGATTTCCTCACCCGTTTGGTGGTGGAACAGCTGGAGTTCTACGGAGAACTCGACGAGCATTACGCCTGGCAAATACTGGGCACAGTCAAGACTCATTCCATCAACCGGCGCGAGTCAAACCTGAGATCGGAACTGTCCCGCCTGGAGGGAACTCCCCAGGTGGAGGAACAACAACGGCTGCTGACCGAACTCATGGCGCTCCAACAGCAAAAACGCGCTCTCCAGGAGATGTGACGGGGCACTATGTAGCACCGGGGTGACAATAGTAGTTCTCCCTTCCAGGGTGCCCGAAAGGGCACAATGGGCGGGTGGCTCCAACAGTTGTGACCAACGAAACGCCGTCCATTCGACAGGTGGTCCGGCTGCTCCCCGACACGGGGCCGGTCAGCCGCGGCGAGGTCGCCTCGGCCCTGGAGCGGCTGGACGCGCCCCCCGACTACCTGGACCAGGCGGTCGCCCACCTCGCCCGGATCGGTGTGGAGGTCGCGGGCCCCGAGGACACCGGTTCCGAGGACCCCGGCCCCGTCGCCGACGGCGGCAGGCGCTCCGGGTCGGACCTGGTCCGCCTCTACCTGCGCGAGATCGGCCGGGTACCGCTGCTGAGCGCCGAGCAGGAGGTCGAACTGGCCAAGGCGGTCGAGGTCGGCCTCTACGCGCAGCACTGCGCGCCCGTGGAGGGCGTGCGCACCGCCGAGGAGCTGGCCTGCCTGGTCGAGGAGGGGCGGCGGGCCAAGAGGAGTCTGATCGAGGCCAACCTGCGCCTGGTGGTCTCCATCGCCAAGAGGTACATGGGCCGGGGCCTGCTCCTGCTCGACCTCGTCCAGGAGGGCAACCTCGGCCTGATCCGCGCGGTGGAGAAGTTCGACTACGGCAAGGGCTTCAAGTTCTCCACCTACGCGACGTGGTGGATCCGCCAGGCCATCACGCGGGCGATCGCCGACCAGGCGCGCACGATCCGCATCCCCGTGCACATGGTCGAGACGATCAACAAGGTCGTCCGGGTCCAGCACCAGCTGCACCAGCAGCTCGGCCGCGAACCCAGCGTCGAGGAGATCTCCTCGGCCGCCGGGTTCGTCGGCCAGCGCGTCGTGGAGATCCAGCGCATCGCCCGGGAGCCCGTCTCGCTCCAGTCGCCCATCGGCGAGGAGGAGTCCGACTTCGGCGACTTCATCGAGGACTCCGACGCGGTCGCCCCCGTCGAGGCGGCGGCCTTCACCGTCCTCCAGGAGCAGCTGGGGGCCATCCTCGGCGGCCTGTCCGACCGCGAGCGGCGCATCATCCGGCTGCGCTTCGGGATGGCCGACGGCCACCCGCACACGCTGGAGGAGGTGGGGCGCGAGTTCGGGGTGACCCGTGAGCGCATCCGCCAGATCGAGGCCAAGACCCTGGCCAAGCTCCGCCACCCCTCGCGGGCCGGGAGCCTGCGCGACTTCATCCGCACCGACTGAGCGGGGGCGCGGGGCGTTCGACGGCGCCGGACCGCGTTCGGACGGTCGGCGGTCACCACCAACGCGTGGGCCGCCCCCGGGGTTCCCGTCCGGCGGACGGTCGGCCTGATGTGGCCGAACCGGTGTCGACCCGCCGCATCCGACGCGCTCGGCGTCTAACGTCGTGGGTGTGAGAACCACGCCAGCCCCGCCGGACGGCGCGTCGCCCCCGCGGCGCCGACCCCTGCTCGTCCTGGGCGCGGTCGTGGCCGCCGCAGTGCTGATCACGGGGGTCTTCGTGGCCGCGACCGGAAGGAACCCCGAGCGCCTCGGGTACTTCGCCGACTGGAACGTGGCCAACCGCGGCTACACCGTCAAGGAGCTGGAGGACAGCGGAGCCCCCGAGCACCTGACCCGCCTGATGTGGGCGTTCGGCGACATCAGCTCCGGGGGCCTGTGCCGCATCCCGGGCACCCACGACCAGCCCTGGGAGCTGTACCAGCGGCGCTACGACGCCGACGAGAGCGTCAGCGGGCGGGCCGACGAGTACGAACAGGAGCTCGCGGGCAGCCTCAACCAGCTGCGCCAGCTCCAGGAGAGGCACCCCCACCTGAGGGCCAGCCTGTCCCTGGGCGGCTGGAACTGGTCCACGCACTTCTCCACCGCGGCCCGCACCCCCGAGTCCCGGGAGGCCTTCGTGGCCTCCTGCCTGGACCTGTGGCTGCGGGGAGACCTGCCGGTGTTCGAGGACGAGCCGCAGGGCGGCGACGGGGCGGCGGCCGGGATCTTCGACGGCATCGACCTGGACTGGGAGTGGCCCGGGGGAGCGGGTCACCCGGACAACGTGGAGCACCCCGACGACGCGGCCAACTTCACCCTCCTGGCGGCCGAGTTCCGCCGCCAGATGGACGCGCTGTCCCGGGAGACCGGCGAGGAGTACGTCCTGTCCGCGTCGCTGCCCGGAGGGGCCGCGGCCAGCCAGGCCTACGACGCGCGGGTCTTCGAGTACCTGGACTTCGCCACCGTGCAGGGCTACGACTTCGCCGGCCCGTGGAGCGAGCGGACCGCCTACCACTCCAACCTGTACACCTCCGACGCCGACGCCAACAGCGTCGACCGGGCCGTGCGGCGCTACGTGGACCTGGGCGCGCCGCCGGAGCGGCTCGTGATGGGCGTTCCGGCCTTCGGCCGCGGCTGGCGGCTGGAGGACCCCTCCGAGCCCGGGCCGGGGCAGCCGGTCGCGGGGTCCGCCGAGGACCGCTACGACGGCCCGACCATGGCCTTCTCCGAACTCCAGGAGATCGAGGGCCCCCGCGCCCTGGACGAGGAGGCGGGCGCCTCCTGGGTCCTGGACGGCGACGAGTGGTGGGCCTACGACAACCCCGAGGTGATCCGCCTCAAGGGCGAGTACGTGCTCGAACGGGGGCTGGGCGGGCTCATGGTGTGGAACCTGGACATGGACCCCCGCGGCGAACTGGTGCGCGCCATGGACGAGTCCCTCGGGGGCTGACCCCCGGGGATGTCCGGCGCGGACACCGGTTCCGGAGGAACCCGGGCACCGGACCCGGCCCCGACCCCGGGCCCCGGCTCCGCGTACCCGACCAGGTTCCCGGTCACCGGCCCCGGTTCCGCGCCCCCGGTCCCCGCCCCCCGTGCCCCCGGCTCCGGACGGCGCGGCGGGGCGGTGCGGCCGGGCAGCGCGGCACGCTTGCGGCGCCGCGGCCGAAGCCGCCACGCTGGCACCATGGCCGACCCGCACAGCACCACCACAGCCCGAACCGACGTCGCCGCCCTGCGCCGCGACCTGGAGAGCCGTGTCCGGGGCACGGTCGCCTTCGACGCGGGCACCCGCGCCCTCTACACCTCCGACGCCTCCAACTACCGCAGGGTCCCGCTGGCCGTGGTGGTCCCCGAGACCGTCGAGGACTGCGTGGCGGCGGTCCGCGCCTGCGCCGAGCACGGTGTGGCGATCGTGCCCCGGGGCGGCGGCACCTCCATCGCGGGCAACGCCATCGGTACCGGCGTCGTCATCGACACCTCCCGCCACCTGCGCGCCATAGAGCACATCGACCCCGTGGCGCGCACCGCCACGGTGCAGCCCGGTGTCATCCTCGACGACCTGCGCCGCGCCGCCGCCGAGCACGGGCTCACCTTCGCCCCCGACCCCTCCACCCACAGCCGCTGCACCGTGGGCGGCATGGTCGGCAACAACGCCTGCGGCTCCCACTCGGTCGCCTGGGGCACCACCGCCGACAACATCGTCTCCCTCGACGTGCTGCTCAGCGACGGGACCCGGCTCACCGTCGGCTCCAGCGACGGCGACGAGGAGCACCGCGCCCTGGCCGCGCGCCCCGGACGCGAGGGACAGATCCACGCCGCCCTCGCCCGCCTCGTGGACGCCCACCGCGCCGAGCTGCGCACCGCGATGCCCGACTTCCGCCGCCGCGTGTCCGGCTACTCCCTGGACCGCCTGCTGCCGGAGAAGGGCCGCGACGTCGCCGCCGCCCTCGTGGGCACCGAGGGCACCTGCGTGTTCGTCCTCGGCGCCACCGTGCGCCTGGTCGAGTCGCCGCCAGCCCGCGCCCTGGCCGTCCTCGGCTACCCCGACGCCCCCGCGGCCGCCGACGCCGTCCCCGACCTGCTCGGCCACGGCCCGCTCACCGTCGAGGGCATCAACCACCGCATGGTCGCCTCCCTGGACCGGTTCGGCTCCGGCTCGCGCGTACCGCTGCCCGAGGGCGGGGCCTGGCTCCTGGTGGAGGTCGCCGGGGAGGACCCCCAGGACGCCGCCGACGCCGCGGAGGGCATGCTCGCCGCCCTGTCGGGCGCCTCCCGCCCCCGTGACGCCCTCGTCGTCTCCGACCCCGCCCACCAGAAGGCGCTCTGGCGCATCCGGGAGGAGGGCGCCGGGCTCACGCAGCGCACGCCCTCGGGGGCCGAGGCCTGGTCGGGCTGGGAGGACGCCGCGGTGCCGCCCGAGAACCTGGGCGACTACCTGCGCGACTTCGAGGCGCTCATGGAGCGCCACGGCCGCTTCGGCGTGGTCTACGGCCACTTCGGCGACGGCTGCCTGCACGTGCGCATCGACTTCGAGCTCACCACCGAGCGGGGACGGCGCGAGTACCGGGAGTTCATGGAGGAGGCCGCCGACACCGTGGTCCGGCACGGCGGCTCCCTGTCGGGCGAACACGGCGACGGCCAGGCGCGCTCGGAGCTGCTGGCCCGCATGTACCCGGCCTCCCTCATCCGCGCCTTCGGCGAGTTCAAGCGGATCTGGGACCCCGCCGGCCTCATGAACCCCGGCGTCATCGTCGATCCGCTGCCGCTGGACGCCGACGTCCGGGTGGCCGCCGTCCCCGGCCCCTCCGGTCCCGGCCCGGTGCTGCCGCTGCTCTCGCGGGCCGAACTGGCCTACCGCGAGGACGGGGGCGACCTCGCCAAGGCGCTGCGCCGCTGCTCCGGGGTGGGCAAGTGCCGCCGCCAGGAGGGACCGGGCGTCATGTGCCCCAGCTACCAGGTCACCCAGGAGGAGAAGCACTCCACCCGCGGCCGCGCCCACCTGCTGTTCGAGATGGCCAGCGGCGACGTCATCACCGACGGCTGGCGCTCGGAGGAGGTGCGCGAGAGCCTGGACCTGTGCCTGTCCTGCAAGGGCTGCCTGAGCGACTGCCCGGTCAACGTGGACATGGCCTCCTACAAGGCCGAGTTCCTGCACCAGCACTACCGGGGCAGGATCCGCCCGGCCGCCCACTACTCCATGGGCTGGCTGCCCCTCTGGGCGCGCCTGGCCGCGCTCGCCCCGGCCGAGGCCAACCGGGCCGCCCGGCTGCCGGGGGTGTCGCGCCTGGCCAAGAGGGTCGCGGGCGTGGCCGCCCAGCGCGACCTGCCCTCGTTCGCCCGCACCACCTTCACCCGCGCCTTCCGTCGGCGCGCCGCGCGCGGGCGGGCACGCGTCGGCGGACCGAGGGTGGTGCTGTGGCCGGACACCTTCGGCAACCACCTCAACCCGAACGTGCCCGCGGCCGCCGTGCGCGTGCTGGAGGACGCCGGGTTCACCGTGGTGCTGCCCCGGGGGCAGGTGTGCTGCGGCCTGACGTGGGTGTCCACCGGGCAGTTGGACACCGCCCGCGCGGTGATGCGCCGCGCGGTGCGGGCGCTGGAGCCGCTGGTGGAGGAGGGGCTGCCCGTGGTGGGCCTGGAGCCCAGCTGCACCGCCGCGCTCCGCCACGACCTGGTCGAGCTGCTCCCGGGGGAGCGCAGCGAGCGGGTGGCCGCGGCCGTGCACACCCTCGCGGGCTTCCTCAACGAGTACGCGCCGGACTGGCGGCCGCCCCGGATCGCGGCCTCGGCCCTGGCGCAGGTGCACTGCCACCAGCACGCGGTGATCGGCTTCGACGCCGACCGCGAGCTGATCGCCCGCGCGGGGATCGACGGAGAGGTGCTGGACTCGGGCTGCTGCGGGCTGGCGGGCGACTTCGGGTTCACCGAGGGCCACTACGAGGTGTCCGCGGCCATCGGCGAACGCGAGCTGCTGCCCCGCGTGCGCGGCGCCTCCCCGGACACGCTGGTGCTGGCCGACGGCTACAGCTGCCGCACGCAGATCGAACAGGGGGCGGGCCGTCGGGCGCTGCACCTGGCCGAGGTGCTGGCGCGGGGGCTGGCCGAACGCGACGCACGGGAGTCGGCCGGGCGACCCGACCGTGTGTGACTCCTGACGTGTCCTGGGAGGCGTGTGACCCTGCCGACACCCCCGGCGGGTTCCCGCAGTTCCGGGCCCTCCGGGGGACGCGTCCGGCCGGTGGCCCGGAGGCTGAGCCTTTCGTCGGACCGCGTCCGTGGCTAGGGTGACCGTGCGTTCCGGCGCGGGCCCCGCCCGTGACCCCCTCCGCGTCCCGCGGACCGGGCGCGAGCACCTACCGTAGGCGTCGTCCCGCCCGCGCGGCGGGACCGCCGACCACCAGGCGGCGGAACACCCCACCGCCGCAGAACGGGGTTCCTCCATGTCCACACCCACCGGACTCCGCGCGGCCGCGGCCGTCGGACTGACGGCGCTCCTGGCCGCGGGCTGCGCGAGCCAGGGCGGAGGCGAACTCGCCTCGTCCACCTCCTCCACCGCGGGCACCGCCGACACCGCCGCCGAGGCGGCCGCCTTCGAGGGCTTCCCCGAGGGGGCGTTGGACTACCAGCTCGGCGCCTCCTACACCCCGCCCCCGGGCGTGGGCACGGTGGTGCGCGACTCCACCTCCGAGCCGGCGGAGGGGATGTACTCCGTCTGCTACGTCAACGGCTTCCAGACCCAGCCCGGCGACCTGGAGTGGTGGCTGGAGGAGCACCCGGACCTGATCCTGCGCGACGCCTCGGGCGAGCCCGTCATCGACGAGGACTGGGACGACGAGCGCCTCCTGGACACCTCCACCGAGGACAAGCGCTCCGGCATCGCCGCCGTCCTCGGCGAGACCATCGCCGACTGCGCGGACAAGGGCTTCGACGCGGTCGAGTTCGACAACCTCGACTCCAACCTGCGCTCCCAGGGCCTGCTCACGATCGACGACAACCTCGCGCTGGCCGCCGAACTGGTCGAACTCACCCACGGACACGGCATGGCCGCGGGCCAGAAGAACGCCGCCGAGGACACCGAGCGCGGCAGGGAGGAGGTCGGCTTCGACTTCGCCGTGACCGAGGAGTGCGCGGTGTGGAACGAGTGCGAGGCCTACACCGGCGTCTACGGCGACGCCGTCCTGGCGGTGGAGTACCCCCACGCGCTGGAGGAGGCGGGGATGACCTTCGAGGAGGCCTGCGCGGCTCCGGGCGCGCCCTCCCGGATGATCCTGCGCGACCTGGACCTGGTCGGCCCCGAGCACGGGGACTACGTCTTCGACGTCTGCTGACCGGTTCCGGTCACCCGGCGCCGGGCGGACGGGGCCGTCCCGCCGCCCGGCACCGGCCGGGCGGCGAGGGGCCCTCGGACGCGGCTCACACGCCCATCTGGTCGTGGAGGGCGTCCAGGGAACGGGAGACGGCGTCGGGCAGGCGGGGGTCCCCCTGGTCCACCCCCTCGCCCAGATGGATGCGCCAGGCCACGTCGGCGCCGCCGGGCGGCCGCCGCGCCACCAGGCGAAAGCCCGTGGAGGAGTCCGGATCGGGGAAGGGCACGAAGCGGTTGACCAGGATGGTCGCGGTGACCCGCTCGGAGACGGTCTCGGCCAGGCGGCGGTAGTCCACGCCGTCCGCGTCCGGGTCCGAGCGCAGCCGCACCGTGTGCTCGCCCGCGCCCTCCTCCATGAAGGTGAAGGCGTCGGGGCTCCAACTGGCCTGGTCGATGTCCTGCCAGGGCACCGCGCGCCCGTCGGGCAGGTGCAGGGCCCGGGTGGTGGCGGCCAGGACGGGCGCCGCCTCCCCGGCCGGAGAGACGACGGGCGCGTGGGCCAGCACGCGCTCGCCCCGCTCCAGCCGGGCGCGCAGCGCGGCGGGTACGCGCCGGGAGAACAGGGCCACTAGCGGTTCCCGCCGTTGCCGGGGGAGCCGTTCTCCTCCGGAGGCTGGGTGCCGTTGGACCTGTGGCTCTCCCACTCGACGAGTTCGATCTCCTCGTCGGTGGGCCGCGCGAGGAAGTCGCGCACGGACGTGACCGGCATCTTGTCCACGGCCTTGTCGTAGACGGTGCGGCCCGCGTTGCTGACCTGGGCGCCGACCAGGCCGGCGACCTCCTGGACGACCGGGCTGTCGGCCACCTTGCGCGCGGTGCGCGCGAGCTGCTCGTAGCGGGCCCTGCCCGCCCGTGCTCCCAGGACGTAACCGATGGCGAGTCCGGCGGCGAACGTGATCCGGTAACGCATGGTCTACCTCTTCACCCTTTGGAGACGATCGGCGTGATCCGTGCTCGACGTTACCCCGTCGCGACCCCGCCACACATGCCGACACCGGTCACGAGCACTCCGCGGGGACGCTACGCTTGATGTGTCGCCGCGGCCCCGCCGCGGGGCGCACGCCATCCCGCGTAGCTCAATCGGCAGAGCAGCCGGCTGTTAACCGGCAGGTTATTGGTTCGAGTCCAATCGCGGGAGCGCCCGGAGGGCCCGTCGGAAGCATCCGGCGGGCCCTCGGTCTTTCGGGTGGTCGGGCGGGTGAACGGAGCCGGTGCGCAGGGGCGGAAACACGTCGCGAGCACCCTTCGGAAGGCGCTAGGCTAGGGGACGTCGCCGAGCCCCCGGGGTTCGGGGACCAGCGCGATCCCGCGTAGCTCAATCGGCAGAGCAGCCGGCTGTTAACCGGCAGGTTATTGGTTCGAGTCCAATCGCGGGAGCGGCGGGACAGGGTCCTTCCCCCACACGGGAGGGGCCCTGTCCTTTTTTGTGCCCGGCCTTCGGGCGCACAGAAAGTACCGGTGTCCACAGAAGGCACTGCGATTCCCCGAATCCCAGGCACCCCTGCCATCTCACGCGTCCGCGCCCGCGCGCCTGGCTTCCGAGGGTATTCCGGAAGACTTCCGTTACTCCACTGGAAAAAGCCGAAAAACCTTCCTGCCATGGAGCCTCGCACCACCGGTTCCGGCCCGAGACCCCCGCCTCCACCGTAAGTCCGCGGGCCGCTCCCGCCGCCGAGCACAACGGCGCCGACTGCGCGGTGCCCGACCCCGGCCACCCGGCCGCCGACCCCCTGCTTCCCGACCCCTTCACCAGCCTGGGCGGCACCCGCGTCTCCACCCTGGAGGAGTGGGAGTGCCGCCGGGCGGAGATCCACGAACTGGCGGAGCGCTCCGTCTACGGGGACAGACCCGCGTCGCCCGACAGCGTCACGGGCGCGGTCGCCTCGTCCGGCATCACCGTGAACGTGACGGACCGGGGACGCAGCACCAGCTTCTCGGCGTCGGTGGACCTGCCGAGCCGTTCGGGCCCCTTCCCGGCCGTCATCGTCTACGGCGGGTTCGGGGCGGCCACGGCCGCCATCAACGCTGCGGGTGCCGCCGTCATCAGCTACGACCCCTTCGCGGTCGGGGCCGAGGGCACCTCGCGGGGCGACAAGCGGGGCGCGTTCTACGACATCTACGGCTCATCCAGCGGTACGGGGCTGCTCATGGCCTGGGCCTGGGGCGCCAGCCGCGTCATCGACGTCGTCGAGCAGTCGGGCGGCGGCGTCCTCCGGGCGGACGCGACCGGTGTCACCGGGTGCTCGCGCTACGGCAAGGGCGCCCTCGCGGCGGGCGCGTTCGACCAGCGCATCGACCTGACCATGCCGATCGAGTCGGGCACCGGCGGTGTCCCCGCCTTCCGCGCGGTCGCCCGGGAGAGCGGAGCCCGGCCCCTGAGCAGCGCCTACGGCGAGCAGCCGTGGCTGGGGGACGCCTTCGGCTCCCACACGGGCGACCGAGCACGCTGCCGGTGGACACACACCAGATCCTGGGCATGATCGCGCCGCGCGGGCTGTTCGTCATGGACAACCCCCACATCGACTGGCTGGGTGCCCGCTCCGGGAGTGTGGCGGCCCTGGGCGGAGCGCAGGTGTACCAGGCGCTCGGCGCCCAGGACAACATCAGCTACTGGGCCGACGTCCAGGACGGCACCCACTGCGCCGCCAGGCCCGAATGGCGGGCCCCGCTGCGACAGAGCATCGAGGCGTTCCTGCACGGGACGGGCGAGGCCCCCGGCGCGCTCCGGCCCGCCGGGGCGGGCTCCGCGGCGGACGGGACGTGTGCCGGGTCCCGGTCGGCAGGTGCCGACGGGGAGCAGGGGGACGGCACGCGCGTGGACGCCGGATCCCCGGTACACCGGGGCGTTCGGCGGTGACGGCGCGTGTGGGCACCGGGCCCGGTCCGACCGGCTTCCCGGTCGGCCGGGACGGCGGCATGGCCCGTTGGGCGGGACCGCGCTCGGAGGGCAGTGGCTCGGGGGCGGCACGCGCCCGGTCATCGGCGAGGAGAGCGGCACCGGGTCCGCGCCCGTGTTCTGGGGCGCCATCCGTCGGTGCCGGGGCGGCCGGGACGCCCCGCCGGACATCCACCGTCCGCGCCAGCGGTTCGGGGCCGCTGGAGTACTCCGAGGGTTCCCGTGGTCGGGACACGGGACCGCTCGGTGTCGGGGCCACTGGGCTGAGCGGCCCGGTGTGCGCGGTGGCGGACCTCGCCCGCTGCCGGTCCGGGCGGCTGCGACGCGGGGCGGAGGTAACGCCTCAGATTCCGGCGACGCCGCCGATGAGCAGTCGGCGGTTGCGCTGGGGCATCTGGTAGCAGCCGGGCACCGGCGGGGCCACGGGCAGCGTGCGCCACCGCTGGACCTCGATCACGCCGGGTTCGGCGACGCGCCAGCCCTCGAAGAAGTCGAGGATGGCCCGCCGCGAGCGCCAGCGGCCGGACCGCAGGCGTTCGGCGAACACCTGCTCCAGCTGCTCGGCCCGCGCCGCGTCCTTGGGGAAGACGGCGGAGTCGGGACGGCAGTAGTGGCTGAGGACCATGTGGCTGCCGGGAGCCAGGGCGTCGCGCAGGGCGGCTATGTGCTCGGCCGGGTGGTCGGCGTCGGAGGTGTGCGTGACGGCACCGGCGAGCAGCAGGCCGACGGGCTCGTCCAGGTCGAGGAAGCTCCGGGTCTCGGAGCTGTCCAGGAGCCTGTCCGGGCGGGTGAGCGAGGCGCGCACCGCGGTGGTGGTGCGCCGGTCGCGGAGCAGGGCGAGGTGGTGGGTCAGGACCACAGGGTCGTCGGTGGCGTAGACGACGCGCGCGCGGGGGTCGCTCTCGTGCGCGATCTCGTGCGGGTCGCCCGGTGCGGGCAGTCCCGCGCCGAACTGGATGAACTGCCGGATGCCCAGGTCCGCGCACAGGTGGCGGACGGCGCGCTGGAGGAAGGCCCTCTCGCCCAGCACGAGGTCCTGGAACCCGGGCGCGGCCCGCTCGGCGCGGCCGGCCAGGTCCCGGTCCGCCTCGAAGTGGTCCTTGCCCTTGAGGTGGAAGGAGTGCAGCCGGGCCACGCTGGGCCGGGTCAGGTCAACGGCGGGCGGTGGGTGGGCGCGGACGTGTTTGCCCCCCGCCTGCCTCAGGAAAGGGGGGGAGGTGAATCGAGACATCGCCGTCCTCTTGTCTGAGGTGGGAAGAGTGGTCGACCACTGGATTGTATTCCGCGTGAGAGGTGTTGTTAACCGAGTCACAGACTCCGGTCATAAAAATCGGTGTTCGCGATGCCCGGGAAGTACTGCGGGGTGTGGCGAAGGGTGGTCCTGGGTGGGCTAGGAGTTATATACCTAATGTCCATTATGGGAGGAATCAGGGTGAGGACTCGGAACCCGTAAGCCCGTGGCTACGGGCTTCCCGGGTTTCGTGAGTGCGCGTGTGTGACAGTGGAGACGTGTGGGTACGGGTGGTTGTGTCCCGTCCCCGGAGCGTGAGCGCGGGCTCCTCCGCCGTGCGGGAACGGAGAAAAGCGTTCCCCGCGCATATCGGAGGGAAATTCCGCGCACGCAGTCGCCACCTGCGGGAATTCCTTGCCGTGCCCAGGAATGCGGCGCGACCGGTGAACGGTGGAGCGGCGGGCCGAAAACACCGGAACGCCGTTGGGACGCCGGCCCTCCCGACCGCCGACCCTTCCGGTCGCGGGCTCCCGCGGACGCGGGCGCTCCCCGAGCGCGGACCGCCCGGCTCCGCGCCGTGGCCTAGCCTGGGGCCATGGACCGCCCGTACACCATCCTCAGCTGCGCCATGTCGGTCGACGGACGCATCGACGACACCGGGCCCGAGCGGCTGCGCCTGTCCAACGAGGCCGACTTCGCCGAGATCGACGAACTACGGGCGGAGTGCGACGCCATCCTCGTCGGCGCGGGCACCCTGCGCGCCGACAACCCCGGGCTGTTGGTGCGCTCCCCGCTGCTGCGCGAACGCCGCCGGGAGCGCGGGCGCACCGCGCACCTGCTCAAGGCCCTGGTCACCCGCAGCGGCGAGTTCGACCCCGCGGCCCGCTTCTTCTCCACCGGGGACGCGGGAGCCGTCGTCTACACCGGCGGGGCGGGCGTGGACACCGCCCGGCGCGCGCTGGCCGACCGGCCCGCCGCGGACCCGCCCGCCGAGGTCGTGGACGCCGGGGACCCGCCCACCGTCCGGGCCGTGCTGGCCGACCTGGCCGACCGGGGCGTCGGCCGCCTGCTGGTCGAGGGCGGCGGGCACATCCACACGCTCTTCCTCACCTCGGGGCTGGTCGACGAGCTCCGGTTGGCGGTGGCCCCCTTCCTGGTGGGGCAGGAGGACGCCCCGCGCTTCGTCGTGCCCGGCGCCTTCCCGCAGACCCCCGACGCGCCGATGCGGCTGGTGGAGGCCAGGGCGCTGGGCGACGTGGCGGTCCTGCGCTACCGGCTGGACCGGGGAGCGCGCGCGTGAGCGCCGGTCCGCCCCCCGCCGAGGGGGAGTCCGACGCCCGGTGGCTGCGCCGCACCGTCGAGCTGTCCCGCTCCTGTCCGCCCTCGGACACGGCGTTCTCGGTGGGCTGCGCCGTGGTCGCCGCCGACGGCACCGTCCTGGGCGAGGGCTACTCGCGCCGCGACGACCCGCACGACCACGCCGAGGAGGCGGCCCTGCGGGAGGTGGACGCCGACGACCCCAGGCTGGCCGGAGCCACCCTGTACTCGTCCCTGGAACCGTGCAGCTCCCGTGCCTCCCGGCCGCTGTCCTGCTCGGCGCTGATCCTGGCCACGCCCGTCGCGCGCGTGGTGTTCGCCTGGCGGGAGCCCTCCGTGTTCGTGGACTGCGACGGCGCCGAGCGCCTGCGCGCGGCGGGCCGGACGGTCGTGGAGCGGCCCGACCTGGCCGACGGCGTGCGCGAGGTCAACGCCCACCTGCTGGGCTGAGCGGGAGCCCGGTGGAGGGCGGCCGCGTCATCTGAGCTTGCCCGCGTAGGAGTACAGGCGGCGCGTCCGGGCCTTGGTCTCCTCGTCCTCGTAGGGGTTGGTGACGCGGGCGTGCACCGCTCCGGAGAAGTCGTCCCACTGCTGGGCGCTCATCCGGGGCGCCCTGGCGTCGAGGTGGCGCATGGCGACGGGCTCCTCCATCTCCAGGAGCCTGTCGAGTTCGTCGCTGGCCGACACCGACCTGGCGAGGGAACCGGCGACATCGCGGACCCTTCCGGCGAACTCCTCGTCCCTGGACATCCGGCGGGCGACGTAGGCGGCGGCCGCGGCGCCTCCCGCGGCGACGGCCCAGGCGATGAGGGGGAGGGGCATGGTCGAACCTCCTGTGTGTGAAGGTCCGCACGACCGCTGGGACGGGAGGGGTCGGCGGGCAGGGGAGCGGGTCCGGCGGCGCCGGACCCTGTGCCGTCCTTTCTACCCGCCGGAGGCGGCCCGACCCGGGTTGTCCACAGGCCGGATCCGGCTGTGGCGCGGCCCGGGTCCGGGGGTGTTCCCTTGGTACAGGGGGCCCATCCCCGGAGACGGCATGGGCGTGCCCGAAAACGGCCCTTCCCCGAGGACCGTCCGCCCCTACAGCCGGTCCACGTCCGCCACGTGCACCACCGCGCGCCCCTCGGCGTCGGACGCGGCCAGGTCCACCTCGGCGCTGATGCCCCAGTCGTGGTCGCCCGCCGGGTCGGCGAAGATCTGGCGGACCCGCCACAGCTCCGGCTCCCGCTCGATGAGCAGCATCGCCGGGCCGCGCGCGTCCGGCCCGGTCCCGATCGCGTCGTGCTCCTCGAAGTAGGCGTCCAGGGCCTCCTCCCAGGCCTCGGCGTCCCACTCCCCGTCCTCGTCCAGCCGCCCCAGTTCGTCGTGGCGGCGCAGGGCGGCCAGCTCCACGCGGCGGAACATCTCGTTGCGCACCAGCACCCGGAACGCCCGCTCGTTGGTGGTGACGGGCCGCACCTTCTCCTCGGCGGCGGCCGCGTCCTCCGGCACCTCCGCCTCGGGGTTGGTCAGCTGCTCCCACTCGTCCAGCAGGCTGGAGTCCACCTGGCGGACCAGCTCGCCCAGCCACTCGATGAGGTCGCGCAGCTCCTCGGTCTTGGCGTCGTCGGGCACCGTCTGGTTGAGCGCCTTGTACGCGCTGGCCAGGTAGCGCAGCACGAGCCCCTCCGAGCGGGCCAGTTCGTAGAAGCCCACGTACTCGGTGAAGGTCATCGCCCGCTCGTACATGTCCCGGGCCACCGTCTTGGGCCGGAGCGGGTGGTCGCCCACCCACGGGTGGCCGCGCCGGTACACCTCGTAGGCGTGGCTGAGCAGCTCCTCCAGCGGCTTGGGGTAGTCGACCTCCTCCAGCCGCTCCATGCGCTCGTCGTACTCGATGCCGTCCATCTTCATCTGCTGGACGGCCTCGCCGCGCGCCTTGTTGAGCTGGGCGCCCAGGATCTGCCGCGGGTCGTCCAGGGTGGACTCCACCACGCTGAGCACGTCCAGCGGGTACGTGGGCGACTCCTTGTCCAGCAGGTCCAGCGCGGCCAGCGCGAACGTGGACAGCGGCTGGTTGAGCGCGAAGTCGGCCTGGAGGTCCACGGTCAGCCGCGCGGTGCGCCCCTGCGCGTCGGGCTCGGGGAGCGCCTCCACGATCCCGCCGTCCAGCAGCGACCGGTAGATGGCGATGGCCTCGCTGATGTGGCGGCGCTGCCTGGGGCGGTCGTCGTGGTTCTCGGTGAGCAGGTGCTTCATGGCCGGGAAGCAGTCGCCGGGGCGGGCGATCACGCTCAGCAGCATGGCGTTGCTGACCCTGAACCGCGAGGTCAGGGGCTCGGGGTCGGACTCGATCAGCTTGGTGAAGGTGGCCTCGTCCCAGGAGACGAACCCCTCCGGGGCCTTCTTGCGCACCACCTTGCGCCGCTTCTTGGCGTCGTCGCCGACCTTGGCGAGCGCCTTCTCGTTCTCGATGACGTGCTCGGGGGCCTGGGCCACCACGTTGCCCACGGTGTCGAACCCGGCCCGGCCCGCGCGCCCGGCGATCTGGTGGAACTCGCGGGCGCGCAGGCGGCGCACGCGCACCCCGTCGTACTTGCTCAGCGCGGTGAACAGCACCGT
This sequence comes from Nocardiopsis sp. LDBS0036, assembly GCF_041228755.1. Lineage (NCBI taxonomy): Bacteria > Bacillati > Actinomycetota > Actinomycetes > Streptosporangiales > Nocardiopsidaceae > Nocardiopsis > Nocardiopsis sp. LDBS0036. Next base: position 6,026,368 of record NZ_CP141103.1, read on the forward strand.
GCGGATGGGCACGTTCACGCCCACGCCGAGGGTGTCGGTGCCGCAGATGACCTTGAGCAGCCCCGACTGCGCCAGGCGCTCGACCAGGCGCCGGTACTTGGGCAGCATGCCCGCGTGGTGCACGCCGATGCCGTGCCGCACGTAGCGGGACAGGTTGCGGCCGAACTTGGTGGTGAAGCGGAAGTTGCCGATCTCCGCGGCGATCGCCGCCTTCTCCTCCTTGGTGCACATGTTGATGCTGGTCAGCGACTGCGCGCGCTCGACCGCCTGCGCCTGGGTGAAGTGCACGATGTACACGGGGGCGTTGCCGCTGCCGAGCAGCTCCTCCAGCGTCTCGTGCAGCGGGGTGACCCGGTAGTCGTAGTAGAGGGGGACGGGGCGCTCGGCCGAGGACACCACGGCGGTGGAGCGCCCGGTGCGCTTCTCCAGGTCCTCCTCGAAGCGGCTGACGTCGCCCAGGGTGGCCGACATCAGCAGGAACTGCGCCTGCGGCATCTCCAGCAGCGGCACCTGCCACGCCCACCCGCGGTCGGGCTCGGCGTAGAAGTGGAACTCGTCCATGACGACCGTGTTGATGTCGGCGTTCGCGCCCTCGGCCAGGGCGATCTGGGCCAGGACCTCCGCCGTGCAGCACACGATGGGCGCGTCGGCGTTGACGCTGGCGTCGCCGGTCATCATGCCGACGTTGTCGGTGCCGAAGATCTTGCACAGGTCGAAGAACTTCTCCGACACCAGCGCCTTGATGGGCGCGGTGTAGAACGCGCACTCGTCGCGGGCCAGCGCGGCGAAGAGCGCGCCGGTGGCCACCATGCTCTTGCCCGAGCCGGTGGGGGTGTTGAGGATGACGTTGGACCCGGAGACGACCTCGATGAGGGCCTCCTCCTGGTGCGGGTAGAGGGTGAGGCCCCGCTCCTCGGCCCACAAAGCGAACGCCTCGAAGAGGGAGTCGGGTTCTGGTTCGGCCGGAAGCACATCGATGAGACTCACAGTCTCTATACTGCCTGCTTCCCGGCCCCCTTCGGGACGCTGGCCGCGGCGCGCGACGTCCGGGGCCCCGCGACGGCGACGGGCGCACCCCGCGCGGGGTGCGCCCGTCGTGTCACCGGTCTCGCGGTGCGCGTCTCGGCGGTCAGACCAGGCCGAGCTGCTTGACGGTGTCGCGCTCCTCGACCAGCTCCTTGACGGAGGCGTCGATGCGTGCGCGGGAGAAGTCGTCGATCTCCAGGCCCTGCACGATCTCCCACCTGCCGCCGCGCGAGACGACGGGGAAGGAGGAGATGATGCCCTCGGGCACGCCGTAGGAGCCGTCGGAGGGGATGGCCGCGGAGGTCCAGTCGCCCTCGGGGGTGCCGTTGACCCAGTCGTACACGTGGTCGACGGCGGCGTTGGCGGCGGAGGCCGCCGAGGAGGCGCCCCGGGCCTCGATGATCGCGGCGCCGCGCTTGGCGACGGTCGGGATGAAGTCGTTCTCCAGCCAGGCCTGGTCGCCGACGGCCTTGGCCGCGTTGGCGCCGTTGACCTCGGCGTGGAACACGTCCGGGTACTGGGTGGCGGAGTGGTTGCCCCAGATGGTGAGCTTCTTGATGTCGTTGATCGACACGTCGAGCTTCTTGGCGAGCTGGGTGAGCGCGCGGTTGTGGTCCAGGCGGGTCATCGCGGTGAAGCGCTCGGCCGGGACGTCGGGGGCGTGGCTCTGCGCGATGAGGGCGTTGGTGTTGGCGGGGTTGCCCACCACCAGCACGCGGATGTCGTCGGCCGCACCGGCGTTGATCGCCTCGCCCTGGGGCTTGAAGATGCCGCCGTTGGCCTCCAGCAGGTCGCCGCGCTCCATGCCCTTGCCGCGCGGGCGGGCGCCGACCAGCAGGGCGACGTTGGCGCCCTGGAAGGCCTGGGTGGCGTCGTCGAAGATGTCGATGCCCTGGAGCAGCGGGAAGGCGCAGTCGTCCAGCTCCATCGCCGTGCCCTCGGCGGCCTTGACGGCCTGCGGGATCTCCAGCAGGCGCAGCTTCACCGGGGTGTCGGCGCCGAGCAGCTGGCCGGAGGCGATCCGGAACAGCAGCGCGTAGCCGATCTGGCCGGCGGCGCCGGTGACGGTGACGTTGACGGGTGCTTTGGACATGACGTGAACTCTCCCTGACGACGTTTCGCGACCCGCGATGCTCACAACGGGTTCGACGCGGCTTCGGTACCGGGCGCTGGGGGCCGTCCAGGCTCGCGCCGCACCTCACCACCCTAGACCGCGCGCTCCCGCGTGCCGTGACCCAGGTGCGCGCTACGTGTCCCCGCGCCGTCCCGGGCGGGCGGCCGGGAGGTCCTGTCCGTTAACGGATTTAGGGCGGGGAAACGTCGGACCCACCCTGTTAGGATGGCGTTTGCCGATCACGGCGGGCCGGTAGCTCAGTTGGTTAGAGCAGGGGACTCATAATCCCTGGGTCGCGGGTTCGAGTCCTGCCCGGCCTACCCTCTCCGAACACGAAAAAAGCGCCTCCCACCTGTGCATACAGGCAGGAGGCGCTATCGCTTTCCCTACGGTTGGCTACGGGCTTCTACGGCCCCGTCCGGTCGGCCACGGGGAATACACGTTGAAGTTTCAGAAGCCCTCGAACCCGGCTGCCGCCCGGCCGGCGGCGCCGTTCCGCGGCGCGGCGGCCGTCCGTTCCCGCCAAAGGCGCCGGACACGCGCGCCACGTGCCCCGCCGTCCCCGCACAGCCCCCCGTGACCCGCCGCCTTGCGGGTGCGGGCCGGGTCGGCGGCGCCACGGGCCCAGGGGCGCGGCGTCCGTTCTTCGTTTGTGTTTTGTCTACTTATAGGGCCTTTGGTATGTTCCTTCCCTCCGGGGAAGTCCTCACTGCGGTATCCGAATAACGGACGTCCGATTTCCCGGGCTGACATCGGACGAATATGGCGGCACTCCTGCCCGAATCCGAAGCTCCTGCGCGTTTTCCCGTTCCGTGCAGGTCGCAGGCCATACGACCCGCCGTCCAGTACATCCCGGAACCTCCGCGCCCGGCGGTGGCCGCTCGTTTACACTGGCGGCCGCTCCGAGGGGCGCGGTGGTCCACGTCTCAACAACCACGGCGCGCCCGGCGGCGTCCGACAGTCGGTGGACAGATGCATGCGGGGGGAGAGGCGAGCGTTGGGAGCGGACGGCACACGGCTGCGCGGAACCCACCGGCACGGGGTGGGCCTCCATCCCCGTCTGCTGTACGCCCTGGCCGCGGCGGCCGTGGCGGTGCTCCTCGTGGTCGTGGTCAACACCGCCGTCTCCCGGGACGACGGCACCGGGCCCTCCGAGTCCAGGGAGCAGGCCGTCCCCGCGGTGAACGCGGTCCCCTTCAGCGGTCTCGTCGACCGGATCGGCGTCTCCCGGGACACCTCCGTCGCCACCGTCGACCTCGACGGCTCCGGGAACAGCCTGTCCTCCCAGGCGCTGGCCGCCGCCGGGTGGACGCCCGGCCGCGAGGTGGTCCTGCTCGGCACGCCCATGGAACTGCCCGACTACGCTCCCGGCCGCCCCGACCACCTGGTCTCGGACGGCCAGTTCCTGCGGCTCGCGGACGAGCACTACCGGTCGCTCACCTTCCTGGCCACCGCGACCCGCACCGACGGCATCGAGGCCGAGGTCACCGGAACCGGCCGCGTGGTCTACGCCGACGGCCGGGAGCAGGAGTTCACCCTGTCCGTGCCGCACTGGACCGCCGGACCCGCGAGCGAGGCCGCGCTCACCCTGCCCTACGCCAACTCCGCGCGGCACGCCGGCCCCAGTCCCACCCTCGGCGCGGCGCGCCTGTACGCGCGCGGCGTCACGGTCGACCCCGCCCGTGAGATCTCCCACGTGGTGCTGCCCGAGACCGCCGACGAGGCGGGCCGCATCCACGTGTTCTCCGTGGGCGGGCGCGCCGCGGAGACGGAGTGGACGGGCACCTGGGCGCGCGCCACCTCCGGCTACATGGAGGTCGGGCCCTGGCGGGACCAGACCCTGCGGCTGTCGGTGCGCACGACCACCGGCGGCCACACGGTCCGCATCCGCCTGGACAACACCTTCGCGGCCGCCCCCGTCACCGTGGGCGCGGCCTCCGTCGCGCTGCGCGGAAGCGGCGCGGCCTCCCGCGGCGCCGCGGTCCCGCTCACCTTCGAGGGGCGCTCCGACACCGTCATCCCGGCTGGGGGACAGGTGTTCAGCGACCCCGTCGAGATGCTCCTGCCGCCGCAGACCGACGTGCTGGTCAGCATCCACCTGCCCGAACGGGTGACCACCGCGCCGGTGCACTACGCCTCGGTGGACACCAACTACACCAGCGCGCCCGGAAGCGGCGACCTGACCCTGGACACCACGGGGGAGCCGTTCACCGGCCGGGTCGCGCAGTGGCCCTTCCTCACCGCGGTGGAGGTCTCCGGGGGGCCGGGCGCGATCGCCGCCTTCGGCGACTCCATCACCGACGGGATCCGCTCCACCCCCGACGCCCACGCCCGCTGGCCCGACGTGCTCAGCGCCCGCCTGTCCGAGCGGCCGGGGCTGCCCAACCCGGGCGTGCTCAACCTCGGCGTGGCCGGGAACCACGTGATCCGGGACGGCTACCCGGGTGAGGGCGTCTCCACCAACCCCACCGGGGTGGCGCTGACCCACCGGGTGCACCGGGACGTGCTGGCCCAGAGCGGGGTGAACACCCTGGTCGTCTTCGCCGGGATCAACGACCTGCGCTGGAGCACCCCGCCCGAGTCGGTGATCGCCGGGATCGAGGAGATCACGGGGCTGGCCCGCGAGAACGGCATGCGGGTGTTCGTGGCCACGCTCGGCCCCTGCGGGGGCGAGGCGCGCTGCACCGAGGAGGTCGACCGGGCCCGCCAGCAGGTCAACGACCACCTGCGGGCGCGGGCGAACGATCCCCTGTCGCCCTTCGACGGCGTATGGGACTTCGACGCGGTTCTGCGCGACCCGCAGGAACCCAGCCGCATGCTGCCCGCCTACGACTCGGGCGACCACCTCCACCCGGGGGACGCCGGACTGCGCGCGCTGGCCGAGTCCGTGGACCTCTACCAGCTCGTCGGCGGCTAGCGCCGGCCGCGGGAGCGCGTGGCCCGCCCAGGCCGTCCGGTCAGCGCGGGCACCCCAGGTGGTGGTGGATCACGAGGTCGACGTAGACGGCGCCGAGGTCGTCCAGGCTCAGCCCGGCCCCGGGGTCGTACCAGTGCAGCAGGGAGTCGAAGGTCTCCAGCACGTCGTCGGCGACCCGCCCCGGCTCGCGCACCCCGAAGTCCCCGCGGGTCACGCCGTCCAGGATGATGCCGCGCACGTGCTCGCGGTACGCCCGGGTCAGGGAGGTGATCTCGCGGTGGCGGGCCGGGTGGATGGCGCGCAGCACCGGCAGCAGCTCGTGCCCCAGCGCGGTCGCCGCGCGGTGCCGCCAGCCGGTCTCCACGTGCCGCCTGACCAGCGTCGACATGCGTTCTGTCGCGGGTCGGTCCGGCCGGTCCGCGGCCAGCTGCCCGTGCACCCGCTCCCGGGTGGAGCGCAGCACCACGGCGTAGGCCAGGTCCAACCGGGTGGGGAAGGCGCGTCTGAGCGCGGCGGGGGCGGTCCCGGTCTCGGCCGAGATCCGGGAGGTCAGTTCGGACATCGCCAGGCCTTGTGAGCCGTGCTGGGCGAACAGGTGCGCCGCGCAGTCCAGGACGGGGGCCGTGGTGCGGAGCGCGTGAGGGGATGTGTCGGCCGTCATGTGGTGTCTCATCGCTCGGAGTACGCCCCCGGAGAGGGGGAGGGCGTGCGGTCTTCGGCGGATCGGTTCCGCGACCCCCGCTCTCAGACCGGACCGGCGGCCGGTGCCCGCCGCTCACGGCTGCTGGTCAGCGACACCAGGTCCTCGATCCGCTCGGTGGCGAGCGCGTCCACGCCCATGCCCACCACGCGCGCCATCTCGGGGAAGTCGTTCACCGTCCACGCCGTGACGAGGTGGCCGCGCAGGTGTGTCTCCGAGACCAGGTCCCGGGTCAGCAGCGTGTAGTGCATGCCGAGGAAGGTCGGACGCAGGGTCCGCACCACGTCCTCGGGCGGCGGCCCCGGCTTGTCCCAGGCCAGCATCAGCCGGGCCTCGGAGCTGCAGCCCCGCAGGGCGTCGAGGGTCTCGGTGGAACCGGTGAAGAGCACCTGGTCGCCGAACCCGCGCGCCCGCAGCAGGCTGTCCGCCGCCAGCGCCGCCTCGGGCGTGCCGGCGTCCACGAGCAGGGGAGGGGGAGCGTCGCCGGTGTACTCGGCGAGCACCTCCATCAGGGTGGGCACGCGGTGCTCCACGTCGTCGCGGGCGGCGGCGATCTCGGCCAGGGTCAGCTCCCCCACGGGGCGGGGCGGGGAACCGGGAAGGGCCATGAGTCGTTCGTCCACCAGGACGGGATAGCCGTCGGAGGTGAGGTGGACGTCGATCTTGACCAGGTCGGCCCCGGCACGCGAGGCTGAACGCAGGGCCGGGAGGGTGTTTCCCGGGAAGCGTGCGGTGTCTCCGCGCAGTGCGATGGACAACGTCATGTGGTCAAGGGTGGCAAAGACTTCCGCTTTACGTGGTGCAAACAGGAAAAACGCCCGCCGGGGGCGGGCGCGGACGGGCGTGCGGCGCCCCGCGCGGCCCGGTGCCGCCGTTACGTGGCGTCGCGATTGCGAGCGGACTCACGTCGTCGGGGACGCCGACGGGGTGCGGCGAGCTGGGAAACTTTGTTACACGGCGTCGTGACCGCACGGTGCCCCATGACCGTCCCTGGAGTGTGAGGCGAACGATGATTCCGGACCAGAGACGAGAGCACATCCTCAAGCTCCTTCAGGAGCGCCACGTGCTGAGCATCAACGAGCTCACGTCGATGCTGTCCGTGTCCCACATGACGGTCCGGCGTGACATCCAGGCGCTGGAGAACGACGGCAAGGTGCTGTCGGTCACCGGGGGGGTGCGGCTCGCGGCGCGGCTCAAGAGCGAGCCCTCCTACCTGGCCAAGGCCCAGCTGGAGGTACCCGCCAAGCGGGCCATAGCGCGCGCGGCGGCCGACCTGGTCCGGGAGAACTTCACCATCTACCTGGACGCGGGCACGACCACGCTGCAGATGGTCCCCCTGCTCACCGACAAGGTCGGCCTGACCGTCATCACCAGCGACTTCAACGTCGTGGGCCACCTGATGGAGTACCCGGGGATCGAGCTGATCCACACCGGCGGGGTGGTCTCGCACTCCGACCACTCCTCGGTCGGGCGCTTCACCGCCGACTTCCTGCGCCAGGTGAACGTCGACCTGGCCTTCATCGCCAGCAGCTCCTGGGACGCCGAGCGCGGCTCGACCACGCCCTCCGAGGCCAAGGTGGTCGCCAAGCAGGCGCTGCTGCGGATCGCCTCCAAGAGCGTGCTCACGGTCGACAGCACCAAGTACGGCAAGTTCGGCACCTTCAGGGTGGCCAGCCTGGAGGAGTTCGACCTGATCATCACCGACGACCGGCTCCCGCGCTCGGCCGTGGACGACCTCGCCGAGCGCGACGTGCGCCTGAAGCTGGTCGAGGTGGAGTAGAGGGGGCGCCCACCGGGCGCCCGGCGGCTCGGGGCCGCCCGAGTCCGCCGTTCATCGCCTGGTCGGCGGCGTGCACGGCCGAGGCCCCGGCTACGGCTCCACGCGGCTCAGTCCTCGTCGGCGTCGAGCTCCGCGTGGGCGAACAGGGCCAGTTCGGTGCCGTCCGGGTCGTAGAAGAGCAGGGTGGAGCCCTCCTCGCCGTGCATCACCGGGGAGTGCTCCACGTCCATCTCCGCGAAGCGCTCCTCCCAGGCCTCCAGTTCGCCCAGGTTCTCCACGCCCAGGGTGAGCCGGTCCAGGCCGCAGTGCCTGCGGTCGAACCTGCCCTTGAAGTTGTCGCGATGCTGGATGAGCGCCAGCAGCAGCCCGGAGGCCGGGTGCTGGCACTCGGTGCGCCGTGTGCCCTCGTGGTCGCTCTTGCCGAGGACCCGGAAACCCAGGACCGTGCGGTAGAAGCGCACACTCTCGTCGCGGTCGCGGACCGACAGGGTGACGCGGGCGAGCCCGTTGAGCTGGGGCACGGGCACCTCTCTGCGGCGGGGGCCGATGGTGGCCAGTAGATCGAGCACGATCATCGAGCCTAGGTCGGAGTCAGAATGATGGGTTCCTCTTTAACGCGGGTTTAACGCCTGATGTTCCCCGAATCACCCCGACACGCTCCCTGACCTCCCCGGTCACCCCTCTCCGACGCCCGGAGCGGAACGTGTCACCGTCGCCGGAGAGGACGGTTCGCCGCGCACGTACCAGCGGGCGCGCATCACCAGGACGGTCACCGCGAAGGAGACCAGGCCGCCCAGCGTGGCCAGCACGAACGCCCCCTGGTGGCCGTGCGCGTCGGCGAGGACGCCCGCGACCGACGACCCCAGCGCCTGGCCCAGGATCAGGCAGCTCAGGATGACGGCCATCGACTGCGACAGGCGGCTGGCCGGGGCGGCCCTCTCGATCAGCCCGAACAGGCTCACGATGTGCGGGCCGATGGCGGCGCCCAGGACGAAGATGGCCACCGCCAGGGCGGCCGCGCCGTGGGCCGCGTACAGCGGCAGGGTGAGCAGGAACAGCGCGCCCGCCGCGATCCGGGCCCGCGCCGTGAGCGGGAAGCCCACGGGGACGGAGGCCATCAGCAGGCCCGCGACGGCGCTGCTGGTGCCCATCACCGCGTACATCAGCCCGGACAGGTCCCCGTGCCCGGAGGCGGCGGAGAAGGCGGTCACGCCGGTGGACATGCCGCCGAAGAACAGGCCCTGGCAGAACATGGGGACGGCCAGCACCAGCAGCGCGGGCGTGGCGATGCGGCCCCCGGCGCCGCGCACCGGCGGGGTTCCGGGCGGCGCGGTGGGGTGCAGGGCGAACACGGTCCCGAACACGCCGATGAGCACGGCCGCGCCCAGCACGCTCGCCGCCGGGGAGAGCGTCACGGTGAGCAGGCCCACCAGGGCGGGGCCCAGGACGAACGCGGCCTCGTCCAGCACGCCCTCGACCGACATCGCCGCGGACACCGACCGCTCGCGCTCCTCGCCCCGGTGCGGCCCCCGACGGATGAGCACCACCCAGCGCGTACGCGCCATGGGGCCGATCTGGGGCATGCACAGACCCGCCGCGGCGGCGAGCACGGCCAGGACCGGGGCGGAGGCCTCCGCCAGGACGGCGGTCACGAGCACGGTGATGAGCACGGCGTCCACGAGCGAGGTGACCAGCACCGGTACGCGCTGCCCGCGCCGGTCGGCGAAGCGGGCGATGACGGGCCCGCCCACGGTCTCCCCGAGCGCGAAGGCGCCGGTCACCGCACCGGCGGCGGCCACGCTCCCGGTCGTGGTGGTGACCAGGGTGAGCAGGCCGATCAGGGACATGGAGATGGGCAGGCGGGCGAGGAAGGTGCTCAGGAGCAGCGGCCACCCGGCGATGTGGTGCATGCGTCGCAGCGTGTCCAAAGGTGACATCCGGCCCCTGTCCGCGGTCGTGGTCGCCCACCCCGGCTCCCGGCACGGCCGTATGGCTCGGGCCGTCGCGGAAGGGCCAAAATTCATCCCATGATATGGCCGTCGTCGGCGGGCGGGGCCTTCCGGCGCCCGGGTGGGGGCTTTCGGGGCCCCGGCGGATCCCCCGGTACCCGTGCGGGGACCTCCGTGGCCCCGGCGGGCCCCGCGGTGCTCCCACCGGGCGCGCCGAGCGGGGGCGCGCCTGTCGGAGGGGGTGGCCCCACCCTGACTTTCGACGGTGCCGCCGACCCGCCCCCGGTGTGTAGGTTCACCGGCATGGACCTCTCCGTACCGCGCGCGGGCCTCCGGCGTGCGCTGACCCCGCTCGGGGGGTGGCCCACCCGGGGCGCCGTCTGGCGCGACGTGCTGTTCGGGGCCGCGATCGCCGTCCTGTGCCTGGGGGAGATGCTCATCCGCTGGCGCGCCGGTGAGACGTCGGCCGCCGAGGCGCTCACCACCGCGTCCGCCGCGGTGGCGCTGACCGCGCTGACCGTGGTGCTCTGCCGCCTCTACCCGCTGCTCGCCCTGACCGTGGCGCTGCTCGGCTCGTTCTGGGTGTACGGCTTCGGCGTCCTGCTGCTGTGCGTCGCCTACCTGGTGGGCCGCCGCCTCCCCACGGTGTGGTCGGCGCTGGCGCTCTTCACGTCCGTGACCGTCCTGTGGACGGCGGTCGGAGCGCTGCTGTGGCCCGAGGCGCCCGCGGCGTGGCCCGCCACCGTGAGCACCGTCGTGTTCACCCTCGTGCTCCCCTGGCTGGTGGGCGTCTACCGGCGCCAGCACGTGGCCCTGGCCGAGGCCGGATGGGAGCACGCCCGCCAGCTCCAGCGCGAGCACCGCCTCACCGTCGACGAGGCCAGGCTCCGCGAGCGCTCCCGCATCGCCCAGGACATGCACGACTCCCTAGGCCACGAGCTCAGCCTCATCGCCCTGCGCGCCGGGGCCCTGGAGGTCAGCCCCGACCTGGACCAGGAGCACCGCCGCTCCGCGTCCGAGCTGCGGATCACCGCGGTCGAGGCCACCCGCAGCCTGCGGGAGATCATCGGCGTGCTGCGCGCCGACACCGAACCCGCGCCCATGTCCCCCGCGGGCGAGGGCGTTCCCGCGCTGGTCGAGCGCGTCCGCGACTCCGGCATGCGGGTCGTGCTGGTGCGCGACGGGGACACCGGCGGCCTGCCGCCGATGGTGGACCGCGCGGTCCACCGGGTCGTCCAGGAATCCCTCACCAACGCCGCCAAGTACGCCCCCGGCGCCGACGTGACCGTGTGGCTGACCGCGAGCGGGGAGCGGGTGGAGGCCAGGGTCACCAACTCCGCGTCCCCCGAGCCGTGCCCCGACACCGGTCCGGGCGGCAGGCGCGGACTCATCGGGCTGCGCGAGCGCGTCCGCCTGACCGGGGGCTCCTTCGCCGCCGGGCCGAACGGCGACGGCGGCTGGGAGGTCTGCGCGATCATGCCGCTGGACGGCACCGCCGGGGCGGGGCCCGACGAGGACGGGGAGGCGGCCCAGATCGACCAGCTCCAGCTCGCCGCCCACCGCCGGGTGCGCGGCTGGACGATGGCCCTGGCCCTGGTACCGGTCACCGCCGCCGTGGCGCTCGTGCTCGGGCTGGGCTGGATCGGCGTCACGAACATGGAGAGCAGCACCCTGACCCCCGAGGAGTTCGCCGACCTGACCGTCGGCGACCCCCAGACCGAGGTCGAGGAGGCCCTGCCGCCGAACTCGGTGTACATGGACGCGAGCGTCCTGGCGCAGGACGCCGTCCCCCCGGGCGCCACATGCAGCTACTACCGCAGCAACGGCGTGTTCCTCGGCGAGGAGACGGTCTTCTACCAGCTGTGCTTCTCCGAGGGGCGCCTGCTGACCAAGGGCGAGGCGCCGCTACGGTGACCACGCGAACCCGCTGCGGACACAGGGAAGAGGGACACACGTGATCAGGGTGCTGCTCGCCGACGACGAGGCGATGATCCGCGCCGGGGTGCGGGCGATCCTGCGCAGCGACCCGGAGATCGACGTGGTGGCCGAGGCCGCCGACGGCCGCGAGGCCGTGGACCTGGTGCTCTCCCACCGCCCCGACGTGGCGCTGCTGGACATCCGGATGCCCCGGATGGACGGCCTCGCCGCCACGGCGGAGATCCGCAGGGTCGCGCCCGGGACCGCCGTGGTCATCCTCACCACCTTCGGGGAGGACAGCTACATCTCCCAGGCGCTCGGCGGCGGCGCCAGCGGCTTCCTGCTCAAGGCGGGCGACCCGCGCGAGCTGATCGCCGGGGTGCACGCGGTCGCCGACGGAGGCGCCTACCTGTCCCCCCAGGTGGCGCGCCAGGTCATCGCCCGGTTCGGCGGGCCCCGGGCCGCCCGGGAAGCGGCGGCCGTCGCCCGGGTCGAGGAGCTCACCCAGCGCGAGCGCGAGGTGCTGGCCCTGGTGGGGGCGGGCCTGTCCAACGCCGACATCGCCGACCGGCTGTTCCTCGTGGAGGGCACCGTCAAGAGCTACGTCAGCGCCATCCTCAACCGGCTGGAGATGCGCAACAGGGTCCAGGCGGCCATCCTCGCCCACGAGGCCGGACTCGTGGACACCTCCGCCACCTGACCCGGTGCCGGGCGGACCGGCCGCGATGGGGGAGACTGGGGAGCATGGACGACGCGTGGCTGGAAGCCGCCTGGCGCGGCCTCGCCGGGGACGGACCCGAGGCGGTGGCGGTCGGCGCCGAACTCCTGGGCCGCTGGAACGAGCCGCACCGCCGCTACCACACGCCCGCCCACCTGGAGGCCGTGCTGCGCGCGGTCGACCTGCTGCTCCGCGAGGAGAGGGTGCGCGACGCCGACCTGGTGCGCTACGCGGTCTGGTTCCACGACGCCGTCTACGAGGGGGTCCCGGGCCGCGACGAGCGCGAGAGCGCGGGGCTCGCCGAGCGGCTGCTGCCCCTGACGGGGATGGGGACCGCGCGGGTCCGCGAGGTCGTGCGCCTGGTCGGGGCGACCGCGACGCACCGGCCGAGCAGGTGGGACGCCGACGGCGCGGTGCTCTGCGACGCCGACCTGTCGGTGCTGGCCGCCCCGGCCGACGAGTACCTGGCCTACGCCACGGCGGTGCGCGCCGAGTACCGGCACGTTCCCGACGGGGACTTCCGCGCGGGCCGGACCGCGGTGCTGCGGTCGCTGCTGGAGGCGCCGCACCTGTTCCACACCCCGGCCGGGCGGTCGCGCTGGGAGGCGCGGGCCCGGGTGAACGCGCTCGCCGAACTCGACCGGCTGAACGCCCCGCCCCCGGTGGAGCCGCCCCCGCCCTGAACCGGCCCTGTCAGGCCGTGCCGGTCAGCCGGGCGGCCTTGGGCCGCCGCAGCCCGGACGCGCGCAGGCGCGTGACCAGCTCGCGCCCGCTGACGTGCTCGGCACCCAGTTCCAGGGCCCGGGCGTGCAGGTGCTCGGGGATGTCGTAGTGGTCGCGTTCGAACGCCCGCGGGTCCACCCCGAGCGCACGGGCGAAGGCGTGCAGCTCCTCGTAGGAGCTGTCGCTGACCAGGTGCGCGAACAGCCAGCCGCGCGGCCCCGGCCAGACCGGGGTGTCGATGAGAACGCTCATCCGGAAACTGTAGGGCCTGTCCGGCCGGAACCGGTGCGGCCCGTCGCCGCCCCGCCCGCCCCGCTCCCTCCGATCCGCCTCAGGCGCCCAGCACTCCCGTCCACGGGCACGATCATGCCCGTCACCATCGAGGCCCGGTCGCCCAGAAGCCACGCGGCCCGGCCGCCTGGAACCCGCGTGGGTCGAGCCCTCGGGCGGTGTCCGGTCAGGGCCGCCCGGTCACCGGGGCGCTCACCGGGCGCCAGGGCACGGGGCTGGACATCACCATGGTGCTGGAGGGGCGGCCGTGCTCGGCGAGCCTGTCGATGACCTCCTCGAAGTGCTCCATGGAGCGGACCGCGATGAGCAGGACGCAGCAGTCGTCGCCGGTCACCCGGTGCACCTGGAGGATCTCCGGCATCTCCAGCGACGCCTCGTCGCGCAGCAGGCAGTGCGCGCCGAAGCACTCCATGCGCACCAGGGCGGTCACGGGCAGTCCGGCCGCGGCCGGGTCCACGTGCGCGTGGTAGCCGGTGATCACCCCGCGGTCGGTCAGGCGCCGTACGCGGTCGGCGACGGCGGGCGCGGACAGGTTCACCCGGCGGGACAGTTCGTTGAAGGACAGGCGCCCGTCCCGTTGGAGTTCGGCGAGGATGCGCTGGTCAACGCTGTCCAGCGGGGTTGCCAACCGTGAGGCCATGCTTTGCGTTCCCAAAGTCGAGAGTCACAATGACTTACGAATGCTAGGCCAATGTCCCCTTCGCGTGCCTGTCGGCCCTTCCTGTCCGGGGTGCGGGTGCCCGATGATGTCACCTCACGCGCCCGGCGGCCGTGCGCGGGGGCGGACCCCTCCGCCCGCGGCGCCGAGGACGCGCCGCCGTACACGCGATCGCGACAAGGGGTTTCGCATGCTCACCACGACCGCCCAGCAGTGTCCGTACGCCGGTGGCCCCGGCGGGGCCGAGGCGGCCCGGAGCGCCGGGGACGACAGCCCGACCCTGTCCTTCGACCGCGCGACCCCCTACGTCGACTACGCCGGTATCGACACCCTGCTGTCCCTGCAGAAGCCGCGCACGGCCGAGCCCGCCGAGCCCTCGTTCATCATCGCCACCCAGGTCATGGAGCTGCTGTTCGCCCTGGTTCGGGAGCGCTGGGAGGCCGCACGCGACGCGCTGGAGGCCGACGACGTACCCGAAGCCCTGGCCTGGCTGCGCCGCGCCCGCAACGCCCAGGACGTGCTCAACGACTCCTGGGGCCTGCTCGCCGACATGACGCCCACCGAGTTCAACCGCTTCCGCGACTCCTTCGGCGAGGCCTCGGGCTTCCAGTCCTACGGCTACCGCAAGCTGGAGTTCCTGCTCGGCAACAAGTCCGCCGCCATGATCCGCCCGCACAAGGCCATGGACGGCGTCGCCGACGACCTCACCGCCCTGCTGGAGCGGCCCGGGCTCTACGACGCGGCGCTGCGGCTGCTGCACCGCCGCGGCCTGCCCGTCCCCGAGGACCGCGTCGAGCGCGACTGGACCCTGCCCTACGAGGCCAGCCCCGCTGTGGAGGAGGCCTGGAAGGCCGTCTACGCCCACGACGTGCCCGGCAACGAGCTGTTCCTGCTGGCCGAGGCGCTGCTCGACGTCGCCGAGCGGGTCACCCGATGGCGCCAGCGCCACCTGGTCGCCGTCAAGCGCACCCTGGGCGGCAGACCCGGCAGCGGCGGCTCCAACGGCCTGAGGTGGCTGGCGCGCAACGCCGAGCAGGACGTCTTCCCCGAGCTGTGGTCCCTCCGCAGTACCGTCTGACCCGTTCCCACCCGCCGCCACGAGGAAGCAGGACCCCGATGACCCCCGCCACCCGCGCGGACTGCGCCGCGCTCGACGCGGCCGACCCTCTCGCCCCCTTCCGGGAGGAGTTCGTCCTCCCCGAGGGAGTGGTCTACCTGGACGGCAACTCGCTGGGCGCGCTGCCGCGCTCCACCCCCGGCCGGGTCGCCGACATGATCGAACGCGAGTGGGGGCGCGACCTCATCCGCAGCTGGAACGACGCCGGGTGGTGGGACAAGCCGCGCACCCTGGGCGCCAAGATCGCGCCGCTGGTCGGCGCGGCGGCCGACGAGGTGGTCGTCGGCGACGGGACCTCGGCCAACCTGTTCAAGACCCTGGTCACGGCGCTGCGCATGTCCGACCGCTCGGTGGTGCTGGGCGAGGCGGGCAACTTCCCCACCGACCTGTACGTCGCCGAGGGGGCGGCCTCGCTGACGGGGGCGACGCAGAGGCGCGTGGACCCTGACGGCCCCGAGCTGGCCCGGGACCTGGAGCGGGGCGACGTCGCGGTCCTGCTGCTCAGCCACGTGGACTACCGCAGCGGCACCCTGCGCGACATGCCCGGCATCACCCGCCTGGCCCACGAGCACGGCGCCCTGGTGGTCTGGGACCTGTGCCACAGCGCGGGCGCAGTCCCCGTCGACCTGTCCGGCAGTGGTGCCGACTTCGCGGTGGGGTGCACCTACAAGTACCTCAACGCGGGTCCGGGCGCCCCCGCGTTCCTGTACGCCGCCCGCCGCCACCACGCCGTGGCCGACCAGCCCCTGAGCGGCTGGCACGGGCACGCACGCCCCTTCGACTTCACCGCGGGCTACGAGCCGGCCGAGGGGGTGTCGCGCTTCCTGAGCGGTTCGCAGCCGCTGGTGGCCGACGCCGCCCTGGAGGCGAGCCTGGACGTGTGGGCGCGGGCGGACATGGGCCTGGTGCGCGCCAAGAGCCTGGCCATGACCGACCTGTTCCTGGAGCGCGCGGCCCGGGCGGGGATCTCCTCGATCACCCCGGCCGAGCACGCGCGGCGCGGCAGCCAGGTGGCCCTGGTACAGCCGGAGGAGGGCTCCGGGTACCCGATCGTGCAGGCGCTCATCGCGCGCGGTGTGATCGGGGACTTCCGCGCCCCCGACGTCATGCGGTTCGGGTTCACCCCGCTCTACCTGCGCTACGTGGACGTGTGGGACGCCGCGCAGGCCCTGCTGGAGGTCGTGGAGACGGGGGAGTGGCGCCAGGAGCGCTTCTCCCGCCGAGGCCAGGTGACCTGAGGCCCGGAGGTCCGGTCCCGGGGCCGGACCTCCGCCCCGTCGCGGCGGCCGGGCCCGTAGGCCGGGCGACCTTCCGGGGCTCCTTCGCCCGTGCCTGGAGCCGACCGGAGCAGCGCTGACCGTTCCCGAATGTGTGGTTTGCGTGGACTTGACCACGTTCGTTGGCGTCCGGCGTCCGCCGCGGCTCCCCGTACGGCCCCGTGCCCGTGCCGCCCGCGAGCGCCCGCGGGCGGGTGGAACCGAAACTATGACGAGGGCCACGGAAAGGCCCGTCCGCTGCTCCGGGACGGTCCGTAAATCCCCTGCCGCCAGGGCTTTTCGCGTTTTCGGTCCCTTGCGCACCCCGTTTCGTAACGTATTGCGAGAGACACGCAAAGTTATTTTACCTCTGCGGATTGCGTGCTTTGCCTAAACGTGGGTTAGTGTCCTCGTGATCGGTTCGTTATTGCTGTTTGACGAACCGATGCCGAGCCCTTGACCGGCCGAGAGCCGCAAGGGAGTCGAGACCTCTTTCCCCGGGAACAGGGCCGCGCGAATCCACGCGTCTGCGCCAGCGGAGAAGCCGAATCCCATCGGTACATCCCGTTCCCGCCCGCCACTCGCCGCCAGCGACGCGGGAGAACCCTGCCTTGACCACGCCCTCGCGGGGGCGCACCGAGCGTGCCCGCATGCCGGGCGAGTCATGCCCGCGGTCTTCTCGGCCCTGTCGTCAACCTGGCTTCCTACTTATGAGCAACGACACTCCCATTCAGCACGGCGAAGTTACCGCGACCTACTTCTGGGACGACGGTTCCGGCATCAACGGGGACACAGGAGCCCCCGCGAGCGGGGAACCCATGCAGAAGGGGCTTTTCTCCAGCCCCAGCTGGCCGCTCGGCACCGAGGGCTATGTCGTACACGAGGGCAAGAAAGCCGAGTTCTTCATCGGCGACCGGGGCCCGGGCGCCCCCTCCGAGGGTTGTGACGTCCTCCTCGACATGGACGGCAAGACCTTCGCCGAGATCACGGGCGAGACCTGGAACGACAGCGACTACACCGTCAGCGGCGGCAACGGCCACCTCGAGGTGGAGTACTACATCACCAAGTGGGGCGACGGCGCGGGCACCGAGGGCGCACCGCACCCCTTCCAGCAGCCCGGCAACAAGTGCGAGGACGCGGTCTCCCCGATCCCCGAGGACGCTCTTCCCGAGGAGGAGGCAGAGGAGCCCGCCGAGGAGAGCGCGCAGAAGGCCGAGGAGAGCGAGGAGCCCGCCCCGAAGAAGGCCGAGGGCGAGCCCGAGCAGAGCGCCAAGGAGGAGCAGCCCGAGGAGGGCGCCGCCGGGGACGGGGGCGAGGACGGTGACGGCGGCGTGACCGCCGAGACCGCGGCCAACGACCTCTCCGGCTTCCAGCTCATGGGCTCCGACGGCGTCATCAGCGGCACCGGGCTGCTGGCCCTGGCCCTGATCCCGGCCGTGCTGCTCGCCGTGTTCTTCGCCTGGACCCGCCGTCCGGCCGGCGCCCACGCCGGAGCCGAGGACGACGGCGGAAGCCTGACGGACGCGAGCAACGGCCGCCACAGCCTGGGCACGCGGCTGAACTCCGTGATCGACAGGCTGCGCGGCGGGCGCTGACCCGCACCGGGACGGCCCGTCGGCCGGGACACGTGTTCCGGCGCATCGCGGGGGCCGCGGCCGACCGGCCGCGGCCCCCGTTCGCGTCCGCGGCGCCGCGCGGGCCCGCCCGGTGCGCGGGGTCCGCGCGCTCCGTCCCGTGCCGTGGCCCCGGTCCGGAGTCCGTGTCCGCCGTCCCGGCGGCGCCGTTGCCGCCCGCGGGTCCGGAGCCCTCCCGCGTCCGCGGCACGGAGGTCCGCACCGGCGGGTTCGCCGTTCATGCCTCCCGCGGCCCGCGGGCCGCGGCCGGACGCCGGTCCACGGGGCGCCCCGGCTCCGTCGGGGGGAGTGGAGGAGCCGGGGCGGATCGCTCATCGGTGCGCTTCATGTCTTGAATATGAGGTGAATCACCCCATATTGTCGAGAAGTCCATCCGGATACTGGACGAACTGCCCAGTAGTGCGGTGCGGCGGCCCGGATGTTCTCCGTCGATGATCGTGTGAGCGGTATGAGGTAAGTATGGCCGTGCAGCTGGACGACACCGACCGTCGCATCATCTCCCTGCTCCGCGGCGACGGGCGCATGTCCATCCGCGCGGTCGCCGAGCAGGCGCACATCTCCCGCGCCAATGCCTACTCGCGCCTCGAACGCCTGCGCTCGGAGGGCGTCATCCGCGGCTTCACCGCCGTCATCGACCCCGAGAAGTACGGCACCGCCCTGTCGGCCTACGTGTCCGTGCGCATCGAGCAGCACTCCTGGGAGCGCTTCCGCGGCTACCTGCGCGACATCCCCGAGGTCGACCACGCCGCACTCGTCTCCGGGGACGTGGACCTGCTCCTGCTGGTCCGCGTCGCCGACGCCGCGGCCCTGCGCACCTTCGTGCTCGAACGCCTCCAGCGCATCCCCGAGGTCAAGAGCACGCAGACCATGTTCATCCTCGACGAGCCCCCGCTCTAGACGGGGGCGGGGCGGGGAAGGGGCCACCGTCCCGGGAAGTGGCCCTTGGGGCGGCGCGGGGAGGCTCCTAGTCTGGGCCCATGCCTGAGTACCGCGTGGTCGACGCCTTCACCGACCGGCCCCTGGCCGGGAACCCCGCCGCCGTCCTTGTCCTGGACGAGGCCTACTCCGACGACTGGGCCCAGGGTGTGGCCGCCGAGTTCAACCTGTCCGAGACCGCCTTCGCCCGGCCCGTGCACGAGTCCGGCGCCGACTACGAGCTGCGCTGGTTCACACCCACCGTCGAGGTCGACCTGTGCGGGCACGCCACCCTGGCCACCGCGCACACCCTGTCCGAACTCGGGGTCCCCGGCCCCTACCGCTTCACCACCCGCAGCGGTGTCCTCACCGTCACCGAGCGGGACGGGCGGATGTGGATGGACTTCCCCGCCGCGTGGCCCAAGCGCGTCGAGGAGCCCGAGGGACTGGCCGAGGCCCTGGGCTCGCGCCCCCTGTGGACCGGCCTGGGCCTCGGCGGCCAGGACCTGATGGTCGAGCTCGCCGACGAGGACGCCGTGCGCGGGCTGTCGCCCGACATCGCCGCGCTGGGGCGGATGCCGTACCACCTGGTCATCGTCACCGCCCGGGCCGACGAGGGCCCCGACTTCGTCTCCCGCGTCTTCGGCCCCAACGTCGGCGTGCCCGAGGACCCGGTCACCGGCAGGGCGCACACCGTGCTCACCCCGTTCTGGGCCGACCGCCTGGGCCGCAGTGAGCTGAGCGCCCACCAGGCCTCCGCGCGCGGGGGCGACCTGCTGGTGGAGGAGCGCAACGGGCGCGTACTGATCGGCGGCGAGGCGGTCACCGTGGCCACCGGCACGCTGCTCCTCTAGGTTCCGGCCGGGGGCCCGATGCGGGCGCGGGGACGGAGGAATCCGGGTTTCCCCCTCACGGAGGCCCGAGTTCCGGTAGAACTGGTCCGAGGCACCTCCCCACCCCTCCCGGGGAGGTGCCCGCCGCGGCCCCTCCGGCACACCCCCTTGGTATCGGGGGGGCGCGGCGCACCCCCCGGAAGACCGGCCCCGCCGCCCCAGCGGGGCCGGTCCTCTCCGGCGGACGGCCACCGTCGCCGACGGAGCCGTCCCACCGGCGCTCCCCGCGTCCACTCCCGGACCGGGCGCCCGCGCCGGGGTGCCGCCCGGGCGGGCGGGACCGCGGGGTTCAGGGCGCGCTGAACCCCCAGGTCCTCGCCCGGGCGTGCGGCGTCGGAGCACCTGGTGCGCTCGTCCACGGGCCCCACAGCGGATCCGCGGAACACCCCCCGGGGACGGGTCCCCCCGCCCCGGCGGGACCGCTTCCTCACCCCGCCCGGGACAGCAGGAGCGAGGAGTTCTGCCCGCCGAAGGCGAAGGAGTTCGACAGGGCCAGTCCCTCGGGCATCGGCTGCGGATCCCCCAGGAGCAGGTTGAGGTCGATGTCGGGATCCACGTCGTCCTTGCTCACGTTCAGGGTGGGGACGGCCACGCCCCTGGCGAGGCTGAGCAGGCACACGATCGCCTCCAGCGCGCCCGCCGCTCCGAGCGGATGGCCGTAGTACGACTTGGTCGACGACACCAGCGGCCGGTGCGGGAACAGGGACGCGATCGCCGACGCCTCCGTCCGGTCGTTGAGCTGCGTCGACGTGCCGTGCGCGTTGACGTATCCGACCTCGGACACCCCGTGGTCGGACCTCGGCGAGAACAGCCCCGCCATCGCACGGGTGACCCCGTCCAGGTCGGGGGCGAGCAGCGAGCCCGCGTCCGAGGTGCCGTGGTAGCCCACCACCTCGCCGAGGACGGGCGCGCCCCGCCGCCGCGCGTGCTCCCACGACTCCAGGACGAGGACCCCCGCGCCCTCCGCCATCACGAACCCCGAGCGGTTGCCGGAGAAGGGCACCGACGCGCTGTCGGGATCGGACGAGGAGGTCATGGCGCCCAGCTTCCTGAACGGTTCGAGGACCTGGTCGATGACACAGGCCTCGGCGCCTCCGGCGACGGCCACTTCCAGGTCGCCCGCGCGCACCCTCCGGAACGCCTCGCCGATCGCCACGCTGCCCGAGGCGCACGCGGAGGCGTAGCTGAGCGCCTCGCCCCGCAGTCCGAACTCGATGGAGATGTTCGCCGCGATCATGTTCATGAGCCCCTTGGGCACGATCAGGGGGGAGATCTCCCGTACCCCGTGGAGGGCCCCGTCACCGAACTCGGAGGCGAGGGTCTGCACGCCGCCGATCGAGCTGCCCATGAACAGGCCCGCCCCGTGGAGCACCTCGGGCAGATCGAGCAGGCCCGCGCCGGTCAGGGCCTCCTTCGAGGCGCGCAGCGCCAGGCGGGTGACCCGGTCGGTGTGGCGGCGGACGCGGGTGGGGAACCCCTCCTCCCAACCGTCGGGCACCCGGGCGACGAGGGTCACACCCTCGATGTCCGGTTCGGTGAAGTTCGTCCTGCCGTTGAGCAGCGATCCCCAGAACTCCTCCGTGTCAGCGCCGATCGGGCTCACCACGCCGGTACCGGTCACCACGACGCGTCGTTTCGTTTCGGACACCATCAACTCCTTCTCAGGCGGGATCGCGACCTGATGAGGACGACCGCGAAGAGCACGAGCACGGTCGAGCAGGTCAGGGCGAACGGCAGATAGGACGTGCTCGCGGGGACGAAGGTGACGAAGGTGGACATGATCCGGTCGAAGAACGCCCGGACCACGGCCGAGGCGGTGAACGCGGTCAGAGCGACGAGCGACACGACCAGGGGGACCGTGTAGCCGAACACCGCCCGGTTGAGGACGCCGGGCGAGTAGCCGTTCATCCGCATGATCCTGACGAACTCGCCCTGGGTGGCGAAGGTGAAGCGGTAGATGGACAGGAGCATGATGGCCAGGAGGGCCACCGCGATACCGATGAGCAGCGACACCTGGATGTTGATGATCTCGACGATGCTCTCCCCGGAGGAGGCGATGCTCTCCCGCGAGACCGAGGGGACCGCGTCGTGCAGGTCGGGATGGCGCGACCCGGTGAACACGACCGGGACGGACGGGGCCCGCGTTCCGGAGTCCTCGATCCGCTGGTCCTCGGGTACGTACACCAGCGCGGAGGTCGCGTTGTCGGTGACGGCGCCGACCTCCAGCGTGTACTCGGCCTCGCCCTCGATGTCGGTGAACCGGAGCTCGCTGCCCTCGCCCACCCCGTACTTGTCGGCGAACGCCTCGGTGACGGTGGGTCCGTCCACCTCACCGAAGAAGCGCGAGTCCGACGGTACGGAGAACACCATCTGCGCGACGTGCTCGTCGTCGTACAGGGTGGTGAGCCGGGCGGGCTCGTCCTCGTCCCTTTCCAGGCCCGCTTCGGCCACGGCGTCCGACAGCACGTACATGTACTCGTAGTCGGTGTCCGTTTCGAGCATCGCCACGTACTCGTCCACCGAGATCTTCAGCATGAACGAGAAGTTCACGAAGAGGCTGACGATCAGTACGAGCGCGACCAGGGACAGCGGCTCCCGGGGGTTGCGCAGGGCCTTGACCAGCCGTAGCCGCAGCCCGAAGTCGGGGATGAACCGCAGCCCCGAGGTGGACACACGGGGCTCCCGGCGTACCCTGCGGCGCTGGCGGGGCCTTCGGTGGACCATCCGGTAGCAGGCGTAGTCCACGAGGAGCAGCACGGCGAGGGTGACCAGGGAGACGGCGACCAGCACCGGGACGTCGACCGAGAGCGGCGGATAGTTGTAGAGCCTGCCGTTGATCGACATGATCGGTGTCGCCGCTACCGCCGTCAGGGCCGTGCACACGGCCCAGGCCGCGACGAGTGTGAGCACCGTCTCGACCCGGTAGTGCCCGCGCAGGCGGGAGGCGAGCCCGAGCCGCTCGAAGGTGGCGATGTCGCGCTGTTCCCTCCTGCGCGTCTCGAAGTGGTACACGGACACCAGGGCGACGATGATGGCCGTGAAGATGACGAAGATGAGCGCGGCCAGGTCGCGCGGGGCGGCGGAGTCCCCGATGACCTGCTGGATCCGGGAGTTGTTGTCCGAGTCGCGTATGAGCGAGGGAGCGTACTCGTCGATGACGGACGCGACGTCGGTGCGCTCGTCGAAGGAGAACTGCCGGGTCGCCTCGTCGAGGAACTCCGCGTCGAAGGTGTCGCCGGTGACGAACGCCATGCCGAAATCGTCCGCGTTCGGCTGGAGGACCAGTTCGCTGCTCTTGGTGGTCATGTAGTCGGGTGCGGTCGCGAAGCCGACCACTTCGAGGTCGAGGGACCCGACGGTGACGCGGTCGCCGACCTCCAGCCCGTGGGCGTTGGCGTACTGCTCGTCGAGCAGCACGTCGTCGTCGGCCTCCAGGTCCCGTCCGGCGACCACCGCGTGCAGGTTGATCGACTCCCGGGGAGGGAACAGCCGCAGCGTGGAGTCGTCCGGTCCCGGCACGTCGGCGCTGAGCACCGACTCCACTCCGTCGGCCACCTCGCCCCGTACCTGCTCCCCCTCCCCGTCGTCGGCGAGGAAGTACCCCTCCTCCTGGTTGTTCTCCTGGGCGAAGCGTTCGAGGTCGCCGAGCACGCTCGTGGACGCCACGAAGAAGGAGTTGCTCAGGGTGAACCCGATGACCGTGATGAGGAAGAGCGTCACGAGTTCGGGCCAGTTGCGTTTCGCTCGTCGACGCACACGCTTGCGCAGCGTGTCGCGGAGGGCGGGGCTCACCATGCGACCGACGAGGCGTCCACGGGGGCCAGGCCCCGGTCGTCGGAGACGACGCGGCCGTCGTGCAGGCGCACGACCTGGTGGGAGATCCCCGTGACCAGCTCGTTGTGCGTGATCATCACGATGGTGACACCGAACCGCAGGGTCAGGTCCTGGAGCACCGAGAAGACCTCGCGGGTCGACACCGTGTCGAGCGCGCCCGTGGGCTCGTCGCAGAACAGGATCGCGCACTCCTTGTTGAGCGCCCTCAGGATCGCGCACTTCTGCCGCTGGCCGCCGGAGCACTCACCGGGGAAGCTGTCCACCACGCCGCGCAGGTTCCAGCCGTCGATGAGCTCGTCCACCTTCGGGATGAGCGGCCGGTCGAGCACGATGTTCTCGTGGAGCGTCAGGTCCCCGACCAGGTTGTACTCCTGGAAGACGAACGCGATCTCGTCGCGGCGGAAGCGGTCGACCTCCCGGCGTGACAGGGAGTGGACGTCGCGGTCGGCGACGGTGACGGTGCCGGAGTCGATCCCCTCCAGACCGGACAGGCAGTTGAGGAGTGTGGACTTCCCGGACCCGGACGGGCCGAGGATGGTGCAGAGCGTCGCCTCCTCGATTTTCAGGGACACCCCCTTGAGCACGGTGGTGCCGTGCTCCCCGCCGACGGGGAACGACTTGACCAGGTTCTCCGCCGCGATCACGAGGCGCCCTCCGCCCGCCGCACGAGCAGGAAGTACGAGTAGTACATGCTGTCCGCCGGAACGATCTCCTCCACGGCCAGGCCGGCCTCCGAGAGCTGGTCCTGGAGCGTGCTCCAGTAGGCCACCGACCGGAAGTCCGACAGCACGCGGTTGAGGAGAGCCTCGGCCTTGACCAGGGAGTTGCCCACACCGGACAGGTAGAGCTGGATGCCCGGCACCGGGGAGGTCGAGCGCACGAGGACCTCCTGGACGTCCTCGAAGTCGGGGAAGTACTGGCCGATGACGTAGGTGCCCGTCGGCGACAGGACCTCACGGACCCTGCGGAAGAACGGGACGCGCTCCTCCTCGGGCATGTAGAAGATCATGAAGCTGCTCAGGACCATGTCGAAGCGGTCGGTGGTGTCGTGGTCGGTGAACCGGACCGATTCCACGCGTGTGTTCGGATGGCCGGACAGCCGCTCGCGTGTGGCGTCGGCGACCTTCACCTGGGGTTCCAGACCGACCATCCGTGCGGTGGGCAGGGTGGAGAGCACCGAGCTCATGTGCAGGCCGTCACCGCAGCCGATGTCCAAGACGGACGCGGGGGAGAGGCGGCGGCAGAGCCGTTCGAACGAGCGCTTCGTGTAGAGCTCGTAGGCCAGGGCCCCGAGGTCGGAGTAGAACTTCTCGGAGAAGGAGGGCGCGACCTGGGCGTCGAACCCCATGCCCTCCAGTTCGAGGATGTACCGGCTGAGGACGATCAGGTAGCGCACGTCCGGTCGGTGGAGCGGCCCGGTCTCCCCGTCCGCCTCGGCCTTGCGGATGAGCCCTCGGACGAACACGTAGTCCTTCTCGGCCTCGGCGCGCGGGCGCGTGGCCGAGTCGCCGCCGAAGCCGGGGAACCCGGTGGTGTAGGCGGGTTCGGGGACGACGGCGCCGTCCACCCGTGCGGCGACGCCCAGCTCCAGGGCGAGCCGGAGGAAGTCGTCGAGGATCCGGGGGTCGGTGTCCGGGCGCGCGGACAGGTCGCCGTCGGGGAACTCCCGGTCCATGAGGGTGAGCACGATGTGCCGGAGGAACCCCTGGAGCTTGGACAGGAGGAGGAGCTGGAGCAGGGGGCCGCCGCGCAGGCCCAGCCCGTTCGCCGCCGCCAGCGCCGCGCGGACGACGGGCGTCTGCCGGGAGCGGAGCGCCAGGTCGTGCCGCCTGAGGGCGATCTCGCTGTGCCTCATCGGGTGGCCTCCAGCTCGTTCAGCGCCTTGAAGGTCACCTCGAGGTCCTCCTCGGTGTGCAGGCGGGACAGGAAGAAGCGGAGCCTGGCCTCGTCCTCCCGGACCGCCGGGTGCAGGATGGGCGCCACGTTGATGCCGCTGACGTGCAGCTGTTCGGAGAACCTCAGGGCGAGGGCGGAGTCGCCGGTGATGAGCGGGACCACGGGCGTGCCCCCGCTCTTGCCCGTGTCCAGGCCCATGTCCCTCAGGGTGTCGAGGAAGCGCTGGGAGATCCCGTGCAGCTCGTCGATCCAGTGGGGGTTCTCCTGGCACAGGCGGATCGACTCCAGGGCCGCCGCGGTGTTGGCGGGGGTCATGCCCACGCTGAAGACGAAGCCGGGGAGGTTGTAGCGCAGGTACTCGACGAACCCTCGGCTTCCGGCGATGTAGCCCCCGCAGCTGTTGAAGGCCTTGCTGAGGGTGCCCATGTGGATGTCGACGCGGCGCGGGTCGACACCGAAGTGGCTGGCCACGCCGCGGCCCGCGCGCCCCACGGTGCCGATCGAGTGGGCTTCGTCGATCATGAGGAAGGCGTCGTGGTGCTCCTTGATCCGCAGCAGCTCCGGCAGGGGGCACAGGTCGCCGTCCATGCTGTAGACGCCCTCGACGACGATGACGACGTTGCGGAACCTGGGGCGCAGCCGTGCCAGCTCCTGCTCCAGGTTCTCCATGTCGTTGTGCTTGAAGGGCTTGCGTTTGGCGTCGGAGAGCAGCGCGCCCTGGATGAGGCTGTTGTGGGCCAGGGAGTCGTGGAGGATCAGGTCGTCCTCACCGAACAGGTTCCCGAGGATGTTGACGTTGGTGCTGTGTCCGCCGACCTGCACGAGCGCGTCGTCCACGCCGATGAAGTCGGCGATCGTGCGCTCCAGTTCCCCGTGGAGGCCGATCTCGCCGCCGATGAGCCTGCTCGCCGAGACCGAGGTCCCGTGCTCCGCGACGGCGTCGTCGACGGCCTTGCGGATACGGGGGTGGCCGTTGGTGCCGAGGTAGTTGTAGCTGGAGTAGTTCACGAACGTGCGGGCGCCGACACTGATCGTGTTCGCGGCGATCCCGCGGTAGGCGGCGAAGTAGGGCAGGTCCTCCTGTCCGCGGAGGAAGTCCCCGAACTGGACGATCTTCTCCATCCGTGCGATGCCCTCGGGAGCCGCGGGGGCGTCCGCCGGGGTGTCCTCGACCAGCGCGTGCAGACGGAGTTCGAGGTCGGCGTAGGTGATGTCGTCCTGGAAGTCCTCCCACGGGTCGATCGAGCGGATCTGGGGGTAGTTCTTGGCGAGGCTGGAGACGAGGTCCATGATCATGATCGAGTCGAACCCGAGGTCGTCGATCATGAGTTTTCCAGGGTCGATTTCGTGGGTTTCGTACGAGGCTATTTCGGCGACGGTCTTGAGTAGATCGGTACTCATGTTACTCGTGTGGCTCATGGGGGCTCCAAGTCGTTCTTCACGGCTTCTGAGACACGTGTTCGTGAATGTGTTCCGCTGCTGACGCCGCCCCGTCGACTCCGGAGAGGAGTTCGCGGAGGGTGCGTGCGCGGGAACGGGTGCGGGGGTCCGTGAGGACCTTCTCCACGGCATTGCGGAAAGAGGCTCCGGAAACGTCCTTGGGGGAGACGGCGACGGCGTTTCCGAAGCGGACGCAGTCCGCCACGTTCCACCGCTGCTCCATCTGCAGGCCGATTCCGACGAAGGGTTTTCCGGTCGTGACCGCGGTCTGCACGGTCCCCTCGCCCCCGTGGATCACGGAGGCGTCGATGAGGTCGCCGAGCAGGTGTGCGGGGAGGAGGTCGCGCACGTGGATGTTGTCCGCGACCTGGGGGAGGTCGCTCTCCTCCAGGTAGGAGGCGACGGGGGCGATGACGGTGACGGGCATCCGGGAGAGCTCGGTGAGGACCCGGAGCACCACTTCCCGGTTCCCGGAACTGCCCATGGCGAAGTAGACCACCGGGCGCTTCGCCCGCGCCGAGGCCTCGGCGACGCGGACCACGTCCGGAGGGATCTCCCGGTCGATCCGGGCGAAGACCGGGCCGACCAGGCGGTAGTTCGCGGGCATCCGGTAGGGGCGCAGGTAGCAGGAGAGGGAGGCGATCAGGTTGAGGTCGGCGTCGAGCGCCTGGATGGTGCGACCGGGCAGCCTGACCCCGTGCTCGCGCGCGACTGCCCGGAAGGCCGCGGGCTTGTAGGTGGTCACCCGGGCGGCCTCCCGCAGGAGCGCGGCGGCGCCGGTGTTGACCGCCCGGGGGAGCGGGCCGTCCCCTTCGGCGAGCGGCAGCGACCGCGTCTGGAGGATGTGGGGCCAGCTGTAGGCGAAGGGCTTGACGTAGACGAGCGGCACGCCGGCGGCACGGGCGGAGACGAACTGGCTGAGCGTCGTGCCGATCACGACCGCCGCCGGGCGGAGCGTGCCGATGAGGGCGAGTTCACTGGCGACGCGGGTGCGGAGCATCGCGGCGGTGAAGGGGTGCCGGACCGCCTTCCCCTGGTCGACGCGGATCAGCTGGTCCGCGTCCTCGTCGGTCAGCGCGGGGGCCAGGCGGTGAAACGTGAACCCGGCCTCTTCAATGAGGCCGGAGTATCTTTCGGAATACCCGGAAAAGACGCATTCATATGTTTCACGGAGGTGTTTCGCCACCTCGATGGACCGGGTTGTCTCCGCGAGATTGAATGTCTCGGGGGCGAACAATATAACGCGCACCAGTAAACGCACCTAAGCAAAATTTATGGGACGTCCACGAAAGTAGCATTGGCGAATATAAGCGTCAAATGTGACGCGTATCACACTAAAAGTCTCATGTTTTGGAGGGCCAGGTGGGGAAGGCGTGGGGCAGGGGCGTTGCGTCGGGCCGGTGCGTGTTCCCTGGTGAAGGTTTTCCGTCCTCGGGGCGGAGGAATCGGTGGATTCACGTTCTGCTGTCACTTCTTGCAGTATTTCGACCACGAAGAGAAATGTTGGATTCGCGTTTCTCGCTTTTCCGCGGTCATGTTGCGCGCTTGTTACCGCGGGGCGGCTTCACTGTGCCACTGCCGGGGCGCGGGGGTGTTCGCACCGGTGCGCCGCCGGGCGGCGGGTGGGAGCGCGGCGTTCGGGGCGCGCCGATTCCCCGGTTCCCGTCCCACCGGTCGGCCACCGGGGCTCCCGTCGCGCGTCCCACGGGGGGCGAGGCGCCCGGTCGGGTCCGCCCGGGCCCCGGGCCAGCGGATCGGACGGGTCCGCCCTCGGAGGGTCCGGAGGAGGGCGGGGCGCGTGGTGTCCGCGCCGGACGGACCGGTGGGGACGGCCAGGGCTCCGAACAGGGCGGACGCGGTTGTCCACAGGCTTTCTGCGGCGAATCCGCCCAACGCCTAACCTGGCCGGAGCAGAGGAAACGACGTCTGGGGGACAGCGATGACGGGACGGTACGGAGGAGGCCAGGGGCGCCGGTACGGGGGCCGCGGGGGCCGCGGCGGCGGGCGCGGGCCCGAACCCGAGCCGATCCGCGGAGTCCGCGACGAGGCCCGGCTCTCCGAGGAGCTCCTGCGCATGGACGGCGCCTCCTACGGCCGCTACAAGTCACTCAGGGGCGACTGGGACTTCGGCGACTTCACCCTGACCGTGCAGCGGGTCCAGGCCGACCCCTTCGCACCGCCCTCGCGGGTGCGCGTGCTCATCCCGGACGCCGGCGTCCCCAAGAGCGCCTGGGGCGACCCGGTGCGCCGCCGCGCCACCGCCGACTACCTGGGGCGGCGCGCCCGCCGGCTCCTGCGCGGATCGCTGCTCAGGATCGACACCGGCGGCCAGGAGGTGATCGAACGCTCCTCCTGCCAGCTCACCGACGGCGGTATCGACCTGCGCATCGGCATCGACCTGCCCGGCCACGGCCGCCGCATCGACGGACGCACCGCCGAGCGGGAGCTGTGCCGCACCCTGCCCCGCCTGGTGGACGACCTGGACTGGGAGGAGGTCGACGCCGAGGAGGCCGCGGCCTTCGCCGACACCGTCGCCGACACGGTCGCCCTTCGCTCCCAGCTGGAGGAGAGGGGCCTGGTGGCCTTCGTCGCGGACGGCGCCGTGCTGCCCCGGCGCAGCGGTGTCAGCGACGAACCCATGACAGGCGGCGCCGTGCCCTTCGCCTCCCCCGAGGGCCTGCGGGTCAGCGTCGACCTGCCGCACCGGGGCACGGTGAGCGGCATGGGCGTGCCCGAGGGCATCACCCTCATCGTCGGCGGCGGCTTCCACGGCAAGTCCACCCTGCTGCACGCCCTGGAGCGCGGCGTCTACGACCACGTTCCCGGCGACGGCCGCGAACTGGTGGTGACCAGGGGCGACGCCGTCAAGATCCGCGCGGAGGAGGGCCGCAGGGTCGAACGCGTGGACGTGAGCCCCTTCGTGCGCAACCTGCCCACCGGCGCCGACACGAGCGACTTCCGCACCGAGAACGCCTCCGGGTCCACCTCGCAGGCGGCCAACATCTGCGAGGCGGTCGAGGCGGGGGCGCGCACCCTGCTGGTGGACGAGGACTCCACCGCCACCAACCTGATGATCCGCGACGAGCGCATGCAGGCCCTCGTGCACGGTGACCGGGAGCCCCTCGTCCCCTTCATCGACCTCGTCCGGCCCCTGCGTCGCGAGCACGGGGTGTCCACGGTCCTGGTCATGGGCGGCAGCGGCGACTACTTCGACGTCGCCGACCACGTCGTCATGCTCGACGCCTACCACCCGCACGACGTCACCGAACGGGCCCGCGAACTCGCCCGCGAGCGCGTGGACGCGGACTTCGCCCTGCCGCGCCCCCGCGTGGTCGATCCCGCCTCCGTGGACGACGGCACCTCGCGGGGCCGGGGCCGGATCAAGCGCCGCGACATGGACGTGCTGGTGTTCGGCGACCACGACGTCGATGTGCGCGCGGTGGAGCAGTTCGTCGACCCCGGGCAGATCACCGGTGCCGGGCTGGCCCTGCGCGAGCTGGTCGCCGGACGCCACCTGGACGGCGGCCGCACCCTCGCCGAGGCGCTCGACTCCCTGGAGGAGGCCCTGGACAGAAGGGGCGTCACCCTGCTGGGCTCCGACTTCGGCGGCGACTACGCCCTGCCGCGCCGCTTCGAGGTAGCCGCCGTCCTCAACCGGCTGCGCTCGCTGCTGGTGGCCGACCTGCACTGAGCCGAGGTGGCGGGGCCGGGGTGTGGCGGTCCTCTCATGCCCCGGTTGCAGGAAGCTCCCTCCACCGGTCGGGGTTGGTAGGGGTGTGGGCGAGCGTCCTCGCACGGCTCCACCGGCCGGGGTTCCCTTTCCGCGCCGACCGGTGGCGGTGGTGTCGTGGGGCGTGAGCGCCCTCGCGCGGCTCAGTCGGTGGGCTGGTGGGTCGGTATTCTGGAGAAGCAGGGCACAGCCTCCCAGGCGGTGCGAATCGGGCCTCCCCGGCCGTACCCCGGCGCCCGACCGCCGCGCGAGCGCGGCCCTGTGATCCCGACCAGTTTTGGAGACGAGAACCCGGTGCGTGATTCCGCAGATCTGTACGAACTCCACCCAGGCTTCGAGGATGTCGCCGGCCTGGCGATGCTGGTCTGTCTGGACGGCTTCGTGGACGCCGGACACGCCGGGCGCCAGCTGATCACGTCGCTGTTCGAACGGTTCACCGCGGAGGAGGTCGCGACCTTCGACGCCGACCGCCTCGTGGACTACCGCTCGCGCCGTCCGACGATGACCTTCGTCGAGAACACCTGGACCGCCTACGACGCGCCCAAGATCGCCCTGTACCGGCTGCACGACGACGAGGGCGCCCCCTTCCTGGTCCTGCACGGCCCGGAGCCGGACCGCGAGTGGGAGGCCTTCGCCGCCGCCGTGGGCCGCCTCGTCGACCACTTCTCCGTCACGCTGTCCGTCAGCGTCCACGGCATCCCCATGGCGGTCCCGCACACCCGGCCGGTCACGGTCACCCCGCACTCCACCCGCCCCGAGCTGGTCGAGGGGCACACCCCGTGGATCGGCCGCGTCGAGGTGCCCGGCAGCGCCACCTCACTGCTGGAGTACCGGCTCGGCGAGCGGGGCCACGACTTCGTGGGCTACGCCGTCCACGTGCCCAGCTACCTGGCCCAGGCCCAGTACCCGCGCGCGGCCATCGCCGCCGCCGAGTACGTGGCCGGGGCCACCGGCCTGGCCCTGGCCACCACGGAGATGGAGGAGGTCGCCGCGGCGACCGACGTCGACATCGCCGAACAGGTCATGGCCTCCGAGGAGATCCAGCGCGTCGTGGCCAACCTGGAGCGCCAGTACGACGACATCATGTCCTCCCGGACCGACCCCGAGGAGCGTCCCACGCTCCCGCTGGCCGACGACGACGCCCAGCTGCCCACCGCCGACGAGCTCGGCGCCGAACTCGAACGCTTCCTCGCCGAGCGCGAGGGCGAGGGAAACGGATGACCGTGTTCTACCAGATGCTCTTCCGCTCGGTCCTGCGCCACATGGACGCGGAGAAGGTCCACAGGCTCAGCTTCGCCGCGCTGCGCGGCGTGACCTCCCTGCCCGCCGTGGCCTCCGCCATGAAAGGCGTGCTCGGGCCGCGCGAGCCGGAGCTGACCGTGCACGCCCTCGGGCAGGAGTTCCCCGGCCCGCTGGGGCTCGCGGCCGGTTTCGACAAGAACGCGGAGAGCCCCTCCGGGCTGGCGGCGCTCGGCTTCGGCTTCGTGGAGGTGGGCACCGTCACCGCCCAGCCCCAGCCGGGCAACCCGCGGCCGCGCCTGTCCCGGCTGGTGGCCGACCGCGCGATCGTCAACCGCATGGGCTTCAACAACGAGGGGTCGGCCCTGGTCGCAGAACGCCTCCACCACCGGCGCGGCGGCCGCCGTCCCGTGCTCGGCGTCAACATCGGCAAGACCAAGGTCACGCCCGAGGAGGAGGCCCCCGCCGACTACGCCCTCAGCGCCCGGCGCCTGGCCCGCTACGCCGACTACCTGGTGGTCAACGTCAGCTCGCCCAACACCCCCGGGCTGCGCAACCTCCAGGGCGTGGAGCGGCTGCGCCCGCTCCTGGCCGCCGTGCGCGAGGCCATGGCCGAGGCCGGTCGCCCGGACCTGCCCCTCCTGGTGAAGATCGCCCCCGACCTCGCCGACGAGGACGTCGACGCCGTCGCCGACCTCGCGCTGGCCGAGGGACTCGACGGCATCATCGCCACCAACACCACCATCTCCCGTGAGGGCCTGACCACCCCCGCGGCGCAGGTGGAGGCGGCCGGTGCGGGCGGCCTGTCCGGCGCCCCCCTCAAGCGGCGCTCCCTGGAGGTGCTGCGCCGCCTGCGCGCCCGTGTGGGCGACCGGGTGACCCTGATCGCCGTCGGCGGCATCGAGACGCCCCTGGACGCTTGGTTCCGCATCCGGGCGGGGGCCAGCCTCGTGCAGGGCTACACCGGCCTCATCTACGGCGGTCCGCTCTGGCCCCGCCGCATCAACCGCGGCCTCGCCCGGCTGGTGCGGGCCTCCGGCCACCGTTCCATCAACGAGGTCGTCGGAGCCGACGTCCCCTCCCCGGCCGCCCCGGCGGCCGACACCGGGCAGGGGACGGACCCCGCCGCGGCCACAGCCAAGGGCTGAGCCCGCCGCCGGAGCCCGGGTCCGCGGACCCGCCACCGACGAACGGACCCGCGGTTCCGCCTCCCGGGGCCGCGACCGCCACCCAGGGGCGCGACGCGGCCGCACGGACGCGGCGGCCGGTGGGACCCTTCCCACCGGCCGCCGACACGCGTGCCCCGTCGCCCGCGGACCTCAGGAACCGGCGGGCGCGGACAACCCCTCGGGCGGGTAGCTCTTCCCGGCCTCCGGGCCGTCGTAGACCTGGCTGACGGTCGCGAACTCGTACCCGTCGGCCCGCAGCCGCTCGATGATCTCCGGGACCGCGGCCAGGGTCGGCTCCAGGGTGTCGTGCAGCAGTACCACGCCCCCGGGGCGGGCGCCGTCCACCACGCTCTCCACGACCTCGTCGCGGCTCATGCCGGTCCAGTCCTTGCTGTCCTGGCTCCACAGGATCTCGGCCATGCCCTGACGGCCGATCTCCCCCAGCACCTCCGGTGAACTGTCGCCGAACGGCGGCCGGAACAGCTCCACGGTGTGGCCCGTCTGGCGGCGCACCATCGCGCTCACCGCGGCCACCTGGTGGACCAGTTCCTCCCCCTCGAAGGCATCGGGCATGCGTTCGTGCAGGTGGTTGTGGCTGCCGATCTCGTGCCCCTCGGCGTAGGCGCGCCGGATCACGCTGGGCCGGGTCAGCGCCGGGTTGCCGTTGAGGAAGAAGGTGGCCGCGACCTCCTCCTCCGCCAGCAGGTCCAGCAGCCGCGGAGTCGTCGCCACCGGTCCGTCGTCGAAGGTCAGCGCGATGCACTTGGCCCCGGCGCAGTCCAGGTCGGGGTCTCCCGCCGAGACCGCCCCCGGCACCGGCGGGTCGGCCGGGGGCTCGGCGTCGGGGGCCTCCACGGCCAGCACGGGTTCCTCCGCCATGGCGGCCTCCCGCGCCCGCTCGCCCAGGCCGGACAGCAGGGGCGCGGCCTCCTCGGCGGGCACCACCGCGACCATCCGCCCCGGCTCCGAGGACGGGGGGTGGCCCTCCACGATCGGGGACAGGTGCCCGTCGTCGAACTCCACCACCAGGTCCCCGTCGCCGTTGAACCCCATCGAGTCGTAGGTGCGCATCACCGGTTGCAGCCCCCGCGCGTCCACCGCCTCCTCGTCGGCGAACGAGGCGCGGACGATCCCGTTGAGCTCCCGGAGCGCCGCGTCGTCGGCCAGCAGCTCCGTGGAGTAGGCGGTGTGGCCGGTGGACGCGTCGTACCAGTACGTCCCGTACCCCTGGCGCAGGCCGTGGAAGTCCTCCTCGGTGCGCACCAGGCGCACGCCCAGCACCCCGTCCCCGGCGGCGACCACCTCCCAGTCGACGCCCAGACTCACCGGATCCCGGCTGGCGCCCCGGTAGTCCCGCACCTCCTGGTCCACCCGGGCGGCCAGTTCCTCGGCGAAGGCGTCGGCACCCGAGAACACCGGGTAGGCGACGTCGATCGTGAGCCCCTCGGGCTTGTACGGGTGGTCCTCGAAGTCGGAGGCGTCCCCGCGCCACTCGGTGACCCCGTCCCCCGGCTCCGCCGCCACCACCGTGATCAGTTCCGGGTCCTCACCGCCCCCGGAGGCGATCCCCTCGGTGCCGCACGCGGCCAGGGGCAGGACCAGTGCGACCAGCGCCGCCCCGGGCCACCGGGCTCTGCGTTCCCACGGCCGGTTCCCCCCGGCCCCGGGGCAGGGGGCGGCCTCGTTCGGGTGGACTCGAGTCGACGACAACACCGGACTCCCTCATCCCTCAGCGGGTGGCCAACACGGCTGCTGCTGGGAGCAACATAGGGGACGCCGTCACCCGTCCCGGAGCGGTGACCACATGTGGTCACCGCTCCGGGACGGGCAGCGCGCCGGAGACCGGGAACACCCGTGCGGGTCGTCCTTTCCGTCCCCACCCGGTGCTCCGCACCCCGTGCGTCCCACCGGCCGCGGCCCCGAAGCCCTCCCGGGGCCATCCTCACCCGGAACCGCCCGCCGCGCCGTGACGCCGCGCCCTTCAGGCCTCCTCGGAAGCCTCCTCGGCCCCCTCAGCGGGCTCACCGGCCTCCTCGGAGGGGTCGGCGTCCTCCTCCGGGGCGTCGGGGACCCCGTCCATGTAGCTCTGGCCGGGGGTCGTGGTCCCCAGCAGCTGGGACACCGTGACCATGGTGTACCCCTGCTCGTCCAGTTCCCGGATGGCCGTGCGGGAGGCGTCGACGGTGGTGCCGTGGATGTCGTGCATGAGGATGATCGCCCCGTCCGAAGCGCCCTCCAGCACCCGGTCGTGGATCACCGAGGCCTTGCGGTCCTTCCAGTCGAGGGTGTCCACGCTCCACAGGATCTGGGCCAGGCCCATGTCCGCGGTCACCGAGGCCACGCCCTCGTCGGTCGAGCCGTAGGGCGGGCGCATGAGGTTCATGGTGTAGCCGGTCTCGCGGTACACCAGCGCCTGCACGACGTCCAGGTCCGCGCGCACCCCTCCCGCGCCCAGACCGGCCAGGTCGGGGTGGTTCAGGGTGTGGTTGGCGATCTCGTGCCCCTCCGCGTAGGCGCGCCGCACCGTGTGCGGGTGCTCCATGACGGGGTTGCCGGTGACGAAGAACGTGGCCCGCGCGTCGTACTCGGCGAGGGCGTCCAGCAGTTCGGGGGTGCGCCCGCCGGGCCCGTCGTCGTAGGTCAGCGCCACGCACTTGGTTTCGGGGTCGGAGCAGTCGACCTCGGGGTCCACCGCGGGCACCTGCCCGGGCACGGCGCCCTCCTCCTGGCCGTCCTTGTCGGCCTGGGGCGGGGCGGCGATGGAGAAGTCCTCCACGCCCACGGTCGCGGCGTCGCGCACGCGCAGGCCCAGTTCGGACAGCAGGCCCTCGGCCTCACCGGCGGCGACCACCGCGCGCGTGCGGCCCTCCTCCGCCGGGGCGACCTGCCCGGCGTCGAACTCCACGACCAGGTCGCCGTCGGGGTTGAAGCCCACCGAGTCGTACAGGGAGCTGATCGGGTGGACGACGCCGGGGTCGGCCGGGCCCTCCCCGCCCTCCCCGCTTCCGACGGCGCCGCGCACCAGGCCGTTGAGCTCCTCCAGCTGCTCCTGGCCGCCGACCAGTGCGGCGGAGGGGTGGTGCGCCGCGGTCTCGGTGTCGTACCAGTAGGTGGTGTACCCCTCCCGGGACCCCTCGGAGTCGGTCTCCACCCGGGTCACGCGGACCCCCAGCAGGCCGTCGCGCGCCGCGGTCAGGTTCCACCCCGCCTCGAAGGAGACCGCGCCGGGGCTGGCGGCCTCGAAGGCGTGCACCTCGTCGGTCAGCTCACGCTCCAGGAAGTCGGCCAGCGGCTCGGCGTTGGGGATCACCGGATAGGTCACCGCGACGGAGATCTCCCCGTCGTAGGGCAGTTCGGCCTCCTCCAGGCCCGCCACCGCGGCCGCGTCCACCTCGGTGAGCCCGTCGGGCTCACCGGAGGCCGGGGGCGACGGCTCGCTCTCGGAGACCGGCGCTCCATGCGTCCGCGGCCCGGGCTCGGGCTCCCCGGAGGAGCGGGTGGCCAACAACACCATGCCCGCCAGGACCGCCAGGGCTACCACGACCGTGATCAGGGGGTGGTCCGGTGCCATGGCGAGGCGGGACTGCTTACTCACGAGGGAATCTCCACGTTCATCGCTCAGACGAACGTCCGCGGGGAGCAGAGGGGAGCTCACCCGCGCAACGCTTGACTTCGTGTGTGACGCCGGTCGAAGGACGGGGGTTCTCACCGTCCGGGCCGGGCGCATGGGGCCGCACGCCGGGTACAGGGGCGAAGGGGGCCCTCCCTATACTTGCAGCCGTGGAAGGTACATGATCCACCCCCGCGTCCCGGGTCCGGCCCGGAACGGGCGGGGCGGAACCATGTCGCAAGAGGGAACCCGGTGCGAGTCCGGGACTGCCCCGCAGCGGTATGGGGGAACGAACGTCGCCATGAGCACTGGTAGTGCCGGTCGCGGAGACCGCACACCGGGAAGCGGCGGCCAGTAGGAGGAGCGGTGTCGGCACCGCCCGCGCCCCCGAGTCCGAAGACCTGCCTCCACCCGGCGACGCACCCGCGGCGCCGGTGGTCCCGCGCCCCGAGGGAGGGCCGGAGGCGGTGGCAGGTCCGGTGCGCGCCCGCGGCGCGTCCGTCGGCGTGTCCTCCCCTCTTCTCCCCTCGCGGCCGGTACCCGGCTTTCGACGAGGGAGAGAAGCTCATGACCACGACCCCCGCGCCGTCCGCGGCCCCGGGCGGACCACGCCCCTCCGTGCGCTCGACCGTGCACGGCTACCCGCGCATCGGCCCCGCCCGCGAGCTCAAGCGCGCCTGCGAGTCCCACTGGAGGGGCCGCACCACCGCCCGCGAACTGGACGAGGTCGCCGCCGGGCTGCGCCTGGGCGTCTACGCCCAGCTGCGCGAGGCCGGTGTCGACGACATCCCCTCCAACACGTTCTCCTACTACGACCACGTGCTGGACACCGCGGTCCTGTTCGACCTGGTCCCCTCCCGCTTCGCCCCTCCCGCCGCGGCGGCGGACCGCGAGGAGGAACTGCGCCGCTACTTCGCGCTCGCCCGCGGCGAACAGGGCGCCCCGCCGCTGGAGATGACCAAGTGGTTCGACACGAACTACCACTACCTGGTCCCCGAGCTCTCGCCCGGCAGCCGTCCCCGCCTGGTGGGCGACAAGCCCGTCGCCGAGTTCCGAGAGGCGGCCGAGGCGGGTTTCCACACCCGCCCGGTCCTGGTCGGTCCGCTCACCTTCCTGCTGCTGGCCAAGCCCGCCGACGGCGCCCCCGAGGGCTGGGAACCCGTCCAGCTGCTCGACCAGCTCCTGGAGGCCTACGCCCAGCTGCTCGGCGACCTGCGGGCCGCGGGCGCCACCGAGGTCCAGCTGGACGAGCCGATCCTGGCCACCGACGAGGGCCGCGCCGCCGTCGGCCACCTGGAGCGCGCCTACCAGTACCTGGGCGCGGTCACCGACCGCCCCTCCCTGCTGGTGTCCACCTACTTCGGCTCCATCGGCTCCGCCGCCCTGCGCGTCCTCAAGGACTCCGCGGTCGAGGCGGTCGGCCTGGACCTGGTCACCGACGACGAGGGCGTGGACGACCTGGTGCGGGTCTCCGGCCTGGGTGCCACCCGCCTGGTCGCGGGCGTGGTGGAGGGGCGCAACGTCTGGCGCACCGACATCCCGGCCGCCGTCGCCGCGCTCGGTACCCTGCTCGCCCTCACCGACGAGCTGACCGTGAGCACCTCCTGCTCCCTGCTGCACGTGCCCCTGGACCTGGACGCCGAGCCCTCCCTGGCCCCCGAGCTGCGCGGGGCCCTGGCCTTCGCCAGGCAGAAGGCCGAGGAGACGGCCCTGCTCGGCCGCGTGCTGTCCGAGGGCGCCGAGTCCGAGCACACCGGACGGGGCGGCGTCCGTCCCCCCGCCTTCACCGACGCGCGCGTGCGCGCCCGCCTCGACGCCCTGGGCCCGGACGCCTACGAGCGCCCGCGGGAACGCGGCAGGCCCACCGACACCCCGCTCACCACGACCACCATCGGGTCCTTCCCGCAGACCGCCGAGCTGCGCCGCGCCCGCGCCGCGCACCGCAGGGGGGAACTGGCGGAGGACGCCTACAAGGCCGTCCTGCGCGAGGAGATCGACCGGGTCGTCGCGCTCCAGGAGGAGATCGGACTGGATGTGCTCGTGCACGGCGAGCCCGAGCGCAACGACATGGTCCAGTACTTCGCCGAGCAGCTGGAGGGCTACGCCACCACCGAGAACGGCTGGGTGCAGTCCTACGGTTCGCGGTGCGTGCGCCCGCCGATCCTGTTCGGCGACGTCTCGCGCCCCCAGCCGATGACGGTCGAGTGGACCACCTACGCCCAGTCGCGCACCGACAAGCCGGTCAAGGGCATGCTGACCGGTCCGGTCACCATGCTCGCCTGGTCGTTCGTGCGCACCGACCAGCCGCTGGGCGAGACCGCACGCCAGGTGGCCTTGAGTTTGCGCGACGAGGTCGCCGACCTGGAACGCGCCGGGATCCGCCATATCCAGGTGGACGAGGCGGCCCTGCGCGAACTGCTGCCGCTGCGCTCGGAGCACCGGGCGCGGTACCTGGACTGGGCGGTGGGCTCCTTCCGCCTGGCCACGTCGGGGGTGTCGCCGTCCACGACCATCCACACGCACATGTGCTACTCGGAGTTCGGGCTGATCGTCGGCGGCATCGAGGCGCTGGACGCCGACGTCACCAGCGTGGAGGCCGCCCGCTCGCGCATGGAGCTGGTGCGGGACCTGGGCGAGCGCGGCTACGGGCGCGGGATCGGCCCGGGCGTGTACGACATCCACTCCCCGCGGGTGCCCTCGGTGGAGGAGATCGAGGGGGCGCTGCGGCTGGCGGTCGCGCACATCGACGCCCGGAACCTGTGGGTGAACCCCGACTGCGGCCTCAAGACGCGCGGTTACGCCGAGGCCGAACAGGCCCTGCGCAACATGGTCGAGGCGGCCCGCCGGGTGCGCGCCGACCTGGCGTGAGCCCGGCGGTGTTTTTGTGGACCTCCGCTTCGCCTCGGTCCGTGTCCGGGCGCCCGGAGAACGGGAATCGGGTTGAAGCAGGCACAGTGGCGCCTCCGGTGAGACGGCTCGTGCCCACACCGTCGCCCGCCACCACCCTCAACGGACGCCTACGGCGCAGTCCTGCTTGCAGTCTCACCTCCAGCCCCTCCAGAACCCCGTGGGCGCCCGAACCGGCCCCCGCAAGCTGAGGCCGATCCACAAGGAGTCCCCAGGAGGCTGAAACACGGGAGGGGGCCGCGGCGAACGCCGCGGCCCCCTCGTGCCGTGTCCGGTCAGCCCCCTCAGGCGCCGACCAGGGCCAGCGCCTCGGCGCCGGCGTTGAGCATGATCTCCTCGACGTTGTCGGGCATGACCAGGTCCTCGGCGGAGGCGTCCTCGGTGAAGGGCGGGTGCATCTGGTACTGGACCCGGATGTTGAGGTTGGCGGTGCGGATCACCAGCGTGGCCTCGGGGATGTCCTCACCCAGGAAGTCGTACTTGGTGAGGACGTAGTGGGCCTCGTCGCCGAGGTCCACCTCCTTGTCCTCCTCCACGTTCGCGGCGTCGTAGAAGGTGTTGTAGTCACCCTCGCCCCGGAGCTCCTGGACCGCGGACTGGAAGTCGGTGGTGGCGGCCTCGACGGAGTCGGCTGCGGAGTAGGGGACCTGGTAGCTGATCTCGAACATCGCGTAGCTCTCGGCCGGGTTGCCCTCCGGGGCGGCGCCTTCCAGGCTCTCGCAGTAGGAGTTGTTGTCCTGGACGTACTTGTCGCCCTCGTCCTGGATCAGGAAGTCGGAGAGCACCTGGTCGGTGAAGGCCTCGCAGGGCTCGGCGGGGACGGCGTAGGGGGGCTCGCCCGCGGGGGCCGCCTCGGGGGCGGGCGCGGCCGTCTCACCGCCGCCGGTGGTCGCCTCCGTGCTCGGGGCGGGCTCGGGCTCGGGGGAGACGGTCTGCTGTCCGCCGTTGTTGGTGACGAGCACGACCAGAACGGCGATGACCAGGACGACGATCACGGCGCCGCCGCCGATCACGACCCACAGGCCCGCCTTGCTGCCGCCGCCCTGGGGCTGCTGCGGCGCAGGGGGATATCCGGGACCGCCGGGGCCGCCGCCGTAGGGCGGCTGGCCGCCCGCGTACATCTGCTGGTCCTGGGGGCCGGGGAAACCCGCGGGGCCGCCGCCGTAGGGCGGTTGGC
Organism: Nocardiopsis sp. LDBS0036; assembly: GCF_041228755.1. Lineage (NCBI taxonomy): Bacteria > Bacillati > Actinomycetota > Actinomycetes > Streptosporangiales > Nocardiopsidaceae > Nocardiopsis > Nocardiopsis sp. LDBS0036. Next base: position 6,066,978 of record NZ_CP141103.1, read on the forward strand.
CGCCGGTGCCGGGGTCGCCGTAGGGACCGCCGTGGGGCGGCTGTCCTCCGGTGTTGGGGTCACCGTAGGGGGCGCCGTGGTGCGGGCCGTAGGGCGGCTGGCCCCCACTGTTGTCCCCACCGCCGTATGGGTTCTGCGGCGGCTGGTTGTATGGTCCGTTTTCGCTCATGGCTCCCCTCGCCCGTGTGTGATGACCGTGTTGTCTGGGACGCGTGTGTGCGCCGTTGGGTTCTCACGACTTCCCGTGCCGCCCCGGAAGGGGCACGGTGGCCGTGTGGGGGAGGCGCACCTGTCGCCACTGCCGTCCCGCGGGCGAGGGCGGGGGAGTGGGCGGGCGTTCCCCGCCTCCGTGCGGAGGTTGCGGTGGACCGGGGGACCGGCCACCGGGGGCGGTGGCCGGGCGGAGCCGAAGGCGTCCTTCGGTCCGGGCCGGGACGTGTGCATCCTAGCTGTGAGTGGTGTCCCCTGGGCAGGTCAGACCGGGGGTAGCAGGGTGAATCGTCACTGTTTTGTGTCGGTTGTGCAGGAACTCATCCCGCACGTGACGCAATCGTGACGCCGTTCCCCGCGCGGTCGCGCCCCGCGCGGGGTAATGGGGCGTCCGTCGCGGGCGCCGCCGGATCAGAACATCGAGATGTGCACGTGGTCGAAGTGGTTCTCGGTGATGCTGCCGCGGTCGGCCATGTCGCGCCAGCCCTCGTCACCACGGCGGATGTCCCAGATCTGCTGCCGGTAGATGATGTACATGATGCCGAGGCGGTCGGCGTTCTCCTGGGCCCACTCGGCGATCGCGTAGCCGCGGTCGATCTGCTCCTGTGAGGGCGTGTTCCCGTTGGGGTCCACCATGAAGTCGCAGGCGCGGCCCTTGGGGTGCTCGCCGACCACCCAGCCGCCGACCTCCCGGTAGCAGCCCACGCCGCCCACGTCTGTGCCCTCGCCGAACTTCTCGATGATCAGCTCGCGCATCTGCTCGGTGCGCGGGGTGATGTTGTACTGGCCGCCCATCGGCTGCACGGGGTGGTCCGCGATCATCTCCTGGACCTCCTCGCGGCGCCCCTCCAGCTCGTCCAGGTCCTCCTCGGCCGCGGCCAGCTGCTCCTCGGCGTTCTGCTGCGCGGTCTCGTCGCGCTCCAGGGCCTCACTGAGCTGGTCGATCTTGTCCTGGTTGCTGGTGGACAGGTAGTTGATCACCACCGCGCGGTCGATGACCTCGTCGGGGTCGGCCTCGACGAACAGCGACATGGACAGGCCGATCCCGCTGCTGGTGTAGGTGGCCACCGCCAGGGCGCGCACCTGCTCGCGCGCCTCCTCCACGTCCTCGCGGGTGCTCTGGGCCCGTTCCTCGGCGCGCTCGGCCTCCTGGATGACGCCCTCCATGTCGCGCAGTTCGCCGTTGAACTCCTCGCTCAGGGCCTCCGCGCGATCCTGGAGGGCGCCCATGTCCTCCGGCTCGGCGGGCACCGGCGCCGCCACCGCCGTGCCCTGGGGCGCGAACAGGAAGTTCCCCAGCACGGCCACCGCCAGCGCGGCCACACGCGCGCGGCCCGGGCGCGCCGCGGCGGCGAGGAACCCCGCCAGGGCCCGGGCGCGGTCCGGCCAGCTGAGTTCGGGAGGGTCGGGAGCCCAGAAGTCGGCGAATTCGTCCACTCGGCTCAGGTCGTCGGGCTGCACGGTGTGGTCGCTCCTCGGGCCCGCGCGGCCCCCTGGCACGGGAGCGGAGCGGGCGCTGTTTCTCGTTGTTTCCCCAGGGGGCCGACAGCCGCGGGAGCGGCCTTCGGCCCTGGCCTCCCGCGCACACCCGTGAGCCGGGGGCGGGAGTAAAGGGACCGTCATGAGTGTAGGCACTCGCGCGGTTATTCGGGAGGGACGGGACGAATCCACCGTGCCACGGGAGCCCCGATGTGGTGGAGGTAACCCGGCGCGAACAGCGAAATCGGGTGAACCGACCCTTTTCCCCGTGGTTGAGTAGGAAACGTGAAGGCTCCCGTGCACGACCCAGCGACCACCGCTCCCACGCGGTCGGACACCGCCGAGCGGTGTCTTCCGCTGCCCGGCGGACGCTGTCGTGTCCGCCCGGTCCCGTGGACCCGCCCTCAGCCCCCGGACACCGGGGAGTAGGGGGAGACCGCCGCCGGGAGCGGCGCGTCCCCCGACCGGCCGCCCCGCGCGGGCGCGCCGCCACCGGCGCCCGCCCGACCACCGGCGCGCCGCCGCCCGCGCCCGCGGGGCGCTCCGTACGCTCGGACGCGGGCGACGGACCCGCGCCGGATCCCCGCCGGGCGCCACACCACCGCCAGACGTCGATGGGAACACCGTGATTGACGCAGTGGGCCTCCACAAGGCCTACAGGTTGAAGAAGCACCGGGTGACCGCTCTGGACGGGGTCGACCTGCACGTCGAGCCCGGCGAGATCTTCGGTGTGGTCGGCCAGAGCGGCGCGGGCAAGAGCACCCTGCTGCGCTCGGTCAACCTCCTGGAGCGCCCCGACGCCGGAACGGTCCGGGTCGACGGCGAGGAGCTCACCGCGCTGCGCGGCGCGCGGCTGCGGGTCGCCCGCCGCCGCATCGGCATGGTGCACCAGCACTTCGCCCTGCTGTCCTCGCGCACCGTCGCGGGCAACGTGGCCTTCCCCATGGAGGTCTCCGGCGTCGACCGCGCCCGCCGCAGGAGGCGCGTGGGCGAACTCCTCGAACTCGTGGGCCTGGGGGACAAGGCGCGCGCCTACCCCTCCCAGCTCTCCGGCGGCCAGAAGCAGCGGGTGGGCATCGCCCGCGCGCTGGCCTCCGACCCCAAGGTGCTGCTCAGCGACGAGGCCACCTCCGCGCTCGACCCGGCCACCACCGACGCCATCCTCGCCCTGCTGCGCCGCCTGCGCGACGAACTGGGCCTGACCATCCTGCTGATCACCCACGAGATGGACGTGATCAAGCGGATCTGCGACTCCGCGGCGATCATGGACAGCGGCGCGTTCCTGGAGTCGGGCCGGGTGCTCGACCTCATCGGCACCCCCGGCTCGCTGCTGGCGCGCTCGCTCTTCCCGCTGCCCGCGCACGGCGGACCCGACACGGTCTACGTCACCTACCCGCGTTCCTTCGACGAGCCGCTCATGTCCGAGCTGACCCGCCGCTTCGACGTGGACGTCAACATCCTGGGCGGCGGCGTGGAGGAGGTCGCCGGGCAGTCCGTGGGCCGCCTGAGCGTGGACCTGCGCGGCGACCGCCGCGACCAGGCGCTCGCCTACCTGTCCGAGCACGGCCTGCTGGTCGAGGAGGCCCGCAAGTGAGCACCAACCCCGCCGACGTCCTGCACCTGGCCGCCGCCACCGGGGCGGCCGGACCCTGGGACGCCGTCGTCGCGTTCGTCCAGGCCTGGCCCGCGATGTGGCCCGACCTGTGGCTGGGCACCCTGGACACCGTCTACATGGTGTGGTGGGCCACCGTCGTCAGCGTCCTGTTCGGCCTGCCGCTGGGCGTGCTGCTGGTGGCCACCGACCGGGGAGGGCTCATCCCCGCCCCCGCCGTGCGCGCCGTGCTCAGCGCCGTCGTCAACATCGGCCGCTCCCTGCCGTTCATCGTCCTGATGGTGGCCGTGCTCTCCCTGACCCGCCTGCTGGTGGGCACCACCCTGGGCCCCACGGCCGCGATCGTACCCCTGAGCATCGGCGCGATCCCCTTCTTCGCCCGCCTGGTGGAGACCTCCCTGCGCGAGGTGGACCGCGGGGTCGTGGAGGCCGCGCACGCCATGGGCACCCGCCGCGTCACCATCGTGGGCAAGGTGATGCTGCCCGAGGCCATGCCCGGCCTCATCGCGGGCCTGGTGATGACCGTGGTCACCCTCATCTCCTACTCGGCGATGGCCGGAGCCATCGGCGGCGGAGGCCTGGGCGACCTGGCCATCCGCGAGGGCTACCAGCGCTTCAACGACCACTACCTGTGGGCCACCGTCATCCTGCTCATCGTCATCGTGCAGATCGCGCAGAGCCTGGGCGACCTGCTGGTGCGCCGCCTGGCGCGGCGCTGACGCGACGGGGTACACACAGAGGACGACCCCCTCCCCCCACCAGTTGTCCCGGCGACACGGAGGGAGACGGCGATGACCGAGGACGCGAGGAGGCGCGCGGTGCGGGGCGCCGCCGCGGCGACGGCGGCGGCCCTGCTGGCGGCCTGCGGCAGCCCCAGCGAACGGGCCCGGGAGGAGACCGGCGGGGAGGACGTGACCGTCCTGAGGATCGGCGCCACGCCGATGCCGCACGCCGAGATCCTGGAGTTCGTGGACGAGAACCTGGCGGCCGACGCGGGGCTGGCCCTGGACGTGTCCGTGTACACCGACTACAACCAGCCCAACGCGGCGCTGGCCGAGGGCGAACTGCACGCCAACTACTACCAGACGCGGCCGTTCCTGGAGGAGTACCTCCAGGGCAACCCGGACGCGGACCTGAGCTACGTGACGGACGTGCACCTGGAGGCCTTCGGCGTCTACTCGCAGGAGCTGACCGACCTGGCCGACCTGCCCGAGGGCGCGCAGATCGGCGTGCCCAACGACACCTCCAACATGGGCCGGGCCCTGGACCTGCTCGACACCGAGGGCGTCATCACCCTGGCCGACACGGGCGAGGAGGCGCCCTCGGTCGACGACATCGAGGACAACCCGCTCGACGTCACGGTCACCCCGGTGGAGGCCGCCCAGCTGCCGCGCTCGCTCCAGGACCTGGACGCGGCGGTGGTCAACGGCAACTACGCCCTGGAGGCCGACCTGGTCTCCACCGCCAACGTGCTGGCCTGGGAGGAGACCGAGGACAACCCCTACGCCAACGGGCTGGTGGTGGCCACGCACGACATCGGCGACGAGGAGATCGCCCGGCTCGACGAACTCCTGCACAGCGACGAGGTGCGCGCGTTCATGGAGGAGCGCTGGGAGGGCGTCGTGGTCCCCGTCGGCGGGGAGGGCGACTGAGGGCGGCCCCGGGGGGCTCCGCGGGCCGCACCGCGGGGTTTCGCCGCGCGGCGGCCGCGCCGCGGGTCCGCTTCCGGGACGCCCGGGCGGGGCGTTCCGGAACCGTCCCCGTCACCGCCTGCCCGTAACGTTTGGATTGCGGTGACAAGGCTGTTGATTGACATCAAGGTACTTCTCTGTTTCTTTTATGGGAGCGCTCCCAAAACGATGTCCCCTCGTCATGGAAGGTGCGTACACCAGCAGTGAACAACCGCAACGATTTCCCTGAGGGCTTCCTCTGGGGGGCGGCCACCGCCTCGTTCCAGATCGAAGGCGCCACGACCGCCGACGGCCGCGGCCGCAGCATCTGGGACACCTTCGCCGAGACGCCCGGCAAGGTCCTGGGCGGAGACACCGGCGACCCCGCCGACGACCACTACAACCGCTACGCCGACGACGTCGCGCTCATGACCCAGCTCAACCTGGGCGCGTACCGCTTCTCCGTCGCCTGGCCGCGGATCATCCCCGAGGGCACCGGCGCCGTGAACCAGGCCGGGATCGACTTCTACGACCGCTTGGTGGACACCCTCCTGGCGGCCGGGATCCAGCCCTGGGCGACCCTCTACCACTGGGACCTGCCCCAGCCGCTGGAGGACGCGGGGGGCTGGCCCCACCGCGACACCGCCTACCGCTTCCGCGACTACGCCCAGGTCGTGGCCGAGGCCCTCGGCGACCGCGTCAGCAACTGGATGACCATCAACGAGCCCTGGTGCTCGGCCTTCCTCGGCTACGAGAACGGTCACCACGCGCCGGGCCACAAGGACCCGGCCGCGGCCCTGGCCGCCGCCCACCACCTGCTGCTGGGCCACGGCCTGGCCGCCGAGGCGATCCGCTCCACCGGCCACCCCGCCCGGGTGGGCCTCGCCCACAACCAGGCGGTCATCCGGCCCCACGGCCCCAGCGCCGCGGACGCCCGCGCCGCCCGCCGCGCCGACGGCGTGCGCAACCGCATCTTCACCGACCCCCTGCTCAAGGGCCGCTACCCCGCGGACGTCAGGGAGGACCTCGCCGGCGTCAGCGACTTCTCCTTCATCCAGGACGGCGACCTGGAGATCACCTCCGCCCCCCTGGACTTCCTGGGCGTCAACTACTACTCGCCCGAGTTCGTCGCCGCCTCGGCCAAGGGCCTGGACCCCGCGCTGGTCAGCGGCGAGGGCGGCGCGTGGCTCGGCGCCGAGCCCGAGGAGGTGCACGTCTCGCAGGGGCTGCCCGTCACGCACATGGGCTGGGAGATCGACCCCACCGGCCTGTACGACGTGCTCTCCCGCCTGGCGGGGGAGAGCGGCGGCATCGACCTCTACGTCACCGAGAACGGGTGCGCCTTCGAGGACACCGTCACCGAGGCCGGCGAGGTCAACGACACCGACCGGATCGACTACTACGAGGGCCACCTGAGGGCGGCCAAGGAGGCCGTCCTGGCCGGAGTGCCCCTGCGGGGTTACTTCGCCTGGTCGCTCCTGGATAATTTCGAGTGGGCGTGGGGGTACTCCCGCCGGTTCGGCATCGTGCACGTCGACTACGAGACGCAGCGCAGGATCATCAAGGACAGCGGTCACTGGTACGCCGAACTGGCCAAGACGGGGCAGTTCCCCGAGCGCCAGTAACGCGTCCGGCGGACGCCGCCCGCCGCGTGGCGGGCGCCCCGCCGAGCACGTCCTGGATTGCGCCGGACCGCCGCCGTGCACGCGGCGGCGGTCCGGCGAACCGCGGAAGGACCGTGGGGTGTCCCAAGGGGCACCCCACACAGTCGTTCCGGGCGGGTATGACCGTGGATGCCCGTCGCACACGCCGCCGCCCCGGGGAAGCAGCCCCCGGGACGGCGGGACACGATCCCAGAGGGAGCCTCGAAGTGGCCAAGACCGGTGCTGGTCGGAAGCGTCCGACCCTGGAGATGGTGGCGCAGCGCGCCGGGGTCGGACGAGGGACCGTCTCGCGGGTGATCAACGGGTCCGCGCAGGTGAGCCCCCGCACCCGGGAGGCCGTGCACGCCGCGATCGCCGAACTCGGCTACAGCCCGAACCAGGCCGCGCGCACCCTGGTCACCAGGCGCACCGACACGATCGCGCTGGTCGTCTCCGAGCCCCGGGACCGGCTGTTCTCCGACCCCTTCTTCGCCGACATCATCCGCGGAGTGAGCTCGGTCCTGCACGAGCGCGACCTGCAGCTCATGCTCACCACGGCCCGGACCGAGGCCGAGCACAAGCGCGTGGGCGACTACCTCAGCGGCTTCCACGTGGACGGCGCGCTGCTGATCTCCCTGCACAGCGACAATCCGCTCTCGGCCCGTCTGGACGAGGCCGGGGTGCCGGTCGTCCACGGCGGTCGCCCGCACTCGCCCGAACAGCCCGCGCCCTACTGCGTCGACATCGACAACATCGGCGGGGCCCGGATGGCCATCCGCCACCTCCTGGAGCGCGGATGCCGACGGGTGGCCGCCATCACCGGCCCCCTGGACATGAACGCCGGTGTGGAGCGCCTGCGCGGCTACCGCGAGGTCATGGCCGCCGCCGGACTGGAGGTGGACGACAGGCTCGTCGTGCAGGGCGACTTCAGCGTGGAGGGGGGAGCCGAGGCGATGGAGCGGCTCCTGGGCACCGGGCTGGAGCCCGACGCGGTGTTCGCGGCCTCCGACATGATGGCGCTCGGCGGGCTGCGGGTGCTGCGCGCACGCGGCCTGAGAGTTCCTGAGGACGTGGCCCTGGTGGGTTACGACGACACCGTCATGGCCCAGCACAGCGACCCGCCGCTGACCACCATCCACCAGCCCACGGTGCAGATGGGGCAGGAGATGGCGCGGCTGCTGGTGGACGTGGCGATCCCCCGCACGACGGAGGCCGAGACCGTCATGCTCGGCACCCACCTGGTCGTGCGCGAGTCCGGCTGAGCCGCCGGGCCTCCCGGAGCCGCCGGGGCCCGCGCGCACCCTCCCGCAGCGCTCTGACCCGCCCGTTCACGCCCTCCCGGGTGGACGCGGCGCGGTGACTGTGCAAGGCTGGTCGCGATTTCGCGGGAGACGGTGGGAGCGCATGGAGCGGGAACCGACACACAGCAGGTGTGCGATTTCCTCGTGCGGATGGTGCGAGCGGGACGGCGTCGAGTGCCGGTTCTGCTCCGGCACGGGCTGGTGGCGACCCGAGCGGCCGCACCGCGACGGCAGCGGGGTGATCGTCTGGCTGCGCGTCGACGAGCCCTGCCGCGGGTGCGCGGGCACGGGCAAGGAGCACAGTCCCACCGCCGTCCTCTGAGCGGGGGCGCGACGCCCCTTCCGCGGTGGACAAGGAGAAGCACATGCGCTGGGTGACCTACCTGTCGCCGAGCGGCGGCAGCGAGCGCGTCGGAGCCCTGGACGACGGCGACGTGCTGGGCAGCCCCGACCCCGTCCGCCTCGCCGACCTGCTGGAGGCGGGTGGCGACGCCCTGGCCGGGGCCCACGAACGCGCCGTCGCCGCGCCGATCGAGATCATCGTCGAGCCGGAGGCGCGCATGTGCGCCCCGCTGGTCCCCGCCGAGCCGGTGCCGGTCCGGGCGGGCGACGACGTCTGGCGGATCCCCCCGGAACTGGTGCGGGGCTCGGACGACGCCGTGCCGCCCCGGGCGAGTTCGGCCCGCGTGGGCGTGGCCGCCGTCGCCGGGGGAGGGGCGTCGGTGAGCGCCTACACGCCCGCCTGCCTGTGGTTGGACGGCGAGGGGCAGCCGGTGCAGCTGGCCCTGGGACCGGTGCTGACCACCGCCGACGAGGTGCCCGGGGAGCCGCTGAACGTGAGCGCCTCGGTGGAGGAGGGGGAGCTGGGCCGGGGCCTGGCCGACCCCGCGCACGAGTGGCTGGTGTCGGGCCCCGGGCGGGTGCGCGCGCTGCTGCCGGTGGCGACACCGCCGCTGGAGACCGACGACGAGCTGTTCGTGGACGCCGACGTCCTGGGCACCTTCGAGGTCCGGGTCGGCTCCCAGGTCTGACCGCGACCGCGGCGCTCCCCGGTGGGCCGGCCAGAAACGCTGTTGGCGTGTCACGGCAGTCCCGACCCGCGGTGATCCCGTACCGGTGGCCGCGGTCGGCGTCCGGAGCCCGCCACGGGTACGGGATCCCGGCGGAAGGGGCGGGCCCCGGCGCACCCTGGTGGTCAGGCGCTACGGCGTGAACTCCCAGTGCCAGGGTTCGAAGCCGCCCCGGGCCCAGGGCGGGTTGTGCCAACCGTGGTCGGGCGCGTGGGCCAGCATCCACTGGTGCTCGGCGGTGCCGAGTCGGTTCACGCCGCCGCACAGGTCCACGGCCAGACCCAGGCCGTGCTGGCTGGTGCCGGGCCGGGCGGCCATACCGGGCACCATCTCCTGGAACAGGCGCACCTGCTCGTGGTAGGGCCGGTAGGAGTCGGCCACGCACATCGGCCGTCCGAACGCCTCGCGGTAGTCCCCGTCGAGTTCGATGAAGGCCTCGGCCGCGTCGGCGCGCAGCCGCTCGCCGGGCTGGGGCAGGGGGCACAGCACCGACTCCGGGATCCGCCCGTTGGCGTGAGCGGTCGCGACGCCCCCGGTGCAACCCCGGTCGGCGCCCTCCGCGGACGGAGCCTCCTCCCCGCCCTCCTGCTCCTCCGCCGAAACGGCGGTGACGGCGGACTCCGCCGACCCCCCGGAGGAGTTCGCCGCCCGCGCGTCGCGCAGGGCCTCCTCACGGCGCCTCTCGGCGGCCTCGGCGTCGCGCACCTCCGCGAGCCGGGCCTCCAGCCGGGTCTGCTCCTCCAGCAACTCCTCCAGTGCCGCCTCCTGGTCGGCCACGGCCTCCACCGCGTCCTCCCGGGCGCTCCTGGCGTCCTCGACCGCCTCGGCCTGCTCCGTCCGCGCGGTCTCGGCGATCCCGGCGAGGGTGTCGGTGGCCACCCGAGCGGCCTCGGCGCGGCCCACGTCGGCCTCCCGGTGCGAACCGAGCAGGGTGAGGTAGGCGCCCCGTTCGAGCATCCCGGTGGGCCCCTCGGGTCCGGCCCAGGCGTTGACCATGCCCAGCTCGCCGCCCTTGTAGGCGGTGGCGGCCTGCCGGGCGGCGGCCAGGCGGGCCGTCTCGCCGCGCTCGTCGGCCTCCCCCGCGCGCTCCTGCGCCTCGCGGCTGCGCTCGGTCAGCTCGGTGAGGCGTTCGCGCTCGGCCTCGTAGTGCTCGATCTTCTCCGACGCCTCCTGGCGCAGGGTCTCCATGCCCGCGCGCAGCGCGGCCAGTTCCACCCGAACGCTCCCCAGCGCGCTCCCCGACGCGTCGCCGTCGGAGGCGGCGCCGGGCGCGGCGGTGGAGAGGCAGAGCAGCACCGCGAGGCCGGCCGGGAGCGCGGTACTGACCGAAAAGGCGCGTACGGAGGGTCCGCGGGTTTTCCCGCGAGCGGGACCCTCCGTTTTCGTTTTGTCACCGAGAGTGTGTGATCCAGGACATGACGAGGTACGCATTTCCGCTTCCTCCCCGGGACCTGCGTCTACCGTCTTGTCACGATGTCATGTCGGTGGGGTGTTGGTGGGGAAGCTGGCGGTGTGTCCAAAAAGTTACCTCAGTCCCGGGGTGGTTTCGGACGCTATCCCTGACCTGGTGCATCGGCCATAATGCCGACAATGGCGGGCATTATGTACCGGTCGAGGGAAGAAGATCCCACCGATCGCCGTCAAACGGCCGAAGCGAGTCCTTCGCGCCCATTGGTACGCTATCCACCGCACGCGCACCTACGGAGATCTTCGGGTGCGCGGCTCCTCTCATCCCAGGCGAGTCCAGCGGACAGTCTTCACATCTCCCCACATTCCCGCCGCTTCCGGCTCGGCGGACCACCTGGTCTGTACCGATTTCCCCGAAGAGCCTTCGGTTGGAGCGGTCAACCCTGGGGTCCAACCAGCCGCCCGAAGCGGTGACACGAAAGGTTGCGAGGGTCCGTGTCGACACGAGCGACGAAAAACGGGGCCGGCGCGCAGAGCGAGGCAGCGCAGGCCGAACATGCCGATGCCACGCCCAAGCGCAGAGCCGACTGGTGGCGGCCACGTAACTGGCGGGTGCGCTCCCGACTGGTGGCCCTCATCGTCATCCCCACCGCGGTAGCCCTGGCACTCGGCGGCCTGCGGGTCTACGAGGCGGCGGTCTCCACCGTCACCCACGCGCACATCCAGGACCGCGCCGAGGTCGGCGTCCTCATCGTGGAGCTGGCCAACCAGCTGGGCCACGAGCGCAGCGCCAGCGCTGTCTACATCTCCGACAACGCCGACCCCGCGCGGCGCTCGGACGAGCTGCGCCAGCGGATGGAGGAGGAGCGCGACGCCTCCCGCGACCTCCAGCAGACCCTCACCGCCCGCCTGGACGACATGGGAGAGGTGGACACCGAGACCGCGTCGAGCCGCCTGTCCAGCATGCGCAGCCAGCTCTCCACGCTGGACGCCCTGCGCACCGAGGTCGACGAGACCCGTATCACCGTCCTGCCGGTGGTCACCAAGTACCGCACGATCACCCGCTCGCTGGCCGAGTTCAACCAGACGATGGCGGACGAGACCGGCGACACCGACCTGCGCGAGAGCGTGCGCACGCTGACCGCGCTCTCCACCGCCCGGGACCAGCTCTCCTACGAGACCGCGCTGATGGGCCACTCCCTGGCCCGCAACACGATGACCGGCGGTATCGCCGAGGCCATCGACTCCGCTCGCGCCCGCTACGAGAGCGAGATCTCCAACTTCGTCCAGGCCGCCTCCGAGGAGCAGCGGCAGATCTTCGACGACAACTTCACCGGTCTGGAGGTCAGCCAGGTCTCCACGATGCGCATGCGCGTGATGTACCGCGCCGACCGCGGCGACGACCTCACCGGTGTGACCGCCAACGACGGCCCCGAGGACTACCGCGAGATCGCCGACGTGGCCCTGGGACGCCTCCAGACGGTCGAGGAGGGCATCGCCGAGGGCATCGCGGCCGACGCCAACACCCTGCGCGACGAGGCCATGGGCCGCGCCCTGATCGACCTCTTCGTCGTCGCGGGCGTGCTCCTGGCGGTCTTCGTCCTCACCTCCCTCGTGGTCCGCTCCCTGGTGCGCCCCCTGCGCGCCCTGGAGGACGGCGCGCGCCGGGTCGCCGAGCGCGACCTGCCCGACGCGATCAACCGGATGCAGGAGGCCGGGACGGTCCCCGAGAACGTCAAGGTCACCCCGATCGAGGTCGACACGCACGACGAGATCGGCGAGGTGGCCCGCGCCTTCGACGACGTCCACCGCGTCGCGCTCACCCTGGCCTCCGACGAGGCCGCGCTGCGCAGCAACGTCAACGCGATGTTCGTCAACCTGTCCCGCCGCAGCCAGACCCTGGTGGAACGGCAGCTGCGCCTCATCGACGGCCTGGAGCAGTCCGAGCAGGACGCGGACCGCCTCTCCGACCTGTTCCAGCTGGACCACCTCGCCACGCGCATGCGCCGCAACAACGAGAACCTGCTGGTCCTGTCCGGCCAGGACAACACCCGCAAGTGGGCCCAGCCCGTCCCGCTGGTCGACGTCCTGCGCGGCGCCGTCTCCGAGGTCGAGCAGTACGAGCGCGTCAACGTCCGCGCCCCCTCCCACATCTCGGTGCTCGGCCGCCCCGTCAACGACGTCATCCACCTGGTCGCCGAGCTGGTGGAGAACGCCACCTCGTTCTCCCCGCACGACACCGAGGTCCTGGTCAGCGCCAAGACCCTCGACAACGGCGGCGTCCAGGTCGACGTCACCGACAGCGGCATCGGCATGGCGCCCGAGGACATGGCGGCGATCAACGCCCGCCTGGCCGCCCCGCCGGTCATCGACGTCGCGGTCTCGCGCCGCATGGGCCTGTTCGTGGTCTCGCGCCTGGCCCACCGCCACGGCGTCAGGCTGCGCCTTGAGGAGGCGCACGGCGGCGGGACCACCGCGCACGTCATCTTCCCGCCGGACCTGCTGATCACCCCGGTCGAGGGCCAGCACGCCCTGGGCGGCGCGGACAGCCGTCCCGAGCTCACCTCGGGTGCGCCCAACACCTACGCCGACGCCGAGGCGGCCTTCGCCTCCACCCCGGCGCCCGTCGAGCCGAACGACCCCTGGCAGACCCAGGAGAGCGGCAGCGTCCCGGGCGACCTGGGCGGCCTGCCCAGGCGCCAGACCACCGGCTCCCACACCGAGGAGCACCCGCCCAGCGGCCAGGACCTGTGGGGCAACACCGGCACCGGTTCGGTGTGGGACACCACCAGGGGAGCCGGGACCACCGGCTCCCCCTCCGGCGGAGCCAACGGCCGGCCCGTGGTCGACCCCTACGACGCCTCCGAGGACGACGAGCCCCAGCGCCCGCAGCCCGAGACCGGCGGACGCAACTTCTTCGACCCGAGCCCCCGCGGCGACTCCTTCGGCGGCGGCTCCGTGGGCCGCTCGACGGACACCGGGTCCTTCAGCAGGCCCTCCGACACGGGGTCCTTCCGCCGTCCCACCGGCGACACGGGCGAGTTCCGCCGACCCGACACCGGCGCGTTCCGTTCCACGGCGAACGAGTCCTACGACGCGTTCGGCGGCGCCGGCGCGCAGTCGGGCGGCCACACCGGAGCCCCCGCCGACAACGGCGCGTCCGCGGGCAACGGGGCCTTCTCCGGCAACGGCTCGGGCCACGCGTTCGGCGGCCGCGACATGGGCGCCCACGAGCGCCCCGCGGCCCGCGGGCGCGACGACAACACCGAGACCTTCCCGGCGATCCCCTCGTCCCAGGACGGCGGGAACTGGCGCTCCGGCGGCATCGACTCCCGCGAGGGGTACGGCTCGACCGCCTACCTCTCCCGCCGCTACGGTGGCGCCCAGGGGCCGAACAACACCGTCGTGCCTCCCACCCCGTCGGGTGAGGAGAGCGACTCGCTGCCGATCTTCGACGCGATCGAGTCCAACTGGTTCAAGCGCCGCACCGGCGGCCCCACGGTGGACACGACCGAGACCGGCCCGATCCAGCAGGTCCCGGCGGCCCAGGAGCAGCGCTCCCCGGCCAGCACCGACCAGGCCCCCCGCTCCACCCAGGAGTGGACCTCCGAGGCCGACCGCGGCTGGAAGGCCGCGCGGACCGCGGCGGAGCCCAAGGCGGACGGACTGACCCCCTCGGGCTTGCCAAAACGCGTTCCCAAGGCAAACCTTGTTCCGGGGACGGCGCCCAAGCCGGAGAACTTCAAGCAGATGCCCACGCGCAGCGCGGACCGCGTCCGCAACCGCTTCTCCGGCTTCCAGAAGGGCGTCCGCGAGGGACGGGACCGACTCGGGGAAGGCTCGACGGAGGGGTGACCTCAGTGGAACCTGGCGGGACGGGGTCCCCCTTAATCCCGGGGGCTGGATGCAATAGCATCTACCGAGCTTCTCGGACGCGTCTTACCCACAGCTCGACGAGAGCAGAACACCAGACTCCCGGCCACCCCCACGGGAGGGGCCGGGCAGTTCGTAGAGGCAGTGCTGTCACATGCCGTGCCGGCGGTAGCAGTGCCCAGAGACCAGCCGGCGAAACTGGACAGGAGATCAGATGAGTCGACAGGTGAATGAACTCAACTGGTTGATCACTGACTTTGCCGACCGTGTCCCCGATGTCGCCCACGCGATCGTCGTCTCCTCTGACGGCCTTCCGTTGGCCTCGTCGGCGGGCTTCCCAGCGGACCGGGCCGACCAGCTGGCGGCCATCGCCTCCGGTCTGTCGAGCCTGACGCAGGGTGCTGCCCGGGTGTTCGAGGGTGGAGCGGTCGCCCAGACCGTCGTGGAGATGGAGCGGGGGCTGATGCTCATCATGGCCATCAGCGACGGCTCCTGCCTGGCGGTCCTGGCGTCGGCTGAGAGCGACCTGGGTCTGGTCGCGTACGAGATGACCCTGCTCGTCGAGCGGGCGGGGCGGGCGCTGACACCAACGGCGCGCACCTCGGGAATCCACTGAACCACCACCGACAGGAGGAAGTGGTGGCACCTCACAGTAGAGATGCCGGGAGCGCCTCGTGGTTCGGACAACAGCCGAGCGGTCCCCCCACGGGGGGAATGCCGGCGGTTCCGGGCGGCGGAGATGTTCCCCGACCAATCCAACAACCATACGACCAACGATCCGCTGCGGGGAGCGCGCCCAGTTCTCTGGTCCGTCCCTACGCGGTGACCAAGGGCCGCACCAAGCCGAAGTCGCAGCTTCCCCTGGAAGCCCTGATCTCGGCCACCGCGGCGGCCCGCAACGAGTCTGGGACGCTGACGCCCGAATGGCAGGCGATCAGCGACCTGTGCCGGGAATGGCGTTCCGTGGCGGAGATCTCCGCGCTGTTGCGGATGCCGCTCGGTGTGGCGCGGGTGCTTGTGGCGGACATGTCCGAGCAGGGACTGGTCCAGATCAGGTCCTCGCTCAACAACGACGCCCGTCCCAACACCAACCTGCTTGAAAGGGTGCTCAGTGGACTTCGCAAGCTCTAGCCCAGCCGAGGAAGGCGGTGCTGGGGGGAACGCGATGACGTCGGTCAAGATCGTCGTCGCCGGGGGCTTCGGTGTCGGGAAGACGACATTCGTTGGCTCCGTCTCCGAGATCGTGCCGCTGACCACCGAGGCGGTCATGACCAGCGCCAGCGTCGGGGTGGACGACCTCGCAAAGACGCCGGACAAGCAGACCACCACCGTGGCGATGGACTTCGGCCGCGTCTCCCTCGACTCCGACCTGATCCTGTACCTGTTCGGCACCCCCGGACAGCACCGGTTCTGGTTCATGTGGGACGACCTGGTCAAGGGCGCCATCGGCGCCGTCGTCCTGGTGGACACCCGCCGTCTGGCGGACTGCTTCCCCGCGATCGACTACTTCGAGGAGGCGCGTCTGCCCTTCATCGTGGGGATCAACGGGTTCGACGGCTACTACCCCCACGCGGCCGACGAGGTCCGGGACGCGCTGACGCTCAGCCCGGAGATCCCGATCGTCCAGGTGGACGCCCGTGACAAGGCCTCCACCAAGTCGACGCTCATCACCCTCGTCGAGCACGCCATCACGGTGGGGGACCCCGAGGGCGCGGCCGGACAGCCCACTTCCACGGGCGGCCAGAGCTCCTGGCGCTAGGAGGGCCACCCGGGCCGGGGTCCCGCACAGAGCACGGCCCGGTTCCCGTCGGACGGGAACCGGGCGTCCGTGCTGGCATCATGGCGCCATGAGCTCTTCCTCCCAGCCCGACCCAGAGGCGATGACCCGGCGGTTCCGCGAGGTGGCCGAGCGCGTGCTCGACTCCCTGCTCCACGACGCCCCCGAGTGGGCGCTGGACCTGGGCGACACCCGTGGCGCCTCCCGTCTGTCCGACCACTCGGCCGAGGCCGACGTGCGCCGCGTCTCCGTGCTCACCGACGCCCTCGGATCCCTGGACGAGATCGACCCCGACCTCATCCCGGCCGGCGACCGGGTCGACCTGGAGGTGCTGCGGACCCGCGTCAGCGCCGACCTGTGGCACACCGCGGAACTGCGCCCGCACACGTGGGATCCGCTGCTGTACTCGCCGGGCGAGGCCCTGCACGCCCTCGTGGAGCGTGAGGTCCTGCCCCTCCCCGAACGCCTGTCGGCGCTCGCCGCGCGCTGCGCGGCCCTGCCCGACCACCTCGCCACCGCGCGCTCGCGCCTGTCGGAGGGCCCCGGCATGCCCCGCGTGCACGTGGAGACGGCCCTGGCCCAGGCGGCCGGGGCCCGCGCCATGCTCACCTCCGACGTGCCCGCCCCGGCCGAGGGAGCGCCCTCCGCCCTGGAACCGGCCCGCGAGGCCGCCCTGGCCGCCGTGGAGGAGCACGCCGCCTGGCTGCGGGACCGTCTGGAGACCGCCACCGCCGACCCCCGTCTGGGCGAGCGCGACTTCGCCGCCCAGCTCTGGTACACCCTCGACTCCGAGCTCTCGCCCGAGGCGCTGCTGGTGCGCGCCGAGAGCGACCTGCTGGCCACGGAGGAGGCGATCGCCGAGACGGCGGCCGAGTACCTGGGCGGGGCGCGCCGCCGGGAGGGGGTGGCCGAGGCGCTCGCCGAGCTGGCCGCACGGGGCGCCACCGACGCCGACACCGTCCGCCCCGCCTGCGCCGACGCCCTCCTGCACCTGAACGAGCGGGTGCGCGCGCTGGACATCGTGACGGTCCACGACGACCCGGTCCGGATCGTGCCGATGCCCGAGGCCCGCCGCGGGGTGTCGGTGGCCTACTGCGAGCCCCCCGGCCCCCTCGACCCGCGGTCCGGGGAGCAGCCGACCCTGGTAGCGGTGGCCCCGCCGCCGGAGGACTGGCCCGCCGAGCGCAGGGAGTCCTTCTTCCGCGAGTACAACGCGGTCATGCTGCGCGACCTCATGGCCCACGAGGCCGTTCCCGGGCACGCTCTCCAGCTCGCCCACGCCGCCCGGCACGAGGGCGGCACCCGGGTGGGCCGGGCCCTGTGGAGCGGCACCTTCGTGGAGGGCTGGGCGGTCTACGCCGAGGAGGTGCTGGCCCGCCACGGCTGGTCCGGCGACCGGCGCGAGGACCTGGCGCTGCGCCTGGTGCAGCTCAAGATGCGCCTGCGGATGATCATCAACGCGATCCTGGACGTGCGCCTGCACACCGGCGACCTCACCGAGGCCGAGGCGATCTCCCTGATGACCCGGCGCGGACACCAGGAGGAGGGCGAGGCCGTCGGCAAGTGGCACCGCGCCCAGCTCACCAGCGCCCAGCTGTCCACCTACTACGTGGGCTACGCGGAGGTCTCCGACATCGCCAGCGACCTGGCCCTGGCCCGGCCCGCGCTCACCGAGCGCGAGCGCCACGACGCGATGCTCGCCCACGGCAGCCCGCCCCCGCGCCACCTGCGCACCCTGCTGGGGCTGTAGGGACGCGGCCACCCGGCCTGACGGGCACTCCGGCCGCCCTCCACGCGTTGGTACACCGGCGGCTGCGGCGGGCACGACCGGTCCCCGCGGGTTCCCGAGGATGCCCACGGAGTTGTCCACAGGCCGGGCCGGGTTCGGCCCGCGGTCGCCACCGCGCTTCTATGCTGGAGGCGCGAGAGAGTACGGACAGGCGACGGAAACGGACGAGCCATGCGCGGTGCCGACGACGAGCACGAGGACGTTCCCGGCGACCCTCCCGCCGTGGGGACGGGAAGCCCCGACGGCTGGGAACGGCTGTGGACGCCGCACCGCATGGCCTACATCAAGGGCGAGGGCAAGCCCAGCGGCTCGCGCCCCGAGGACGGGTGTCCCTTCTGCCGAGCCCCCGGACTGTCCGACCCCGAGGGCCTCGTGGTCGCCCGGGGCAAGTCGGCCTACGCGGTCCTCAACCTCTACCCCTACAACAGCGGCCACATCCTGATCTGCCCCTACCGCCACGTGTCCGACTACACCGCCCTGGACGAGGAGGAGACCGCCGAGGTGGCCGCCCTCACCCAGGCGGGCATCCTCGCGCTGGGCGCGGCCTACGGGCCGCAGGGCTTCAACGTCGGCATGAACCTCGGCGGCGCGGCCGGTGCCGGGATCGCGGCCCACCTGCACCAGCACATCGTTCCCCGCTGGGGAGGCGACGCCAACTTCATGCCCGTGATCGGCCGGACCAAGGTGCTGCCCGAGATGCTGGAGCAGACCCGGTCCAAGCTCGCCGCGCACTGGCCCAGAGAGTAGGGCGCGCCCCGCGGGAGCACGCGACACGCCCCCTGGAGGCCGCCCCGACCCCCACGGGCCCACCCACCCGGCCCCGCCCGGTCCGACCCGCACACCCAGTCCGTCCAGTCCATCCGAGCCCACACGGCCCGACCCCCGAGCCGTTCCACCCGTGGGGTCCCCACTCCCGCGGCCGGGCTCCCACCTTCTCGGTGGGGTCCCCACTCCCGCCGGTGCGGTTCCCACCTCCATGACCGTTCCCGCCCTACGATTCCAAGAAGACATGCTGAGAATCCTTCGCCCCATGGTCTCCCGGGTCACCACTCCGCTCGGCCGGAGTCTGGCCCGCCTCGGCCTCACACCGAACATCGTCACCATCGTCGGCGCCCTCGGCGTCGTCGTCAGCGCCCTGTTCTTCTATCCGCAGGGACAGCTGTACGCCGGGTCGGTCGTCGTCACGGTCTTCGTGCTCTTCGACATGCTCGACGGGGCCGTGGCCAGGGCCCGCGACAGCGCCAGCGCGTTCGGCGCCTTCCTCGACTCCAGCCTCGACCGGGTGGCCGACGCCGCCATCCTCTCCGGGCTCCTGTGGTGGTTCATCGGCGAGGGAGACGACCCCCTGCTCGCCGGACTCACCCTCTTCTGCCTGGTCAGCGGTTTCATGGTGTCCTACATCAAGGCGCGCGCCGAGGGGCTGGGCGTCAACTGCGACGTCGGCGTCGCCGAGCGCACCGAACGCCTGGTGGTCATCCTCGTCGCCGTGGGCCTCGGCGGCCTGGACGTGCCCTACGCGCTCGCGGGCGGTCTGTGGCTGCTGGCCGCGATGAGCCTGCTCACCGTCCTCCAGCGCCTGGTGGAGACCCGCGCCCGCCTCAACGACCCCGACTACGTCGAGGGCGCCGCGGGGACCGGCGAAGCCAACGGCGGAGCCTGAGCGCACGAGGGGACGGCGCAAAGGGCAGAACGGGAAACGGGGACACGACGTGGACGAACGCACGGCCGACCTGGCCTACACGGCGGGGTGGGCGATGATCCGCCGCACGCCCGAGAGCGCGGGGCGGGCGCTGTTCCGACGCCTGGCCGACCGCTCCTGGCGCGCCCACGACGAGAGCACGCGCGGCCTGGAGCGCAACCTGAGGCGCCTGGTCGGCCCCGGGGCCACGGACGCCCAGCTGCGCGCGCTCTCCCGCGCGGGAATGCGCTCCTACATGCGCTACTACTACGAGATGTTCCGCCTCCCGGCGATGGGTGAGGAGTACGTCCTGGGCCGGACCCGCGCCACCGGGATCGAGGTCCTGGAGGAGCACGTCCGGTCGGGCCGCGGTGTGGTCGCCGCCCTGCCCCACATGGGCAACTGGGACCACGCCGGGGCCTGGATCGCCCTGAGGGGCACCCCCCTGACCACCGTCGCGCAGCGGCTGCGCCCCGAGAGCCTGTTCCAGCGCTTCACCGCCTACCGGGAGTCCCTGGGCATGGAGGTGCTGCCGCTGACCGGAGGCTCGAACACCGTGGGCACCCTGGCCCGGCGGCTGCGCGGGGGCGGACTGGTGTGCCTGCTCGCCGACCGCGACATCAGCGGCACCGGCCTGGAGGTGGACTTCTTCGGGGAGCGTGCGCGCGTGCCCGCCGGACCCGCCGCGCTGGCCCTCAACACCGGCGCGGCCCTGATGCCGGTCTCGCTGTGGTACGACGGCCCGTACTGGAACATCCGGGTCCACGACGAGATCCCCGTCTCCGGGGGAGCCACCCGCGCCGAGCGGGTCCAGGCCACGACCCAGGAGCTGGTCCGCGTCTTCGAGGGGGCGATCGCCGAGCACCCCGAGGACTGGCACATGCTCCAGCCGGTGTTCAGCGCCGACCACGCGCGTGTCTCGCGCGGCCGCGGAGCCGACGGCGGCGTTCCGGCCCCGGTCGCCGCCGACCGCGCGCGCGTCCCGCGAGGGGCGACCGCGGAGACCGCTGTGCCCGCGGTGACGGACGAGAGCACCGCGTCGGGAGGGGCGGGCGACGGCACCGCGCCGGGTGGCGCTGTCCGGGAGGACCCGGTCGGCGGCACGGTACCGGACGAGGGTGCGCCGGGAGGGGCGGGCGACGCAACCGCACCGGGCACTCGGGGCGGGTTCACCGCGGCGAACGGGGTAGGGGCCCCTCAAGGCAGTGGGGCGAGGCCCCCCGGACGAGACGAACGGAACGGGTGACCGTGGGCATGCGGGTCGGCCTGGTCTGCCCCTACGCCTGGGACGTCCCGGGCGGGGTGCAGCAGCACGTCGGCGACCTCGCCGAGGCGCTCACCGGCATGGGGCACGAGGTGTCGGTACTGGCGCCGGTGGGCGACGCGGACACCGGCGCCCTGCCGGACTACCTCGTTCCCGCCGGAAGACCGGTCCCGGTGCCCTACAACGGATCGGTGGCCCGGCTCACCTTCGGCCCCAGGGCCGCCTCGCGGGTGCGCCGGTGGATCGCCGAGGGCGGGTTCGACGTCCTGCACATCCACGAGCCGTCCGCGCCGAGCGTCTCGCTGCTGGCGTGCTGGGCGGCCGACGGCCCCGTGGTGGCCACCTTCCACACCGCCAACCCCCGGTCGCGGGCGATGGCGGTGAGCTCCCCGGCGCTGCGTTCGGCCATGGAGAAGATCAACGGCCGCATCGCCGTGTCCGAGGCCGCCAGGCGCACCCTGGTCGAACACCTGGGCGGCGACGCCGTGCTCATCCCCAACGGGGTCGCGGTGCGCAGGTTCGCGCACGCAGACCCCCTGCCCGGCTGGCCGGGGGAGGGCGGCTCGATCGGCTTCCTGGGACGCCTGGACGAGCCCCGCAAGGGGCTGGGCGTCCTTCTGGAGGCCTTCGTGCTCATGGCCCCCGAACGCCCCGGCCTGCGCCTGATGGTGGCCGGGCCCGGCGACGCCTCGGCGGCGATGGAGGCCGTCCCCGGGCACCTGCGCGAACGCGTCGTGCTGCTCGGACGCCTGGACGACGCCGACAAGGCCCGCGCCTACCACTCCGCCGACGTGTTCTGCGCGCCCAACCTGGGCGGTGAGAGCTTCGGCATCGTGCTGACCGAGGCTATGGCCTCCGGCGCGGCCATCGTGGCCAGCGACATCCCCGCCTTCGCCGCGGTCCTGGACGGCGGGGCCGCCGGGGAGCTGTTCGCCGCGGGTGACCCCGCCCACCTGGCCGAACGTGCCGGTGCGCTGTTGGAGGCACCCGCGAGGCGTGCCGAGCTCTCTCGCGCCGCCCGCCGCGCGGTGCGCGCCTACGACTGGGACACCGTGGCCGCCGACGTCGCCCACGTCTACCGGACCGTCCTGCTGTGGGACGGGAACGGGGACGGGGGCGGCCACTCCGGCGGGGTGGGTCTGGACGGCGGGCCCCGGGCCACCGCCCTGCTGCGCCGGGGGACGACGTGACCGCGGAACGGGGTGAGCGGCCCTGACCGAGGACGTCCTCTTCGCCGCCACCGTCGTCGGCATCCTCCTGGCCCTGGTGCTGTTCGGCTTCTACCTCTCCTGGCGGGCCACGCGCCTGCACCGCCTGCACCACCGGGTCGACACCGCCCGCGCGGCCCTGGAGGCCGCGCTGGAGCGGCGCCTGGCCGCCGCGTCGGCGCTGGCCGCCGCCGACGGCACCGACGCCACGCGCGCCCTGCCCGGGGCCGCCGAGGCCGCCCGCGGGGCGCGCGACCGGCAACGCGAGCTGGCCGAGAGCGCGCTCTCGCGCACGCTGCGCGCGGCACTGGAATCTCCGGGTCCCGCTGAGCGTTCCAACATGCTGCGGCCCCACCTGATCGAGGTGGAGGCCGCCGCCAAGGGCGTCCACATGGCCCGCACGTTCTACAACGGCGCGGTCTCCGACACCCGCCGCGCCCGCCGTTCCCGGCTCGTCCGGACGTTCCGCCTGGCGGGCACGGCGCCCCTGCCGGACTTCTTCGAGATCGACGACCAGCCGCCGCGGATCCCGCTTCTCCCCGTCGGCCCCGACACCCCGTAGATACGGGACCCGGGAAAACACCGATCTGGCCAAAACCCTCGAAAGGGGGTGGAAGTAGGATGGGGGGCTGGTCGACCAGGGTGCGCGGCGCCGACGGTGTCCGCGTACCGCCGCGTGGGGCCGCCGACTCCGCTGCCCGAGAGCAGCCCTCAGCAGAACCGAGACAACGGGAGTCCACCACCGTGGCCAACAACGCACCGAACACCTCCGACAACGCCGTCGGCACCGAGCGTGTCAAGCGCGGCATGGCCGAGCAGCTCAAGAACGGCGTCATCATGGACGTCGTCACGCCCGAGCAGGCCAAGATCGCCGAGGACGCCGGAGCCGTCGCGGTCATGGCCCTGGAGCGCGTCCCCGCCGACATCCGCAGGGACGGCGGTGTCGCCCGCATGTCCGACCCCGACATGATCGACGGCATCGTCGAGGCCGTCTCCATCCCGGTCATGGCCAAGGTCCGCATCGGCCACTTCGTCGAGGCCCAGGTCCTGGAGTCGCTCGGCGTCGACTTCATCGACGAGTCCGAGGTCCTCACCCCGGCCGACGAGGCCTACCACATCGACAAGTGGGCCTTCACCGTCCCCTTCGTGTGCGGGGCGACCAACCTGGGCGAGGCGCTGCGCCGCATCGGCGAGGGCGCGGCCATGATCCGTTCCAAGGGTGAGGCCGGAACCGGCAACGTCGTCGAGGCCACCCGCCACATGCGTTCCATCCGCGGCGAGATCCGGCGCCTGGGCACCCTGGACGAGGCCGAGCTGTTCGGCGCGGCCAAGGAGCTGCGCGCCCCCTACGAGGTCGTGAAGGAGGTGGCGGCGCTGGGCAGGCTCCCCGTCCCGCTGTTCTCCGCCGGAGGCGTGGCCACCCCGGCCGACGCCGCGCTCATGCGTCAGCTCGGCGCCGAGAGCGTGTTCGTGGGCTCGGGCATCTTCAAGTCCGGCGACCCGGCCAAGCGCGCCGACGCCATCGTGCAGGCCACCCTGCACTACGAGGACCCCGCGGTCATCGCGCGCGTGTCCCGCGGTCTGGGCGAGGCCATGGTCGGCATCAACCTGGACGAGCTGTCCGACTCCCAGCGCTACGCCGGCCGCGGCTGGTAGCCGCCGCCCGGCGGACGCCTCCCGCGCCCGTCGTGCGGGCGGCGGGGCCGGGCGCGGCCCCGCCGCCCGCACACGGCAGAACACGAGCCTACGTCCACGAGTGAGGCCGTACTTGACCGCCACACCCACCATCGGCGTCCTCGCCCTCCAGGGCGACGTCGCCGAACACCTGCGCGCGCTCCAGGCACTGGACGCGCACACCGTCAAGGTGCTCTCCCCCGACCAGCTCGACGCCCTGGACGGGCTGGTCATCCCCGGCGGGGAGTCCACCACCATGTCCAAGCTGGCCGTCCGCTACGGCCTGATGGAACCGTTGCGCAAGCGGATCGCCGCGGGGATGCCCGCCTACGGCACGTGCGCCGGGATGATCATGCTCGCCGACCGCATCCTGGGCGGGACCGCCGACCAGCAGACCGTCGGCGGGATCGACATGACGGTGCGCCGCAACGCGTTCGGACGCCAGACCGAGTCCTTCGAGGCCGCCGTGGACATCGACGGCCTGGAGGGCGACCCCTTCGACGCGGTGTTCATCCGCGCGCCCTGGGTGGAGTCGGTCGGGCCCGGGGTCGAGGTGCTCGGCGCAGTGCCCGGCCCCGACGAGGCCGGTAGGATCGTCGCCGTACGGCAGGGCGGCCTGATGGCCACGTCCTTCCATCCCGAACTGACCGGCGACACGCGCATCCACCGCCTCTTCGTCGACATCGTGAAAGGACATTCATGAGCGGCCACTCCAAGTGGGCCACCACCAAGCACAAGAAAGCCGTCATCGATGCCAAGCGCGGCAAGCTCTTCGCCAAGCTGATCAAGAACATCGAGGTGGCCGCGCGTACCGGCGGTGGAGACCCCGACGGGAACCCCACGCTCTACGACGCCATCCAGAAGGCGCGCAAGAACTCCGTGCCGCTCGACAACATCGAGCGCGCCCGCAAGCGCGGCTCCGGCGAGGAGGCGGGCGGCGCCGAGTGGCAGACCATCATGTACGAGGGCTACGCCGCCGGTGGCGTCGCCCTGCTGGTGGAGTGCCTGACCGACAACCGCAACCGCGCCGCCTCCGAGGTGCGCGTGGCCGTGTCCCGCAACGGCGGCAACATGGCCGACGCCGGTTCGGTCTCCTACCTCTTCAACCGCAAGGGCGTCGTCATCGTGCCCAAGGAGGGCACCACCGAGGACGACGTGACCCTGGCGGTGCTGGAGGCCGGCGCCGAGGAGGTCGAGGACCTGGGCGAGTCCTTCGAGATCGTCTGCGAGGCCACCGACCTGGTCGCCGTGCGCACCGCGCTCCAGGAGGCGGGCATCGAGTACGACTCCGCCGAGTCCAGCTTCCTGCCGACCATGGAGGTCCCGGTCGACGCCGAGACCGCCAAGAAGGTCATGCGGGTGGTGGACGCGTTGGAGGACTCCGACGACGTGCAGAACGTCTTCACCAACGCCGACATCCCCGACGAGGTCATGGCCGAGATCAGCTGACCCTCCGGTCAGGCGACCTCCCGCAGCAGGTCGCGCACGCGCGCGGGCGCCTCGTGGAGTGCGAGGTGGCCCGCGCTCGCGATCGTGCGCACGTCGGTGCCCAGCAGTCTGCGCACCGCGCCGCGCAGCAGCGAGGGTGTGAAGACGCGGTCGTGGGCTCCGGTGGCCACCGTGACGGGGGTGCCCGACCAGTCCCGGAAGTCCTCGCCCCGCAGTATGCCCGGGACCGGGCTGGGGCGGCAGTGCCGCCCGACCAGGGTCGCCCACTCCGTGAGCGGGTGGGTCGCGCCGCCCGCGGCGACGGGCCCGCTGAGCAGGCCCAGGAGCCGCGAACTGGTCCGCTCACCCGGTGAGAGCCGCCAGGAGAACGTGGCGCGCAGCCTCTCGCCGTCCATGACGGGGGCGGCCAGGCCCGCCGGACCGACCAGCACGAGCCCCGCCACCAGCGGTGAGGGCATCGCCGCCAGGGCGGCCGCGGCGCCCGTCGAGTGCCCGAGCAGGATCACCGGTTCGGTGGTGACCTGGGGTAACAGCGCGTCCAGCCAGGCGCCGTAGGCGTCCGCCCGGCCGAGCAGGGGGCGCCGGGAGTCGCTCGTGCCCGGGTGTCCGGGCAGGTCGGCCAGGAGCACGGTCCGGTCGGCGCGCAGCACCCGCGCGGTCGCGACCAGGTTCGCCGACCCCAGGAGGGCCCCGGACAGCAGCAGGACGGGGGTCCCCGGCCCGCCCGGGAGGACGTGCACCCGCGTGGCGCGTCCGGCGGCGGTCACCGCCCCCGGCGAGCGCAGGTCGCGGGCGCCGCCCAGTGCGCGCTCGCACCAGGAGCGCACCGCGATCTCACCGGCGTCGGACCGGTAGATCCGGGTGAGGGACAGCGTGGACATCGTTCACCTTCTCGGGACAGGGGCGTCCCCGCCGGAGAGCCGGGACGCGGGGATGGGCGCGCGGGAACCCCGTGCGCGAGGGTCTGGCGGCACCGTTGACACCCCTGGACGGAGGCGCCTGGGCAGGCACCCCGTGCCCGGGGCCGGGCGCCCGTACGGCACAACCGCCTCCGCGTGACGTCGGACTCCCGCGAGCTGAGGCCGGTGGGCGGGTGGGCCCGTCCACCGGCTCCGCGTTCGGTGCCCGCGCACGGAAGGGCCGGTGCCCCTCGGGGGCACCGGCGCCGACAGCGGGGGTTTCAGCGCAGCGGGTCGAGCGCCTCCAGCGCGCCCGGGCGGACGCCGGTCGCGATCTGCTCGGCCAGGAGGCCGCCGGTGACCGGGCCGTGCGTGAGCCCCCACATGCCGTGGCCGCCCGCGACGAAGACGCCGGGGGTGCGGGTGGCCCCCACCAGGGGCACACCGTCGGAGGTGACCGGCCTGGGCCCCACCCAGGCGTCGGTGCGCTCCTGCCAGCGCACCCCCCTGAGGTAGGGGGTGGCCGAGCGCTCGATGGCCTCGACCCGGCGCGGGTCGAGCGCGTCGTCGGGACCCCGGAACTCCATCGTTCCGGCGACCCGCAACGCCCCCTGGTAGGGGGTGCACGCCACGCGGGCCTCCGGCAGGTAGACGGGGCCGGGCACCGGCTCGTCGGTGGGGACGGTGAAGGAGTAGCCCCTCCCGGCGCGGACCCGGGCGCGCACGCCGTGCTCGGCGGCCAGCCGGTCGAACCAGGCGCCCGTGCACACCGCGACCGCGTCGGAGCGCAGCCGCTCGCCGTCGCCGGAGACGGTGACGACCGCGCCGCCCTCCCGGTGGACGCCGACCGCCTCGAACCCGGTGCGCACCCGACCGCCGCGCTCGCGCACCGAGGCCGCCAGGTTGCGGACGAGGGCGCCGGGGTCCACGTGGCGCTGCCCGTCCAGGCGCACCGCCGCCCCCACGGCCCCCGAGGCGTGGGGGAGGACCTCGCGGACCGCCGCCCCGGTGAGGGCGGTGTGGCCGACGTCCAGCCCCGAGGCCGTGATCCGGTCCAGCTCGCGCAGGAGCGCGACGGCCGAACGCGGGGACCGGAACAGCGCGGTGACGGGCGCGGAGACCTCGGTGGTCTCCACACCGCCCTTGGCCAGGGCGTCGAAGGCGTCCAGGGCCCCGGTGTTGAGGGACAGGTTGGCGCGTACGGCCCTCTCCCAGGCGTCCCAGCGGCAGTGCGCGGCGAAGCGGGCCAGGAACAGCCACAGGTCCGGCGAGGGGGACAGCGGAACCGACAGGGGCGCGTCGCGGTCGAGCAGGGAGCGCAGGCCGTAGCGCAGCACGCCCGGCTCGTTCAGGGGGATGGCCAGGCCCGGAGAGAGCCATCCGGCGTTGCCCCAGGAGGCTCCGGAGCAGACCCCGTCCCGGTCCACGACGGTGACGCGGACGCCGCGTTCCTGGAGGAACCAGGCCGTCGACAGGCCGACCACCCCCGCGCCCACGACCAGCACGTGCTGGACCCCGCCGACACGCCCCACGTCCGCCATCGCGCCTGTTCCCCCTGTTCACCGTGTCCGTCGGTCCCCACCATGCTCGCTTTCCACCGCGGGGGCCTTGTCGGGAAGCGACAATCAGGTGTGGGGTTCCTGTGCCGACCGGACAAAGGAGGCGGCGGGATCCGCGCCCGGATCAGGGCAGGCGGGAGAGCACCTCGGCGGTGAACTCGTCCGTGCCCGCGCTGCCGCCCAGGTCGGCCGTGCGCACAGGGGAGGAGGCCAGCACGGCGCGGACCGCGTCCATGACCTGCGCGCCCGCCTCGGGGTGGCCCAGGTGGTCGAGCATCATCGACGCCGACCAGATGGCCCCCAGCGGGTTGGCCAGCCCCTTGCCCGCGATGTCGGGCGCCGAGCCGTGCACCGGCTCGAACATCGACGGGTACTCGCGCTCGGGGTTGAGGTTGGCCGACGGAGCCACCCCGATACCGCCCGCCACGGCGGCGGCCAGGTCGCTGAGGATGTCGCCGAACAGGTTCGAGCCCACGATGACGTCGAACCGCGCCGGGTCCAGGACGATCTTGGCGGCCAGGGCGTCGATGTGCTCCTGTTCCCAGGCCACCTCCGGGTGGCGCGCCGCGCGCTCGGCCACCAGCTCGTCCCAGAACGGCATGGTGTGCACGATGCCGTTGGACTTGGTGGCCGAGGTCAGCCTGCCGCCGCGCCGCCCGGCCAGGGCGAAGGCGTGGTCGAGCACCCGTTCCACGCCCATGCGGGTGAACACCGACTCCTGGAGGGCCGCCTCGTACGGGGTGCCCTCGTGGATCCGTCCGCCCACACGCGAGTACTCGCCCTCGTTGTTCTCGCGCACGACCACGAAGTCGACCTCGCCGGGCAGCGCCCGCGCGACCGGGCTGGGCACCCCCTCCAGGACGCTGATCGGCCGCAGGTTGACGTACTGGTGGAAGCCGCGGCGGATGGGGATGAGCAGCCCCCACAGCGACACGTGGTCGGGGACGCCGGGCCATCCCACGGCGCCCAGCAGGACGGCGTCGTGGTGGCGGATCCGGTCCAGGCCGTCGTCGGGCATCATGGCGCCCTCGGCCAGGTAGCGCGCGCAGGACCAGTCGAACTCGTCGTAGGAGAAGGAGAGCGCGTGGTGGGCGCCGATCCGGTCCAGGACGGCCCGGGCGGGCGGCAGGACCTCCTTGCCGATGCCGTCACCGGGGATCGTGGCGACGCGGTAGTGCTTCATGGCGGTGTCCTTCCGTGGGGTGTTCGGGGGCGTTCGGGCTCTGCGGGGCCCTCTTCTTCGTCCTCGTAGGGCCGGTCCGTCTCATCGCGTTGGGGCCGACGGGGCCCGGGCCCCGTCGAGGAGGGCCCGGCCGGGGGGCGGGGAGCCGCGCTCGGACGTCGGCCGGGACCACGCGGTGCCCCCGCGGGGCAGGGGGGACGCGGGAACCGCGCCCGGGGCGTGCTCAGGGCGCGGAGCCCCCGCCCAGGAACGCGCGCAGGTGCCGCGCCGTGGCCTCGGGCGCCTCCTCGGGCACGTAGTGGTCGCAGTCCAGCGCGTGGCCGCGCACGTCGCGGGCGTATCCGCTCCAGGCGTCCGGCACGTCGTAGTGGCGGCCCACGAAGCTGTGCCGTCCCCACAACAGCAGGACAGGGCACTCCAGGCGGCGCCCGGCGTCGGCCCGGTCGTGCTCCAGGTCGATCGAGGCCGCCGCCCGGTAGTCCTCGCAGGAGGCGTGGATCGCGGCCGGGTCGCGGAAGCAGCGCACGTACTCGTCCACGGCGGCGGGTGCGAAGGGGGTGCCGCCGTGGTGGCGGGCGTTCATGCGGGTGCGGACCCAGAAGTCCGGGTCCTGCCCGATGAGGTGCTCGGGGATGCCGTTGCCCGCAGCCAGGAAGAACCAGTGGTGGTACCCGAGGGCGAACTCGGCGTCGGCGTGCTCGAAGGCGTACCGGGTCGGCACGATGTCCAGCGCGCACAGCGCCGTCACCGCCTCCGGGTGGTCCAGGGCGAGGCGGTGGCCGACTCGGCCGCCGCGGTCGTGGCCCGCCACGGCGAAGGAGTCGAAGCCCAGTCCGCGCATGACGAGGTACTGGTCCCGCGCCATGGCCCGCTTGGCGTAGGGGGCGTGCCGCTCGTCGGAGGCGGGCTTGTCGCTGTCCCCGTAACCGCGCAGGTCGGTCATGACCAGCGTGAACCGGTCCGCCAGGAGCGGTGCGACGCGGTGCCAGATCAGGTGCGTCTGCGGGTAGCCGTGCAGCAGCAGGAGCGGGGGGCCGTCCCCGCCCAGACGGACGTTGACGCGCACGCCCCCGGCGTCCACGGTGCGGCGGGCGAATCCGGAGGGGAGGAGGTCGCTCATGACTGGATTCCAGCAGGCCGGGGGCGCGGGCGTCCAAGACCGGATGTCGATATCGTTGATAGGCCCGGCCTATAAGGAGGAGCGGTGGACGTCCGGCAGCTGGAGTACTTCCTGGCCGTGGTCGACCACGGCGGGGTGAACCGGGCGGCCTCGGCCCTGTACCTGTCCCAGCCGTCCCTGTCGCAGGCGGTCCGGGCCCTGGAACGCGACCTGGGCAGCGACCTCTTCCACCGCATCGGCCGCCGTGTAGTGCTGACCGGGGCGGGACGCGCGCTGGTCGAGCCCGCCCGGGAGGCGGTGCGCGCCCTGGAGCTGGCCCGCTCGGCGGTCGAGTCGGTGCGGGAGCTGCGCGGCGGACGGGTGGACGTGGCCGTGCTGCCCACCCAGGCGATCGAGCCGCTGACCGGCCTGGTGGCGGGCTTCACCCGGCGCCACCCGGAGGTGTCGGTGTCGGTCCGCAGTGCGCTGACCACGCGCGACGCCGTGGAGATGGTGCGCACCGGCGCCTGCGAACTCGGTGTGGTGGCCACCTCCGAGCCCTTCGCGCGGACGGGGGTGCGCGCCCATCCGCTGGTGCGCCAGAGCTTCGTGCTGCTCGCCCCGCCCGACGGGCCCTTCAGCGCGGGGGAACCCGTGCGCGCCCAGCGGCTGGAAGGGCAGCGGTTGATCGTGGGACAGCACGGTTCGGGCATGCGACGGTTCGTCGACGAACTGGTCGCGGGCGGCCTGGACGCCCGGGTCGCCGTGGAGAGCGAGCACCGGGTGTCCCTCCTGCCGCTGGTGCTGGGCGGGGCCGGGATCGCGGTGGTCACCGACGCCTGGCGGGACCTGGCCGAGCGGGCCGGGGCGCTGGTGCTGGACCTGGAGCCCACCGGCCACCTGTACGTGTCCCTGGTCAGCAGGAGGGGGCCGCTCACCACGGCGGCGGAGGCGTTCGTGGCCCACGCGGTGGACTGGTCCGCGGGGGCGGACCCGGGCCACGCGGGCGGACCCGGGAGCGACGTCCTCACCGGGGGTTCGGGCTGATCAGCCCTTCGGGGGCCGACGGGTTGAGGCCGCCCGGGCCGAAATCCGACGCGTCGACCCCGAAACCGTGCCGGCGCAGTACCGCCACCGCGTCGTCCAGGAACTGGCGGCCGGTGGTGAGGCCGCGATCACCCACGCTGTTCGGCCTGAGGCTGTGGCACCGCTTCCTCTCGTCGTCGTTGTGGACGAACAGGACCGCGTTCCCGGGGATGTTCACGCTCGGGCGCTCAGCCGACCATGTCGAAGGCGGAGACCACCCTGGTCGGGCGCAGCCGCACCGCGAGCTCGCCGGGCACGCCGTTGCGCCGCCCGAACTCCTCGGCCCGCTCGGGCCCCATGTAGCGGCGGGCGATCGCGGTGGCGGTGCGCACCAGCTCGTCGGGGTCCTCGGACACGACGGCCTCGCCCTGCACCTGCACGAAGGCGTACGGCGGTTCGGGCAGGTCCACGGTGAGCGCCACCCTGGGGTCGCGCGCGATGGACCGGCCCTTCGCGGTGGAGGCGCCGGTGTTGAAGACGATGTCGCCGTCCTCGACGACGAACCACACCGGTGCCGCCAGCGGCCGTCCGTCCGAGGCGGTGTAGGCGAGCATCCCGGTGCGGGTGCCCTGGAGCAGGAAGTCGCGGACCCGGGGGTCGGAGAGAGAAGTCACGGCCCCACGCTAGTGCGCGGGTCCCGGTCCCTCCAGGAGGACGCGGCGCCGGGGTGCCCGCGTGTCGGCGCGACCCCGCGTATCGGTACGATCCGCGCAACACGGACGTCCGCCGCGGGCGGTCGGACACGGGAGAGGGTTGCCATGGGCGGGGTCGTGCCGGACGACGGGACGTGGCGGATCGGCGCCCGTGAGGGCGTCGCGCTCTCGGCGCGCTGGTGGAAGTGGGTGTGGTCGGCGCCGGAGGGGTGCGATCCGGTCCGCGACGCCACCGGCGAGCACGCGGCCCGCAACCAGCCGGACGACCTGTGGTTCCTCGCCGGTACCTACGGGGGCAGGGTCGTGCGCCGGTGCGAGGTGCCCACGGGACGCCCCCTGTTCTTCCCGGTGTTCAACATGCAGTTCCCCTTCGAGTACTCCAGGGAGCCGGTGGCCATGCCGGTCGCGCGGGCCGACGCGCACCTCAACGGCGTCGCGCTGCCGCTGGAGGAGTTCCAGGGGGTGTTCCGCAGCCCCCTGTGGGTCCGCAGGCACAGCTGGGGGCTGTGGGGCGCGGTCTCGCCCCTGAGCCCCGGCGGGTACGTGCTGGAGATCAGGGCGGACGACGGGCAGGGCTTCCGGGTGGACACCACCTACCACCTGACCGTCGTCTAGACGCGCGGGACGGCGCGACGAGGGCCGCGCCACGACGGCCGGGCACGCTGCCCGCACCGTTCGGCGCGCGGATCCCCTCCGGCCCCGCACCGTTCGGCGCGCGGACCCCGCCGGGCCCATGCCGCAGGGCGGGCGGGGACAGCCCCCGTGATCTGGGCCGTTTCCGGTACCGCCGCCCGCCGGGGGTACCGGACGGCGGCGGAGAAGCGCACCAGGCCGTCGCCGGTCCCGCCGCCCGCCGGAGCGGACCTCGGTGGGCGGTCAGACACGGGACGGAACGCGGGCGTCGGCGCGGGTCGGCCCCGAGAACACCGCCTCCAGGGGCAGACCCAGCTCCTCGCCGACGGCCTCGGCGGGGGAGCCGGGCGCGGGGGCGAGTACGGGCCGCGCCGCCAGCAGGGCGCGGGCCAGGCGCTCCTGCCGGTCCAGGCGCGCCGCGGCGTCCGCCAGGGCCGCGCCCGTCACGGCGGCGCCCGGCCCGCTGGGCGCGGGGGCCGGCGCGGGGAGCGGTTCCAGGCCGGACCCGTCCGGCGAGGTGTAGCCCGTGCACCAGCGCAGCCGCCCGCCCGCCCGCGCGGGGGCGTCGGCGTGCGTGACCACCAGCGAGTCCACCCCGCCGGTGGCGGCGAGCGCGTACCGGTGCGCCACCGCGTCGAAGTGCCCGACCCGGAACGCCCCCTGCCACGGGTGCGCGCCGTTGTGCGCCTCGGCCAGTACCGCGCCCAGCTCCGGGTCCTCGGCCACGAGCGGGCCCGCGCCGTGCCGGGTGGTGTAGGTGCGCACCACACCGATCCGGCGGGCATCGCCGGGGCGCCCGGCCTCGGCCAGGAGCGCGAGCGGGTTCGCGGTGGTCGTCGTGGACCAGGTGGTGTACGGGTGGAACCCGTGCCACTCGTCCAACAGCACCCCCTGCGCCCCCTCGAACACCACGGGGGAGCGGTCGAGCAGCCGGGGCAGGTAATCCTCGTCCACCAGCCGCACCCGCCGCGCGAAGGCCAGGTAGGCCTCCACGCACTCCTCGACGTCCGGCTCGGTCTCGGGCCGGGCCCCGGCACCGCGGTTCGGGGCCGCGCTGGACCCTGCCACCGCGCCGCAGGCCGTCGTCGGCCCGGTTCCGGCCGCGGTGTCCCCGACACCGGGGTCGGGGGCCGCGCCCGGGGGCTCCAGGGCGCGGCGCACCGCGTGCAGGTGGTCGGCCAGGCGGCGCAGCTTGCGGCGCAGCGCGTCCGGCCGCGCGCAGTCGCCGGCGGTGGGCGCGTCCTCGGGGCGGGCCAGCGCGTAGGCCACGGTCTCGCCCACCCCCATCCCGCAGGAGCCGTGCCGGGCCTCGCCCCGCGCCCGCTCCCGCGCCTGGTTGGCCGCCCGGTGCCACGGCGTGCTGATCAGCGCCCGGCGGTCCACGGTGACCAGCGCGAACGGGTCGGCCACGCCGAGCGAGGCCAGGTGCCCGGCCTCGGCGGCCAGGGCGAAGGGGTCCACCACCATCAGCCGCGACAGGTGCGTGGGCACCGGGCCGCCGGGGGCCAGCGTGCCCGCGCCGAACTGGGCGAACGTGTGGTGGCGGCCGTCGGGGGTCACCACGTTGTGCGCGGCCTGGGCGCCACCGTTGGCGCGCACGACGGCGCCGAAGCGCCGCCGCGCGCACAGCAGGTCGACCGTCACGCCCTTGCCCGCGTCGCCGAACCCCAGGTCGACGACGACGGCGTTCCCGTCGGCCCACGGGGCGGTCGCGCCGGTCACAGCCGGTCCACCCCGCCCGCGTCGGCCGGGCCGCCGAGCCCGATCGGGGTGTCGGCCACGACCACGGAGCCGCGGCTCTCGGACAGCGTCCGCAGCGCCCTGCCCACCGCCTCGCCCGCGTCGGAGCCCGCCTCGGCCAGGTCGGCCAGGCCCTTCTCCAGGTCGATGGCCTCCTCGGCGAGTCCGACGGTGACCGCGATGGTCTCCGACACCGCGTCGAGGTCGTCCAGGTAGATGACGTTCTGGCCCAGCTGGGTGTCCCAGAAGCCGCGCACCTTGTCGTTGTGGTAGTGGCCGCTGCCGGTCGGCATGATGAAGTACACCTCGAAGCTGCGCCGCAGCTCGGCCAGGATCCGCGGGAAGGGGATGTCCTCGGTGAGGTCGTCGCCGATCACCTCGCGCACCTCCCGCGCCTTGACCGCCCCGTAGGCCATCTCGTCGCCGATGACGAAGAGGTGGCCGCGCCGTCCGCGCTTCTCCAGGCAGTCCATGGAGGTGTGCCTGGCCATGAAGTACATGGCCAGCTCGTAGGACTCCGTCACCTGGCCGCCACCGCCGCCCTCCAGCAGGATGTTGCCCAGGTCGTCCTCCAGTTCGTTGCCGGACTCGAACTGCCCCACCTGGAGCGGGGCCCGGTCGCACGTGGCGTCGCCGATCGCGCCGAAGAGGATCTGCGGGTCCTGCACGTACCCCTTGCGCAGCAGCAGGCCGAACAGGTCGGGCAGCTTGGTCTGCAGCACGCGCGGCACGTTGCGCATGGACCCGGTGACGTCGAAGAGCACCGAGATGGCCAGCGACTCGGGGTGTTCGGCGGAGTCGCGGCTCTCGCGCACGCCCACCCCGTGGGGGTCGAGGCTGTCGTGGACCCGCCAGGCACTGCGCGGGGTCGAGGCGAGCACGTCGTCGGTGTAGCCGAAGCTGCTGGAGCCGACGGAGGCGTTGTAGGCCTGACGCGCGTGGTAGGCGTCGGTGGACCAGTTGCTGCTTCCCATGGGGTTCTCCTCGGGAGACGGGGCGGGCGGATGGGGCCGCCGGGGTGGGGGGCGGGGGACGGTGGTCGGGGAGGGGGGTTCAGACCTCGGCGGCCGGTGCCGGGTCCGGCATGGTGAAGGGGCGGAACCGGCGCGGCCCGTAGAGGCGTTCCAGCACGTCGTCCAGTTCGCAGAGCAGGGCGAACCCGTCGCGGGGCCGCCGCTCTGGGGCGGGCAGGGTGCAGCCGCGCGCGAAGGAACGCAGCTGCGGGGGCAGGCGGCCCGCGGTGACGTACTCCACGCACCGGGTCGCCATGTGGATGTCGGTCTGGGCCAGCGCGGGGCGGCGGGCGGCCACCTCGGGCGGGTAGAAGTCCGCGCGTCCGGGCACCATCGCCGGGATGTGCGGCGCGGTGCGCGGGGCGTGCGCCGTCACCGAGTAGCACCAGTCGACCAGGACCAGGCCGTGCTCGGCCGGGTGGATCATCACGTGCTCGGGCACGACCGCGCCGTGCACGACCCCCGCCAGGGCGGCGTTGCCGACGGCGACCAGCAGCCGCCGCCACATCCACGCCGCGTCGCGCGGGTCGACGCCGTCGGGGTGGGCGCGGCGCACCTCGGCCAGCGTGTGGAAGCCGTGCAGCCGCCCCAGGACGTTGGCCCGCCGCTCCACGCCGGTGGCGGCGTCGCGGTGCTTGAAGGACTCCACCAGTTCGGGGACGAAGGCCCGGTAGCGCTCGTGGCCGTGCTCCCGGATGCGGCGCAGCGCGGTCGCCTCGGCCTCCAGCAGGTCGTTGTCGCGGGGTGCGCGGGGCAGTTTGAGCACCGCGTCGCGCCACTCCGGCGCCCGGTAGCGCACCGGGTGGAGGTCGGCGACGTCTCCGCGGGCCAGCCGCTCCCGGCCGATCCGGTAGGTGTGCGCGCCGGTGGCCAGGGTGAGGTCGTCCAGACGCAGGTCGCCCGCGGCCATCGCCCGGTACAGGTCCCACAGCTCCGAGAGCCGGGCGAAGGGGCCGGTGCCGCTTCCGGGCGGCGCCGTGTCGGGGTGCAGCGCGCGGGCCAGCTCGCGGTGGCGGGCCGTGGCCGCCGGGGGCACGCCGCCGTCCTCGGGCAGCGGGCCGAACAGTTCCACGGGGTCGCCCGCCAGGGCGACCTGGCGCTCGGCGTCCTCGAAGGCGGGGCCGGTGGCCGTCATCGGGCTCCTCTCGGGGGTCACTGCGTGCTCCGCAGCAGGGGAGGGTGCAGCAGGGCGGCGCCGCCCGCGCGGTAGAGCCGGGCACGCCGTCCGCCGCCCGCGCCGCCGCGCTCGGCGAGTTCCCCGGTGTCCTCCACGAACCCGGGGGCGGCGAGGATCTTGCGGTGGAAGTTGGCCGCGTGCAGGGACTGGCCCCACACGGCCTCGTACACCTCGCGCAGCGCCGTGATGGTGAAGGCGGGCGGCAGGAAGGCCGTGGCCAGCGGGGTGTACTCCAGCTTGGAGCGGGCGCGCTCGACGGCGTCGGCCAGGACGCGGCCGTGGTCGAAGGCCAGGTCGAGTCCGGCGCGGGCGCCGTCGCCGTGGCCGAGGTCGCGCCAGGGGATCCAGGCGGCCTCCTCGGTGTTCCGGCCGGTGTGCGGGTCGGGCAGGTCGGGGGCCAGCAGGACGTAGGCGACCGAGAAGACGCGCATGCGCGGATCCCGGTCCCGGGCGCCGTAGGTGCCCAGCTGCTCCAGGTGCAGCTCGGTGGGCAGCAGGGTCTTCTCCGAGAGCACGCGCAGGGCGGCGTCGGGCAGGTCGGGGTCGGCGGGGCCGTCCGGTCCGTCCTGGGCGCGGACGAACCCGCCCGGCAGCGCCCACCAGCCGCGCTGGGGGTGCGCGGCGCGCCGCGTCAGCAGCACGTGCGGCACGCCCGACCGGATGGTGAGGGCGACGACGTCGACGGTGACCGCGACCGGGGCGAACGCGTGCGGGTCGTAGTCGGCGAGGAACCGGCTCTCGCCCTCCTCGTCGCGCGGGTCGGCCACGTACGCCTCCAGTTGTTCTCACATCGAGTATTTCTCGAACTGAGAGCAACTTAGCACGCGTTCGGCGTCCCGTCCATCCCTTTTCTCCGAAAAGCGCGAAGGCGGCGCGCGGGCCCGGGTCGTGCGGCCGCGCCCGGTCGGGCGGCTACGCTCGCGACGGGGCGGTCCGCGGCCGCGGCGGGTTCCGGCCCGCCGGGCGCCCCCGGGGGCGGACACGCCCGGGCGGGCCGGAGGCGGACGTCGTCGCCCGCCGCTAGCATGTGGGCGAACGGACGTTCGAGAGGGCAGGGGTGAGGCGCGTGCGCGTGTTGGGGATCGACCCCGGGCTGACCCGGTGCGGTGTCGCCGCCGTCGAGGGCGCCATCGGCCGACCGCTCACCCTGCTCGGCGCCGACGCCGTGCGCACCAGCCCCGACACCGACCTGCCCCACCGGCTCGTGGGGATCGAGCGCGGCATCGAGGAGTGGCTGGACCGCTACCAGCCCGACGCCGTCGCCGTCGAGCGCGTCTTCGCCCAGCACAACCTCAGCACCGTCATGGGCACCGCCCAGGCCAGCGGCATCGCCCTGGTCTGCGCCGCCCGCCGCGGCCTGCCCGTGGCCATGCACACCCCCAGTGAGGCCAAGGCCGCCATCACCGGCAACGGCCGCGCCGACAAGGCGCAGGTCGGCACGATGGTGGCGCGTATCCTCGGACTCGACGGACCCCCCAAGCCCGCCGACGCGGCCGACGCCGTCGCCCTGGCCATCTGCCACATCTGGCGCGGCGGGGCCCAGGCCCGCGTCGCCCAGGCCCAGCAGGACTTCGCCCGCAAGGTGGAGCTGGCCCGCCGCACCCGCGGCCGCTAGCGCCCCGCCCCCAGGAAGGAGAGGGGCACCGTCCCCGGTGCCCACACCAGATGATCGCGTTCCTCACCGGCCGGGTGGCCGCACGCGGCGCGGGCACCGCCGTCATCGACGTCGGCGGGGTCGGCATGACCGTGCAGTGCACGCCCTCCGCGCTCTCGCGCCTGCACGTGGGCGAGACCGGGACCGTGGCCACCAGCCTCGTCGTGCGCGAGGAGTCCCTGACCCTGTTCGGGTTCGCCGACGACGACGAGAAGCACCTGTTCGAGCAGCTCCAGACCGCCTCCGGTGTCGGTCCCCGCCTGGCCCTGGCCATGCTCTCCGTCCACAGCCCCTCCAGCCTGCGCCACGCCGTGTCCACCGAGGACACCACCGCCCTCACCCGGGTGCCCGGCATCGGCAAGAAGGGCGCCCAGCGCATCGTCCTGGAACTGCGCGGCAAGCTCGACGCGCCCGTGCTCACCGACGGCACCCTGCCCGGGTCCGAGGCCGCCGGGACCGGCAGCGAGCCCAACGGCGCCTGGCGCGGACAGGTGGTCTCCGGCCTGGTCAACCTCGGCTGGTCGGCCAAGGACGCCGAGGCCGCCGCCTCCGCCGTGGCGGCCGAGGCCGAGCACACCGACGACGTCGCCGTCCTGCTGCGCAGCGCCCTGCGCAGGCTCAGCCGGGCCTAGGAAGGAGGAAACCCCGTGTACGACTTCCACGAGGAAGACCCCCGGGGCTCGGCCCCCGGCGGGCCCCCGCCCTACGAGCGCGACGCGGTCTCGCCCGACGCGGGCACGGACGAGCGCCAGATCGAGGGCGCCCTGCGCCCCCGCGCCCTGGACGAGTTCGTCGGCCAGGAACGCGTGCGCGAACAGCTCTCCCTGGTGCTGCACAGCGCCAAGCGGCGCAACCGGGCGCCCGACCACATCCTCATGTCCGGCGGCCCGGGCCTGGGCAAGACCACCCTGGCCATGATCATCGCCGCCGAGATGGGGGCCCCGCTGCGCATCACCTCGGGCCCGGCCATCGAGCGCTCCGGGGACCTGGCCGCGGTGCTCTCCACCCTCCAGGAGGGCGAGGTGCTCTTCCTGGACGAGATCCACCGCATGGCCCGCCCCGCCGAGGAGATGCTCTACGTCGCGATGGAGGACTTCCGGGTCGACGTCGTGGTCGGCAAGGGCCCCGGCGCCACCGCCATCC
Source organism: Nocardiopsis sp. LDBS0036 (assembly GCF_041228755.1). Lineage (NCBI taxonomy): Bacteria > Bacillati > Actinomycetota > Actinomycetes > Streptosporangiales > Nocardiopsidaceae > Nocardiopsis > Nocardiopsis sp. LDBS0036. The sequence goes on from NZ_CP141103.1 coordinate 6,105,921, forward strand.
CGCTGGACATCGCGCCGTTCACCCTGGTCGGGGCCACCACCCGTGCGGGCATGCTGCCCGCGCCCCTGCGCGACCGCTTCGGATTCACCGCGCACATGGACTTCTACACCCCCCAGGAACTGGAGCTGATCCTCCAGCGCTCGGCGGGTCTGCTCGGCGCGCCCCTGGACGCGGACGCGGCCGTGGAGATCGCCGGGCGCTCGCGCGGCACCCCCCGGATCGCCAACCGGCTGCTGCGCCGGGTGCGCGACTACGCCGAGGTGCGCGGGGACGGGCGGCTGTCGCTGGACACCGCCCGCGCCGCCCTCGACCTCTACGAGGTGGACGAACTGGGCATGGACCGGCTGGACCGCGCCATCCTCGACGTGCTCATGAGGAGGTTCCGCGGCGGCCCGGTCGGCCTGTCCACGCTGGCGGTGTCGGTGGGGGAGGAGGCCGAGACGGTGGAGACCGTCGCCGAGCCCTTCCTGGTCCGCTCCGGCTTCCTGGCCCGCACCCCGCGGGGCCGGGTGGCCACCCCGCAGGCCTGGGCGCACATGGGGCTCACCCCGCCGCCGGACGCGGCCTTCGGCGCGGCGGCGGCCAACGGCGGCGGCGCCGGTAACCCCGCCCCCGCGGGCAACGCGGGTCACAACGGTGCGGCGAGTCCCTGACCAGGGCGTCTGACAGGGAGCCCCGGTCCGGGCACAATGGGTTCCGGCCGCGCGGACCGGGGGCGAACCGTTAACACTCCGATCTCATCCGGTGGGGCAGCGGTGACCCACGCCACGTAAGCTGGGACGAAACAGCCGAGACGGGGCACGACTCCGTACGTGTCGTTGGACACCGGTGGAACGAGTCGGCCCTCTGGCGCGTTGTACGTGCCGGACAGGTCCGGACCACGCGGTTCGTGCCGACGCGAAGAAGGTGGCCGTCGCGGTGTCCGATCCGACAGCCGTCGGCCACACGAAGAAACCTCAGGAAGGACGCCCCCGTGCAGGGCCTTTACCACCTCGCTGCCCAAGGAGAGCCCACGGGCGGACTCCTCGGCATGCTGTTCCCGTTCCTGCTGATCCTTCTGGTGTTCTGGCTGCTGTTCTGGCGCCCGGCCCAGAAGCGCCGCCAGCAGGAGATGCAGATGCACAACGCCCTGGTCCCCGGTGTCGAGGTGATGACCAAGGCCGGCATCTTCGCCACCGTCGTCGAGATCCACGAGCAGGACGTCCTGCTGGAGATCGCGCCCGGGACCCGCATCCGCATGCTCAAGGCCGGTGTCGGAGAGGTCGTCACCCCGGCCGCCGACGACACCCCGGTGGAGGACCGCCCCGACTTCGGCGACGACGACAAGCCCAAGGGCTAGAAGTACTTCTTCGGGCCTCCGCCCGCTTCGGCCCAGGCCCCGGCCTCCGCCCCGCGCGGTGAGCGGACGGCCCGCGCGCGTCCGACCCCGGTACCGGTCCCCCCGCGCGGGGGGACCGGTACCGCCGTGTCCGGCCCGCCGGACCCCGGACCGCCGCGGCGGCTCCCGCGAGGCCCCGCCCACGTCGGCCCCGACAACACGAGAACCCAGCAGAAGGCCCATCCCACATGCCCGACGACACCGCCACCGCGGCGCCCGTCCCCAGCCCGGAGCTCATCCGGGCGCACATCCGCGACGTCCCCGACTTCCCGAAGCCCGGCGTCCTGTTCAAGGACATCACGCCGCTGCTCAACCACCGGGAGGGCTTCGCCGCCGCCGTGGAGGGCCTCGCCGCGCCCTTCCGCGCCGCGGGGGTGGACCACGTGGTCGGACTGGAGGCGCGCGGGTTCATCTTCGGCGCCCCGGTCGCCATGGCGCTGGGGTCGGGCTTCGTCCCCGCGCGCAAAGCCGGGAAACTGCCCTCACGGACCATCGGGCAGGCCTATGATCTGGAGTACGGCACCGCGACCGTCGAGATCCACGCCGACGCGGTCTCCCCGGGCAGCCGTGTGCTGATCGTGGACGACGTCCTCGCCACCGGCGGCACCGGCAGGGCCGCGGTGGACCTGGTCCGCAAGGCGGGTGGTACGGTCGTGGGATTCTCCGTCCTGATGGAGCTCTCCGCGCTCCGGGGACGGGACAGGGTGCCCGACGTGGAGCTGCACACCCTCCTCACGGTCTGATCCGGCCGACCCGCGCCGCGGCCGACGCCCCTCCCCACGGGGAATGCGCGACGGCCCGTCATCGTTGACGTACTCCACCACCGGGGGTGAACCCCCGGTGGCCAGTGTCACACCCGCCGACGGGCGCGGCGGGAGCGGGGGAGGCCGAGGCCGTTCCCGACGGGAACGGCCCCACTAGACTGGTGGGAGAGGTACCGCGGCGGCCACGTCACGACTGGCCCTGATGACACGCACGTGCACCGGTGGAGCCGGGCGGCGCTGACGGCGCCCGCGCGACCGGACGGATCCGCGGGAGGTAGGCATGCCAAGCGAAGTGGTTTCGACCGGGGCGGTACCGACGGACGAGACGCGGCGGGGCGCCTCCCGGGAACCGCGGCCGAACGCGCCCCAGGGGCAGGCGGACGGCACCGGCGCGCGGGGCGCCACCACAAGTCCACAGGGAGACCGGCCGGAGGGCGCCGCGAACGGAGCGGCGCCCTCCGACGTCTCCGGAGCGGGGGCCACGCGGCAGCCGTCCCCCTCCACCACGCCCTCCACGGTGCGAGTACGCAGAAGGCTCGCCCGACTCGGCGCCCAGCGGGGAGTGACGATGAACCCGGTGCTCGAACCACTGATCAAGACAGTGCGGGCCACCCATCCCAAGGTGGACGTGCGGCTGGTCGAGCGCGCCTACGAGGTCGCGGCCCACCACCACCGCGACCAGAAGCGCAAGAGCGGCGACCCCTACATCACCCACCCCCTCGCCGTCGCCACGATCCTCGCCGAGCTGGGTATGCAGGAGGCCACCCTGGCCGCCGCCCTCCTGCACGACACCGTCGAGGACACCGACTACTCCCTGGGCGAGCTGCGCTCGGACTTCGGCGACGAGATCGCCGAGCTGGTCGACGGGGTCACCAAGCTCGACAAGGTCAAGTACGGCGAGGCCACCCAGGCCGAGACCGTGCGCAAGATGGTCGTGGCCATGGCCCGCGACATCCGCGTGCTGGTCATCAAGCTGTGCGACCGGCTGCACAACATGCGCACCCTGCGCTACCTGCCCTCCCGCGCCAAACGGGAGAAGAAGGCCCGCGAGACCCTGGAGATCTTCGCCCCCCTCGCCCACCGGCTGGGCATGAACACCATCAAGTGGGAGCTGGAGGACCTGGCCTTCGCCACCCTCTACCCCAAGCGCTTCGACGAGATCGCCCGCCTGGTGTCCGAGCGCGCCCCGCGCCGCGACGTCTACCTCCAGGAGGTCATCGAGGCGGTCTCGGCCGACCTGCGCGAGTCCAAGCTCAAGGCCACCGTGCGCGGGCGGCCCAAGCACTACTACTCGATCTACCAGAAGATGATCGCCCGCAACTGCGGCTTCGACGAGATCTACGACCTCATCGCCGTGCGGGTCCTGGTGGACAGCGTCCGCGACTGCTACGCGGCCCTGGGGACCATCCACGCGCGGTGGAACCCGGTGCCCGGCCGGTTCAAGGACTACATCGCGATGCCCAAGTTCAACATGTACCAGTCGCTGCACACGACGGTCATAGGGCCCTCGGGCAACCCGGTCGAGCTCCAGATCCGTACGCGCGCGATGCACCGGCGCGCCGAGTACGGCATCGCCGCGCACTGGAAGTACAAGGAGGACCGGGGCAGCGGGGGCGAGAGCAAGCCCCGGGGCAGCTCCGACATGCAGTGGCTGCGCCAGCTCATCGACTGGCAGCAGGAGACCAAGGACCCGGGCGAGTTCCTGGAGTCGCTGCGCTTCGACCTGTCGGTGCAGGAGGTGTTCGTCTTCACCCCGGGTGGCGACGTCATCTCGCTGCCCCAGGGCGCCACCGCCGTGGACTTCGCCTACGCCGTGCACACCGAGGTCGGCCACCGCACCGTGGGCGCCCGCATCAACGGCCGCTTGGTGCCGCTGGAGAACGAGCTGCACAACGGCGAGACGGTGGAGATCCTCACCTCCAAGACGCCCGACGCCGGGCCCAGCCGGGACTGGCTGAACTTCGTCAAGAGCGCCCGGGCCCGCAACAAGATCCGGCACTGGTTCACCAAGGAGCGCCGCGAGGCCGCCATCGAGCAGGGCAAGGACGAGATCGCCAAGGTCATGCGCAAGCAGGAGCTTCCGGTCAAGCGCCTGTTCAGCGGTGAGGCGATCATCGGCCTGGCCAGCGACCTGCGCTACCCGGACGTGGACTCGCTGTACGCGGCCGTGGGGGAGCGCCAGGTCAGCGCCCAGCACGTGGTCGGCAAGCTCGTCGACTCCATGGGCGGCCTGGAGAGCCACACCGAGGACATCGCCGAGTCGGCGCTGCCCACCAAGGCGGCCACCCGCCAGCGCCAGCACGGCAACCCGGGCGTGGTCGTGGAGGGCGACGCCGACGTGTGGGCGCGCCTGTCCAAGTGCTGTACCCCCGTGCCGGGCGACGAGATCGTCGGCTTCGTGACCCGGGGCAACGGGGTGTCGGTGCACCGCCGGGACTGCGTGAACACCGCGACGCTGGACACCGACCGCATGGTCAAGGTGGAGTGGTCGCCCACCGAGGACTCGATGTTCCTGGTGGCGCTGCACGTGGAGGCCCTGGACCGGTCCCGGCTGCTGTCGGACATCACGCGGGTGCTGAGCGACCAGCACGTCAACATCCTGTCCGCGACCGTCCAGACCAGCCGCGACCGCGTGGCGCAGAGCCGCTTCACCTTCGAGATGGCCGACCCCGCCCACCTGGGCAGCGTGCTGCGCGCGGTGCGGGGCGTGGACGGCGTCTACGACGTCTTCCGCGTCCGCAACTGACCCGGCCGGACGGAGGGGGAGAGGCCGCGGGCACGCAGGACGCCGCGGTCCCGTCCCGGTCCCGTGTCCGGGGCCGCGCGGCCGGGCCGGACACGGCCGGGCCCCGGACGCCCGCGCGGGGAGCCCGGAGCCCGTGCGCGCCGGTCAGATGCGGATCGTGGTCGAGCGCACGATCTCGAACACCGGGTGGCGTTCGGCCTCGGCCGCGAACGCCTCCTCGGGGGCGTCCGGCGGCGTCTCGAAGTACAGGCCCACCATGGCGGCGCGCGGGTGGTCCAGGTACTCCTTGAGCAGCGGGGCGGCCTCCTCGGCCCCCAGTTCGCGCACGCTGATCAGCTCGATCCAGCCGCCCTGGCGCAGCGTCGCGAAGCCGTCCTGACGCAGGTTGCGGACCCAGTCCACCTCCCCGTAGGGGGAGACCAGGAACCGTCCGCGGTCGCTGTCCAGCACACTGAGCGGGATGGTGCGCAGGAAGCCCGACTTGCGCCCACGCGTGGTGAGCAGGTGCAACTCGGGCAGGCACACCCCGTACTTGACGAAGCCGCTGACGACGGCGTTGGCGGTCCGCCGCAGCCCCGTCATCTCGAACCGCTTCGTCGGCTCGTTCCCCATCTCGGCAACTCCCTCGCTCGGCTGCTCCCCATTCTGGCGGCTGCGCGCGCCCGGCGGCACCGGGGGAGGCGCGCGACCCGCGGCGGACCACCGCCGACCGGCCCTGACCCGGACCGAAGAGCGGGCCCGGGGGCGGGATTCAGCGGAAGGCCGAGATCCCCGTCACCGACTGGCCGATGCTGAGCGCGTGGATCTCCTCGGTGCCCTCGTAGGTGGCGACCGTCTCCAGGTTCAGCATGTGCCGCATCACCGGGTACTCCAGGGTGATGCCGTTGGCGCCGTGCACCGAGCGCGCCGCCGCGGCCACCCGCTGGGCGGCGGCCACGCACGAGAGCTTGCCGAAGCTCACGTGGTTGTGGTGGCACCGGCCCTCGTCCTTCAGACGCCCGATCCGCAGCGCGGTCATGGCCGCCTGGTTGACGTCCACCACCATGTCGGCGAGCTTGCGCTGGGTCAGCTGGAACCCGGCGATCGGCCGGCCGAACTGCTCGCGGCTCAGCGCGTACTCCAGGGCCGCCTCGTAGCAGGCGCGCGCGGCACCGGCCGCGCCCCACACGATGCCGTAGCGGGCCTCGTTCAGGCACGACAGCGGCGAGCCCAGGCCGCGCGATCCCGGCAGCACCGCGTCGGCGGGCAGGCGCACGCCCTCCAGCACCAGTTCGGAGGTGATGGACGCGCGCAGCGACAGCTTGCGGTGGATGACGTTGGCCGAGAACCCGGGCGTGTCGGCGGGCACCACGAACCCGCGCACGCCCTCGTCGGTGGCGGCCCACACCACGGCCACGTCGGCGACCGATCCGTTGGTGATCCACATCTTGGTGCCGTCGAGCACCCAGTCCGACCCGTCCCTGCGGGCGCGGGTGCGCATAGAGCCCGGGTCGGAACCGGAGTCGGGCTCGGTCAGCCCGAAGCAGCCGATCGCCTCACCGGCGGCCATGCGCGGCAGCCACTCCTGCTTCTGCTCCTCGGAGCCGAACTTGTGGACGGCCGCCATCGCCAGCGAGCCCTGCACCGACACGAAGCTGCGCAGGCCCGAGTCCACGGCCTCCAGTTCGCGGCAGGCCAGACCGTAGGCGACCGCGCTGGAGCCGCCGCAGCCGTACCCCTCCAGGTGCATGCCCAGCACCCCGAGGGAGCCGAAGGCCCTGGCCAGCCCGCGCGGGTCGGGCAGGGTGCCCGCCTCGAACCACTCGGCCACGTTCGGCGCCAGCTCGCGCGAGGCGAAGCCGCGCACGGCGTCGCGGACGTCGCGCTCGGTGTCGGACAGGTCGGCGTCCACGGCCAGGAAGTCGTGCGGGTCCGGGGCGGCGGGCTTGCGGGAGTCGCTCATGGTGGGGTGTCCCTTCGTGGTGCTGACGGCCGGTGCGGCCGTGCGGGAGGTGGACGGCGTCCTCGGATCCGGGTGCGGGACCCGGAGGAGGGACGGGCGGTGGTCCGCGGACCGGGTGCGGAGCCCCGAACGGCCCCGGGGCGCGGCCGTGCGGACCCGGTGCGGTCCGCTGGGACCTCAGGACAGGTCGGGCTGCTGGACGGCGCCGCGCGCGACCATCGCGTCCACGTCGGCCCCGTCCACGCCGAGTTCGGCCAGGATCTGCCGGGAGTGCTGCCCCAGCAGCGGCGGCGCGCCGAGCGGCGGCGGGGTGCCCTCCAGCCGGAACCCCGCGCGGACCTGTTCGATCAGCCCGGCGGTGGGGTGCTTGACGGTGCGCAGGACGTCGTCGCCGCTGGCGTCGGCGGTGCGCAGCGCGTCGAGCACTCCGCGCACCCGTCCCACCGGTACCCCGGCTCCCACCAGCAGCTCCATCCAGTGGTCGGCGGGCCGCGAGCGCAGGGTCGCCGTCAGCTCGCCGACCAGCTCCTCCCGGTGCGCCACCCGGCCGGGGTTGGTGGCGTAGCGCGGGTCGGCGCCCAGGTCGGGGCGGTCCAGGGCCGCGCACAGCCGCTGGTACAGGGCGTCGTTCCCGGCGGCGACGACGATCTCGGCGTCCGCCGTCGCGAAGGTCTGGTAGGGCACGATCGTGGTGTGCGCGTTGCCGACCCGGGCGGGTTCGGCCCCCGTCACCAGCGCCTGCTGGGTGAGGTTGACCAGGCCGGAGAGGGTGGAGTTGATCAGCGACACGCTGATGTTCTCGCCGCGCCCGGTGACGCGGGCCCGCATGAGCGCGCCCAGGACGCCCACGGCTGCGTTGAGCCCGGTGAGCACGTCGGTCAGGGCCACGCCCACCTTGCTCGCCGGTCCCTCCGCGGGCCCCGTGGCGGCCATGAGCCCGCTCTCGGCCTGCACCACGATGTCGAAGCCGGGGCGCGTCGCGGGCTCGTGCTCGGGTCCGAACCCGCTCACCGAGCAGTACACGACGGCCGGGTTGCGGGCGCTGACGGCCTCGTAGCCGAGCCCGAGCCGGTCGATCACCCCGGGCCGGAAGTTCTGGACGACCACGTCGGAGGCCGCGCACAGCTCCCGGACCGCGGCCAGGCCCTCGGGGTCCTTCAGGTCCACGGCCAGACTGCGCTTGTTGCGGTTCACCGACAGGAAGTAGGCGGCCTCGCCGTGCCCCTCCGGTCCTGCCTCCCCGGTCCAGGGCGGGCCCCAGGAACGGGTGTCGTCGCCGCGTCCGGGCTGCTCCACCTTGACCACCTCGGCGCCCATGTCGGCGAGCAGCATGGTGGCGTAGGGGCCGGCCAGCACGCGGGACAGGTCGGCGACGCGCACGCCCGCCAGCGGCAGCGGCGCGGCCCCGGTCGCGCTCCCGGTTCCGGTCCGGGGCCCGGCGGGGGTCCCGTCCGCGCGCAGGTCGCCGGTCACGGCCGCGCCTCCTGCCCGACCCCGGGGTCCGCGGGCAACTGGTCGCCCTCCCGGAGCTGGACGTAGGTCTCCAGACAGCGGCGGAGGGCGGTGGTCAGCGCGGCGCCGGACTGGCCCGCGTACCGGGTCTGCACCCGCCGCACCAGTTCGGCGACGTCCTCGGTCACCGACTCCCCCTCGACCAGGGCGCGGAAGAAGTCCCTGGCCAGCTCGGTGAGCAGGGTGGTGTCCGCTGCGACGACGCGCCCGTCGGCGGTGTCCACGGCCAGCACGACGCCGAGCCGCTGGTACTGGGAGTGGCTCGCCACCGAGTCGGGCAGGCGGGCGTAGCCGGACACCAGGACGACCCTGGGATTGCGCAGAACCTGCTGGATACGGTCGTCGCCGTACAAGGTGCACACCTCTCGCTCACGGGCACGCGAAAACTCCGACGCTCTGGAGTCTCGCGCCTGGAGGGCGGCCGGGGGAAACCGGACACCCGCGGCGTGAGGGCAGGCAGGCACAAGTATGTCCCCACCGCGCGCGCCGCTGTCAAGCGGATCGGTGGTCCGGGCCACATCCGGTCCCCCTGCCGCGAGCCGGAAGGCTGTGTTAGTGTGCCTCGCAGGTCACGAGTACCAGCGTCAAGCCCCGGCTAGCTGGTCGGCAACCCTCCTACCGCGGTGGGGTGCCCCGGGTGAGGACCAGGTCCCGACACGACCGTGTCGGACAAGCGCGGACCCCTGAGGCGTTACCGGAGTGACATCTCCGCGGGTCCCACGACCCACAGGAGAGGTGCTTCCATGACCACTGCCGTTTCCGTCCACACCGCCCGTTCCGCCGAGTCCCCGGCCGACGCCGCCGGGTGCACCGTCGTCACCTCCGACGAGGGCGTCCCCCTGGTCACCGGCGAACGGGTCGAGTACGCCAACTTCGACTACGCGGCCAGTGCCCCGTGTCTGACCCCGGTGGCCGAGGCCCTGTCCGCGGCGCTGCCCTACTACGCCAGCGTGCACCGCGGCGCGGGCCACCACTCCCAGGTCAGCACCGACGCCTACGAGCGCGCCCGCCGCAGCGTCGCCCGCTTCGTGGGCGTGCGCGCACAGCCCGCCGACGCCGTGGTGTTCGTGCGCGGCACCACCGACGCCCTCAACCTGCTGGCCCGCTCGGTGCCCGAGGGCTGCACGGTGGTCGTGTTCGAGTCCGAGCACCACGCCAGCCTGCTGCCCTGGGAGCACCCCGCCGCCCGCGCCGGACGGGTGGTGCGCCTGCCGCTGCCCGCGTCCCCCGAGGACGCGGTGGAGGCCGCGCGCGCCGCGCTGCGCGGGGCCCCCGAGGGCCCGCGCCTGCTGTGCGTGACCGCCGCCTCCAACGTCACCGGCGAGATCTGGCCGGTGGAGGAACTGGTGCGGGCCGCCCACGCCGAGGGCGCGCGCGTGGTCGTGGACGCCGCCCAGTACGTGCCGCACCTGCCCTTCAGCCTGGAGGAGACCGGCGCCGACTACGTCGCCCTGTCCGCCCACAAGCTCTACGCCCCCTTCGGCTCCGGGGTGCTGGCCGGCCGCGCCGACTGGCTGCGCGAGGCCGCGCCCTACCTGTCCGGCGGCGGAGCCACGCGGCTGGTCGGCGAACACGACGTGGTGTGGAACGACCTGCCCGCGCGGCACGAGGCGGGCAGCCCCAACGTGCTGGGAGCCGTGGCGCTGGCCGCCGCCTGCGACACCCTCGCCCCCGCCACCCAGGAACTCCTGCACGTGCGCGAGTCGGCGCTGCTGGAGCGGCTGCGCGCGGGGCTGACGGCGGTCGACGGCGTCACCGAGCTGACCCTGTGGGGCGGTGACCACCCGCGGGTGGGCATCGTGTCGTTCACCGTGGACGGCCTGCCCGCCGACCTGCTGGCCGCGGCCCTGTCCGCCGAGTACGGGATCGGGGTGCGCGACGGCCTGTTCTGCGCCCACCCCCTCACCAGGCACCTGCTGCCCCGGGGGCACGGCCAGGCGGTGCGGGCGAGCCTGGGAGTGGGCACCACGCGGGAGCACGTGGACCGCCTCGTCGGCGCGGTCGCCGAACTCGTGGCCCGCGGACCGCGCTGGGAGTACGCCGACTGCGACGGCCGCCTCGCCCCGGTGCCCGACCCCGCGCGGGTGCTCTGACGGAGGTTCCGGGCCCGGGTGCGGCGGCTGCTCGGAAGGGTTGGGCCGGGCGCCACTACAGCTGGCTGTAACAGGGGTCGACTGGTGGGCGGGATGTTTCGGCGGGCCGCGTCTTCGTAGCGTCGGAGACGACACGGCGGGCGGTACACCGGCCGTGTCCAGCCACCCACCGAACCCCGGGAGCAGCCGTGTCCGACGACCCCTACCGCATCGACGCTCCGACCGACGGAGCCCCGTCCCCCTCCGTTCCGCGGGTGCCCGCGCGCGACCCCCGGCGCACACCCGCCCGCAGAGCCCTGCTGGTCCTGCTCGGCGTCGTCCTCGCCGGGACCGCCACGGCCAACGGCACGCTGTCCCTGCTCGGCCACGAGTTGATCGGGTCGGCCTTCGGACTCGCGGCGCTGGTCTCGCTCGTCGCGCTGATCGTCCTGGTCCGCAGGGGCGACCGGTGAGCGGCGCGAACGGGGCGGCCTCCGCCCCGGCCTCCACCGCACCGGGTTCCGCCGGTCCGGACGCCGACGGCGAGGCCGTCCGGCTCACCGACGTCCACCGCGTCTACGCCGACGGGGAGGGCGCCGTCTCGGCCCTGGCCGGGGTGTCGCTGCGGGTTCCCCGCGGCTCGTTCCTCGCCGTCATGGGGCCGTCCGGGTCGGGCAAGAGCACCCTGCTCAACTGCGCGTCCGGCATGGACCGCCCCACCTCGGGCTCGGTGGTGGTGGGCGGCACCGACATCAGCTCCCTGCGCGAGCCCCGCCGCACCGAGTTCCGCCGCGAGCGGGTCGGCTTCGTGTTCCAGTCCTACAACCTGGTGCCCACGCTCACCGCGGAGGAGAACATCACCCTGCCGCTGCGCCTGGCCGGACGGACCCCCGACCAGGGCTGGCTGCGCGCGCTCGTCGGCCGGGTGGGGGTGGGGCAGCGGCTGCGCCACCGGCCCACGGAGCTCTCCGGCGGCCAGCAGCAGCGGATCGCGATCGTGCGGGCCCTGGCCTCCCGCCCCGACATCGTCTTCGCCGACGAACCCACCGGAGCGCTCGACGGCGCGACCGCCGACAGCGTCCTGGGGCTGCTGCGGGAGGTCGTGGACGAACTCGGCCAGACCGTCGTCATGGTGACCCACGACCCCAAGGCCGCCGCCCGGGCGCACGCCACCGCGGTCATGGCCGACGGCCGCCTCGCCGACGTCCTGCACGCCCCCTCCGCGGCCGACCTGGCCGGACGCCTGGCCTCGCTGGAGACGGCCGGGGCGGAGGCGGACCGATGACGGCGACCCCCGCACCGAATCCGGCTTCCGGTCCGGCCTCTGGTTCCGGCCCCGCCTGCGGTCAGGGCCCCGTGGGCGGACGCGGCCCCCTAGCGCTGAAGCTGGCGCGCGGCCGTGCCGGGGTGCTGGCCGCTGTCGCCGTCGCGGTCCTGGGCGGATCGGCGTTCGTCACCGTCGGCGGCGTGCTGGCCGACACCGGGCTGCGCTCGTCGGTCCCCGCCGAACGCCTCCGGGGCGCGGACGCCGTGGTCGCCGCCCCCCAGACGGTCGAGCAGGCCGAGGACCTGGACCTGCCCCTGCCCGAGCGGGCCGGACTGCCCGAGGAGCTCACCGCCCGGCTGGCCGCCCTGCCCGAGGTCGGCACCGCCGTCGGCGACGTGGGGTTCCCGGCCGCCGTGCACACCGGGGACGGGCCCGCCACGGGAGCCGACCCCCGCACCACCGGCCACGGGTGGTCCTCCGCCGCGCTGCTGGAGGACGCCCCCTTGGAGGGGGAGGCGCCGCGGGGGCCGGGGGATGTGGTCCTGGACGCCGCCACGGCGGCCGCCGCCGACGCCGGGGTCGGCGACCGGGTGCGGGTCACCGCGGCGGGGCGCACCGGCGACCACCGGCTCTCCGGGGTGCTGGACACCGGCGCCACCGTGGTCCTGTTCGACGACGAAACCGCCGCCGACCTGGCCGGACGCACCGAGGGCCCGCGCGAGGGCACCGTGGACCTGGTGGCCCTGCGCGCCGCGCCCGGCGTGTCGCAGGAGCGGTTCACCGGGGCGGTGCGGGAGGCCCTGGCGGGCGAGGACGCGCTCGTGCGGACCGGGGACCGGATCGGCGACGCCGAGTCCCCGGCCGCCGGAGCCGCACGCGGTGTCCTGGTCGCGGTGGCCGGTTCGCTCAGCGGTGTCCTGGTGATGACCATCGGCCTGACCGTCGCCGGGGCGCTGTCGGTCTCCGTGGCCGCCCAGCGCCGCGACCTGGCGCTGCTGCGGGCCGTGGGCGCCACACCCCGGCAGATCCGCCGCCTGGTCGCCGCCCCCAACCTCCTCGTCACCCTGGCGGCCCTGCCCTTCGGCGTGGCCGGCGGCTATCCGCTGGCCGGGGTCGCGCTGGACTGGTTCGCCTCCCTGGGCCTCGTGCCCCCGGGCCTGCCGCCGGTGTTCGGACCGCTGCCCGCCCTGGCCACGGCGGTGTTGATGGTGCTCGCCGTGTGGCTGGCCTCGCTGGCCGCGGTCGGCCGGACCGCGGCCGCGCCGCCCACCGACGCGCTCGCCGAGTCCGTCGCCGAACCGCGGGTTCCCGGCCGGGCGCGGACCTGGACGGGGGCGGCGCTGCTCCTGGCCTCGGTGGGGGCGTCGGTCCCGGCGCTGGTGCTGGGCGACGAGACGGCTGCGGTCGGCCCGGCCTCGGCCAGCCTGCTCGCGGTGATCGGGCTGGCCCTGGTCGGCCCCGCCCTGCTGCGGGCGGTGAGCGGGGCGCTCGGCCGCCGCCTGCCCGCGCGTTCGTCCGCCCTGACCTGGCTGGCGGTGCGCAATCTGCACGGCCACTCCCACCGGGTGGCGGGCGCGGTCAGCGCGCTGGCGATGCTGGTGGCCTTCGCGCTCAGCCAGGGGTACGTCAACACCACGCTGCTGGCCGCGCAGACGGAGCAGCGACAGGACGGCGAGCTGGCCGCGAGCACGCTGACGGCGCCCGCGCTCGGCGGGCTTCCGCTGGGGCTGGCCGAGACCGTTCGGGAGGACCCGTCCGTCGCCGCGGCCGTCACCGCCACGCCGACCGCCCTCGTGTGGACCACCGAGCTGCCGTTCGATGAGGGGGTGCTGCACCAGGAGACGCCCGCGCTGGTCCTGGGGCCGGGAGCCCCGGAGGTCGTCGACGTGGGTGTCACCGAGGGCGACCTGGGCGCGCTGACCGGCGACACCGTCGCGCTGGGCGCGCAGACCGCGCGCTCCCTCGGAGCGGAGCCGGGGCAGAGGGTGGCGTTCCGCATGGGGGACGGGACCGAGGCCAGCGCCGAGGTGGTCGCGCTGTACGAGCGCGAACTCGGTTTCGGCCCGGTCCTGGTCTCGCGGGACCTGGCCCGGGGACACCTGACCGGGGACCTGCCCGCCGAGTTGCGGGTGCTCGCCGAACCCGGGCGGGAGTCCGAGGTGCGCGGGGTCCTCGACGGCCTGGCCTCGGCGCATCCGGGGGTGGAGGTCGCCGACACCGCGCCGGACGCGGCCGGGAGCGGGCTCGCGGCGAACACGGTGCTCAACCTCGTGGTGCTGCTCTGCCTGGCGGGGTACGTGCTGCTCTCGGTGGCCAACCGCCTGTCCGCCCAGACCCTGCGCCGCCGCGCGGAGACGGACTCGCTGCACGCCGTGGGCATGACCCCCGCGCAGGTCCGGTCGCTGCTGCGCAGGGAGGCCGCCCTGATCGCGGTCGGCGCGGTCGTCGCCGGTGTCCTGGCCTCGGCGGTCCCGCTCGCCTTCGCGGGGATGGGGCTCCTGGGGCGTCCGTGGCCCGGCGGCCCGTTCTGGCTGCTGCCCGCGACCGTGCTGGTGGTCGCGGTGGTGTCTTGGCTGTGCGCGGAGCTGCCCGCGAGGAGGCTGACCGCGGACCGGTGGCGCGCCGGGGCCGGGGCCTGACGGGCTTCCCCCGGGAGCGGCCCTCCGCGCGGAGCGGCGTTCTGGCGGGGACCGCCTCCGGCCGGGAGCGGCCTTCGGATGGGGGCCGTCTCCGGCCGGGAACGGCCTCCCGGTGGGGGCGGCCTCCGCCCGGGAGAGGTCCTCGTGACGGAAGGGCGGTCGCCCCCGTCGGGGGCGACGCCCCGGGGCCGGAGCCCGGGGGCGTGGAACCCCCTCGCCTCCCGAGGCCGTTTCCCGGGAAGCGCGGCAGAAAAAGCGCTTTCCCGGACGTTCCGGCCGTGCCGTGGGGCTTTCCCGGGAACACACGGCGGTGACCTGCTGGAACCGCGGGGGAGCGGGGCGTGACGCCCCCTCCCCGTTCGCGGGGCCGAGTTCGTTTACCAGAAACACTTGCGCCCCAGGAGTTCCCAAAGGGCGAAATAGGGCGCATAACACCCAAGTGTGTGCTGAGGATCACTTTCACAGGAGGTACCATCGGGCCCTGACGGCATGGCGCGACGCTGTCCGGGCCCGACCGGCCCGCCCCGCCGAGCGTCTGCCTCCCGCGAGCGAACCGGCTGGGGGAGCGTGAACGTGACCAACGTCCGAGGGCCCAAGACGGGTCGGCTCACGGCCGTGTTCCGAGGGCGCGGGTCCGTGCCCGTCCCCGGCCAGCGGTCCGGTGTGGTCGACCTCGGCTCCCGCGCGGGCGGGCGTTCCGACCCCCGGCACGCCGAGCACACCCGCCTGCACCAGGCCTTCCTGGGGCGCGTGGTCGACTACCTGTCCGCCGACGCGGGCGTGCGCCAGTTCGTCGACTGGGGGTGCCCGGTGCCCGGAACCGCCGAGCGCGTGCACGCCACCGCCCCCGACGCCTCCGTCGTCCACGTCGCCCCGCACGGCGCGGCGGGCATGCTCTCCACCCCCGGCGCCCGCGTGCTCTCCGGCGACGGATCCGGCACGGACACGCTCCTGCGCCGCCTCGGCACCTCCGGGCTCGTCGACTTCGACGAGCCCGTCGCCGTCCTGATGACCCGCCCCTTCACCGCGGACGACCCGCCCGCCCGGATCGACGCCCTGCACGCCCTCATGCGCGGGGGCGGCTACCTCGCCCTCACCTCCCCGGCGCCCCGCGCCGCGGTGGAGCGCGCCTTCGACCCCTTCCAGCCCATCGAGCCGGGCGTGGCCGACCTGCGGTGGTGGCCCTATCCGGACGAGGACGTGTCCGACGCGGGCACCGGCGTCCTGGCGGGGCTGGGCCGCGCGCCAAGACGCCGAGGGGGCGTTCGCGGGTGGCGGTGAACTGGACCGGAGAGGTCCTGGCGCAGCTGCGGTTCTACTGGGACTTCTCCCTGTGGCCCCGCCTGGAGGGGCTCACCGACGAGGAGTTCCACTGGGCCCCGGTGCCCGGGGCCTGGACCGTGCGCGAGGGGCCGGACGGACGCCACCGGCCCGACACGGCCGTCCCCGAACCCGAACCGCCGCCGGTGACCACCATCGCCTGGCGGCTCGGGCACATCGTCGTCGAGGTCCTGGAGACCCGCGTCAACTGGCACTTCGGCGACCGCACCGCCACGCGGGAGAACGCCGACTGGCCCGCGACCGCAGCCGAGGCCCGGCAGCGGCTGCGCCACGCCTACACGGCCTGGACCGCGCACGTCCAGGAGTTGGACGAGAGCGGCCTGGCCGCGCCGGTGGGCGGCGCCGAGGCGCCCCAGTGGGAGGACTTCCCGATGGTCGCCCTCGTGCTCCACGTCAACCGGGAGGTCATCCACCACGCGGCGGAGGTGGCCGCGCTGCGCGACCTGTACCGCGCGGAGTACGGCCGCTGAGCCCGACGGCCGCTCCCGTCGGACCCCGGCCGGGCCGCCCCGGACGGGGCCCTCGACGCGTTCCCTGCCGCGACGACCGCCTGACCCCGGGGCGCCCGAACCCGCTACGAGTCCAAGGCCACCGCGGACCAGACCCCGTGTGCCACACCGGTGACACTTTCGGACGGGCGGGCCCCGGTGCTCCCCCGGACGGCCCCGACACCGCCTAGACCACGTGCAGCGGGTCCATCCGCACCTGCGCCAGGTGCTCGTCGCGGCGCGCGCTGCGCGCCGAGGCCGCCACCTTGAGCGACCGGGACAGCGCGCCCACCCCGGCCCGGGGCACCCGCAGCAGCGCGCGCTCCGTGGGGTGGGCGCCGTCCGGGCCGACCGCCCGGTCCGCGCCCACCGGCACCGGCCCCAGGAGTTCGGCGCCCTCGGGCAGTTCGATCTGGTCGAGCAGCTCGCGCACGTGCTCGGGAGCGCCGGTGACCGAGGCCATCGCCACCGCGGGGGGGAACCCCAGCTCCCGGCGCTCGGCCAGCTCGCGCTCGGCGAAGCCCGCCGGGTCCCAGCGCACGAACGACTGCACCACCGGCAGCGAGGCGTCGGCCGACACCACCACCGTGCCGCCCGGCCGCACCAGGGCCCCCGCGTTCAGCCAGCGCCGCAGCGCCTCCTCCGAGGCGCGCAGGTCCATCCGGTTCAGCAGCGCCCAGCCGTCCAGCAGGACCGCCGCCGCGTACCCGTTGTCGGCCACCGGTTCGGCCCCCGGCGTGGCCACCACCAGCGACGGCGCGTCCGCCACCCGCGACAGCACCTCCTCGCGGCCCGAGGTGCGCACGGTCAGCGAGGGGAACGCGCGGCCCAGCTCCTCGGCGGTGCGGCGGGCGCCCACCACCACGGCGCGCATGCGGGTGACCCCGCACTCCGGGCACGCCCACTGCCCGGCGACCCGGCCGCACCAGCCGCACGAGGGCATGGCGTGCGAACCGCGCACGGCCAGCGGGCCCCGGCAGGAGTCGCAGCGCGCGGGCTCGCGGCACCCGGCGCAGGCCAGCGTGTTCAGGTAGCCCCGGCGCGGGACCTGGAAGAGCACCGGACCGGTCCGTGCGGCCTCGCGGGCCGCGCGCAGGGCCACGCTCGGCATCCGCGCCGACCGCGCCGCCTCGTCGCGGGCCAGTTCCCGGTCGTCCCCGGCCGCGCGGACCACGGGCGCGCGGCGGCGCAGGGTCGCCCGGTCGGCGGTCAGCGGGTGCGCCCACCCCGACTCCACCAGCAGCTGGGCGTCGGTGGTGCGCGTGTGCCCGCCGATCAGGGCACCGGCCCCGGCGCGGTGCGCGCGCATCGACAGCACCGTACGCGCGTGGGGATAGGGGGCGTGCGGGTCGGCGTGCACGTCGTCGCCGTCGTCCCACAGCACCACCAGCCCCAGGTCGCGCACCGGCGCGAACACCGCCGCGCGCGTGCCGACCACGACCCGGACCGCGCCGCGCAGCACCGAGAGCCAGCGCCGGTAGCGTTCGGCCGGTCCGAGGTCGGCGGTGAGCGCCACGTACCGGCCCTCGCCTAGGCGCTGTTCCAGGGCGTGGTCGACGGCCCGCACGTCGCGGCCGTCGGGCACCACGACCACGGTGCCGCGCCCGGCGGCCAGGGTCTGCACTGCGGCGACCGCCACCGCGTCCGCCCACCCGGTCCCGGGCAGGGCGTTCCACACCGCGCGGGCGGGCTGGCCCGCGCGCAGCGCGCGCAGGAACGAGGGGCCCTCGGGGTAGTCGGCCCAGGGGCCGGGATCGGTGGCGGCCCCGGTGGCGTCCTGTGTCGCTGCCGTAGCGGGGGGCGGGCCTGTCACGGTTGCGGGCGCCCGTGGGGTGTCGGCGGTGTTCGACGGGGCTTCAGGGCCCGTCCGGGCGCCGGGCGGGACCGCCTCGGGGGTCCCGCCCGGGGCCGTCCCGGGCGCCTCGCCCGAGGCGGTCACGGAGGGGGCGCCGTTCGGGTCCGCTCCGGTCGCCGCGATTTCCCAGGAGGGGGCCGCCCCCGGTGTCTTCGGATTTGCGCTGACCCCCGTGGCCTCCGAAGACGCTTCGGTCCCCGACATCTCCGGATTCACTCCGGACTCCGTTGTCCCCAGGGTCGTCGCGGTCGCTGCCGTCTCGGAATTCGCGCCGGAACCCGCTGTCTCCGGGGGCGCGCCGATCACGGCTGTCCCGGAACCCGCACCGGGTTCCAACATTTCCGGATCCGCGCTGGTCACGGCCGTCTCGGGTGCCGCTCCGGACTCCGCTGCCTTCGGAGCCGCGCTGACCCCGGCCGCATCCGGAGACGCGTCGGCCCCCGTTGCCTCAGCGGCCTCCGCTGCCTTGGCCGCCTCCTTCTCCACGCGGGCGTGGCGGGGCGGCACCGCCAGCCGCAGCACGTCGCTCAGCGTGCCCGCGTAGCGGTCGGCGACCGCACGGGCCAGCCCCAGGATCTCGGGGGTGAGCACGGGCTCGGGGGAGACCACCGCCTCCAGGTAGGCCAGCCGCCCCGAGAACTCCGAGGTCTCCACCCGCTCGGCCAGGAAACCGCCCAGCTGGCGGTTGTTGAACCGCACCTTCACCCGGCAACCGGGCACCGCCGCCTCGTCCATGTCGGCGGGCACCCGGTAGTCGAAGTACCGGTCCAGGTGGGGCAGCGGGGTGTCCACCACCACGCGCGCGACGGGCAGCCGCTCGGCGGGCCTGCGTGGGGCCGGGCGGCGGGACCTGCTTGCCGCCCGAGCCGTGGCCTTCTCCTGTTCCGGCTCCTGTTCCGGAAGCTCGAAGAGGACCCCGTCGGGCTGACCGGGCTGCGCTGTCATCCTCCTCTGTCTACCAGAACCGTGCGACACCGCCCCGCGCACCGGGCGGCGCGGCCCGGCGCCACTGGTAGAACTGGGGAACCGACAGACCTCGGTGGAGGGGAACCCACGTTGAAGCTTGTCTTTGCCGGAACACCGCAGGTGGCGGTACCGTCCCTGCGCGCACTGATCGACTCCGGCCACGAGGTCGCCGCCGTGGTCACCCGTCCCGACGCCCGCTCCGGGCGCGGCCGGAAGGTCTCCGCCAGCCCGGTCGGCGAACTCGCCGAGAGCGAGGGCATCGAGGTCCTCAAACCCGCCAAGGCGGGCGACCCCGAGTTCCTGGAGCGGCTGGCGCACATCGCCCCCGACTGCTGCCCCGTGGTCGCCTACGGCGCCCTGCTGCCCCAGTCCGCGCTCGACATCCCCCGCCGCGGCTGGGTCAACCTGCACTTCTCCCTGCTTCCCGCCTGGCGCGGCGCCGCCCCCGTCCAGCACGCGGTCCTGCACGGCGACGACATCACCGGCGCGTCCACCTTCCGGATCGTCAAGGAACTCGACGCCGGTCCGGTCTTCGGCACCCTCACCGAGACCGTGCGCCCCACCGACACCAGCGGTGAACTCCTCGACCGGCTCTCCGTCTCCGGCGCCGAACTCCTCGTCCGCACGATCGACGGCATCGCCGCCGACCGGCTCAGCCCGGTGGAGCAGCCCGCCGACGGAATCTCCTACGCGTCCAAGCTCACCCCCGAGGACGCCGAACTCGACTTCACCGCCCCCGCCCTGCGCGTGGACCGCACGGCCCGCGCCTGCACCCCCGCCCCGGGCGCCTGGACCACCTTCCGCGGCGGCCGCCTCAAGGTGGGGCCGGTCACCCCCCTCACCGACGCCGACACACCCGCGCTCGACCCCGGCCAGCTGCACGCCGACAAGAGGCGGGTCCTAGTCGGGACCGCCACCCACCCGGTCGTCCTGGGCGAGGTGCAGCCGCAGGGCAAGCGCGCCATGGCCGCCGTCGACTGGGCGCGCGGCGTGCGCCCAGTCGACGAGGACCGCCTGGGGCGCTGAGCTGCCGTAGTCTCGACCTGGCGGCTGAGCCCGCCGGTCCCATCCCCGGTTTGTTGAGGCAGCACACGTTGAGCGAGCAGTCCCGATCCCCGTACCGCCGTCCCCGCCGCGGCGGGAAGCCCGCGCAGGGCGGCGGCAGGGGCGGGGACGGACAGTCCCCGCCCCGCGACCCCGCCCGCCGCGTCGCCTACGACGTGCTGCGCGCGGTGGGCCAGCGCGACGCCTACGCCAACCTGCTGCTGCCCGCCCTGCTCAGCGAACGCGGCATCAGCGGCCGCGACGCGGCCCTGGCCACCGAGCTGACCTACGGGACCCTGCGCCTCCAGGGCACCTACGACGCGATCCTGGAGGCCTGCGTGGACCGCACGCTCGCCTCCGTGGACACCGAGGCGCTGCCGCTGCTGCGCCTGGGCGCACACCAGCTGCTGTCCACCAAGATCCCGCCGCACGCCGCGGTCAGCGCCACCGTGGACCTGGCCCGCAGGGTCGTGGGCCACCACCGCGGCCGGTTCGTCAACGCCGTCCTGCGCAAGGTGTCCGCCCGCGACCTGGACGCGTGGACGGCCGTGGTCGCCCCCGACCGCGCCACCGACCCCAGCGGGTACCTGTCGGTCGTGCACAGCCACCCGCGCTGGATGGTCAAGGAGCTGGCCCGGGCGCTGGGGGAGCGGTCCGCCAACGGACTGGTCGAGACCGAGCGCCTGCTCGCCGCGCACAACGAGCGGCCCCGCGTGACCCTCGTGGCCAAGCCGGGCCGCGCCACCGTCGCCGACCTGGTGGCCGCCGGTGCCGAGGAGGCCCGCTACTCGCCGTTCGCCGCCTACCTGCCCGAGGGCGACCCGGCGGCGATCCGCGAGGTGCACCAGAACCGGGCCGCGGTGCAGGACGAGGCCAGCCAGCTGGTCGCCCTCGCCCTGACCAGGGTGGACGCCCACGGGGACGACGCGCGCTGGCTCGACATGTGCGCGGGGCCGGGCGGCAAGGCCGGTCTGCTGGCGTCCCTGGCCGGGCAGCGCGACGCCCGCCTGCTGGCCGCCGAGGTGCAGCCCGCGCGGGCCGGACTGGTGGCGGGTGCGGTGCGCCGCTCCCCGCGCGACGCGGGCCGGGTCGTGGTCGCCGACGGAACCAGGCCCGCCTGGCGGCCGGGGGCCTTCGACCGGGTGCTGGTGGACGCGCCGTGCACGGGCCTGGGCGCGCTGCGCCGACGCCCGGAGTCGCGCTGGCGGCGCACCGAGGGGTCGGCCGCCGAGCTGGCGCCGCTCCAGCACGACCTGCTGACGAGCGCGGTCGAGGCGGTGCGCCCCGGCGGTGTGGTCGCCTACGTCACCTGCTCGCCGCACCTGGACGAGACCGACGGGATCGTGCGCCGGGTGCTCTCCGAGCGCGACGACCTCACGCTGCTGCGCGCCGCCGACTACCTGGACGGGGTGCCCGACCTCGCGGCCGGGCCGGAGGGAAGGTACGTCCAGTTCTGGCCGCACGTGCACGGGACCGACGCGATGTTCCTGGCGCTGCTGCGCAGGTCCGAGCGGTCCTAGGTCCGAGCGGTGCTGGGTCCGAGCGGTGCTGGGTCCGAGCGGTGCTGGGTTCGAGCGGTGCTGGGTTCGAGCGGTGCTGGGTTCGAGCGGTCCTGAAGCCGTGGGGGCCGCTCGCGCGGCGGCCCCCTCACCGACCCGGGCTGGGAAGTCCCCCGGGCCCGTCCACAGGAGGGGATCCGGGGTGGGCGGGAGAGAGACGGCCGGTCACACTGGAACACGGGGGCGTGTCACCGCGCCGACGGACGCCCGCGGCGCCCCCGATACCAGAGTAGGGGCCTGCGCGCCCTTCCCCGGAGCCCTGTGGACAACCCGTCCGGGGCGGCGGGGCGCTCGTCGTCCTCGTTCGTGTTCGGCGCTGTCCGCTGCCGACCGAGGTGTCCGCTACGTAGGGGGTCCTTCGTCCTCCGGCCCGGAAACGGTGGTGTCCGCTGCCGACGGCGGCGCGGGCTCGGGTACCGGAGGCGGCGCGGACCCCGGCGGAGGTGCGGATTCCGGGGGCGGCCGCATGGTCACCGGAGGTGCGGCCACCGGCGGCACAGGCGCGGACACCAAGGGTGCGAGCACGGGCGCCGGCGGCATGCTCGCGCGCAGGCGCAGGGTCAGCCGCTCGCCCAGCTCCCCGCTGAACGCCCCCTCGTGCGCGACCCCCGCGCGGTCGGCCAGCTCCACCGCGTGCAGGCGCACGACGGCCTCCACCAGCGTGGCGTAGTTCCCGGCCGCCGACCGGGCCCGCACCCACGCGATCCCCGCCACGGCCGCCGCTACGAGCGCTGCGGGCCACCACCACACGGTCAGCGGCAGGTACAGCAGCCCCCACGCGGTCAGCCCGGTGGCGCGGGACAGGTCCTCGCGGGCCGCGGTGACCTCCACGCGCTCCTCCTCCGGCAGGACCAGCCACAGGTGCGGCCACAGCACGGCCAGGTCCGCGCGGTGGTCGCGGGCCAGCCGCGTGCGCACGGCCGCGATCCGGTCACCGCACCAGGTGGGGCGCTCGGGCCGCTCGGGGGAGACCCTCGCCATGCGGTCGTAGGCCTTCGCGAACGCCTCCTCCCGGCCCCGGGCCTGCTCCGCCTCCCCGTTCCGCGCCCGCTCGACCTCCCCTCGCAGCCGGTCCCACCGCGCGCGGCGCGAGCGCACCCACCGCCCGGTCCAGCCGCGCAGCGGCGGCGGCCACCGCTCCCAGTCCGCGGCGGTCCACAGGCGCTCGACCAGCCAGCCCGACCCCCGGGCGACCAGGCCCACGGCGGTGCTCCCGGCCAGCACGGCGGCCAGCACCAGGGCCTGGCCGCCGAAGGTGTCCACCCGAGGATCCGCGGCCCATCCGGTGACACGCTCGGCCAGGTGCCCCGCGTCCCACGCCCCGGACCAGCCCAGGGCGTAGGCGGCGGTGGCGACCGCCAGGTAGAGGGCGCCGGGCAGCGCCAGGGTGCTGACCCACCTCTCGGTCAGCCTGCGGCCCAGTTCCGCCCAAAGGTCGCCCACCGCCTACCGCCCCCGCGGCGGGCGCAGGGCGGCGCCGCTGACCAGGCAGACCGGCACGCCCTCGGCCGGTGTGGGCTCCCACGTGCGCGCGCACCTGCCCTGGGGGCACCCGTACAGGGCGAAGGCGGGGCGGGGCAGACCGATCCCGGCCACCCCCGCGCCCCCGGACCCCACCCGGTGCACTCCGTCGGCGTGGGCGGCCAGCCCGCGCCCGTCGAGGGCGACCAGGGCCTCCTGGAGTTCGGCCAGCTCCGCCGACGCGTCCCCGCCGCCGCGCGCCGCCCCGAGCACCGCGTCGACCAGCGCTGGGCCGCCGGGCACCGGTTCCAGCCGGTCCCTGATGTCGCGGGCGTGCTCGCAGACCACGCCCAACTCCGCCGCGGTGTCCTCGCTCACGGATCTCCCATTCCTCCCGGACGCTCCTGCGCGCGGGCGTCCGCCACGGCACCTGGCACGGGCCCCACCTCCCCGGGGGCCGTGCCAGGCGCGTTCGGACGCCCTCCCCCCACTCCTCTCGGCCACTCCGCATGTCCGAAAAGGGCGATTTGTGATCTACGTCGTAAAGATCCTCCGTGAAGACGCCCCGAACAGTGAGGGGGGAGGGGAAAAACCTCTTCGCGTCCCCGCAGCTCCGGGCCCCGCACCCGGACCACCCGCCCCCCTCCGCCGTGGCTACACTGCACGCGTGGCCATCCAGATCTCACCCAGCATCCTGAGCGCCGACTTCGCGCACCTCGCCGACGAAGCGGCCGCCGTGTCCCCGTCCGCCGACTGGCTCCACGTCGACGTGATGGACAACCACTTCGTCCCGAACCTGACGCTCGGCCTGCCCATCGTGGAGTCCCTGCTCAAGGCGACCGACACCCCCCTGGACTGCCACCTGATGATCGAGGAGCCCGACCGCTGGGCCCCCGCCTACGCCGAAGCGGGCGCGGGCAGCGTCACCATCCACGCCAAGGCCGCCGGGGCCCCCGTGCGCACGCTGCGCGAGATCCGCCGCCTCGGCGCCCGCGCGGGCCTGGCCCTCAACCCCGCCGAGCCCGTCGAGCCCTACGCCGACCTCGTCGGCGAGATGGACATGCTCCTGCTCATGACCGTCGAACCCGGCTTCGGCGGACAGAAGTTCCTCGACGTGGTCCTGCCCAAGATCCGCCGCGCCCGCGAGATCCTCGACAGCCGCGAGGCCTCCGTCTGGCTCCAGGTCGACGGAGGCGTCAGCGACGAGACCATCGAGCGGGCCGCCGAGGCCGGAGCCGACGTCTTCGTCGCCGGGTCGGCCGTCTACGGGGCCCAGGACCCGGCCAAGGCCGTGGAATCCCTGCGCGCCCTCGCCACCGGGGCCGCCGCCAGGTCCTGAGCCCGAAGCCCCGACCCCCCGCAACCGAACGTCCGTCTGCGCAACGATCGCGACACGGTTCCGCCCTTCGCTGGCCCCATCCGGCGTCTCCCCCTAAGCTGTGCGACTCGTAGTCGTGAATCTCGCTTGGTCGCGGCTCCGTCTTCCCCTCCGCCTTCGCGCGCGCGGGGGAGCGGCGCGGCGTGAGCGCGTTGCCAGGCGCGGACCCCTGGGAGTACGCGTTGAACGCTTGGACCGCCGAGCACCTGGCCACGGACGCGCTGTGGGAGGCGGAGACCGCCCCCATCCTCTGGCTCCAGGGCCTGGGGGACTGGCTCGCCTACCCGCTGGGCCTGGTCACCCACCTGGGTTCCCACACGCTCGTCATCCTCGCCCTCACCCTGGTCTTCTGGTGCGTCAACCCCGGCCTGGGGGCGCGCCTGTTCGTCGTGGTGGCCTGCTCAGGCGTGGTCAACCAGCTGTTCAAGTCCCTGCTCTACGGGGCCCGGCCGCCCTGGTTCGACGCCCGCGTCACGGCCCACACGAGTTCGGACAGCTTCGGGATCCCCTCCGGGCACACCCAGGGCGCCACCGTCACCTGGGGCTACCTCGGCATCAGGTCCGGCCGCCGCGCCGTGCTGTGGGCGGCGGTCGCGGTCATCGCGCTCGTCTCGCTCTCGCGGGTCTACCTGGGCGCCCACTTCATCAGCGACGTCGTGGCCGGGCTGGTGCTGGGCGCCGCCCTGCTGTGGGCGGTCCTGCGCTGGGAGGATCGCGTCACCGCCTGGTGGCTGGGGCTGGGCACGGCCCGCTGGGTGGGCTACGCCCTGGCCGTCGCCCTGCTGCCCTGCCTGGCGGCCACCCTGTGGCAGCTGCTGGTGCGCGGTGACTGGACGGTCCCCCAGGAGTGGATCGGCGCGGTCCCCGCCGACCCGGCCGCCGAAACCCTCACCGGCCTGTACACCGTGGCCGGGACACTGCTGGGCGGGCTGGTGGGCTTCACCCTGCTCGCCCGGCGCGGATGGTACAGCGCCTCGGGCACCCTGGCCTCCCGGGCCGCCCGTTTCGTCCTGGGGGTCTCGGTGATCGTGCTGGTGCAGGTGTTCGTGAGCGTGCTCTTCGGCCACCTGGGCGGGCTCGCCAACGCCGCCGTGTCCTTCGCCGCCTACGGCGCTATCACCTTCTGGGCCTCCTTCCTGGCCCCGGAGGCCTTCGTCCGCAGCGGCCTGGCCACCCGGCCCGGGGCCGCCGCCGAGACCTCCTGAGCGGGCGGGACGCGCGGTCGCGGCGACACGCCCGCCGGGGCCGCCCGACCGGGCGCGCGCCGTCCGCGCCGACGCCGGCGGGGCCCGATGATTCGCGTCACACCGGCTAGGCGCGCCTGTTGACGAGGGGTTAGGATCCCTACCAGCAAGTTCAACACGTGCTCCGGGGTCGGTGTAATTCCGAACCGGCGGTGACAGTCCGCGACCCGGCCGAGTCCATCGGCCGGTTGAACCGGTGGAATTCCGGTACCGACGGTGAAAGTCCGGATGGGAGGCAGTACGTGTCGGGACGGCCCCTCGCCGCCCGCGTCCGCTGACGCGCGGCCCCGGTGCCGTCCTGTTCGTGGACCCTTCTCCACGCGTCCCCTCACCCCGGAGCCACCAGGCGAAGGGAAGGCAAGGGCGTGTTCACCGGAATCGTCGAGGAACTCGGCGAGGTCGTCTCCATCCAGGCCGCGGGCACCACGGGCGAGGCCGTACTGCTCACCGTCCGGGGTCCCCTGGTCAGCTCGGACGCCGCACACGGCGACTCCATCGCGGTCAACGGTGTGTGCCTGACCGTCGTCGACCGGGGCGAGGGCACCTTCACCGCCGACGTCATGAAGGAGTCGCTGGACCGCTCCAGCCTCGGCGGCCTGACTCCGGGCTCCCCCGTCAACCTCGAACGCGCCGCCCGCGCCGACGGCCGCCTGGGCGGGCACATCGTCCAGGGCCACGTCGACGGCACCGCCGCCCTGCTCTCCCGGAATCCCGGCGACAACTGGGACGTTCTGCGTTTCGGGCTGCCCGCCCACCTGTCGCCGTACGTGGTCGAGAAGGGCTCGATCACCGTCGACGGCACCAGCCTCACCGTCTCCGCGGTCAGCGAGCCCGGCGCCGAGGATGAGTTCTTCGAGGTCAGCCTCATCCCCGAGACCCTGCGGGCGACCACTCTGGGCGGACTGGTCACCGGTGCCACCGTGAACATCGAGGTGGACGTCATCGCCAAGTACGTCGAGCGCATCACCGCCGTGGCGGCGGTCCGCCCGCGGGCGTGAGCGCCCGCGCACGGCACGAGGGAGCGGACCCGCGCGGGCGGGCCGCCGCCCGCCCCAGCACCCACATCCACGATCCATCCCAGGGAGCGGCCATGACCGTCACCGAACCCACCCCGGCCACGACACCGATCGACCAGGCCGTCGTCCTCGACCCGATCGAGGAGGCCGTCGCCGAGTTCGCCGCGGGGCGGGCCATCGTGGTGGTGGACGACGAGGACCGCGAGAACGAGGGCGACATCATCTTCGCCGCCGAGCTCGCCACGCCCGAACTCCTGGCGTTCATGATCCGCTACACCTCCGGTGTGGTGTGCGTCCCCCTGGAGGGCGGGGACCTGGACCGCCTCGACCTGCCGCTGATGACCGCGCGCAACGAGGAGAGCCTGCGCACCGCCTACACGGTCACCGTGGACGCGCGCGAGGGCGTCACCACGGGGATCTCCGCCGCCGACCGGGCCCGCACCATCCGCCTGCTGGCCGCGGAGGGCAGCGGCCCCGCCGACTTCGTGCGCCCCGGCCACGTCCTGCCGCTGCGCGCCCGCCCGGGCGGCGTGCTGGCCCGGCGCGGCCACACCGAGGCCTCCGTCGACTTCGCCCGCCTGGCCGGTCTGCGTCCCGCGGGCGTGCTCGCCGAGGTCGTCAACGACGACGGCACCATGGCCCGTCTGCCCCAGCTGCGCGCGTTCGCCGACGAGCACGGCCTCAAGCTGGTCTCGGTCGAGCAGCTCGCCGCCTACCGCGAGGCGCTGGGGGAGGCGCTCACCGAGGCCGAGGCCCACCCGCCGCTGGTCTCCCGCGCGGTCCAGACGCGCCTGCCCAACAGGTACGGCCAGTGGCGCGCGGTCGGGTACCGGGGTACCGCCGACGGCGCCGAGCACGTCGCGCTGGTGTACGGGGACCTGACCGACGGCACCGACGTCCTGGCGCGCCTGCACTCGGAGTGCCTCACCGGCGACGCGTTCGGCTCCCACCGCTGCGACTGCGGCGCCCAGCTGGACGCCGCCATGGCCGACATCGCCGAGGAGGGGCGCGGGGTGCTCGTCTACCTTGGCGGCCACGAGGGCCGGGGGATCGGTCTGCTGCACAAGCTGAGCGCCTACAGCCTCCAGGACCAGGGGGCGGACACCGTGGACGCCAACCTGCGCCTGGGCCTGCCCGCCGACGCGCGCGAGTTCGGCGCCGGGGCGCAGATCCTGGCCGACCTGGGGGTGTCGTCGGTGCGGCTGCTGACCAACAACCCCGCCAAGGCCGAGGGACTGGAGCAGCACGGGGTGCGGGTCAAGGAGCGGGTGGCGATGCCCTCCTTCGTCACCGAGGACAACATCGACTACCTGCGCACCAAGCGCGACCGCATGGGCCACGACCTGACCGGCGTCGTCCGCTGACCCCGGCCCTGCGGCGCGGCCGACCGGCCGCCCCGCGCGCGGCGCCCCGGAAGGCCGGGGCGGCGCCCGCCCCGGCGGTGGTCCGGGGCCGCACACTTCGTTCGGAGAGGAAGCAGGAGCCCATGAGTGGTGAAGGACGCCCCGACAGCAGTGGTGTCGACGCCTCGGGGATGTCGGTGGGCATCGTCGTGACCCGTTGGAACGCGGGTGTGGTCCAGCCGATGCTCACCAGGGCGCTGGAGGTGGTGGCGTCCTCGGGCGCGGCCGAGCCCGTCGTGGTGGAGGTGGCCGGAGCGGTCGAGATCCCGGTGGTCGCCCAGGAGCTGGCCCGCAAGCACGACGCCGTGATCGCCCTGGGCGCGGTCATCCGCGGGGGCACCCCGCACTTCGACTACGTGTGCCAGTCGGTCACCCACGGCCTGACCGAGGTGGCGCTGCGCCATTCCACCCCCGTGGGCAACGGCGTGCTCACCTGTGACACCCTGGAACAGGCGCTCGACCGCGCCGGTCTGCCGGGGAGCGCCGAGGACAAGGGCGCCGAGGCCGCGCTGGCCGCCCTGGACACGGCGGCGGTCCTGCGTGGGCTGCGCCGCTGATCCGGTCCGGTGGCGCACGGTGACGGCGGTGGGCCGTCCGCGTACGCGGACGGCCGAAGAGGTGTCGCGCGGGTCCCGATCCGGCGTGTGGCCGCTGGGCGGTCCTCGTCGGGCGGTGCGCGCCGGAGGGCCCGAGGGGTCCGTCCGGCGGGGTACGGCGTCGCGGGACGCGGCGTGCCGGGGACGCGGCGTGCCGGGGCCGCGGCGGACACGGTCCAGAAGTGGAGCAGTTGGTGCGGACGAGGGAACAGCCCGTGGACGGCGAGGAGTCGGGGCAGGCGGTGCTGCCCAGGACGTGGCGGCCCCGGTCGGTGCGGTGGGTCGCCTACGGGCTGGCGCTGCTGATCGTGGCGACCCTGGCGGTCCTGGCCGCGATCCTGCCGGGCAGCTGGGGGGTCATGGACCGGGTCCTGATGGTGGGCCTGGGCCTGGCCATCGCGGCTGCCCTGCACCTGTTGGCCCGGCCGCGGCTGGTGGCCGGTGAGGAGGGTGTGACGGTGGTCAACAGCATCCGCACCCACGTGCTGTCCTGGCCGGAGGTCGTGGACGTGCGGATGCCCGAGGGCGAGCCCTGGCCCTCGGCGGACCTGTCCGACGGCACGACCCTGGCGGTGATGGCCATCCAGAGCGCCGACGGCGAGTCCGCCCGGCGCGCTCTGGAGGAGTTCCGCGCGCTGCTGCACGAGCGCGGCGAGGGCCGCGAGCCCGACCGCTCGTAGGAACCTCCGGGAGGGGCCGCCGAATTCCTGAGGATCGGTGGCTCCCGAGTGTTGTGCGGGGCACATAGTTTGGTACCGAGAGCCACCGACGGAACGTGGAAGAGGTACCGCGTGCGCGACATCCGAGCGGCCGTGTCCGGCCTGTACGCGTCGGGCGAGACGTTCGCGCTGGCCACCGTGATCGACACCTACAAGAGCGCTCCCCGCGACGCCGGGGCGGCGATGCTGGTCAGCGCCTCGGGGGAGGCGGTCGGCAGCGTGTCCGGCGGCTGCGTGGAGGGCGCGGTCTACGAGGAGGCCCTGGAGGTCATCCGCACGGGGGTCCCCGTGCGCCGCACCTACGGGGTCAGTGACGACGACGCCTTCAGCGTCGGCCTGACCTGCGGCGGAACACTGCACATGTTCATCGAGCCGATCAGCCGGTCCGCCTACCCCCAGCTGGGCTCGGTGATCGGCGCGGTCGACGAGCACCAGCCGGTCGCCGTGGCCACCATCGTCTCCGACCCCTCCGACCAGGGCCGGGTGGGGCGGCGCCGGGTGGTCTGGCCCGGCCACGCCGAGGGCGGCCTGGGCAGCGACAGGCTGGCCGACGCCCTGGACGACGACGTGCGCGGCATGCTGGCCCAGGGCAGCACGGGTCTGCTGCGCTACGGCACCGACGGGCAGCGGCGCGGGGACGAGCTGGAGGTGTTCGTGCAGTCCTTCGCGCCCGCCCCTCGCATGCTGGTCTTCGGTGCGATCGACTTCGCGGCGGCCGTCGCCGACCTGGGCACCTACCTGGGTTACCGGGTGACGGTGTGCGACGCCCGGCCGGTGTTCGCGACCGCCAAGCGCTTCCCCACCGCCGAGGAGGTGGTGGTCAAGTGGCCGCACGTGTTCTTGGACGAGATCGCCGACCAGATCGACGAGCGCACGGCCATCTGCGTGCTCACCCACGACCCCAAGTTCGACGTGCCGGTGCTCAGCGTGGCCCTGCGCACCCGCGCCGGGTACATCGGCGCGATGGGGTCCCGGCGCACGCACGAGGACCGGTTGGAGCGGCTGCGCGAGGCCGGGGTGGGTGAGGCGGAGCTGGCGCGCCTGCACTCGCCGATCGGTCTGGACCTGGGGGCGCGCACTCCGGAGGAGACGGCGGTGTCGATCGCCGCGGAGTTGGTGCAGGTGCGGTGGGGCGGCAGCGGGCGGGCCCTGCGTGAGACCAGCGGCCGGATCCACCACGACACGTCGGGTAAACCCCTGGTTCCGGCCGGATTCGGCCACCGTGTGAAGTGAACCGAAACCCGCCGGTCCGTGGAGTGCCTGGTCACGGCGGGTCCGTGGGGGCGGTCGCGGAACAGGGCCGGACGGGCTGTGCCAGGTCGCCCATCCCGCGCGCCCGTGCGTGGCATCATCACGTCATGGGTACTGGGGGGCAGGAGCAGGGCGGGGAGCGTACGGGTCCGGTGGCGGGCCTGCTGTTGGCCGCGGGTTCGGGGAGCAGACTCGGGCGGCCCAAGGCGCTGGTCGAGGTGGGCGGCGAACGTCTGGTGGACCGCGGTGTGCGCACGCTGACCGCGGGCGGCTGCGCCCCCGTCATGGTGGTGCTGGGCGCCGCCGACACCCCGGTGCGCGGCGCCCACACGGTGCACAACCCCGACTGGCGGACCGGGATGGGGTCCTCGGTGCGCGCCGGGATCGACGCCCTGCCCGACACGGTCGACGCGGTGCTGATCGCGCTGGCGGACCAGCCCCTGGTCACCCCCGAGGCGGTGCGCCGCCTGGTGGAGGCGCACGAGCAGGGCGCCCGTGCCGCGGTGGCCACCTACCGCGGCAACCAGCGCAACCCCGTGCTGCTGGGTCGCGAGCACTGGTCCACGGCCTACGCCATGGCCGTGCACGACGTGGGGGCGCGCCCGTTCCTGCGCGCGTACTCCCATCTGGTCACCGCCGTGGCCTGCGACGACATCGCCAGCCCGGAGGACATCGACACGGTGGAGGACCTGGAGCGGCTCAGCGGCGTGCTGGGCGGGGAGTCCTCCGGTCCGGGCTGAGCGCCCTGCCCGGGGCCGTGCGCGCCGGTGGGCCGGGGCTCAGACCAGGGTCTCGGCGAGGATGCCGAACACGTGCTCGGTCGACTCCCCGGGGGCCAGCACGATCAGGTCGGTGCCGGTGGCCAGTGCGTTGGCCGGGCAGGTCATGGGCTCGGCGGCCAGGTGGGCCCGGTGGTCGTCCCCGCCGAGGGTGTCGGCGCTGAACAGCTGCAACCAGCCGAAGCCGCGGTCGCACCACAGCGACACCCGGTGCTCGGGGCCGCTCGCCCGCACCCACGCGCGCCCGTCGGCGTCCCTCTCCAGTTCGGTGAAGGCGGTGTCCAGGACGGTGTCTCCCAGTTGGCGGCCGGGCGTGCGGAAGTCGAAGTCGCCGCCGTCCACGGGAACGGGGCCGCCCACGGGCAGCATCTGCCCGTCCACCGGCTGGCGGGTGCCGGCGGTGACCTCCAGCGCGAACTCCCCGCGCGCGGCCAGGGCCGACAGCGGCTCGCCCAGGGTCAGGTAGGGGTGGAAGCCCAGTCCGAACGGCAGGGGGGAGCCGCCCGGGTTGCGGGCGGTGGTGGCGACCGTCAGCCCGTCGTCGGAGAGCCGGTAGGCGACGGTCATCTCCAGGGGGAAGGGGTAGCCGGGCCCGCCGCCGAAGTCCAGCCGCAGTTCGACCGCGTCCTCGGAGACCGTCTCCGGCGTCCACTCCCGGTCGTGGACCAGGCCGTGGATGGCGGTGCCCGTGGCCGGGTCGTTGGGTGCGGGACGGTGCTCGACCCCGTCGAAGCGGTAGCCGTGCTCGGTCACGCGGTTGGGCCACGGCGCGAGCACCTGGCCCTGGAAGGCCTTGGGTCCGTCCCCGTCGTAGGGCCAGACCACGTCGCGGCCGCGCCAGGTGAGTGCCCGCAGTCCCGCTCCCGTGCGGTCGACGCGCGCTCGGTACTCTCCCGAGCGCAGCTCGATCACCTCACCCACCTGACACCTGCTTCCCCGTCGTGGCCGTGCGTCCGTGTGCCGAACCGGGCGATCATAGCCCACGCGCCCCGCCGGGGGGACACGGCGGGACACGTGACGCGTGTGACGGAGGTTGTTCAGGAGGTTCGGAGGCGGAGTGCGGCGACCGCCGACACCCACAGCATGGCGGTGACGGCTCCGACGGCCAGGGTCAGCGAGCCGTACTGGCCGCCGGTCATCGCCCAGCCGTTGCCGACCAGCAGGACGGTGCCCGCGACACGGGAGGCGGCGGCCGCGCCCCGGTGGCCGGTGCGACCGTAGTGGTGCCCCAGTACGTAGCAGGCGGCGATCAGCGCGGCGAAGGAGACCGATCCGGCGGCCATGTGGCCGTAGCCGTGCCAGGTGAGCTGCTCGGGCATCCCAGCGGGGGTGCCGACGGGGAAGCCGTCGGCCGGGTCCATGACGAGGAGACCCGCCGCGATCATGCCGAGGCCGTTGACCAGGACCAGCCGCGGCGCCCACGTGCCGCCGGGCGCACCGCGCATGGACCGGCGCAGCCCCAGGGCTCCGGCGGCGGTCAGGGCGCCCGCGACCAGGAAGTTCGTGATCTGGAGCCAGCCGAGTTCGCCGGTGCTGAGCGCGCTCAGGGGGTGCCGGGTCAGGTCGAACCCCTCCCGTGCGGCGGCCTGCGCCAGGGAGACGGCGGCCCACAGGGGAGCCGCGAGGGCCGCGCCGGCGAGCAGCGCGCGGGTGGTGCCCGCGGTGGCGCGGCGGACACGGGGTGCGGTGGCGGTGGTGGCGGTCATGGCCGGGGCCTCTCTCGTGTTCTGTGCTTCTCGTTCTCACGTCGCTGCGGCGATGTGACAGGGAACGCGGCCGTTCCCTGTCACATCACCTCGTTCGACGTGTATCCGAAGGCAACGAAAACGAGACGAAGGAGCACGCCGTGCGCTTCCTGATGACCACCCGCCCCTCCGAGGACGCCCGCGACGACGAGGGCCTGTACGCCGAGATGGCCGCGTTCGTGGAGGAGCTCACCGCCTCCGGAGTCCTGCTGGCCACCGGGGGGCTGGAGCCCGGCGGCGTCCGGATGGTCTCCGCCGGAGAGGAGATCACCGTGACCGACGGCCCGTTCACCGAGGCCAGGGAGGCCGTGGCCGGGTTCGCCCTGGTCGAGGTCCGCTCCCGTGAGGAGGCCCTTGAAGTCGCCCGCCGCTTCCGCCGCATCGTCGGCGACGGCGAGAGCGTCATCCAGCAGGTCTTCGGCCCCTGACCGGCCGCGGCGCCGGCCGGGTTGCGCACGAGCCCGGCCGGTGCTGTCATCTTCGGTGTGACCGATGTCCACCGCACCGTCGACGCGGTCTGGAAGATGGAGTCGGCGCGGATCGTCGCCTCGCTCACCCGGATCGCGCACGACGTCGGCGCCGCCGAGGAGTGCGCCCAGGACGCCCTCGTCGCCGCCCTGGAGCAGTGGCCGCGTGAGGGGATCCCCGACAACCCCGGCGCCTGGCTCATGACCGCCGCCAAACGCCGCGTCCTGGACCGCCTGCGCCGGGAGCACCGCCTGGAGAGCAAGCACAAGGAGATCGCCCACGAGCTGGAGCGCGCTCCCGGGGTCGCGCCCGCCCCGGACGACGGCGTCCTGCGCCTGCTGTTCGCGACCTGCCATCCGGTGCTGTCCACTCCGGAGAGGGTCGCGCTGACCCTGCGCCTGGTGGCCGGGCTGACCAACGGGGAGATCGCCCGCGCCTTCCTCACCGGGGAGGGGCGCATCGCCCAGCGCGTGGCGCGGGCCAAACGGCTGCTCGCCGAGGAGGGGGTGGCCTTCGGGCTGCCCGACGGACGGGAGCTGGCCGAACGCCTCTCCTCCGTCCTCGGCGTCATCTACCTCGTCTTCAACGAGGGCTACGCGGCGACCTCGGGCGAGGACCTGATGCGCCCCGGCCTGTGCCTGGAGGCGCTGCGGCTGGGCCGCACCCTGGCCGAACTGGTGCCGCACGAGGCCGAGGCGCACGGCCTGGTGGCGCTGATGGAGCTCCAGCAGTCCCGGGCCGGGGCCCGGACCGGCCCCTCCGGCGAGATCGTCCGACTGCACGAGCAGAACCGGGGCCGCTGGGACCCCCTGCTGGTGCGCCGGGGCTTCGCCGCCATGCTGCGCGCCCGTGACGCGGGCGGCCCGCCCGGCCCCTACGTGCTCCAGGCGGCCGTCGCCGTGTGCCACGCCCGGGCCACCAGCGAGCAGGACACCGACTGGGCCCGTATCGCCGCCCTCTACGACCAGCTGGTCGTCCTACTCCCCACCCCGGTCGTGCGCCTGAACCGGGCCGTGGCGGTCGGCAGGGCCCGCGGGCCGGGGGAGGGACTGGCCCTGGTCGACGAGCTGGCGGAGGACCCGGTCCTGCGCGACTACCACCTGTTGCCCGGCGTGCGCGGCGACCTGCTCCTGCGGCTGGGCCGGGCCGCCGAGGCGAAGCGGGAGTTCGAGCGCGCCGCCTTGCTGGCCGAGAACACCGCCGAACGCGCCTTCCTGTCGCGCCGGGCAGAGGAGACCGCGGTCCCCGAGCCCGCCGGGCCCGACCTGGGCGCGACGGCCCGGGAGTTCCTGGGCCGCGACGACCTGGACCCCCAGACGCTGCGCTCCTACGGCCAGACCCTGGACCGGCTGTGCCGTTCGCTGGGGGAGGGTCTGCCCCTGGCCGACCTGACCCCCGAACGGGTGGCGGGCGTGTTCGCCACCGCCTGGGGCGGTGCGGCCCCGCGCACGTGGAACCGGCACCGGTCGACCGTGCGCTCCTTCGGCGCCTGGGCGGGGCTGGAGGATCTCGCGGCGGACCTGGAACGGCGCGGCGAGACCCGCTCACCGCACGTGCCGCTCGACCCCGAGACCGTGGCGCGCCTGTGCGACGGGGAGGGTTTCGCGCTTCGCGAGCGCGTGCTGTGGCGGCTGCTGCACGAGTCCGGCGCCCGGGTGAATTCCGTGCTGGCGCTCAACGTGGAGGACCTGGACCTGGGGGACCGCCGTGCGCGGGCGGGCGACGGCTGGGTGGGCTGGAGGTCGGGGACCGCCCGGCTGCTGCCCGAGCTCGTGGCGGGGCGCGAGCGGGGGCCGCTCCTTCTGGCAGACCGGCGTCCGGGACCGGCGAGGCGCCCCGCCGCGGCCGACCTGTGCCCGCTGACGGGGCGAGGGCGCCTGTCCTACCCGCGTGCGGAGTACCTGTTCAAGCGGGCCACGCGCTCTCTGGATCCGGCGGGGCGGGGCTACACCCTGAGCAGGCTCCGGCCCTGAGCGCATCCGCGCGCGGCGGGGCGGAGGGGGCCGCCCCGTGGTCCCGGTCGGCCCGCCGGGGAGTGTTCCGCGCGGGCTTCCGGAGCGGCGAGCGGCCCTCCGGGCCGTCTCCCGCACGACGGTTCGCGCGGGTCGGCCCGGTGGGCGCCTCCGGCGGGCGCCCGAGGCGCGGCGCGGGGACGGCGGGTCCGGTGGGGGCGGCTTACCCGTGGGCGCCGGGCCACCGCCCGCACCGGACGCTAGGCGAGCAGGCCGTCCAGGGGGATCAGCACCCCCGAGCCCAGCGCCAACAGGCCCGTGGACAACAGCACCACCACCATGAACAGGGTTCCCACCACGGCCAGGCGGAAGGCCCCCAGGCGCCGACGGGCCCGCGAGGTGGGCTTCCTGCTGGCCGCCGAGCGGCCCAGCGCCACCAGCAGCACCGACAGCAGCACCGGCAGCCACCACGCCGCCCCGGTGTCGCCGGGCAGCAGACCGGTGACGGCCCCGGTGACCTCCGACAGCCAGCCCAGGACGGCGCCGTTGCTGGCGTCCAGCAGTCCGGTGTAGGCCGAGGTCACGAACTCGCTCTCGGGGTAGAAGCCCTCCTGCGGGCGCACCACGCGGCCCAGGCCGTCCAGGAGCCCGAGCAGCGCCGCGGGGTAGGCGAACCGGCGGCACGCGCCCGCCTTCATCGCCCGCTGGATCTGGCCCATGGTCTTGTCGGCCCGGCGCCTGCGGCGTTCCTGTTCGCGGGGGTCGAGCGAGGGGTCCTGCGGTCCCGCGGGGTTGTAGGGGTGCGGGGCGGTCGCGCCCTCCGGGCGGCCGGGCGCGGAGGACCCGGCGGCGCGCCTGCGGACTCCGGCCGCCTTCTCGCGGACCTGCGACCAGCGTTCGCCGGCCGAACCGGCCAGCGACGCCCACCGGTCCTGGCGGCGTGCCCTGCCGTCGGCGCGCTCGCGCTCGGCGACCGCGCCGCCGACCCGGGCCGCCTCGGGCAGCAGGAGCACCGCCGTGATCAGGGCGGCCCGGGTGGCCAGGGCGTCGCGGCCGTTGGCGTCGCGCAGGGCCAGGCGCCGCTGCTCCGCCCACCACGGGGCGTGCGGGGCGGCGGTGCGCTGGCGCGGGTGCCAGGACTGGCGCCGCAGCAGCGACCGGCTCCGGGAGGCGGTGTCGGGGAGCAGGACCAGTTCGACCGCCCTGGCCCAGGCGGTGTCGGTCTCGTGGGTGTCCGGGCGCCGGGGCGCGTCGGGGCCCGAGCCGACCAGCTGGTCGACGTTCTCGGACACCTTGCGCATGATCAGGGGCACCTCGTGCTGGACGCGCTCCAGCAGGGCGCACCGCCCCGAACCGCCCGAGCGGCAGGCCGGATGCGGACACCAGTGCTGGGCGCCCAGCCCGACCGCGCCCGAGGTCACGGCCTCGCGCACCACCGCGTGGCGGCTGGCGTCGCCGGTGGCCAGGTCCAGCAGCCCGTCGGCGCTGATCTCGTGGCCGCGAAAGCGCGGCGGCATCCCGGGCACGTAGCGGGCGGCCAGCGCGCTGATCGCCACGTGCGCCTGTTCGGGGTGGGCGTCCAGGCCGGTCAGGTAGGCGCGGTCGAAGGTGTAGTCGTTGACCTCGCGGTCCAGCCAGCTGCGCAGCTGCGACCAGTGGGTGCGCAGCCACATGGCGCCGGTCTCGGAGCGGTCGAGCAGGTCGAAGGCCAGGCTCGGCGGGTCCTCGTGGCTGGCTCCGGCGAACTCGATGGGGCGCAGGCGCTTGACCGCGCGGATCTGCGGGCGCTCGCCCGCCAGCCACTGCGCGACCTCGTCGTATCCCCAGCGGGCCGAGGGCGCGAGCGTGAGCAGGCCCCGGGCCAGCAGGCGCCAGCGCTCGTCGGTGATGGCGGAGATGTCCACCTCGGTGTTGCGGGCGGTCAGCCAGTTGCCGCCGCGCTCGGGGCGGCGTCCGGCCACCAGTTCGTGCACGATCACGCCCAGGGACCACCAGGCCGCGGGCGCCTCGCGGCGGCCCTCGACGACCTCAGGGGCGGCGTAGTCCTCGGTGACCGCCAGTCCGCCGTAGACGCGGCTCATGGTGGCGCGTACGGCGCCGCCGAAGTCGGTGAGCGCCACGACCGGCGGGTCCAGGGACCGCACGAGCAGGTTCTCGGGCTTGACGTCGGTGTGGTTGTGCTGGAGTTCGTCCTGCCAGTGGTGCAGGCACTCGGCGATGGCGGAGACCACGGCGCGGGCGCGGTCGTCCGGTAGCGGGGCCTGGTCGATGAGCGCGCGCAGCGAGCCGTGGGAGAAGTACTCCTGGGCCTCCCAGGCCAGGTCCTCGCCCCAGGAGCTGGCGGCGGTGCCGTAGCCCTGGATGGCGGGGGTGTGCGGTGAGGCGGTGCCGCGGGCGCGCAGGCGGTCGAGGAGTTCGCGGTTGATGTCGTGGCCGGGCCGGTACACCTTGAGCGCGAGCCGGCGCCCGGGGGAGTCGGTGGGTTCGGCCAGGTAGACGACGGCCTCGCCGCCCGCGCCGATGTGGTCGAGCACGCGGTAGCGGCGGCGCAGTTCGGCGGGGACGGCGTAGTCGAGGTCGCTGGCGGGGCCGACCACCACGCGCGAGACCAGGCGGGCCATCCAGTCCAGGAGCGGGCCGAACAGGGTCCGCCACCAGGGCGCGCGGCCGTCGGTGCGGCCGTCGCCCGGGATGCTGCGGGCCGGGCGGGTGCCCGGGGCCGCGGCGGCCGTGCGGGTGGCGTCCGCCTGGCCGGCGCCGGGCAGGACGCTGGTGCGGTCCGCGGCCGGGGAGGACACGCGGGTGGGCTCGGTGCCCTCCCCCGGGGCCGTTCCCGGGCGGAACACACGGGTGGCCCGGTGGGTGCGGTCCGCACGCGTGCGGTCCTCGTCGGGGCCGATGCGTGTGGTGGGCGCGGTGGGTTCGATCCGCTGGGTCGGCGCGTTCTCGTCACCGGGGTCGGGCGTGACCATCGGGGTCGGAGCCATCCTTCGGATAGGCGTTGGTGTCGTGGACCTGCGGGGGAACGAGGGCCCCTCCAGGGTAGGTCCGCGCGGCGCGGTTCGCGCGCCGTTTCGGGCCCCGGTGCGGGTTCCTCGGCGTAGCCCCTCGTCTCCTTTGACTCCCGGTGGGCGCGTGGAGTTCCACCCGGAACGCGCAGACGGTGCGCTCCGGGGCGGGAAGACCGGTGCCGCGGCGCTGCGCGCGCCTCGGCGCCGTCCGCGCGGGCCACCGCGCGCCGGTCCCGCTCCGCCGTGCGGGACCGCCTGTTCGGCCCCGTCCTCCGTGGCATGAGGGCCCGGTTCCAGGCGGCCGGTCGGCTGCTCGCGGTCGGCCGTGCGTCCCTGCGGCACGAGGGCCCGGTGCCGCCCGTGGTGCTCAGTGCCGTCCGCGCGGGGTCACGCCGAGCCTGTCGCAGGACTCCTGGTACATGCGCACGACCTCGGCGCGGATCTGGGCGCGTTCGGTGAGCGGTCGCGCCCACGGCACGCGCACGGCGTGCTCGGTTCCGTCCACGGTGACCGCGTAGTCGCCGCCGTCGCCGTCCAGGCCCGTCATGCGCGCGGCGGTGGCCTCGGGCTGGCCGCCCAGCGCGCGGCAGATGAGCAGGGTGTCCTCGGGGTGGTCGCCGTTCATGTGGGCGGTGACGGCGGCGACGACCTCGGGGGAGAAGGGGTTGGACGGGGACACGGGACCTCCTGGTCGGCGGGTGGCGCGCACGCGTGACACGAGCGGGGGGAGGGCTGTGCGCCCTCCCCCCGCTGACGATATCCGAGCGGCCCCGAAGGTGATGACGGTGTGTCGTCAAAACTTCCGGGAGGCCGTCCCGTCCCGCGTGTTCCCCCGCTTCGTCCGGCCCGGAGTCCGCCCGGCCGTCACGGACGTGCTCAGGCCTGGCGGGTGAACTCGGCGTCGATGTCGATGGTGATCTTGTCGCCGACGACCACGCCGCCGCCGTCCATCGGCATCTCGATGTCCACGCCGAACTCCTTGCGGCTGATCTGCGTGGAGGCGGTGAAGCCGGCGCGGTTGAGACCGTAGGGGTCGATGGTGGAGCCGTTGAACTCCAGCGCGATCTCGACGGGGCGGGTGTTGCCCTTGATGCTCAGCTCGCCCTGCAGGACGAAGTCCTCGCCCTTGGCGACGGCGCCGGTGGAGCGGAAGGTGAACTCCGGGTGGTTCTCGACGTCGAAGAAGTCGGCGGAGCGGATGTGGTTGTCGCGGTCACCGTTGTCGGTGTTGATCGAGCTGGCGTCGATGGTGGCCTCGACGGACGCCTGGGTGGGGTCCTCGGGCACCGTCAGCGTGGCGTCGAACTTCTCGAACCGCCCGCGGACCTTGCTGACCATCATGTGTCGTACGGAGAAGCCGACGACGCTGTGGGCGGTGTCGATCTTCCAGGTTCCGGCCTGGAGTTCCTGCGCTGCCATGGTGTCTCCCTGTCGGGTCGGCGGACCCGGGGACCGGGCCCATTCGCTGAGGTGTAACAAGACGCCTTAGAAGAATCTTCCTCGGAAGAGGAGTTTAGGCAATGCCGAGCCCTCGTGCAAGGCGTTCCTCCGGCGAGAGCCGACGCGGGGCCCGACGGTGTGGCGGAGCGGGGGTTTCGGACACGCCGCTACGATGGGCCGCATGAACAACGCCGGGTGGCTTGACGTCAAGGAACAGCACGTCTGGCGTGGTTTCCTCAGGATGAACGCCTGGGTCTACGACGAGCTGGAGAAGGACCTGCGCGCCCGTACCGGGCTCTCCCTCATCGAGTACGGCATCCTCGTGCACCTGTCCGAGGCCGAGGGGCGGCGCATGCGCATGCGGGTGCTCGCCGACAGCGTCATCGTGTCCAAGAGCAGGCTCTCCCACCAGGTCGCACGGCTCGAACGCGGCGGCTACGTGCACCGGGAGCACTGCGACGACGACCGCCGCGGGCTGTGGGCCGTGCTCAGCGACAAGGGCTCCCTCCTCCTGCGCCAGGCCGCGCCCGGCCACGCCGCGCGCGTGCGCTCGCTGGTCTTCGACCGCCTCAGCGAGGAGCAGGTCGCCCAGCTCGGCTCGATCATCGGCGCGCTGGAGCAGGGCGAGGCCGCCCGGCGGGGGTGAGGCCCCGCGACCGCCGTCCCCGCGGGCCCGCCCGTTTCGTGTGTCCGGCACACCCCGAGGGCGGCCGGTGACCGGGCGCGTCGCCCGGTTCGCGCCCTTTCGGGCGTGCCCGCCACAGGCCCCGCGCCCCACGGGTAGAGTCGGTGCACGTGAGCAGACCATCCATCATCGGCGCCCAGAACTTCCGCGACGACGACGGCAGCGTCGATCCCGGGGTCGAGGCGCGCCTGCGCGAACACGCGACGGGCGCGACGGGCGACCGCCAGGTGCTGGCCGCGCTCAGCGGAACCCGCGTGCTCATCCCCGTGGTCGCCGTGGCCACCGAGACCGAGGAGGGCGTCGGCGGGCTCACCAAGGACAAGAACAGCGAGGTCGCCGTCCCGATCATGACCGGCAGGGACGGGCGGCGCGGCATGCTCGCCTTCACCTCCGTGGACGCGGTCCGCCGCTGGCGCCCGGACGCGCGCCCCGTGCCCTTCACCGTCAGGGACGCCTGCCAGGCGGCCCTGGAGGAGGAGGCGGACGCGCTGGTGCTCGACGTGGCCGGCCCCGTGCCCTACACCGTTCAGGGTCCCTTCCTCAGCATGATCGCCGAGACCGGCGCCGTCCCCGAGCCCAAGGACGACCCGCAGGTCCTCGGACTCATCTACCAGGTCACCAAGGGCGAGTTCGGTATCGAGCGCGTCCGCATCCACCCCTCCGAACGCGGCGAGATCGGCATCCGCCTCGAACTCGACGAGCGCGACGACGAGGTCCTGCGGCGCGTGGCCGGGCGGCTCACCGCCGAACTGCGGCACGTGCTGCCCGGAGGCATCGAACTGAGCGCCGTCGTGCGCGCCCAGCGCGACGACGCGCCCCCGAACGGGCCCGGGACCGCCGCCCGGGACTGACTCCGTCCCGGTCGCTTCCGGCCGGGCCGCGAGCCCCGCGGTCGTGGGCCGCTCCGCGCCCTCGTCCCGTGCGTGCGCCGTGCGGGCACACGGTGCCGCGGCGTTCGCGTACGGGGAGTTTTCCACAGGCCGGACCGGGCGGTGTCGCCGCGGGCCCCGGAAGGGTAGCTTCCCATCATGCCCACCCCCTCGACACTCCTCCTCCACCCGCACCTGTGGACGGCGTCCGTCGCCGTCCTCCTCGCCCTGCTCGGAGTGGTGGTGGGCCGGGTCAACGGCCGCCTCGTCCACCTCTTCGGCCCCGCCGACCCGCCGCCCGCACCCGCCTCCCGCGGTTCGCTCACGCCCTCCGCCGACCGG
Source organism: Nocardiopsis sp. LDBS0036 (assembly GCF_041228755.1). NCBI lineage: Bacteria > Bacillati > Actinomycetota > Actinomycetes > Streptosporangiales > Nocardiopsidaceae > Nocardiopsis > Nocardiopsis sp. LDBS0036. The sequence continues at coordinate 6,147,853 of NZ_CP141103.1, forward strand.
CACGTCCAGCCCGCGCGCGACGACGCCACCGCGGTCCCCGACACCGGGGAGGACGTGCGCGGCGAGCGCCGGCTCCCGCCGCCGGACGACGACGAGGGCCCGCCGCCCCCCCGCTGCCCCCACTGCCGCGCCGAGCTGCGCTTCCTGCGCTGGTTCCCGGCGGTGGAGGCCCGCACGTTCCGAAGACGGGGGGCCTGCCCCCACTGCGAGCAGGTCGTCCGGTCCCACCCCGCGGTCGTCGTCGTGACCGCCGTGCTCTTCGGCTGCGTCGGCCTGTGGGCCACCCTCCAACCCGACTGGTCCCCGTTCGGCGTGCTGGCCGTGCTCTGGCTGACCGCCGTCGGCGTGCCGCTGGCCGTCATCGACCTGCGGGTCATGCGCCTGCCCGACGCGGTCGTCCTCCCCGCCTACCCCGTCGCCGCGGTCCTGATCGGGCTGGCCGTCCTGCTGCCCCCCGAGGGGCCCGACACCGACCGGGCCGCCGGGGCGCTCGTCAGCATGGTCCTGGTCACGGTGCTGTACTGGCTGCTGTGGCGGGTGCACAGCGCGGGGCTGGGGTTCGGCGACGTCAAGCTCTCCGGGCTCACCGCGCTGTACGCGGGGTGGGCGGCCGGGACCCTCGGCGCGCTGGTCGCCGTGTTCTGGGCCTTCGCGGCCTTCTCCCTGGTGGGGGTCGTGCTCATGGCGCTGCGGCGGCTCACCCGCAGGGATCCCTTCCCGCTCGGTCCGTTCATGCTCGCCGCCGCGCTGGCCACCGTCCTGACGGGAGGAGCGCTGTTTCCACAACCCTGAACCCGGCGCTCCACCGCGCACCGATCCGTGAAAGGATCGTGCACATGTTGCGTTGGCTGACCGCGGGGGAGTCCCACGGACCCGCACTCGTCGCGATTCTTGAGGGCCTCCCGGCCGGTGTGTCCGTCACCTCGGACGACATCGCCGCCGCGCTGCTCCGCCGTCGCGCCGGGTACGGGCGGGGTGCCCGGATGAAGTTCGAGAAGGACCAGGTCTCCGTCATCGGGGGCATCCGACACGGCCGCACCCAGGGGGGTCCGGTCGCGATCGAGGTCGGGAACACCGAGTGGCCCAAATGGGAGAAGGTGATGTCCCCCGACCCCGTGCCCGCCGAGGAGCTGGAGAGCGTGGCGCGCAACGCGCCGCTCACCCGGCCCCGCCCCGGCCACGCCGACCTGGTGGGCATGCAGAAGTACGGCCACGGGGAGTCGCGGCCGATCCTGGAGCGCGCCAGCGCCCGTGAGACCGCCGCCCGCGTCGCGATCGGCGAGGTCGCGCGCCAGTTCTGCCGTCAGGCCCTGGGCGTGGAGATCCTGAGCCACGTGGTGTCCATGGGGCCCGTGGCGGTGCCCGAGGACGCCCCGGAGCCGCGCCCGGAGGACCTGGCCGCCATCGACGCCGACCCGCTGCGCTGCTTCGACGCCCAGACCAGCGCCCGCATGGTCGAGGAGGTCGACGACACCAAGAAGTCCGGTGACACCCTCGGCGGCGTGGTCGAGGTGCTGGCCTACGGCCTGCCGCCCGGCCTGGGCAGCCACGTGCACTGGGACCGGCGCCTGGACGCGCGCCTGGCCGGTGCGCTCATGGGCATCCAGGCGATCAAGGGCGTGGAGGTCGGCGACGGCTTCCGCACCGCCGCCCGCCGCGGTTCGGCCGCCCACGACGAGATCGAACCCGGTCCGGACGGCGTGCGCCGCCGCACCAACCGCGCCGGAGGCGTCGAGGGCGGTATGACCACCGGCGACCCGCTGCGCGTGCGCGCGGCGATGAAGCCCATCGCGACGGTGCCCAGGGCGCTGGACACCATCGACATCGAGACCGGCGAGCCCGCGCAGGCCAACCACCAGCGCAGCGACGTCACCGCCGTCCCGGCCGCCGGTGTGGTCGCCGAGGCGATGGTCGCCCTGGTGCTCGCCGAGGCCGCCGTCGAGAAGTTCGGCGGAGACTCGGTCGCCGAGACCGCGCGCAACCTCCGGGGCTACCTGGACGCGCTGACTATCCGCTGACCTTCGATCCCGACCTCGGCGTGCTTCCGTCCCGTTCACGAACGGGACGGAAGCGGACTGGGAACCGCCACGGCTCCCCTTGCCGGAGCGGTTGTCCACAGGCGCGTCCTCGGGGCTGGCGGGGCGCCAAGGGAAGGGCCACACTGGATTCGGGAGCGCTCGTCGCGCTCACAGGCGACGGAGTCGCCCCCGAATCCGAGCATAGGGGCGGATCGAATGTCCCCGCCAGTGCCGCGATCCGGCCTGTGGACGACCTCTCTCACCGCCTCCGGGGACCGAGGTCCGCTGGAGTAGGACAACGCCGTGGCCGTGCTGTCCCCGCACGCGCGGGAACGGTTCACATCCCCCCGGCAAGGGTTCGCGTCTCCCCGGCGAAGCTAAGGTGGGGGGAAGGCAAGATCAAGGCAGGGGGGCAGCGCTTCTCAGCGCGCGGTGCCCCGGATTCTCCAGATGGGAAGAGCGTGGCAAAAGCGATCGCGGTGCTCATCGGTTCGCCCGGATCGGGCAAGTCCACCGTCGGAGAGGCCCTGGCGGGGCGCCTGGGCGCCGACCTGTTGTGCACCGACACCGAGGTCGAGAAGCGCGCGGGCAAGCCCATCGGCGACATCTTCGTCGAGGACGGCGAGGAGCGCTTCCGCGCCCTGGAACGCGAGGTCGTCGCCGAGGGGCTGCGCGCCTGGGAGGGCGTGATCGCCGTCGGCGGCGGCGCGGTCCTGGACGAGGACACCCAGCGCGACCTGGCCGGACACCACGTGGTCTACCTCCAGGTGGAGTTCGGTGAGGCCGCCAAGCGCGTGGGCATGGACGTGGCCCGTCCCCTGCTCGCGGGCAACCCCCGCACCCGGCTGCGCCAGCTGCTCAACGAGCGCCTGCCCGTCTACGAGCGCCTGGCCAGCGTCACCGTGGAGACCACCGGCTACCACCCCGAAGAGATCGTCGACGCCATCCTGCCCTCCCTGGCCGGACAGGACTCCGGAAAGGCCCAGCAGTGACCGTGACCCGGATCGGTGTGGGCGACTCCGCCGGCCGCTACGACGTGGTGGTCGGCAGCGGGGTCCTCTCCGAACTCCCCTCCCTGGTCGGCGACGCCGCCCAGGTGGCCGTCATCCACCCCGAGAGCCTGGACGGGATCGCCCGCCCCGTGGTCGGCGCCCTGGAGGCCGCCGGTTACCGGGCGCACTCCATGCCCGTCCCGGACGGCGAGGCCGCCAAGACCGCGGCCGTCGCCGCCGACCTGTGGTCCCGGCTCGGGCAGCGCAACTTCACCCGCAGCGACGCCGTCGTCGGCGTGGGCGGGGGAGCCGCCACCGACCTGGCCGGGTTCGTCGCCGCCACCTGGCTGCGCGGCGTGCGCTCGGTCCTGGTGCCCACCACCCTGCTCGGCATGGTCGACGCCGCCGTCGGCGGCAAGACCGGCATCAACACCCCCGAGGGCAAGAACCTCGTCGGCGCCTTCCACCCCCCGGCCGGGGTCCTGTGCGACCTCGCGACCCTGCCGAGCCTGCCCCGCGCCGACTACATCGGCGGCCTCGCCGAGATCGTCAAGGCCGGGTTCATCGACGACCCCGTCATCTGCGACCTGGTCGAGGACGACCCCGAGGGCGCGGCCGAACCCGGGGGCAGGCACACCCGCGAGCTCATCGAGCGCGCCATCCGGGTCAAGGCCGACGTCGTCTCCGGCGACCTGCGCGAGAGCGGCCGCCGCGAGATCCTCAACTACGGCCACACCCTGGGCCACGCCATCGAGCGCGCCGAGAACTACACCTTCCGGCACGGCTACGCGGTCTCCATCGGCATGGTCTACGCCGCCGAACTCGCCCGCCTGGACGGCCGCGTGGGCGACGACCTGGTCCAGCGCCACCGCTCGCTGCTCTCCTCGGTCGGCCTGCCCGTCTCCTACGCCCCCGAGGCCTGGCCCGAACTGCGCGCCGCCATGAGCGTGGACAAGAAGGCCCGCGGGGCCACCCTGCGCTTCGTCGTCCTGGACGGCCTGGCGCGGCCCACCATCCTCAGCGGCCCCGCGCCCGAACTGCTGGACGAGGCGTACCGCGCGGTCACGGGCGACACCCGGGTTCCGCGAAGCCACTAGACTGCACACAGGCGACGTGCGCACCGGCGCGCCCGGGGAGCTCCCCGAGGTGCCCGTGCCCGGCCCCACCGAACACCGACCGGGCCCCGCGGGGGTCGGTCCCCGACGTGTCAAACCCCTTGGAGAGACGACCGAAGTGGCCACGACGAACGACATCAAGAACGGCACGACCCTGCGGCTCGACGGCGGCGTCCTCTGGAACGTCCTGGAGTTCCAGCACGTCAAGCCGGGCAAGGGCGGCGCGTTCGTCCGTACCAAGCTGAAGAACGTCCTCACGGGCAAGATCGTCGACAAGACCTTCAACGCCGGGTCCAAGGTCGAGTTCGCCAACGTCGACCGCCGCGAGATGGAGTACCTCTACCACGACGGCGAGGCCTTCATCTTCATGGACACCAGCACCTACGACCAGATCCCGGTCCCGGAGGCCGTCGTCGGCGACGGCAAGGACTTCCTGCTGGAGAACACCAAGGTCACCGTGGCCACCAACGAGGGCAACCCCCTCTACATCGAGCTGCCCGCCGCCGTCGAGCTGGAGATCACCCAGACCGACCCGGGCGTGCAGGGCGACCGCTCCACCGGCGGCACCAAGCCCGCCACCGTCCAGACCGGCGCCACCATCCAGGTTCCCCTGTTCATCAGCGAAGGCGAGCGCGTCAAGGTCGACACCCGCACGGGTGACTACCTCGGGCGAGTCAACTGATGAGCGGAGCACGGCGCAAGGCACGGCGGCGCGCGGTCGAGGTCCTCTACGAGGCCGAGGTGCGCGCCACCTCGGTGGAGGACGTCATCCGGCGCCGGCGGGCCCAGCCCGAACCGCCGATCAACGACTTCACCGAGAGTCTGGCCCGCTCGGTCGACGAGCGGCGTGAGCGCATCGACGAGCTCCTGGACACCTACGCCATCGGCTGGACCCTGGAGCGCATGCCGGTCGTGGACCGCAACATCCTGCGGATGGGCGCCTACGAACTGCTGTGGGCCGACGACATCCCGGACGGTGTGGCGATCGCCGAGGCGGTCGGCGTGGCCAAGGAGCTGTCCACCGACGAGTCCCCCAACTTCGTCAGCGGACTCCTGTCCAGGCTGATGGAGAACAAGTCGACGCTCTCGCTCTAGGGCGCGACCGGCATCGGCGCGTGGGGGACCGTCGGGGCAACGTGGATTGAGGGAACGCAGGTGACTGACAGGACCAGCGTGGCCGCGGGCGGCGGCCTCGGCGCGAGCGGGGCGACCGGCCCGGGGCGGGCCGCCAACGCGGCCCGGACCGCGGTCGTGTGGGACGCCCTCGTCGGACTGCTGGACCGGCTCGGGGACGGGCCCCTGGAGATCGTCGACGCGGGCGGGGGCACCGGCGGCGCCGCCGTCCCCCTGGCCGAACTCGGCCACCGGGTGACCGTGGTCGAGCCCAGCCCCGACTCGCTCGCGGCCCTGGAGCGCCGCGCCGCCGAGCGGGGCGTGTCCGTGCGCGGGGTTCAGGGGGAGACCCGCGACCTGGCCGCCCTGTTCGCGCCGGCCAGCGCCGACCTCGTCCTGGTGCACAACGTGCTGGAGTACGTGGACGACCCCGCCGCGGCGCTGCACGACGTGGTCGGCATCACCCGCGAGGGCGGTGCGGTGAGCCTGCTGGTCACCAACGCGGTCGCCGGAGCCCTGCACCGCGCGCTGGCCGGACACATCACCGAGGCCCACCACCTGCTCGGCGACCCCGACGGGCGCTGGGGCGAGGGCGACCCGATGCCGCGCCGTTTCACCCGCCAGCAGGTCCTGGAGCTGATCGGCCGGGCCGGGCTGTCCGGGGAGAGCGTCCGCGGCGTCCGCGCGTTCGCCGACCTCGTGCCCGGGCACGCCTGGGAGGGCGACGCCCACGCCGGGCAGCACCTGGTGGAGCTGGAGAGGGCCGCCGCCGAGCACCCCGAGCTGATCGGCATCGCCACCCAGCTGCACGTCGTCGCGCACCGCTCCTGAACCCCGGTACCGGGGGCCGGGGCGCCCCCGGCACGGCATAACCTGGCTGTATGAGCCGACGCCAACTGGAACGCGGCGCCGCGATGCGGGGCATGGTCTCCCCGGAGGGCATCGCGGCGCTGGACGCGGACTTCCCCGCGGACGGCTCCGGACCGGACGGCGACTGCCACATCCTGCACCTGGACATGGACGCGTTCTTCGCGAGCGTCGAACAGCTGCGCCATCCCGAGGCGCGCGGACGCCCGGTCATCGTGGGCGGCACCGGTCCGCGCAGCGTGGTCTCCTCCGCCGACTACCTCGCCCGCGCGCACGGCGTGCACTCGGCCATGCCCATGGCGCGGGCCCTGCGCCTGTGCCCGGACGCCCTGGTCTTCCCGCCCGACGGCCGCGCCTACCGCCAGGCGTCGGAGGCCGTCATGGACATCCTGCGCTCGGTGACGCCGCTGGTGCAGCCGCTCTCCCTGGACGAGGCCTTCCTGGACGTGTCCGGCGCGCGCCGCCGCCTGGGCGGGCCGGTGCGCATCGCCGCGATGATCCGCGAGCGGGTGCGCCGGGAACAGCGCCTGACCTGCTCCGTGGGCGTGGCCGCCACCCGCTTCACCGCCAAGCTCGGCTCCACGCACTGCAAGCCCGACGGCCTGCTCCTGGTGCCCACCGCCCACGTGCGCGGTTTCCTGGACCCGCTGCCGGTCGGGGCGCTGCCCGGGGTGGGGGACCGGACCGAGCAGACCCTGGCCCGGCTGGGCGTGCGCACGGTCGGGCAGCTGGCCCGCTACGAGCCGGACCTGCTGCGCATGGAGCTGGGCGACAAGGCCGGGACCCGCCTGGCCGAGCTGTCCCGGGGGGTGGACACCAGCCCGGTCGTGCCCGAGTCCCCGGACAAGAGCATCGGCTCGGAGGAGACCTTCGACGAGGACGTGGCCGACCCCGAGGTGGTGGACCGCGAGCTGCTGAGGCTGGCCGAGAAGGTCGGGCGCCGCCTGAGGGCCTCGGGGCAGGCGGGACGCACGGTGAGCGTGAAGCTGCGCCGCGGCGACTTCTCCACCATCACCCGGGCGCGGACCCTGGCCGAGGGCACCGACGTGGCCCGCGAGATCAGCGCCGTCGCCCGCGAGCTCTACACCGCCTCCGGGTTGCGGGGGGTGCCGCTGCGCCTGGTGGGGGTGCGGGTGGAAGGGGTCATTCCGGTGGAACAGGTGCACCGCCAGTTGGCACTGGGGGAGGAGGAATCGGGTTGGAGGGATGTTGAACGGGTTATGGACCGCGTAACGGCACGTTTCGGGCCGGGCGCGATACAGTCGGCCGTGTTGGCCAAGCGTGACGAAAACGACGTATGATGCGGCAACTTCCGGGGCCCTCGGAGCGTTCCCCAGGGTAGGACCGGAATGAGGGTAAGAAGAGAGGCATGGAAGCCGGTGTTTCCGATACAGGGCGAGGGTATCGTGGCCCGTGGTGGTCAGGTACGCACGCAGCTTTTCTTTCCACCGGGCGCTAGCTCATCGTATTCTGGGCATACCACTGACCAAGAGACTGTTCTTCAGTACCCGTCACCCCAACCGGGGACTGCCGTAGGGAGGCGCCGTGCCGCTCTCTGAACACGAGCAGCGCATGCTCGACCAGATCGAGCGGGCGCTGTATGCCGAGGACCCGAAGTTCGCGAACACCGTTCGGCAAACGAACCCCGCGGTCCATTACAAGCGCTGGATCATCAAGGCCGGACTCGGTTTCGTCGTCGGTATCGTGCTGCTGATGACGGGGTTGATGCTCCAGTCCACAGTCGCCCAGGTCGCCATCAGCGTCCTCGGTTTCCTCGTCATGCTGCTGTGCTTCCTGTGGGGCGCCAACGCCTGGCGCAAGGCCTCCGGGAGCGGCGGTGCCGACCAGGGCGTCGCGGTGGCGGAGCCCAAGCAGAAGCGCCGGGGCGGCAGCCGTCCCGGCATGATGAATCGTTTCGAGGAGCGCTGGCGCCGTCGCCAGGAGGGTGAGGAGTAGGACCCCGGTCCCACACCCTCGCCGGTCGCGATCGGCCGTGCCCCGTCGGGCGGGGATCCCGGAGGGGATCCGCGCCGGACACCCGGTTCCCCGTGGTGGGCCCCGCACAGTGGTGCGGGGCCCACCACGTTTTTCGGGCGTGGGCCGTGGTTTCCCGGAGGCGTCCCAGGCTGGCGCGGTGCACGGGGGAGGCGCTGTCGTCGACCGCCCCGGGACAGGGGGGCGGCGTCCGCGCGCCGGGGCCGTGCCCCGCCCCCGGCTGGGACACGGCCGCTAACGCCGGGGCGCAACCTCTCAGGTCAGCACAGGCGGGGCGGCACGGCCGCCACCGCTAGGGCGTCACGGGCTCGGGGTCGGCCGCGCGGCGCGGACGGTGCCACGGCGCCAGCGACCGGGGCAGCAGCACCGCGCGGACGCGCGTTCCCGCGCCGACCACACCGGTCAGCCCCGCCAGAGCCGTCCGCAGGTCCTCGCGCAGCCCTTCCGGGGTCCGGGGCGAGGGCGCGTAGCGCGACTCCTCCTCGGCCAGGGCGAGCCGCCGCAGCGCCGCCGCGGCCTCCGGCGGCACCGGGCCCGGAACGGTCCCCGACATCAGCCCCGCCGGGGCCGCGTCGGGCTGGGGCACCGGACCGGAACCGGCCAGGCGTTCGGCCGTGGCACGCGGGCTCTCCACCAGCGACCACGCGCCGCCCAGGTCCAGACAGGTGTCCCGCAGCTCCCGCCACGCGGTGTGCGCGCCCGCAGCTCCCGCGCCGCCGGTCAGCGACGCCGTCCGGGACCAGCGCGTCAGGGCGCGCACCAGCGCGGGCAGGGCCAACAGCAGCAGCACACCCGTGGCGGCGCCCGCAGCGGGCAGCCACGACAGGTCCGGGCCGCCCCGCGCGTCGTCGCCCGGGGCGGCCACCGACGTGGAGGGCTCGTCCTCGGGCTCCGCCTCGGGGGTCCCGCTGGGCTCCTCGGCCTCCGCGGTGGCCTCGTCCCGCGCGGCCTCCGTCTCCTCGGGCGAGGGCTCCCGCGTCTCCTCCGCGGCCCCGTCCGGGTCGTCGACGCCCCCCCGCCCGCCCCGGGAGTAGTCGGGCACCGACGCCGAGCCCTGCCCCCCGGCGGAGGAGGGGGTCGGCTCGAACCGCACCCAGCCCGCGCCCTCGAAGTACAGCTCCGGCCAGGCGTGGGCGTCGCCCACGGACACCGCCCAGCGGCCGTCGCCCTGCTGCTCGCCCGCGGTGTAGCCCACCGCCACCCGCGCCGGGATGTCCACCTGTCGGGCCATGACCGCCATCGCCCCGGCGAACTGCTCGCAGTAGCCCACCCGGTCCCCGAACAGGAAGTGGGCGAGCGGGTCGGCGCCGTCGGGCACCGCGGGCGGGGACAGGTCGTAGGTGAACGCGCCCCCCGTGAAGTGGTCCTGGATGGCCACCGCCCGCTCGTAGGGGCTCCGCGCGTCCTCGGTCAGGTCCTCGGCCAGCTCCCGGACCCGCGGGTCCAGGTCGCCGGGCAGGTCGCGGAAGTCGCCCGGCAGCGACCGCGGGCTGCCGCTGTCGGCCAGCTCCTCGGCGGACGGCTCCCGGCCCAGGGTCTGCACGGTGAAGTTCAGCCCCGTGGGCGCGCTCTCGGTCGTGAACACCACGTGGCTCGCCGGGTCGGCGTACCACTCCCCGGGCACGTCCACCGTCCGCGCCCAGTACGGCAACGGCAGGAAGTCGATCCCGGGCGCGTCCGAGTCCATCGAGATCCGCGTGGTCACCGCGTCGCCTGAGGGCTCCGAGCCCCACCCGGTGGGCAGCGGCAGCTCCCCGTCGACCAGGGTGTCGCCCGAGGCGCTGACCGGCGTCATCGTCCAGTTCGCGCCGTCGAACTCGTCCAGCACGTACGTGCGCAGGTAGTCGGGCCGCTCGGCGTCGGTCCGGTAGGTCAGCACGGTGCGGTCGGAGGAGGAGGCCAGCTCGCGCCGCAGCGAGACCAGCGGGTGCGTGGTGGTGATGCGGTCCCCGCCGGTGCCGATGTAGGTGCCGTCGGCCATCGTGTGGAGCACGTCGGTGCGCAGCGACGGCACCGCGAGCGGCACCGTCAGCGCCAGCAGCACCGCGGCGGCCGAGGCCACCGCCACCGTCGTCGCCCTGCCCACCGCGCCCAGCACACGGGCCGAGGAGTCGTGGCCGTCGGGGACGCGCACGCCCCACTCGCGGCCGCGCACCCGCACGTCCACCGCGAGCAGCAGCAGGAAGCCGACGGCGCCGCTGGTCGCGGCCGGCCAGCCCAGTCCGGCGTCGTCCACGATGAGCGGGACCGCCATCAGCACGGCCACCAGGGCGCCGACCATCCCGGGGCAGCGCGCGGTCACCGCCAGGAAGTCCGCGATGATCGCGAACAGGACGAACACCAGCGCGATGATCAGCATGACCCCGGCGGTGGAGGAGACCGGGGGCGTGCTGGTGTCGATCGTCTCCAGGCCCTCGTCGAACACCCGCAGCAGGTGCAGCGCCGTGTCACCGGAGGGCAGCAGCCCCAGCGGCGCGACGTGTCCGGCGAACAGCGGCGTCATCAGCAGCGCCGCCGCCAGCACCTGGAGGAACGGCACCGGGAAGGAGCTCCAGCCGCTGAGGCGGTACAGCGCGGACACCCCGCCCACCGCCACCGTCATCACGAGGGCCGGGACCCACCAGGCCTCGCCCCGTACGAGGCCGTCCAGCAGTGGCATCGCCATCAACAGGCAGGCCAGGGTGGCCAGGGGCATCAGTGCTCTCAACGCGGACCCTTCCGGGGGGTGTGCGGCCCGGCGGCGGGAGCGGGAGCCCAGGCGCGGCGCCACAGGTCGGGCAGTTCGGCGGTGGAACCCAGGACGAGGACGCGCCATCCGGCCGCGGTCAGCACGTCGTGGACCCCGCGCAGGGTGTCGGGGCCGGGCCAGGCGGCGTGCGCGCACAGCACGGCCACGCGCACGCCCCGGCCGCCCGTGCGGGACAGGGCGGCGGCCTCCTCGGGATCCACCGCGCCCAGCACCGCCACGACCAGGCCGGTCGCCCCGCGGGATTCGGCCAGCATGCCGATCCCGCCGAGCAGCCCGGGGGTGTCGGAGGGCTCGGCGACGGCCAGGCCGTCCAGCACGCCCGACGCGCTCGTGGTCGGGACCCGGCCCCGCTCGGTGTGCAGGCGCAGCTCGTGGCCGCCGTCGAGCAGGTGCACCGCCACCGAGGCGGCGGCGCTCACGGCGGTCTCCAGGGACCCGGCGGGCCCCGGGTGCCCGTGCGCCCCGCGCCGCGTGTCCAGCAGGACCACGCTGCTCTCCCGCGAGTGCTGCTCGTCCCGGCGCACCATCAGCTCACCGTGCTTGGCGGTGGACCGCCAGTGCACCTTGCGCAGGTCGTCGCCGTACCGGTACTCGCGGGGGACGGGGTCCTGCTCCCCGGCGCCGCTCACCGAACGCCGCGGCGAGTCCTCGCCCTTGGAGCCGTCGGCGGCGCCCAGCGCGGTCAGCGGGACGGTCACGGGGGTCACGAGCAGGCGCGAGGGCCCGCCCACGTCGCGGCTGACCCGCACGCACCCCAGCGGGTCGGTCACGCCGACCCACAGCGGACCCACCGGGTAGTCCCCGCGTACGGCCGGGCGCACCAGGTAGGCGACGTCGCGTACGGCGCGCGGACCCAGGTAGCCCACCGTGTAGCGGGGTTCGCCGCCCAGCGGCACGGGCAGCGTGTCCCGCACCGACAGCGCGGCCACCGGCCAGGTCCGCGAGGAGTTGCCCACACGCAGTTCCACCCGGGCGTTGTGCCCGGCCGGGATGCGCACGGGGGACAGGGTGCGGCTGTGCACGACGCGGGAGGCGGCCCCCAGGACCGTCAGCGCCGACAGCGGCGGGATCACGGTCAGCAGCACGCCCAGGCCCACGACCTCGCGCTGCCCCACGACCAGGCCGGACACCAGGGCGGTCAGGCCGAGGATGAGCATGCAGACGCCTCGTGCGGTGAGGGTTCGGTGCGGGCGCATGGACCCTCTCTCAGGGGGCGGGTGCGTACGGGGCGGAGCGGAGGGCCGCGGGCGCCGGGGGTCTACTGCGGGCCGGGCACGGGCAGGCGCGCGACCAGCTTGGCCACGATCTGCTCGGGGGTCAGGCGCTCCATCTGCGCCTCGGGGCCGGGCAGCAGCCGGTGCGCGAGCACCGGCACGGCCAGGGCCTGCACGTCGTCGGGGACGACGTAGTGCCGTCCGTCCAGGGCGGCGTAGGCGCGGGCGGCCTGCACCAGGTGCAGGGTGGCGCGCGGGGAGGCGCCCAGGCGCAGTTCGGGACTGGTGCGGGTCGCGTTGACCAGGTCCACGACGTAGCGGCGCATGCCCGGGGCCACGTGCACCGTGCGCACCCGGTCGGCCAGGTCGCGGACCTGGGCGGCGTTGGTGACCGGCGTCAGGTCCTCCAGCGGCGAGCTGGAGCTGTGCGAGTCGATCATGTCGAGTTCGGCCTGGGGGGCGGGGTAGCCGACCGAGACGCGGGCCATGAACCGGTCGCGCTGGGCCTCGGGGAGGGCGTAGGTGCCCTCCATGTCGCCCGGGTTCTGGGTGGCCACCACCATGAACGGCCGTTCCAGGGCGCGGGTCTGGCCGTCCACACTCACCTGGCGCTCGGCCATGCACTCCAGCAGGGCGGCCTGGGTCTTGGGCGAGGCGCGGTTGATCTCGTCGCCCACCACGATGTTGGCGAACACCGGGCCGGGGTTGAACTCGAACTCGCGCCGGTCCTGGTGGTAGACGCTGACACCGGTGATGTCGCTGGGCAGCAGGTCCGGCGTGAACTGCACGCGCTGCACGGAGCAGTCCACGGCCCGGCCCAGGGCCTTGGCCAGCATGGTCTTGCCGACGCCGGGGACGTCCTCGATGAGCAGGTGGCCCTCGGCGAGCAGGACCGTCAGCGCCAGGCGCAGCACCTCCGGCTTGCCCTCGATGACCGTCTCGATCGCGGCGCGGACGCGGTCGGCCACGGCGACGATCTCACCGACGTCCCCCTGGACGTCGCCCCCGCGACCGCCGTGGTGTGTACCGAGTGACACCAGACCCCTCCCGCTCCCTGTGGCTCCGCGTGTCGCTGTTCGGAACCGAGGCTAAGCCCATTCCAACCGATTGCAAACCAAAGCGCCGGAATCAGCGGCCGATTGGTTCCAGGAATGGTCAAAGAGGCCAAAGGGCTCCAATCACCCTTCTGATCCTCGGTGGCGGCGCCGGTGCCGGCCGAGAGTGCGGAGCGGGTGAGGGCCCCGGCTCCGACCGGCCGGGACACCGCCCCGCCCGTCCGACACGCCGGGCCGCCCGCCGGGAGCCCGCTCTGCCCTTCCGCGTGCGCGCACGCGGGCACGCGCGCGGTGCCGCCACAGGTCGTCGCGGTCCCCGGGGTCGCCTCCTCCGCGACACACCCCGCGCCCTCCACCTTCCCCCACCATCACGGCCAACGCTGTGACCTGCGTTTTCCTGGCCCGCAGTGGGCGTAAAAGCCGGAAAGATCTGTTGACGGTGGGGAAGAGTGGAGTAAGGTGGGGCACCGTGGAGAGGGTGAATTCTCCACTTCGAGGGTGAGGGAGGTGGAAGTGTGTTCCTCGGCACCCACACGCCCCGGCTCGACCAGAAGGGGCGGCTCTTCCTCCCCGCGAAGTACCGCGACGAGCTGTCGGGGGGTCTGGTGATCACCAAGGGCCAGGAACGCTGCCTCTACGTCTTCCCGACGGAGGAGTTCCGGCGCATCACCGACGCCCTCGCCACCACCCCGGTCACCGCCAAGGCGGTGCGCGACTACAGCAGGGTCCTCTTCGCCAGCGCCTCGGACGAGAACTGCGACAAACAGGGAAGGGTCACCATCCCGGCCAAGCTCCGCGACTACGCGGGCCTGGAGCGGGAGTGCGTCGTGATCGGCGCCAACACCCGCTTGGAGATCTGGGACTCCCGGGCGTGGTCGGACTACGAGGCCGAACAGGAACCCGCCTTCGCGCAACTGTCGGAGGAGGTGCTGCCCGGGGTGCTGTGACCCCGGCGGAAGCACCGCCGGGCCGATCAGCACACAGTCCACACCCTCGCAAGCCGGAGTCCGGCAACGGCCTCCGGGCGCGGTCTCCACGAGCTGGCGCGACTTCCCCGGTGCCAGGTCGTGAGCGCGAAGCCACCGGAAGGTGGACAATAGCGGCCGTGTCCGGAGGCCCGCCGGAACCCGCCGGGCCGTGCCAAGGACACCGTGGAGCGCACCGACCGCGGCGCTACCACGGCGACTCGGGGGGAGACGGCGACAGCGTGGAGGAACAGCAGCACATGGGGGACATCGGGCAGGACGGCGGGACCGGGGGCGCCCGCACGGACGGGAGCGGCGTGCCCGCCGACGGGGAGAACCCCGCCGGGGAGCAGGCGCGCCTCGACGCGGCCCGCTCCGGAGCCGACCCCCTGCACGTGCCCGTCATGCTCGACCGGATCGTGGAACTGCTCGCTCCGGCCCTGGAGCGGCCCGGCGCCGTCCTGGTCGACGGCACCCTGGGCCTGGGCGGCCACTCCGAGGCGCTCCTGCGCGCCTGCCCCGGCATGCGCCTGGTCGGCGTCGACCGCGACACCACCGCCCTGGAGCGCAGCGCCGCACGCCTGGCGCCCTACGCCGACCGCACCCACTTCGTGCACGCGGTCTACTCCGACATCCCGCGAGCCCTGGACGAGGCGGGCGCGGCCGAGGCCGACGCCGTCCTGCTCGACCTCGGCGTCTCCTCGCCGCAGCTGGACGAGACCGACCGCGGCTTCGCCTACGCCCACGACGCGCCGCTGGACATGCGCATGGACCGCGACCAGTCTCTGACCGCCGCCGAGGTCGTCAACACCTACCCGGTCGCCGAGCTCACCCGCGTGCTGCGCACCTACGGCGAGGAGCGCTTCGCCTCCCGCGTGGCCAGGGCCATCGAGCGCCAGCGCGCCCAGGCGCCCATCGAGTCCACCCGCGCGCTGGCCGAACTGGTGCGCGAGGCCATCCCGGCGGCCACCCGCCGCACCGGCGGCCACCCCGCCAAGCGCGCCTTCCAGGGCCTGCGCATCGAGGTCAACGCCGAACTGTCCATCCTCGAACGCGCCCTGCCCGCCGCGATCGCGCGCCTGGCGGTCGGGGGCCGTGTGGCCGTGCTGTCCTACCACTCGCTGGAGGACCGGATGACCAAGAGGGCCCTGGCCGCGCTGGCCACCGACACCACGCCCGCCGACCTGCCGGTCCCCCTTCCCGAACGGCAGCCCGAACTCCGGCTGCTCACCCGGGGGGCCGAACTCCCCACGGACGAAGAGAACGAACGCAACCCGCGCGCGCAGTCGGCCCGCCTCCGGGCGGCCGAACGCGTGCGACCGCCGCGGCAGTAGGGAGACCCAGATGAGCACGAGGACGGACACGCGCCGCACGCCCGTACGCGGTGGCAAGGCCCCCACCGGGAAGGCCGCCCCCGCGCGGCCCAAGCGGGCGGTCGAACCCGCGACCAGGCCCGCGGCCGCGCCCGCACGGGCCAAGCGCACCCGGACCGGGGGCGGTGCGCAGGGCCGGGCGCCGCGCATCCCCTTCGTCCTGCTCATCCTGTTCCTGCTGGGGGCCACGCTCGTCAGCCTGCTCGTCCTGCGCAGCGTCGTGGCCGAGGAGGCCTTCGCCATCGCCAACCTCAAGGAGGAGAACCGGGAGCTGTCCTACGAGGAGCAGCAGCGGCGCAGCACGGTCGCCGAACTGGAGAGCTCCGAGCGCATCTCCGACGAGGCAGAGGCCATGGGCATGGAGCAGGGCGGTGAACCCCCGCTCTTCCTCGACCCCGAGACCGGTGAGATCAGCGGCGCCACCGGGAGTGGTGAGTGAGTACTCCCAGAGACCGGCGTCCCCGGGACCCCCGCAGGCCCGGAGCGGCCAACCGCTCGGGGTCCCGGCCCAAGAGGCCCCAGCGCGAGCCGCGCCGCCCCGACGGCGGCGCCCGCCCCTCGGCGCGCACCCCGGGGCGTCCGGCGCGGGAGGCGCGCGGCGGTGAGCGCCGCCGCGGCGGGGGCTCCCCGCCCCCGCTCCCGCCCCTGCTGCGCCGCACCTTCCGCAGGGGCGAGCCGCCGGGCCGCATCAAGATCGGCGGGGCCCTGATCACGGCCGTCCTGCTGCTCTTCGCGGGACGCCTGGTGCAGATCCAGGTCGTGGAGGCCGAGCACTACGCCGAGGCGGCCTCCAACACGCGCCTGCAGACCATCGACATCCCCACCCTGCGCGGTCAGATCACCGACGCCGACGGCAACCCCTTCGCGCTGTCGCTGGAGGTGCGCACCGTCTTCGTCGATCCCGAGACGGTCGCCGAGGACGAGCGTGACCAGCTCGTCGAGGAGCTCGTCACCCGCTTCGACCTGGAGGAGGACGAGGTCGCCCAGAAGGTGGACGCCGCGCCCAGCCGCTACGAGGTGGTCGCCCGCGGGGTCCTGCCCGCGGAGTGGGAGGAGCTGGCCGACCTCAACCTGTCCGGCCTGGGCTCGCAGGTCTCCTACGAGCGCGTCTACCCCGAGGAGACCGGCGCCGCCGACCTCGTCGGCTTCGTCGGCGCCGAGGGCCACGGCCTGGAGGGACTGGAGGGCTACCTCAACGACACCCTGGCCGGTGAGGCGGGCAAGCGCCGCGTCGAGGTGGGCGCCGACGGCACCCAGATCCCCATGGCGGGCGGCCTGGTCAGCGAACCCGAGCCGGGCCAGGACGTGCGCCTGACCCTGAACCAGGACATCCAGTGGTACGCGGCCCAGACCCTCGCCGAGCGCGTGGAGGAGCTGGACGCCCAGGGCGGCAGCGTCATCGTGGAGCGGGTCGGCACCGGTGAGATCCTCGCCATGGCCGACTACCCGACCTACTCCCAGAGCGACATCTCCTCCAGCTCCCCCGAGCAGTGGTCCAACGGCGCGGTGGCCACGATCTTCGAGCCGGGCAGCACCAACAAGGTCGTCACCATCGGCGCCGCGCTGGAGGAGGGCGTCACCACCCCGGAGACGGTCTACACCGTGCCCGACAGCATCCGGTACCTGGACACGACGTTCAAGGACTCCAGCCCCCACGAGACCCTGCGCCTGACCACCAACGGCATCATGGCCCAGTCCAGCAACGTGGGCACCATCGAGATCGCCGACCAGGTGGGGCGGGGCGTCCTGCACTCCTACCTGGAGGACTTCGGGCTCGGCCAGCCGACCGGGCTCCAGCTGCCCGGTGAGCAGGCGGGCGTGCTCAAGGACCCGGAGGACTGGTGGGGCACCCAGCTGCCGTCGGTCTCCATCGGCCACGGCCTGTCGGTGACCGCCGCTCAGATGGCGTCGGTGTACGCCACCGTCGCCAACGGCGGTGTGCGGGTGGAGCCCCGGGTGGTCGCCGGGACGGTGAACGCCCAGGGGGAGTTCACTCCGTCCGAGGAGCCCGAACAGCGGCGCGTGTTCAGCGAGGAGACCGCCGATCAGCTCGCGCTGATGCTGGAGGCGGTCACCAGTGACGAGGGCACCGCGCCCCAGGCCCGCATCGACGGGTACCGGGTCGCGGGCAAGACCGGTACCGCCAACCGGCTCGACCCGGAGACGGGCGACTACGACGGCGGCGGGTACACGTCCACCTTCTCCGGGTTCGCGCCCGCCGACGACCCGGAGGTCGTGGTCCAGGTGGTGCTGCACGACCCGCAGCAGGACTACTACGGCGGCGAGGCCGCGGGGCCGGTGTTCAACGACGTCATGTCCTTCGCGCTCAAGACGCTGAAGGTCCCGCCGTCGGGGACCGAGGCGCCCGCCATCCGGCTGTCGGAGGACCAGGGCGGCGGCTAGGAGGGCAGCCGCGGGCGTCCCCGTCAGGGCGCGGCGCGGTCCAGGTGGGCGCGCACGGAGCGCACGTGCTCGGGGCCGGTGCGGCAGCACCCGCCCACGAGCACCGCTCCGGCCTCGTACCAGCCCACGGCGGCGCGGCCGAACTCCTCGGGCTCGGCCGTGCCGGTCCACCGCCCCCGCGCCGCGTCCCACTCCTCCCCCGAGTTGGGGTAGGCCACCGCGGGCAGGCCGCACGCGGCGACCGCGCGCACCAGCGCGGGGACGTGCCGGGGCGCGGTGCAGTTGACGCCCACCGCCACCAGCCGCCCGTCGGCGTGCAGAGGGGCGAGTCCGGCGGCCGCCTCGCGCAGGGGCGTGCCGTCGCTGACGCGCTCACCGTCCCGGCAGGAGAAGCTGATCCACGCGCGGGCGCCGGGGGTCTCGGCGAGCAGCCGGGCCAGCGCCCGGGCCTCGGCCGCCGAGGGCACGGTCTCGCAGGCGAGCAGGTCCGCCCCGGAGTCGGCGAGCACCCGCCAGCGCTCCCGGTGCCAGGCGTACAGGCCCTCCTCGTCCAGGTCGTAGTCGCCGGTGTACTCCGAGCCGTCCGCCCGGGCCGCGCCGTAGGGGCCCACCCCGGCGGCCACCAGCCCGGAACCGAACGCGTCGCGCTCGGCCCGCGCCAGCTCCACCGAGCGGGCGATCAGCGCCAGGGCCTCGGACTCCGTGGCGCCCCGCGCGGTCAGTGCCGGAACGCTCGCCTGGTACCCGGCGGCGATGGCCACGTCCGCGCCCGCCTCGAAGTAGTCCCGGTGCACCCGGCGGACGAGATCGGGCTCCTCGGCCAGCAGCCGCGCCGACCAGAGCCCGCCGCCCAGGTCGCGGCCGTAGGCCTCCAGACGGGTCGCCAGCCCGCCGTCGAGCACCAGCGGGCGCCGTGACGGGGCGGTTCCGGCCATGCGCCACCTCCGCGTTCGGGCCGAGTCGAGGACGCCTCCAGCCTAGGCGTGAACACCCGGTCGGGGCCGCCGGGCCGCGGCCGCCCCTCCCCGCGGCCGTGGGCTCCGGGGCCCGCCCGCCGGGGGCGCGCCCCCGGCCGCGAAGGACACCGGACGGTCATCGACGTGTACGGCGAACCCGCGTAACCTGGGCGAAACGCCCGGTTCGGGAAACCTCGGCGAACGCAGCGTGGAAATTACCGGCCGGTCGTCGACAGCGGTTAACCTCCACACGTGCCACCGGTAATGCGACCTGAACACACGCCACTTCGTCCACTGTCCGCCCTCGCAGCGCTGCTCGGGCCGGACGCCTCCCTCCTGCGCCCGGACCTGGGCGCGGACCGACCCCCCGAGGTGCCGGACAGGGAGGTGCACGTCCGCGGCATCACCCACGACTCCCGCCAGGTGGGGCCCGGAGACCTGTACGCCGCCCTGCCCGGGACCCGCGCGCACGGCGCCGACTTCGCCGGGCAGGCCGCCGAGGCGGGCGCCGCCGCCGTCCTCACCGACGGGGACGGGGCCGAGCGGGCCGCCGCCACCGGGCTGCCCGTCATCGTGGTCCCCGACGTGCGCGCCGTGCTGGGCACGGCGGCCTCGTGGGTCTTCAAGGACCCGGCGCAGGACCTGCTGCTGATCGGCACCACCGGCACCAGCGGCAAGACCACCGTCACGTACCTGGTCGAGTCGGGCCTGCGCCACGCCGGAATGCGCACCGGCCTCGTCGGCACCGTGGAGATGCGCGTGGGCGACGAACGCGTCGTCTCCTCGCTCACCACGCCCGAGGCCACCGACCTGCACGGCCTGTTCGCCCTCATGCGCGAACGCGGCGTCTCCGCCGCCGCCATGGAGGTCTCCAGCCACGCCCTGGCCCTGAGCCGGGTCGGTGGCACCCGCTACGACGTCGCGGTCTTCACCAACCTGTCCCAGGACCACCTGGACTTCCACTCCGACCTGCGCGACTACTTCGACGCCAAGGCCCGCCTGTTCACCCCCGAGTACTGCGACATCGCGGTGGTCAACGCCGACGACCGCTTCGGCCGCGCGCTCGTGGACATGGTGCAGGCCGACGGCCGCGTCCCCGTCACCACCTTCGCCGTGGACGGCTACACCGACGCCGACCCCGCCACCGCCATGGAGGCCGACTGGCGGGCCGTGGACGTGCGTCTGGGCGCCATGGGGAGCGCCTTCCGCATCGTGGGCCCCGGCGGCATGGAGGCCAACGCCTCCGTCGCCCTGCCCGGACCCTTCAACGTCTCCAACGCGATGGCCGCCATCGTCGGTCTGGTCGAGGCGGGGCTGCCGCTGGAGACCGCGATCGCGGGTGTGGCCGCCGCCCCGGGCGTGCCCGGGCGCATGGAGCCGGTCGTGGCCAACGCCGTGCCCCACGCCTTCCAGGACTTCACCGCGCTCGTGGACTACTCGCACAAGCCCGGCGCCATCGAGGCCGTCCTGACCGCCCTGCGCGCCACCACCGAGGGCGGGCTGACCATGGTGGTCGGCTGCGGAGGCGACCGCGACCGCGCCAAACGCCCGCTCATGGGCGAAGCCGCCGCGCGCCTGTCCGACCAGCTGGTCATCACCAACGACAACCCGCGCACCGAGGACCCCGTGAGCATCGCCGCGTCGATGCTCGAAGGGGTCGCCAAGGTGCCCGAGGAGCACCGCGCCCGGGTCACCGTGGAGTTCGACCGGGCCGAGGCCATCCGCCTGGCCGTCGAGCGCGCCCGTCCCGGCGATGTGGTGGTTGTCGCCGGGAAGGGTCACGAGACCGGTCAGTACGTCAAGGGTGAGGTGCTGCCCTTCGACGACCGCGAGGTGCTGCGCGCGGCCATCGAGGACCACCTCGGCATGAGCGCCCGCGAGCGGCTGGGGGTCGCCCTCCAGGACATCCACCGGGTTCCTGACCAGGGCTGACACCCCGACACTCCCGGAGTGCGAACCGTCTGGACGAGGGGGCGCGGGCCGTGCCCGCGCCCCCTCGGCGTCCGCGCCGGAGGGCCTGCGAGCGCTTCCGGGCAGGTGCGGGCCGACGGTCACGAAGTGGCGCATATTGCCGCCAGTGGGGGCCCGGCGGGATTCCGGACGCCCGAAGATGTTCTAAGGTAGGTCCGGCAATCGCAGCCCGACACGTGACGCCCCCGGCGGCGACCACGACGCGGCCCATGCCGACACCGTGGTGAGGCCCGGCGCGGCAACGCGCGGCATCCGCGGTGCCATCCCCTGACCTGAGACTCCGGCCGGGTGGCCAGCCGCCCCTGTGGCGTCGTGGACCGGGCCTGACATGAGGAGTGGATTTGATCGCGCTCACGCTCGATCGGATCGCTGAGATCACCCAAACCGCCATCGGCGGATCAGCGCGCCCCGAAGCCGTCGTCGACGGCCCCGTCGTCATCGATTCGCGGCAGGCAGTGCCCGGCGCGCTCTTCGTCGCCCTGGGCGGCGAACGCGTGGACGGACACGACTTCGCGGCCTCCGCGGTCGCGGACGGAGCGGCGGCGGCCCTGGTCTCCCGACCCGTCGACGCCCCCCACCTGCTGGCGGAGGGCGGCGACGAGGGAGTCGTCGCGGCCCTGACGCGGCTGGCCCGGCACGTGGCACGAGAACTCAGCGATCCCCGCCGCGGAGCGGAGCGCGCCGAGGTCGTCGCGGTCACCGGATCCTCCGGCAAGACCACGACCAAGGACCTCATCGCGCAGGTCGTGGCCCGCATGGGCCCGACCGTCGCCCCGGCGGGCTCGTTCAACAACGAGATCGGTCACCCCCTCACCGTGCTGCGCGCCGACACCGGCACCCGCTACCTGGTCCTGGAAGCCGCCGCCCGGGGTATCGGGCACATCGCCCACCTGTGCGGGGTGGCCCCGCCCCGGATCGGCGTGGTCCTCAACGTCGGCAGCGCCCACATGGGGGAGTTCGGCGACCGCGACGCCATCGCCAAGGCCAAGGGCGAGCTGGTCGAGGCGCTCCCGCCGGGAGCCGCGGACAGGGGCGCGGGAGGCGTCGCCGTCCTCAACGCCGACGACCCGCGCGTGAACGCCATGGCCGCGCGCACCCGTGCGCGCGTGGTCACCTACGGACTGGGGGAGGACGCCACCGTGCGCGCCACGGACGTGGTCATGCGCGAGACGGGCGCCCCCTCCTTCACCCTCCACCTGGCCGGGCGCACCGCCCGGGTGGAACTGGCCCTCGTCGGCGCCCACCAGGTCCACAACGCGCTGGCCGCCGCCGCGGTCGCCGACGAACTGGGCATGGGCGTGGACGAGATCGCCGAGGCGCTCGGCGCCGCCACACCGGTCAGCCGGTGGCGCATGGAGGTCACCGAGCACGCCGGCGCCACCCTCGTCAACGACGCCTACAACGCCAACCCCGAGTCCATGCGGGCGGCGCTGACCACCCTGGGCGCCCTCGCCCGGGACCGCCGCTCCATCGCCGTCCTGGCCCACATGGCCGAGCTCGGCGAGGGCGGCGGGGTCGAGCACGAGAGGATCGGTGAGCTCGCGGCCCGCACGGGCGTGGCCCACCTGGTCGTGGTCGGTGAGGCGGCCGAGGGCATCGCCGTCGGCGCCGAGGGCGCCGCGCGGCAGGGACTGTGGCAGGGCGAGTGCGTCCGCGTGGCGGACGTTCACGAGGCCGCCGCGGCCGTGCGCGCGCGGATGCGCACAGGAGACGTCGTCATTGTGAAGGGATCACGCGTGGCAGGGCTCGAAAGGGTTATCGACCTCATCACGGAGGGTGACGCCCAGTGATCGGCATCACTCTGGCGGCGGCCCTCGCGCTCGTCGTCTCCATGGGGCTCATGCCCCCGCTGATCAAGCTCCTGTACCGGTTCAAGTTCGGCCAGGAGGTCCGCGACGACGGACCCGAGGGCCACAAGACCAAGCAGGGCACGCCCACCATGGGCGGTATCGTCATCATCCTCGGCGCCGTCGTGGGCTACTTCGGCTCCCACGTGGTGCTCCTGATCGTGCAGCCCAGCGCCAGCGGGCCCACCGCGTCGGGCCTGCTGGTGATGTTCCTGTTCGTCGGGATGGGCTGCGTCGGCTTCCTCGACGACTTCATCAAGATCTACAAGCGCCGCAGCCTGGGCCTGCGCAGCGGCGCGAAGATGGTCGGCCAGGCCATCGTCGGCGTGGGCTTCGCCTACGGCGTCACCCTCTTCCCCAACGGCTACGGCTACACCCCCGCCGCCCCCAGCATCTCCTTCCTCCGCGACTTCGGCCCCCCGCTGATGATCGGCCTGTTCGTCCTGTGGGCCCTCTTCCTCATCGTCGGCTTCTCCAACGCGGTGAACCTGACCGACGGCCTCGACGGCCTGGCCACCGGCGCGACGATCCTGTCCCTGGTCGCCTACGTCATCATCGGCAACTGGCAGCTGCGCCAGTCCTGCGTGTCCTACCTCTCGGACAGCTGCTACACGGTCCGCGACCCCCTGGACCTGGCCGTGGTGGCCGCCTCCGTGCTCGGCTCCTGCATCGCCTTCCTGTGGTTCAACGCCCCGCCCGCCAAGATCTTCATGGGCGACACCGGCTCCCTGGCCCTGGGCGGTCTGATCGTGGGCCTGGCCATCACCACCCGCACGCAGCTCCTGCTGCTGCTCATCGGCGGCCTGTTCGTCATCATCACCCTGTCGGTGATGGTCCAGATCACCTCGTTCCGCCTCACCGGCAAACGCGTGCTGCGCATGGCGCCCCTCCAGCACCACTTCGAGCTCAAAGGCTGGGCCGAACCCACCATCGTGATCCGCTTCTGGATCATCCAGGGCCTGTTCGTGGCGATCGCCATCGGGCTCTTCTACCTGGAATGGATGCCGAGGTAGGCATGGCGCACCACGCTTCCCCAACACCGCCCGGCACCGCGCCGGAGGGCGCGCCCCTGCGGGGGCGCCGGGTCTGCGTCGCGGGCCTGGGAGTGTCCGGGCCCCCCGTGGCCAGGGCGCTCCTGGCCCGCGGGGCCCGCGTGACCGTCGTCGACGGCCGCGACGACGACACCGTCCGCCCGGTGGCCGACCGGCTCCGGGCGGAGGGCGCCGAGGTCGTCCTGGGCGACACCCCGCTGCCCGCGGATTGCGACCTGGTGGTCACCTCGCCCGGCTGGCGCCCCGACTCCCCGCTGCTGGTCCGGGCCGCCGAGGCCGGGATCGAGGTCATCGGGGACGTCGAACTCGCCTGGCGGCTCAAGCCCGCCGACCAGGTGTGGCTGGCCGTCACCGGCACCAACGGCAAGACCACCACCGTGCGCATGCTGGAGGCGATGCTGCGCGCGGACGGCCGCGACGCGCTCGCCGTCGGCAACGTCGGCACCCCGGTCGTGGAGGCGGTCCAACCCGACGCCGGGGGCCGTTTCCGCGAGGTCCTGGCGGTGGAGCTGTCCAGCTTCCAGCTGCACTGGTCCTCCAGCCTGCGCCCGCACGCCGCGACCGTCCTCAACATCGCCCCCGACCACCTGGACTGGCACGGCGGCCTGGACCCCTACGCCCGCGCCAAGGGCCGGATCTACGCGCCCGGCACCCTCCGCGTGGTCAACACCGCCGATGCCTGGTCGGTCCGCCTGGCCGAGGAGGACGGCGACCCGCACACGCCGCTGGTCGGCTTCCGCCTGGACACGCCCCGCGCGGGCGAGGTCGGCGTGGTCGAGGACCTGCTGGTGGACCGGGCCTTCGTCGAGGACCCGCACAGCAGCGCCGAGGAGCTGGCCACGCTCTCCGACGTGCGCCCGGCCGCGCCGCACAACGTCGCCAACGCCCTGGCCGCCGCCGCGCTGGCCCGCTCGGTGGGCGTGTACCCCGGTTCGGTCCGGGCCGGGCTGGCCGCCTTCGATCCCGAGCCGCACCGCATCGCCTTCGTGGCCACCGCGGGGGGCGTGGACTACGTGGACGACTCCAAGGCCACCAACCCGCACGCCGCCGCCGCGTCCCTGGGCTCCTACCCGTCCGTGGTCTGGATCGCGGGCGGCCTGCTCAAGGGCGCCGAGGTCGACGACCTGGCCGCGATGGCCGCCGACCGCCTGCGTGCGGCCGTGCTCATCGGCGCCGACCGCGCCCGGCTGCGCGAGGCCCTGGCCGAGCACGCCCCCGGGGTTCCGGTGGTGGAGGTCGAGGGCCCCGCCGACGGGGACGGCACCGTCATGGACGCGGTGGTCGCCGCCGCCGCCTCCCTGGCCGAGGAGGGCGACACCGTCCTGCTGGCGCCCGCGGCCGCCTCCATGGACATGTTCACCGACTACCGCGAACGGGGCCGCCTCTTCGCCGAGGCCGTACTCCGCTTGCCCTGAGTGACGGTTCGCCGCCCGTGCGTGACCGAACACGCGCGGGCGGCCCCCACTGTGCCCTCTGCCACGCCCCCGGGTCGTCAAAGATGGCCAACACGCGCGAAATGTCCACGGCTCCGCACCCGCCGGTACGCCAGTATTGAGGCGCGAATTTCGTGCGGAGGGTGTGGATGGCGGCGACGACGGCGGTTCCCGGGGCGACCCGGTCCAAGGCGCGCGCGGCGGCGGGCGGACGCGAACGCGCCCTGTGGCGTGAGTGGGTCCGCCTGCTGGACCGGCCGCTCACCTCGTACTACCTGATCCTGGGCACCTCGGTCCTGCTCATCGCGCTGGGCCTGATGATGGTGCTGTCCTCCACGATGGTCAACTCCATCGACGAGACCGGCTCGGCCTTCTCGATGTTCCAGCAGCAGCTGGTCTCGGCCGCCCTGGGCCTGCCGCTGATGTTCCTGGCCTCCCACCTGCCCCAGCGGATCTTCCGCCTGGTCGGCTACCCGGCGATGATCGTCTCGGCGGCGCTGCTGCTGCTCACCGTCTTCCAGGGCGTGGAGGTCAACGGCGCCACCCGCTGGCTGGACCTGGGCGGGCTGATCATCCAGCCCTCCGAGCCGGCCAAGCTCGCCTTCGCCCTGTGGGGTGCCAACATCCTGGCCCGCAAGGAGGAGCTGCGCGAGCTCACCGAGTGGCGGCACCTGCTCATCCCGCTGCTGCCCGGATGCGGCCTGCTGGTCCTGCTGGTGCTGATGGGCTCCAACCTGTCCACGGGCCTGGTGTTCCTGGTCACCTTCCTGGGGCTGCTGTGGGTGGTGGGCGCGCCCGGCAGGCTGTTCGGGGCCATGTTCGGCCTGGTCCTGGGACTGGCCGCCATCGCCATCGCCATCGAGCCCTACCGCATGGCGCGCGTCACCTCCTTCCTGGACCCCGAGGCCGACCCCCTGGGCTCGGGCATGCAGTCGCTGCACAGCCTCTACGCCCTGGGCACCGGCGGGGTCTTCGGCGTCGGCATCGGCGAGAGCCGCGAGAAGTGGGGCTTCCTGCCCTTCGCCGAGTCCGACTTCGTCTTCGCCATCATCGGCGAGGAGTTCGGCCTCATCGGCACCCTGCTCATGCTCGCCCTGTTCGGCATGCTCGGCTACGCCGGGATGCGCGTGGCCTTCCGCGTCAAGGAGCCCTTCCCCCGCCTGGCCTCCTTCGCCATCGTCACCTGGATCATGGGCCAGGCCATGATCAACATTGGCGCCGTCATCGGGCTGCTGCCCGTCACCGGCGTCCCGCTGCCCCTGGTCTCCTACGGGGGCTCGTCTCTGGTCACCACCATGGCGGCCCTGGGCGTTCTCCTGGCACTGGCCAAGACCGAGCCGGAGGCGCGCAAGGTACTGGAGGCCCGGGGTCCCAGTCGGGTGCAAAGGGCTCTAAGCTGGCTGGGCCTGGACAACATCGCCGCCTCGGTGAACAACCTCGGCGGCGCGGCGGCGTCCGGGCGACCCACCACGGCACGCGGCCCGCGCACGGCGGGCGCCCGCGGTGGCAGGACAACGGCCAAGCACAGGAGCGGACCGGTCCCGGCGGGTGACCGGCCAAGGAGGAATCGGCGACGATGAGGGTAGCCCTCGCCGGAGGCGGCACGGCCGGGCATATCGAGCCCGCACTCTCCCTTGCGGACGCGCTGCGGCGCATGGACCCCAGCACGGAGATCCTCTGCCTGGGCACCGAGCGGGGCCTCGAGACCCGGCTGGTGCCCATGCGCGGCTACGAGCTGGGCATCATCCCGGCCGTCCCCCTGCCGCGCAGGCTCACCCCGCAGCTGCTCAGCGTGCCCGGCAAGCTCGCGGGCGCCCTCAGCGCGGCCGGTGAGCACCTGGACCGGCTCCAGGCCGACATCATCGTCGGCTTCGGCGGCTACGTGGCCACGCCCGGCTACCTGGCCGCCCGCCGCAGGCGCATCCCCATCGTCGTCCACGAGGCCAACCCCCTGCCGGGCCTGGCCAACCGGCTGGGCGCGCGCCTGACCCCGCACGTGTTCACCGGCCACCCCCACACCCAGATCCGCAACGGCCGCTTCGTGGGCATCCCGCTGCGCGAGCAGATCACCTCGCTCGACCGGCTGGCCATGGGCGACAAGGCCCGCACCTACTTCGGCCTGCGCCACGACCTGCCCACCCTGCTGATCTTCGGCGGCTCCCAGGGCGCCCAGCGCATCAACGAGACCGCCTACGCCGCCCGCGACGCCTTCCGCGACAGCGGCGTCCAGGTGCTGCACGTGGTCGGCCCCAAGAACGCCGACGAGCCCCAGGACCTCACCCAGATGGGCATCCCCTACGTCGCCGTCCCCTACGTGGACCGCATGGACATGGCCTACGCCGCGGCCGACGTGGCCATGTGCCGCTCCGGGGCGATGACCTGCGCCGAGCTGACCGCCGTCGGCCTGCCCGGCGCGTTCGTGCCGCTGGCCATCGGCAACGGCGAGCAGGCCCTCAACGCCGAGCCCATCGTCCAGGCGGGCGGCGGGATGATGGTCAACAACGCCGACGTCTCCGTCGAGTGGATCACCCAGCAGCTCATCCCGCTGCTCACCGACACCGACCGGGTCGTGGCCATGTCCGAGGCGGCCGCCCGGATGGGCCGCCGCGACGCCGACATGGAGCTGGCCCGCGAGGTCACGGCCATCGCCCGCGGCGACAAACCCACGCCCGACATGCCGGTGTCCGAGGACGACGGCGACGAGGCCTTCTACGACGACGGGAAGGACACCCGATGAGCCTGGTGCGGCCGACCGAGCCGGTGCCCGTGGACAAGCTGGGCCGTACCCACTTCATCGGCCTGGGCGGAGCGGGCATGTCCGGCATCGCCCGCGTGCTGCTCCAGTCGGGGGTGGAGGTCTCGGGCAGCGACGCCCGCGACAGCGACACCCTGCGCGAACTGGAGCAGATGGGCGCCGACGTCCACGTGGGACACGCCGCCGACAACCTCGGCACGGCGGAGACCCTGGTGGTCTCCTCCGCCATCCGCGAGGACAACCCCGAACTGGTCGAGGCGCGCCGCCGGGGCCTGCGCGTGCTGCCCCGGGCCGCGGCCCTGGGCGCGCTGCTGCTGGGCCGCGAGGGCGTCGCCGTCTCGGGCACCCACGGCAAGACCACCACCACGTCCATGGTCGCGGTGGTGCTCCAGCACGTGGGCGCCGACCCCGGCTACGTCATCGGCGGCAAGCTGGTCACCACCGGCCTGGGCGCCGACGCCGGCATCGGCGAGGTCATCGCGGTGGAGGCCGACGAGAGCGACGGCTCCTTCCTCATGCTCTCGCCCAAGATCGCGGTGGTCACCAACGTCGAGGCCGACCACCTGGACAACTACAGCGGTATCGAGGAGATCCACGCCAACTTCGCCTCGTTCGTCGACCGGGTCGAGCGCACGCTCGTCGTGGGGGTGGACGACCCCGGCGCCCGCCGGGTGGCCGAGCTGGCCCGCGAACGCGGCAAGCGGGTGCTCACCTACGGCGAGGCCGAGGACGCCGACTACCGCGTCACCCGGGTGCGCGCCCGCGGCTTCACCACCGAGTTCACCATCCGCACCGCGAACGGCGAGCCCGTGGACGGCCAGCTCGCCGTACCGGGCCGCCACAACGTGCTCAACGCGGCCGCGGCCGTCGCGGTCGCCGACGAGCTGGGCCACGACCTGGAGGTGGCGGTCGAGGGCATCGCCGACTTCGCCGGCGCCGCGCGCCGCTTCGAGCCCAAGGGCGAGGCGGGGGGAGTGGCCGTCTACGACAGCTACGCCCACCACCCCACCGAGATCGAGGCCGACCTGCGCGCGACCCGTGCGGCGCTGGAGTCCCTGGCCGAGGAGGCGCGCGAGGACGGTCGTGAGCACGCCGGGGGCAGGGTCGTCGCCCTGTTCCAACCGCACCTGTACAGCCGCACCCGCATCTTCGCCGAGGAGTTCGCCGCCGCGCTGGGCCTGGCCGACGAGGTCGTGGTCACCGAGGTCTACGCCGCCCGCGAGGACCCCGAGCCCGGGGTCACGGCGGAGCTGATCACCTCGCGTGTCGCGCACGACCGCGTGTGGTACGTGCCCGGCCGCGACGACGCCGTGCTCCGGGTGGCCGAGTTGGCCGGCCCCGGCGACATCGTGCTCACCATGGGCGCGGGCGACGTCACCGAGCTGGGCCCGCGCATCGTCGAGGCGCTCGCGCAGAGGGCCGACGGCCTCGGGGGCTGAGGCGGGAACGGCCAGCGTTGGGGAAGCGGTCGCGCGGACACACGGAAGGGGAGCAGGTGGTCGCTGAGCAGGAGGAGGCGGCTGGGCACGCGGTGCCGCGCAAGCGGTCCGACCCCTGGAAGTTCGCCTTCGTGGCTCTGCTGGTGGTCGCCCTGGTCTGCGTGGTCGCCTGGCTGCTGCTCGGGTCCCGCCTGCTCGTGGTGCGCGACGTCGCGGTCACCGGCCTGGACCGGACCCCCTCCGAGGAGGTGGTCGCGGCCTTGGGCGTGCCCACCGGGACGCCCCTGATCAGGGTCGACCTGGACCGCAGCGAGGAGCGCGCCGAGGCGCTGCCGCTGGTGGAGTCGGCCACGGTCACCCGCGGCTGGCCCGCCACCCTGGAGGTCGAGGTGGTCGAACGCCGACCGCTGCTGGCCGTCCAGGCGGGGGAGGACTACCGGCTGATCGACGCCGACGGCGTGCGCATCGAGGACGCGCCGAGCCTGCCCGACGCCTACCCGCTGGTCCGCGTGACCGGGGAGGTGGAGGGCAACGAGGCCGTCGCCGCCGCCGCCGACATCGTCGGACGGGCACCGGACTCCCTCCTCTCCCGGATCCGGCTCATCGACGCCACCGACCCCGAGGCGATCGTGATCGAACTCGCCGAGGAGGCCCGTGTCGAGTGGGGCTCGCCCGAGGAGACCGCGCGCAAGAGCGACGTCCTGCGGGTGCTCATCGGCGAGCACCCGCCGCAGGAGGAGCGCGTCTACGACGTGTCCGCGCCCGACCTCGCCGTGGTGAGGTGAAGCGTTCCCAGGAACAGGACAGGCAGGGACGCGGCGGCGGGGGCCGGTCCGCCGAGCGGTACGGGCGCGGGCGGGCCGGAGGACCCCGGCGGCACGCCCGGGCGTCCCGCTCGGACATTCCAGACGCGACGCGCCGAGGGCACACATCGCTTCCCCGTGTCGTGCGCCGTTAGGCTGAACTCGTCATCGGTTGCCCGTGGTCGGCGGTCCGCTTACTGTCGGGAAACACAACCGAACGTCAACAAAGCACCAGAACAGGCTTTTCGGGTACGCGGGAACCGTTCCGCCTCACGGCGGACCGCACCAGCCCCTTCCGGGCGGGTGGACGGAGGCTCCGGCGGTCCGGGGTCCCCCGGTCACGGCGTCGTGGACGACCCGTCGGGGGACCCGAAACGCACACTGTAGAACCGGATGCCGGACCAAAGGCGCCTCCGGTGGCACACAGCCACCGGACGCGGTGGCGGAACGGCGTAAGCGAGCGGAAAGGCCCCTCGTCGTGGCAGCACCGCAGAACTACCTCGCGGTCATCAAAGTCGTCGGCATCGGCGGCGGCGGTGTCAACGCCGTCAACCGAATGATCGAAGAGGGGCTCAAGGGCGTCGAGTTCATCGCCATCAACACTGACGCCCAGGCGCTGCTGATGAGTGACGCAGACGTCAAGCTGGACGTCGGGCGCGAACTCACCCGCGGCCTCGGAGCCGGAGCCAACCCCGATGTCGGCCGCAAGGCCGCCGAGGACCACCGGGAGGAGATCGAGGAGGTCCTCAAGGGGGCCGACATGGTCTTCGTCACCGCCGGTGAGGGCGGTGGAACCGGAACCGGGGGCGCCCCGGTCGTGGCCAACATCGCCCGGTCCCTAGGCGCCCTGACCATCGGCGTGGTCACCCGCCCCTTCGGGTTCGAGGGCAAGAGGCGGGCCACCCAGGCCGAGTCGGGGATAGCGATGCTCCGCGAGGAGGTCGACACCCTCATCGTGATCCCCAACGACCGGCTGCTGTCCATCTCCGACCGCCAGGTCAGCGTGTTGGACGCCTTCAAGGCCGCCGACCAGGTACTCCTGTCCGGTGTGCAGGGCATCACCGACCTGATCACCACGCCGGGACTGATCAACCTGGACTTCGCCGACGTCAAGTCGGTCATGTCCGGGGCGGGATCGGCGCTCATGGGCATCGGGTCGGCGCGCGGGGACGACCGGGCGGTCGCGGCGGCGGAGATGGCGATCTCCTCGCCACTGCTGGAAGCGAGTATCGACGGGGCCCACGGTGTGCTGCTGTCCATCCAGGGCGGCTCCGACCTGGGGCTCTTCGAGATCAACGAGGCGGCACAGCTCGTCGCGAACTCGGCGGCGCCCGAGGCCAACATCATCTTCGGCGCCGTCATCGACGACGCCCTGGGCGACGAGGTGAGGGTCACCGTCATCGCGGCCGGCTTCGACGAGCCGGAGGGAGTGATCCCGGTGGTGCGGGAGCGCCAGCCGGTGGACCCTCCTGAGGCCGCCGCCCCCAAGGCAGGCATCACGTCCGGCAGGGAGGAGAGGACCGCTCCGGCGGCGCCCGCCTCCGCGGACGCGAGCGGGGCGTCGGCCGCCAACATGCCGTGGATCACACCGTCCCGTCCGGCCGAGCCCGCCCCGGAGCCGCAGTGGACGCCGCCGGCGACCCAGGCTCCGCCGGTCCAGCAGCCGGTCGAGGCCGAGCCCGCCCACCAGGAGCAGTACACCCAGGCCGCTCCGGCCGAGCCGGGCCCCGCACAGCAGACCCCGCCCCACGGCACGTCCGCCTTCCAGGCGGAGGCCGAGCCCGCCGAGCCGGTCCGCGCCGAGGAGCCCGCTCCGGCCGAGGAGGAGCCCGCCGAGCGTGAGGGCGGCCACGCGGGTCACATCCACGCGGTTTCGGACGCCACCGCCGAGCGGCGCGGGGACGTGCCCACGCCCCGGCGCCGGGTCATCTTCGACGACCCCGACGACCTCGACGTGCCGGAGTTCCTGAAGTAGCTCCGACCCCGGCCCCAGGGCCGGGGTCGTCGCCGCTTCGGGGCGGTCTCCGCCCAGCCCGGGGCGGTTCGGGCGGTGGTAGTGTCCTGGACCGGGGGGACGGCGAGGCGGGCCCCGCGGGAGCCCGCTCCCGCGAGGAGTCCGCGCCGGAGCCGGAACACGGCCGGTACCGGCCACCGGCCCCGAACGCCCTCCGGGCGACGCGGCCCGGGGTTCCCCCTCCGGCAGGAGCGGGGAGGAAACACCACCGGATGAGCAACGTCATCGACCTGGGCCACGGGGTCCGCGCGGCCGTCACCGAACGGCACGGGGGAGTGAGCGCCCCGCCCTACGACTCGCTCAACATGGGCCTGAGCTCGGGGGACGAACGCGAGGCGGTGCTCGCCAACCGCAAGATCGCCGCCCGCGACCTGGGGTTCGACGTCGACCGGGTCGTGTGGATGCACCAGGTGCACAGCGCCGACGTCCTCGTGGCCACCGGCCCCGGGGGCGCGGGCACCTGCGACGGGGTGGTCACCACCCGCTCCGACCTGGTCCTGGCCTCGATGGCCGCCGACTGCCTTCCGGTCCTGGCCGCCGACGCCGAGGCGGGCGTCCTGGGCGCCGCGCACTCCGGCCGACTGGGCACCGCGAACGGTGTGGCCGCCAACCTGGTCGCGGCGATGGCCGACCAGGGCGCCCGCGCCGACCGGATCACCGTCTTCCTGGGCCCCGCCATCTGCGGCGGGTGCTACGAGGTCCCGCCCCACGTGCGCGACGAGACCGCGCGCGGGGTACCCGAGGCCGCCTGCACCACGAGCCGGGGCACCGCCGGCGTGGACATGCGCGCCGCCGTCACCGCCCAGCTGCGCCGGGCGGGCGTCACCGACATCCGGGCCGACGGCCGCTGCACCCTGGAGAGCCCCGAACTGTTCTCCCACCGTGGTCAGGCGCCGACCGGCAGGTTCGCCGCCTTCCTCTGGCGCGCCTGAACGTCGTACCCGGCCACCAGGACGGTGCCGTGGGACGACCGGGACAGCCCGGTTTCCCCGCCTCCGCGGCGCCCGCGCGCCTCCCGGTCGGCCCCGTCCCCCGGCCCCGCCGTAGGCGCCGAAGGCTTCCCGTTCTCCGGGTGCCCGGACACGAGCAGGACCGCGCCGTAGGTGTCCGTTGAGGGTGCTGGCCGGCGACGGGTGGGACGAAGCGAAGCGGAGGCCCGAAGAACACCGCCTCACGCGCGGCCCCCGACGGGCCCGGCGTCCCCGGGGTTCGGGGCACGCGGGGCGAGGGGGGTGTAGGAAGGACAGCGAGTGGGATCCGTCCCAGGGAAAGAAGGAGCACCGTGACACACGCAGACCCGGCTCGCGTCGAGCAGGTCCGCGCCAACCTCGCCGCCGCGCGGGCCAGGATCGAGGCGGCCTGCGCCAAGGCCGGCCGCAGCCCGGACGAGGTGTCGCTGGTCGCCGTCACCAAGACACACCCGGCCTCCGATGTGCGGATTCTCGCCTCACTCGGGGTGACCGACGTGGGCGAGAACCGCGACCAGGAGGCGGCGCCCAAGGCCGCCGAGACCGCCGACCTCGGCCTGACCTGGCACTTCGTGGGCCAGTTGCAGACCAACAAGGCGCGGTCGGTGGCCTCCTACGCCGACGTCGTGCACTCGGTGGACCGCGCCAGGCTGGCCCGGGCACTGGGCGAGCGCGCCGCCGCGGCCGGACGGAGCCTGACCTGCCTCGTCCAGATCAACCTCGACGAGGACTCGAGGGCCGGGGTGATCGGTCCGCGCGGGGGCGTCGACCCCGGGGACGCGCTCGAACTCGCGGCGCGGATCGAGGAGCACGAGGCGCTCGTGCTGGGCGGGGTCATGGCGGTCGCCCCCCGCGAGGGCGATCCCTCGGCCGCCTTCGCGCGTCTACAGGAGGTCGCGGCCCGCATCCGCGATCGCTATCCTCGGGCGACGGTGGTGTCCGCGGGCATGAGCGGGGACCTGGAGGCGGCGGTCGAGCGAGGCGCGACACACCTGCGACTCGGTACGGCGTTGCTCGGCAACCGGGGACCGATCGTGGGGTAATGTCCCCACATAGACCTTGGAACCCGTCTGTGGAGTTCGCCCGAATGGACGCTCTCCCCGAGAGCGGACGGGACAGTGCGAAGGAGTCGGCTGCGGTGAAGGCCGCGGGGACGACGGAGGACATGAGATGGCCGGCGCGATGCGCAAGATGGCGGTCTACCTCGGCCTCGTGGAGGACGACCGTTACGATCACCGCTATGCGGACGAATATGATGAGTTCGACGATTTCGACGAGGGGGTGGAGGAGCAGCGTGAACGCGACGCTGACGCCCCGCCCGGCGAGGAAGCGCGAGGCGACGTGATGGACACCGGCGGTTACCTGGGCTCAGGTCGCGGTGGCACGACCGCGACCGCCTCCACCGCCGACCTCGCGCGGATCACCACGCTCCATCCGCGTACCTACAACGAGGCGCGTACCATCGGAGAGCACTTCCGAGAGGGTACACCGGTGATCATGAACCTGACCGAGATGGTCGACAGCGACGCCAAGCGTCTGGTCGACTTCGCGGCTGGTCTGATCTTCGGTCTGCATGGCAGTATCGAACGCGTCACCAACAAGGTGTTCCTGCTGTCCCCGGCCAACGTCGAGGTGACCGCCGAGGACAAGGCGCGGATCGCCGAGCGAGGGTTCTTCAATCAGAGCTAGAACGTCACATTTGTCCAGAGATTGGGTCGAGGAACGACCGTGAGTACCGTCCTGTCCGTGCTGATCATCATCCTGCAGCTGTTTGTCTTCGTGCTGCTGGCCAGGGTGATCCTGGAGATGGTGCAGTCCTTCTCCAGATCGTGGCGCCCCACGGGGTTCGTGCTCGTGATCGCTGAGATCGTGTACACGATCACCGACCCGCCACTGAGGTTCCTGCGTCGGTTCATCAAGCCCGTACGCCTGGGGAGCATCGCGCTCGACCTGAGCGTCCTGGTGCTCTTCTTCGGCGTCTACATCTTGATCGCACTGCTCGGGAGCTTCGCCTAGCAGGAGAGTAGACGTAGGCGGAAGGAACCGCCCCGGATTCCGCTATGTGGTCTTGGTCATGATCTGGATTGCCGTAAGGTCACGATCATGTAGCGTCCCTACGGACAGACTCCAAGCGCGCCAAGGAGACGAACATGCCGCTGACACCCGCCGATGTGCGGAACAAGCAGTTCAGTACCACCCGGCTCCGACCGGGATACGACGAAGAAGAGGTCGACGCCTTCCTCGACGAGGTCGAGTCCGAGCTCGACCGCCTGATCCAGGAGAACGAGGAACTGCGCGGCAAGCTGGCCGAGTGCCTGCGGGGCAAGGTGCCCAACGCCGGCATGCAGGACTTCCAGCAGCAGGACCAGGCGCCCGAGCCGCAGCACGAGCAGATGCGCCCCGAGCCGGTGCAGCCTCCGCAGGCCGTCGAGCCCCAGCCCCCGGTCCAGCAGCAGATGCAGATGGCCGGTCCCGGCATGGGCATGGGCGGCGAGGAGAACATGGACACGGCCGCCCGTGTTCTGGCCCTCGCGCAGCAGACCGCCGACCAGGCGATCTCCGACGCCCGCCGCGAGGCCGACGAGACCCTCGGCCGCGCCCGCCACGAGTCCGAGGACATCCTCGGCAAGGCCCGCCGCCAGGCCGACCAGATCATCGGTGAGGCCCGCGCCCGTTCCGAGAACCTCGACCGCGACGCGCAGGAGCGCCACCGCCAGGTCATGGGCAGCCTCGTCCAGCAGCGCGAGGAGCTGGAGCACAAGGTCAACGTGCTCAAGGACTTCGAGCGTGAGTACCGCAGCCGCCTCAAGGACTACTTCG
The DNA here is from genome assembly GCF_041228755.1 of Nocardiopsis sp. LDBS0036. NCBI lineage: Bacteria > Bacillati > Actinomycetota > Actinomycetes > Streptosporangiales > Nocardiopsidaceae > Nocardiopsis > Nocardiopsis sp. LDBS0036. The sequence continues at coordinate 6,183,770 of NZ_CP141103.1, forward strand.
AGCGCCAGCTGCGCGAGCTCAAGAGCGAGGAGGAGAAGGCCCAGGAGCTGAACAACCCGAACACCACGGGCGGCTTCCAGACCATGGCTCCGCAGACCGGCGCAACGCCCTCGCTCCAGCACGGCCCCACGGGCAACCCGTTCGGGCAGCCCGAGCCGGCCCAGCACGGCGGGTTCCACCCGGGCGAGCCGCACGAGCGCCGCTGATCACCGCGGCATCCGCTCGAACAACTGAAGACTCCGGCACAACACGTGTAAAGGTCCTGGTCGACCCGTGATCCTTAGCATCCTCGCAACCGTGGCGGTGCTGACGGCCATCGCCGTCATCGTGGCCGCCCTGGTGTTCGCCGAGACCGTCCTGGTGTATGTGGCACTGGGACTGGCGGGCGTCAGCGTTCTCCTCCTACTGGGGGCGCTGCTCCAGGGAAGGTCCGGCGGCGGGGGCAGACCGGATCGGACGGACGGTTTGGGGAAGGCGTCCGTCCCCGTCATGGCCGCCACCGCGGCATCGGCGGTGCCCATCGCACACGTGGAGTCGGAGAACCCCGGGCGCGTACCCGCACCGGCCTCCGAGCCGGTGCGGGAGCCCCGTGTCCCGGAGCGGCCCGCCTGGCCGACTCCGGTCGCGGAGGACGCCGGTCACGGAGAACCCGAGTACGACGTCCCCCGCTGGCAGACCCCCACGGCCCACGACTGGCCGGAACCGGATACGGCGGCGCACGACGCCGCCCCCTCCGCTCCCCACTCCGGACCGACCCCCTCCTGGGCGTCCTCCGAGGAGGAGCGGCCGCTCCGCGCCCCGGCGCCCTGGGAGAGCGGAGCCGACGCCGCCGACACCGCCGCGAGGGCGGAGTGGGACGAGCCGAGCGGTACCACCGCCGAGGACGGACCCGACACGGGGGACGGGACCGGCGAGCGCACCGCCGCCTCCGGCCCAGCCTTCACCTATGACATTCCCGGCCGCACGCCCCCGGCCGATGACGGCCCCTCCGCCGAGGACCGCCCCCCGTTCGGGGAGGACGCGGTCGGGGAGGACATCGACGACGCGCCCTTCACGGACGCCCCCGACGAGCACGGCGGTCGGGAGCGGGGCGGCTCCGCGTTCGCCTCCGAAGAGCCCTTCGCCTACAGCATCCCCCGTCCGGCGCAGGCCGTGGAGGAGAACTTCCCCGGGAACGGGGACGACGACTCCGGGAGCGCAGACCGGGACGCGGCCTCCTCCGCCCGCGACGTCCCCGGGGACGGGGACCGGGACAGCGACGGGGACGGCACTCAGGGGACCGGCACCTCGGACAGGGCCCCGTTCGCCTACGACATCCCCGGACGGTCGGCCGCTGAGGGAGCCGTCGAGGAGGACGCCTTCGCGGAGGACGGCGACGACGGGGACCGGCCCGACGAGGAGGAGAGCGGGGCCTTCGCCTACGACGTTCCCGGAGCCTCCTCCGCCGAGGACGCCTCCTCGCCCGGTGACGGCTCCCGGGCCGCGCGGGACGCGGTGGAGGAGGACATCGACGACGCGCCCTCCGCGGACGCCCCCGAGAGGAGTGACGCGGGGGAGCCCGGCGAGGACACGGCCGCCGCCGGGACCCCTGAGCCCGACGAGGCGTCCGTGCCCGCCGCTGACCACGAGGACGCCCGGGACACCGCGGAGGCGCGCGCCGCGGAGCGTCCGGAGGAAGCGGACGAGGACTCCGAGCCCGCCGCCGACCGGGAGGACGCCCTGGAGGCGCACGCCACGGAGCAGGCCCCGAGTGAGCCCGGGGCGGACGGGGGCGGCCCGGAGACGGCTGTCCTCCCGGTGGTCTCCGGGGAGCCGGAGGACGGACACGCTCCCGGCTCGGAGACGGCCGTCCTCCCGGTGATCTCCGCGGACTCCGAGCCGGAGGAGGAGCGAGCCCCCGACGGCGACCCCGATGACGCCGGGACCGACGAGGTGGCGGACAGCACCGGGGACGGCGCCCGGACCGACGACGAGGCCGACGAGCGCGCCGCGGACGGGGACTCCGGTGACGGGCGGGACGCCAGCAGCGGCGCCTTCTCCTACCGCGTCCCCAGCGGCGGGGACGAGGATGAGGACGGTGCGCGGGCCGGAGACGTCCCGGCCGCAGCCGAGCCCGACCACGGGGACACCGGGGAGGCCGACTCCGCCGCCCGTGCGGAACGCCCCGCCGACGGTGCCGAGGACGGTCCGGACGAGGACGGGGCGCGGGACACCGCCGACCGCGCCCCCCACGACGACGCCTCCGACACCAAGCGCTGAGACCCGGCGAGGGCGCCGCTCGGAGGAGCGGCGCCCTCGCGCGTTGACGGCCGGATCCGGCGTCCACCGGTCACCGGGCGTGCGGCGGCGTTCCCGCGCGTCACCCAGTGTCGGTGCGGACCGGGACTGGCCGGATCACAACGGTGCGTCGCCCCCGCGCGCTGAACGCCCTCCCAGGGCCGGGGAGGGCGACCACGGACCTCAGCGGCGGACCGGCCCCCAGCGGTGCCGAACGGTGTCGTGTGCGCGGCTCGACCATCCGGACGCCCGGCGGCCACCGCGGCCCGCGCCCCCGCCGCCGTGGAACGGAAAGCGGCCCGGCCCGTCCGCGGGAGGCGGACGGACCGGGCCGCTCCGGCCGCGGCCTCCGGTCAGGCCTTGCGGAACCCGAAGGTCACACCGAACTCCTCCGAGGAGGCGGTGTGCAGCTCCCGGCCCGGCTCACCGGCGACGAACGAGTCGGCGAGCACCTCGGCGGCGATCGCCTGGCCGTGCTCGGCGAGCGCCAGCTCGGTCGCCTCGTCCGTGACCGTCCACCACACCTCGATGCGGTCCGACACCTCCAGCCCGCTCCGCTTGCGGGCTTCCTGGAGCATCCGGACCATCTCGCGGGCGAGACCCGCGCGGCGCAGCTCCGGCGTGAGCTCCAGGTCCAGGGCGACGGTCTCACCCGACTCCGAGGCCACCGCCCAGCCCTCGCGGGGCTGCTCGGTCACCAGCAGCTCGTCGGCGCTCACCTCCACCGGCTCGTCCTCGACGTGCACCCGCGCCCAGCCGGTGGCGCGCACCTGCCGCACCAGTTCGGCCGGGTCTGCGGCCTGGACGGCCTTGGCCACCAGCGGGGTGCGCTTGGCGAACCGCTTGCCCAGCGCACGGAAGTTCGGCTTCACGGTGAAGTCCACCAGGTCGCCGCCCACCGAGGACAGCGAGTCCAGCGAGGCCACGTTCAGCTCGTCCGCGATCTGGCCGCGCAGCTGCTCGGGCAGGTCCGCGAAGCCCGGGGCGCCCACCAGGGCGCGGGCCAGCGGCTGGCGGGTGCGCACGGCCGAGTCCACCCGGGCGGAGCGGCCCAGCTCCACCAGACGGCGGGTCAGCGCCATGTTCCGGGACAGCTCGGGGTCGATCAGGTCCTCGCGCACCTCGGGCCAGGAGGCCAGGTGCACCGAGTCCGGGGCGCCCGGGCGGCGCAGCGCCGACCACACGTGGTCGGTCAGGAACGGCACGATCGGCGCCATCAGCAGGGTGACGGTCTCCAGGGCCTCGAAGAGCGTCGCGAACGCCGCGGTGCCCTCGGGGGTGGCGGCCCCGCCCCAGAACCGGCGGCGGGAACGGCGCACGTACCAGTTGGACACGTCGTCCACGAACGCGGTCAGGCGGCGCCCGGCGGCCGTGGTGTCGAAGGTGTCCATCGCCTCGGTGACGTCGCGGACGACCTCGTTGAGCTCCGAGAGCAGCCACCGGTCCAGCAGCGGCCGGTCCTGCGGCGCGGGCGCCGAGTCCAGCAGCGAGTGGTCCCAGCCCTCACCGGCGTTCGCGTACAGGGTGAAGAACGACACGGTGCTGTGGTAGGTCAGCAGCACCTTGCGGACGATCTCCTCCAGGGCGGCGTGGCCCACCCGGCGGGCGGTCCACGGCGAGCCGCTGGCCAGCATGAACCAGCGCAGGGCGTCCGCGCCGTGCCGGTCCATCACCGCGATGGGCTCCATGACGTTGCCCAGGTGCTTGCTCATCTTGCGTCCGTCCTCGGCGAGGATGTGGCCGAGCACGACCACGTTCTCGAACGAGTTGCGGCCGAACACCAGGGTGCTCACCGCCAGCAGCGAGTAGAACCAGCCGCGGGTCTGGTCGATGGCCTCGGAGATGTACTGCGCCGGGAAGTTCTCCCGGAAGGTCTCCTCGTTCTGGTGCGGGGCGCCCCACTGGGCGAAGGGCATGGACCCGGAGTCGAACCAGGCGTCGATGACCTCGGGGACGCGGCGGGCCACCCGCTCCTCCTCGGGCAGGGAGGGGTCGGCGTCCGGGTCGGGGATGACGATGTCGTCGACGTAGGGGCGGTGCGGATCCAGGGAGGACAGGTCCCGCCCGCTGAGGCGGCCCAGCTCCTCCAGGGAGCCCACGCAGATCTGGCGCCCGTCGGGGAACTCCCAGATCGGCAGCGGGGTGCCCCAGTAGCGGTTGCGCGAGAGTGCCCAGTCGACGTTGCCGCGCAGCCACTCGCCGAAACGGCCCTCCTTGACGTTCTCGGGCACCCAGTGGGTGGCCTGGTTCTGCGTGATGAGCTCGTCCTTGACCGCGGTGGTGCGGATGTACCAGGACGGCACCGCGTAGTACAGCAGCGCCGTGTGGCAGCGCCAGCAGTGCGGGTAGGAGTGCTCGTAGCTGACGTGGCGGAAGAGCAGGCCGCGGTCGCGCAGGTCGCGCACCAGCGTCTTGTCGGCCTCCTTGAAGAACACCCCGCCCACCAGCGGCAGGTCGGCCTCGAAGGTGCCGTCGGGGCGGACCGGGTTGACCACGGGCAGCCCGTAGGCGCGGCACACCACCATGTCGTCGGCGCCGAAGGCGGGCGACTGGTGCACCAGGCCGGTGCCGTCCTCGACCGTGACGTAGTCGGCGAGCACGACGTAGTGGGCGGGCTCGTCGAAGGGCACCAGGTCGAAGGGGCGCTCGTAGGTCCAGCGCTCCATCTCGTCGCCTTCGAAGCTCTCGCCGGTGAGCTCCCAGCCCTCGCCGAGGACCTTCTCGAACAGCGGACGCGCCACGACCAGGCGCTCCTGGCCGTCGGTGGCCACCACGTACTCCACGTCCGGGTGCACGGCCACGGCGGTGTTGGAGACCAGCGTCCAGGGGGTGGTCGTCCACACCAGCAGCGAGGTGGGGTGCTCGGCGGCGGCCAGCGGGCCCGAGGTCACCGGGAAGCGCACGTACACCGACGGGTCGGTGACGGTCTCGTACCCCTGGGCGAGCTCGTGGTCGGACAGCGTGGTGCCGCAGCGCGGGCAGTAGGGGCTGATCCGGTAGTCGCGGACCAGCAGCCCCTTGTCCCAGATCTGCTTGAGCGCCCACCAGACCGACTCCACGTACTGGGGGTCCATGGTGCGGTAGGCGTCGTCCATGTTCACCCAGTAGCCCATGCGCTCGGTCATGGAGGTGAAGGCGTCCACGTTGCGCAGGACGGACTCGCGGCAGCGGTCGTTGAACTCGGCGATGCCGAAGGACTCGATGTCCTTCTTGCCGGACAGGCCCAGCTCCTTCTCCACGGCGACCTCGACGGGCAGGCCGTGGCAGTCCCAGCCCGCCTTGCGGTCCACGTGGTAGCCGCGCATGGTGCGAAAGCGCGGGAAGACGTCCTTGAAGGCGCGGGCCTCGACGTGGTGCACGCCGGGCTGGCCGTTCGCGGTGGGCGGGCCCTCGTAGAAGACCCAGTTGGGGCCGCCGCGGGTCTGGTCGAGCGAGCGCTGGAAGACGTTCTCCTTCGACCAGCGGCCGAGGATCTCGCGCTCCATGGCGGGCAGGTCGATCTGCGCGGGCAGCTGGGGCAGCGCGCGGGATTCGGGCCGGGGGTCGTTGGCCACCGTCGTACCTTTCCATCAGGTGTGTTCCTGACGGAGGGACGAGGCGTGCGGCCCCGCGGTACCACCCTCCTTGGACCGCGGCCGTGCCGCTGGGCGGCGGGCGGCGGATCCCTCTTCGTTGCGCTGTGCCGGTTCTACTGGGACGCGGCGCGTCCGTTCCTCCGGCGGCTCCGGGGTGATCTTCGCGCTGGTCGTGCCCCCGGGCTCGCACCGCCCCCGGGTCGCTTGGACGGTCCAGCCGTTCTAGGCTGTTGCGCGTCCGGTCGGGGCCAGCGCTACTCGTCCCCATCGACACCTGAGGTCAGGATAACGCAGCGGGGAGGGCCCCGCCGCTCGTTCGGGGGAGGGCCGCCGTGGCTGAGGACGTCCGGGGCGCCGTGCTGGTGACGATGGCGGACCGCGAGGACGCCGAGGAGTTGGCCGACCAGCTCCTGGAGCAGGGGTACGAACCGTGCCTGGTGCACCGCGACATGCTCGCGGGCGAGGACGACGCCGAGGACGTGGACTGGGTGATCGAGGTGCACACCGGGCCGCACGGCGGTCCGGCGGTGTTCGACGAACCCCACCTGGCGGTCCTGGCCGAGGACTACGGCGGTTTCGCGTTCGCGGAGTGAGGTGCGCGACTCCCGCCCGTGAGGTGGGCGGGTCCGACGGAGCGCGTGGGCTGGTCGGGCTGAGCGGAGCCCGTGGTTCTCGCGGGACGGGCGGACCGGGCGGGACGGGCGGAGCGCGCTGGTCCGGCGGGTTCAGCGGATCGCGTGCGCTGAACGGGTCCCGTGTGCTGGCCGGAAAACCGGTTGGGCGCGGGCCGGTGGAAGCGCGAGGATACGTCCCATGCTGATACGTACCGCCGTGCCCGAGGACGGTCCTGCCGTCGCCGACGTGGAGGTCCGCTCCTGGCGGGCCGCCTACCCGGGAATCGTCCCGCAGGACTACCTCGACGCCATGGACGCCGCGGAGCGGGGCGCCCGGTGGTCGGACTGGATCGCCGGAGCCGCCCGGCCGGGAGCGGAGCTGCTGCTCGCCGAGGACGGCGCGGGGGTGGTGGCCTTCGCCTGTTTCGCCCCCGTCGAGGAGGGCGGGGAGGGGGCGGGCGGCACCGCCGGGCCGTGCGAGCTGGAGGCCTTCTTCTCCGTCCCCGAGACGTGGGGGAGCGGGGTCAACCGGCGGCTGATCGCCGACGTGCACCGGGCCGTCGCCGGGGCGGGGTACGGCGAGGCCGTCCTGTGGGTGCTCCGGGACAACCCGCGCGCCCGGCGCTTCTACGCGGCGCACGGCTGGGAGGCCGACGGGGCGGTCACCGAGGAGGGGCCCCTCAACGGCGCGGTCCTGCCCCGCCTGCGCTACCGGCGGGGGTTCTGACCGGGACCGGTCGGTGCGCGGCCTCGCGGACTCCGCGCCCCCGGGACGAACGACGCCCCCACCCCGTGCCGGGAGCGTCCGGGCAGGTCGGAGCCGTGACCGGGAGGAAGGCGCGTCGCCCCGGATCTTTGCCTTGCCCGGGCGGATTGCCTAGGCTGCCGGCACCACTCGCGGTACCGCCCAGGGGGGAGAGTCCGCGCTCCGGCGGACTCCGGGACCGGTGCCGAGCCGTCTGGAGGGATTGCGATGAAGGCCACCGACGCCGCCCGGCTGCCGGTCCTGCCGGGGGAGGACCCCTGGACGGCGGGGGAGCTCGCCGAGGTCCGCGGGCGACTGGAGGAGGAGGCCGCCGCGGCGAAGCGGGAGCTCGGGCAGGTCGAGGCCGAGTTCACCGAGCTGCTGGAGGACCCCGTGGAGGGGGCCGGGGACGACAGCGCGGACGCCGGGGCCAGGGCCTTCCAGCGCGAACAGGATCTGGCGTTGGCCTACAATACTCGTGACCTGCTCGCCGAGGGCGAGCGGGCGATCGAACGGATGGACGCGGGGACCTACGGGGTCTGCGGCTCATGCGGGCAGGCCATCGGGAAGGCGCGCCTTCAGGCCTTCCCGCGCGCGACCCTGTGCGTCACCTGCAAACAGCGCGAGGAGCGTCGCTGACTGAGGTAGAGCCCTCCGGGGACAGGAACATGACCACGACCGACAAGACGGGCGCGCGTCCGCGCAGGTACCTTCTCCTGCTGCTCGTCGCGCTCGCCGCGATCGGCGTCGACTTCCTCACCAAGGAGTGGGTCCTGGCGACCTTCGCCGAGGGCGAGTACCTCGACGTCATCGGCGACTTCGTCCAGTTCACCCTGGTGTTCAACACGGGCGCCGCCTTCTCCATGGGCACCGACTTCACGTGGGTGTTCACCTGCATCGCCAGCATCGTGGTCCTCGTCATCGGCTACATGGGTCTGCGGGTGCGCAGCGTGTGGTGGGGTGTGACGCTCGGACTGATGATGGGCGGCGCCGCCGGGAACCTGGTGGACCGCTTCTTCCGCGACCCGGCCCCCTTCCACGGCGCGGTCGTCGACTTCATCAGCGTGGGGACCTTCCCGGTCTTCAACATCGCCGACTCCTGCGTGGTGGTGGGCGCCTGCCTGGTGGTGGCGCTGACCTTCAAGGGACTCAACCTGGACGGGACCTTCATCGAGGACGACCGCGACACCAAGAAGGCCTCGGCCGAGGGCGGAGAGAACGCCGGAGGCGCCGGTGGGACCGGTGCCGCCGGAGACGACAGGACCGGAGGGAGGGACCAGTGAGCGACGTTCGAAGCCTGCCCGTGCCCGACGGGCTGGAGGGCGACCGGCTCGACTCGGCCATCGCCCGGATGTTCGGCCTGTCCCGTACCCGCGCCGCCGAGATCATCGGTGACGGCGGCGTCCTGGTCGACGGCTCCGAGGCGGCCAAGTCCGACCGCGTCAGCGCGGGGGCCTGGCTGGAGGTCACCCTCCCGCCGCCGCCCACCGCTCCCGTGCCGCGTCCCGAGGCCGTGCCGGGCATGCGGATCGTGCACGAGGACACCGACATCATCGTGGTGGACAAGCCGGTCGGCGTGGTCGCCCACCCGACCGTGGGCTGGACCGGTCCCAGCGTCCTGGAGGGCCTTCTGGCCTCCGGAGTGCAGGTGGCCACCAGCGGCGCCGCCGAGCGCCAGGGCATCGTGCACCGGCTGGACGCCAACACCACCGGCCTGATGGTGGTCGCCAAGAGCGAGACCGCCTACAGCGTGCTCAAGCGGGCGTTCAAGGAGCGCACCGTGGACAAGCACTACCACACGCTCGTCCAGGGGCACCCGGATCCACTCCGGGGCACCGTGGACGCGCCGATCGACCGCCACCCGGCGGGCGACGGACGCTGGGCCGTGGTCGCGGGCGGGCGCCCGTCGGTGACGCACTACGACACGCAGGAGGCCTTCCGGGCCGCGAGCCTGCTGGAGATCAAGCTGGAGACGGGCCGCACCCACCAGATCCGGGTGCACATGTCGGCCCTGCGCCACCCGTGCGTGGGCGACATGCTCTACGGCGCCGACCCGACCCTGGCCGAGCGGCTGGGCGTGCGCCGCCAGTGGCTGCACGCGGTGCGCCTGGGCTTCGACCACCCCACCGAGCACCGCCCGGTGGAGTTCTCCAGTCCCTACCCGGACGACCTCGCCGCCGCCGTCGAAACGCTGCGCGAGGACTGACCGACCGGCTCCCGGGTCGGGCCGTCGGGATCCGGCGGCCCGACCCGATCCGTCCACAGGCGCGGATGAGGGCTTGCCGTGCGTGCGCGGGGCGAACGACACTGGGATCGGGGGGAAGCCCCGCCCCCTGGGGGCGCGCGGCGCCCCCGGTTCTCAGTCTGACACCGGGCTTCGGCCCCGGCCAGGGCCTTCCCGGACCTGTGGACGGCTGGCCTGCGGGAGGCCCCGGTCACCTCCTCCGCGCGGACGGGACCACGTACCGGGTACGGATCACCCCTTGGCACAGGGCGGCGCCCAGGATGATGACCACCGCGCCCAGCGGCTGGTTCCAGCTCAGGGTCTCGTCCAGCAGCACGACTCCGGCGGCGATCGCCACCACCGGCGCCACGTAGGTGACCGTGGTCGCCACGGTCGCCCCGGCCTCGCGCACCACCGCGTACTGGAGGATGTAGGCCACACCGGTGCCGAAGACGCCCAGGGTGCTCACCGCCGCCACCACCTGCCACGTCACGCCCGTGGGCATCTCGGTGAACAGCGGGACCAGGACCACCAGCGGCACCGAGCCCAGCAGCAGTTGCAGAGTGCTCAGTTCCAGGGCGCCGTGGGAGCTGCCCGCCACGAACCGGCGCAGGTAGGGCGTTCCGATCCCGTAGCAGACGGTGGCTCCCACGACGAACAGCATGCCCAGCACGGCGTCGCCGTCGCTGACGGTCACCTCGTCCAGCGACCTCCACACCCCGAACACGGTGAGCACACCCAGGAAGCCGATGCCCAGGCCCAGGACCCGGTCGCGGTCGGGCCGCTCGTCGGAGAGCAGCAGCATCGAGAACACCACGCCGAACAGGGGCGTCGAGGCGTTCACGATGCCCATGAGCGCGGACGGGATGAGCTGGGCGGCGTACCCGAACAGGGTGAAGGGGACGGTGTTGAGCAGCAGCGCCGCCACGAACATGTGCCCCCACAGGCGTGGTGAGCGCGGCAGCCGGCCGCCCCGCAGCAGCAGGACGGCGAGCAGGGGCAGCGCTCCGGTGGCCATGCGCCCGAGCGAGAGCTGCACGGGGGAGAGCACCTCGGCCCCGATCTTGATGAACAGGAAGCTCATGCCCCAGATCAGGGAGAGCAGGACGAACTTGGCCCGCCAGTCGGAGAGCGCGCGGCGCGGGCTGCCGGGCGGGGCGGACACGGGGGAGACAGCGGAGGCAGCGGACATGGGACGTTTCTATCCCCGAACGATGTGTTAGGTCTACTTCGTATTGCTTAAGTCGGACCTTAGGCTTGCTTACATGCTCAGCGTCGACCGACTCCGGGTCCTGCACACCATCGCGGCCCACGGCTCCCTCAGCGCCGCCGCCGAAGCCCTCCACGTCACCAACTCGGCCGTCTCCCAGCAGCTCACCAAACTCGAACGCGAGGTCGGACAGCCCCTCGTCGAGCGCAACGGCCGGGGCGTGCGCCTCACCGACGCGGCCGAACTCCTGGTCGAGCACACCGCCAGGATCCTGTCCATGGTCCAGCGCGCCGAGGCCGATCTGGAGGCGCACCGCGACGACGTCACCGGACACCTGCGCCTGTCCGCCACCCCCACCGCCGTCCGGGGCCTCCTGCCGCACGCGCTCTCCTCCCTGCGCGAGGCCCACCCCGGTCTGCGGGTGGAGCTGCACGAGGAGGAGCCGCACGAGAGCGTGCCCGCCATGGCCCGCGGGGACGCCGACCTGGCCATGGTCGTCGACTGGATCGGAGCGCCGCTGAACCTGCCCAGCGGCATGAGCCGCGCCCCGCTCATGGAGGACGTCGGCGACATCGCCCTGCCCGCCGACCACCCCCTGGCCCATCGAGAGATCCTCGCACCGGAGGAGATCCTCGACCTGCCCTGGATCAGCTGGTCGCGCGGGTCGATCTGCGACGACTGGCTGCACGGCCTGATCCGGGCGCACGGCGGCGAACCCAACGTCATCCACAACGTGGAGGAGCACCAGACCAAGCTGGCGCTCATCGCCGCCGGGATCGGCGCCGCCGTCATGCCCCGCCTGGGATGCGGACCCCTGCCGGAGGGGGTGCGGGTGGTGCCCGTGCAGCCCGCGCTGGTGCGCCAGGTGTACGTGTTCTGGCGCACCGACGCCTCCCGTCGTCCGGGCATCCGCGCCACCGTGCGCGCCCTGCGCGAGGCGGCCGCCGCCTACGCCGCCTGAGTGCTCAGCCCCCTTCCCGGAAAGGTTCGGGTCCGATGAAGGGGCACGGGCACCGTGCCGCCCGAGGCGGCCGGTACGGCGCCCGTGCATCCGTGCACGCCGGGGGCAGGGCGCGTCCGCAAGGCTTCGCCCGAGCGCTCCGGCAACGACCGGTGGCGCGGTGGTGACCGCTTGATCGGACGCGACCGCTGCCCCGGAGTCTGCCAGTGGCCCGGTTGCCCGTTGACCTGGTAGCCCGCGGCCCCGGTCACCCGTCGGGCCGGTGGCGACCGGTGGCCTAGAGACGACGGCGTTCCGGTGGGCCGGTGGTGCGGACGGCCCCGCGGGGCGGCGACCCCCAGCCGTGCGGCGGTACCGGCTCAACCGTTCAGCAGGCCCGACAGGGTGGCGCCCGGGCTGATCACCTCCGGGTCCGTCCGCACGTCCACCAGGGTGGGCAGATCCGCCCCCACGGCCTCCGCCAGCGCCTTCTCCAACTCCTCACGCGTGTGCGCGGTCGCGCCCCTGGCGCCCAGGGACCGGGCGTACCCGGCCAGGTCCAGCGGTCCGCTGATCCGGGTTCCGGCGATCCTCCCCAGTTCCCGGGCCTGGTGCATGGCGATCGTGCCGTACAGGCCGTTCTGGAACACCACCACGGTGACCGGCGCGTCCATCCGCACCGCGGTCTCCAGCTCCTGCCCGGTCATCAGGGCGCCGCCGTCACCGGCCACCGCCACCACCGTCCGGTCCGGGGCGGCGATCTTGGCCGCCACCGCGGCGGGCACGGCGTAGCCCATGGCGCCGCTGGTCGGCGCCAGCTGGGTGCGCGGGTGCCGGAACCACCAGCCCCGGTGCAGGAAGGAGGCGAAGTTTCCCGCGTCGTTGGTGATCAGCGCGTCCTCGGGCAGCGCCGCGCGCATCCCCGCGACCACCGCCCACGGATGGAGCCGGGAACCGGTGTGCCCGGCGGCCTCGGGGGGCACCGTCGCGGTGTCCACCCACACCCGGCGGGCCGAACTCCAGTCGCGGTAGGGCGCCTGGACCGGCGCCCCGGCGAGTTCGCGCAGCGCCTCCCCGGCGTCGGCGACCGCGCCGAACCACAGGTCGGTACCGGCCCCGAGCTGCCCCGGATCGATGTCGATCTGCGCGACCCGGACGCGTCCGCCGCGTTCGGGCAACCGGTACCCCTGGGTGGTGGTCTCGCTCATCCGGCAGCCGACCACCAGGACCGCGTCGGCCTCCGCCAGGGCGTTGAGCACCGGCGGAGAACAGCCCAGCCCCAGGTGCCCCAGGTACAGCGGGTGGTCGTTGGGGAACACGTCCTGGCGCCGCCAGGCGGCGTACACGCCCGTGTTGAAGCGTTCGGCGACCCGGATCAGGTCCTCCCGGGCCGCGCGGGCGCCACCGCCCGCGACGATCACCGGGCGCACCGCCCTGGCCAGCCAGGTCGCCAGCCGGTCCCTGGCCTCCGTGCCCAGGACCGGGCGCGGGACCACGGGCGGTCCGGGCGGGTCCTGGGGGCCCACGCGCTGGCCGAACAGGTCGCCGGGCACCGCGATGGCGACCGGGCCGGGCCTGCCGGTGGTGGCGACGCGGACCGCCTTCGCGGTGACCTCCGCGAGCCGGTCGGCCCGGTGCACGGTGGTGGACCACTTGGTGATGGGCGTGTAGAAGGCGGTGAGGTCCACCTCCTGGAAGGCCTCTCTGCCCAGGTGCTCGGTCTCGGCCTGTCCGAGGAACACGATCATCGGCGTCGAGTCCTGCATGGCGGTGTGCACGCCCACCGCCAGGTTGGACGCTCCCGGCCCCCGGGTGGCCGCGGCCACGGCGGGGACGCCGGTGAGCTTGGCCTCGGCCTCGGCCATGAACCCGGCGCCGTTCTCGTGCCGGGTGGAGACCAGCTGCATGCGCGGGTGCTGGTCGATCGCGTCGGCGAGCTCCAGGAAGCTCTCACCGGGGACGGTGTAGCACCGTCTGATCCCGGCCGCGGCCAGCACCCCCACCACCGCGTGCGCGGCGGTGTCGGTGGGCGGGCTGGGGCGTTCTGCTGCGCCTGTGGCCATGGGGGCGGGGTCCTTCCATCGTCGCAAGGTCCACTCGGCGCGTCCGAACGGTCCAGACCGGGGGCCTGGCGCGTCCGGGCGCGTGCGGCCGGTGGTGACCGGCCGCTGCCGTTTCGAGCCTCGTGGGCTCCGCGGCGTCCCGGATGCTGCCACCCGGGGGCCGCCGTCCCGGGCCGCCGCTGTCCGGCGCCCGAGTGGGGTCTTCGGCTTCCTTCCCAGGGGGAGGGGAACTTGCACTCCCCGCCCGCCGTGTACGGGGACGGCCGTGGTGGGGCGATCGGTCGGAACCCGGGCCGGGCCGGCACGGGCGAACGGGAAGGCCCCGTCACCGGCTGGCAGGCCCTCCGACGTCCCACCACCTCCTCACCTTGAGGAAACCGCAGCGCGGCGGCCTTCGGTAGGGGATGTGGATAACTTCCCCGGGCCGCTCGGCCGAGGCCCAGCGCCCACGTGAGCCGGGTCCGTCCCTCGTCGGAGGCCCGCCCCGATGCTCAGCCAGGGGCGTCCGGGGAGCGGTTCCCCTGCCGGAGGCGCGCGCCCGGTATTCGGCCAAGGGTGTTCGGGGAGCGGCCTCATCATCGGAGGCCGCCCCGCTGCTCAGCCGACGCCGAGGGCGCGCAGGCCCGCCGTGGTGGCAGCGGCGGCGACGATCACGACGAGGAAGGGCGCGCGCAGGACCAGGGCCAGGACTGCGGCGCCCAGGCCGCCCATCCGCGCGGTGTCCCAGGCCAGCGCCTGGCCCTCGCCGCGCAGGGCCTCCACCGCGATCAGCGCGGCGAGCAGGGCGAGCGGCACCGCGGTGGCGAACCGCCGCAGCCACGGGTTGTCGAGGAGCCGCCGCGGAGCGGCCAGGCCCGCGTACTTGAGCAGGTAGCAGCCCGCGGCGGTGGCGACGAGCACGGTCCACAGGGTCATGGCCGGACCTCCCCGCGCTCCGCCTCGGACCGCCGGTCGCCTTCCTCGCTGGGCAGGGCCGGGCCGCCCTCCCCGGCGGCGGGACCGATCAGCGCCACGAGCGCGGCCGAGGCGGCCAGCAGCACAGGGACGCCCGAGGGCAGGAACGGGGTGGACGCCAGGGCCAGACCCGCGCCCAGGCCCGCGATCAGCCACGTGCGGGCGCCGCCCTCCCGCAACCGGGGCCACAGCAGCCCCAGGAAGACCGCCGGACCCACCGCGTCGAGCCCGAACGCGCTGATGTCACCCACGCGCTCGGTGGCCAGTGCCCCGGCCAGGGTCGCCACCACCCAGGAACCGCCCAGCACGGCGTAGGTCGTCACGAACGCCGTACGCGCCGACGCGCGGTCCGGCTGGGCCAGCGTCACGGCCGTGGTCTCGTCGATCACCCCGTGCGCGGCCAGCGCCCGTCGCGCGCCCCGCCAGCCCAGCACGTCCGCCAGGCGCAGCCCGTACAGGGTGTTGCGGGCGCCCAGGAGCAGCGCGCCCGCCGCCCCGGCGACCAGGCTGCCGCCACCGGCGATCACCCCCACCAGGGCGAACTGGGAGGCTCCGGTGAACATGAACAGGCTCATGAAGACGGACTGCGCCGGGGACAGACCGGCTGCCACGGCGGCGGTGCCGAACGCCAGGCCGGCGGCGCCCACGGCGACGCCGATCCCCACGCTGTCGCGCACCGCGGGTGTACGGAGGACGGAGAAGGATTTCACCCGCCCCACGCTAGGAAGGCCGACCGCGCGGTGTCTTGAACGTTCTTGCCGGGCCGCCGCCCACCGCTGACCGCCCGCCGGTCGCCGCGGCCCGCTCCCGTCGGTGGCCGGAAGGCGCCGGCCCGGCCGTCAGGACAGGAGAAGGGTGGCGGGGATACCGGCACCGGCCCCGTGCGAAGGGACCGTCCGGAGACGGCCCTCCCCGACTCCGCGGACGTCCCGCCACCGCCCCGCCAGCGGCTCAGGTGGAGAGCAGGGCGCGCTGGTAGGCCACCGGAGGAACCCCCAGGTGGCGCTTGAAGTGGCGGGTCAGGTGCGGCTGGTCAGCGAACCCCACCTCCACCGCGACCTCGCCCGCCCGCCGCCCGGAGGCCAGCAGCGCACGGGCCCGGTCCACCCGCAGCTGGTTGAGGTAGGCGTGCGGCGGCAGGCCGTGGACGGCGCGGAAGGCCCGCGACAGCGCGAACGGGCCGATGCCCAGTCCGGCCGCCAGCTCCTCCAGCGTCGGCGGGTCCACCAGGCGCCCGGCCAGGATCCGCCGGGCCCGCTCCACCTCGGGGCGGGCCGCGTGCCCGGCCGGTCCGGCCGCCCGTTCGCGGCCGTGGGAGCGCAGCAGCATGCCCAGGCCCTGCCGGGCCAGGGAGGAGGCGGTCAGGCGGTCGCCGTTCTCGGCGGCCACGTGCGCGGTGGCCAGCACCCGGGCGGCCTCGGGCGCGTGGATGCCGGACTCGGTGAACGCCGGGGTCCCGCGCATGCCCAGTTCGCGGGCGATGCCGGACACCACCTCGGGCAGCGGGTAGAACACGCGGTAGCTCCAGCCCTCGGGGACCCCGGCGTGGCCGGTGTGCACCTCCCCGGGGCCGACCACCGCCAGTCCGCCCGGCCCCACACGGGCACGTCCCCGCCCGTGCGTGTACTCCTCGATGCCGTCGGTGATCACCCCGATCGTGTAGGTGGGGTGGGTGTGGCGGGTGAAGGCGGTGGTGACGAAGCGAGCGGTGAGCAGTTCGGTCTCGGGCAGCCCGGAGAAGCGCCAGTAGCGCGCCCGCTCCGCGCGCGGGTCCTCGATCCGGGGGTGAACGTCTCCGGGCATGCCCATCGCTCCAGGTTAGGCAGTGCGCCGCGCGGGGCCGCCACGGACCTGCGCGGGCGCGGTCGGAAACGCCGCCACGGGTCTCGGGGAGGCGCGGGGGACGCCGCCACGGGTTTCGGAGGGAGGTGCCCGGGTGCCGCCACGGGCTTCGGTGAAGGTGCCGGGGCCGCCGCGTCACGGGCGTGCTCGGGCGCGGTCGGGAACGCCGCCACCCGCCTTCGTGGAAGCCGCCGCGGCCGAGGTCCTCGTGCCAGGCACCGGAAACGCCGCCCGGGGATTGGACGCGTACACCGGAGGCAGGACGGGCACCGGTTTCGGCGCAGGTGCGTGGAACGGCGCGGGAACCGGGAACAGCGCGGGTACCGACCGCGCCGGTCGGACGTCTCCCGGTGGCCGGGGGCGGCAACCACGATGCGTGTTTCGCCCCGTCATGGGACTAATCTGCCTGCATGACTACGACCGAGATCCGCCTGGCGCGGGACGAGCGCGACCGCGCCGCAGTGTTCGTCATCCGGGGAGCCGTGTTCGTCGCCGAGCAGCAGGTGCCCGTGGAGGAGGAGTGGGACGTGCGCGACGCCACCGCCGACCACCTCCTCGCCCTGGACGGCGGCATCCCCGTGGGCACGGTCCGCCTCGTGGACCTGGGCGGAGGCGTGGGCCTCCTCGGCCGCCTGGCCGTCCTGCCCAAGGGACGCGGCACCGGGACCGGCGCCGCGCTCGTGCGCGCGGTGGAGGAGCGGGCCCGCGAGCGCGGGCTGACCAAGGTGGAGCTGCACGCACAGACCCACGCGCTGGGCTTCTACGCGCGTCTGGGCTACGCGGCCTACGGCGAGGAGTTCCTGGACGCGGGGATTCCGCACCTGCACATGGTGCGTGAGCTGGTCTGACGCCGCCGAGCGTGCCGCCCGTCTCCGCGCCGTGTGACAGGGAGCGCACGGCCCGGCCCCGCCTCGCCGGAATACGACCGAGTAGGATTCGGTTTGACGGTGGTGCCCCCAGCCGCCCGTGCACACCCCGATCCGACGAGGAACACATGACGGTCAACACGCAGCCGGTAACCGAGCGCCCCGACCCCCGCGCCTTCGGCCTCCCGGTGGTCGAGCAGGCCCAGATCCCCGCCGAGCTGCGCTCCCTCGTGGCCCGCGTCCACGACCTCGTCGACGCCGTCGCCAACACCGAGGCCGACACCGACACCCTGGCCGAGGCCGCGGCCACCGTCGAGGGCGTCACCGGCAGGCTCAACGTCGCCCGCCGACAGATCGGCACCATGGTCCAGCGCGACCTCCAGAGCGGAGACGTCGAGTACGGCACCATCACCAACATCGTCTCGGGCGACACCAACCCCGCCGCCCCGCCGCTCCTGCTGGAGCGCACCCCCGAGGGCCTGCGCGGCGAGGTCACCCTCAACACCGTCTACCAGGGTCCGCCCGGACTCGTGCACGGCGGCTGGATCGCGGCCCTGCTCGACCAGGCCGTCGGCAGCGTCTCCGCGGTCGAGACCACACCGGGGCTCACCGCCAAGCTGGAGGTGAACTACCGCCAGCCCACGCCGCTGTTCACCCCGTTGGAGGTCACCGCGGAGGTGGACCGGGTGGAGGGCCGCAAGGTCTTCGTCTCCGGACGGATCCGCGCCCACGGCGAGGTCACCGCCGAGGCCACCGCCCTCATGGTCCAGGTCAGGATTCCCGAGACCGAGACCCAGCAGGGCTGAGCCGTCAGCCGGTCCACCCGGCCGGAGCACCGCGGGGCGGCCCGCGCCGACAGGCGGGGCCGCCCCGCGCGCGTGCGCGGCCGGTCGCCGTACAGCGCTGCGTCGACCACTGCGGCGGAGCCTCCCCACGCGCGTGCGCGACCGAAGGGGACACGGCCCGCCCGCCCCGGACGCGGGGTGACGCGGCTCCCGCAGGGGAACCGTCGCACCCCCACCGGCGGGTTCGGTAGTATCTCCCCCATGACCCGCCGCTATCACGTGTTTAGCCAGCCGACGACCTCGTCGGCCGCTCTCACGTAGGCGGAACCAGGGGTCGTCGGCAACGGAGCACCAGGGCAGCAGCCCGGTGCTCCTCCTCGTTTTCAGGCGGCCGACGCCCCAGGACACGCTCTCCACGCACCGCGCGCATCCGGCGGGGACGTACGGCCGCACCGCGACCGCGTCCGGCCCGCTGCCGGGACCGCCCCACCCGAGGGAGAACCACCGTGTCCGAGCACCGCACCACCCCGCCCACCGCCCAGGAGCAGATCCGCCAGCTGCGCGGACACATCGACCAGATGGACGCCGAACTGGCCGCCCTCCTCGAACGCCGCGCCCTCGTCGCCGCCCAGGTGCAGCGGCTCAAGCCGGTCGGCTACTTCGCCGGGCGCGACATGCGGCGCGAACGCGAACTGGTCGAGCGCATGGCCGAGCACGCCCCGCGCCTGGGCCCCGACCGGCTCGCCGCCATCATGGACAGCGTCATCAGCGCCGGGCTGGCCGCCGCACAGGAGGAGGCCGTCCGCACCGGGTGACCGCGTCCCGGCCACTGAGGGCACGGCTAGTGGCGGACCACGTCCACCCACACCATCCGGTGGTCGGAGCTGGGGAAGGGGTAGTCGCCGGTCAGCCGGAACAGCGGGTCGTCCACGGTCGGCCAGAACACCCCGGAGGACCGGGCCGGAACGGTCCGCGAGGGCAGCACGTAGTCCACGCGCAGGTTGCCCGGGCCGGGCTCGTCCGCGAAGTCGGCGCTGTCCAGCACCGGGTCGCCCCCGTGCCCGTCGTTGGCCCCGCCCTGGCGTTGGGCCGCGCCCCTGCCGCCCTGGCTGGACGGGCGCACGTCGGTGATCCCCGGGTGCTCCAGCAGCTGGGTGATGGCGTCGGGGTGGCCGTCGCCGTCGTTGGGGTCGGCGTTGAGGTCCCCGGCGATGACGAACGGGGCGCCCACGGGCAGGCCGCCGCGCCGCCCCCGGTCGTCGTAGATGTAGGAGCCCGCGCGCGGGGTCACGTAGTCGGCCCAGAAGCGGATCTCGTCGTGGTTGCGGGCCGCGTTGCGCCTCTCCGGGCCGTCGAAGGCCGGCGGGGTCGGGTGGCTGGCCAGCAGGTGGACCGGGCGGCCCCGGCCCGTGTCGATCGGCAGGTCCCAGTGGCTCTTGGAGGACAGCCGCAGCACCTCCAGGGCCTCGGGGGAGTAGTAGGACTCGCCCGTCTCGGGGTCGGTGGGCAGGAGCGCGCCGGGCATGTCCGCCCACCGGAAGGTCTGGAACGTGCGTACGTCCTCGGTGACGATCGGGTACATCGAGTACACGACCATCCCGTACTGGCCGGGGAACAGCCCGTACCCGAAGGCGTCCTCGGCGTAGGCGGGGCTGCCGGGCTCGGTCACCGCCTCGCCGTCGCCGTTGAGGTCCGCGCCCGAGGCCACGCCGGTGTTGACGGGCGCGGAGTAGACGTAGGGGTACTCGATGGCATCGGCGCCGTTCTGGCCCACGGACAGGTAGTTGTCCTGGAACCGGCGGGGTCCGTTCCCCTCCTCGTCGTAGTCGAACTCGTTGACCAGGAGGACGTCGGGGCGCACGTGCTGGATGATCTCGGCCACGTTGCGCGCCTGCTCGCTGCCGGGGGCGGCCAACTCCTCGGCGAGCACCCCCTGCCCGGGGCGTTCCAGCGCGGTGTTGAAGGTGGCGAAGCGCACCTCGTGCGGTCCCGGCGGTTGGGGGACCGACGGTGACACCTCGGCGGAGGCGGGGGCCGCCACCAGGGCGGACGCGGCCAGGACGAGGGTGGCGGTGGAGGCCACCGGTCTGACCAGCGGACGTGAACGCGGCTTCATGGAGGCATCCTCTCAGCGGGGGAGCGGGGTGGGAAAGGCCGGATCGAGCACGACCGGATCCGGGCCGGGGAGTCCCGGCGGCCCGGTCTGGCCGGTGCGGCCCCGGCCGCGGGAGGCTAGCAGTCCGCGGTGAAGCGGGGGTGGACCCGTGTTGTCCACAGAGGGCGGAGCCCCGAGGGCGTGGGCCTTCGCCTTCCCGCTCTCCTGGTCGCCCGGCCCGAGGGGGTCCCGCCCCCCCGGCCGGGACGTCGCGGGCGAGGGCCCGCGGAACCCTCCGTCACGCCGGAGGCGTCACTCCGTTTGAAACGTTTTGCTCCCCACCGCTCCGGGCTCATCTCCCTCGGACGCAGGGCGGTCGGATATCCCATGTCATCTGGGACTCAGGACCTCCGATCGGGCATAAATCGGTTTAGGAAGGGCCGTTGTCGCACCACTACTCCCCGTGTTACATTCGCGTTGTTTTCGGGAGCGCTCCCATCACATCGACGCATTCGGGCCGCCGCGACAGGCCGGCACCGGACGCGGTGAGGAGTGCCCTTCCCATGCCCCCCAACCCCCCTGCCGCCCGTCATCGGACACGGCGCGGCGCCTGCCTCGCGACCGCACTCGCCACGGGCGCCGCGCTCGCCGCCGTGGCGACCGGCCCCGCCTCCGCCGCCGCTGGCTGCGAGGTCGCCTACACCGTCCAGAACCAGTGGAACGACGGGTTCACCGCCGCCGTGTCCGTCACCAACCTCGGTGATCCCGTCGACGGCTGGACCCTGGAGTGGGACTTCATCGCGGGCGAGCGCGTCACCAGCGGCTGGAACGGCGAGTTCTCCGGCTCGGGGAACCGTGTCAGCGTGGCCGACACCGGGTGGAACGCCGCCATCGCCACCGGAGCCTCGGTCAGCTTCGGCTTCAACGGCTCCCACGGCGGCACCCCGGAAGTCCCCGACTCCTTCACGCTCAACGGCACCGTCTGCACCGGCGGCACCGAGGAACCGCCCGGTGAGGAGCCGCCCGACCCCGAGGACCCGCCCACCACCGGAGAGGGGCGCCAGGTCGAGGAGCTGGACCGCGGTCTGGTGAGCGTGCAGGGCTCGCAGGGCAACCTGGTGAGCTGGCGGCTGCTGGCCACCGACCCCGAGGACGTCGCCTTCAACGTCTACCGGGGCTCCACACGCCTGAACTCACAGCCCCTCACCGGAGCCACCTCCTACCTGGACGGCGGAGCCTCCGCCGACGCCCGCTACACGGTCCGCCCCGTGATCGACGGCCAGGAGGCGGAGGCCTCGGGGGCCTCACTGGCGCTGCGCGCCGGCTACCTGGACGTGCCCCTGGACGTCCCGTCCGGCGGCAGCGGCTACACCTACGACGCCAACGACGCCAGCGTGGGCGACCTCGACGGCGACGGCGAGTACGAGATCGTCCTGAAGTGGGAGCCCACCAACGCCAGGGACAACTCCCAGTCGGGCCGCACCGGCCCCGTACTGCTCGACGCCTACGAACTCAGCGGTGAGCGGCTCTGGCGCATCGACCTGGGACGCAACATCCGCGCCGGTGCGCACTACACCCAGTTCCAGGTCTACGACTTCGACGGAGACGGGCGGGCCGAGGTGGCCGTGAAGACGGCGGACGGCACCGTGGACGGCACCGGCGGGGTCATCGGCGGCGCCGGGGCCGACCACCGCAACGGCGACGGCTACGTCCTGAGCGGGCCGGAGTTCCTCACCATGTTCGACGGCCGCAGCGGGGCCGAACTGGACTCGGTGGACTACGTTCCCGGGCGCGGTGACGTCTGCGACTGGGGCGACTGCTACGGCAACCGGGTGGACCGGTTCCTGGCGGGCGTCGCCTACCTGGACGGCCAGCGGCCCAGCCTGGTCATGGCGCGCGGCTACTACACGCGCTCGGTGATCGCGGCCTGGGACTGGCGCGACGGGCGCTTCACCCGGCGCTGGACCTTCGACAGCGACGAGGCCGGGTCGCGGTGGGCCGGTCAGGGCAACCACCAGTTGAGCATCGCCGACGCCGACGGTGACGGCCGCGACGAGGTCATGTACGGGTCGATGGCCGTGGACGACGACGGAAGCGGGATGTGGGCCACCGGCCACGGCCACGGGGACGCCATGCACGTGGGCGACCTGCTGCCCGACCGCTCCGGCCTGGAGGTCTTCACCATCACCGAGCGCACGGGAGGCGCGGCGGGCGCCTACGTGGCCGACGCCGACACCGGCGGGGTGGTCTGGCGCAGGCCGACCGCCAGCGGTGAGGAGGGGCCGGGCCGGGGCGTGGCCGCGGACGTGTGGCCGGGCAACCCCGGCGCGGAGTTCTGGGTCACGGGCGGCGGTATCAGCGGCATGTACGACGCCGGGGGGAACCGCCTGGGCGTTCGCGCCCCCTCGTCGGCGAACTTCGTGGCCTGGTGGGACGGCGACCCGCTGCGGGAACTGCTGGACGGCACCCGTATCGACGAGTACGGGACCGGTGGCGACACCCGGCTGCTGACCGGCTCCGGGGTCGCCTCCAACAACGGCACCAAGTCCACACCGGCGCTGAGCGGGGACATCCTCGGTGACTGGCGTGAGGAGGTCGTCTGGCGCACCGCGGACAACCGGGCGCTGCGGATCTACTCCACGCCGCTGCCCACCGATCTGCGGATGCCGACGCTGATGCACGACACCCAGTACCGGGTGACCGTCGCCTGGCAGAACACCGCCTACAACCAGCCGCCGCACCCGAGCTTCTTCATCGGGGACGGCATGGAGCCCGCTCCCCGGCCGGAGGTGTACACGCCCTGATTCCCGGGCGGTGCGGGGCCTGGGCGGTCGTGCGGGTGTGCCCGTGCGACCGCTCCGCGCCCGGCGGAGTCCCCTCGGACAAGGGGCCGTCAGAGAAGGGGTCTGTCCGGCAAGGGGGCCGTCAGGGAACCAGCCGTCGGAGAACGGGCCCTCCTCCCGGTCGTGTCCTTCTCCGGGAGGAGGGCCCGTGGTTCTCCGTGCGGTCGCCGTGGGTCTCACAGGTATCTGCGGGGGAGGCCGCACGCCTGGAGCCGTGAAGGGCACAGCCCTCTGAACCCCTGACCCCTTCGAAGCGTCCCTGAAGCACCCCCGGGACGCGCCGAGCCTCCTCCCCGGACACCCGGGAAGGGGGCTCGCGCAGGCCCACAGGGCCACCCGGCTCTACAGGGTCGGCAGGTACCTGTGCAGCTCGTACGGCGTCACCTGGCGGCGGTAGTCGTGCCACTCCGCCTTCTTGTTGCGCAGGAAGAAGTCGAAGACGTGCTCGCCCAGCGTCTCGGCGACCAGTTCACTGTTCTCCATGATCCGCAGCGCCTCGTCCAGGCTCTGCGGCAGCGGCCGGATGCCCAGCGCCCGGCGCTCGGAGTCGGTCAGCGCCCAGACGTCGTCCTCCGCGCCGGGAGGAAGCTCGTAGCCCTCCTCGATGCCCTTCAGACCCGCGGCCAGGATCACCGCGTAGGCCAGGTACGGGTTGCAGGCCGTGTCCAGCGAGCGGATCTCGATCCGGCTGGAGTTGGACTTGCCCGGCTTGTACATGGGCACTCTCACCAGCGCCGAGCGGTTGTTGTGGCCCCAGCAGATGTAGGCCGGCGCCTCGCCGCCCATGCCCGCCGAAGCGGCCGGGTCGTCCCACAGGCGCTTGTAGGAGTTCACCCACTGGTTCGTGACGGCCGTGATCTCGTCGGCGTGCCGCAGCAGGCCCGCTATGAACCCGCGCCCGACCTTGGACAGCTGGAAGTCCGCCCCCGGCTCGTAGAAGGCGTTGCGGTCGCCCTCGAACAGCGACAGGTGCGTGTGCATGCCCGAGCCCGGGTACTGCGTGAACGGCTTGGGCATGAAGGTGGCGTACACGCCCTGCTCCATCGCCACCTCCTTCATCACGAGCCGGAAGGTCATGATGTTGTCGGCGGTGGTCAGCGCGTCGGCGTAGCGCAGGTCGATCTCCTGCTGCCCCGGCCCGCCCTCGTGGTGGCTGAACTCCACGGAGATGCCCATGGCCTCCAGCATGTTGATGGCGTTGCGCCGGAAGTCGTGCGCGCTGTTGTGCGGCGTGTGGTCGAAGTAGCCGCCGGAGTCGTTGGGCTCGGGCAGCTCACCCAGCTCGGGCATCTTCTTGAGCAGGTAGAACTCGATCTCGGGGTGCGTGTAGAACGTGAACCCCAGGTCGGAGGCCTTGCCCAGGGTGCGCTTGAGCACGTGGCGCGGGTCGGCCGACGACGGCGACCCGTCGGGCATGAGGATGTCGCAGTACATGCGCGCCGTGCCGTGCGGCTCGTTGCGCCAGGGCAGCACCTGGAAGGTGGAGGGGTCGGGCTGGGCCAGCATGTCGGCCTCGTAGACGCGCGCGAACCCCTCGATGGCCGAGCCGTCGAAACCGATGCCCTCGGAGAAGGCCGCCTCCAGTTCGGCGGGGGCGACCGCCACGGACTTGAGGTACCCGAGCACGTCGGTGAACCACAGCCTCACGAACCGGATGTCGCGCTCCTCCAACGTGCGGAGCACGAATTCCTGCTGTCGATTCACGATCAACCTTCCTCGATGCGGTCGGTGTCCGGGCCCTCCCGGCGTACGGCGGGGCCGGTTCGGACACGGCCTCCCAGGTCCAGTGTGCCGTGCGGATATTTCCGGGGTATTTCCGCACCCGCCGAGCAGCCTGCCCGGTCCGTCACCCGCACACGCATTATGGCCCGTGAGCGGGCGTTTCCGGTCATCCTCCCGCCGTCGGCGGCGGGCCCCGCCCGGGGCCCGCGGCCGTCCCCGGCGTGAGCGCCCCCGCGCCCCTGCCAGCCGTCTCCGGTGTGTGCGCCTTCGTACCCCGGACAGCCGTGCTCCGTGCCCGGGCACGCCGGTCCTACCGCTCCGGAAACATCCTGCGGCTAGGCTCGGGCCCGTGGCACAGCTCAGAATCGCACTGGCCCAGGTCAACCCCACCACGGGCGACCTGGACGGCAACCTGTCCCTCGTCGTCGACTCCGCGCGCAGGGCCGCCGAGGAGGGCGCCCACCTGGTCGTCCTCCCGGAGATGGTCGTCACCGGCTACCCGGTCGAGGACCTGGCGCTGCGCAACTCCTTCGTGTCGGCCTCGATCAAGGCCACCCGAGCCCTGGCCGCCGACCTGGCCCGGGAGGGTCTGGGAGAACTCCCCGTCGTGGTGGGGTACCTCTCCCGCCGCGAGGGTCCGGGCGCCCGCTACGGCCAGCCCGCCGGGGCACCGCAGAACTCCGTCGCCGTCCTGCACCGCGGCGTCGTCGTCCTCTCCTCGGCCAAGCACCACCTGCCCAACTACGGCGTGTTCGACGAGTTCCGCAACTTCGTCCCCGGCGACACCCTCTCCGTGGTCCGGGTCCGCGGCGTGGACGTCGCCCTGGCCGTCTGCGAGGACCTGTGGCAGGAGGGCGGCCCCGTCACGGCGGCCCGCGCCGCAGGGGTCGGCCTCCTGGTCTCCCTCAACGGCTCGCCCTACGAGCGCCACAAGGACGACGTGCGCCTGGAACTGTGCCAGCGCCGCGCCCGCGAGGTCGGCGCCGCCCTGGCCTACGTCAACATGGTCGGCGGCCAGGACGAGCTGGTCTTCGAGGGCGACTCCCTGATCGTGGACTCCGAGGGGGAGCTGGTGGCCCGCGCGCCCCAGTTCGCCGAGACCCTCCTGGTGGCCGACCTCGACCTGCCCGAGGCCGGACCGGCCCCGGACGGCCCGGGCGCGCGGGTGGACGGCCTGCGCGTCATGCGCCACACCGTCTCGGCCGACCCGGTCGCTCCTTACCCGCCGCGTGCGGCCACCGTCACCCCGCGGCCCGACCCGCTCTCCGACACGGGCGAGGTCTACCGCGCCCTGGTCACCGGTCTGCGCGACTACACCGTCAAGAACGGCTTCGGCTCGGTCCTGGTCGGCGTCTCGGGCGGCATCGACTCCGCGCTGGTGGCCACCATCGCGGTGGACGCCCTGGGCGCGGACCGGGTGCACGGCGTGCTCATGCCCAGCGCGCACTCCAGCGACCACTCGGTCGGCGACGCCGAGGAGCTGGCGCGCCGCCAGGGCTTCGCCACCCGCACCATCGCCATCGCCCCGGCCGTGGAGGCCTTCACCCGGTCCACTGGGGAGGCGGGCGTGCCGCTCACCGGCCTGGCCGCCGAGAACCTCCAGGCCCGCGTGCGCGGCACGCTCCTGATGGCGCTGTCCAACGAGGAGGGCCACCTGGTCCTGGCCACCGGCAACAAGAGCGAGGCGGCCACCGGCTACTCCACGCTCTACGGCGACTCCGTGGGCGGGTTCGCTCCCATCAAGGACTGCTGGAAGACCCTGGTCTGGGAGCTGGCCCGCTGGCGCAACGAGGAGGCCGTCCGGCTGGGGCAGACCCCGCCCATCCCGGAGAACTCCATCTCCAAGCCGCCCAGCGCCGAACTGCGCCCCGACCAGCTGGACACCGACTCCCTGCCCGACTACACACAGCTCGACGCCGTCCTGGACGCCTACGTCGGCACGGACAAGGGGGAGGCCGAACTGGTCTTCGCCGGATACGACCCCGAGCTGGTGCGCCGGGTCATCCGCATGGTGGACCGCGCCGAGTACAAGCGCCGCCAGTCCGCGCCGGGCACCAAGATCAGCGCGCGCAACCTCAGCCGGGACCGCCGCGTGCCCATCACCAACCGCTGGACGGTCTGAACCGCGTTTCGCCCGCCCCTCCGGTGCGCCCGCACCGGTCCCGGAGCACGACCCGCGGCGCGGAGCCGGTGAAGGCGGTGTGCCCGCGCCCTCGCCGCTCCCTGTTCCGGGTCCGGTGTGCGTGGGGCCGGGTTCGGGCGCGGAACCCGCTCCTAGGCCAGGCCCAGCTCCCGCAGCCGCACCCCGGCCGCGGCCCGGTTGGGCACGTCGAGCTTGGCCAGGATGTTGGACACGTGCACGCTCGCGGTCTTGGCCGTGATGAACAGCCGCTCGGCGATCTGGGCGTTGGTGCTGCCCACCACCAGCAGCCGCGCCACCTCCGTCTCGCGCGCCGTCAGCCCGGCGGGGACGGCGGGCGGGGCCGCGTCCTCCTCCAGACCGGAGCCCATCCTGCGCGCCAGGTCCGCGGCGGCGCCGGCCAGCGGCGCCGCTCCGCACTCCCGTGCCGTGGCGTGCGCCTGGCGCACCCACGTCACGGCCCGCTCCCGCCGCCCGACCGCCACGGCCGCCTCGGCGGCCCGCAGCCGGGCCCGGGCCAGGTGCAGCCGCATCGGCGTGGCCTCCCAGGCCGCCACCGACTCGCGCCACCGCTCCAGCAGCGCGTCCGGTCCCGCGCCGTCCGCCTCGGAGAGGTGCGCCCCGACGGACACCCGGTAGGCGTGCTGCGCCGTCCCGTGGGCGGGCATCGGCGCCACCAGCGCGGCCACCAGGTCCCGCACCCGGCGCGCCCGCTCCGCCGTCCCCTCCGGGCGGCCCGGCGCCGCGCCCCTCCGGGCGGCCTCGGCCATCGCCTCCGCCATCGGCCACGTGTACCCGTGCGCGGACTCCAGGACCAGCCGCTCCAGCGTCCGCTCGGCCAGGACGAGCGCGTCGTCCACGTCCCCCGCGACCAGGTCCGCCTCCAGCAGCGCCAGCAGGGACAGCTGCACGATGTTCATCCGGTGCGAGGCCAGCGCGTCCGCCCGCCCCGACACCCTCATGGCCCGGCGCGCCGCCTCCGGGTCCCCCTGCGCCGCCGCCGTGCGGGCCAGCACCGCGTCGACGTAGAAGCGGTGCTTGCTGGAGGGGTGGGAGCGCAGGACCGTTTCGAGGATCCCGCGGGCCTTGGCCAGGTCCCCCAGCTCGAAGTGGATCTCCGCGCGGTTCTGGTGGTTGAACGTCTTGTGGACGGCCGCCCACCCCATCGCCTCGTGCCGGGCCAGGGACTCCTCCAGGACGGCCAGGCCCTCCTCGTGGTGCCCCAGCTCACGTAGGAAGTGGCCCAGGTTGCCCGCCCCGCGCGCCTCCAGGGCGGGGTCGCGGATCTCGGCGGCGTAGCGGATGGCGGCCTCGATGAGGGGGCGTCCCCCCTCCAGGTCGCCCGCGTCCATGTGCAGGCCGCCCAGGGTGATGCGGGCGTCGGCGGCCGCGCACATGCCGCTCTGCTCGGCGGGGTCGGCGAGGGCGATGGCCTCCTCCGCCAGCGCGCGCGCCGACCTGCCGGACCTCTCCAGTTCCCGCAGCCGCTCCTGTTCCGGCGTGTGGCGCCGGTCGGCGCGGTGCACCATGCTCTCCCGGGCCAGGATGGACAGCAGCAGGCCGTACCCCGGCATGTGCGGCGGGTGCAGCTCCAAGGCCTTGACCAGGTCGGTGATCCCGCTGCCGCAGGAGTCCGCGGCGCGCGCCAACCCGCGGCGGCGCAGCAGCCCCGCCCGCACGGTCAGCGTGTGGTCGTCGACCCCGTCCTCGGGGAGGGCGGCCAGGGCCTCGTCGGCCAGTTCGAGGGCGCGCCTGGCGCGGCCCGCCTCCACGGCGGCCCCCGCCGCGAGGCTGGCCACCTCGGCCCAGGTCCGGCCCTGGACCCGCTCCCGTGCGTCGGGGACGCGGTCCCACAGGGCCAGGACCCGCTCCAGCATGTCCAGTTCCTCGCCGTAGGCCAGGGTGTCGCCCGCGCGCACCGCGGCCCACCAGGCGGCCTGGAGGGCGCTGGGCAGCTCCTGTGCGGCGTTGTAGTGGTGGGCCTGTTCGGCGGCCCTGCGGTCGAAGGGAACGGAGTCGGGGTACTCGTCGATGAGCTGGGCGAAGCGCATGTGCAGCCGCGCGTGGGCGCCGGGCAGCAGGTCGCTGTGCACGGCGTCGCGCAGCAGGGCGTGCCGGAAGCGGTACCCGGTCCGGTCGGCGCGCAGGGTGTTGGCGTCGACCAGGGTGTGCAGCGCGGTCTCCAGTTCGCGTTCGGGCAGCCCGGCCGCGTGGTAGAGCATCTCGTGCTCGATGCTGCCCGAGACCGCGCCGACCGAGGCCACGCGCAACACCGACAGGGCGGTGTCGTCGAAGCGGTGCAGCGGTTCCAGCAGCAGGTCGCGGAACTGGTCGGGCACGTCGTGGCCGCCGACGGAGGGGTCGCCGACCGCGGAGGCCAGCGACTCCACGAACAGCGGGACGCCCTCGGTGCGCCGGTACAGCTGGTCCAGTTCGTGGCCGGTGAGGTCGGCGCCCCGTATCGCGGCGGCCTGGACACCGGCCTCCTCGCGGCTGAACGGCGCCAGCTCCAGCGGCTCGACCCCGGGTGCGCGCCGCAGTTCGGGCAGCAGGCGGCGGAGCGGATGGGTGCGGTGCAGGTCGTCGCTGCGGTAGGTGGCCACGAGCTGCACGCCAGGCAGGTCGAGGTTGCGGACGAGGAAGACGAGCAGGTCGCGGGTGGCGCCGTCGGCCCAGTGCAGGTCCTCCAGCACCACGGTGACGCCGCCGTCCTCGGCGGCCTGGGTGAACAGGCGCAGGACCTGTTCGAAGAGGATGCCCCGGTTCTCCGGGCGCAGCACGGGCACCTCGCCCAGCTCGGGCAGGAGCCGGGCGAACTCGCCGGTGCCGCCGGGCGCCGCGGCCTCGAACGCCGCGCGTCCGCGCTCGCGCAGGAGTTGGCGCAGAACGGCGGTGAAGGGGGCGTAGGACAGTCCGTCCACGCCGAGCTGGAGGCAGCCGCCGACGAAGACCGTTCCCTGGGGCAGGGCCGAGACGAACTCGCCGACCAGGCGGCTCTTGCCCACGCCCGCGTCGCCGCTGACCAGTACCGTTCCGGACGCCTCGGTGTGGGAGCGTCTGGCGTGGTCCCGGAGGAGGCGGAGTTCGCGCTCGCGGCCCACGAAAACGGTACGACTCTCGGCAAGAACGGGCATAGCGCCCATTATGCCCGTCATGTGCGGCCTTTCCAGGGGGTTTTCGCCCGCCGCCCGCCTGCCCGCCGCCGCATGACGCGTGGACGAGTCGGGCCCGGTTCCGCCTCCCGGGCCGCGCCCCGACAGCGGCACCGGTCCGGTTCCGATCGCTGGCTCCCGCTGGGGCACGGGAACCGGCCCGGGGATCACGTCCTCGGCTCCGGCCGGTCCGGCTCCGAGCCCGCGGGTGCGCTCGCCGAGCGGCCGGAGCCGGTCCTGGCGGCCGAGGGGGGCGGACCGGTCCGGGGGAGGAGGGGCGTGCCCGGCACCATGCGGTTCCTCTCCCCTTCCTCCCCCCTTCCTTCCCGCGCCCTTCCGCGCACGGCCTCACGCGGCGCGGCCGTAGGAGCGCCGCTGGCGCTGGCGCTCGCGGCGTTCCTCCCTGCGCCGCGCGCGCTCCTCGGTGCGTGCCCGCAGGGCCGCACGCACGTTCTCGGCCTCGCGGACGCGCCGCTCGGTCATCTCCCGGGCGTTGGCGTTGAGCAGTTCGCTGTGGAACACGGTGTTTCCCTCTTCACTCGCACGGCGGAACCGGTGTCCCGCCGTCTGGTCTCCACGTTCTCCCTAAGACCCCGGGGCGCACATGGGGAGGAATCCCAGTCCTGGGAGGTCTGAGCACCCGCGCGCCCTAAGACCCGGCCCCCAGGGCGTGTCACATCGTGCTTCCGAGTGCTCACCCGTAGTTGTCTAGGCGGCAACGACGCACGTGGGAGGCGCGACATGACGCGGAAGTACAGGGCAAAGACGGCGGGCGCGCTCACAGCGGGCGCGCTCACGGCGGGCCTGGCGGCCGCGGGCGCGCTGGGCGCCCCCGCGCCCGCCGCCGCGGGGCCGGTGGAGGGGGAGGGGCCGGTGGGCCTGTTCCTGGAGGCGGGCGAGGCGCCGCTGCCGGGAGAGGAGTTCACGCTGCGCACCACCGTCACCGACGGACCCGTGGAGGGCGCCCTGCTGGCCCAGCACGTCCCCGGGGAGCTGGAGATCGTCGGGGTCGGGGAGGAGGGGGTGGTCCGGGACGGGATCGTGAACTGGCGGGTGACGGTGCCCGAGGGGGAGGAGGCGGTGTACACGGTGCGCGTCCGCGCGCCGGAGGCGACGGGGGAGCGCCTGACCAGCACCGCCTGCCTGCTGCTGGAACGCGACGCTGACCCGGCCGCGTGCGCCAGCGACTCGGTCCTGGTCGCGGAACAGACCGCCATGTCGCGGGTCTCGGAGTACACCGATCCCGCGAACCTGCTGCGGGCCGCGGGTGTCGCCCTGGCGGTGGGGCTGGCCTGGATGCTGTGGCGGCGCAGGAGGGCGCTGTCGCGCGGGTGAGCCCTCGCCTGGAGCCGTTGGAGGCCGGGGCGTGCGAGGGGAGGGCGCTGTCGCGCGGGTGAGAGGGTGTGCGGGTGGGGGCCGCCCAGACGGGGCGCCGGTTTTGTTACGTCAGCGTGTCATGAACCCGGCGAGGGAAAACTACAGGCCGTAGTAGTGTTTCCGGCATGGACATTCTCTACTCCGCGCTCGTCTTCCTGCACATGATCGGCCTGGCCGGGATCATCGCGGGCTTCCTCATGCAGGTCATCACCGACAACCCCAAGTCGACCAAGGTCCTGCTGCACAGCTCCCTGCTCCAGCTCGTCACCGGCCTGCTGCTGGTCGGGGTGGCCGAGATGGCCGACCTCGGGGAGCTGAACCACGTCAAGATCGCGGTCAAGCTGCTGGTCGCGCTGGCGGTCGTGGTCGTGGGCGTGCTCAACCTGCGCAAGCCCGCCAGGAACCTCGCGGTCATCGCGGGCGTGCTCGCCATCGTCAACATCGGCGTGGCCGTCTTCTGGTAGGCCCTCCCCGAGCGCGGTCCCCGCAGACCGCGCAGGCGCCACCGCCGGTGGCGGCGCGAACCGTGCCGCCACCGGTTTTTTCTGTGTGCGTTTCCGTAATCTTGCGAAATTTTTCCCAGGAACTTCGTGGACTTGCGCGGGCGTCGTCCCAGGTCACGGGGGCGTGTCCCCCGGGGTCGACCTGATGGGGGAAGGCGGCCCGAAACGCATCCCGGCAGGTGGCGGCGGAAACCGTCGCGCTGGGTGAGCGGTGTGACGTTCAGATCAAGACCCGTTCACAAGAGCGTTCCGGTCTGTTAGCTTCGTCACGCTCACGCAAACTCTTGCAAACACTGCAAGAGAACAGCGGACGGGGCAGTGCCGCCCCGCCGCGCTACCTCCCCCCAAGGAGCGCACATGAAGCCCATCCGACCCGGCGCCGCCGCCGGGGCGGTCCTGATGGGGATCGGCCTGCTGGCCGCCCCCGCGCAGGCCGCCCCCGTCCCGGCGGCCCCGACCCCGACGACACCGGTCCCGGCAGCCCCCGCCCCCGCCGAGGACGTCCGGGCCGCCGACAACGGCGAGACCATCGTCCAGCTCTTCCAGTGGAACTGGGACTCCGTCGCCACCGAGTGCGAGGAGTTCCTCGGCCCCCACGGCTTCGGCGGGGTGCAGGTCTCCCCGCCCCAGGAGCACGTGGTCATCCCCTTCGCCGAGGGCGGCGACTACCCCTGGTGGCAGGACTACCAGCCGACCTCCTACCGCATCGACAACACCCGGCGCGGCACCGCCGAGGAGTTCCAGGCGATGGTCTCCACCTGTGCCGACAACGGCGTGAGGATCTACGCCGACGCGATCATCAACCACATGACCGGCGACGGCTCGGGCACCGGCAGCGCGGGCACGGAGTGGGCCAAGTACGAGTACCCCGACCTGTTCGGCGACGGCACCGCCTCCCGCACGGGGGAGGACTTCAGCTCCTGCCGGAGGGAGATCAGCAACTGGAACGACAAGTGGGAGGTGCAGAACTGCGAGCTGGTCGGCCTGTCCGACCTCGACACGGGTGACCCCGAGGTGCGCGCGCAGATCCGCCGCTACCTCAACGGCCTGGTGGACATGGGCGTGGGGGGCTTCCGCGTGGACGCCTCCAAGCACGTCCCCGAGGCCCACGTCGACGCGATCTTCTCCGACCTGAACGAGGTCCCGGTCTTCGGCGGTCAGCCCGACGTCTTCCACGAGGTCTACGGGGACCAGACCATCCCCTACACCGCCTACACGCCCTACGGCCGCGTGACCGCCTTCGACTACCAGCGCGACATCTCCAACAAGTTCGCCGGAGGCGACATCTCCGGCCTGGCCCAGCTGCCGGACTACGGCGGGCTCACCGACGAGCAGGCCACCGTCTTCGTCGACAACCACGACACCCAGCGCTACCACCCGACCCTGACCTTCAAGGACGGCGACCGCTACCACCTGGCCGTGGCGTTCATGCTGGCCCACCCCTACGGGCGCCCCGTGGTGATGTCCAGCTACGACTTCGGCTCCAACGTCACCCAGGGCCCGCCCAGCGTCGGCGAGGCGGCGGGCAACCCGGCGGGCTGGATCACCGCCGACACCGACTGCGCCAGCGCCGAGTGGGTCTGCGAGCACCGCCACCCGACCGTCGCCGGGATGGCCGCCTTCCGCAACGCCACCGGCGACACCCCCGTCGTCCAGCGCGCCACCGACGGCTCCTCCCGGCTCGCCTTCGACCGGGGCGACCGCGGCTTCGCCGCCTTCAACGCGACCGGCGGCACCTGGAACCTGACCGCCGACACCGGCCTGCCCGACGGCAGCTACGACAACGCCGCCGGGAGCGGGACCCTCACCGTCGCCGACGGCCGGATCAGCGCCCGGGTCCCCGCGAACGGGGCCGTCGCCCTGCACGTGGGCGGCACCTGCGACGACCCGGCCGAGTGCGGGGGCGGCGGCCCCGGTGAGCCGGGCGAGCCGGGCGAGGTCAACGTCTCCGCCACCGTGGAGACCTGGTACGGCCAGGAGGTGTACGTGGTCGGCTCCACCCCCGGGCTGGGGTCCTGGAACCCCCCGAGCGGGGTGAAGCTGTCCACCGACGCGTCCACCTACCCCGTGTGGTCGGGCACCGCCCCCATCGGCGCCGACACCGAGTGGAAGCTGGTCAAGATCGACGGCGCGGGCAACGTCGAGTGGGAGTCCGGCGCCAACCGCGTCGGCCCCGCCGCCAGCGTCACCTGGCGCGACTGACCCGTGCGCGGCACCCCGGCCGGGGCGCCGCGCACGGCCCTTCCGGGACGGGCTCCCGGGAGCCGCGAGCCACCTCCACGGGCCGGCCACTCCCCGGCCCCGGCGCCCCCGCGTCCGACTCCTCCGGCGCGGGGGCGCCGCTCGGGAGGGGCCCGCCTCCACCCGGGGGTTGTCCACAGGCGCGGGCAGCCTCTGGCGCGGCCCGGGGCGTTCGCGGTTTCCTGGAAAGCGGGGGGTCCCCAGGGACCGCCGGTCTCGGCGTGCCCGCGTTCCGACCGCGCCGGTCCCCGACCGCACCGCGTCCCACAGGTCGGGAACCATCCTCAGTCGTCGTAGAAGACGCGCTCCATCACCGCACGCGCCCGACGCGTGGCGCGCAGGTAGGTCTCCGTCAACTGCTCGGCCGGGCCCTCCCGCACGGACTCCGCGCCCTCCCCGGCGCCGTCCTCCCCGTCCTCGCCGTCGCCGCCGGGGCAGCCCATCGCCCCCGCCAGAGCCGCCCGCACCCGCAGGTCCGAGGGCAGCGAGTCCCCGCCCCGGCCGCGCACCAGCATCACCATGCCCCGCACCCGCGACGCCAGCCGCCAGGCATGGCTGAGCACCTCACCGTCCTCCGCGTCCAGGAGACCGTGCGCCACGGCCGCCTCCAGCGTCTCCAGGGTGCCGGTGGTCCGCAGGTCGGGGTACTCGTGCGCGTGGCGCAGCTGGATCAGCTGGGCCACCCACTCCACGTCCGACAGCCCGCCCCGGCCCAGCTTGGTGTGCAGCGTCGGGTCGGCGCCGCGCGGCAGCCGCTCCGCCTCCATCCGCGCCTTGAGCTTGCGGATCTCCAGCACCGCCGAGGAGTCGATCCCGCCCTCCGGGTACCGGATCGGGTCGATCAGCCCCGTGAACGCCTCCCGCAGCTGCGGATCGCCCGCGACCGGCTTGGCCCGCAGCAGCGCCTGGCTCTCCCACACCTGCGACCAGCGCCCGTAGTAGGCCGCGTAGGACTCCAGCGTGCGCACCACCGGGCCGCTGCGGCCCTCCGGGCGCAGGTCGGTGTCCACCTTCAGCGGCGGCTCGGCCGCGGGCATCTCCAGCAGCCGCGCCAGCTCACGCACGACGGCCAGCGCCTGCTTGGTCGCCGCACCCGTGTCCACGCCCGGCAGGGGGTCGTGCACGTACATCACGTCCGCGTCGCTGGCGTAGGTCAGCTCACCGCCGCCGAACCGGCCCATCGCCACCACGCACACCCGCGTGAGCGGCTCGTCCCCCGACGCCGCCACCACCCGGTTCTGCGCCAGCCGCAGCGCAGCCTCTATGGTCACCGCGGCGATGTCGGTCAGCGCCGCGCCCACGTCCTGGACCGAGGCGACCTCCAGCAGGTCGGCCGCGGCCGTGCGCAGCAGCTCGCGGCGGCGCAGCGCGCGCACCGCCGACACCGACTCCTCGGCCGTGTCGTACCGGCGCCGCGCCGCCTCCGCCTCCCCGGCCAGCACCTTCGGGTCGCGGCGCACCAGGTCGCCGTCGTCGTCGAACATCGCCACCGCCTCCGGGGCGCGCAGCAGCAGCTCCGTCACGTACCGGCTCGTCCCCAGCAGCCACGCCATCCGCTCGGCCACCCGCACGTCGTCGCGCAGCAGGCGCAGGTACCACGGCGTGGTGCCCAGGGCCTCGCTCACCTGCCGGAAGCCCAGCAGGCCCGCGTCGGGGTCGGGGGCGTCGGAGAACCAGCCCAGCATCACCGGCAGCAGCGTCCGCTGGATCGCCGCCCTGCGCGAGACCCCCGAGGTCAGCGACTCCAGGTGGCGCAGCGCGCCGCCCGGATCGACGAACCCCAGCGCCTCCAGGCGGGCCCTGGCCTGCTCCGGCGACAGCCGCGCCTCCTCGCCCGGCAGCCTGGCCACCGCGTTGAGCAGCGGCCGGTAGAACAGCTTCTCGTGCAGGCGCCGCACCTCCGACGACACCCGGCGGCGCGCTTCGGTCAGCTCCCGCACCGGGTTCGCGGTCATCCCCAGCGCCCGCCCCAGACGGCGCAGCTGGTCGGGGCCCTCCTCGGCGGCCGGATCGGGCATCAGGTGCGTGCGCCGCAGCCGCTCCAGCTGCAACAGGTGTTCCAGCCGCCGCAGGAACCGGTAGGCCTCCGCCAGCCCCGCCGCGTCGCCGCGCCCCACGTACCCGTGCTCCGACAGCGCGGCCAGCGCCTCCAGGGTGTTGCCCGACCGCAGCCGCTCGTCGGTGCGCCCGTGCACCAGCTGGAGCAGCTGCACGGAGAACTCGATGTCGCGCAGCCCGCCCGGGCCCAGCTTGAGCTCGCGCTCCGCCTCGCCCGCCGGGATGTGCGCCACCACCCGGCGGCGCATCGCCTGCACGTCCTCCACGAAGTCCTTGCGGCCCGCCGCCTCCCACACCATCGGGGAGATGAGGTCCATGTAGGCCCGGCCCAGCTCCGCGTCCCCGGCGATCGGGCGGGCCTTGAGCAGGGCCTGGAACTCCCAGGTCTTGGCCCAGCGCTCGTAGTAGGCGCGGTGCCCCGACAGCGGGCGCACCAGCGGGCCGTTCCTGCCCTCGGGGCGCAGCGCCGGATCCACCTCCCACAGGGCGCCCTCGGCGTCGGTCTCGGCGGGGATGCGCATCATCGCGGTGGCCAGCCGGGTCGCCGCGCGCATCGCCGCCTGCTCGTCCACCGGCTCCCCGGAACCCGGGCCCGCGCCCGCGTCCTCGTCCGCATCCCCGGCCACGGCCGGCTCGGCCACGAACACCACGTCCACGTCGCTGACGTAGTTGAGCTCGCGGCCGCCGCACTTGCCCATGCCGATGACCGCCAGGCGGCACAGCGCGGCGTCCTCGGGGTGCTCGGCGCGGGCCACCGCCAGCGACGCGTCCAGCAGCGACGCGGCCAGGTCGGCGAGTTCCCCGGCGACCTCGTCCACCGTGCACAGCCCGGTCAGGTCGCGCCCGGCCAGGCGCAGCACCCGCCTGCGGTAGGCCACGCGCAGGACGTGCCGCAGGTCCTCCGACGAGCCGTCGCCGACCACGGCCGGATCGGCGGTCGGCGCGGGGCTGTGGGGATCGGCGCCCACGATGTGCAACAGGCCGCGGCGCACCTCCTCCGGCCCGGGGGAGCGGGCGGCGTCGGCGCCCCGCAGCTCCCGCCAGTCGCCCGGGTGGCGCACCAGGTGGTCGGCCAGGGCGGTGCTCGTGCCCAGCACCCGGCACAGCCGGGCCCGCAGCTCCCGGTCCTCGCGCAGCGCGTCCAGGAGGTCGGCGGGGTCGGGGTCGGACTCCAGGACGCGGATCAGCCCGAGGAGCGCCTGGTCGGGGTCGGGGGCGGCCGCGAGCGAGCCGATGATCTCGGTGTCGGCCCGGGCGTCGAGCCCGGCCTCCTCCACCAGGCGCAGGGCCCGGGTGCTGTCGCTGAAACCGCGCCTGGCGAGCGCGCCTGCCGTCATGTTCGTCGTTCCGTCCCTCACCACGTGTCAACGGTAACGGTCCGGCCGGTGAGCGGGCCCGGTGCCCCGAACCGGTTCGGGGCACCGGCGCCCGGGGCGAACCGTCCCGCGCACCCGGAGCCGGGTCGGGGCCGGTACCCGAACGGATACCGGCCCCGATGGGGGGAGTGCGCGGCGCGCCCTCCCGGAGCTGCCGTCTACGCCTTAGATGTCGTAGTAGAGCTCGAACTCGCGCGGGTGCGGGCGCAGGCGCAGGGAGTCGATCTCCTCGGTGCGCTTGAAGTCCACGTAGGTCTCGATGAGGTCCTTGGTGAACACGCCGCCCTCGAGCAGGAACTCGTGGTCGGCCTCCAGGGCCTCCAGGGCCTCGTCCAGCGACGCCGGGACGGTCTTGATGGCCTGGGCCTCCGCCGGGGGCAGCTCGTAGAGGTCCTTGTCCACGGGCTCCGGCGGCTCGATCTTGTTCTTGATGCCGTCGATGCCGGCCATCAGCATGGCGGAGAAGGCCAGGTACGGGTTGGCCGACGGGTCCGGCACGCGGAACTCGATGCGCTTGGCCTTGGGGTTGGAGCCGGTCAGCGGCAGGCGGATGCAGGCCGAGCGGTTGCGCTGGCTGTAGACGAGGTTGATCGGGGCCTCGTAGCCGGGCACCAGGCGGTGGAAGGAGTTCACCGTCGGGTTGGTGAAGGCCAGCAGCGCCGAGGCGTGCTTGAGCAGGCCGCCGATGTAGTAGCGGGCCGTGTCCGAGAGCTGGCCGTAGCCGGACTCGTCGAAGAACAGCGGCTCGCCGTCCTTCCACAGGCTCTGGTGGCAGTGCATGCCCGAGCCGTTGTCGCCGAAGAGCGGCTTGGGCATGAAGGTGGCAGTCTTGCCCGCCGCGTTGGCGACGTTCTTGACGATGTACTTGTACAGCTGCACCTTGTCGGCCTGCTGGAGCAGGGTGCCGAACTTGATGCCGATCTCGGCCTGGCCCGCGGTGCCGACCTCGTGGTGCTGGAGCTCGACCTCGATGCCCGACTTGATCAGCTGCTGCACCATGTCCGAGCGCAGGTCGCTGTAGTGGTCGACCGGCTCGACGGGGAAGTAGCCGCCCTTGTAGCGGGGACGGTAGCCGCGGTTGCCGCCCTCGATGGCCGAACCGGTGTTCCAGGCGCCCTCGATCGAGTCGATCTCGTAGTAGCCGGTGTTGGACCGGGTCTCGAACTTGACGTCGTCGAAGATGTAGAACTCGGCCTCGGGGCCGAAGAAGGCGGTGTCGGCCACGCCGGAGCCGCGCAGGTAGGCCTCGGCCTTGCGGGCGACGTTGCGCGGGTCGCGGCTGTAGGACTCCAGGGTCAGCGGGTCGTGGACGAAGAACGTCATGTTCAGCGTCTTGTGCTTGCGGAACGGGTCCAGCACGCCGGTGCTCAGGTCCGGCAGCAGCAGCATGTCGGACTCGTGGATGGCCTGGAAGCCGCGGATCGACGAGCCGTCGAACATCTGGCCATCGGTGAACGTCGACTCGTCG
The DNA here is from genome assembly GCF_041228755.1 of Nocardiopsis sp. LDBS0036. Classification (NCBI taxonomy): domain Bacteria; kingdom Bacillati; phylum Actinomycetota; class Actinomycetes; order Streptosporangiales; family Nocardiopsidaceae; genus Nocardiopsis; species Nocardiopsis sp. LDBS0036. The sequence goes on from NZ_CP141103.1 coordinate 6,222,840, forward strand.
ACGTTCTCGGTCGGGAGGGTAACGTGGTTCACGCCCCCGAAAAGGTCCGTGAATCGGACGTCGAGGAACTTGACGTCCTCGTCCCGGATATAGGCGAGCACCTCGTCGACGCTGCTGAACAAAACGAACCTCCGTGCAGGTGGCTGAGACGGTGGACCGGGGTCCGCCCCATCGCGGACACGTCGGATCGCGCGCCGTCTCCCGGCTTCGTCTCCGAAGCTAGGAGCGGGTGGTTTCCGCGCCATGTCTCGATTGTTTCCTGTATGTTACGGACCCGGCTGTTGTCGCAGACCACCGGGTCTGACCCGGTGATTCCGCCCTGTAGGGGCCGAAAAGGGACGCTGCGCGGCCCCGTTTGTGGCCCCCGCCACGGCCCCCGGTGTGACCTCCGCCATGATCTCCCGCGCGGGGGGTCACAGCAGCTCCGACGCCCCGGGTACGGGCCCTCCCGCCGGGTGGATACCGTGGAAACCATGAGCGACGAGAGCCGGGGCTCCGCCACCGCGGCGTCCGGGGACGACTTCCAGTACCGGGGCAACCGGCTCGGCCTGCCCGAGAGCGGACCGGGTTCGGTGCCCGGCGTGATGCGCCGCCTGGTGGGGCTCCTCCTGGACTGGATGCTGTCCCTCGCGCTCGCCTGGGGGGCCTACGGCGTCGGGCTGGTCGGCGCGGACGCCGCCAGCCAGGCGGAGGCCGTCCCGATGGTCAGCAACACCGCCCTGGTCGTCTTCGCGGTCATGAACGTCCTCCTGCTCACGCTCTTCGGCACCACCGTCGGCCGCCGCCTGGTCGGCGTGGGCATCACCGCCACCGGCGAGCGCTCCTGGCCCTGGTTCGTGTCCATGACGGTGCGCACACTCCTGCTGTGCCTGGTCATCCCCGCCGTCATCTACGACCGCGACACCCGCGGGCTGCACGACCGGGCCGCCGGGACGGTCGCCACCCGCTACTGAGGCCTCACCGGGGGTCCCCGGCACCGGGGAAGCCCGGCGCGCGCGTGGGCGCGGCCCCCGCGAGCTGCTGTTAACATCCGTTCATTACTTGGCCCGGGAACGGACCGAAACCCTGAGCGCTCGACTCCCCCGCTCCCACGGGGGTGCGTTCGCGCGCGGGAGAATCGGGTCCGGCCCCCGCGCGGGGACCCGGTCCCCGCCGCGGATCCCGTTCCCACCGGTGGGCCCCGTCCCCGTCGGGGGACCCGGCCGCCTCCCACGCACGCCGCCGCACCCGAAGGTTCGCATGGCTGGAAAACGCTCCGCCCCCCGCCCTCCGTCCGCCGCCATGCACGCCGTGCGCATGTCCCCGGGGCAGTGGGTCGCCTGCGTGGTCACCGCCCTGGCCATCATCGCCAGCCTCGGCGGCTACGGCTGGTACCAGGGCATCGTCGGCAACATCACCACCGCGCAGGTGGACACCGACGCCTGGGACCGGCCCACCAGCGTCGAGGGCGTGATGAACCTGCTCATCATCGGCTCCGACGTCCGGTCGGGGGACAACGCCAACTACGGCGAGGCCGAGGGCGAGCGCCCCGACACCATGCTCATCGCCAGCATCAACGTGGACAACGGCGCGGCCACGCTGGTCAACCTGCCCCGCGACCTGGTCGTGGACCTGCCCGGCTGCGAGGCCGTGGAGGGCTACGAGGGGATGAGCCCGCACAGCGGCATGATCAACTCGGCGATGACCTTCGGCGGGGTGGGCTGCCAGTGGCAGACCGTCGAGGAGGTCACCGACGTGCACCTGGACCACTTCGTCATGATGGACTTCACCGGGTTCAAGGACATGGTGGACGCCATCGGCGGCGTGGAGATGTGCATCCCCGCGCCGGTGGACGACCCCAAGGCGCACCTGACGCTGGACGCAGGGACGCAGACCCTCAGCGGTGAGGAGTCGCTGGGCTACGTGCGCTCCCGCTACGGCCAGGGCGACGGCAGCGACCTGTCGCGGATCGACCGCCAGCAGGAGTTCATGGGCGCCATGCTGCGCCAGGTGCTCAGCAGCGAGGTCATGACCAGCCCGGTGACCATCACCAACTTCCTCAGCGCCGTCACCGACTCGGTGACCACCGACGAGGAGCTGACCGTGGAGACGATGACCGACATCGCCATCTCCATGCGCGAGGTGGACCTGGAGCGCATCCAGTTCGTCACCGTGCCCAACGGCCAGCACCCCGCCGACGCCAACCGGCTGGCCATGAGCCAGCCCGCCGCCTCCGAGCTGTTCGCGGCGATCAACTCCGGCGCCTACCTGGAGGACGAGGAGCCGGAGGACGAGGGGGAGGAGTCGGAGGAGGGCTCCGGCGACGCGGCCCCCGCCCCCGCCGACGTCTCCGTGCAGGTCCTCAACAACACCGGTGTCACCGGCCTGGCGAACGAGGTCCAGGGCGTCCTGCTGGGGGAGGGGTACGACGTCACCGGTATCGGCGAACCCGCGGTGCGCTTCCCCGAGCTGACCACCGTCTACTACGCTCCGGGTGAGGCGGCCGCCGCCGAACTGCTGGCGGGTTCGCTGGAGAACGCGGTCACCGAGGAGGTCGCCGACCTCCCGCAGACCCTGGAACTGGTCATCGGCCAGGACTGGAACGGCTTCGCGGGCGGAGGCGGCTCGTCCGGGCCCGAGGTCTCCATCACCGAGGACCTGGGCGGCACCACCGCGGCGGGGGCTCGGGAGAGCGCCTGCTGAGGGCCGGTGACCGGAACCCGGTCGCCGGTTCCGATCTGACACGGTACGTACCCGTCCGGTACCATCCGGCCGTTACGTCCGTGTCAGCGCTCGCGCAGTACGCCCTCCCCCACCGACCGGACCAGCCCTTGTCCCATACCGAATCGCAGGTGCCCTTTGGCTCCCAGAAACGCGTCCTCAGCCCTGGCGGGGAAGATGAGTCTCGGCCAGTGGGTGGCGTGCGGGGCGACAGGCCTGCTCATCGCGGCCAGTCTCACCGTGTACGCGGGCTACCGCGACGTCCTCAGCATCGCCACCGAGGAGGTCAACACCGACGCCTGGGGTGACCGTCCGGCCCAGGCGGAGGGCATCCACAACATCCTGCTGCTGGCCACCGACCAGCGCGCGGGGGACAACGCCGAGTACAGCGTGGTCAACGGCGTGCGTCCCGACGTGCTGGTCGTGGTGAGCATCAACGTGGACGAGGGCGGGGTGACGATGGTCAACATGCCCCGCGACCTGATGGTCCCGATGCCCGACTGCCCGGCCAACGGCGAGAACCCCGGGGTGACGGCGGGCACGGTGGACCAGCTCAACCACGCCATGACCTACGGCGGGATGGACTGCCAGGGCAACACGGTGGAGACGGTCACCGACATCCACCTCGACCACATGGTGATGGTCGACTTCGCGGGCTTCCAGGAGATCGTGGACTCCATCGGCGGCGTGGAGATGTGCGTCCCCCAGCCGATCGACGACCCCAAGGCCCACATCACGCTCGACGCCGGGATGCAGACCCTCAACGGCGAGGAGGCGCTGGGCCTGGCCCGCTCCCGGGCCAGCACGGAGCAGGGCAGCGACCTGAACCGGATCGAGAACCAGCAGCGGATGATGGGCGCCATCCTGCGCAAGGTCACCAGCGGCGAGATCATGTCCAGCCCCGCCACGCTCTACGACTTCATGGGCTCGGTCACCGACAGCCTGGTGACCGACGACGGGTTCACCGTGGACCAGATGACCGAGCTGGCCATCTCGATGCGCGAGGTCGATCTGGGGCGGATGCGGATGGTCACCGCCCCCGTGGTGGACTCTCCCGTCCACAGCGGGAAGCTGGACCTCCAGCAGCCCGCCGCCGATGAGCTGTTCTCCGCGGTCGCCTCCGGTGACGCCCTGCCCGAGGAGGAGGGCGGCGACGGAGGCGGCGGCGAGGGCTCGGAGGAGGCCGAGGAGCCCGCCGTCGAACCCGCGGACGTGTCCGTGCGGGTGCTCAACGGCACGGGCATCACCGGTCTGGCGAGCCAGGTCGGGACGCTGCTCACCGAGCAGGGGTTCAACGTCACCGGTGAGGGCGACCCGGTCGAGCGGACCCCCGCCGTCACCACGATCTACCACGGCCCCGACCAGCTCGCGCAGGCCGAGGAGCTGGCCTCGGCGCTCAGCGTGGCCCAGCTGGAGGAGGTCCCCGACTTCGGTCCGGAGCTGGAGCTGGTGATGGGCGCGCAGGACTGGGACGGCCTGGCCACGAGCGGAGGGGGCTCCGGCGGCGGCGGGGGCGACGCCCTGGCAGGTCTGGGCGCCACCAGCGCCGCCGAGGACGAGGTCAGCTGCGAGTAGCCCCTTCGGAGGGCTTCGGGCCCCGTGGACGCCGTGCAGGCGCCCGCGGGGCCCTTTGCCTGTACCGGGCTGGGTCCGGCGGCGGTTCCCGCCGCACTGGGGGCCTCGCGCCGGGAGCGCCGCCGGACGAGTGGGCCGCAGGGAGGGCGGATGGGCTCCCGGCGGCGCGCGAGGAGCCTTCGCCGTCCCCGGGGCCTCTCCCCGGTGCCCCCGGAGGGACGCGTGCCGCCCCATGTGACAGATCCGGTCTTATCGTTTATCATTAATATCGAAAAGCGATAAGAGAAAGGCCGTCATGTCCCTTCGCAAGGCCCTGGACTGGTCCAGGGCGGACTCCGCTCTGCTCCGGTTCGTCCTCGTCGTCCTCCTGGGCTTCCAGGTGGTCCACGGGCTCTTCCTGCTCGCCTGGAGCACCGGACTCGTCCCCGCCGCCACCAGCGCGGGCCTCAACGTGCTCACGCGGGACCTCCCCTCCGGCACGGCGCCGCGTTCGCCGGACGTCGCCGTGCGCGGCGACGTCACCGTGGAGGGGGCGGGCGGCATGGAGATCGCCTTCCACGACCCCTCGGCGGCCGAGCGCGTCATGCTGGTCGCCCCCGCGCTGCTCACCGCCCTGGCAGTGGGACTGGTCGCCTACCTGCTGCTGCGCATGGTCCTGACCCTGGACGGGGGAGACCCCTTCGTCCCGGCGAACGTCCGTCGCATGTACGCCATCGCCCTGACGGTGGTCACCGGCGCCCTCGCGGTCCCGGCCGCGGAGGCCCTCCTCGGCGCCGTCCTGGAGCACCGGGCGCTGGGCACGGACGCCACCGTGGTGTTCTCCCTCAGCCTGGACCTCGACGGCGGTGTCCTCCCGCTGGTCGCGGTCGGCCTCGTCATCGCCGCCCTCGCCGAGGTCTTCCGCCGGGGCACCCGGCTCCGCGAGGACGTCGAGGGGCTCGTCTGATGCCGCCCGAGGAGGCCACCGGCGTCCGCGTCCACCTGGACAAGCTCCTGGCCGAGCGCGGTATGACCCTCACCCAGCTGGCCGAACGGGTCGGCGTCACCGTCGTCAACCTGTCGGTGCTCAAGAACGACCGGGCCAGGGCGATCCGCTTCTCCACCCTGGCCGCCCTGTGCCGCGAACTCCGCTGCCAGCCGGGCGACCTGATCAGCTACGACCCCGAGTGACCCGGACCCGGGCACACGCGAGGGGGCCGCCGCACCCGACGGTGCGACGGCCCCCTCGTCCGACTGCGGCCCCGGCCGGGGTCAGCCGCCCATCTGGCCGCGCATGCCCCGGGGCATCTTGGCGTTCTTGGGCATGGGCCCCTTGGGCATCTGCATCTTGGCGGGCAGCGCCTTGAGCCGGTAGTTCAGCTCGGCGGTCCCGGCCTTGTCCAGGTTGCGCGGGAGCCTGACCAGCGTGCGCTGGAGCTTGGAGACCGGCACCTGGTCCTCGCCGTTGCCCACCTTGAAGTCGTAGATGGGCGTGTCGTAGGCGACGCGGGCCACGCGCTTCTTCTCACCGGCGATCAGCGGCTTGAGGCGGCCGGGGTCGCCCTCGCCTACCAGGATCACGCCGGGGCGCCCCACCACGCGGTGCACGACGTCCATCTGCTTGTTGGCCGCCACACCCGGCTCGACCACCCAGTTGCCGCGCATGTTGTCCAGGATCGCCATACCCGCGCCCAGGCGTCCGTCCAGCATCTTGTACTGCACGCGCTGCGCGGAGCGGGTGAAGATGATGAAGCCCACCAGGAAGGCGACCGGCAGACCGGTCAGCGGCCACAGGATCCACGACCCGGTCCAGATACCGATGCCGACGAACACCGCGAGGATGACCACCGCCGCCGTGACCGCGAGCGGGATGCTGCGCGGACTCTGCTGGTGGACGACCTTGGCGACCATGCCGATCTGCTTGAGACGGCCCGGCTGCTTCTCGGCACCGTCCTTGCCTCGGGCCGTGTTCTGTGAACCCTTGGGCTTTTTCGCCATCGTGCTCTCAGGCAGCTCACGCCGACGCCGGATCGGCGGGGAAGGAGTTCCCTCGGCTGCCTTGCCTCCTCTTCGCGGTCGTCGTGGGTGCGGCGCCTCGCGGCGCCACCGACGGGCGCCTGCCCACATCAGGATATGTGCGGGTGCCCGTAACTGAGGAACGGTGGCCAGCGGGCCACCGTTCCAGCTTGGTCACGACTCGGGTGGAAAGTTCGTTACGCGTTGTTCGCCAGGGAGGCGTTCTCGGCGTCCCGCTTCTCCCGGGCCTGCTTGTACAGGCGGCCCGCCCGGTAGGAGGAGCGCACCAGCGGCCCGGACATGACACCGGCGAAGCCGATCTCCTCGGCCTCCTGGCCCAGCTCCACGAACTCCTCCGGCTTGACCCACCGGTCGATCGGGTGGTGCAGCTTGGAGGGGCGCAGGTACTGGGTGATGGTCAGCAGGTCGCACCCGGCCTCGTGCAGGTCGCGCATCGCCTCGCTGATCTCCTCACGGGTCTCGCCCATGCCCAGGATCAGGTTCGACTTGGTGACCAGGTTGTCCGCGCGCGCCTCGGTGATCACCTTGAGGGAGCGCTCGTAGCGGAAGCCCGGACGGATGCGCTTGAAGATCCGCGGCACCGTCTCGACGTTGTGCGCCAGCACCTCCGGACGCGAGCCGAACACCTCGGCCAGCTGGTCGGGGTCGGCGTTGAAGTCGGGGATGAGCAGCTCCACGCCCGTGCCCGGGTTGAGCTCGTGGATCTTGCGGACGGTCTCGGCGTACAGCCAGGCGCCGCCGTCCTTCAGGTCGTCACGGGCCACACCGGTGATGGTGGCGTAGCGCAGGCCCATGGTCTTCACGGAGTTGGCGACCTTGGTCGGCTCCATGCGGTCCAGGGCGGTGGGCTTGCCGGTGGCGATGTTGCAGAAGTCGCAGCGCCGCGTGCACTGGTCGCCGCCGATGAGGAAGGTCGCCTCGCGGTCCTCCCAGCACTCGTAGATGTTGGGGCACCCGGCCTCCTGGCAGACCGTGTGCAGGCCCTCGCTCTTGACCAGGGAGTGGAGCTCGGTGTACTCGGGCCCCATGTGCGCCTTGATCTTGATCCACGGCGGCTTCTTCTCGATGGGGGTCTCGCTGTTGCGCGCCTCCACGCGCAGCAGCCTGCGGCCCTCAGGAGCGATGGTCAACGTGAACCCGTTCCCTTCTGTGCCCCGTGCCGGGGACCCTTCCCCTCGTGGGGGCTCGGCGTCCCCGCGGGGACTGGCTCATGGTGTGGTGTGTCATCCACGCGCGGTGGCGCCGGAGAGCAGGTCCGCGCCGTCGGTGTGGCGGTACTCCCGCGCGCCGAGAAGGTCCGCCAGATGGCGTTCCATCCGGGGCCGCGCGTCGGCCACGGACACGTCGCGCCCCAGTTCGGCGGAGAGCGAGGTGACTCCGGCGTCGGTGATTCCGCACGGGACGATCCGGTCGTACCACGACATGTCATTGTTGCAGTTCAACGCGAGCCCGTGCATCCCGACCCCGCGGGCGATCCGGCAGCCGATGGCGGCCACCTTGCGTTCGATGAGGCCGCGCTCGGGGTCGGCGGCCAGCCACACCCCGGTGCGCCCCTCCACCCGCGTGCCGGTCAGGCCGTACTCCGCGATGGTGCGGATGATGGCCTCCTCCAGCATCCGGACGTAGGCGATCACGTCGACGGGGTCCGGCAGCCGGACGATGGGGTACACCGTCAGCTGACCGGGGCCGTGCCAGGTGATCTTGCCGCCCCGATCGATGTCCACCACGGGCGCCCCGGGGTCGGTGATGGGACGATCCCACCTCCCGGTGCGCTTTCCTGCGGTGTACACGGGCTCGTGTTCCAGCAACAGGACGGTGTCGGGCACCTCATCGGCGACCCGGCTCTCGTGGAGCCGCTTCTGGAGATCCCAGCCCTGGTGGTACGGGACGGGAGTGTCGCCCAGCCATGCGTAAACGAGATCACTCACACATCCAACCTTACGCCCCGGTGGACTGTGAGGGTCTGGCCAGGATGTCGGATAGCGCACTGTCCACGGTGGGCAGCGCGAAGGAATAACCGGCCTTCGTGAGGCGTTCGGGCTCGGCCCTCATGTCGATCAGCGCGGTCTCCTCGGCGAAGTCCCCCAGCACCGCGCGCATCGCCGGAGCCGGGACCGGCAGGACGGCGGGGCGCCGCAGGGCGCGGCCCAGCGCCCTGGTGAACTCGGCGTTGGTCACCGGCTCGGGCGCGCACATGTTCACCGGGCCGGTGATCTCGGGGTGCTCCAGCAGGAAGCGCACGGCCCCGATCTGGTCGCGCATGGCGATCCAGCTCATGTACTGGCGCCCCGACCCCAGACGCCCGCCCAGCCCCGCCCGGTACAGCGGCAGCAGCGTGCCCAGCATGCCGCCCGAGCGGTCGAGCACCACCGAGGTGCGCATGTGCGCCACCGACAGGCCCGCCTCCTCGGCCGGGGCGGTGGCCTCCTCCCAGTCCCGGCAGACCCCGGCCAGGAAGCCGGTGCCCGGCGGGGAGTCCTCGGTGGCCGCCCGCCCGCCGGTGTCGCCGTAGAAGTGCATCCCCGACGCGCTGAGCAGGCGGGGGGGAGGCGAGGACATCCCCGCCAGGGCCTGGCACAGGGTGCGGGTGCCGCGCACGCGGCTGCGCCGGATGAGGGTGCGCCGGTGCCGCGTCCACAGGGCCGGGCCGACCGGCGCCCCGGCCAGGTGCACCACGGCGTCGGCCTCGTGCAGGGCCACGGTGTCCACCCGTCCCTGCTCGGGGCGCCACTCCGCCTCCTCCACGTCCGGGTGGTGCCGCCCCCGCGGCAGGTGGCGCACCATGCGCACCACCGTGTGTCCGTCGCCGAGCAGGGACGCCTCCAGCGCCCTGCCGATGAGTCCCGTCGCCCCGGTGATAGCCACTCGCATGGTCCTGGGTCTACCCGAAGGAGGGCGGTCCTCGCGCGTGAAGACACACCAAACGGACGACGGAGGACACCCGCCCGGTTTTTCTTCGGCTTTTTCCTCGAAAGAGCTGCGCGAGGGGCCCTCGGTCTTCTAGTTTGAACGTGGGACAGGAACTCCGCGTCAACGCGGAGCTACTGTGGGCGACGCGCTGTCGGGCTGACTGCCGCGTCCCCGACCACAGACCTTTGATGATGGGGATCATCAGGGGATGGTGATTGGTGGGGTAGAAAGACGGGGCGGTGCCGAGAGGCGCCGCCCCGTCCACTTTCCCGCCGCGGGGCTCCGCGCCGCCCCGAGGAGGCGCGGGCCGCGTGCCTCAGGGGGCCCGCGGCTCCCTCAGCAGGTCAGCCCCCTAACCGGGGTAGGGGCGCCGCTCCCGGGCCTCCCGCAGGGCCAGCGCCCACCACGCCAGCTGGCGCAGCATCCGCTCCACGGCGGCCTCCGCGGACGACATGTCCACCACCGGGGTTCCGTCGGGGCCGAACATCGTCTGAGCGTTGTGCAGGCTGACCGTGTCGCGGATCGTGGCGGTGTGCAGCTCCGAGAAGACCGACCGCAGCTGCTCGATCGCCCGCAGGCCGCCGGACATCCCGCCGTAGGAGACGAAGCCCACCGCCTTGCCGAACCACTCACGGCGCGCGGCGTCGATGGCGCTCTTCAGCTCGCCCGGGTAGCCGTGGTTGTACTCCGGGGTCAGCACGATGTACCCGTCGGCCGCCTCCACCGTGTGCGCCGGCTCCGGGGCCATCGGGCCGCCGTGGCCGTCCTGCGGGCTGATGTCCTCCACGTCGAGGAAGTCGAACGCCACGGAGGGGTCCGGGTACTTCCGGGCCCGGTCCACGAACCAGCGGGAGACGGCGGGTCCGGTGCGGCCCCGGCGGTTTCCGCCGAGGATGACCGCGATCCGAAGGTTGTCCATGTGGGTCCTTGCTTCTTTGGTGCCGTCTCGGCCCACACGTGAGCGGGCACGTCAGGCGGGCACGCGCGGACCGGCTCAGGGAGCCGCGCGGCGCACCGTCGGTTCTTGGGTCGTGTTCCTTGGGGCGTTTCGCTGATCCGAAAGCCTCCGCGGAACACTCCCGAGGGGACAGGTCAACGCTAGGACCTCAACAGGTCTTGAGGTCAAATCGGACAACACATTCCCCAATAAAGGACGAGCCGGGCCGGGTGCCGTCGCGGCACCCGGCCCGGCGGGTGGTGTGGGGGCCTCCGGGGCCCGGGCCTACAGGCCCAGGTCGTCCTCGAAGGCGCCCTCCTCCAGACGCGCCTTCACGCTCTGGAGGAAGCGCCCGGCGTCGGCGCTGTCGATCAGGCGGTGGTCGTGGGCCAGCGACAGGTACACCATCGAGCGGACCGCGATCACCTCGTCGCCCATGGCGGTGTCCTCGACCACGACGGGGCGCTTGACGACCGCGCCGGTGCCCAGGATGGCCACCTGTGGCTGGTTGATGATCGGCGTGCCGAACAGCGCGCCGGTGCAGCCGGTCTCGGCGATGGTGAACGTGCCGCCGCCCAGCTCGTCCGGGCCCAGCTGGCCGGTGTGGGCGCGCTCGGTCAGGTCCTTGAGCCTGCGCGCCAGCTCACCCAGGCCCAGCTTGCCCGCGTCCTTGACCACGGGGGCCAGCAGACCGCGCTCGGTGTCCACCGAGACGCCGAGGTTCTCCACGTCGTGGTAGGTCACCTCCTGCTTGTCGCTGTCGATCACGGCGTTGAGCTTGGGGTGGGAGCGCAGGGCCTCCACCGCGGCCAGCGCGAAGAACGGGAAGAAGTCCAGCCGCACGTCCTCGCGCTCGGCGAAGCGCTCGGCGGAGTGCTCGCGCAGGCGGGCGATCTTGGTGACGTCCACCTCGATGACCTGCGTGGTCGTGGCCGAGACGTGCAGCGACTCCACCATCCGGTCCGCGATGGACAGGCGCAGGCGGGTGAGCTTCTCGGTACGGCCGCGCAGGGAGGTGTCGGTGGCCCCCTTGCGCGGGGCCGAGGACGGCGCGGGGGCGGCGGCGCGCGCGGCGTCGGCCTTCTGCTCCTCGGCGGCCTTGAGCACGTCCTGCTTGCGGACGCGGCCGCCCACGCCGGTGCCCTTGACACGGCTGAGGTTCACGCCGTGCTCGGAGGCGAGCTTGCGCACCAGCGGGGTCACGTACGCCTCGGTCCCGGCGTCGGTACCCGAGGCGCGGCCGGTGCCGCTGAGGGTGCCGATGTCCACGGACGGGCTCTCGCCGTCCTTGTCCCGGTCCGCGGCGGGCTCGGGCTCGGCCTCGGCCTTCGGGGCGGGCGCGGCGGGCTCGGCCTCGGCGGGCTCGGGCTCCGACACCGGTTCGGCCTTGGGCTCGGCCTCGGCCGGGGCCGCGCCCTCGGAGACGGCCGGGGGCTCGTCCCCGGTGCCGCCGATGACGGCGATCTCCGCGCCGATCTCCACGGTCTCGTCCTCGTCGACGAGGATCTTGGTGAGTACGCCCGCGACGGGTGAGGGAATCTCGGTGTCCACCTTGTCGGTGGAGACCTCCAGGAGCGGTTCGTCCACCTCGACGGTGTCGCCCACGCTCTTGAGCCACTGGGTGACGGTGCCCTCGGTGACGCTCTCACCCAGGGCGGGCATGGTCACCGACGTGGTCGGGCCCCGGTCGGAGGACGAGGCCTGCGCGCCGGACCCGGACTCGGGCTCGGGGGCGGGCTCCGGCTCGGGCTCCTCGGCGGCCCCCTCCTCGGGCTTCTCGGTCTCCTCGGGCTCCTGCGCGGACTCCTCGGCCGCGGGCTCGGCGCCGCCCTCGTCGTCGGCGCCCTCGCCCTCACCGCCGATGACGGCGATCTCCGCGCCGATCTCCACGGTCTCGTCCTCGTCGACGAGGATCTTGGTGAGTACGCCCGCGACGGGTGAGGGAATCTCGGTGTCCACCTTGTCGGTGGAGACCTCCAGGAGCGGTTCGTCCACCTCGACGGTGTCGCCCACGTTCTTCAGCCACTGGGTGACGGTGCCCTCGGTGACGCTCTCACCCAGGGCGGGCATGGAAACGGAAGTCGGCATGGGTTTCCTCGTTGGATCTGGGCGCGGTCTCTGCCCAACCCCTTGATGGGCAGCGCGGATGTGTGCGGGGGCGGGCCCTCGCGGCCCGCCCCCGGTGGTGCGGTCAGTCGTGGACGTGCAGCGGCTTGCCCGCCAGCGCGAGGTGCGCCTCGCCCAGCGCCTCGGACTGGCTCGGGTGCGGGTGGATCAGCTGGGCCACCTCGGAGGGCAGGGCCTCCCAGTTGTAGATCAGCTGCCCCTCGGCGATCAGCTCGCCGACGCGGCTGCCGACCATGTGGACGCCCAGTACGGGGCCGTCCTTCTCGGCGATGACCTTCACCGCGCCCTGCGTCTGCAGGATCTGGCTCTTGCCGTTGCCCGCGAGGCTGTAGTTCATCTCCACGACGTCGTGTCCGCGCTCCTTGGCGACCTTGGTGGTCAGGCCCACGGACGCGACTTCGGGCTCGCAGTAGGTGACGCGGGGGACGCCGTCGTAGTCGATCGCGGGCGGGTTCTGCCCGGCGATGTGCTCGGCGACGAAGATGCCCTCGGCGAAGCCGACGTGGGCGAGCTGGAGGGTGGGGATGAGGTCGCCCACGGCGTAGACGTTGCCCACGCCGGTGTGCAGGTTCTCGTCCACCTGGACGAAGCCGCGGTCCAGGGTGATGCCCTGCTCCTCGTAGCCCAGGCCCTCCGAGACCGGCCCGCGGCCGATGGCCACCAGCAGGACCTCGGCCTCCAGGGTCTTGCCCCCCTTGAGGGTGACGGTGACGCCGGAGTCGGTGGTCTTGACCGACTCGAACGGGGTGCCCAGCTCGTACTTGATCTTGCGCTTGCGGAAGGCGCGCTCCAGCAGCTTGGAGCTGGACTCCTCCTCCACCGGCACCAGGTGCGGCAGGGCCTCGACGATGGTGACGTCGGCGCCGTAGGAGCGCCACACGCTGGCGAACTCCACGCCGATCACGCCGCCGCCCAGGACGATGACCGACTCGGGCACGCGGTCCAGGTCGAGGGCCTGGTCGCTGGTCATGACCTTCTCGCCGTCGATGTCCAGCCCGAGGGTCTTGGGCTTGGAACCGGTGGCCAGCAGGATGTTGCGGCCCTTGTAGACGGCGCCGTCGACGGTGACCTCGTCCTTGCCGGTGAGCTTGCCCTCGCCCTCGACGACGGTGATCTTGCGCGACTTGACCAGGCCGGTCAGGCCCTTGAACAGGCCGCCAATCACCTTGTCCTTGTAGGTGTGCACGGCCTGGATGTCGATGCCCTCGAACGTGGCCTTGACCCCGAAGTTCTCGCTCTCCTTGGCGGAGTCGGCGACCTCGGCCGAGTGCAGCAGGGCCTTGGTGGGGATGCAGCCGCGGTGCAGGCAGGTGCCGCCGAGCTTGTCTTTCTCGATCAGGACGACGCTCATGTCCAGCTCCGCGGCGCGCAGTGCCGCCGCGTAGCCGCCGCTGCCGCCGCCAAGGACGACGAGGTCGAAGGTGCCGCCGCTCTCACTCACGGGAACGAACTCCTTGTTGTGGCTGGTGATGGGTGGTGGCCGCGGCCGGGCCCCGCGTGGGCGGAGGGAGGGTGTGCGCGGCCGCGGTGGCCGGGAGGGGCGGCGCTCCGGCTCGGGGAGGCCGCCCCCCTGGGCGGGTGCTATCCGGCGTACTCCTCGGCGATGCGGACCAGGGTGCGGGTGCCCGCGCCGGTGCCGCCCTTCGGGGTGTAGCCGTGCGGTCCGCCCTGGTTGAAGGACGGACCGGCGATGTCGAGGTGCGCCCACGTGACGCCCTCCTCGATGAACTCCTTGAGGAAGACGCCCGCGGAGAGCATGCCGCCCCAGCGCTCGCCCGCCACGTTGGCGATGTCGGCGACCGCGGAGTCCAGGCCCGCGCGCAGCTCCTCGGGCAGGGGCATCGGCCAGGAGGCCTCGCCCGCCTCGGCGGCCGCGGCGACGATCCGGTCGCGCGCCTCGTCGTCGTTGGACATGACCGCGAACACCCGGGTGCCGAGCGCGACCAGCTGGGCGCCGGTCAGGGTGGCGATGTCCACGACCAGGTCGGGCGCGTCCTCCTGCGCCCGCACGAGGGCGTCGGCCATGACCAGGCGGCCCTCGGCGTCGGTGTTGAGCACCTCGACGGTCTTGCCGCCGTAGATGGTCAGCACGTCGGAGGGGCGCTGGGCGGTGCCGCTGGGCATGTTCTCGGCCACGGCCAGGTAGCCGACGGCGTTGACGCGCAGGTTCAGGGCGGCGATGGCGCGCATGGCGGCCAGCACGGAGGCGGCGCCCGCCATGTCGGACTTCATCCAGTCCATCGAGCCCGCGGGCTTGAGGGACAGGCCGCCGGAGTCGAACGTGATGCCCTTGCCGACGAAGGCGACGGTCTTGGTGGCCTCGGGGTGGCTGTGGGCCAGGCGGACCAGGCGGGGCGGGTTGGCCGAGCCCTGGCCGACGCCGATCAGACCGCCGTACCCGCCCTCGGACAGGGCGGCCTCGTCCAGGACCTCGACGCGCAGGCCGGACTGCTGGGCGATCTCCTGGGCGGTGGTGGCCAGGTCCTCGGGCGCCAGGTCGGCCGGTGCGGTGTTGACCAGGTCGCGGGTGAGGTTGACGGCCTCGGCCAGGACGGCGGCGCGCTCGGCGGCCTCCCGGGCGTCCCCGGCGGAGCTGGCCAGGACCAGCTCGGCGGCGCGCTTGTCCTTGGCGGCGGTGCGGTACCGGTCGAAGCCGTAGGCGCCCAGGCGGGCTCCGAGGGCGACGGCGCCGGCCTCGGCGGCGGTCCCGGCGGGCAGGGCCAGGACGACGCGGCCCGCGCCCTCGGGGCGCGAGGTCAGCGAGCGCAGCGCGACGCCGGCGGCGCGGGACAGGATGTCGGGGTCGACGGGGCCCTCGGCGGGCGCCGGGCCGAGACCGACCGCGACGACGACCGGGGCCTTGACGGCTCCGAGGGAGGCAAGGGTGTGCACCTCCTCGGGGGCGCCGCTCGCTCCCAGGAGCGACAGGGTCTGGGCGAGGCCGCCGGAGAAGGCGGCATCGACGTCATGAGCGCCCGACGCGGGCTCCGGAGCGTCGCCTCCGGAGTGGTAACCGACGACAACCGCGTCGGCGTCGAGCGAACTGGGGGACTCCGTATTTACTGACAACGACGTGCTCACGTCCCCGATGCTAGTCGCCCCGCGCGCCCGGCGGGGACGCGGCGCCCCGGGTCCGCGGGGGCCCTGACGCGGCGCTGCGGGGGGTCGCGGGAGCCGGGGGTGTGCGGGGTCGGGTCCGACCCGCGCGCGCGGCGAGGGTGCCTCTGGCCGCCGGTGAAGGGTGTCGTGGGCCGTCTCCGGGGCGGTCTCCGCCTTCCCGCCTGCGAGAACCGTGAAACCTGTGTGAAAAAATGTGATGATCGCGACATCGGGCACCCCCAAGTCGATTACCAGTCGGTAGGAAACCGCCTGGTGGGACGCCCCGCGGCCCGCCGACCGGGGCCGTGAATCCCCGTGCCGGTCCTCACAGCCGGGCCGCGGCCGCCGCGGCCACGACCAGCGCCGTCGTCACCGCCGTCTCCGACAGCGCGCCCAGCACGTCGCCCGTGACGCCGCCCAGCCGACGCACCGCCCGGCGCAGCAGGAGGCCCGCCGCCAGCAGGCCCGCCGCGACGGCGAGCGCGCAGGCCAGCGCGAACCCCGGCGCGTGCGCCCAGCCCGCCAGGCACACCAGCGGCGCGGGGACGGCGGCCAGCAGCGCACCCGGAAGGCGCACGGTCCCCGCCACGAACGCCCCCAGGCCCTCGGGCCGCGCCGAGGGCACGCGCGGGGTGCACGCCAGGGCCACGGCCAGCCGCCCGGCGGCCCCGGCCGTCGCCGCGCCCGTCAGCGCCGCCTCGGCCGAGGCCTGCGCCAGCTGGCCCAGGGCCAGGGTCTGCGCGGCGAGCACGATCACCAGGGTGACCACGCCGAACGGACCGATGTCGGACCGGCGCATCACCTCCAGGGCGCCCTCGGCGGGACGCGCGCTGCCCAGCCCGTCGGCCAGGTCGGCCAGGCCGTCCAGGTGCAGCCCCCGCGTCAGCAGCGCGCCCAGCCCGACGGCCAGCAGCGCGGCCAGCGCGGCGGACAGGCCGACCGCCGTCCCGAGCACGGCCGCCGCGCCGGTGAGGCCGCCCAGGAGCGCGCCCAGCACGGGCGCCCACACCATCGCCCACCCGGCCACGCGGCGGTCCAGCCGCCCCGCGCGCACCGGGAACACGGTGAACGTGCCCAGCGCCATCCGGGCTCCCGCGACCGCGTCCGCGGCCCGGGAGGGAACGGAGGGGGAGCCGCCCGGGACGGGCCCGTCCGAAGACGAGCCCTCCGGGGGAGGCCCGTCCGGCGCGGGGTCACGTGGAGGGGGGCCGGCGGCACCGCTCACGGCAGCTCCAGGACGCGGCCCGCTGCCACCAGCACCACGTCCTCGGACTCGGCGCCGACCCACTGGTTCAACCGGCCCAGGTGGTCGCGGAACAGCCCCCCGGCACGGGTCGCGGGCACCACACCCGACCCCACCTCGTTGGTGACCGCCACGACGTAGGCCTGGGTGGAACGCCAGGCGTCCAGCAGCCCGTGGACCGCCGCCTCCACCTCCTCCTCCGCGTCGGGCGGCGGGCTGTCCTCCCACAGCCCCGCCCCGTCCATCACCCGGGTCAGCCAGGTGCCCAGGCAGTCCACCAGGACCGCGCCCCGGGCGCCCTTGAGCAGCGCGGCCAGGTCGGTGGTCTGCTCGGTGCGCCACCACCAGGGGCGGCGCCGCACGTGCCGGGCCACCCGGTCGGCCCAGTCGGGGTCCGCGTCCGGGTCGGGCTCCGGACCGGTCGCCGCGTACAGCACCTTCGGCTCCGACATCAGGCGCAGCTCCGCCTCGGTGGACTTGCCCGAGCGCGCGCCCCCGGTCACCAGGGTCCGGTGCGGCCCGCGCGGCCGCGACTCCGGCCACACCGCCGGAGGGCACGACAGGACCTGCCCGTCGCCCGGCACCAGGGCGCCCCACAGCCGGGCCCGGCGGGCGAACTCCTCGGGTGAGCGGACGCGGTGGTCGCCGCCGACCGCGACGACGGCCGTGGTCACCCCGATCACCCCCGAGCGGCGCAGCTCGCCGATGACCTCCGGGCGCTGCGCGGCGTCCACGATGACCATGTCCACCTGCTGGTCGGGGCGGGCGGAGGAGTAGCCGGAGGAGCCCTCGGCGCGCGCCTCCGCCGGGGGGACGCCGGGCAGGGGCCCCGGGCCCGTGCGCGCGTACATCAGCCTGCCCCCGTCGGGGCCCTCGACCAGGACGCCGTCGGGGGTCGGGCTCACCGAGTACCCCGGCGGCACCGGGCCGACCACCCCCGCCTCACGGACGCGGAAACGGTCGTCCACCGTCACGCGCAGGGGCAGGCGGCGCTCGGAGAGGGCCTTGTTGCAGGAGGCACAGGTGCACTGGGGGGCGGGCCACCCCGAGTGCCCGGCAGTCCCGAGAAATCGGATACGCACCGAAAAAGTAAACAGCATCCTCCGCCAAGGCTTGGTTAAGCTCGGGCCAGGATCACGGTGACCGGCGCTGTGACCTCCGTGACGAAGGGGCGGTCGAACATGGCGTGGACCTGGCGGTACTTCGAGGCCGACGGAGCCGACCCGCTGGGGCAGGACCTGCCCTCGGAGTCGTTCACCTCGCGCGGCGACGCGGAGAGCTGGCTGGGGGAGAACTGGCAGGAGCTCGCCGAGGGCGGCGTGGGACGCGTCGCCCTGCTCGACGGAGACACGGAGGTCTACGCGATGTCCCTGGAGCCCGTCGAGTAGCGCCCGTCCGCCCGGGGGCCGCGAAGGCCTCCGGCGGCGGGTCAGCCGGTGCCGGTGAGGGAGCGGCCCTGCCACGGCCAGCGGTTCTCCACCTCCAGGGAGAAGCTGAGGAAGGTCCGGATGAGGACGATCCCGGCGAGCACCCCCACGCTGGCGAAGGTGGGCGACACCGCGACCGTGCGGATGATGTCCCCGGCGACGAGGAATCCAGGCCCAGCAGGATCGCCCGGCCCAGCCCCTGCCGGTAGGGCCGGTAGGCCGCGTCCAGCCCGTGCCCGCTCACCCACCGGTACAGGAACAGCGCGGTCGCGCCCAGGGCCCCGACGACGATGACGCCGACCCCGGCGACGTCGACCGCGGTGCCCACCGCCTCGATGACGTGCGCGATGTCCATGGAGCCCCCTCCGTGCCGCGTGCGTGCGGACCGGCAGCTACCCAGGTCGGGCGGGGGCGACACCGGGGGCCGCGCGGAGGGGTGCCCGGAACACGGAAGGGCCCGGCCGTCCTGGGGACGGCCGGGCCCTCGGCGCCGAACACCGCCCGGGCGCGGCTAGCCGCGGATGTTCTCGGGGCTCCTGGTCAGCGCCGGGTCGCGCTGGACGCTGTCGCCCAGGACCTCGTCGATCCGCGCCATCAGCTCGGCGTCCAGCCTGACCCCCGCGGCCTTGACGTTGCCCTCCACCTGCTCGGGGCGGGAGGCGCCGATGATCGCGGCCGACACGTTCGGGTTCTGGAGCACCCAGGCCACGGCCAGCTGCGCCAGCGTCAGACCCGCCTCGGCGGCCAGCGGCTCCAGCCGCTGCACGCGCTCCAGCATGACCTGGTCCTTCATCTGGTCGCTCAGGAAGCGGCCGCCGCCGGGGTCGGCGGCGCGCGAACCGGCGGGCAGCTCCTGTCCGGGCTTGTACTTGCCGCTCAGGACGCCGCCCTCGATCGGCGACCACACGATCTGGCCGACGCCCTCGCGCTCGGAGAGCGGAACGACCTCGGTCTCGATGACCCGCCACAGCATGTTGTACTTCGGCTGGTTGGAGACGATGCGGTCGAAGCCCATCTCGTCGGCGATCTTGAGCGCCTGCTCGATCTCCTCGGCGCGCCACTCGGAGACGCCGACGTAGAGGACCTTGCCCTGGCGGACCAGGTCCTCGAAGGCCCGCACGGTCTCCTCCAGCGGGGTGGAGTAGTCGAACCGGTGGGCCTGGTACAGGTCCAGGTAGTCGGTCCCCAGGCGGCGCAGGGAGTCCTCCACGCTGCGGACGATGTGCTTGCGGGACAGACCCCGGTCGTTCTTGCCCTCACCCGTGGGCCAGAAGACCTTGGAGAAGATCTCCAGCCCGTCCCGGCGCTCGCCCTTCAGCGCGCGGCCGAGCACCTCCTCCGCCCTGCCCCCGGCGTAGCCGTCGGCGGTGTCGAACGTGGTGATACCCGCGTCCAGCGCCGCGCGGACACAGGCCCTGGCCGTGTCCTCCTCCACCTGGGATCCGTGCGTGATCCAGTTCCCGTAGGCGATCTCGCTGACCATGAGACCGCTGTTGCCCAGATGCCGAAATTCCATGTCGAGCACTCTAGTAGGGGATTGTGCCCGTTCGCGAGGTTCTACGCCGTGCGGGTGGAAGCGCTCCCAACCGGAGGGGAGCGGGGGCTCGGCGGGGAGTGAGGGGCCGGTGCTGGGACCGGCCCGGGCTCACGTCGTCGGGGGAGGCGGTGATGGGAGCCGTCAGTGCGCGCGGCGGGGCGTGGGGTCCTCGCGGACCTTGAGCCGCGGCTTGGGCAGGCGCAGGCGGCGGAACTGGAGCTGGCGCATGGCCGCGTACATTCCGATGCCCTTGACGGCGGGGTCGTCGGGGAAGTACTCGGCGGCGCGCCTCTTGACCGTGCGGCCCACCATGACGCCCTCGGCGATGATGGTGACCATCATCAGCGGCCACAGGACGTAGGCCACGCCGATCTGGAACATCGGGATGTTGATGAACAGCAGCGCGATGATCAGGATCGAGAACGGCAGGAAGAACTCGCTGGCGCTGCGGCGCGAGTCGACGAAGTCGCGGGCGAACGCCCGGGCCTCGCCGAGGTCCTGCTGCCGGTAGTAGCGGGCCTCGTCCTTGGGCACGCCCTTGATCGCGGAACTCGCGGTGCCCCTGCCGCGTTGGCGGTCAAGACGGTCCCGGTAGGCCTGGTAGGCCTCCTTGCGCGTCTCGGGCGCCTTGAGCGGTCGGCGGGGGTTGGGCTCGGATTCCCTGCGCTTTGGGGTGGGAACACCCTTCTTGGGCGTGTATCCCTTAGGTTGGGTGGACTCAGTGGCCTCAGGGCTGGCGGATTCGGCGGAGGCCGGATCCGTGGCTGCGGAAGCGGAGCGACGTCGGAACACACCCACAGGGTAGCCGGTCATAGCTTTATGGCGACCGCGGGCCAGAGCGCGTAGGGTTGGGCAAAGCGCCCGCTGGGAACAGCCGATGTACGCACCGAGAAGGGGACGGCCACGCCGATGAGCGTGTTTCAGCGACTTTCGATGATCTTCAGGTCCAAGGCCAACAAGGCCTTGGACTCGGTCGAGGACCCAAGGGAAACGCTCGACTACTCGTACCAGAAGCAGCTCGAGCTTCTACAGAAGGTGCGGCGCGGTGTGGCCGACGTCGCGACCTCCCGCAAGCGCGTCGAGCTCCAGATCCAGCAGCTGGAGCAGCAGTCCGGCAAGCTGGAGAACCAGAGCCGCGCCGCCCTGACGCAGGGGCGCGAGGACCTCGCCCGCGAGGCCCTGACCCGCCGCTCCGGCCTGTCCCAGCAGATCGAGGACCTGCGCGGGCAGCACGCCAACCTCCAGGGCGAGGAACAGAAGCTCACCATGGCGGCCCAGCGCCTCCAGACCAAGGTGGACGCCTTCCGCACGCGCAAGGAGACCATCAAGGCCAACTACACCGCCGCCCAGGCCCAGACGCAGATCAGCGAGGCCTTCTCGGGCATCTCCGAGGAGATGGGCGACGTCGGCATGGCCGTCCAGCGCGCCGAGGACAAGACCGCCGAGATGCAGGCCCGCGCGGGCGCCGTGGACGAGCTGCTCGCCTCCGGCGCGCTCGACGACGTCACCGGCACCGCCAGGGACGACATCCAGAGCGAGCTGGACCGCATGGCCAGCACCACCGGCGTCGAGGCCGAGCTGGAGCGCATGAAGATGGAGCTCGGCCAGGGCAGCGGCGGTTCCACCCCCCAGATCGAGGGCGGCAACGGCGCCGGTAACACCGGCGGCACCGGTAACCGGGAGGGCGCGTGATCGTCCGCATCATGGGTGAGGGTCAGCTCGACCTCACCGACGCCGACCTGGAGCTGCTCAACTCCTTCGACTCCGCGCTGGAGTCGGCGATCGAGTCGGGCGACGAGGCCACGTTCCGCCGTGCCCTGCACGACCTCCTGGAGAGGGTCCGCGAGGACGGTCGGCCGCTGCCGCCCGACGCGCTGGAGCCCTCGCAGTTCATCCTCCCCCACGCCGACGCCACCATGGAAGAGGTGCGGGAGATGCTCCAGGACGACGGTCTCATCCCCGGCTAGGACCGGGTCCTCCGTCCGGCGCACCGCCTCCGTCCAGGTGTGCCCGGACCGGTGAGTGCGCACGGCGGGCCGGATCCCGGTCGGCCGTTGCGGCGCTCGGTGCCTGCGCGCGCGTTTCCAGGCCGCCGTGACCACGTGTCACGGCGGCTTTCGCGTGCCCGGGGGCGTACGCGCCCGCCCGGAGCGCAGGTCCGGGGCGTACGCGGCAGGCCTGCGGCAGGCCTCGTGTGGCGTGCGTCGCCCCCGGTCCAGGAACCTCGGCGGGACCCCCGCCCGTTGGACGTGGTGGAGGGGAAAGGGAGAACACGGGGACCCGCGGTGCGCGTGGGGGACGGTCCGCCGAGGCGGCCGCGCCGGCGGGGCCGGGAGCGGGCGGGGCGGGGCCGGTGAACACGCGGCGGTCGGACCACCTCATACCCTTTCCCACCTGGGCGAACTACACTCCGAGACAGTCGACGCGTCGGCGGAGGGGACTGCGGCATGGCCGGATCCAAGTTCAGACCTGACCGGGGGCTGACCACCCGCATGGTGACGACCATGGGCCTGCTCGTCCTCGTCTACGCGGCCTTCGTCGTCGGGCTGGTCCTCGTGGGCCTCAACGTGTGGCTGGTGCTGCTCATCGTCGCCGGGTTCGCGCTGTTCAGCTACTTCGCCTCCGACAGGATCGCCATGTTCGCCATGGGCGCCAAGGAGGTCTCCCCGGAGCAGGCTCCCGAGCTGCACGCCCTCATCGACCGGCTGTGCGCCATGGCGGACATGTCCAAGCCCCGCGTGGGGATCGCCGACACCGACGTGCCCAACGCCTTCGCCACCGGGCACAACGAGAAGTCCGCGGTCGTGTGCGTGACCACCGGCCTCATGCGCCGCCTCGACGGCCCCGAGCTGGAGGCGGTCCTGGCGCACGAGCTGTCCCACATCGCCCACCGCGACGTCATGGTGATGACCGTCGCCGGGTTCCTCGGCATCGTGGCCGGGTTCCTCACCCAGGCCGGGCTGCGCTTCGCGATGTTCGCCGGGGCGACGCGCGGCAACAACAACAACGGGCCCGCACCGGCCGTGGTCGCCCTGCTCGTCGTGGCCGTCAGCGCCGTGGCCTGGGCGCTCAGCTTCCTGCTCACCCGGGCGCTGTCGCGCTACCGGGAGCTGTCGGCCGACCGCGCCGCCGCCTACCTCACCGGGCGCCCGTCCGTGCTGGGCAGCGCCCTGACCAAGATCACCGGGGACATGTCCCGCATCCCCACCCGCGACCTGCGCCAGGCTGAGCCGTTCAACGCCTTCTTCTTCGCCCCGGCCTCCTCCCGCGAGGGGTTCAGCTTCAGCCAGCTGGTCGCCACCCACCCGCCGGTGCAGCAGCGGCTGGAGCAGCTGTCCGACATCTCGCGCCAGCTCGGGCAGGGGCGCTGACCCCGTCCGGGGAGGCCGCAGGAGGGGACGGCCGCGCCGGGCCGTCGCCCCGGGAGGGGGGCGGCGGCCGCACCGATCCGCCCTGGCGGACACGGCGTCGATCCGGTCCGCGCGCAATCGACACGACCACGAGAGAGGACCGGCCACGATGAGCTTCTGGCGAGCGCTGTTCGGGCGCTCCGAACCGGCCCAGCCCGACCTCGACGCCCTGTTCGGCCTGCCCTCGGCGTCGGTCACCCTGCGGGCCGCCGCGGGCTTCACGCCCACCGGCACCGGTTCCGTCGCCTTCAGACCCACCGAGGGCGCCGCCTTCGCCGACCTGGAACGCGACGTCACCGAGCTGCTCGACGCCGACGGGGGGACGCCCGTCGAACAGGTCACCGACGACTACGGCTACACCTGGCTGGTGGTCCGTGCGGCCGACCCGGCCCGGGGCCCGGACGGGTCCGCCGACCCCGACATCACCGGCCTGGTGACCGACCTGCACGCCGTCAACTCCACCCTGGAGGCCAACGGCTACGGGCCCTCCCTCCTGTGCTCCCTGGTCGGCTTCACCGACGGCACGCGCTCGCTGGGGCTGGTCTACCTCTACAAGCGCGGCACCTTCTACCCCTTCGCCCCGGTCGGCGACGGCGGCCGCAGGGACAACGCCCTGGAACTCCAGGCCGAGGCCGCCATCGGCCGCGACCTGCCCCTGGAGGAGGACCGCTCCCGCTGGTTCCCCGTCTACGGGGCGCCCGGCCTCTGACCAGCGGGGGGTACCCCGCGCCGGGAGAAATGTGGCCTGGCACACTGGTCCGGTGCGTATCCTCATCGCTCCTGACAAGTTCGCCGGTACCCTCTCCGCCCTCGAAGCCGCGCAGGCGGTCGCCGACGGCTGGCACCGGACCGATCCCTCCGCCACGACGGACCTGCTGCCGCTCTCCGACGGCGGCCCCGGTTTCGTCGAGGTCCTGCACACGGCCCTCGGCGGCGAGGTGCACCGGACCGAGGTGACCGGCCCCCTCGGCGCGCCCGTGACCGCGGAGTACCTCCTGGACGGCGACACCGCCTACGTGGAGAGCGCCCAGGCCTGCGGCCTGCACCTGGTGCCCTCCGGTGACCGCGACCCCGGCCGAACCACCACCCGCGGCGTCGGCGAGCTGGTCGCCCACGCGGTCCGCTCCGGCGCCCGCACCGTCGTCGTCGGACTCGGCGGCAGCTCCACCAACGACGCCGGAGCCGGTCTCCTGGCCGCCCTGGGCGCCACCCCCGCCGACCGCCTGAGCCACGGCGGCGGCCCCCTGGCCGACCCCGGGGACGTCGACCTCGACGCGGCCCGCCGGGCCGTGGCCGGGGTCCGTATCGTCGCCGCCACCGACGTCGACAACCCCCTGCTGGGCATCCACGGGGCCAGCGCCGTCTTCGGGCCCCAGAAGGGCGCCGACCCCGACCAGGTGCAGCGCCTGGACGCCGCCCTCAACGCCTTCGCCGACCGCGTCGACCCCGGGGGCGAGGTCCGCGACACCCCCGGTGCCGGAGCCGCGGGCGGCCTGGGCTTCGCCCTGCTCCTGCTCGGCGGCACCGTCGAGTCGGGCATCAGCCGCGTCCTGGACTCCGTGCGCCTGGCCGAGCGCCTCTCGGAGGCCGACCTGGTCATCACCGGCGAGGGCTCCTTCGACTCCCAGTCCCTGCGCGGCAAGCTGCCCCACGGCGTCGCCCAGGCCGCCAACAAGCACGGCGTCCCCTGCGTGGTGACCGCGGGCGCGGTCAAGGTCGGCCGCGCCGAGGCGGCCGCCGCCGGGATCACCGAGACCTACTCCCTCGTGGAGTCCTCGGGCTCGGTCGAGGCCGCCATGACCCGCTCCGCGGACGAACTGCGCGCCCTGGCCGCCGACATCGCCCGCCGCTGGACCCGCTGAACCCCCGGTGACGCCGGGCCCCGGCCGGGACCGGAGCCCGTCGGACACGGAGGGGGCGGGTCGCCCCCCGCCCCCTCCCAGGTCCCCCCGCTCGTCCCGCGCCCCTGTGCCGCGGGGCGCGCACACGCGAAGCGGCGCCCCGGGAGAACCCGCTCCCGGGGCGCCGCTTCGCGTGTGTCGTCAGGGACCGGGCCGTGTGCGGCGGGGCCGCCACGAGCCGTTGCCGCTACTCCTCCAGGGAGTGCTCCTCGTAGGCCAGGATCTCGTGGCCGTCCTCCCCGTAGTGGAAGATCTCGAAGGTGGCGGCGGTCGGGTCGCCGTTGTCGTTGAAGTCGATGTTGCCGCTGACGCCCTGGTAGTTGATCTCCTCACCGTCGGCCAGCAGGTCGCGGCACTCCTCGAAGGTGCCGCACTCGGTGCCCTCGGGACGGCTGACGTTGGGCAGCTCGGCGACGTACTCGGACGGGTTCACGCTGCCCGCGGCCTCGGCGGCCAGGGCGATCACGGTGACGCAGTCGTAGACCTGCGGGGCGAACTGGAAGACCTCCAGCTCCTCGTTGAAGCTGGTCAGGCCCTCGGTGAACTCGGGGTTGTCCGCGCTCGGGGCGATACCGGTGATGCCGGTGACGCTCTCGGGGCTGTCGGCGCTGACGGTCTCGCCCAGGTTCGGGTCGTTGAGGCCGTCGGTGACGTAGAGCTGCTCGCCCTCGGTGCCGCCCTCCAGGAGCTGGGCGATGACCTGCGCGCCCTCCTCGAAGGCGATGAGCGCGACGGCGTCCGGCTCCTCGGTGGTGACGCTGTTGACGACCGAGTCGAAGGTGGTGGCCAGCGGGTCGTAGGTCTCGTTGACCACGACCTGGGCGCCCAGGTTCTCCAGCTCCGTCTGGAGGGCGCCCGCGTAGCCGCCGCCGTAGTCGTCGGCGCGCGCGACGATGGCGATGTTCTGGTTGCCGTTCTCGACCATCGTGCGGGCCATCACGACCGCGGAGAGCAGGTCGCTCGGCGCGGTGCGGAAGTAGTAGCCGTTGTCCTCGATCTCGCTCAGCTCGGCGGCGGTGTTGGAGCCCGAGCACTGGACGATCTCGGCACCGGTGATGGTGTCGTAGGTCGCCTGGGTCATGCCGGAGGCCGCGGCGCCGATGACGGCGTTCACCTGGTCGGAGACGAGGTTGTTGGCGGCCTCGTTGGCCTGGGCGTTGTCGCCCGCCTCGTCGCCCTCGACGATGGCGGGGACCTCGGTGCCGAGGATGCCGCCCGCGGCGTTGATCTCGGAGATCGCGTACTCGGCGGCCGTGATCTGGGGCGGGCCGAGGAAGGCGAGGTTGCCGGTCTGCGGGTAGAGGATGCCGTAGGTGAACTCTTCACCGCCCTCACCGCCGCCGCCTCCCTCTCCCCCGTCGCTGCCACACGCGGTCAGGCCGAGGACGAGGGCCGCGGTTGCGGCAGTGAGGCCTAGGACCTTCTTGCTAGCCATGATCGTGGTCACTCCGTTCAACCGGCGAAGCACGTGCTGCGCGGGGCAGCCGTGCCATGAGCATGCGCGTCCTGAATGTCCGTGATGTGTGGCATGACTTAATCAGGAGCGTTAGCGGAGCTTAATCATGAAAGTTCTGGCGCGGAAAGGACGGAAGGGGCGTTGGTGCCGACTCGCCGTCAGGCTGTTATGGCTCTGTAGTCATCATTGACATCCGGCGTTTCGTCTCTGTACAGATCACAGCTTTCCGTGCTCGGGGGGTAGCGAAGTGTCGCGGTGATCAGGCATGACGCGGCCCGGCCGTCAAGGGCGGCGGCCGGGCCGGAGGAAAGCCACAGGCGTACTACACGCGGGTGTGAAGCGGTCCTTCCTTAAAACGAGAAAACCCTTGACCGCTATACGCCGAGCAGAAGGGACGGCCACCCCTGAGGGACCCGCCCGCAGTGCCCGCCCCGGAACCGCCGTCAGCGGCTCCGGGACACGACCGCGGACGCGCCGGAGCACTCCCCGGAGGCCGGACCCGCTACTACGCCCCCGGCAGTTCGCGCAGCATGCACGTGAGCCGGGAGGTGCACACCTTCCGGCCCCCGTCGTCGGTGATGGTGATGTCCCACGTGGCCAGCGTCCGGCCCAGGTGCACGGGCGTGGCCACACCGGTCACGTGCCCCTCGGTGGCCGAGCGGTGGTGCGTGGCGTTGATCTCGATACCGACCGCGACCTTGCCGAACCGGGAGGCGTGGGCCGTGGCGCCGATCGACCCCAGGGTCTCGGCCAGCACGCACGACGCGCCGCCGTGCAGCAGCCCGAACGGCTGGACGTTGCCCTCCACCGGCATCCGGCCCACCACGCGCTCGGCGGACGCCTCCGTCACCTCGATGCCCATGCGCTCGCCCAGGCCGCCCGCGAGCGCGCCCGTGCCGAGCATCCGCCGCATCGCCTCGGAGTCCGTCGTCATGTGCCC
Source organism: Nocardiopsis sp. LDBS0036 (assembly GCF_041228755.1). Classification (NCBI taxonomy): domain Bacteria; kingdom Bacillati; phylum Actinomycetota; class Actinomycetes; order Streptosporangiales; family Nocardiopsidaceae; genus Nocardiopsis; species Nocardiopsis sp. LDBS0036. The sequence continues at coordinate 6,250,118 of NZ_CP141103.1, forward strand.
TCCGCCTCCTCGGGGCCCCGCCGCGGCCGGGCCCGGGCCGCGCCGGACCGGGGCGGAGTCCACGCCGTCGTGTCACTGCCCTCGCGGTATGGCCGCGAAGTGTCTCCGTCGCATCCTAGGATTCACCTGTGGTGACCAAGCGAGAGACCCCCGACCAGACAACCCGGAGCGGCGACGGCGGCAGGCGCCCCCGGCTCCTCCTCCTGGACGGCCACTCGATGGCCTTCCGCGCGTTCTTCGCGCTCCCGGTGGACAAGTTCGGCACGAGTACCGGGCAGTCGACCAACGCCGTGTACGGCTTCGCGTCGATGCTGGTCAAGCTGCTGCGCGACGAGGAGCCCACCCACGTCGCGGTGGCCTGGGACCTGTCCGGCCCCACCTTCCGGCACGAGGAGTACGCCGAGTACAAGGACGGCCGCTCCGACACCCCGCCGGAGTTCCCCTCCCAGGTGCCGCTCACCCAGGACCTGATGCGGCTGATCGGCGTCGCCAACCTGTCCGCCCCGGGGTTCGAGGCCGACGACGTCATCGCCACCCTGGCCCACCAGGGCGGCGAGGCCGGGATGGAGGTGCTCATCGCCTCCGGCGACCGCGACGCCTTCCAGCTGGTCACCGACTCCTGCACGGTCCTGTACCCGGGCAAGAGCCTGTCGGACCTGCGGCGGATGGACCCCGCGGCGGTCGAGGACAAGTACGGGGTCACCCCCGAGCGCTACCGCGACCTGGCCGCGCTGGTGGGGGAGAAGGCCGACAACCTGCCCGGTGTGCCGGGCGTGGGCCCCAAGACCGCCGCCAAGTGGATCACCAAGTACGGGTCCCTGGACGAGCTGGTCGCCCACGCCGACGAGCTCACCGGCAAGGCGGGGCAGAGCTTCCGCGACCACCTGGACGACGTCCTGCGCAACCAGCGGCTCAACCGGTTGGCCACGGACGTGGAGCTGGACGCGGAGGTCACCGCCCTGGCCCTGGGCGAGGCCGACCGCACCGGGATCGACGCGCTCTTCGACAACCTGGAGTTCGCCTCCAACCTGCGCGAGCGCCTCTACGCCGTCGTCCGCCTGCCCGAGGACGGCTCCGGGGAGACGGGGACCGAGGCGGTCGAGGGCTTCCGCGTCGAACTGACCGTGGCCGGGACCGGCGAGCTGGCCCCCTGGCTGGCCGCGCACGCCGCCCCCGACGACGCGGCCTCCGACACCCTCACGCCCACCGCCCCCGCCGGACTGGCCCTGGACGGCGCCTGGGGACAGGGCACCGGCCGGGTGGACGCGCTGGCGATCAGCGTGCCCTCCGGCGACGCCGTGTTCGTCGACCCCACCGCCCTGGACCCCGCCGACACCGAGGCGCTGGCGGACTTCCTGGCTGACCCCCGCCGCCCCAAGGCCGTGCACGAGTACAAGGGCGCCCTGCTGGCCCTGGGCGCGCACGGGTGGGAGCTGGGCGGGGTGGTCAGCGACACCGCCCTGGCCGCCTACCTGGTCCAGCCGGGGCAGCGCCGCTTCGACCTGGCCGACCTGTGCCGCAAGTACCTGGGCCGGGAGCTGGAGGAGGACTCCTCCGGCGACCAGCTCACCCTGGACCTGGGCGGCGAGGACGGGGCGGGCTCGGGCCGCCAGCACCTGCTGGCCGTGCGCGCGAGCGCCACCCGCGACCTGGCCGGGGTGCTCTCCGCCGAACTCGACAAGCGCGGCGGCACCCACCTGCTGCACGAGGTCGAGCTGCCGCTGGTGGACGTGCTGGCGCGCCTGGAACGCGCGGGGATCGCCGTCGACCGCCCCTACCTGGAGGAGCTCCAGGGCGAGTTCGCCGCGGCGGGCCGGGTCGCGGTGGAGCGCGCGCACGAGATCGTGGGCCGCGAGTTCAACCTCGGCTCGCCCAAGCAGCTCCAGCAGGTGCTGTTCGAGGACCTGGGCCTGCCCAGGACCAAGAAGATCAAGACGGGCTACACCACCGACGCCGACGCGCTGGCGTGGCTGGCCTCCCAGACCGACAACGAGCTGCCCGCGGTCCTTCTCCACCACCGCGACCAGACCAAGCTGCGCACCACGGTCGAGGGGCTGATCAAGACCGTCGCCGACGACGGCCGCATCCACACCACCTTCAACCAGACGGTGGCGGCGACCGGGCGCCTGAGCTCCACCGACCCCAACCTCCAGAACATCCCCGTGCGCACCGACGTGGGGCGGCGCATCCGCCGCGCGTTCGTCGTGGGGGAGGGCTACGAGGAGCTGCTCACCGCCGACTACAGCCAGATCGAGCTGCGCATCATGGCGCACCTGTCGGGCGAGCAGGCGCTGATCGACGCCTTCAACAGCGGCTACGACTTCCACGCGCAGATGGCCGCGCAGATCTTCGACGTCGAGGTCGAGCAGGTGGACGGCGAGGCGCGGTCCAGGATCAAGGCCATGAGCTACGGCCTGGCCTACGGGCTGAGCGCCTACGGCCTCTCCCAGCAGCTGGGGATCACGCCGGAGGAGTCCAAGCGCCTCATGGAGGACTACTTCGCCGAGTTCGGCGGGGTGCGCGACTACCTCAACGCCGTGGTCGAGGAGGCCCGCCGGGTCGGCTACACCGAGACCATCCTGGGGCGGCGCCGCTACCTGCCCGACCTGACCAGCGACAACCGCCAGCGCCGGGAGATGGCCGAGCGGATGGCGCTCAACGCGCCGATCCAGGGGTCGGCCGCCGACATCATCAAGGTGGCCATGCTCCGGGTGGACGCGGCCCTCACCGAGGGCGGGCTCACCTCGCGGGTCCTGCTCCAGGTGCACGACGAACTCGTGGTGGAGGTCGCTCCCGGCGAGCGCGCGGAGGTCGAAAACATCGTGGCGCGCGAGATGAGCTCCGCCTATGATCTGCGTGTGCCGCTGGCCGTCTCGGTCGGCAGCGGCCAGAACTGGCACGACGCCGCGCACTGAACAGGGGCCGCGCGCGGCCCGCGCACGACGGAAGGGTGGGGGACGGTGACGACACGGAGCACGGCCGACGAGGGGCTGAGCGCGGGTCCGGTCACCGTCCCCGCCGACGCCCTCACGTGGCGCTTCTCACGCTCCTCGGGGCCCGGCGGCCAGCACGTCAACACCTCCGACACCCGGGTGTCGCTGTCGTTGGACGTGGCGGCCTGCCCCGGCCTCGGCGGCACGCGGCGCCAGCGCGCGCTGGAGCGGCTCCGGGGGCGCCTGGTCGGGGACGTGCTCACGGTCACGGTGCAGACCCACCGCTCGCAGGCGCGCAACCGGGCCGAGGCCCGGGAGCGGATGGCCGCCCTGCTGGAGGAGGCGATCGCGCCGCCCGCCCGCGAGCGCCGCGCGACCCGTCCGAGCCGCAGGGCCAAGCAGCGCCGCCTGGACGCCAAGAAGCAACGGAGCGCCATCAAACGGTCACGCTCCAAACCTCCCACGGACTGACCGTAACCGGCCCTTCGCACTTTTTCCTCCGGGGTTCGCTCCGGTGCCCCCGACTGCCGGCGCGACCGTCCCACGGGGACGAAACCCCCGTTCGGACGTGGGTCTACCCCCCAGTTGATCTTGACCGCCATGCTCGGGTAAATTGCCGCCATTGCGACCTACGCCGGGTTGGCTGCCCTGGGTTCCGATTGACCAGGACGCCCTTGTCTCATATTCTGGCGGGAGCGTTGTGGGTTCCTGCGTGCGTCCGCTGTCTCCGGTGAGGGTCGGCGCGACCGCGCCGCTCCGGTCGACACCCTGCACCTGGCGATTGGTGTCCAGGCGGTTCATCGCCGCCTCGGCTCCGCTCCTCGGACGACGGATCGACGGGTTCGAACCCGCGATGTGACCATCTTTCTGAATCTGTCCGTATCCGGAGTCCACCCACACATGACGAGCAGCACCGAGGCCACCTCGACACCCCAGGTAGCGGTCAACGACATCGGGTCCGAGGAAGCCTTCCTCGCGGCGATCGACGAGACCATCAAGTACTTCAACGACGGTGACATTGTCGAGGGCACCATCGTGAAGGTCGATCGAGACGAGGTCTTGCTCGACATCGGCTACAAGACCGAGGGTGTGATTCCCTCACGGGAACTCTCGATCAAGCACGACGTCGACCCCGGCGAGGTCGTTGCCGTCGGTGACCAGGTCGAGGCCCTCGTCCTCCAGAAGGAGGACAAGGAAGGCCGCCTGATCCTGTCCAAGAAGCGCGCCCAGTACGAGCGCGCCTGGGGCACGATCGAGAAGATCAAGGAGGAGGACGGCGTCGTCACCGGCACCGTCATCGAGGTCGTCAAGGGCGGCCTCATCCTCGACATCGGTCTGCGCGGCTTCCTGCCCGCCTCCCTGGTCGAGATGCGCCGTGTGCGCGACCTGCAGCCCTACGTCGGCCGCGAGCTCGAGGCGAAGATCATCGAGCTGGACAAGAACCGCAACAACGTGGTCCTGTCCCGCCGCGCCTGGCTGGAGCAGACCCAGTCCGAGGTCCGCCAGACCTTCCTCAACACCCTCCAGAAGGGCCAGATCCGCAAGGGTGTGGTCTCCTCGATCGTCAACTTCGGTGCGTTCGTGGACCTGGGCGGCGTCGACGGTCTGGTGCACGTCTCCGAGCTGTCCTGGAAGCACATCGACCACCCGAGCGAGGTCGTCGAGGTCGGCCAGGAGGTCACCGTCGAGGTTCTCGACGTGGACATGGAGCGCGAGCGCGTCTCCCTGTCGCTCAAGGCGACCCAGGAAGACCCGTGGCAGCAGTTCGCCCGGACCCACCAGATCGGCCAGGTCGTCCCCGGCAAGGTCACCAAGCTGGTTCCGTTCGGTGCGTTCGTGCGTGTCGAGGAGGGCATCGAGGGCCTGGTCCACATCTCCGAGCTGGCCGAGCGCCACGTCGAGGTGCCCGAGCAGGTCGTCCAGGTCGGCACCGAGATCTTCGTCAAGATCATCGACATCGACCTCGACCGCCGCCGCATCAGCCTCTCGCTGAAGCAGGCCAACGAGAGCGTCTCGCCGGACCAGGTGGACTTCGACCCCACCCTCTACGGCATGGCCGCGGAGTACGACGAGCAGGGCAACTACAAGTACCCCGAGGGCTTCGACGCGGACAGCGGCGAGTGGCTCGAGGGCTTCGAGGCCCAGCGCGACGAGTGGGAGCGCAGCTACGCCGAGGCCCAGGCCCGGTTCGAGGCGCACCGCAAGCAGGTCGAGGAGGCGCGCGCGGCCGAGGCCGACGCCGCCAACGCTCCTGCCCCGGCGGAGGAGGACGACTACACCGGTGGCGGACAGAGCAGCAGCTCGTCCGGTTCGGAGTCCTCCAGCGGCGCCCTGGCCTCCGACGAGGCCCTGGCCGCCCTGCGCGAGAAGCTCGCGGGTGGCGAGGCCTAAACAGCCTCCGAGGACACGCTGAGAAGCTGTTCGGGCCGTCCCCTCTCCGGAGGGGGCGGCCCTTCGCCGTGCCCGGCCCCGGCCGGGTTTCGCGGCACCGGCGGGGCCGGGGGCTAGGCTCGTGGCGTGCCCCCCGACGGAGGGGCCTCTCAGGAGGAGACGTGTTCGACATCCACCCGGCCGCCCCCGCCGACGCGGGCGAGGTCTTCACCCTCCAGCGCGCGGCGTTCGTCGACGAGGCCCAGGCCTTCGGCGACCCGTTCGTGCTGGCCCTCACCGAGAGCCTGGAGAGGGTGGAGAGACTTCTGGGGCAGGAGGACACCCTCATGCTCAAGGCGGTCGCCGGAACCCGACTGGTCGGCTCGGTGCGGGCGCGGGTGATGGGCACCAGCGCGGTGGTCTCCCGCCTGGCGGTCGTGCCCGACCTGCGCCGCCGGGGGATCGCGCGGGCGCTGCTCGCCGACCTGGAGGGCCGCCTGCGCGAGCGCCACCCCGACCTGGCCGCGCTCACCCTGTCCGCGGGGGCCCAGGACACCGGCCAGCAGCGGCTCTACCGCGGCCTGGGGTACGCCGAGACCTCCCGCGAGCGCGTCGCCGAGCACCTGGTCATGGTGCACATGCGCAAGGAGCTCACCCCGGCCGGAGCGCGCGCGGACGGCGCCGCCCGGGCCGCGCGGTAGGCGGGGGCGCCATGACGCGGACGCGGGCGGCCGTCTAGGGTTTCCCACATGCTCACAGTGGGACTCACCGGCGGGATCGGCTCGGGCAAGAGCGCGGTCGCGGCCGAACTGGCCGCCTACGGCGCCACCGTGGTCGACGCCGACGCCATCGCCCGGGAGGTCGTCGAACCCGGCACACCGGGCCTGGAGGCCGTCGTCGCCGAGTTCGGCGATCGGGTGCTCACCCCCGACGGTCGGCTGGACCGGCCCCGGCTCGGGGAGATCGTCTTCGCCGACGAGGCCAGCCTGACCAGGCTCAACGCCATCGTGCACCCCCTGGTGGGCGAGCGCAGCGCCCAGCTCATGGAGGAGGCCGTGGCCTCCGGCGTGGAGGTGGTGGTCTACGACGTCCCGCTGCTGGTGGAGAACGGCCTGGGACCGCTCTACGACCTGGTGGTCGTGGTGGACGCCCCCGACGCGGTGCGGGTGGAGCGGGTCACGGCCAACCGCGGCATGCCGCGCGAGCAGGTGGAGGCCCGCATCCGCGCGCAGGCCGACCGGGACACCCGCCTGGCCGCCGCCGACCTGGTGGTGGACAACTCCGGCACCCGCGAGGAGCTGACGGAGCGGGTGGCCGGACTCTGGCGCGAACTCCTCGAACGCGCCCGGTAACGCGCCCTCGCCGACCCCGCCGGAGGACCGGCGGCGTCCACCCCCGACCACCTCCACGGCCTGCCCGGCGGGTCCCCGCGCCGCCCGGCCCGCGCGTCGGCGGATCGGCCCGGGGCCGCCTGCGACGCGGTCCCGTCGGCCTGGCGCCGCATCGCCCGTCACTCCCGTCCGCGGTCGCGGTGCAGGACCTCGGACAGGGACGACCCGGCGGCCACGGCCTCGCGCACCAGCTCCTCGCGGACCGAGTGCGCGGCCTCCACACTGAGGAGGCTGTCGTCGATCTCCTGGGGGCGCACCCGCTCCTGCGCGGAGAACAGGGCCAGGTCGGCGTAGTCCCCGGCGCGGTCGGCGATCTCCTGGCACTGCTCCCACTCGCGGTGCGCGGTCACCGCCGCGTGCACCCGGTCGCCGTAACCGGTCAGCACCCCGACCCGTCCGTCGAGCGCCTCGGTGGCGCGGGCCACCGCCTCCTCCTGCGGTTGCAGGGCCCGGGTGACCTGTTCGGACACGGCCTCGCGCCTGCGCACCAGCAGTTCCCTGCGCAGGGAGCGCAGCCTCAGCAGCTCCTGGGCCAGCTTCCACTCCTCCTCGCGCAGCAGCGGCAGGGTCTGGGCGGCGTCGAAGGAGTCGCCGAGCACCCGCACGCCCTCCTCCACCCGGTCGGTGGCCTGCTGGAGCGCGGCGAACAGGTGGGCCTCGGGCTCCTCGGTGCGGGAGGCGTAGCCGTGGGTGCGGCCGAAGTCCTGGGGCAGCACGTACCGGTCGGCGTACTCCGAGGCCAGGCGGGCTACCATGCCGGGCCGCAGGATGGCCCCGGCGCCGCCCGCGGCGGCGGCCAGGTAGAGGGCGGCGGTCGCGGGGTCGCCGGGGACGGCGGCGCCGACCGGCCCGAGCGCCTGGTCGAGCAGCATCCGGGCGCCCAGGACGCCCACGGTGGAGGCGGGCAGGGCCCAGAAGGCGTGCATGACCAGGTCGGCCCAGTCGTCGGTGAAGGAGCCCCTGAGCAAGGCCAGGCCGAGGACGGCCGCGGTCGTCCCCAGACAGAGCAGCGCCACCAGGACGGCTACCGCGGCCGGGGAGAGCAGGGCGACGGCGGCCAGGGTGGTGCACCCCGCGGCCGTGACCGCGGCGCCCTGGCGCCAGGTGGGCACGCGCCGAGGACGGGCCGCGGCCGGGAGCAGTCTCTCGGGATGGGCCTTCATACGCGCGACCGCGCGTGGGGGGAGGCCCGGGTCGAAGGTCGGTCTGGAGGGGTGTGACACGGCTGCCACCTCGCTTCGGACGCAGAGCGCTGGTCTCGATGGTAACTCCGCGCCCTCGGCCGGGAAGGGATGTCCTAGGGGCTCTGTAGCGTTAGGGGTGAGGGACACGCGGGCAGCGGGGGCGGCCCGCCTTCGACGGGAGAAGAGGCGACGTGCGACCGGTCAGCGACATCAAACGCAGCGAGGCGCCCTTCGAGGTGATCTCGGAGATGACCCCGGCGGGGGACCAGCCGGGCGCGATCGCCGAGATCAGCAGGAGGGTGCGGGACGGGGAGCCGCACACGGTGCTGCTCGGCGCGACCGGCACCGGCAAGACGGCGACCGTGGCGTGGACGGTGGAGCAGCTCCAGCGGCCCACCCTGGTGATGCAGCCCAACAAGACCCTGGCGGCGCAGTTCGCCAACGAGCTGCGCCAGATGCTGCCCAACAACGCCGTCGAGTACTTCGTGTCGTACTACGACTACTACCAGCCCGAGGCCTACGTCCCGCAGAGCGACACCTTCATCGAGAAGGACTCCTCCATCAACGACGAGGTCGAGCGGCTGCGCCACTCGGCCACCAACTCGCTGCTCACGCGCCGGGACACGATCGTGGTCGCCTCGGTCTCGTGCATCTACGGTCTGGGCACCCCGCAGGAGTACGTGGACCGGATGGCGCAGCTGGCGGTGGGCATGGAGGTCGACCGCGACGACCTGCTGCGCCGCCTGGTGGAGATGCAGTACTCCCGCAACGACACCGCGTTCACGCGAGGCACGTTCCGGGTGCGGGGCGACACCATCGAGATCATCCCGGTCTACGAGGAGCTGGCGATCCGCATCGAGATGTTCGGTGACGAGGTCGAGCGCCTGCTGACCCTGCACCCGCTCACCGGCGAGGTGCTGGGCGAGAGCCGGGAGATGTTCATCTTCCCCGCCTCGCACTACGTGGCCGGCGAGGAGCGCACCGAGCGGGCGATCGCCACCATCGAGGCGGAACTGGGCGAGCGGCTGGCCGAGCTGGAGGCCCAGGGCAAGCTGCTGGAGGCGCAGCGCCTGCGCATGCGCACCACCCACGACCTGGAGATGATGCGCCAGCTGGGCACCTGCTCGGGCATCGAGAACTACTCCCGGCACTTCGACGGCCGTGAGCCGGGCAGCCCGCCCAACACGCTCCTGGACTACTTCCCCGAGGACTTCCTGCTGGTGCTGGACGAGTCCCACGTGACCGTCCCGCAGATCGGCGCGATGTACGAGGGCGACGCCGCGCGCAAGCGCACCCTGGTCGAGCACGGGTTCCGGCTCCCCTCGGCGCTGGACAACCGGCCGCTGAAGTGGGAGGAGTTCACCGAGCGCATCGGGCAGAGCGTCTACCTGTCGGCGACGCCGGGCCGTTACGAGCTGCGCCAGGGCGGCGGGGAGGTGGTCGAGCAGGTCATCCGTCCCACCGGGCTGGTGGACCCCGAGGTGCTGGTCAAGCCGACCGACGGGCAGATCGACGACCTGGTCCACGAGATCCGGGTGCGCGCCGAGCGCGACGAGCGGGTACTGGTCACCACGCTCACCAAGAAGATGTCCGAGGACCTCACCGACTACTTCACCGAACTCGGCATCCGGGTGCGCTACCTGCACAGCGAGGTGGACACGCTGCGCCGCGTGGAGCTGCTGCGCGAGCTTCGGGTGGGCGAGTTCGACGTGCTGGTGGGCATCAACCTGCTGCGCGAGGGCCTGGACCTGCCCGAGGTGTCGCTGGTGGCGATCCTGGACGCGGACAAGGAGGGCTTCCTGCGCTCGGAGACCTCGCTGATCCAGACGATCGGGCGCGCGGCGCGCAACGTCGCGGGCCAGGTGCACATGTACGCCGACAACGTCACCGACTCCATGCGGGCGGCCATCGACGAGACCAACCGGCGCCGGGACAAGCAGCTGGCCTACAACGCCGAGCACGGGATCGACCCCACGCCGCTGCGCAAGCAGATCGCCGACATCCTGGACACGCTCAACCGCGAGGACGTGGACACCGAGGAGCTCATGGCCACCGGGTACCGCAGTTCGGGGGGCAGGGGCGGCCGGGCGCCAGTACCCGCGCTGGGCGAGCGTTCGGCGGACGTGTCCGCCATGCCGCGCGCGGAGCTGGCCGGGCTCATCGAGCAGCTGAGCGAGCAGATGCACCAGGCGGCCACCGACCTCCAGTTCGAGCTGGCGGCCCGGTTGCGCGACGAGATCGGCGAACTCAAACGTGAGCTCCGCGGCATGGACGCGGCCGGGGTGAAGTGACGCGAGTGCCTGTGGATTAACGTTTCCAGCTCTGGGAACACCGGGATCGGGGCGGCACTCACATCTCGAAACAGAAACTTTTTGAGAACGGTGAGGTCGCACAGTTACCTCCGCGTGACATACTCTTGGCTTCGCGCAAGCCGTATGTCGCAATTGCCGGTTATCCGGTTGTGGGGGAGAACATGAGAGTTCGGCTTCTCGTGGCCGCGGGTGGCGGCCTGCTGATCACCGGCCTCCTTCCCGGCTGTGGTCTGGCCTTCGGGCACGAGGACGTCGAGCCGCCCAACGGCGCCCCGGGCACCGAGGGCGCCTCCGACGGGGGCGAGCCCGACATGCCCAAGCACAACGTCAGCACCGAGGACGTGCTCATCGTCGTCGACGACGGCGCCGAGGTGAGCGAGGACTGCGGGGAGCGCGAGGTCGTGGTCACCGCGGACGACGCCGTCGTCGTGCTGCACGGAGACTGCGGGCTGGTGCGCGCCACCGGTCGCGGGTCCACCGTCGACGTGGGCTCGGCGGACAAGATCGTGCTGGTCGGCGTGGACAACAGGATCTCCTTCGCCTCCGGCGAGCCCGAGGTGATCAACCACGGGCGCAACACCACCGTGGCCGAGGGCGGCACCGCGCAGCGGTGATCCCGCGGGCGCCGCGCGCCGGGAGGCCCGCGCGGGGGGATCCGTGTCGGGGCGTTGACCGCCCCGGCACCCGAGAGTGACCTTCGATCCGTTACGGTGGTGCGCGTCCGTGCGCGCGCGGGGAAGCGGCGCGGGACGCCGGGGCCGAGCGGGCGCGGCGACGCGCAGTGAATTCTTGGTTGCAGTTGGCTGTTTCGTCCTCCTGATCGGTTCTGAGGCGGTACGGTCGTTTCGTTCCGCCCGCGGTGTGGCCTGTCCCGCCGGGGCGGCACGACGGCCCAGGGGCGGCGCACGCGCCCTGCCGGAGCCGTTCCGAGGGCGCGCGTTCGACGTGAGGACCCGCTAGGGGAGGGGTGGATGAGCGGTTATGTCGCACGGGTGCGGCATGATGAGTCGCCCGGGGGCGACGTCGGCCTGGACCCGTTGGTGAGTTCGGCCGCCCAGCGCTGGGCGGCCGTGGATTCGCTGTTGCCCGAACCGGTCAACTTCGCTCCGGGCTCCTACCCCCTCCTGACCGTCAGCGACGAGGACGGCCGTGCCGTCGCCGCCGGAACCATGCACTACACCTGGTACCAGCCGGGCGAGGTCGGCCGGATATGGGGCGTGCCCGACCAGCACTGGCTCACCCCCATCGTGGGCGGACCCGACCCCGGCCGCGCCCTGGACTCGCTGCTGACCAGCTGGCGCGACCAGCTGGAGGACCTGCCTACCGGCACCGGCTCGGAGTCGGCGGCCCTGGTGAGCTGGCCCGCCCGCGACGTGTGCGGCATCATCCCGCTCCAGCGCCACGGTCTGCAGCCCTACACCGTGCTGGCCGCCCGCCAGCGCCGCCGCGGCGTGCCCCCGTCGCTGCCGCCGCGCGACGTGACCATCCGGCTGGCCGACCGCAGCGACCTGACCCAGGTGGTCGGTCTGCTGATGGAGGAGCACCGCTACGAGCAGCACTTCGGCGGGGTGTTCCTGCAACCCGACACCGCCGAGCAGACCCGTGAGGTGGCGGCCCGGGCGCTGAACCGCTCCCGGTCCTGGATCTGGCTGGCCGAGCGGCGCGGTCGCGCGGTGGGCCTGCTGTGGGTCTCCCCGCCCGAGCGTTCGCGCTGGGCCAAGTCGCTGGTCAACGCGCGCCCGATCGCGCACATCGGCTACGGCGTGGTGACCGCCGCGGAGCGCGGCAGCGGGATCGGTACGGCGCTGGTGGGCCAGGCGCACCAGGCGCTGGACAGCCACGGAGTGGGCGTCTCCGTGCTCAACTACGCGGCGATGAACCCGCTGTCGGGGCCGTTCTGGCACCGCATGGGGTACCGCCCGGTGTGGACGACCTGGGAGGTCCGCCCCGCGCTCGCCCTGCGCTGATCCGGGCAGCACGAAGCCGGGGGCCGGGGTGGCCCCCCGGTATCCAGTAGACCGCGCTCCCCCCGTCCCGCGCCAGCGGCGTTCCGGTGCCTGTGGACGACGGGGGCGCGGCCCGGTGCGGGCCCGCCGACGGGCGCTCCACTACCCTGTGCGCTGACGCAACGGCGCGTGGAAGGGGACGGACGATGGCTGCCAGCGACAGCGGGCCCGAGGGCGCGGAGCACGTCGAGATCGTCGAGGTGGGGCCGCGCGACGGCCTCCAGAACGAGGCGAGGACCCTCCCGGTCGAGGACCGCATCGAACTGATCGACCGCGCGGTGGCCGCCGGGGTGCGCCGGATCGAGGCGGTCAGCTTCGTCAACCCCAGGCGCGTCCCCCAGATGGCCGGGGCCGAGGAGGTCATGGCGGGTGTCACGCGCGCGCCGGGGGTCTCCCACATCGGGCTGGTCCTCAACCGGCGCGGCCTGGACCGCGCGGTGGCCGCGCGGGTGTCCGAGGTCAACGTCGCGGTGCCCGCCACCGACGGGTTCTGCGTCCGCAACCAGGGGTGCACCGTCGAGGAGATGCTCGGCACCCTGGCCGACATCGACGCCGCGCTGGAGGGCACGGGCATTCCGCTGAGCGTGACCGTCTCCACCGCGTTCGGCTGCCCCTTCGACGGCGAGGTGGCGCCCGAGCGCGTGGTGGAGGTGGTCCGGCGCATCGCCGACACCGGTGCGGTGGAGATCGCCCTGGCCGACACCATCGGCGTGGGCGTGCCCCGCCAGGTGACCGCACTCGTGGCCGCCGTCGGCGAGGTCGCGGGCGGACGCGCGCTGCGCTGTCACTTTCACAACACCCGCAACACCGGTTACGCGAACGCGCTCGCGGCCGTGGACGCGGGCGTGCGGGTGCTCGACTCCAGCCTGGGCGGCTTCGGCGGTTGCCCGTTCGCCCCCGCCGCCACCGGCAACATCGCTACCGAGGACCTGCTGTACGCGCTGCACCGCAGCGGCCTGCACACCGGGGTCAGCCTCTCCGGGGCCGCCGCCCTGGGCGGGTGGATGGGCGAGCGCCTGGGCAAGCAGCCGCCCGCCTACCTGGGCCGCGCCGGGGCGTTCCCGGCCTGAGGCTCCGGTGTGGTGTTCGTCGCCCGGCCCCCGCAGTCCAAGGCCCTGGACCCCGGGGCGCACGAACGGTTTCCGCGCGCCGCCGCGCGCCCCGAACCGCTGCGGGCAAGGCGATCACGCTGGTGACGTGAGGGAACCCGGGGGTGTACGGCGGTGTCCCCGGGTGTGGACATCCGGGGTGCCTGTTATCCTGGTGCCCCGTGGAGTCCGGCGGCCGGAGCGACGAAACCAACCGCCCGCAACCGGACCGCCGCACGGCCGCTCAGCCCGATCCGAGCCCGCCGTAGCCACTCAACCCACGGGAGCACCACTTTGGCATCCGCCGCGAGTACCAAGCACCTTTTCGTTACCGGCGGCGTCGCCTCCAGTCTCGGTAAAGGCCTGACCGCTTCCAGCCTGGGACGACTCCTGAAGTCGCGCGGCCTGCGGGTCACCATGCAAAAGCTCGACCCCTACCTCAACGTCGACCCGGGGACGATGAACCCCTTCCAGCACGGCGAGGTCTTCGTCACCGACGACGGGGCCGAGACCGACCTGGACGTCGGCCACTACGAGCGCTTCCTGGACACCGAGCTGTCCGCCACGGCCAACGTCACCACCGGCCAGATCTACTCCAGCGTCATCGCCAAGGAGCGCCAGGGCGCCTACCTCGGCGACACCGTGCAGGTCATCCCGCACATCACCAACGAGATCAAGGCGCGCATCTACGCGATGGACGCCCCCGACGTCGACATCGTCATCACCGAGATCGGCGGCACGGTCGGCGACATCGAGTCGCAGCCCTTCCTGGAGGCGGTCCGCCAGATCCGCCACGAGATCGGCCGGGACAACTGCTTCTTCCTGCACGTGTCCCTCATCCCCTTCCTCGGCCCGTCCGGCGAGATGAAGACCAAGCCCACCCAGCACTCCGTGGCCGCCCTGCGCAGCATCGGCATCCAGCCCGACGCCATCGTGTGCCGCTCGGACCGCCCCATCACGCAGAGCCTGAAGTCCAAGATCAGCCTCATGTGCGACGTGGACGAGGCCGGGGTGGTCTCCACCCCCGACGCTCCCTCGATCTACGACATCCCCAAGGTCCTGCACCGCGAGGGCCTGGACGCCTACGTCGTGCGCCGCTTGGGCATGCCCTTCCGGGACGTGGACTGGACCGAGTGGGACGAGCTGCTGCGCCGCGTGCACCAGCCCGACCACGAGGTCACCATCGCCCTGGTCGGCAAGTACATCGACCTGCCCGACGCCTACCTGTCGGTCAGCGAGGCGCTGCGCGCGGGCGGTTTCGCCACCGACACCCGCGTCAACATCCGCTGGGTGGCCAGCGACAACTGCGCCAGCCCCTCCGGCGCCGCCTCGGAGCTGGACGGCGCGGACGGCATCCTCATCCCCGGCGGCTTCGGCGTGCGCGGCATCGAGGGCAAGATCGGCGCCATCCGCTACGCCCGTGAGAACGGTGTGCCGCTGCTGGGCATCTGCCTGGGCCTGCAGGCCGTCGTCATCGAGTACGCCCGCGACGTGCTCGGGCTGGAGGGCGCCAACAGCACCGAGTTCGACGACAAGGCCGCCGACCCGGTCATCGCCACCATGGCCGACCAGACCGACGTCGTCGCCGGGGAGCGCGACATGGGCGGCACCATGCGCCTGGGCATGTACCCGGCCGCGCTGGGCGAGGGCACCGTGGTGCGCGAGCTCTACGACGGCAGCGCCGAGGCCTCCGAACGGCACCGCCACCGCTTCGAGGTCAACAACGCCTACCGCGCGAGGCTGGAGGAGGCGGGCCTGGTGTTCTCCGGGCTCTCCCCGGATGGCAAGCTGGTGGAGTACGTCGAACTGCCCCGGGACGCCCACCCGTTCTTCGTCGCGACGCAGGCGCACCCGGAGCTGCGCTCCCGCCCGACCAAGGCCAACCCGCTCTTCCGCGGTCTGGTCTCGGCGGCCCTGGAGTACCACAACTCCTGATCCGAGGGGCCGGGCGGGGCACGAGGCCTGAGAGGCGAGAACCCATGCCCAGTGACACCGACCCGGCCCTTCCCACGGGGGCGGACGCGAAGGTCGCGGACGCCCCCGAGTCGTGGCCGGTGGAGCGGTCCGAGGAACGCTTCCGCAGCGCCAAGTGCGGCATGCGTACGGACTGGGTGCGCATGGTCGGCAGCGACGGCGAGGGCACGACCGTGGCCGCCCGCGACTACATGGAGCACCCCGGCGCCGCCGCGGCCCTGGCCCTGGACGCCGACGGCCGGGTGCTGCTCCAGCGCCAGTACCGCCACGCCACCCGGCACACCCTGTGGGAGCTGCCCGCCGGGCTCATCGACGAGGAGGGGGAGGGGCCGCTGCGCACCGCCCAGCGCGAACTCGTCGAGGAGGCGGGGCTGCGCGCCGGGCTCTGGCACGAGCTGGCCGACTTCTTCCCCTCTCCCGGGTTCTCCGACGAGCGCATCCACGTGTACCTGGCCCGGGACCTGTCGGTGGTGCCGCCCGAGGAGATCGGCTTCGAACGCGAGCACGAGGAGGCCGACCTGGTCGCCGAGTGGGTGCCCCTGGAGGAGGCGGTCGCCCTGGTCATGGCGGGCAGGCTGCACAACGGCGCCACCGTCATCGGCGTCCTGGCCGCCCAGGCCGCCGCCGCGGACGGGTTCGCCTCCCTGCGCGAGCCCGCGGAGGACTGACCCGTGGCCGACCGGGCGGGTGAGGAGCGGGACCCGCTGGCGCGGGTGTGCGCCGCCTTCCTGGACCACCTCAGCGCGGAGCGCGCCCTGGCCGACAACACCCTCGCGGCCTACCGGCGCGACCTGCGGCGCTACCGCGCCTACCTGGCCGGGCACGGAGTCCTGTCGCCCGAGCGGGTGGGCCCCGCCCAGGTGGGCGACTTCCTGCGGGCCCTGCGCGAGGGCGACGCCGACCACCCGCCGCTCGGCGCCGCCTCGGCCGGACGGGCCCTGGCCGCCGTGCGCGGCCTGCACCGGTTCGCGGCCCGCGAGGGCTGGACGGACGCCGACCCGGCCGCCGAGGTCTCCCCGCCCGCGCCGCCGATGCGCCTGCCCAAGGCGGTGCCGCTGGCCTCGGTGGAGCGCCTCCTGGACGCCGCCGGACCGGTCGGGGCCCCGGCCTCCGGCGACCGCGCCGGGCTGCTGGCCCTGCGCGACCGGGCGCTGCTGGAGGTGCTCTACGGCACGGGCGCGCGCGTCTCCGAGGCGGTGGGGCTGGACGTGGACGACGTCGCCGACGCGGTGGAGGGCGACGACGCCGTGGGCCTGGTGCGCTTTCGCGGCAAGGGCGGCAGGGAGCGCGTGGTGCCGCTGGGCTCCCACGCCCGCCGCGCGCTCTCGGGCTACCTGGTGCGGGCCCGGCCGGGTCTGGCCGCCTCCGGCCGGGGCGGTCCGGCGCTGTTCCTCAACGCGCGCGGGGGCAGGCTCACCCGGCAGGGCGGCTGGGGGATCCTGGCGGCCGTGGCCGAGCGCGCCGGGGTCGAGGGCGTCTCACCGCACACCCTGCGCCACTCCTTCGCCACCCACCTGCTCGACGGCGGAGCCGACATCCGGGTCGTCCAGGAGCTGCTCGGACACAGTTCGGTCACCACCACGCAGATCTACACGCTGGTGACGGTCGAGCACCTGCGCGAGGTGTACGCGTCGAGCCATCCCCGCGCACGGCGCTGAGCGGGGACGCCGCCACGGGGGTCCGCGCGCGGTGCGAAGCGGAACAACCCGGTTGGAGGCTCTGATTTCCCCCAGGGGCGCAGGCGTGGGATTCTACCCGTACGTTTTGTTGAAGTGCGTCGTGTCGGCGTTCTAGAGTCGCCGCGCGGAGGTACGTTGCTGTCGACATATTGAGTTTCCGACGGCGGCCAGGGACAGGGGCGCGCGGCATCCCTAGCCGTGGCCGATCCGTAGGGGAGGTCAAGGGTTGTGAACTGGGACAACGAGGCTGCGAACACCGCACCTGTCGGCGAGGGGGAGCTCGCCGACCCGGTGACCAACCCGTGGGGGACGACACGCAACACGGGGGCTAACCTGCACACCTCAAGACCCGAGCGAGCCTATCCGGAGCCCGGGCCCGTAGATGAACACGGCCCGGCACGGATTGTAGCACTCTGTAACCAGAAGGGTGGGGTCGGCAAGACCACCACGACGATCAACCTCGGCGCCGCCATCGCCGAGTACGGAAGACGGGTGCTGCTGGTCGACTTCGACCCGCAGGGCGCGCTCTCCGTCGGCCTGGGCCGCCTCGATCCGCGCGAACTGGACCTGACCGTCTACAACCTGCTCATGCAGCGGGACGTGACGGTCGAGGACGTCCTGCTCAAGACCGACATCGACGGCCTGGACCTGATCCCGAGCAACATCGACCTGTCGGCCGCGGAGGTGCAGCTGGTCGGCGAGGTGGCGCGCGAGCAGATGCTCGGCCGCGCGCTCAGACCGGTCATCAACGACTACGACGTGGTCCTGATCGACTGCCAGCCCTCGCTGGGCCTGCTCACCGTCAACGCGCTCACCGCCGCGGACGGCGTCATCGTGCCGCTGGAGTGCGAGTTCTTCGCGCTGCGCGGTGTGGCACTGCTGATGGACACCATCCAGAAGGTCCAGGAGCGGCTCAACGAGGACCTGGTCATCGACGGCTTCCTGGGCACCATGTACGACCCGCGCACGCTGCACGCGCGCGAGGTGCTGTCCACGATCATCGACGGCTTCGGGGACAAGGTCTACGGCACGGTCATCAACCGCACCGTGCGCTTCCCCGACGCCACCGTGGCGGGCGAGCCCATCACCAGGTTCGACTCGTCCTCGGCCGGGGCCAACGCCTACCGGGAGCTGGCCAAGGAGGTGCTGGCGAGGTGGCCTCTCAGCGGTCACGGCGTGTGACCCTACCCGGGGCGGACGAACTGTTCTTCCGTCCCAGCGGCACCGAGGAGGTGCCGGAAGAGACCGAACGCCAGCACAAGGCACCGGAGCAGGGCAGCAAGGGCAGCAGGGGCGAGACTCCGTCGCGCTCCAACGGCACCAACAGGGGCACGTCCGCCGTGAAGGCGGCGCGCGCGCCCAAACCGAGCGGGCGCCAACGCCACGACGAGAAGATCACCGTCTACATCTCCGGGCCCGAACTGCTGGCACTGGAACAGACCCGGCTCTCGCTGCGCGCCGAGCACGGGCTGTCCGCCGACAGGGGCCGCCTCGTCCGCGAGGCCGTCGCCGTGCTGCTGGCGGACTTCGAGGAGCACGGATCGGCCAGCATGCTGGTACGCAGGCTGACCGAGGACTGAGGGCACGCGCACCGGTACCGGAGGGGGTGCCGGTTCGATGACGGAGGTGCCACGGGTGTCACCGGCGGGTTCTGGCCGGTGACACCCTTGTCCCATGAGGAAGACGACGCGGGGCCGGTGCCATGGGGGCTGAGGGAACGTCGGCGGACACCGTCGCGGAGGTGGACGACAACGCCTTCCAGGTGCACCTCGACAACTTCGAGGGGCCCTTCGACCTGCTCCTCGGGCTGATCTCCAAGCACAAGCTGGACATCACCGAGGTGTCGCTGTCCAAGGTCACCGACGAGTTCATCGCGCACATCCGGGCGCACGGCGACGACTGGGACCTGGACCAGGCCAGCAACTTCCTGCTGGTCGCGGCGACCCTGCTGGACCTGAAGGCGGCGCGCCTGCTGCCGCGCGGCGACGTCGAGGACGAGGCCGACCTGGCCCTGCTGGAGGCACGCGACCTGCTGTTCGCCCGGCTGCTCCAGTACCGCGCCTACAAGGAGGTCGCCTCCTTCATGCGGGCGCGGCTGGCCTCGCAGGGGCGCCGCTACGCGCGCGCCGTCCCGCTGGAGGAGCGCTTCGCGGGGTTGCGGCCGGACGTGCTGTTCAAGCTGGGCCCCCAGGAGTTCGCCGCCCTGGCGGGGATGGTCTTCACGCCCAAGGAGCCGCCCAGCGTCCCGGTCACCCACATCCACCAGGCCAAGACCTCGGTGAAGGAGCAGGGCGAGCTGATGGTCGCGGAGCTGCGCGAGCACGGACGGTTGACCTTCGCCCAGCTCACGGCCGCCTGCACCGGTACCTTCGAGGTCATCGCCCGCTTCCTCGCCCTGCTGGAGCTGTACCGGGCCGCCAACGTGGGCTTCGACCAGCCCGAACCGCTGGGGGAGCTGATCGTCTCCTGGACCGGCGGCGAGGGCGAGGTCGAGCTGGAGAGCGAGTACGACGAGGCCGACGGCGCCGGGGACACCGGCGGCGGAAGCGGGCCGGGGGAGACGGAGGAGCGCGGATGAGCGTCCGGGACACGGTGGGGAACCCGACAACGGAGGACCCGGCAGCGGGGGACGCGGCGGCCCGGGAGGCGGTCGGCGGAGAGGCCGCAGGGGACGGGGCCGAGGCGGGCGCGGAGGGCGCCCCGGCCACCCTGCGCCGCGACCTGGAGGCCGTGCTGATGGTCGTGGACCAGCCGGTGTCGGAGTACGACCTGGCGCGGGCCATGGACGTGCCCGTCACGGTGGTCGTCGGGGTGCTGGAGTCGCTGTCGCGGGAATACACCGAGCAGGGCCGGGGTTTCGACTTGAGGGCGGTGGCCGAGGGGTGGCGTGTGTACACGCGGCCCGAATGCGCCGACGTCGTCGAGCACTTCCTCCGGGAGGGGCAGGAGGTGCGGCTCACCCAGGCCGCGCTGGAGACGATGGCGGTGGTGGCCTACCGACAGCCGGTCTCCCGGGGCAGGGTCTCCGCCGTGCGCGGTGTCAACTGCGACGGGGTTATGCGTACCCTCGTACTGAGGGGCCTGATCGAAGAGGCCGGACACGACTCCGAGTCCGGTGCGCTGCTGTATCGGACCACCTCCTATTTCCTGGAACGGTTGGGCCTGCGAGGCCTCGACGAGCTGCCTGATCTGGCGCCGTTCCTCCCCGACGACATCGAAGGTCTAGACGACACCGGTGAGCACACCTAACAACAGTTCCCGCGGTGCGCGGGACGACGCCCCGCGCGGTGAGCGCGGCGACTACGACAAGCGCGGCGGACAGGGCCGCGGCGACAGCCGGGACCGCCGGGACGACCGTCCCCGCGGCGGTTACCGGGACGACCGCGGCCCCCGGGGCCGCGACGACCGCGGCGGATTCCGGGGGGACCGGGACGACCGCGGCGGACGTGACTTCCGCGGCGGCCGCGACGGCCAGCGCGGCGAGGGCCGCTCCTTCGGCGGCGACCGCGACGGCCGCCGTTCCTTCTCGGGCGGTCGGGACGACCGTGGTGGCCGTGACTTCCGGGGCGGTCGTGATGACCGTGACCGTGGTGGCTTCCGCAGTGACCGTGGCCCGGGTGGCGGCCGGGACGACCGTGACCGCGGTGGCTTCCGGGGTGACCGGGACAGCCGTGGTGGGCGCGACTTCCGTGGTGGCCGTGACGGTCAGCGGGACGACCGCCGTTCCTTCGGCGACCGCGACAACCGCGGCGGGCGTGACAGCCGTGGTCCCGGTGGCGGACGCGACTTCCGCGACGGTGGGGACCGGCGTTCGTTCTCGGGCGGTCGGGACGACCGTGGTGGCCGTGACTTCCGGGGCGGTCGTGATGACCGTGACCGTGGTGGCTTCCGCAGTGACCGTGGCCCGGGTGGCGGCCGGGACGACCGCGACCGCGGTGGCTTCCGGGGCGACCGCGACAACCGCCGCTCCTTCGACAACCGCGGCGGCCGTGACGGTCAGCGGGACGACCGCCGTTCCTTCGGCGACCGCGACAACCGCGGCCCGGGTGCACGCTCCTACGACCGTGGCGGACGCGGCCCGGGTGGCGGTCGTGATGACCGTGACCGCGGTGGCTTCCGGGGTGACCGGGACAGCCGTGGCGGGCGCGACTTCCGCGGTGGCCGTGACGGCCAGCGCGGCGAGGGACGCTCCTTCGGAGGCGGCCGCGACGACCGCCGCTCCTTCGGTGACCGCGACAACCGCGGCGGCCGTGACAGCCGCGGCTCCGGTGGCGGACGCGACTTCCGCGACCGCGAGGACCGCGACGGCCGTCCCGGCGGCGACCGCTCCGGCGCCAAGCGCGTCACGAGCGAGAACCAGCTCTCCAAGGCGGCCCGCGAGCGGCTCAGCGCCCTGCGCGCCGACTACGACCCCAAGGACGAGGACCACGCCGACGAGGCGCGCGACACCTACACCGACGTCGAGAACGGCATCCGCCTCCAGAAGGCGCTCGCCGCGGCCGGGGTCGCCAGCCGCCGGGCCAGCGAGGAGATGATCGCGGCCGGACGCGTCAGCGTGGACGGCCAGGTCGTGCGCAGGTTCGGCGCCCGGGTCGACCCCGAGTCCTCCGAGATCCGCGTCGACGGCATGCGCGTGGTCACCGCCCCGGACAAGCTGTACTTCGCGCTCAACAAGCCGCGCGGCGTCGTCAGCACCATGTGGGACCCCGAGGGCCGGCCCACCCTGGCCGACTACACCGGTCAGACCGAGGAGCGGATCTTCCACGTCGGCCGGCTCGACACCGAGACCGAGGGCCTCATCCTGCTGACCAACGACGGCGAGCTGGCCAACCGGCTCACCCACCCGCGCTACAAGGTCGTCAAGACCTACATCGCCAAGGTGCCCGGCCCGGTCCCGCACCGTGTCGTGCGCGAGGTGCAGAAGGGCGTGGAGCTGGAGGACGGCCCGGTCGAGGTGGACTCCTTCCGCGTGGTCGACAACGAGCCGCCCAAGGCGCTCGTCGAGATCCGGCTGCACGAGGGCCGCAAGCACATCGTGCGCCGCCTGATGGAGGCCGTCGGCCACCCGGTCGCCGACCTCGCCCGCACCCAGGTCGGCCCGATCGACCTGAACGCCCTCAAACTGGGCACGATGCGGGCCCTCACCTCGCGTGAGGTGAGCGAACTCTACGAGGCCGCGGGCCTGTAGATACAGTTGACGGCGGTCGCCTGCCCGGACACCGGGCGGCGGCCGCCGTTCCCTCTTCCCGGGCACGGCACGCTGAACGAGGACGAGGCGGGATCGAACGTGGCGGTACGGGCCATCCGCGGTGCGGTGCAGGTCGACGCGGACGAACGCGAGCAGGTGCTGGAGGCCACGGCCGAACTGGTCTCGGAGGTGATGCGGCGCAACTCACTGGAGACCGACGACGTGATCAGCGTGCTGTTCACCGCCACCCCCGACCTGAACAGCGAGTTCCCCGCGCTGGCCGCGCGCAAGCTCGGCTTCTCCGACGTCCCGCTGATGTGCGCGACCGAGATCGCCGTCCCCCACGCCCTGCCGCGCGTGGTGCGCCTCATGGCGCACGTGGAGACCGACCGGCCGCGCTCCGAGCTCCAGCACGTCTACCTGCGCGGGGCCCAGGCCCTGCGGCTGGACATCGCCCAGTGACGGCATCCACCGGCCTCCGGGCAGGTCGTAGGCTTGGGAGGTAAAGGGAACACGTCGGAGGCGGGGGAACAGTGAGCGACAGCAGCGGTGCGCGGGGGGACGGGGAGCAGCGGCTCCCGGTGCGCCGGGTCACGGTGGTCGGCACGGGGCTCATCGGCACGTCGGTGGCGCTCGCCCTGCGCTCGCGCGGCGTCGACGTCGCCCTCTCCGACCCCGACGCCGCCTCCCTGCGCCTGGCCTGCGACCTGGGCGCGGGACACCCCCTGGAGGAGTCCGACGACCCGACCTCGGCCCCGGCCGACCTCGCGGTCATCGCCGCGCCGCCCGCCGTCATCCCCTCCGTGCTGCGCCGGGCCCAGGACCGGGGACTGGCCCACGTCTACACCGACGTGGCCAGCGTGAAGGCGAGCGTGCTGGCCGAGGCCGAGCGGCTGGGCTGCGACATGGCCACGTTCGTGGCCGGGCACCCCATGGGCGGCAGGGAGAAGCAGGGCCCCGGCGCCGCGCGCGCCGACCTCTTCCTGGGCCGTTCGTGGGCGCTGTGCCCCACCGGCAAGGCCGACGCGCAGGCCGTCGCCGTCGTCGCCGAGGTCGCCCGCATGTGCGGCGCGGACCCGCTGGTGCTGGACGCGGCGGCGCACGACCGGGCGGTGGCGCTGGTCTCGCACGCGCCCCACGTGGCCTCCTCGGCGGTGGCGGCCCGGCTGCTCTCGGGCGACGACGCGGCCCTGACCCTGGCGGGGCAGGGCGTGCGCGACGTCACCCGGGTGGCGGGCGGCGACCCCGCCATGTGGTCCGAGATCCTCACGCACAACGCCGCCCCGGTCGCGGAGGTCCTGCACGCGGTGGCCGCCGACCTCGCGGCGACCGCCGACGCCCTGCGCGCGCTGGCGGACCGGCCGGGGCCGGAGGAGGCGTCGGACCGCGTCCTCGCTCCGGTGCACGACCTGCTGGAGCGCGGCAGGTCCGGCCACGGCCGCATCCCCGGCAAGCACGGCACGGTACGGCTGCCCGACTACACGGTCATGCCGGTGGTCATCCCCGACGAACCCGGTGCGCTGGGCCGCCTGTTCGCCGTGGCGGCGGAGGCCGGGGTCAACATCGAGGACGTGCGCATCGAGCACACGCCCGGCCTGCCGCTGGGCGTGGCGCAGCTGCACGTGCTTCCCGAGGCGGTGGACACGCTCGCGCGGGCGCTGGCCGCCGACGGCTGGTCGGTGCACCCGGGCCTCTGAGCTTCCCGCGCACGACTGCGCGCGACTGAGCGCCAAGTACACACGGGCCACGGGTAGGGTTGGGCGTCGGCAACAGTGAACGCAAGCGGGAGTCAACGGCAGTGAGCGCGCAGGACAGCACCGAGGGCATCGTCATCGCGATCGACGGTCCCTCCGGGTCGGGCAAGTCGAGCACCTCCCGGGGCGTGGCCAGGGCGCGGGAGCTGCGGTACCTCGACACCGGCGCGATGTACCGCGCGCTGACCTGGTGGATGCTCTCCCAGGGTGTGAACGTCAACGACGCCGACGCCGTGACCGCCCTCGTCGACACCCCCGTCATCACCATGGGCACCGACCCCGACGCGCCCTCCGTGGCGGTGGACGGCCGCGACGTGGCCGCCGAGATCCGCGGCAGGGAGGTCACCACCAACGTCAGCGCGGTCTCGGCCGTGCCCGCGGCGCGCGAGCGCCTCGTGCGCACCCAGCGCGAGATCATCGCCGCCGCCAGGGCCGAGAGCGCGGGCATCGTGGTCGAGGGACGCGACATCACGACCGTCGTCGCCCCCGACGCCCCGGTCAAGCTCTTCCTGACCGCCAGCCCCGAGGCCCGCGCCCAGCGCCGCAGCAAGGAGGTCCGCAGCGCCGACGTCGCCGCCACCCAGGCCGACCTGGCCCGGCGCGACGCGCTGGACTCCAGCCGGGCGCACTCGCCCCTGCGCCAGACCGAGGACGCCACCGAACTCGACACCAGCGGGCTGACCCTGGACGAGGTCGTCGCCCTGGTGGTCAAGCTGGCCGACGAGGCCCGCGACCACTGACCCGCACGGTCGGGCGCCGCCGCGTTCCAGCGGACGGGCGTCCCCTGCCTCCGGACGCCGCGACGGGCGGGCGGTGCACCCGGCGGCCGTAACACCGGACACATTCGTCCCGACAGTCCCTTTCGGGGGAACACAACGACATCCGCGGGGGTTCCTCCCCGTGGCCAGTACACGGGCGCCGTCGGCGCCCGCGTCGATCCGCGCGACCCGGGACACCGGGGCGGGTCGGCCCTTCGCATCCCCGCGGCACGCATCCTGGGCGCGCGGGGACCCAGAACCGGGAGCAGTACATGAGTGACTTCGACATCTCCGACGTCGTCCACGGGGGGGCGGACGCCGAAGAGCCCGCCACCCTCCCCGTGGTGGCCGTGGTCGGACGCCCCAACGTGGGCAAGTCCAGCCTGGTCAACCGCATCATCGGCCGCCGCGAGGCCGTGGTGGAGGACGTGCCGGGCGTGACCCGCGACCGGGTCGCCTACGACGCCGAGTGGCAGAACACCAGGTTCACCCTGGTCGACACCGGCGGCTGGGAGACCAGCGTCAGCGGTCTGGCCGCCATGGTCGCCCGCCAGGCCGAGTACGCCGCGCAGACCGCGGACGTCATCCTGTTCGTGGTCGACGCCACGGTGGGCGTCACCGACGCCGACGCCGCCGTCACCCGCGTCCTGCGCTCGACCAAGCGCCCCGTGGTGCTGGCCGCCAACAAGGTCGACGGCAGCATGCAGGAGGCCGACGCCCTCGACCTGTGGCAGCTGGGCGTGGGCCAGCCCTTCCCCATCAGCGCCCTGCACGGCCGCGGCACCGGCGACCTGCTGGACGCGCTCGTGGCCGAGTTCCCCGAGCAGCCCCTGGGCGAGGAGGACGACGGCGAGGACGGCCCGCCGCGCATCGCTCTGCTGGGCCGCCCCAACGTGGGCAAGTCCAGCCTGCTCAACCGCCTCGCCGGTGAGGACCGGGTGGTCGTCGACGCTGTGGCGGGCACGACCCGCGACGCGGTGGACGAGCTGATCGAGCTGGGCGGGAAGACCTGGAAGTTCATCGACACCGCCGGTATCCGCCGCCGGTTCCGGGCCCTCCAGGGAGCCGACTACTACGCCACCATGCGCACCGGCACCGCCCTGGAGCGGGCCGAGGTCGCCGTGGTGCTCATGGACGTCAGCGAGCCCCTCGCCGAGCAGGACATCCGGGTCGTCGAGCAGGTCGTGGAGGCGGGCCGCGGCCTGGTCCTGGCCTTCAACAAGTGGGACATCCTGGACGAGGAGCGCCGGACCTACCTGGAGAAGGAGATCGACCGCCAGCTGGCGCGGGTCTCCTGGGCGCCGCGCGTGAACGTCTCGGCCAAGACCGGGCGCCACATGGAGAAGCTGGTCCCGGCGATCGAGACCAGCCTGAGCGGGTGGAACCAGCGCATCCCGACCGGGCAGCTCAACAACTGGCTCAAGGAGCTGGTGGCGGCCACTCCGCCGCCGGTGCGCGGCGGCAAGCAGCCCAAGATCCTGTTCGCGACGCAGGCGGGCTCGCGTCCGCCGCACTTCGTCCTGTTCACCACCGGGTTCCTGGAGGACAACTACCGCCGCTTCATCGAGCGGCGCCTGCGGGAGGACTTCGGCTTCGAGGGCTCCCCGGTGCACATCAGCATGCGCATCCGCGAGAAGAAGGGCGGCGGGGCCCAGGGCCGCGCCTCCAAGGGCAGTGTGCGTCCGGACCGCAAGCACCGCCGCCGGTAGGGCGTGCCCGGCGGGCGCGCGCCCCGCTGCGTGAGGGGCGGTGTCCGCCGGACGCGTCCCGGCCCACCGGCCCCGCCAGCCCGACCACGGCACGAGGAAGGGGGCTCCCCGCCCGGGGAGCCCCCTTCGCCGTGTTCTCGGGCCGGGGCGCGCGGCGCCCTGCCCGGTCGCGCCGCGCGCCTGGGCCCCCGCGCTCCGGGCGCTCAGGCGTCGGGGGAGGCCCAGAAGTCGCGCAGTACGCGGGCGCCCCGCTCGGGGTCCTGGAGCATCCAGTAGTGGGTGAGCCCGTCCAGCTCCTGGAACCGGGCGCCCAGGCGGCGGGCCACCTCCCGGTCCTGCTCGGGGTGTGCCATCGGGTCCCCGGTCGGGGCGAGCAGGAGCCCGGGCGCCTTGGCGGGGCCGTCGAAGTCCCGGCCCCAGTCGGCGTGGAAGTTGGGCCACGCCGAACGGTAGAGCGCCAGGACGGCCGCGCTCATCTCCTCGTCATGGCTTCGGTCGACCTCCCGGGCCAGTTCGGGGCTCATGCCGCGGGGCTGGAGGACGTCTCCGAAGGTGCCCCCGCTGCCGGGGGCGGCCCCGCGCAGCCCGGCCAGGGACTCCTCGCCCTCGGGGCTGCTCCGCCAGAGCGTGGCCGCGTCGTGCCACCGGTAGTCGGGGTGCCAGCCGTGGGCGACGTCGGAGACCCAGCTGCGGACGGGGACGTCGTAGGCGGAGACCACGCGCATGGCCAGGTGGGCGCCCCAGTCGTGGCCGACGAGGTCGATCGGCCCGCCGACGGCGCGCAGCTCCTCGGCCAGCCAGGCCGCGTAGTCCTCCTTGCCGCGCATGTGCGCCGGCCGGGGGCTGCCGAAGCCGGGCAGGCGCAGCGCCACGCTGTCCTCGGGGAGGAGCGCGCGCAGGGGGTTCCAGAGCGAGGGCGTCTCGGGGACTCCGTGGACGAACACGATGGTCATGACCACTCCTGGAGTAGAAGTTGATAATCTATCCACTTCAACGTAGCACGATAAGTCGATAACCTATCCACTTCGTGGACCGAGGAGGCCCCATGCGGGCGGACGCCGCGCGCAACAACCGCAGGATCTTCGAGGAGGCGAGCCGGGCGGTCGCCGCCGGGGAGACCGACCTCACGCTCAACGCGCTCGCCCGGCGCGCGGGCGTCGGGGTGGGGACGGTCTACCGCCTCTTCCCCACCCAGCGGGCGATGCTGGAGGCCGTGGTGGAGGACGCGGTGGCCGAACTCCGCCGCCTGGCCGCCGAGGCCGAACGCGAACCGGACCCGCGCGGCGCGCTCGACGGCTTCCTCCGGGCTGCCCTGGACGAGGCGCTCGCCCGTCCCGGCCTGTTCACGGTCCTCATCACCCTCGACGACGAGAGGGAGTCCCTGCGGCGGGCCAAGGCCGAACTGGTCGGGGCGACCTCGCGCCTGCTCGGACGCGCCCACCCGCGGCCGCCGCTGACCGGTGAGAACCTGCTGAAACTGCTGTGCGGCCTGATCCACGCGGTCAGCGAGCACCCGGCCGAACGGCGCGCCGCCGCCACCGACGCCTACCTGAGCCTGCTCCGCAACGGCCTCATGCCCGAAGGCGCCGCCTGAGCGGTGCCGCGGTCCGTTCCGTGCGCCGGTGCGGGGGACTCCGCGCGCCGTGGCGCGCTTCCGGCGGTTCCGCGGAACCCGGGGGGCCACTGCGCGCGCCCCCTTCCGGGCACACGGTGCCGTGGCCGCCCCGCGCGCGGACAGCGCCCCCGAGCGGGTCAGGCCTCCCCGCTCAGGCGGCGGACGTTGCCCTGCGGCGGGTGGCTCCCCGTCGTTCCCCCCTTGCGGGAGCGGGGCGGTCGGCCCCCCTCCTCCCCGGGGACGGGGATCGCGGGGGCGCCGGGCAGCGGGCGGTTCGCGCTCTCCTTCATCCGCCACACCACCACCAGCCCCACCACACCCGCGACCATCACCAGCCACGCCGGTGCGTAGAGGTTTCCGGTGGCCTGCACCAGCGCCTCGGCGACCAGCGGGGTGGTGCCGCCGAACAGCGCCACCGACACGTTGAAGCTGATGGCCAGCGCGCCGTAGCGCACGCTGGTGGGGAAGAACGCCGGCAGCGCCGCGGGCGCGCCGCCGGAGAAGTGCACCAGGGTCACCGCCAGCACCACCATGCCCAGGGCCACCGTCCACGGGCCCCCTTGTTGCAGCAGCCAGAAGGCGGGCAGGGCCAGCACGATCGAGAACAGGCTGCCCGAGAGCAGCACGGGCCTGCGCCCCACGCGGTCGCTCAGGTGTCCGAACCCGGTCACCGCGAACAGCATCAGCACCATCGCCGCCAGCGTCAGCACCAGAGCCGTGGTGGGGCCGTACCCCAGCTCCGCCTCCAGGTAGGTGGGCATGTACGCGGTCAGGACGTAGTTGTTGACGTTGAAGACCATCACCAGGCCCACGCACAGCAGGATGTGGCGCCACTGGTCCACGACCGTCGCCCGCAGCTGTCCCTCGCGGTGCCCGCCGTGGGAGTCCTTGGCGTAGCCCCCCGTGTTCTGCTCGAAGACGGGGGTGTCCTCCAGCTTCACCCGCAGGTACAGGCCGACGGCGCCCAGCGGCAGCGCGACCAGGAAGGGGACGCGCCACCCCCAGTCCTGCATGGTGTCCGAACCGAGCAGGAGGGTCATCACCGTGACGACGGTGGCGCCGCCGACGTAGCCGCTGACCGTGCCGAACTCCAGCCAGGAGGCCAGGAAGCCGCGCCGCCGGTCGGGCGCGTACTCGGCGATGAAGGTCGTGGCGCCGCCGTACTCGCCGCCGGTGGAGAAGCCCTGGAGCATCCGCGCGACCAGCAGCAGCACGGGCGCGGCGAAGCCGATGCTCGCGGCCGAGGGGATGAGCCCGATCGAGAACGTGCTCACCGCCATGAGCAGCATCGTGAAGGCCAGGACGCGCTTGCGGCCGATCCTGTCGCCGAGGGGGCCGAAGAACAGCCCGCCCAGGGGCCGCACCAGGAAGGCGGCGGCGAAGGTGGTGAAGGTGGCGATGAGCTGGGTGCCCTGGGTCTGCGCCGGGTAGAACACCAGGCCGATCGTGACGGCCAGGTAGCTGTAGACGCCGAAGTCGTACCACTCGGTCGCGTTGCCGATCGCCGCGGCCACCACGGCCTTGCGCGTCGCCCTGCGGTCCGTGGTCAGGGCCGTCCGCCCCTGCGGCTGCGGCTCGTTCACGTCTCCCCCTCGCTGCCCAGCGGTCCTGGTGTACCCACTTAATCACCCTGGGTGACGAGAGCGCGTGCTCTGTCCGTGTCGCCGTCCCGGTAGCGTGTTGGCGGCCAGGAGTCGAGTCCCTGCTGCGGGGTGCACCGGGTCCGAGGCGGAGCCCCGGCGTGTGCTCAGGCCGAGGAGGGTGCCTCCCGCGGGGCTCGGGGCGCGGCCCGGCGGGTGAGGCGGCGCAGCAGGTTCTCCGCCGGACCGCGGTAGCCGGCGCGCCGCATCAGCTCGGCGGCGGCCAGCGACGCCAGCCAGGTCGCGGCGGCCACGCCGAAGGCCCCGGCCAGCCCCAGCCGGTCCTGCCATCCCAGGCCCACCGGTGAGAAGACCGCGAGGAAGACCACGCTCTGGAGCAGGTAGAAGCTCAGGGAGCGCTGGCCCAGAGCCTGGAGGGCGGTGGTCAGGACGCCGCGGGTACGGGCCGCCCGGATCGCGGCCAGCGCGA
Organism: Nocardiopsis sp. LDBS0036; assembly: GCF_041228755.1. NCBI lineage: Bacteria > Bacillati > Actinomycetota > Actinomycetes > Streptosporangiales > Nocardiopsidaceae > Nocardiopsis > Nocardiopsis sp. LDBS0036. Next base: position 6,280,149 of record NZ_CP141103.1, read on the forward strand.
CGATCCCGGCCATCCCGACGCCGCCGAAGTAGCCCGTCAGGGGCTGGAGGAGGGCCGTGCCCCACTGCGCGGCGGCCGAGGGGGCGCTCCACACGCCCGTCTGGACCAGGATCGAGGGCAGGGCCCCGGCGACGGAGACCGCCGTGGTGAGTATGACGACGCGTGTCAGGAAGGCGCGGTTGCGCTCGGGTTCCTCCAGGAGGCGGTGCCGCGCCGCCCACATGCCCGCGACCACCCCGGGTGCGACCAGGACCGTTCCGACGGCCAGGGCGAAGGGCGTGCCGGGGAGGCGCTCCAGGTAGAGCGCGCCGGGGTCGGATCCGGGGGGCGGGGCCACGGAGCCGATGTCGAAGGTGGAGACGCCCTGGGACAGGGCCAGTCCCAGGGGGATCGCCGAGAGCGCCGTGCCGGGGACCAGGGCCAGGCCCGCGACCCACAGCAGGGTCGTCGAGCGCGCCCGCAGCAGGCCCACGAGCAGCAGGGAGGCGACGCCGTAGGCGGCGAGGATGTCGAGGGGGACCACCAGCGTGTGGACCAGGCCGAAGGCCAGCAGCCACCGGCCCCTGCGGCGCAGCAGGGCGCGGACGCCGACCGGGTCGGCCCCGCCTGCGACCCGCCGGTCCAGCGTCTGCGCCAGGGCGTAACCGAACAGGAAGGCGAACATCGGGCGTGCGTGGTTGCCCACGAACAGCTCGTGGAGGATGAGCGCGGCGCCGTTGGCCAGGGCGGGACCGTGGTCGACGGCCAGGACGAACAGCGGGGCGTGGGCGCAGGCGATGGCCAGCAGCATGGCGCCCCTGGCCAGGTCCGGGGCGAGCGCACGGGGCGCGGGAGCGGTCACGGATCCTCCTCGGCGGGGTGGGGTACATGCTATTACATGTAAAGCATGTATATCGTGTGCCCTGTGATCGTGACCGCAAGCGGACACGGCCCGCTTGGTACGCTGTGCGGAACACGTACGGGAAGGCGGTGGCGGGGTGACTGCGGAGCAGGACGGCGCCTCCTACGGACCCGGCGGCCGGGGCTTCTACGGCGCGGTGACGGTCAGCGAACGCGGCCAGATCGCGATCCCGGCCAAGGCCCGCCGCGACCTGGGCATCTCCCCCGGCGACAAGCTGCTGGTCCTCGGCGACCCCCAGCAGGGGATCGCCCTCATGACGGTCGACCGGCTCATGGAGAACCTCCAGGGATCCTCGGTCCTGATGGACGTGCTGCGACAGCACGTCCAGGACGACGGGGGAACCCCGCCCGGCGGGGCCGGATAGCGGCACCGCGGGACACTGGCGGGGGAGTCCCCGTTGTTCCGGTTCCCACGGACTCCCGGGGCCGGCTCCGCCCCGCTGCGGATCGGGACCCGCGGGCGTGCCCTCCCTCCGGACACCCGGCGCCGCTTCCGCCGCGCACGGATCAGGCCCCCGTACGGGCGGGCGTGGCGCACGCCGACGGGGAGGACGTCCGGAGCGCCGCGGGGGCGCTGCCGACGGGAGCGCGTGCTCTGCCCGTCTCGCCGTCCCGGTAGCGTGGTGGCGGCCGAGAGGGGGGTCCATGCGCAGAGTGCTGGTCAGCGCGTGTCTGATGGGACGCCGGGTGCGTTACGACGGGCGCGCCAAGCCGGTCGAGGACGACGTGGTCGCCCGCTGGCGTGAGGAGGGCCGCCTGGTGGTGCACTGCCCGGAGGTCGCGGGCGGCCTCCCGGTGCCCCGCCCGCCCGCCGAGATCGAGCCCGGCGCGACCGCCGCCGACGTGCTCGCGGGCCGCGCGCGCATCCTCACCCCCGAGGGGCGGGACGTGACCGGGCACTTCGTGGACGGGGCCCGGGCGGCGTTGGCCACCGCCCGCGCGCACGGCGTGGTGGTGGCGGTGCTCAAGGAGTCGAGCCCCTCCTGCGGGGTGCACCGGGTCTACGACGGAGCCTTCGGCGGGCGCGGGGTTCCCGGCGAGGGGGTCACCGCGCGGCTGCTCGCGGACGACGGCGTCGCGGTGTTCACCGAGGACGAGATCGCCGGTGCCGCCGCGCGCCTGCGCGAGCTGGACGGCGGCTGAGGGGCGCCGCCGGGACTTCGTCGGCGGCGGCGCTCGGAGCCGTGCCTCCCGTCCCGGGGCGGCGGAGGCGCTTCCACGGGGAACTCACGCCGGGGCCGCGGATGAGGTCCGGGTCTCCAGGACCCGGCTGGTGGTGCGCGGGCGGTTCGGGGGTGAGGCGTGGGTCCCGGGGCCCGGCCGGTGGCGGCGGGCCCCGGAAACCCCCGGGTCAGGGGCGGACGACCTCGTAGCGCATGCACGCGAAGTCACCGGCGCGGTGCACGTCCAGCACCCTCAGGTCCACGCGCCCGGCCAGCAGGGGCGAACCCGCGCCCAGGGTGACCGGCGCGACCGACACGACCACCTCGTCCAGGAGGCCGAGCCGGGCCAGGTCCGCGGCGACGCCGCCACCGCCGATCAGCCACACGTCACGTCCGTCGGCCGCCTCGACCACCTCGGCGTGCAGGTCGCGCAGCTCCTGGTCGGTGTCGGCGCTGGCGAAGCGGACGTCGCCCTCGATCCCGGGCAGGTCGCGGTGGGTGAGCACCCAGGTGGGGACCTGGTAGGGCCAGGGCTTGTCGCCCTCGTGCTTCAGGATCCACTCGTAGGTGCCCGCACCGGACACGATCGCGCCCGCCTCGCGGATGAAGGTCTCCGTCTCGTTCAGGGCATCGTCCCCGTCGGCGGCGAACAGCCACTCCAGGGAGTGGTCCTCGGTGGCGATGAAGCCGTCCAGGCTCGTCGCGGTGTTGTAAACCGTTTTGCTCATCGTGTACCTCCGTCGTGGTGTCGGTCTTGAAGCCATTCGATGGGGTCGCCGTGGTCCACCTCCAGGCCCTCCGCGCGCAGCATGTGGCGCACGAGCTGCCTGCGGTGGGCGGAGAAGGTGAGCACGTGCGCGACGACGCTGCCCAGTACGAAGCTCTCGGGCGGATCGCACAGGGCGTCGATCAGCCGGTCGCCCCAGGCGCCCCGCCGCCCGATGTCGTCGATCGCGGCGATCCAGCGCGCCCCCGCCCGCGTGTGCCGCTCCGCCAGCGCCTCCAGGCCGTCCGCGCCCCGTTCGGGCAGGTCGGCGCCGTCGATCGAGGCGAGCCACATCTCCTTGGCCCGGACCAGGTGGTCGAGCACGGCGGCCACGGACTCCTCCGGCCCGTCCCATTCCAGGACGGTCCGCCCGGGTGAGTGCACCCGCCGGTAGGCCTCCTCGGACAGCTGTCCGGCGAGGCGGATCAGGTGGGCGGTGTCGTCCACGTCGTGGTGGACCTGGAGGGCGATCAGGTCCATGCCGGTCCGCTCCTTGGGTCTGTCCTCGATCCACAGGTGGATCGGCGGGTGGAAGTGGATGCCGTTGGGCGCGGACAGCCACGTGCCGCTGCCCGCCGTGGTGGCGCTGGGCGGGTGCCCGAAGGCGCGTCCGAAGGCGCGCGTGAACCCCTCGACCGATTCGTATCCGGCCGCGAACGCGGCGTCGGTCACGCTGCTGCCCTGGCTGATCTGCCAGGCCGCGCGTTCCAGGAGCACCCGGCGGCGCAGCGCGACCGGCGACTCCCCGGTGTCGCGGGTCAGTCTGCGGGTGAAGTGGAACGGTGAGGCGAAGGCGTGGTCCGCCATGTCGGTGAGGCGGGTGTTCTCCTCGTCCAGGACCGCGTCGAGCAGTTCGCGCAGGCGGTCCCGGCCTGGGGTGGGCTCGGTCATGGCAACCAGTATGTTCACCGGAGGCGCCCGGACGCCTGACCGATCTTGCCCACCCGTGCCGCCGTCGCGGCCGGGGCCGGGCGGGTTTTCCCGGTGCGAGCGCCCCGGCGGATGCGGTAGAGTCTTCTGCGTCGGCGGGGCCGGAAAAGGTGACCGCTCGACGAACGGGACGTAGCGCAGTTTGGCAGCGCACTTGACTGGGGGTCAAGGGGTCGTGGGTTCAAATCCCGCCGTCCCGACAGAGGAATAGCAGGTCAGCGAGGGGTCCACCGTCAGGTGGACCCCTCGCCGCGTTCCAGGGCCGGTGTCAGTGCACGTACGGCCATCCGGCGGAGTCCCAGCCGAGCCAGTTGACGCCCAGCAGCGCCGTGCCGTCGTCGGCGTAGTAGTGGTAGGCGAGGATGTCGTGGTCGGTGTCGGCGAAGACGTCCTGGTGGCCGGGGCCGTGCACGCCGCCGTGGCCGGACAGGACCTCGGTGCCGCCGCCCGCGGTCATGGCCCTTCCGGCGCGGTCGCGATAGGGGCCGGTGATGCTGGTGGAGCGGCCGACCATGATGCGGTAGGTGCTGTCCGCTCCCCGGCAGCACAGGTCGAAGGAGACGAACAGGTAGTACCAGCCGTCGCGCTGGAAGAGGGTCGGCGCCTCGACGGCGTCGCCGCCGCGGCCCGCGATCGAGTGCAGGACGCGGTCGCCGCGCTTGCCGGTCGCCGGGTCGATGCGCACCATCTTGATCCCCGACCAGAACGAGCCGAACGCCAGCCACCAGCGGCCCTGGCCGTCCACCTCCAGATGGGGGTCGATGGCGTTGAAGTCGTCGGAGGGGAACGACTCGATGACCAGGCCCTCGTCGCGCCAGGTGCCCGAGTCCCCGCTGGTGCTGGTGGCCAGGAAGATCGCGGACCGGTTGGAGCCGAAGGTCGAGGCGGAGTAGTAGAGGCGGTAGCGCCCGTCGGCGTGGGACAGGTGCGGGGCCCACAGGTTGCGCGCGCCGCCCGTGTAGGGGCTGGTCCACGGGGCGCCGCCGGGGAAGGCCGGACCCGCGTCGCGGAAGGCGGTCCGGTCGGCGGAGGTCTTCAGGGCCACGTCGTCGCCGGTGTGGGCGATCAGGTAGCCGCCCCCGGGCCGCTTGACGAAGGACGGGTCGTGCACCCGGACGTCGCCGGTCACATGGCCGGGTCCGGGGTAGTCGGCGGCCGCCGCGGGCCGGGCGCCGACCGCGTCGGCGGCGGTCGTGGTCGCGGCCAGCGCTCCCGCGGCCAGGGCGGAGCCCAGCATTCTGCGGCGGGAGAGGGTGTGCGGGTGTTCCGTCATGGGGAGCCTCCTCGGGCTCGGTTCTGGGGGGTGGGTGCCGCGGCGACGCCGGGTTCCGGGTCGCGGAGTGCCCCGGACCGCGGACGCCCCGGCCCGAGAAGTGCCTCGGCACCAGGGGAGACGGGTTCCGCGTCGCCGTGCGAGGGCGTGTCACCCATGTGTTGTTAGCGCTAACAACGGGTGTCGCGGGAGCGCGGCGTGCTGCGGCCACGGAACGGGGGGTCGTGCGGGCGCGGAACGGGCCGCGCGTCGCGGTCCGCCCTCGGTCCGCCCGGGTGCGGGGGTGGTCCGCCAGGAGTCCGTGTCGGCACCGGGGGTCCTGTGCCGTGGGACGGGGGCGGCGGGCATCGTGCGCGGTGGCGGGTGCGCTCCGTCACCGTGCGTGCATCGTAAGGTCGCGGTCGCGCAGCGTCAACCCTCCTTCGCGCACTGTCCGCCTCCGGCGTTCCCGGCGCCGCCGAGCCGTTTCCGGCGGCGGCATTTCATGAGAAACAGCCCCGGAAGCACACGATAGGCGCGTTCCGGCGGGGTAGGTGCACAGGCGCCCCTTGCCCCCGGCGCCCGAGGAGAAGGCTCCCGTGACGCCGCTCCCCGCGGTGCCGCGACCCACGGCGGGACCGCGGGTGCCACCCCGAACAGGGCGGCGCCAGACCCTTGACACGCCGGTGCTTGTGCAAGATGGTTGCTTACCTTGATGGTTAATGTTTGGTTCCGTGGAAAAATGTGGGGAATGGTCCTCATGTGCACGGTGCACATGCGTGAACGGAGTAAGAACATGGGCGCACCCCGTCCTGAGGTGCAGATACGGGTACCGGTTCGCGACGCCGCGTCCTTCGTCGCCCGAGATCCGGTGGTGACCCGGGCGCACCACGTCCGAAGGTGTGAACAGGCCTTCCACGCAGGGGCCGCCGCGTCGAGAGAGGACCAGCCGACGTGACCGTGCTAGCACAGGACTCCCTGCGGCTGGACGCCAACGCCATCGACTACACCCTGCTCGCGGTGTACTTCGCGTTCGTGCTGGGCATCGGCTTCATCGCCCGGCGTTCGGTCTCCAACAGCCTCGACTTCTTCCTGTCGGGGCGCTCCCTGCCCGCCTGGGTGACGGGTCTGGCCTTCATCGCGGCCAACCTCGGCGCCATCGAGATCATCGGCATGTCGGCCAACGGCGCCAACTACGGCATGCCGACCATGCACTACTTCTGGATCGGCGCCGTCCCGGCGATGCTGTTCCTGGGCCTGGTCATGATGCCGTTCTACTACGGCTCCAAGGTCCGCAGCGTCCCCGAGTTCATGCTCCGCCGCTTCGGCACCGCCGCCCACCTGCTCAACGGGATCAGCTTCGCGGTCGCCCAGATCCTGATCGCGGGCGTCAACCTCTTCCTGCTGGCGACCATCGTGGACGCGCTGCTGGGCTGGCCCCTGTGGCTGTCGCTCCTGGTCGCCGCCGCGATCGTCCTCAGCTACACCGCGCTGGGCGGGCTCTCCGCGGCGATCTACAACGAGGTGCTCCAGTTCTTCGTCATCGTCGCGGCGCTGCTGCCGCTGACCCTGGCGGGGCTGAACCGGGTCGGCGGCTGGTCGGGTCTGGTGGAGGAGGTCACCGCCTCCCCGCAGGGCGCCGAACAGCTCTCCGCCTGGCCGGGCAACGCGCTGACCGGTTTCGGCGACAGCTTCCTGAGCATCCTCGGCATCGTCTTCGGCCTCGGCTTCGTCCTCGCGTTCGGCTACTGGACGACGAACTTCGTCGAGGTGCAGCGCGCCATGGCCTCCAAGAGCATGTCGGCCGCGATGCGCACCCCCATCATCGGCGCCTTCCCCAAGCTGTTCATCCCGTTCATCGTCATCATCCCCGGGATGATCGCGGGCGTGAGCGTCTCGGAGATGGTCCAGCTCAAGGCCGGTGAGAACCCCGGCGTCGACTACAACGACGCGATCCTGCTGCTGATGCGCGACGTGCTGCCCAACGGTCTGCTGGGCGTGGCCCTGGCCGGTCTGCTCGCGTCGTTCATGGCCGGTATGGCCGCCAACCTCAGCTCGTTCAACACCGTGTTCACGTACGACATCTGGCAGGCCTACGTCGTCAAGAACCGGCCCGACTCCTACTACCTGGGCATGGGCCGGTGGGTCACGGTCGGCGCCACCGTCGGCGCCGTGGGCACGGCGTTCATCGCCTCGGGCTACTCCAACCTGATGGACTACCTGCAGCAGCTGTTCTCGTTCTTCAACGCGCCGCTGTTCGCCACGTTCATCCTCGGTATGTACTGGAAGCGGATGACGCCCCACGCCGGTTGGAGCGGCCTGGCGGCGGGAACCCTGGCCGCCGTGGGCGTGTTCCTGCTCGCCGAGACCGGAGTACTGGCCCTGTCGGCGCAGGGCGCGAGCTTCGTCGGCGCGGGAGCGGCCTTCGTGGTCGACATCCTCGTCAGCGTCGTGGTCACCATGTTCACCCGGCCCAAGCCCGACTCCGAGCTGGTGGGCCTGGTGCACTCGCTGACCCCGCGCGAGTCGCGCAAGGCCTCCACCACCGGTGAGGACGCCGGCTGGTACCGCCGACCGGGGCTGCTGGCCGGGATCGCCCTGGTGCTCGTCATCGTCCTGAACATCATCTTCGCCTGAGCGACCCCGAGAGGTGCACCGTGCTGAGACAAGCTGAGGAGGTCATCCGATGAGTGCTGACAGCCCCGGAAAGAGGAAGGGCCGCACCGCCTCCCGGGTCTTCGACATCCGCACGATCATCGCGCTGCTGTTCGCCATCTACGGCGTCGTGCTGACGGCCATGGGGTTCGCGGCCGCGCCGGAGCAGATCGAGCAGAGCGGAACGAACCTGAACCTGTGGTCCGGTCTGGGCATGCTGGCCTTCGCCGTGTTCATGGGCGGCTGGGCGCTGGTCAAGCCGCTGAAGGCCCCCGAGGAGCCGGGCCCCGACACCGGGGCCTGATCCGCTCGGTCACACGGGCCCCGGGCGCGTCGCGCGCCCGGGGCCTCAGGCGCTGGGCAACCCCCGCAGCAGGTCCCGCACCAGGTCGGGGCGTTCGCGCAGCGCGAGGTGCCCCGCGCCCCGGACGGTGTGGACGGCGGCGTCCAGGAAGAGCAGGGCCGGGCTGTACAGCAGGTCCGGGGAGAAGAAGGGGTCGTGCGACCCGGTGGCGACGGTGACCGGGGTCCGCCGCCAGTGGTGGAGGGCCTCCGCGCGCAGCGGCCGGGGCGGCAGCACGTTGACCGCGCGGCAGGACCGGCCGACCAGGGTCGTCCACTCCAGCAGGGTGCTGTTCCGGGGTTCGGCCGAGCCGGGGCCGCACATGGCGCGCAGCAGCGCGGAGCTGGACCGGGCGTCGGGGTGGAACCTCCAGCGCACCAGGGCGGCGGCCAGGCCGGTGCCGCCGGTCGCCGGTGTCAGGCCGCCGGGGTTGACCAGGCAGAGTCCGGCCACCAGGGGCCCGGGGGTGGCCGAGAGCGCGATGGCCGCGCCGATGCCGTGGCCCAGGACCAGGACCGGGCGGTCGGTGACCTGCGGCAGCACCTCGTCCAGCCAGCCGCCGTAGTACGCCGGACGCTCGACCAGGGGCCGGTCGCCGTCGCTGAGCCCGGGCTGTCCGGGCGGATCGGCGACCAGGACGGGGCGGTCCTCGGACAGGACGCGGACGGCGTCCAGGAGCGTGGCCGTGCTCAGGACCGACCCGGGGAGCACGAGGACCGGGGTGCCGGGGCCTCCGGGGGCGGTGAAGACGCGGGTGACGCCCAGGGAACAGGGGACGGTCGCGAGCGGGGTGAGCGGGGACTGGGCGTTGAGCCTGTCCCAGCACCAGTCGTGGACGGCCTGTCTGGTGGTCCGGGAACGGTAGACGCGCTGTGCGGGAGAGGGGGCGGGGTGGTTCACGTTGCCTGGTTCCGTGGAGACGCCGGGGCCGGTGGACCCGACTGCCGACACACCTAACGTCCCATCGTACGCCTCCGGGGGGTGTTCGAACAGGGGGGAGCGCGCGGGGTCCGCGCGCGTACGCCCGCCCCCGCTGCCCCTTCGGTCGTCCGGACGCCGACCGGGGGCGCGGGCCCGCGCCGGGTACGCGACCCGGTGCGGGCCCGGGCGGACCGGTGGTCCGGGTCAGGACCGCCGGAGCCAGTCCTCGTACCGCGTGGTCGCGGTGGGCACGGAGCCGTCACCGCTGACGACGCCGTCCGGGATACCCGCGAACATCCCGGCGCCCTCGTCCGTGGTGACGGAGCGCCCGTCCGGGCGTGCGGCCAGGGTGATCTCCCCGAGCCTGTCGAGCCGCAGCACCTCGGGCCCGGCGATCTCGCGCCGTCCGTTCAGCGGTTCCCCCTGCGTCGTGTCCGCGACCGCGACCGCGGCCGCGACGTCGGCGGAGGCGATGGGCCGCATCAGGGTGGAGGGCAGGCGCACGGTGCCGCCGTCCGTGGTCAACGCCATGATCGAGTCCACGAACTCGAAGAACTGGGTGGCGCGCACGATGCTGTACGGCACCCCGCTCCGCGCCAGGAGTTCCTCCTGGGCGACCTTGGCCCGGTAGTAGCCCAGCCCGGGAACCCGGTCGACGCCGACGATGGACAGGATGACGTGGTGGCCCACCCCCGCCTCCCGTCCCGCCGCGGTCAGGTTCTTCGTCGACCGGGTGAAGAAGTCCAGCGCGGCCCCGTCCTCGAAGGAGGGGGAGTTGGTCACGTCCACGACCGCGTCCGCGCCCGTCAGGGCCTGCCCGAGCCCCTCGCCGGTGAGCACGTCGACGCCCGTCGACTGGGAGACGGCGACCGCCTCGTGGCCCCGTTCCCCGAGCAGGGAGACCACCTGCGAGCCGATGAGGCCCGTACCGCCGACGACCACGATCTTCATCGTTACCTCCTACGCCTGACAACCTGTGGCGTCCGGGGCGCGTGGGACCCCGGTACGCCGACCGAGCGGCCGTCGCGGGCGGCTGGCGGGTCCCTCCGCCGCGCCTGCCGCGAACGGCGCGTGAGCGCCGCGGTCCGGACAACCGGTGCGGCCCTCACCCACTCGGACAGGGCAGCGGCCGCGTGTGTGACACGGGCGGGCGGCCCGGGGGAGAGGGCCTCACCGAGGGACGCTGAAAACCGGCTGCCGGCCGTGGCCGCGTGGTGGGCAAAGGCCAGCAGGGGCGTGTGTGCCTGCCGGGGCGTGTGTGCGCGCCGGAACACCCGGCACCGGTGCCATGGCGCCGTTGGCGCCGCTCAGCAGGCCGGTTCCCCGGCGTCCGACAGGCCCCCGGCTCCCGGCGGGCTCCCGGGGGCGCCGATGACGCCCCGCGAGGAGCGCTGGAAGGAGGCGATCTTGCCCGGGTTCATCACCCACAGGAGCTGGTGGATGCCCTGCGCCGAGGCGTCGACGGACAGCAGCGCGAAGGGCGTCCCGCCCCGGGACACCACGAGGCCGGGCCTGGTGTTCATCTCCGCGATCTCCGTGCGCGAGCCCGGCCAGAAGCGCGGGGCGAAGGCCTGGAGGAGTCTGGCCACGCGGTCCCTGCCGGTGACGGGAACGCGGGCGCTGTTGCGCACCCGGCCCCCGCCGTCGGACCGGCTGACCACGTCCTCGGCGAGGATCTCCTCCAGGGCGGCCAGGTCGCCCGCCTGGGCGGCGGTGAGGAAGGCCTCCACCAGTCTCCGGTGCTCCCGAGGGTTCACCGGCTCCCTCCGGCCCTCGGACAGGTGCCCGCGCGCGCGGCTGACCAGCTTGCGGGCGTTGGCCTCGCCGGTCCGCACCACGGCGGCGATCCGGTCGTAGGGGTAGTCGAAGGCCTCGCGCAGGACGTAGGCGGCGCGCTCGGTGGGGGTGAGTTTCTCCATGAGCAGGAGGAGGGCGAGTTCGACCGCCGCGCCGCGCTCCGCGCCGACCCCGGGGTCGGCGCCGGTGTCCACGGGCTCGGGCAGCCACGGTCCCACGTAGGCCTCACGGCGGGCCCGGGCCGATTTCAGGACGTTGATGGCCAGGCGCGTGGTGATCGTGGCCAGGAACGCGGCGGGGTCCTCCACGACGCCGCGGTCCGTCCTCTGCCACCGCAGCCAGACCTCCTGGACCAGGTCCTCGGCCTCGGCCCAGCTGCCGAGCATCCGGTAGGCGATACCGAACAGGCGCGGGCGCACACCGGTGAAGGCCTGTGCGGCCTCCTCCAGGGGGCCGGGCTCCCGTGGGACGGCTGACTGCATGGGCGCGACCACCTTCACCGGTTCTGACCTGCTGCCCGGGCACGGGACACGCGCCCCTCGCCAACCTACCGGGGCACCGGCGGAGTGCCCGGCAGGCACGGTGATTCCGCACACCCCGGAGCAACCGGAGAACCCACGCGTTCCATGTGCATCTGGCGTCTCGTGCGTGTCTGTTTCGCGCGGTCAGGAGGCCCCGCGTGCATCTGGCGCCTCGTGCGTGTCTGCCTCGCGCGGCCGGGACATCCCACGTGCATCTAGTGCCTCACGCTTCCCGGCAGGCCCCGGGGCGGATCAGATCTGCTTGGCCGCCGTGACCGCCGACGCCACGAGCACCACCGCCGCGAACCACAGCGCCCCGGGCGCGCCCACCGCGCCCGCGACCCCCGCGCCCACGGCAGGGATCCCGACCTGCCCGAGCCGGTTGCCCCAGATCCGCAGCGCCAGGGCGGCCCCGCGCGAGCCCTCCGGGGCTGCCGTGGCCACCGCCGACATCGTCAGCGGCTGGCCCAGACCCAGCAGGAACCCCCCGACGGCCAGCACCGCCCCCAACACGAACACGTTGCTGACCGGCAGGGCCACCGCCGCCATCGACAGGCCCGCGGCCCCGGCGCTGACCGCGATCAGCGTCTCGCGCGACCAGCGCCGCACCAGCCGGGACAGCACCAGGCGGGACAGCAGCGAGAACCCCGCGCGCAGGCTCAGCAGGACGCCGACCGTCATCGGCGGGATGCCGCGGTTCTCGGCGACCAGCGGCAGGTAGGCGGTGAGGATGTCCACGGCCGAGAGCAGCGCGAGGCTGGCGAACAGCCCCGAGGGCAGGCCCGGCCTGCGCAGCAGTTCCCGCGCGGGGGTCCTCTCCGACCCCTTCTTGCGCGAGGGCGCGGGCATGCGCACCCGGACGAAGGCCAGGATCGGCACCAGCCCCAGTCCGCCGGTCACCGCGGCGACGAGCAGGGCGGAGGAGGTCGCCGACAGCAGCGCGTCCCCCGAGGCGTCGGCCAGCATCGCACCCGACAGCAGGGGGCCCACGAGCTGGCCCAGGGAGGCCGCCGCGGTGAACCACCCGAAGTCGCGGTCCAGGTTCCCCGGTGCGGCCAGGCGCGCGATGAGCCCCTGACCCGCGACCATGCACAGCAGGTGGCCCATGCCCAGCACCGTGCTGGCCGCGGCGATCGCGAACAGGTCCGTGCCGTACGCCAGCAGCAGCGAGCCCGCGCCGAGCACCGCCGCGCCCAGGCCGACGATCCACGCCATGCGCCGGGACCGGTCGGTCGCCCGCCCCAGCGGGACCGCCAGCAGCAGGGGCAGCAGCGCGTAGGCGGCGGTGACCAGGCCCACCGCCACGGCGTCACCGCCCAGGGCGATCGTCCGGTACGAGACCAGGGGACGGGCGAGGTTGAGCGCGGTGTGGGTGAACATGACGCTCAGTAACAGCGGCCAGAGCCACGACGCCCCCCTGACGCGGCCTCTTCCCAACGTTCTCTCCCCCTCGTCCGTGTACTCCCCGTCCGGCGCAACGGCGCCCCGGGGGCTGGGGGTTCCCCGGGGACATCCGATGACGTGACCATCTGGTTCTACACGGTGTCCACCCGGCGCTCGGCAGCCGGGGTCGCGGACCGGCGCCGGTCCCGCACCCGCTTGACCGCGAAGACCGCCACCACCGCCACGAGGATGGTGTAGATGCCGACCGCGATGCCGCTGTCGAACAGGATCGACACGTCGCCCTGGCTCGCGGCCATCGCCCGGCGCAGCTCGCTCTCGGCCAGCGGCCCCAGGATGACGCCGATGAGGACCGGCGCCACGGGGATGTCGTACCTGCGCATCAGGAGCCCGAGGACGCCCACCGCGAACAGCAGGACGACGTCGAACACCGAGCCCTTGACCGAGTACACGCCCACCGTGGCGAAGACCATCAGCCCCGCGAACAGGTGGCGCTGGGGCAGGCGCAGGAGCCGCGCCCACAGCGGCGCGAAGGGCAGGTTGATCACCAGCAGCAGGAACGTGCCGATGAACATGCTGGCCAGCAGCGCCCAGACCAGGTCGCCCTCCTGCTCGAAGAGCAGGGGTCCCGGCTGCATCCCGTACTGCTGGAACGCCGCCAGCATCACGGCGGCCGTCGCGGACGTGGGCAGGCCGAGCCCGAGCAGGGGGACCATCGCGGTCGCCGTGGTCGCGTTGTTGGCGGCCTCCGGACCCGCCACGCCCTCGATCGCGCCCCGGCCGAACTCGCTGTCGCCGCGCCGCCTGGCCAGCGCCTTCTCGGCTCCGAAGGACAGGAAGGTGGGGATTTCGGCGCCGCCGGCGGGGATCACGCCGAAGGGCAGGCCCAGCGCCGTTCCCCGCAGCCAGGGCTTCCAGGAGCGGCGCAGGTCCGCGCGTCCCAGCCACGGCGTGCCCGACGCCACCAGCTGGCCCGCGGCGGCCCGCTTCGGCCGGAACCCGGTGTGCAGGACCTCGCCCACGGCCAGCAGTCCGACCGTGATCACGACGATGCTGACCCCGTCCAGCAGCTGCGGGACGCCCAGGGTCAGGCGGATCGCGCCGCTCTGGTCGTCGATGCCGACCACGCTGATCGTCAGGCCGATGCCCAGAGCGGTGATGCCCCGCAGGGGGGAGGAGGTCACGACGGCGGCGGTGCACACGAAGGCCAGGACGGCGAGCGCGAAGTACTCGGCCGGTCCGAACCCGAGAGCCAGGACCACCATGCGCTGGGCGAAGAAGGCCACCACGGTCGTGGCCACGATGCCGCCCACGAAGGAGCCGATCACCGCCGCCGCCAGCGCCTGGGAGGCCCTGCCGCGCCGCGCCATGGCGTGGCCCTCGAACGCGGTGGCGATCGACGAGCTCTGCCCGGGGGTGTTGAGCAGGATGGACGTGGTCGCGCCGCCGAACTGCCCGCCGTAGTAGATGCCCGCGAACATGATGAACGCCGCGGTCGGCTCCAGCAGGAAGGTCAGGGGGAGCAGGAGGGCGACCGCCATGGACGAGCCCAGCCCCGGCAGGACGCCCACGGCCGTGCCCAGGACCACGCCGAGGAGGCACCACAGCAGGTTGACGGGCGTCAGGGCCTCGGCGAACCCCGACATCAGGAGGGAGAAGGTGTCCACGGTGTTCACAGGACCTTTCCGAGCAGGCCGCTGGGCAGCGACACGTCCAGCAGGCCGGAGAAGCAGATCTGCACGATCGCGGCCAGGGCCACGGCCACGCACAGGTCCAGCAGGGGTGAGCGCCGGTCCAGGGCGAAGCTGACGCCCCAGAAGAGCAGGGTGCCCGAGAGCAGCCAGCCGAGCGGTTGGAGCAGCAGGACGTGGGCGGTCAGGGTCGCGGCCATGACGCCCAGGGTGCGCCAGTCGCCGTGTTCGCTCTTCGCGTCGGAGGCAGCGGCAACGGCGTCGGGGTCGGCCTCGGCGGCCGTGGTGGGAGCGGCCGCGGTCCCCGTCGTTTCGGCGGACGGGGAGCGCCGCGCGGCCAGGACCGCGCGCACCCCCGCCACACACGCCGTGACGCCCAAGAGGGCGCCCACGGTCAGCGGGAAGAACTGCGGGCCCAGGAAGCCGCTGCTCTCCGGCACGCGGATCACCATGCCGCCCACGAGCAGGAAGAGGGCCGTCACCAGGGTCACCGCGGGCACGGCCAGCGCCGTGCCGAGGGCGGCGGGCGCGGGGTCGGCCGCGGGCTCCGGGGCGGCGGCGCCTGCCCCGGACCCGGTGTCCGTGCCGGTCTCCGCGTCGGTGTCCGGGGACTGCACCCCGGCGGGTCTTTCTCGGGTCACGACAGTCCCAATCCCTCGATGATCTGTTCCAGGCGCGCGGTCTCCTCGGTGAGGAACGCGTCGAAGTCCTCCCCGGCGACGAACGCCTCCCGCCACCCGAAGCGCTCCACGGCCTCCTGCCACTCCGGCGTCCCGACCAGCGCGTGGGTCAGGTCCAGCAGGACCTCGCGCTGGTCCTCGTCCAGCCCGCCCGGCGCGGCCAGGCCGCGCCAGTTGGCCAGGTCCAGGTCCATGCCCGCCTCGCGCAGGGTGGGGACGTCCACGCCGGGCAGCGGTTCGGCGGCGGAGACGGCCAGCGCCCGCACCTCCCCGGCCTCGATCTGCGACTGGAAGCCGTTGTAGCTGGACACCGCGATGTCGGAGGTGTGCGACAGCAGGGAGGTGAGCACCTCGCCGTCGCCCGAGTAGACGATGTAGTTCAGTTCGGAGGGCGAGACCCCGAGCCCGTCGAGCATCAGCGCGGCCAGCAGGTGGTCCGAGGTGCCGATGGCGCCCCCGCCCACCACGAGGTCGCGGGGCGCCCCGGTCCAGGCCGCGGCCAGGTCCTCCAGGGTCCGCAGCGGGGAGTCCTGGCGGACCGCGACCACGATGTAGTCCTCGGCCAGCCGGGCCAGGGGCGTGACGTCGGCCAGGGTGGTCCGCGAACCGGTGATCTCGATGCCGCCCAGGATCGAGCTGCCCATCACCATGAGCACGTCCCCGCGCCCGCTCTGCTGCGCCGTGTGGTTGAGGCCGACGGTGCCGCCGCCACCGGGCAGGTTGAGCACCTCGACCCCGCTGGCCAGGCCGTTCTGCTGGAGCGCGTACTGCGTCTGCCGGGCGACGGTGTCGAAGCCGCCGCCCGCCGCGGCGGGAACCACCATCTCCAGGCGCCCACCGCCCGTACGCGCTTCACGGGAGGTCTCGCCAGCGCGGACCTCCACCAGGGCACCGGCGAGGGCGACCGCTCCGATCGCACCCGCGATCGCCTCGCGTCGGCTCGGAGCCGTTATCTGCATTGCTGTCCCCCACGGGTCGAGTGACCGGTGCCGGGGCCCGGTCCCTGTGTGACGTGTGCCTCGTGAGGCGGGGCACACACCTGGAGATATTGCACCAAGATGAACGCGAGTGCAATATGCGGGATCCGAGATCAGTGCTCGTCACCCCTCGGGAGCTTCCCGGTTCTCCCCGCGTGGGGTCGGGGGTCGACGGGGGCGCGGCCGGCGCGGCGCGCGGCGTTCCGACGCAGGTGGTCTCGTGGTTGTGGCGAGGTTCGGGCGTCCAAGCCCGCTGCGAGTACAAGGGTGCGGCGGAGGGCGAGGGTCGGTCGCGACCTGGCGGGATGCCTCGAAGGGCCGGGCGGCCGCTCCCAGGGGCTGGATCCGCCAGGTGTTTCTACTTTGTACTAGTCTCTTTGCTAGAACAATCATGGGGCTCCGGGAACCGGCGCACCCGAGGACCAGCGTGGGGGGACGATGGACGAATCCGTGGCCACAACCGCCAGAACCGCCGCGACAGCGGTACTCAACGCGGCCGGAAGCGAGTTCCGCTACGTCGCGCTCGACCGGCTGCTCACCCCCGACGAGCTGGACCGCGCGCCCTACACGGTCCGCGTCCTGGTGGAGAACGTGGCCCGCCGGGCGCCCGAGGCCCTGCCCGCGGTGCTCGCCCGCGTGCGCTCGGGCAGAGGGGACTGCGAGGTCCCCTTCCACCCCAACCGGATGATGCTGCACGACACCACGTGCCTGCCCACGCTCACCGACCTGGCCGCCCTGCGCGACACGGTCACCGAACTGGGCGGCGACGCAGCGGACGTCAACCCGGTGATCGCCACCGACCTGGTCGTGGACCACTCCGTGATCGCCGAGGCGCACGGTTCGGTGGCCGCCTTCGCCCGCAACCTCGACATCGACTTCCGCCGCAACGCCGAGCGGTACGAGTTCGTCAAGTGGGCCGAGCGCAGCGTGCGCGGCTTCCGCGTGGTCCCCCCGGGCCGGGGCATCATCCACCAGGTCAACATGGAGACCCTCGCCCGCGTGGTCTGGCGCGAGGACGGCGGCGACGGCCCCGACCTCCTGCACCCCGACGTCCTCGTGGCCACCGACAGCCACACGCCGATGATCAACGCCATCGGCGTCCTGGGCTGGGGTGTGGGCGGCCTCCAGGCGCAGGCCGCCATGCTCGGCGAACCCGTGATGCTCAACTTCCCCGAGGTCGTCGGCGTCCGGCTCACCGGGGGCCTGCGGCGCGGCGTCACCGCCACCGACCTGGCGCTGACGCTGACCGAGCTGCTGCGCGCGACCGGCGTCGTGGACGCGTTCGTGGAGTTCTGCGGGCCGGGGATCGACGGCCTGTCCTGGTCGGCGCGCGCGGCGGTGGCGAACATGGCGCCCGAGTACGGCGCCACGTGCGCCTACTTCCCCTACGACCGCGAGGTCCGCGACTACCTGCTCCTGACCGGGCGCGAGGACGGGCACGTGGAGGCGGTGGACGCCTACATGCGCGCCCAGGGGCTGGTGCGCGGCGCGGACTCCCCGGAGCCGCGCTTCGACCGGCTCGTGGAGTTCGACCTGGACGCGGTGGAGCCCTGCCTGGCCGGGCCGCACCGCCCCGACCAGCGCGTTCCGCTGTCCCGGGTGCCCGCGTCCTTCCTGGAGACCGCGTCCGCGCCGGAGAGCGTTCCGGCCCCCGACACGGTGGCGGGCGCGAGCACGGACGCGGGCCCGGCCGCGGCCTCGGATCTGAACTCGGCCCCGGACCCGGACCCGGACCCGGTCCCGGCTCCTCGCCCCGGCACGGACGGCGCCTCGGGCGCGGCGACGGGGGAGGACGTCTTCGGCGAGCCCCTCCCGCGCGGACCCGTGGGCATCGCCGCCATCACCAGCTGCACCAACACCGCCAACCCCGCGCTGATGATCCAGGCGGGTCTGCTCGCGGCACGGGCCATGGAACGCGGCCTGCGCGTCAAGCCCTGGGTCAAGACCACCCTGTCCCCGGGCTCGCGGGTGGTGGTCGGCTACCTGGAGAAGGCCGGGCTGATGGAGCCCCTGGAGGCGGCCGGTTTCCACACCGTCGGCTTCGGCTGCATGACCTGCATCGGCAACTCCGGCCCCCTCGTCCCCGAACTGGAGGGACTGGCCGGGGAGGGACTGGAGGCCGCGGCCGTGCTGTCCGGCAACCGCAACTTCCCCGGCCGGGTCAACCCGCGCGTCTCGCACGCCTACCTGGCCTCGCCGCCCCTCGTCGTGGCCTACGCCCTGGCCGGAACGGTCCTGCACGACTTCGCCGCCGAGCCGCTCGGCCACGACCGCGACGGGAACCCGGTGCACCTGGCGGACCTGTGGCCCGACGACGAGGAGGTCGCGCGCGTCGCGGAGAAGGCGGTCGACCCGCAGGCCTTCCGGGAGAACGCCGCCGAGGTCTGGGAGGGCACCGAGCAGTGGCGGGCGCTGGACGCGGCCGGGAGCACGCACTTCCCCTGGAACGAACACTCCACCTACATCCGCCGACCGCCCTACCTCACCGGCGTGCGCCCCGAACCGGGCAGCGAGGTCCGGGTCGAGGACGCCCGGGTCCTGCTGTGGCTGGGCGACCACGTCACCACCGACCACATCTCACCGGCCGGGGCCATCCCCCGTGACAGCCTGGCCGGTGCCTACCTGCGGGAACGGGGCACCGAACCGCGCGACCTCAACCAGTACTCCACCCGGCGCAGCAACCCCGAGGTGATGCTGCGCGGCGCCTTCACCAACCCGGCCGTGGCCAACCTGCTCCTGCCGGAGGGCGAACGCGGCAGGGGAGGGCACGCCCGCGTCCTCGACGGCTCGCGCGTGGAACCGGTCTTCCACGCCGCCGCGACCTACCGCGAGGCCGGGGTGGACCTGGTGGTCCTGGCGGGCCGGTCCTACGGGACGGGGTCGAGCCGCGACGTCGCGGCCAAGGTCCAGGCCCTGCTGGGCGTGCGGGCGGTGATCGCGGAGAGCTTCGAGCGCATCCACCGCAGCAACCTCATCGGCATGGGGGTCCTGCCGCTGCTGTTCCCCGAGGGGAGCACCGCGGCCGACCTGGGGCTCGACGGCGGCGAGCGCCTGACCGTCCTCGGGCTCGGCGGGATCGGGGTGGGGGTGACGCCGCTCGTCCTCAGGGTCACCGGGGCCGACGGGAGCGCTCGGGAGCACACGGTGCTGCTGCGCCTGGACTCGGGGCACGAGGTCGCCTACCTGCGGCACGGGGGCACGATGCCCTATGTGGCGCGCCGCTTCGCGGACCGCCGTCCCGTCTGAGGCCGTCCCGGACCGGTGAACGCCCGCCCGCTCGGCCCGCCGAACCGGGGGTGCGGAGGTCCCCGGCCGTGGCCGCGCGCGTGCCGGGGACCGGCCACGGGAGGGCCGTCCGTCACAGCAGGGCGGGCGGCTCCGCGCCGATCCCGGTCTTGATCCACCGGACCCGGTCCAGGTGCGCGCGCAGGGCCCGGGAGGCCTCCTCGATCCGCCCCTCCTGGAGCAGGTCCATCAGGAGCAGGTGCTCGCGGGCCTGGTGCACCATCCGCGTGCGGTCCACCTGGTGACGGTACTCGATGAGCCTGCGCACCCGGTTCTGCCGACGCACCGCGTCGAGCAGGACCGGGTTGTTCGCGCACCCCACGAGCATCTCGTGGAACTCCGCCCCCGTCTGGAACAGGGTGCCGCGCGCCGACGACAGCGCCCTGCCCCGTACCAGGCCCTCCTGGCGCTCCCGGTGGAGCGCGAAGGCCTCCGCGTCCACCGCGAACCCCGGCTCCAGCAGCGCGGCGGGTTCCACGATCATCCGGAACCGGTAGCTGTGGTCGTGCCCCTCCGCGGTGGAGAGCACCTCCTGGAACTCCCAGCCGCGGCCCGTCCGCCGCCGCACCAGGTCCTCGGCCTCCATCCGGACCAGGACCCGCTGCACGTGCCGGGCCGCCACCCCGTGGCGGCGCGCGATCTCCGCGGCCGTGAACTCCCGGTCGAGCCGGTCGTTGAGGAAGTCGTCCACCACGCGGAAGTACAGGTCCTCCTGCCCGTCCCGCTCCGGAACGGCGTCCACGGAGGCCAGTTCGCTGCCCGGCCGGGTGAGGAAGTACCCCCGGTTCGGGATGTGCTCGACGATCCCCATCTCGTCCAGCAGCGCCAGCGCGCGCCGCACCGGGGACCGCGACACCTGGAGCCGGTCGGCGATCCACTGCTCGGTCAGGTGCGCGCCCTCGTCCAGGCCGCCCGTCCGCGCCAGCTCGCTGATCTGGGTCGCTAGCGAGAGCGCGAGCGCGGAGGCCCGGCCGTCCGCGCTCTTCCTGGCGCCCGTCTCGACTGCTCCGGTCATGCGCGTTCCCGTCGTGTGGCTGCGTTCCCTCCCTATGATGCCGCTGCTCTACGGCCGGGGGCGCGGGTGCCAGGGGGTTCGGGGCCGGGCCTCGGGAGCGGGTAGCCGGGAGCGGAGTGCCGGGAGTCGGCCCGAACGGGGTGTCAGGAACCGTCCAGCTCGCGGGCCAGGGCCTTCTCCAGCCAGGTCCGTGCCCGGTCGAGGTAGTCGCGGGCGACGGAGGTCTCGGCGCCCCAGGAGTCGAACCCGTGGGGAGCGCCGGGCTCCAGGTGGAAGGTCGTGTCCACGCCGGCGTCGCGCAGCCTGTGCGCGTACTCCCGGGACTCGTTGTGGAACAGGTCGATGTCGCCGACGCCGATCCAGGCGGGCGGCAGACCGCTGAGGTCCTCGCGGCGTGCGGGCACGGCGTAGCGCGGAACCGTGGCCGCGCCGGGGTCGGTGCCCAGGTAGGAACGCCAGCCGAAGCGGTTGACCTCGTTGTTCCAGATGCGGTGGCGGACCCTGTCCAGGTCGCGCCGGGCTGCGGTGCGGTCGTCGAGCATGGGACACAGCAGCCACTGCCCGACCGGCTGCGTGCCGCCCTCGTCGTGCAGTCGTTGGACGAGCGAGGCGGTGAGGCCGCCGCCCGCGCTCTGGCCGCCGATCGCCACGCGCGCGGGGTCCACGCCCAGGGAGGCGGCGTTGTCCTGGAGCCAGGTCCAGGCGGCGTGGCAGTCGTCCAGGGCGGCGGGGTAGGGGTCCTCGGGGGCCATGCGGTACTCGGCGGAGACGACGGTGATGCCCAGCCGGCGGGCGGTGGCGTTGCACAGCGGGTCGTCCTGCACGGCGCGGCCCATGACCAGGCCGCCGCCGTGGATTCAGACGAGGGCGCCGTCCGAGTGCTTGTCGTCGGGGCGGTAGACCCGTACGCCGGGGGCCGCTTCCTCGGGGAGTTCCATGGTGACGCCGGGCAGGTGCCGGGCGTCCAGGTCCTCCATCAGTCTGCGTGTGAGTCGCAGGGCCCAGGGGCGGTGTACGGGGACTTCCGGTGAACGGAGCAGGGGGCCGCGCAGCTCCGGCGCCACCCTCGACAGCTTCATGACAGCGGTCCTGGGACGGTGGTCGTCGGCACGGGGCCTCCCTCGGTTCGCGGGCGGGCGAGCGGGGCGTCGCGCCGTCCCCCGCCGGGCGGCGCGGATGCCGTCCGGAGCATACCGGAACGGGGTGCGGGGGCGGATGCCCTGGTCGTCTGCCCGGACATCCGGCGGGGCCCGCGCCCCGCAAAGCGATCCCGCAAGGTGGGGGAGCCGCGGCCCGGCGGCCCTTCCGGGAGCCTTCCCGGAAGGGCCGCCGTGTTCCCGGTACTTCCTGCGCTGCCTCGCGTCTTCCACGCGGACTTTCACGCCCGAGCGCGGACACCGGGCGGGGCCGGCCGGAAACGGGTCATGACCAGCACAGACCTGGAACCTACGCGCTGTACTGGTACGCGGGGTAGGTCAGGTAACCCCGGTCGCCGCCCTGGTAGTAGGTCGCCTCGTCCACCGGGGCGAGCGGCAGCCCGGTGCGCAGCCGCTCCACCAGGTCGGGGTTGGCGATGAACGCGCGGCCGAAGCTGATGAGGTCGGCCCCCAGCCCCAGCCAGTGGTCGGCCTCGGCCCGGCCGACCTGCTTGGGACCCATGGGGAGCACCGGGTTCATGATGAGGGTGCCCGGCCAGGCGCGGCGCAGCTCCAGCAGCAGTTCCTCGTCGGTGGTGGCTTCGAGGTGGACGTAGGCCACCCCGATCCGGGCCAGCTCGGCCAGCAGCGCGGTGTACAGCTCACGCACGCCCGTCTCCTTCACCCCCCAGAACTCGGCGCCGGGGGAGAGGCGGATACCCGTGCGCTCCGCCCCCACGGCGTCGGCGGTGGCGGCGGTCGCCTCGACGGCGAACCGGATCCGGTTGGCCACCGAGCCCCCGTAGGAGTCGGTGCGCAGGTTGGCGTTGTCCGAGAGGAACTGCGAGATCAGGTAGCCGTTGGCCCCGTGCAGTTCGACCCCGTCGAATCCGGCGGCGACCGCGCGGCGGGCGGCCCGGGCGTAGGACTCGGCCTGCTCGGGCACCTCGGCCTCCTCCAGCGCACGCGGCACCGGCACGGGCTGGGGGCCGCTCGGCGTGAACACGTTGCCCGTGGCCGCGACGGCCGAGGGGCCGACCGGCCGCGTTCCGGTGGTCTCGGGGTGCGAGACGCGTCCGCCGTGCATGATCTGGGCGAAGACACGGCCGCCGTTGGCGTGCACCGCTTCGGTCACCGGCTTCCAGGAGGCGACCTGCTCGTCGGTGTACAGCCCCGGCGTTCCCGGGTTGGACTGCCCCACCAGGCTCGGCTGCACCCCCTCGGAGACGATCAGCCCGGCGGTCGCGCGCTGGGCGTAGTACGCCGCCATGGACGGTGTCGCCAGTCCGCCCTCGGCGGCGCGGACGCGGGTCATCGGCGCCATCACGACCCGGTTGGGCAGGTGCAGGTCGGCGAGCCGGTAGGGCTGGAAAAGGCTGGTCACGACAGGTTCTCCTCCGTGGGCGGTGTACCCCGGTCGGGTACGTCGACTACGCTAAAACCTCACATTGATGTGAGGGGCAAGCGGTTGTGCCGCAGGTCACGAGGGAGGAAGCCGTGCGCATCGGGGAACTCGCCAGGCGGACGGGCGTGAGCGTCCGGTCCCTGCGCTACTACGAGGAGCAGGGGCTGCTCATGAGCACCCGCAGCGACAGCGGGCAGCGGCACTACACCGAGGCCGCGGTCGAGCGCGTCGCCTTCGTCCAGCGGCTGTACGCCGCCGGGCTGTCCAGCCGCACCATCGCCGAGGTGCTGCCCTGCGCGGAGGCGCCCAGCGAGGGGAACTCGGACGCGGCGATCGAGCGCATGGCCCAGGAGCGCGACCGGCTCACCGAGCACATCGCCGAACTGGTGCGCACGCGCGACACGCTGGACGGCCTGATGGAGACGGCCCGCGTCTACCGGGAGCGGTTCCGCTCCGGCGCCGCCGCCTGACGCGCCCCCGCCTTTTCCCTGCCCTCCCGGCCTGTCCCGTCCCGCTCCGTCCGGGTCCGGCCCCACCGGTCGACGGGGCCGGACCCGGACGGCGGTCAGCAGCGGTAGGTGGTGCCGTTGGCGGCGTTGCCCCAGTTGCAGGAGCTGATGGTGCCCGTGCTGGAGTTGTTGTCGGCGCTGCCCGGACGCTTCAGGCGCAGGTCGGGGTTGCGGCTGGTGCTGCTGTTGAGCAGGACGTGGCGGTCGTAGCCCCGGTAGATCTGGTGGTAACCGTTGGAGTCGCGCCGGTGGGTTCCCCTTCCGGTGCGCACGTAGGCCGTCGCCCCCGCGGGCAGGTTGTAGGAGGGCAGCGGTCGCCCGTAGGTGTTGGTGGTGATATCGGGGACGTACCCGCCCACGTTGACGGTGCGCGTGGTGACGTTCCTGATGAGGAAGTACTCCCCGTTGACGTTGCTGGAGGTGTCCGACCCGGCGGCGTTGGGACGCACCTGGGTGACCATGAGCGCTCCGGTGGTGGAGGCGGCCTGTGCGGGGGCCGACAGCAGTGAGGCGGCGGTGACGGCGGCCGCGGCGATCGCGGCGGCGCGCAGGGCAAGACGTGGCATGGACGCTCCTGAGGGGCTGATGGAAGCGTCATCGTTGCAGGAGTCATGCCTCATGCGCGGTCTTTTGAAAGTATTTGGCCTGGTTTGGCCAACGTGTACACCGGTCCGGTGGTACCGCGTCCGAGGCCGTGTCGATCCGTGCCGTCGCCGAAGCCGCCGAGGCTCCGGCGCGGCTCCGGTCCGGGGGCCCCGCCGGTGGCCCCGCGCGGATCAGGAGAAGAGGACGCCGTCGAGCATGGCGACCAGTTCCTCGGCCGCCGCGAGCGGGTCGTAGTCGGGGTGGTCCAGGTGCTCGGCCACGATCGCGTCCATGCCGCCGCCGACGATCAGCGCCGTGGTGCGCAGGTCCGGCCCCTCCGTGCCCGAGTCCGCTCCGCGCGCCCGCCGGGCGGCCGCCATCAGGTCCGCCAGGGGGCGCCAACGCTGGCTGGAGCGGCGGTCCTCCTCGCTCACCGCCGCGATGACCACCCGGGTGTGGCCCGGGTGGTCGCGCAGGTAGCCGACCATCGAGCGGATGTAGGCGGCGGGGGCCCGCTCGGCGTCGGCGCTCTCCACGGCCCGGCCCACGTGCTCGACCAGGCCGGTGAGCGCGCTCTCGTGCGCCGCGCGCACCAGGGCGTCCTTGGAACGGAAGTGGTACAGCACCGCCGCCTTGGTGATGCCCGCGGCCTCGGCGATACGGGCCAGCGAGGTGGCCGCGTCCCCGTGCTCGGCGATGAGCCGGACCGTCACGTCGATGAGCTGCGCGCGCCGCGCCTGCTCGGTCAGGGTGGGCCTGCGGGACCCGCGCTCCCGCCCCCGTGTCCGCCCTTCCGCCTGTTCGTGCCCCTGTTCGGGTTCCCGTGACCGGGGGTTCTCTCTTGTCATGACTCCAGAACTTACCTTATGGTCAGATTACTTACCAATCGGTTAGGGGCTGTCATGCGGAAGAAGAAGCGCAACCGGTGGATCATCGTGGCGTGCGCCGTGGTCGTCGCGGTGCTCCTCGCCGCGGTCACCCTGCGCACGCCCTCCCCGGTGGGCCACTGGCGCTCGGCGGAGGGGCGGGACGCCTTCACGCGCACCTACGAGGCGGCGATGGCCGACCTGCCCCGGCCCGCCGCCGAGATCGACGTGCGCACCGACTACGGGGTCGTGCGGATGTACCGCTTCGAGGGCGCGGGGGACCGGGAGGAGCCGCTGGTCCTGCTGCCCGGCCGGGCGGCGCCCTCGCCGGTCTGGGCGGACAACCTGCCCTCCCTGCTGGAGGTCGGGGACGTCTACACGGTCGACCTGCTGGGCGAACCCGGGATGAGTGTGCAGGACCGGCCGATCGAGGACGACGCCGACCAGGCGGCGTGGCTGCACCAGGCCCTCGACGGCCTGCCCGAGGAGGGGTTCCACCTGGTGGGGCTGTCGTTCGGCGGTTGGTCGGTGACCAACCTGGCCGTCCGCGAACCCTCGCTGGTGGCCTCGGTGACGCTGGTCGACCCGGTGTTCGTCTTCGACGACATGCCCATGGAGGTGGTCCTGCGCTCCCTGCCCGCCTCGCTGCCCTGGCTGCCGCGCTCCTGGCGCGACGGCTTCAACTCCTGGACCGCGGGCGGCGCTCCGGTGGAGGACGTTCCGGTCGCCCGGATGATCGAGTCCGGCATGCAGAACTACGCGATCAAGCTGCCCCAGCCCGGCAGGATCAGCGAGGAGTCCCTCACGGACCTGGACATGCCCGTGCTGGCGTTCGTCGCCGGACGGTCGGTGATGCACGACCCCGACACCGCCGCGGCCACCGCCGAGCGCGCCCTGCTCCACGGCACGGTCGAGGTCTACCCGGAGGCCTCGCACGCGATCAACGGCGAGTACCCCGAGGAGATGGCCGCCGATATCGACGCCTTTCTGGACGAGGTCGACCGGTCCTGAGACGGGCGCCCTCGGGCCTTGAGGCGGGTGTCGACCGGCCCTGGACGGGGTGCCGAGCGCCCCGGGACGGGTGCCGACCGGTCCTGAGACGGATGACGGCCGTCCCTGAGATGAGCGGCGCGCTTGCTCCGGGCCGTTCGCGGGCACCACACGGACATGCCCGAACGCACCGAGGACGGACGCTACGTCGTGGTCTCCGGCCGCCATTGGCGCGCGAGCGACCCGCAGTTGCCGGAACCGGTACGCGAGCGCCTGGTGAGACACCTGATGTCCGCACGCAGGGACGTGGCCGCCGCGCTGCGCGCCGGGGACACCGACGCCGAGGGGCGGGCGCGCGCACGCGTGGCCCTGGCCAAGCACGGCCTGGGCGAGCGCGGCACGCCCTGGTGGGAGCTGCCGGAGGCCGACCGCCGCCACCGCTGGGAGGAGGCGCTGCGCCGCCTGGACCCCTGAGGGGCCGCGGCCCGGACGGTCTTCGTGCCGCCGGACGGGGCCTGCCGCACTCCTGCGCCGAGGCGCTGCGGCACCCGCGCAGGGGGGCGGACCGCTGCGCCCGGAACCGGAGTACTGAGCCCCCTCGGCCCGTGGCGCGGCGGTTCCGGCACGCGAGTCGCCCGGGACCGCGCACGTCCCGTGGGACGCCCGGCGCCCCACCTGGAGCGCGAAGGCCCCGGCCAGCGGACTTCCCCGCTGGTCGGGGCCTCCTGTTTTTCGGGTGCGGGCGCGGGTGCGGGTCCGGGGACCGAACCGTGGCGGGCGCCTCGGTCGCGTCAGCGCACCCGGGCCGCGGTGCCGGTTACGGCGTGACCCGCTGGCCCCCGAAGGTCACGACCAGGGTGCCGTCGGCGGCGTAGGACCAGTCCAGGCCGCCGTCGTAGGAGGAGCACCGCGACCCGTTCGAGCCGGACCAGAACTGGTTGGAGCTGTCGGCGTTGCCGATGATCCGGTCGTTGGAACCGCTGTCGCACGAGGTGTTGCCGCGGAACACCGAGGAGCCGTCGTCGAAGTTGAAGTTGCGCTCCTCGTTGCCGATGCTGACGTTGTCCGACACCGTCATCGAGCCCGGGTTGCTGTTGTAGGTGAACCCGTGCTTGCCGTTGTCGTAGGCGATGTTGCCCGTGATGACGTGGTCGACCCCGATGTCCTCGCCGCCGAGCTTGAAGCCGTTGCGGTCGCCGTTGCCGGCCTGGGAGCCGTCGCTGAGGATGCCGTTCTCGTAGGCCAGGGAGTCCTCGATGGTCACGGTGCCGATGGGGCCGGTGTCGTCCTTGGTGTAGAGGTCCCAGCCGTCGTCGATGTTGTTGTGGGCCACGGCGTAGCGGAAGACGTTGCCGGGGCCGGAGGTGAGCTTGGCGGCGAAGCCGTCGGCGTCCTCGCCGTCGGAGTCGGCGTTGTCGTGCGACTCCGCGCTCAGGATGAGGTTGTGGGCGGGCCAGTCGCTCTCGGGGGTGCTGGAGACGCGGCGCGAGAGCTGGAGGCCGGTGTCGCGGTTGAAGCGGGTCACCGTGCGCTCGATGACGTTGTGGCTGCCGCTGACGAAGATGCCGTTGTCCCCGGCGTGCTCGACGACGATGCCCTCGACGTGCCAGTAGGACGCCTCCAGCGCCAGGCCGCGGTTGGCGGAGTCCTCGCTCTGGGCGGAGAAGTCCAGCACCGGGGTCTCACCCGGGTAGGCGGACAGCTCCGTGCGGTTTCCGGAGGTGCCGTCCTCGCCCAGCGGGATGGTGACCGTGTCCGAGAAGGAGTAGGTCCCGCCGCGCATGTGGATCGTCCCGCCGGGCTCGATCCGGTCGATGGCCGAGGTGAGCGTGGTGGGGTCGGGCTCGGTGCCGTCCGCGCCCGCGCTGCCGCCCGGGGCCACGTACAACGCGTCCGAGGTCGGCGGGTTGCCGTCGTCGCCGCCCCCGTCGTCACCGCCGCCGTCATCACCTCCGCCGTCGTCGCCACCGCCGCTGGTCTCCACGTCGAGGTAGTCGACGTTGGGCATGCCCTGGGAACCGGTCGGGTCGAACCGGATCGTGTTGGCGCCCTCGGCCAGCTGGACGGTGAGCGTCTTGGTCGTCCACGCGTCCCAGTCGCCGGTGCCCTCGAAGGAGACCGACGCCGTCCGGGAGCCGTTCACGAGGACGTCGGCGGGGCGGGCGGAGGAGGTGCCGTTGGCGAAGCGCACGGTCAGCGTGGCCGTTCCCGAGGCGGGGGCGTTCACGCTGAACTGCACGTGGGCGCCCTCCTCGTTCTCGGTGTCGCAGAACCCGTCGCCGGAGTAGCCCGGCCACTCGGTCTCGATGCTGCCGTTGCAGGAGGCCGAGGTGCCCTCGGCCTCGTAGCGGGTGGTGGCGGCGTGCGCCGCGGTGCCGGAAAGCGTGACGAGCGTGCCTGCCAGTAGGGCGGCGCACGCGAGGGCGGGTCTGGTTCTCATCGTTCGTCTCCAGGGGGGTTGGTGCGTCTGACCAGTGGGACGTTGAACGGAAGGGTCGGGGGAGGGAACCGGGGACGGGCCGCCCCCGGGTGCGGACGGTGTGGCACGGCCGGTGCCGTGTGGTCGGCGCGGCGCGGAAAGCGCGGCGCGGTCGGTCATGGGGTGGTGCGGCCACGGGGTCGGCCGTGCCGGTGGAACGGTGACGCCCGTAGTTCGGAAAGCGCTTTCAAACGAGAAGTTAAGTGTTCGTTCCCAGCGCGTCAACGGTCTTGTTCTCCATGCGCTTTCGTGTTAATGGCGCGGAGTTCCTCCTGTTCGGAGCGGTGGTCTTTTTCTCGTAGGTGCTCTGTGTCAGGGTTCGTGGCGCTCGGTGGCGGTGGCGGTGGCGCGCCGGCAGCGCGTCGAGGCGTCCGTCTATGTGCCTCGTAGGGCAGAAGAGGCGTGAGTGGCGAATGGTGTTTCGGTCGTGTTTGTGCGACGCGCTTCACGAGGGCGTTGACCTGCTCTGACGGCGTGGCCGGAGACGCCGAACCAGGTGATGCGGAAAGCCCTTACCAGGACATTGGTGAACGCTGGCGCCGTCAGCCCCGCGCCCCGGGGGCGCGGGCCCCGGAGACCTCCTCGGCGATCCGCTCGGCGTCGCCGTCCCCGATCAGCCGCAGGTCACCGGCCAGCCCGATGACCTCCTCGGGGGCGGGAGCGCTGGCACTCGGGCCCCCGAGGAGGTCGGTGTTCCCTTGTAGGGCACTGGGGCACCGGGGCTTTCGGGTCGTCCAGGGTCTTTGAGGCCGCCCTGTCTTCTGCGGCGGTCGGTGTCCCCTGCCGGGACGCTGAGACAGCGGGGAGGCGGGGTGCCGGGGCTTTCGGGTCGTCCGGGGTCTCCGGAGTCTCTGGGGTCGCCCGGTCCTCTGTGGCGGTCGGCGGCCCCTTCCGGGTCACCGGGCTTCCAGGCTGTCTGGGGTCACCGGGACCGCTGAGGTGTTCTGGGGCCTCTGGGGAATCTGGCAGGTCGAAGGTCCCCGGGGCCGTTGAGGTCTCCGGGGCTTCCCGAGTCGCCCCGGACCTCCGCGACCGAGGAGGCCCGGGGCCTATGGGGTCTCCGGGGCTCCCGGGGGTTCGCCGGTCTCGGGAGCGTCCGCGACCCGCCACGTGCGCAGGCGTCCGCACATCCCGAAGGCCCGGGGCCCCGGCATCGGCTCGGTGCGCACCACGGCCGCCTCCCGCATGATCCCCGGGTCGCCCCCGGCCAGCGCCGCGAGCTGCTCCCGGGTGCGCTCCACCTCCCGTTCCACGCCCTCGCGCCAGATCTCCCGCCACTCCCGCACACGCGGCCGCACCACCTGCGCCGCGAGCCGGTGGAACTCCTCCAGCGCCCCCGCGCCCTCCTCGCGGACCGACGCGACCAGCTCCCAGTAGCCCCGCAGGGCCAGGTCGCGCCGGGCCCGCGCCCGCTCCGCGCGCAGCTCCTCGGGCCCCTCCGCGGGCAGGGCCGCCGCGGCGGCGTAGGCCTCGGGGTCGGCCAGCACCCCGCGCGGGAAGGTGAACACCGCGTCGCCCGCCTCGGGCAGGCCCGCGTTCTGCATGACCACGGTGATCTCCAGCCCGCCGGAGTTCACCAGCCGGTGCACCGTGCCCGGGGCGAACCACAGCACGGCACCGGCCGCGAGCGGGTCGGCCGCGACGCCCCGCGGGGTGAGCGTGTGCACCTCGCCCTCGCCCGCGACCACGACGTAGGCCTCCGACGACGCGGTGTGGAGGTGGGGCGTGCCGCCGTGCAGGCCGTCGGGCGCCTCCCAGTCGTAGACCCGCAGGCCGCTGACGGCGGTGCCGCCGGGGAAACGGGGCGTGTTCACGGCGCGTCCTCCCCGGGCGCGTACTCCCGCGCGAGCGCACCGGCCTCGTCGGCGGCGCACACCCGGTCGACGAACACCAGGCGGTGGCGCAGGCTCAGGGTGCGGTCCGGCTCCAGGACGATCTCCTCGTCGAAGGACGGCGAGGGGCTGAACACGGGGAAGGGCTCGGTCCGCACGAACCACCTGATCGGAACGGAGGCGCTCGTGGTCCCGGCGTAGGCCAGGACGGTCGCGCCGCCGTCGATCTCGTCGTGCTGGCCGCTGAAGGCGATCCAGTTCGCCTGCGTGCCCATGACGTCGGCGCCGGTGAGGCCGGTCGCGCTGACCACGTCGCCGCCGGTCCACGAGCGGGGGCCGCGCCAGAAGAGCCCGGTGTAGCCCGCGGCGGCGCGTCCGTGGGTGGTGGGGCTGCCCAGTTCGAGGGCCCTCCCGCGCACGTTGGTCAGCGAGGTCGCGAAGTCCAGCGCCCAGATCCCCCGTTCGCGGTCCGCCGAGTGGAACCGGTGGGTGCGCACCTCGGCGATCCACCGCTCGCCGCCCGAACTCCTCCAGGCCAGGCGCTCGGTGACCGCGACGCCGTCGCCGTCGCGGGCGACGGAGGTGAACCCCTCGTGGCCGATGGCGCCGTTGTTGCCCAGCCACCGGTAGCCCTCGCCGCGGACGAAGGTCGGCCCTCCCCAGAAGTTCTGTCCCGAGACGTGGGACCAGGTCATCTGGAGGCCCTTGTGCCACCGGTGGTCCCACGGCCGGAACGCGGTCAGCGGCGCGCCGCTGAGGGTGCGCAGGGGGTGCAGGTAGGGCTTGGGCGACTCGGTGGCGGGGGAGTCGGGGCGCAGCACGTAGCGCGCGATCTCGACCCCGCCCACCGCCACGGTGAGCGCGTCGTCTCCTTCGGTCAGGGTGGGGGTCTCAGACACCTGTGGTCTCCTCCGTCCTGGTGAGGACGGCCGCGGCGGTGTCCGCGTCGCCCCCGTGCATCGCGTGGTAGAAGCCGTCGTCGGGGGTCAGGTCCCGGCGCCGCACCGTCGTGCCGGTCAGGGCCGACCGGTACATGCCTGTGACGAGTTCGAGGGCGCGCCGCCCGTCGGGGCCGCTGGCGCGGGGCCGCTCCCCGCGTTCCATCGCGTCGAGCAGCGCGGCGAGCTGGGCCCGGTGCGAACTCGGCTCGTCCTCCACCGGCGGCCAGGACGCGACCGCGTCGGCGTCGCGCACGTGCGGCGCGGGGGTCCAGCGCCAGTGCGCGTTGTCGTAGCCGTAGAGGTGCTCCAGCTCGACCGTGGCGTGCTCGAAGTCGAAGCGCAGGTAACTGGTCTCGCGGGGGGAGAGCAGGCTGTTGGCCACGGAGACGGTCGCGCCCGACTCCAGGCGCACGATCGCCATCGACACGTCCTCGGTCTCGGTGGACCGGGCGGTCGTGGACATCACGGCCGTGACCTCGGACCAGTCGCCGAGCAGGGAGAGCATGAGGTCCATCTGGTGGATGCCGTGGCCCATGCTCGGGCCGCCGCCCTCGGTCGCCCAGCGTCCGCGCCAGGGGACCTCGAAGTAGTCCGGGGCGCGGAACCACAGGGTGTTGCACACGCCGACGAGCGGACGGCCGAGCGTGCCCTCGGCCAGGTGGCGGCGCAGGCGCTCGGCGCCGGAGCCGAACCGGTGCTGGAACACGTAGCTGACGAAGGGACCGCCTCCGCCGCCGGGACCGGATTCGCCTCCCTCGTGGGTGCTGACCTCGTCGTACTCTGCCAGGGACAGCGCCGGCGGCTTCTCGCACCACACCCAGCACCCGGCGTCCAGGGCCGTGATCACCGCGTCCTTGTGCGCGACGGGCGGCGTGCACACGATCACCAGGTCGGGGGACTCGGCGCGCAGCAGGGCGTCGAGGCCGGTGTGGCGTCCGGGAACGCCCCACTCGTCGGCGGTCGCGGCCACGCGGGAGGCGTCGGGGTCGGCCAGCGCGACCACCTCGACCCTGTCCCCCAGGGCGGCGAGCGCGGGCAGGTGCCTGCCCCGGGCGATACCGCCGCTTCCGACGACGGCTACGCGAATCGGTGGTCTGGGACTCGGCACTGGCACACCCCTCGGATCACGAACCCATGGTGAACGTTCACTTTCTGCGGCCGGGTCTAAAATAGTGATCGTTCACATCCACCGTCAAGACCGACCCCGCCGACGGACGCCGCCGACGGGCCCGCCCGAGGAGGAGCCGATGGCCGAGCCCGAACCGCCCAGGCGCCGACCGACCATCATGGAGGTCGCCCGCCTGGCGGGCGTCTCCCACCAGACCGTCTCGCGCTACCTGCGCTTCGAGGGCGGGCTCAGGGAGGCGACCCGCGAGCGCGTCGACGCCGCGATCCGGGAGCTCAACTACCGCCCCAACCTCGTGGCCCGGTCGATGCGCACGCGCCGGACCGGGCGCCTGGCGATCCTCCTGCCCGGTGTGCCCGGCGCCAGCCCGAGCCGGTTGCTGGCCGGGGCCATCGCGACCGCCCACGCCGAGGGGTTCGTCGTCGAGGCGGTGAGCGTGGACGGCGGGGTCGGGGCCCGGACCGAGCGCATGCTCGAACTCGCCGGGTCGGGCCAGGTGGAGGGCGTCCTGTCCCTGGCCCCCGTCGCCCCCGACAGCCTCCGGGCCGCGGGCGAGGGCGCCTCCGTGGTCGTCTCCGCCGACTACGACGACGAGATGCGCGGTCTGGGCGAGATCGCCGACGGGTCGGTCGTCGCCGACCTCGTCGAGGGGCTGGCCAAGGCCGGGCACCGGCGCTTCCTGCACGTGTCCGGCCCGCTCCAGTACGCCTCGGCGCGGGGGCGCAGACAGACCTACCTGGAGGCGGTCGAACGCCTGGGGCTGGAGTCCCACGGCGTGTTCGACGGCGACTGGTCGGCCGAGTCCGGCGCCGAGGCCGTGCGCTCCCTGCCCGAGGACAGCGGGGTCAGCGCCGTCATCGCGGGCAACGACGTGGTCGCGGCGGGCGCGGTCCGCGCGGCGATGGAGCGCGGGTGGAGCGTGCCGGGCGACCTGAGCGTGACGGGGTGGGACAACAACCCCGTGGGCGCCTACCTGTCTCCCTCGCTCACGACGGTCGACGTGGACCTCGAACGGCTGGGCGTCAACGCCATGCGCCGCCTGGTCGCGGCCGTGCGGGGCACGGTGGCGGAGGTCGGACGGGAGCCGCTCAACACGATCCTGTGGCGCGAGTCCACCGGCCCGGGCCCCTGGCGCTGACGGGGGAGCACGGCCCAGGCGTTCGCGCGTCCGGGCGCCGGGGGCGACACGGAGGCGTCGGGTCCGGGCCGTCCTCCGCCCCGCACGTGTGACTGTGCGATGTGACACCGCGTAGGTAACGGCGTATGACGTGCGTGTTTCGGAAATGTCGCGCACCGGGCGGTCGTTGTGCACATGCCTATCGCCGCGTGCCCAATCCGATGCGAATCGCCATTGTTCGCCAGCTCACAGTTGCTGCAACCTGGAAGGAAATCCCAGGTGGGGGCGGCGTGAACCGTGCGGCACCGGCGGATGCGGAAGCGCGTGCGTCCGCCCCGGCGCGGGCGCGTCCACGCCCGCCGCCGAGCCTGCGCGCGGTGCGTCCGCCGCGACCGTCCCGACCGCTGCACCCCACGGAGAACGCCTCCAGCATGCTCGACCTCAAACTGACCAACGCCCGCATCCGCACGGTCGACGACGACCGGCCCTTCGCCACGGTGCTCGGCATCGCCGCCGGGCGCGTCCTCGGCCTGGACGAGGAGGTCGCCGACCTGCCCGCGCGCAGGACGGTCGACTGCGGCGGCGCCGTGGTCGTCCCCGGCTTCGGGGACGCGCACAACCACATGGCGTGGTTCGGACAGTCGCTCGCCGAGCTGGAGCTGGAGACGGTGTCCACCCTGGACGCCCTCTACGACGCGGTCGCCCGGGCGGCCGCGACGCTGCCCGAGGACACGTGGATCGTCGGCTCCGGCTACGACGACGCCCTGCTCGGCGCCCACCCCGACCGCCACGGCCTCGACCGGGCCGGGGGCGGCCGACCCGTCTGGCTCAAGCACCGCTCCGGCCACATGTGCACCGTCAGCAGCGCGGTCCTGCGCCAGGCCGGGATCGACACCGCCGTGTCCGACACCGCCGCGGCCGACCCGGACGGGGGAGTGATCGTCCGCGACGGCGCGGGCGCCCCCACCGGCCTGCTCCAGGAGCGCGCGCAGGAACTGGTGACCGCACTGGTCATGCCCTACCCGGTGACCGAGCTCGCCGACGCGCTCGCGCGCGCCTCCCGGGTCTACGCCTCCGAGGGCCTCACCCACGTCGTGGAGGCGGGCATCGGGCGCGGTCTGATCGGCCGCACCCCCGTGGAGGCCGCCGCCTACCAGCTCGCCCGCGACCGCGGCGAGCTGCTTCCCCGGGTCGAGCTCATGGTCGCCGCAGACAACATGCACCCGCTGGGCGGGCACGCCGACGACGGGATCGACACCGGCATCGACCTGGGGCTGCGCACCGGCTTCGGCGACGACCGGCTGCGCCTGGGGCCGATGAAGATC
Organism: Nocardiopsis sp. LDBS0036; assembly: GCF_041228755.1. NCBI lineage: Bacteria > Bacillati > Actinomycetota > Actinomycetes > Streptosporangiales > Nocardiopsidaceae > Nocardiopsis > Nocardiopsis sp. LDBS0036. Next base: position 6,314,757 of record NZ_CP141103.1, read on the forward strand.
TGGCTCGACGGATCCCTCATCGGCCGCACCGCCGCCGTCACCGAACCCCTCTGCGGGCACGGCCACGGCGTGTACCAGAACTCCCCGGAGGAGATGCGCGCGCTGGTCGTGGCCGCCCACCGGGCCGGATGGCGCGTGGCCGCGCACGCCATCGGCGACGACGCCGTCGACGTCGCGCTGGAGGCGTTCGCCGAGGCCCAGCGCGCGCTGCCGCGCCCCGACGTGCGCCACCGCATCGAGCACGCGGGCGTGGTGCGCCCGGACCAGCTGCCCCGCATCGCCGAGGCGGGCCTGGTCCCCGTGCCCCAGCCCCGGTTCCTGTACGCCCTGGGCGACGGCATGGCCGCCGCCGTGGGCCCGGAGCGCGTGCCCTGGCTCTACCGGCACCGGTCCTTCCTCGACCACGGGCTGCGCGTCCCGGGCAGCTCGGACCGGCCGGTCGCCCCGGGGGCGCCGCTCCTGGGCATGGAGTCGATGGTGGAGCGCGTGACCGCCTCGGGAACCGTTCTGGCCGCCGACGAGCGTGTCAGCGCCGAACAGGCACTCCGGGCCTACACGATGGACGCGGCCTGGGCCAGCCACGACGAGCACCGCAGGGGCAGCCTGACCCCGGGCAAGCTCGCCGACCTGGTGGTCCTGGACCGCGACCCCGTGGACACCGCGGAGGAGGGCATCGGCACGATCCGCGTCCTGGCGACCCTCGTCGGCGGGGAGTGCGTGCACGGGGCGGACGTCCTCGACGGTCTGACCTGACCCGGCCCGGCCGGACCGGCAAGGTCCGGCCCGCCCCGGCCCGACACGACTCCGGCCCGGCCCGGTCCAACCCGGGTTCGGCCCCGTCCGTGTCCGACGGGCGGCACCGGGCGGACACCCGCCCGGCCCGCCCCATCCCCTGAACACCGCGCCGCCGCCGGCGCGGACAGCGAATAGGAGAAACCAAGGATGAGTGACCTCGACCCAGAGGCGACCGAGGAGCGCCCGGCACGCGGCGGGCCGGTGGTGAGCGGTCGCGAGGCGGGCCGGATCGCTTTCGCGGCCTTCGTCGGCACCGCACTGGAGTGGTACGACTACTTCCTCTTCGGTACGGCCGCCGCGCTCGTGTTCAACCGGCTGTACTTCACGACGCTGGACGCCACGGCCGCCACCCTGGCCGCGTTCGCCACCTTCGGCGTCGGCTTCGTCGCGCGTCCGCTGGGCGCGGTGCTGTTCGGCTGGATGGGCGACCGGATCGGACGGCGACCAGCTCTGCTGATCACCGTGGTCTCCATCGGTGTGGCCACCGGCCTCATCGGCCTGCTGCCCGACTTCGCCTCGATCGGCATCGCCGCTCCGCTGCTGCTGGCCCTGCTCCGGCTCGTGCAGGGCGTCGCGGTCGGCGGCGAGTGGGGCGGCGCGGTGACCATCGCCGTCGAGCACGCCCCGCCGGAGAAGCGCGGGCGCTACGCGGCCCTGCCGCAGATCGGGTCGCCCGTGGGCACCCTGCTCTCCTCGGGCGCGTTCTCGCTGGTCCTGCTCCTGCCCGCCGAGCAGTTCGACTCCTGGGGCTGGCGCCTGCCGTTCCTCGCGGCCTTCCCGCTGCTGCTGGTCGCGGTCTACATCCGCCAGAAGGTGGAGGAGTCGCCGGTCTTCGAGGAGATGGAGAAGCAGGAGGCGCGCTCCAAGGTCCCCGCGGTCGACGTGTTCCGCCACGCGTGGGGCAGGCTCCTCATCGCGATCGCGTCCGCCATGCTGGGCGTCGGCGGCTTCTACGTCATGACGACGTTCGCCATCAGCTACGGCACCGACACCCTCGGACTGTCGCGCAGCCTCATGGTCAACGCCACCCTGGTCGCCGCGGTGGTGCAGATCGGCGTGATCGTCTACTTCGGGCGCCTGGCCGAGAAGCTCGGCCCCGGGCGCGTCACCATGTGGGGCGGTATCGCCACGGCGGTGATCGCCTTCCCGGTGTTCTGGCTGATCGACACGACCTCGCCGGTGCTGGTGGTGCTGGCGGTGGCCGGGGGCGTGGGCTTCCTGTCCATCGCCTACGCGGTCTCCGGCGCGCTGCTCACCGAGCTGTTCCCGGCGAACCTGCGCTACAGCGGCGTCGCGCTGGCCTACAACCTGGCCGGCGCCCTGAGCGGCTTCCTGCCGTTCATCGCGACCGCCCTGCTGGAGAGCGCGGACGGACGCTCCTGGGTCGCCTCGGTGCTGTTCCTGGGGATCGCCCTGGTCACGGCGGTCGGCGGCTTCTACGGCGAGCGGCTGCGCGTCCGCGACGACGTGGTGGTGCGCTGACACCGTAGGACGGAAAGCGACGGGCGGTGACCGGGGGCTCCCGGTCACCGCCCGTTCCGCCGTCCGGGCCCGTTCCGCACCGCGCACGGGGAACCGGCGGCGCCGCCCGATGACGGGGCGGCCGTCCTTCCCGGTGCCGGGGTCCGTGTTCGGTGTTTCGCTCCCGGACGCGGCGAGGGGCCCGCGCGACGTCGCGCGGGCCCCTCGCGGCTCTCCGGCTCAGGGGCCGGGCGGTGCGCTCACGCGCGTCCGGGCGTGTAGGACCCGTCGGCGGCCAGTTCGCCCGCGCCGAGCCGCCGGACCACGTCGGTGAGCACCGCCAGGCCCGCGACCAGGTCGGAGTCCTCGGTGTACTCGCCCTCGTTGTGGGACACGCCCCCGACCGAGGGCACGAAGAGCATGACCGTGGGCACGCGCTCCTTCATGTTGATCGAGTCGTGCCCGGCCACGGTCATGACCTCGCCGCTGCTCAGTCCCAGGCTCCGGGCGCTGGCGCGGGCCAGGGCCACGCCCTCGGGCTGGTAGGGGTTGACGCCCCAGGAGTGGGAGAGGGTCTGCTCCACGGTGACGGAGGCCGCCGCCTCGATGCGGGCGACCTGCTCCTGGAACAGCCGGTCGGCCTCGGCGAGCACCTCCTCGTCGTGCGAGCGCAGGTCGAGCAGCAGCTCGACGCGCGAGGGCACCACCACCGGCGAGTTCGGGTAGACGTCGAACTGTCCCACGGCCGTGTGCAGGACCCCGGGGAACCGGTCGGCCAGCTCGCGCGCGGCCACGACCAGCATGGAGGCGCCCACGAGCGCGTCGCGGCGGTCGGCCATCACGGTCGCCCCCGAGTGCGCCTGCTCCCCGTGGACGGTGACCGCGTACTTGCGCGCGGCCCAGCTGGCGCTGACCAGGCCGATCGTGGTGGAGGACTCCTCCAGGACGCGCCCCTGCTCGACGTGGATCTCGGCGCAGAAGGCGGCCTCGGGGCCGTCGTCCCCGCCCAGGAAGCCCGTCGGGGCCAGGGCCTCGGCCACCGTGACCCCGGCCGCGTCGCGCGCGGCCAGTGCCGTCTCCAGCGGGAGCGCGCCGGTGTAGACGGCGCTGCCCATCATGGAGGGCGTGAAGCGCGAGCCCTCCTCGTTGAACCAGTTCACGACCGCGAGGTTGTACACGGGCGCGGGGGCACCGGCGGCGGCGTCCTGCTCGGCGATCCGGAAGACGGCGTGGGCGGCGGCCAGCACGCCGTAGGCCCCGTCGTAGCGCCCCGCCGTGGGCTGGGAGTCCATGTGCGAGCCGACGACCACGTAGGGGGCGCCCGGTACCCGCTCCAGCAGGCCGAACTGGTTGCCGATGCGGTCGTAGACCACCCGCAGCCCCCGCTCGACCAGCAGTCCCTCCAGCCACCGCCGCTGGGCGATGTCGGGCCCGGTGGCGGCCTGCCGGTCGACGCCCCCCGACGGCGTGGCGCCGAAGGCGCTCATGGCCCGGAAGTCCTCCAGGAAGCGGGCGTCGGCGGGTGCCGCGTCCTGTGACGGGCCCTGTTCGTGTGCGGTCATGGCGGTGTTCCTCTCGGAGAGCGTCGGGTCGCGTGGGCCGGGCGTGGGCCACGTCCATCCTCGCCACGCGCCCCGCGGCGCTCAATCGTCATCCACACAAGATTCCCCGGGGGTGCTGTGCATGTGCACATAGACTCGGTACCGGATGCCGAGCGCGGGCGCCGGGTGCCGAACGCAGGTGCTGGACGCCGCGCGCCGCACGCCGAGCCCGGACACCGGAAGCCGTCGAGACGTACGAAGGGAGGCGGCCGTGACGGACCCCGCGGAGCAGGCCCCGCCCGCCGACGAGCCCCGGTCCTGGGCGGGCATGGTCGAACGGCTCGCCGAGGACCGGGAGAACCTCGTCGAGGACTTCCTCCAGCGCCTGGCGGCCCTGGGCAACTACACCGACGGCATGGTCCCCGACACCGACCTGCGCCAGAGCGCCACGGAGACCTTCGACATGCTCACCCGGCGGATCGCCGGGGTGCCCCTGCCCGACCACCTGCGCGACCTCTCCACCCGCCTGGGCGTGCGCCGGGCCCGCCAGGGTGTGGCGCGCGAGCACCTGCTGGAGGCGGTCCGGCTCGACTTCCGCGTGCTCTGGGCGGGTCTGGTGCGCGCGGGCGGGCCGGGATCCTCGCAGATCCTCGTGCTGCACGCCGAGGAGATCCTCACCACGGTCGAGCAGTACATCAGCGACGTGCAGGCCGCCTTCCTGGAGGAGAGGGCCGCCCTGGAACGCGACTCCCGGGCGGCGGCGGCCCAGGCGTTCTCCCGGCTGCTCAACTCCGGGAGCCGGGCCGCCGCCGTGGCCTCCGAGGTGGCGGGCACCCTGGGGCTCCCCGAGCACGGGACCTTCGACGTGGCCTTCGTCGTGCCGTCCCCGGAGCGGGAGCAGCGGCCCGCGGCCCGGGTCCGCGAACGCGGCGGGGGCCTGGCGTGGGAGTTCGACGACGGCGTCGCCCTGGTGCGCGAGACCGCCCGCACGCCGTGGCCGGACCTGCCCCCGGGGACTTCGGGGGGACTGGTCGCGCGGGTGCGGGGGCTGGCCGCGGTCCCCGCCTCCGTCGAGGCGGCCCGCGTCCTGTCCGGCTACGCCGGCACCGGCGGCGGGTTCGTCCGCGAGGAGGACGTCTGGTCCGCCATCGCCCACGACCAGCTGCGCGGACTGATCCCCGGTTTCGGACGCGACCGGGTGGAGCGCTTCGAGCGGCTCGACGGGGACAGCCGGGCGCGGCTGCTGGAGACGCTGACCCACTACGCCGCGACGGGATCGGTCAAGGCCACCGCCGAGGCCCTGTACTGCCACCGCAACACGGTGGTCAACCGGCTCCAGGCGTTCCGCGAGACCACGGGCCTGGACCTGACCGTCCCGGCCGAGGCGGCCCAGGCCCTGGTGCTGTTCTCGGGCCGCTAGCGGACGGGCGGCCGCGCACAGAGCACGTGCGGCCCGGGAGGGGTTCCGGGCCGCACGTGAGGACCTCCGTGCTCTGGCGCTGTCTGGGGGTTTCCTGGGGAGGCGTGTGGGGACGCCGTTACTTCACGCTCACCGCCGTGAAGACCTCGGCCTTGTCTCCGTCCTCCTCCACGGTCTTTCCGGTGGAGGCGAAGTCGAAGGAGGCGTCCTCACGCTTGAAGCGGTAGCTCTTCTGTGGGGAGGCCACCTTGGTGAAGGTCCCGTCGAGGTCGCGGATGCCGACGAAATCGACGGTGTCGGGCACGACCAGCTTGATGCGCTTCATGCTCGGCTGGATGATCCGCATGCTTCCTCTTTCTTTCTCGGTACTCCTCCTGTGTGACGGCAGCACTCTCCGTCTGGTGTCCAGGTCATTCCCCCATAACGGAACGATAAAAATCAGGACAGCGATTTTCGTGTGTCCCGTGTCGCTCCGCCGGGGTGCGCCGAACCCGGGTGAATGTGGCGAAAGGAGTGTGCGAACTGCGGGAACACCCTCTGGCGGTCGGAGCGGGGCCGGGTCCCGAGTCGGGCGATCTACCCAGGGCCACAAAGGAGTTTCCTTCCTGACCGAAAACCGTCCGGGGGTTGTGCCCGGGACGTGCCGAGCCTCAGCCGCCGGTGTTGAGCCACCAGACGGAGAGGTTGAGCGCGGTCGCGAAGGCCGTCCAGGCCCAGTAGGGCACCAGCAGGACCGCCGCCCACCGGGACCGGCGGGCGAACAGCACGATGGTCGCCGTCAGCGCCACCACCAGCAGGCAGATGTCGACCAGGGCCACCCCGCGCAGACCGGCGGCGAAGAACAGCGGCGTCCAAGCCGCGTTCAGCGCGAGCTGGACGAAGTAGAGCGTCAGCTCGGGGCGGGCGCCGCGCCAGCCGTGGCGGCGCCAGACCAGCCAGCCCGACACGGCGATCATGGCGTACAGCGTGGTCCACACCGGGCCGAACACCCAGGAGGGCGGGGCCCACGAGGGCTGGCGCAGGGCGGCGTACTCCGCGGCGGTGCTGGTGCTGGAGAGCACCCCGACGAGCGCGGCGGCGGTGACGGCGGCGGCGAACCCGGCCAGGCCCAGGAGGGACGCGCGGGTGGAGGGGGCGGGTGAGGCGTTCGCGGCGGTCATGGCTTCTCCCCGGGGTCGGCGTCTGGTCGGTGCGGGCGCCCGGTCCGCTCCGGAGACCGGCCGGTGCTGGAACCCGGTCGGTGACGGAGTCCGGTCGAGCCGGTGTCCGTGCGGAGGCGGCCCGCGACCGTGTGTCCCTGTACCGCTACCTCCGTTCTTTCCTCAGTAAACAAGTATCTTGGAAAGCGTGAAGAAAAAGAACCGCGAACGCGGCCGCGCCGCGAAGGCGCTGGGAATCGTCGCGCTCGCCCTGACGCTCCTGCTCGTCCTCGCGGTCGGCGGCTTCGCCGTCTGGGCGCTCAACCCCTACCAGGCGGAGCCGCGGGCGCTGCGCGAGGCCGTGGCCACCCCCGGCGTGGAGGTGGCCGTCACCGACGACGCCGTGGTCGTCAGCTCCACCCACGCCCCTCCCGGGGCCGGAGTCGTCTTCTACCCGGGCGCGCGCGTCGCACCCGAGGCCTATGCCGAGCCCTGGGCGCTGGTCGCCGCCGACACCGCCGTGCGGGTGGTCATCCCGCGGATGCCGCTGAACTTCGCGGTGTTCGACACCGACCGCGCCGACCGCGCCATCGCCGACCACGGCGACGGCGTCGACGCGTGGTACGTGGGCGGGCACTCGCTGGGCGGTGCCATGGCCGCCTCCCACCTCGGCGGACGCACGGACGACACGGTCGTCGGACTGGTCCTGTGGGGCTCCTACGCCACGGAGGGCGCGGGCCTGGCCGGGCGCGAGGACCTCGCCGTCATCTCGGTCTCGGGCAGCCGCGACGGCCTGTCCGATCCGGCGACGGTCGAGGAGAACCGCCCGAACCTGCCGCCCGACGCGCACACGCATCGGATCCAGGGGATGAACCACGCCCAGTTCGGCGCCTACGGGGACCAGTCGGGGGACCTGCCCGCCGACATCGACGACGCCGAGGCCCACCACCGCCTCGCCGAGGTGACGGGGGACTTTCTGGACCGGTAGGGCCCGCACGTGCCAGGAGTCCGCACCCCCGAGGCGGTACGGACTCCTGGCACGAGGGGGAGGAGCGCCTCACGCGGCGGCGGAGCGGGAGCCGCGTACCAGCACCACGGCGGCCAACAGCGCGTCCTCCGCCTCGTCCAGCGCGGCCTGGACGTGGTGTCCGTCCGGAGCCGAGTGCACGGCGATGAGCGCGTGCGCCGCGCACATCGCCGCCTCCGCAGCCGCACCCGGCCGTGAGGGGGCCGGGTCGGTCGCCCACTGCCAGTCGCTGACGGTCCGCTCCATCCTGCGGTACAGCAGGGCCTGCCCCACCTCCCGGTCCTGCACCGCGTGGGCCCACGCGTTCGGCGCTCCCTCGGCGGGGCGCACCGAGTCCGGACCGGCCTGGATCTCCGCCGCGGCGATCAGACTCTGCGCGAGCGCGGGCACGTCCTCCTCGTGCGCGCCGCTGCTGCGATGCTGGGGATCGAACACGGGAGGGAGCCCCAGAGCGGTCAGCGCACGCACGATCGGTCCGGGGTCGCCGATAGCCTGCGTCATCTCAACCTCCGGCTGTCTGCTTTGGCACATCTCCAGCCCTCTACCCAGTCATCGGCTACTTCCCGAACGCATTCCCAGCGTTTTCGTCGAAAAACTCGGATGAGTGCTACGGAGGTGCAACGACACAGCCCCGGGTCGGGTTCCTACTGTCCGTCGCGAATCCCGCGGGTTCCGGGGGCACCAGGGCCCTCGACCCGAACCGGCGCCGGGGAGCGGAGACCGCGGGCGGGGAGGCTCACCCGGTGAGGAAGCCGCCCAGGGCCGCGGCCAGCTCCTCGGGGGCCTCCTCGGCGACGTGGTGGCCCGAGTCGATGCCGTGGCCGCGGACGTCGTCCGCCCAGGACCGCCAGACACGCAGCGGATCGCCGTACAGCTCCTCCAGGTCGTCCCGCAGCGACCACAGGACCAGCGCGGGGCACCGGACGCGGACCCCGGCGGCGCGGTCGGCCTCCTCATGGGCCCGGTCGACGGTCAGACCGGCGCGGTAGTCCTCCAGCATCGCCCGCACCACCTCGGGGTCGCGTACCGCCCGCCGCCACTCCTCGTGGTTCTCCCGGCCCATGCTCCGCGGGTCGCCGGTGTACCAGCGGTCGGGGTCGGCGTTGATGACGCGCTCGGGAACCTCCGGCTGGGCGAAGAAGAACCAGTGCCACCACCGCGTGGCGAACTCGGGCGTAATCCGCGACAGGTGCTCGCTGATGGGCAGGCAGTCGATGAGCGCCACCCGGGAGACCAGTTCGGGGTGGTCCAGGGTCAACCGCAGGGCCACGTAGCTGCCCCGGTCGTGGCCGACGAGCGCGAACCGGTCGTGGCCCAGCAGGCGCATCACCGCCGCCATGTCCGAGGCGACCGCGCGTTTGGAGTGGTTGGTGTGGTCCGGCGAGGGCGCGGGACCGCGCGAGCGCCCGTAGCCCCGCAGGTCGGCGCAGACCACGGTGAAGCCCTGTTCGACCAGCAGGGGAGCGACGCGGTGCCAGGTCGCCGAGGTGCGGGGGTGGCCGTGCAGCAGCAGCACGGCCGGGCCCCGGCCGCCGTGGCGTACGAAGACGGTCGCGTCGCCGAGCGGGACGTGCTGGGAGGTGAAGCCCTCGAACATCGCCCCAGTATCCCCGCTGCCGCCCCGCCGGTACAGGGCCCCGCGCGGGGAGGGACGGGGCAGACGGAGGGAGGGGCGTCCGGCCCGGGCCCCTCCGGACGCCGGGCCGCCCCTGTGAGGGCGGCCCGGCGGATCGGGGCCGCGTCGCGAGCGCGGCGGGCCCGGCCGGGTCGGCCGCTCAGTCCTCGGCGTTGATCCTCGCGACGAGTGCTTCGAGCTCGTCCAGTCCCGTCGGGCCGAAGCTCGCCAGGCGGCGGATCGGGATCGAGGCCATCATCCGCGCCATGTCCATCCCCATGGCGTTGTCGGAGCCCTCGGCCGCCGGAGGCGTGAAGGCCCGGGCGAGGAGGGCCGCCGCCCCGGGGTCGGCCATGACCTCGCCCAGCGTGGAGTCGAGCGTCACCGGCAGGCGCAGCGCGTCGCCCTCGACGGCGATCGCCGCCGTGACCCGCAGGTCGCGGCTCGAAGCGCCCGCCGACACCACGTACTCGCCGCCCTCGACCACCCAGCGGTCGGCCCGCACCTCCCAGTACGCCAGGTCCTCCCGGGACAGCGGGACGCTGACGCGCTCGCTGCGACCGGGTTCCAGGGTCACGCCCGTGAAGCCCTTCAGCTCACGCGGCGCCCGCGACACGGCCGAGTCGGGCTTGGCGACGTAGAACTGCACGACCTCGCGCCCGGACCGGTCCCCGGTGTTGGTCACGGTCAGGTGCGCCGTGATCCCGGCGCCGTCCTGCTCCAGTTCGAGGTCGGAGTAGGCGAAGCTCGTGTACGACAGGCCGTGCCCGAAGGGGAAGGCCACCTCCATGTCGCGGGCGTCGTACCAGCGGTAGCCCACGTACAGGCCCTCGCCGTAGAGCACCGCGGAGTTCTCCCCGGGGAAGTTGAGGTAGGCGGGGGTGTCCTGCAACCGGACCGGCACCGTCTCGCCGAGCCGCCCCGACGGGTTGACCCGGCCGAACAGCACGTCGGCGATCGCGCCGCCGCCCGCCTGGCCCAGGAGGGCCCCGTCCAGGACCGCGGGGGCCAGCTCGGCGACGGGGGCGAGCCGCAGCACGCCGCCGTGGGAGAGCACGACGACCGTGCGGGGCTGCGCCCGCACGACGGCCGCGAGCAGGTCGAGCTGTTCGGCGGGGAGTTCGATGTGCTCCCGGTCGAAGCCCTCGGACTCCTGGTGCTCGGCCAGGCCCAGGAAGACCACGGCGGTGTCCGCCTCGGACGCGGCGCGCACCGCCTCCTCACGCAGGGCCGCCGCGTCGCCCGGTTCCGTACCGTCCTGCGCCCGGTCGGCGTAGCCGGGGGCGAAGGCGACCGCGCCGGAACCGGCCAGGGCGCGGATCTCCTCCAGCGGGACGTCCACGCGCGTGGGGTTCACGTGGGAGCTGCCGCCGCCCTGGTAACGCGGGTTCCGGGCGAAGCCGCCGATCACCGCGACGGACCCGTCGGGCGCGAGCGGCAGGAGCGCGCCGTCGTTCTTGAGCAGGACGACGCACCGCGCGGCCACCTCGCGGGCGAGGGCGTGGTGGTCCTCGATCTCCCGCGCGCCGACCTCCAGGGCGCGTTCGGGATCCGCCGCGCGGTCCCGGCGGGAGCCGCGCGCCCTGGCGGCCAGGGCGGCCACGCGGGAGGCGGCCGTGTCCACGTCCTCCGTCGAGCAGGCCCCGGCCTCCACGGCCGCGAGGAGCCGCGCGTCGCTCGCGCCGCCGTCACCGGGCATCTCCAGGTCCAACCCGGCGGCGACCGCGGCGGGCCGGTCCTGCACCGCGCCCCAGTCGCTCACGACCACGCCGTCGAAGCCCCACTCCTGGCGCAGCACCGTGGTGAGCAGCCAGTGGTCCTCCGAGGCGTAGACGCCGTTGATGCGGTTGTAGGAGCACATCACGGTCCACGGGGCGGACGTGCGCACGACCCTCTGGAAGGCGCGCAGGTAGATCTCGCGCAGCGTGCGCGGGTCGACGTTGGAGCTGGAGCGCATCCGGTCGTGCTCGGCGTTGTTGGCGGCGAAGTGCTTGAGCGAGGCGCCCACACCGGTGCTCTGGAGGCCGCTCACCCAGGCGCCGCCCAGGACGCCGGTGAGGAGGGGGTCCTCGGAGAAGTACTCGAAGTTGCGCCCGCCGCGCGGGTCGCGCTTGATGTTGATCCCCGGGCCCAGGAGCACGTCCACGCCCAGCGCCCCGGCCTCGGCGCCCAGGGCCGCGCCCACCCGCCCGACCAGGTCGGGGTCCCAGCTCTGGGACAGGCCGACGGCGGGCGGGAAGCAGGTCGCGGGCAGGCTCTCCGCCAGGCCCAGGTGGTCGGTGGCACCGGCCTGTCGGCGTACGCCGTGCGGCCCGTCGGTGAGCACGAGCGAGGGGACGTCCCCCACGGCCTTGGTCGTCCAGAAGTCGGCGCCGCTGCTCAGCGAGGCCTTCTCCGCCAGTGTGAGCCCGCTCAGGTCGGCTGGGTCGTGGGTCATGGCTGCTCGCTCCTGTCCGGGGAAACGCGGGTCGTTGACGCGTCCGTGCGAAAACAGTACGTCATGCGGTTTTCGCGCGGCAAGTGCTACAGTCGCGCCATGGCACGACGAGGCTCCTACGCGAAGGGCGTGGCCAAGCGCGGGGAGATCCTCGACGCGGCGCTCACCGTCATCGGACGCGACGGGTACAGCCGCGCGACGGTGCGCGAGATCGCCGACGCGGTCGGACTCAGCCAGAACGGCCTGCTGCACCACTTCGGGAGCAAGGAACGGCTCTTCGTCGAGGTGCTGCGCCACCGCGACGAACTCGACCGGCTGGCCTACGGGGAGGGCGCCGACCGGGGTTCCGAGGCCGGTGCTCGGCGTCCCGGCGGTGCCGGAGAAAGCCCCGACGGCGCCGGGCGCGGTCCTGACGCCGCCGGGCACCCCGGCATCGCCGGTGCGCTGGTGCGGCTGGTCCGGCACAACGCCGGGGTGCCGGGCCTCGTGCAGCTGTACTCGCGCCTGTCCGCGGAGGCCGCCGAGGAGGGGCACCCCGCCCACGACTTCTTCCGGGATCGCTACGCCACGGCCCGCGGGATCATCGCGGAGGAGATCCGGCGCCTCCAGGCGGAGGGGCGGTTCTCCACGGAGCAGGACGCCGACCGACTGGCGGTGCTGGCCGTGGCCCTCATGGACGGCCTCCAGGCGCAGTGGTCCTACGACTCCGGCGTGGACATGGCCGACCACATGGCCCACTTCCTCGGCCTCGTCGGCCTGCGGGCCGCCGGGCCGGACCCGGCAGGGGAGGGGCGGGTTTCCGGGGGCCCGGCCCCCGGCGGCCCGGTTCCCGGGGGCTCCACCGCCGAGGGGTGACGCCGGGCCCGGGCCCCGCCCGTTCGGGGTTGGGCGTCCACGCGCGGAAGCCGGGGGCGGCTCCGCCCGGTGCGCGGGCGGGTTGCGGCGCCGCGGGAGCGGTGCCGTCCGCCGGTGCCGGTCGGTCTCCGGGCGGGCTTCGACCGTCCGCCGGTGCTGGGTGCCGGGCGCTCGGTGACGGGGCCTGTTCGGTAGTGAGGGCCGGGCCGGGGCGCCGGGAGCCGGGATGGACGAACCCTCGTGAACGTGCCCCGGGGCGCCACGACCTCCGCCGAGCCGGTTTCCGCGATGCGCGTACCCGACCCGGTCGGGCGACGGTTCCGGCGGGCCCAGGGGTCGGGTTCCAGTGTAGTTAGGGAGGTTTTGAGGTGGTACGGGCGCGATCATGGTACGGTTATGAAAATCATTTCCATGCAGTCTGTGTCACATGACCGGAGGCCCGTGACGTGTCTGGAGGCAGGCGACGGCGCCCGGCGCCGGGGGCGGCGGGCACGCCGTTCACCGTGAGGACCGACCGGGCGGCGGTCTGAGATGCCCCGGGTGTCCCAGTACGACGACGTCGTCCTCAAGGCCCTGGGTCGGAGCACGCGCTTCCGCAGCTGTCAGGAGATCCACCTCGCCCTCTCCGGAGGGCGCTCCCGTGCCCGCAGGCCGCCCAGCCTGTCCACCGTCTACCGCACGCTCCACCGGCTGGCGGAGGAGGGCGTCCTCGACACCCTCCACTCGCCCGAGGGGGAGCGCCTCTACCGGCTGTGCAGGACCTCCTCCCGTCACCACCACCTGCTGTGCCGGGTCTGCGGGCGGGTGGAGGACATCGCGCAGGCGGACGAGCTGGGGAGCGTCGTCGAACGCATCCGCGAGGACAGCGGTTACGGCTCCCTGGACTACTCCTTCGAGCTGTCGGGCGTGTGTCCGGGCTGCACCTAGGCAGCGCTTTCCGGGCCCGTGCTTGCCGGGCCCGCGCTTCGGTCCGCGCCCGGGTGCCCGCACCCCCGCACCACCCCCGCGGGCGGGGCGGCGCGGGAAACGGACCCCGGTCGGGAGCGGTGCGCCGGCCACGGACCGCCGGGACCCGCTGCCGTGTTCCACGAGAGGAGGGTCGTGTCCACGACCCGTTCTGCACAAGACCCCGGTGTGGCCCTGGTGACCGGGGCCGTTGGGGGCATCGGCTCCGCCGTCGTCCGGGGGATGGCCGAACAGGGATTCCGCGTCGCGGCCCTGGACGTGGCCGGGGAGGGAGCCCGCGCTCTGGCCGCGGAACTCACCGGCCGGGGCCACCGCGTCCGCGACTACGCGGTGGACGTCACCGACGAGGACTCCGTCGAGCGGGCCGTGGCCTCGGTCGAGGAGGAGTTGGGCGCCGTCACCGCCGCGGTCAACGTCGCCGGTGTGCTGCGCTGGGGCGCGGTCACCGGCTTCCCCTCCCGGGCGTGGCGGGAGGTCTTCGACGTCAACACCCTCGGCGTCTTCCACGTCTCCCGCGCCGCGGCCCGCGTGATGGTCCCGCGCGGCGCCGGGAACATCGTCACCGTCAGCTCCGACGCGGCCGCGGTGCCCAGGGCCGCCATGGCCGCCTACGCCGCGTCCAAGGCCGCCGCGACCCACTTCACGCTGTGCCTGGGCCTGGAGCTGGGGCCCCACGGGATCCGCTGCAACGTCGTCTCCCCGGGCTCGACCGACACCCCGATGCGGCGCCAGCTGTGGGAGGACGGGCCCTCCTCCCCGGAGGCGGAGCCCGGCAACGACCCCTCGGCGTTCCGCCCGGGCGTCCCGCTGGGCCGGGTGGCGCTGCCCGGGGACGTCGCGGAGGCCGTCGCCTTCCTGGCCTCGCCGCGCGCCCGGCACGTCACCCTGCACGACCTGCGCGTGGACGGAGGGGCGAGCCTTGGCGCCTGAACCCCGGGGAAGCCTGCCCGGCCCCTTCGTCCTGTCCACCCCCGACCACACGCTGACGGCCGACGGCGCGCCGGGGCGCTCGCGCCCCCTGTCCGGCGGGGGCGCGGACCTCGCCAAGGAGGCCGAGGCCGCCCTGCGCGATGCCCGCGCCGCCGGATGGGACGACCCCCGGGTCGTGGGCGCCCTGCCCTTCCGGACGGGCGCCCCGGCCGCGCTCATGGTGGCGGACGTCGTCCGCACCGGCCCGCGCCCGTCGGGTGCTCCTGGCGGGGACTCCCGGCGCGGGCCGCTCTTCCGCGACCGCTCGCCGCTCACCGCAGGGGGTCCCCCTTCCGGTCGGAGGCCCCGCCCGGACCCACCGCGGATTCCGGGCGGGGGCTCCCTTCCCGACCCGCCCTCCCGCGAGCGTTCGTCGCGAACGGCCGCCGAGGCCCCTTCCTCCGGTCCGCCGCCCCGGCACCGCCTGCGCGAGGAGCCCTCCGCGGACGACTACGCCCGCCTGGTCGGCCTGGCCGTCGAACACCTCTCCAACGAAGGCCTGGACAAGGTCGTCCTGGCCAGGACCCTGCTGCTGGACCTGGCGGAACCCCTCGACCCCGGCCGCGTCCTGGCCCGCCTCACCGCGGACAACCCGGGCGCCTTCAACTTCGCGGTCGCCGCGGGGGCCTTCGGCTCCGGGGAGGTCTTCGGGGAGGGCTCCGGCGGGACGGACGGCCGGGGCCGGGGTCCGTTGCGGCGACCGGCCCCGGTCCTGGTGGGGGCCAGCCCCGAACTGCTCGTCGCGCGCAGCGGCCCCCGGGTGCGCTCGCACCCGCTCGCGGGCTCCGCGCCGCGCCACCCCGATCCGGAGACCGACCGCGAGCGCGCCGAGGCCCTGCTGGACTCGGCCAAGGACCTGCGCGAGCACGCCTTCGTGGTGGAGGCCATCGCCGAACGCCTGCGCCCGCTCTGCTCCCGGCTCGACGTTCCCGAGGCCCCCTCGGTGACCGCGACCGCGACCATGTGGCACCTGGGCACGCCCCTCTCCGGCCTGCTCCGGGACCCCCTTCCCTCGGCGCTGGAACTGGCCGCCGTCCTGCACCCGACCCCCGCGGTCTGCGGCACGCCCGCCGAGGCCGCCGCACGGGCCATCGGCGCGTGGGAGCCCTTCGACCGTGGCCTGTACGCGGGCGCCGTCGGCTGGTGCGACGCCGACGGCGACGGGGAGTGGGCCGTCACCCTGCGCTGCGCCGAGATCGCGGGAAGCCGGGCGCGCCTGTTCGCCGGAGCCGGGATCGTCGCGGACTCCGTGCCCGCCGAGGAGGCGGCGGAGACCGGCGCCAAGTTCCGCACCATGCTCAACGCCCTCGGGCTGGAGCCCGTCGGGCCGGGTTCCGCCGGTCCCGATCCCGGTGCCCTGGGCCCGGGCGCCCTGAACCCGGCGGCCCGGGTTCCGCCGCCCTGATCCGGCCCACCGGTGCGCGGCCCCGCGAAACCCGCCATCCCCGTTCCGACACCACATGGAGAACACCCCTGATGTCCCTTCCCTCGATCGAGCCCTACCCCATGCCTGGCGAGGGCGACCTGCCCGACAACCGGATGTCGTGGTCGGTGGACCCCGACCGCTGCGTCCTGCTCATCCACGACATGCAGCGCTACTTCCTCGACGCCTTCTCCCCGGACGAGGAGCCGGTGCCGAGCCTGCTCGCCAACGTCGGCGCCCTGCGGAGCGCGTGCGCCGAACTCGGCGTTCCGCGCGTCTACACCGCCCAGCCCGGCTCCCAGGACCCGGACGACCGGGGGCTGCTCACCGACCTGTGGGGCGAGGGGCTGCGGGACGACCCGGCCCACACCGCGATCGTGGAGGGGCTGGAACCCGCCGACGACGAGATCGTCATGACCAAGTGGCGCTACAGCGCCTTCGCCAGGAGCGGTCTGGAGGAGTACCTGCGCGACGCGGGCCGCGACCAGCTGGTCGTCTGCGGCGTCTACGCCCACATCGGCGTCCTGACGACCGCGTGCGACGCCTTCATGCGCGACGTCCAGGCCTTCGTGGTGGCCGACGCGGTGGCGGACTTCTCCGCGGGCGACCACGCGATGGCCCTGTCCTACGCCGCCCGCCGCTGTGCCGGGACGGTGAGCACCAAGGGGGTTCTGGCCGCCCTGAACGGCTGAGCGCCCCCGGCGGTGATCCTGCTCCCGGCGTCACCGTCGACGCCGACACCCGAGTCAGGAGCAGGATCACCGTGTGGGAGCGGCCCGGTCGTCACACCACCGGGCACCATCGAGCCCACCAGTACTACCGGCATCACCGGGCCCACCAGGACGCCTGGCGTCACCAGGCCCACCGGCATCGCCGGGTCTTCCGGCACCACCGGTCCGACGGCCCCCGGGCCTCCTACGCCTCCCGAGCCCGCAGGCTAGGAAACCGCCAACTCCCGCCTCAGCCGCGTCTTGTCCACCTTGCCCACCCCGGTGAGGGGGAGTCCGGCGACCGCGCGCACCTCGTCGGGAACCTTGAAGGCGGCCGCGCCGCGCTCCAGCATCGCGCCGCGCACCTCCTCCCGGGTCGGGCACCGCCCGTCGGCCACCAGCAGGGCGACCGAGCGCTCGCCCAGGACGGGATCGGCCACGCCGACCACCGCCGCCGCCCGCACGCCGGGCAGGACCAGCAGGTACTCCTCCACCTCGGTCGCGGCGATCTTCTCCCCGGCTCGGTTGACCTGGTCCTTCACCCGGCCCACGACCACCAGGTCGCCGCCCTCGCTCCGGGTCACCAGGTCCCCGGTGCGGTAGAACCCGTCCGGGGTGAAGCGCAGCGCGTCCAGTTCGCGCGCCCGGTAGTAGCCGCGCAGGGTGTAGGGGCCGCGGGTGAGCAGTTCCCCGGGGGTGCCCGGGGGCACCGGATCTCCGGCCTCGTCCACGACCGCGACCTCGTCGGCGGGCGAGAGGGGGCGGCCCTGGGTCGTGCACACGAGGTCGTCGGGGTCGTCCAGACCGGTGTAGTTGTTGAGGCCCTCGGCCATGCCGAACACCTGCTGGAGGCGGCAGCCCAGGGCGGGGCCCACGCGCCGGGCGGTCGTGTCGTCCAGGCGCGACCCCCCGACCTGGAGGACGCGCAGGGAGGACAGGTCGTGCCCGGTGCGGTCGGCCTCGTCCAGCCAGGAGGGCACCAGCGCGGGCACGAGCGAGGTGATGGTCACCCCCTCGCGCTCGATGAGCGCGAAGGCCGTGGTCGGGCTGGGGTCGGGGCTCAGGACGACCGTGCCGCCGACCGCGAGGGTGCCCACGATCCCGGGGGAGACCATGGTGAAGTTGTGCGCGACGGGCAGGACGGCCAGGTAGACCGCGTCCTCGCCCACTCCGCAGGCCTCGGCCGACGCCCGGGCGTTGTACCCGTAGTCGGCGTGGGTGCGCGGGATGAGTTTGGGGGTGCCCGTGGTGCCTCCGGACAGCAGGAGCAGGGCCAGGTCCTCGGCGCCGACCTCGGGGGTGCGCCCGTGCCGCCCGCTCTCCCCGGTGTCGCCGCCGCGGGGGAGGGGATCCGCCTCCGCGAGGGCCTCCCACCGCACCCCGCCGGTGTCCCCGGGGTCGCCGACGACGACCAGAGCGCGCACCGACGGCACGTCCCGCGCGATCCGGGCCGCGGCCGCCCTGGGGTCGCTGCGGCCCCTGCCCTGCGCGACGACGACGGCGCACGCCCGCGCCGTGCGCACGAGCGACTCCACCTCGGCGGCGCCCAGGGTCGGCAGGGCCAGGACCGGCACGGCCCCGATCCGCAGCAGGGCGAAGAGCGTGACGACGTACTCGCGCCGGTTGGGCAGCTGGAGCAGGACGCGTTCCCCCGGTTCCACCCCGAGCGAGGCCAGCCCCGTGGCCAGCCGGTCAACGCGCCCGTCCAGTCCGGCGTAGGTGAGCCGGTCCGCGCCCGACACGAGCGCGGTGCGCTCCCCGTGGCGGTCGGCCCGCTCGCGTAGCAGGTCGTCCAGCTTCCGGTCGTCCCAGAAGCCGCGTTCGCGGTACTCCCTCGCCTGCTCCCTCGGCCAGCGCAGCCAGTCCTGGGGCATGTGATCCCTCCCGTATTTCAGCGGGCCCGGGTCGACCGGGCGGTCGCGGCAGTGCTATACATAGGCACATCAGCAATGAAAACGGTTTTCATTATTGCTGATCGTGTCGAACCCGAACACAGAGGGGCAGAACACCGTGTCAGACCACGCCGGGGCGGGAACCGGAGCCGGAGCCGTGCGCGAGCAGGTGGCGGAGGTGCTCGGGACCCGGGGGTTCGCCGACACCGACGACCTCTTCGAGCACGGGCTGGACTCGTTGGGCCTGATCCGACTGGTGGGCGCCTGGCGGGAGGACGGGTTCGACGTCACCTTCGAGGACCTGTCCGCCACCCCGACGGCGGCCGCCTGGAGCGCCCTGCTGCGGGGTTCGGCGGCCACGGAGCGCCCCGCGCCGCAGGAACCCGTGCGGCCGGTGGAGGAGGGGGAGCGCTTCCCCCTGGCGACCATGCAGCACGCCTACTGGATCGGCCGCCAGGACGGCCAGCCGCTGGGCGGGGTCGCGGCGCACTTCTACACCGAGTTCGACGGCCACGGCGTGGACCCCGAACGCCTCGCCTCGGCCCTGCGGGCCGTGGTGGAGCGCCACCCGATGCTGCGTGTGAGGTTCGACGACGACGGCCACCAGCGCGTGCTTCCCGCGGCCACCGTCCTCGCCGCGTCCGGAGCGGTTGACGCGCCTGCCGGGTCTGGTGCTCCTGCCGAGCTGGGTGAGTCCGTTGTGGCCAGTGCGCCTGTGGGGACCACCGCGTCTGTCGCGCCTGTCGTACCCGTGCCGTCTGCTGAGTCTGGTGCGCCTGCCGAGCCCGATGGGCCCGTTGTGACCAGTGCTCCTGTGGGGACCGCATCCGACGCGCCTGGCGCGTCCATGCCCTCTGCTGAGCCTGGTGGGTCCGCTGGGACCAGCGCGTTCGTGCAGGGCGTCCCCGCCGTGACGGTCCACGACCTGACCGGCCTGGACCCCGAGGAGGCCGACCGGGTCCTCGCGCGGATCCGGGACACCTCCACCCACCGCCGCATGGACGTCGCCGCCGGACAGGTCCTGGACGTGGCCCTCTCCCTGCTGCCGGGCGGTGCCACCCGCCTGCACGTGGACCTGGACATGATCGTGGCCGACGCCCTCAGCCTGCGCGTCCTGCTGGAGGACCTGCGCACCGCCTACCGGGGCGACGACCTTCCGCCCCTGGAGTACGGCTTCGCCCGCTACCTCGCCGAACGCGCCTCCCGCGACCCCCGGCCGCGCGAGCGCGCCCGCTCCTGGTGGCACGAACGCCTGCGCGAGATCCCCCCGCCGCCCGAACTGCCCGTCCTCCCGGGCGCCGCGCTCCCCGCCGTGCCCGGAACCGACGCCACCCGCTCCACCCGCCTGCACCACCGGCTCACCCCCGAGCGCACCCGGCTGTTCGAGCGGCGGGCCCGCGCCGCGGGCGTCACCCCCGCGGCCGCGCTGGCCGCCGCCTTCGCCGAGGTGCTGGGCGCCTGGAGCGCGGCCCCGAGGTTCTCGCTCAACCTGCCCCTGTTCGACCGCGCGCCCCTGCACCCCGACGTCGGCCGGGTCGTCGGCGACTTCAGCAGCTCGGTGCTCCTGGGCGTGGACACCGCCGACCCCGCTCCCTTCGCCGAGCGGGCGCGCAGGGTTCAGTCCGACCTGCACGGGGCGATCGACCACGGCGCCTACGGGGGAGTGGAGGTCCTGCGCGACCTGGCCCGCCTCGACGGCGGCAACCCGGTCCTCGCCCCGGTCGTCTACACCAGCGCCATCGGCCTGGGCCCCCTGTTCACCGATCCCGTGCAGGAGTCCTTCGGCCGCCCCTCCTGGATCATCTCCCAGGGCCCCCAGGTCCTGCTCGACGCCCAGGTCACCGAACTCGACGGCGGGCTCCTGCTCAACTGGGACCTGCGCGAGCGCGCCTTCGCCCCCGGAACCATGGAGGCCGCCTTCGCCTGCTACCGCGCGCTCGTCGAGGACCTCACCGACGACCCCGCGGCCTGGAGCCGCCCCTTCCGTCCGGAACCCTCCCCGGACCGGGCCCGGGCGCGTGCCGCGCACACCCCCGACGCGGCGCCGCCCGGCCCCCGCCCGCTGCACGGGCGCTTCTTCGACCACGCCCGCACCGCCCCCGGCGACACCGCCCTGGTCCTGACCGACGGCGCGCCCCTGACCTACGGGGAACTGGCCGACCGGGCGCTGCGCGTGGCCGGAGCGGTGGCCGGGGCCGTGCCCGCGGGCGCGACCGTGGCCCTGGACCTGCCCCGGGGCGCCGACCAGGTCGCCGCCGTCCTGGGCGTGCTCGCCGCGGGCTGCGCCTACCTCCCCCTGGGCCGCGACCAGCCCGCCGCCCGCCGCGCGCGCGTCCTGGCCCAGGGCATGCCCGACCTGCTGATCTGCGACGACCCCGCACCGGCGGTCCTCGCCGATCCCGCCGCGCCCGCCTCCGGCCCCGGGACGGCCGCCCCCGGCCACCTCCCGGTTCTCACCCCCGAACAGACGCGGCAGGCCCCGCCGGGAACCCCGCGCGAGGTCGCGCCGGACGCGCTGGCCTACGTG
The DNA here is from genome assembly GCF_041228755.1 of Nocardiopsis sp. LDBS0036. Lineage (NCBI taxonomy): Bacteria > Bacillati > Actinomycetota > Actinomycetes > Streptosporangiales > Nocardiopsidaceae > Nocardiopsis > Nocardiopsis sp. LDBS0036. Next base: position 6,335,534 of record NZ_CP141103.1, read on the forward strand.
CTCTTCACCTCCGGCTCCACCGGAACGCCCAAGGGGGTGGAGGTCGAGCACCGGGCCGCCGCGCACACGATCGACGTGCTCAACGCCGTCCTGGACACCGGCACCGGCGACCGCACGCTCGCGCTCGCCGACTACGGCTTCGACATGTCGGTCTTCGACCTGTTCGCACCGCTGTCGGCGGGCGGCGCCGCGGTCCTGGCCGACCCCGGGGCACGGCGCGAGGCCGAACGCTGGGCCCGGGCCGCCTCGGACGCGTCGGTGACCGTCCTCAACTGCGTACCGGCCCTGCTGGACATGCTGCTGTCGGCGGTCGAGTCCGGCATGGCGCCGATGCCGCCCCTGCGCGCGGTCCTGCTCGGCGGCGACCGCGTCGCCCCCGGCCTGCGCGAACGGCTGCGCGCCCTCGCCCCCGAGTGCCGGTTCCTCGCCCTGGGCGGAATGACCGAGGCCGCCGTCCACTCCACCCTGCTGGAGGTGGACCGGGCCGATCCCGCCTGGGCCTGCGTACCCTGGGGCCGCCCGCTGCCCGGCGTGCTGTGCCGCGTGGTCGACGCCCAGGGACGCGACCGGCCCGACCTGGTCGCCGGTGAGCTGTGGGTGGGCGGCGCGGGCCTGGCCCGCGGCTACCGGGGCGCCCCCGACGCCACCGCGGACCGCTTCGTCACCTCCGGCGGACGGCGCTGGTACCGCACCGGCGACCTGGCCCGCTACGCCCCCGACGGAACCCTGGAGTTCCTGGGCCGGGCCGACCACCAGGTCAAGGTGAACGGCGTGCGCGTGGAGACCGGCGAGGTGGAGGCGGCGCTGGCCGCGCACCCGGAGGTGTCCCAGGCGGTCGCGGTCGCGCTCACCGAGCCCGCGCCCCGCCTGGCCGCGGTCGTCGTTCCCCGGGAGTCCGAGGAGGCCGCCGCCCTGGCCGGGGCCGCGGCGGAGCACGCCCGCACCCTTCTACCGTCCGCCATGCTCCCCGACCCCGTGCTGGTCCTCGACCGGATCCCGCTGACCCCCAACGGCAAACCCGACCGGGCCGCCGTCGCCCGCCTCCTGCGCGAGCACCTGGCCGGAGCCCCGCGCACCGGCGAGCCCCCCGTGGGCGAGACCGAGAGCCGCGTCGCCCGCGTCTGGGCCGACCTGCTGGGCTCCAGCCCGGTCAGCCGGACCGACTCCTTCTTCGCGCTCGGCGGCGACTCCCTGCTGGCCACCCGCGTGGTGGCCGCCCTGCGCGGGCTCGGCCACGCCGGAGCGGGCGTCTCGGACCTGTTCGCCCACCCCGTCCTGGCCGACTTCGCCGCCCGCCTCCCGGCCCGAGGCGAGGCCGTCGGCGGCCAGCGCGTCGTTCACGACCCCGCCTCACGCCACGAACCCTTCCCGCCCACCGGCGTCCAGCGCGCCTACCTCACCGGGCGCAGCCCCGACTTCGCCCTCGGCGGCGTCGGCACCTACCACTACACCGAGTTCGACGGCGCCGACGTGGACCTGCGCCGCCTGGAGCACGCCCTGGACCGCCTCGTCACCCGGCACGACATGCTCCGGGCCGTCTTCGACGCGGACGGCGACCAGCGGGTCCTGCCCTCCGTGCCGCCCGTGCGCGTCCCCGTGACCGAGGCCGACCCCGACGACCCCGACACCGCGCTCGCCGAGCTGCGCGAGGCCATGTCCCACCAGGTCCTGGACCCCGAGCGCTGGCCCCTGTTCGACGTGCGGGCCGTGCGCTACACGCGCGACGGGGCCGAACGCGTCCGCCTCGGCGTCGGCCTGGACTACCTGGTCCTGGACGCGCTCAGCATCATGACCCTCTACACCGAGCTGGACCGCCTCTACCGCGAGCCCGACGCCGTCCTGGACCCCGTCGAGGTGACCTTCCGCGACTACCTCACCCAGGTGCGGCCGGACCCCGAGCGCGAGCGGCGCGACCGCGACTACTGGCGCGAGCGCGTCGAGGACCTGCCCGCCGCCCCCACCCTGCCGCTGCGCACCGACCCCGCCGACGTCGACCGGCCCCGGTTCACCCGCAGGGCCGACCGGCTCGACCCCAAGGAGTGGAACGCCCTCACCGGCCTGGCCCGCGCCGCGGGCGTCACCCCCGCCACCCTGCTGCTGGCCTGCTACGGCGAGGTCCTCGGCAGGTGGAGCGGGCAGACCGAACTCAGCCTCACCCTCACCCTGTTCAACCGCCACGACCTGCACCCCCACATCGGCCGCGTGCTCGGCGACTTCACCTCCCTGTCGCTGACCTCCTACCACCGCGCGCCCGGCCAGGACCCCGCCGGGGCGGCCCGCGACCTCCAGCGGCGCCTGGGCCGGGACCTGGACCACCGGGAGGTGCCCGCCGAGGAGGTGCTGCGCGAGCTGGCGCGGCGCACCGGCACCGCCCAGCCCGGGATCCCCGTGGTGTTCACCAGCTCCCTGGGTGTGGGTGAGGGGGTGTCCATGGACCTGTCCCCGGACTTCCCGCGCCGGGTGTGGGGCCTGTCCCAGTCGCCCCAGGTGTACCTGGACAACCAGGTCCTGGAGAGCGGCGGCGGGCTGGAGGTGTACTGGGACGCGGTGGAGGAGCTGTTCCGCCCCGGGGTCCTGGACGCCATGTTCGCGGCCTACCTGGAACTGCTGCGCGCGCTCGCCCGCGACGGCGAACAGGGCTGGGAGCAGGCCTGCGCCCGGATGCTGCCCGCCGACCAGCGCGTGGTGCGCGCCTCGGTCAACGCCCCCTCCGGGACCGTCCGGAAGGCCCTGCTGCACGACGCCTTCTTCGACGGCGCGGCCGCACGCGCCGACGCCCCCGCCCTGGTCACGGACCGGGCCGTGACCACCCACGGCCAGCTGGCGGACCGGTCCCTGCGCGTCGCCGCCGGACTGGTCGAACGCGGCGTGCGGCCCGGCGACGCGGTCGCGGTGTGCCTGCCCAAGGGCCCCGACCAGGTCTGCGCGGTCCTGGGCGTCCTGGCGGCCGGAGCCCTCTACGTTCCGGTCGGCGCGGGCCAGCCCCCGCTGCGGCGCGAGCGCATCCACCGCGCGGCCCGGACCGTGCTGGCCGTCGGCGACGGCACCGGCGCGCCCCGGTCCGCCGACGTGGCAGAACTCCTCCAGACCCCGCCCCTGGACGCGCCCGTGCCGCGCGACCCCGGCGAGGCCGCCTACACGATCTTCACCTCCGGTTCCACCGGGGAGCCCAAGGGCGTGGAGGTCTCCCACGCCGCCGCGCTCACCACGGTCGCCGAGATCAACGACCGTTACCGGGTCGGCCCCGGCGACCGGGTCCTGGCCCTGTCCGCGCTCGACTTCGACCTGTCGGTCTACGACGTGTTCGGCCTGCTCGGCGCGGGCGGCGCGCTCGTCCTGCCCGAGGAGGACGAGCGCCGCGACCCCGAGCGCTGGCGCGCGCTGTGCGCCGAGCACGGCGTCACCGTCTGGAACACCGTCCCCGCCCTGCTCGACATGCTGCTCCTGGCCTCGCGGGACAGGGGGCTGCCCTCCTCGCTGCGGCTGGCCCTGGTCTCCGGGGACTGGGTGGGCGGCGACCTGGCGCCGCGCCTGCGCGAGGCGAGCGGCGCACGCGTCCACCTGGTGGCCCTGGGCGGCGCCACGGAGGCGGCCATCTGGTCCAACGCCTTCGACGGCGGCCACGTCCCGCCGGGGTGGCCCTCGGTGCCCTACGGAACGCCGCTGCGCGACCAGCGCTACCGGGTGGTGGACCCCCACGGGCTGGACTGCCCGGACTGGGTGGCGGGGGAGCTGTGGATCGGCGGGGCCGGGGTCGCCCTCGGCTACCGCGGCGATCCCGAGCGCACGGCCGCCCGGTTCGTCACCGCCGGGGGAGAGCGCTGGTACCGCACCGGCGACCAGGGCCGCTACCGCCCGGGCGCGCTCCTGGAGTTCCTCGGCCGCGCCGACCGTCAGGTCAAGGTGGGCGGCCACCGGCTCGAACTCGGTGAGGTCGAGGCGGCTCTGGAGGACCACCCCGGCGTGCGCCGGGCCGCGGCGCTGACGGTGGGGGAGCGCACCTCCCGCAGGGTGGTCGCCTTCGTCACCGAGGACGGCGAGGGGATCGGGGCCGGGGACGGTTCCGGCGTCGTGGCCGACGGCCTGGCCCGCCACCTCGCCGCCCGGCTGCCCGCGCACGCCGTTCCCGGCAGCGTGCGGACGGTCGGGGAGATGCCCCTGACCGCCAACGGCAAGGTCGACCTCCGGGCACTGGAGGAGCTGGCCGCCGCCGAGGCCGGTCCGGGCGGCGCCCCGCTCGCGGACGGGGTGGAGGAGCACATCGCCCGCGTCTGGGGCGAGCTGACCGGCGCCGCCGTCGAGGACCGCGACGCGAACTTCTTCGCCCTGGGCGGCACGAGCCTGCTGGCCATCCGCATGATCACCGTTCTGCGGCGCGAACTCAGCGAGGAGCTGTCCACCCGGGCCTTCCTGGCCGCGCCCACGCTCGCGGCGCTCGCCGACCAGGTCCGCGCGACCAGGGCGGAGGACGTCCAGGACGGGGTGATCTGACCTCGCAGCACCCGTCCCGTCAGCCACTCCCGTGCCGTCCGGTGCTCCGGGCATCGCCCTGAGACGCCCCACACGAACCGTCCGCCTCCGCGCTCACCACCCGTACTGACCGCCATCCCCGCCCCCCGTGTAACGCCCCCCCGCGCCATCCCCACCGTTCCCAGCCGGGTCCGCCCCGAGCGGACCGACCCGACGAGGAGAGCCCACCTTGCCGACCCCCGCCTCCGACGCCTCCACAGCCTCCGCCGTCTCCGCAGCACCCGAGGCCCTGCACTCCCTGCTCGACGAACTGCGCGCCGCGGGCGTCCACCTGTGGGCCGACGACGGCCGCATCCGCTTCCGCGGCCCCACCGGAGCCCTCACCGACGAGCACCGCGCCATCCTGCGCGAGCACCGCGACAGCGTCGTGGCCCTGCTGGAGGCCGAGGCCGCCCCCTCCCTCACCCCCGACCCCGACGCGCGCCACGACCCCTTCCCCCTGACCGACGTCCAGGGCGCCTACCTCGTCGGTCGCGGCCCGGCCTACGACTACGGCGGCGTGGCCTGCCACGCCTACGCGGAGCTGGAGTTCGACGACCTCGACCCCGACCGCCTGCGCACCGCCTGGAACGCGCTGGTGCGCCGACACGACATGCTGCGCTCCGTGGTCTCCCCCGAGGGCCACCAGCGGGTGCTGCCCGAGGCGCCGGGGGAGTCGCTGACCGTCACCGAGGTCGGCGGAGGAGACACCGCCGCCCACGCCGCCCGGGCCCGCGGGCGCCTGCGCGACCTCGTCCCCGACGCCTCCTCCTGGCCGCTGGTGCGCCTGCACCTCACCCGCGGCGACGACCGCGCCCACCTGCACCTGTCCGTGGACCTGCTCGCCGCCGACTACACCAGCGTCCGGCTGCTCCTGGACGAACTCGCCGCCCTCTACGCCGACCCCGAGCACCCCCTGCCGCCGCTGGGGGCGACCTTCCGCGACTACGTGCTCGCCCACCGGTCGCTGCGCGAGGGCGCCCGCTACCACCGCGACCGCGCCTACTGGACCGAGCGCGCCGACGACCTGCCGCCCGCCCCCGAGCTGCCCCTGGTCGAGCACTCGACCGACGCCTCCGCCCGCTTCACCCGTCTGGCCGCCGTCCTGCCGCCGGAGCAGTGGCGGGCCCTGCGCTCCCGGGCCGCCGACCGCGGCCTGACCCCCGCGGGCGTGGCCCTGGCCGCCTACGCCGAGGTGCTGGCCCTGTGGTCGCGCCGCCCCGACTTCACCCTCAACCTGCCCGTGTCCCAGCGCCTGCCGCTGCACCCGGACGTGGACCGCGTGGTCGGCGACTTCACCTCGCTGACCCTGCTCGCCGTGCGCGCCGACGACGGCGCCACCTTCACCGAGCGCGCCCGCACCCGCCAGGGCCGCCTCATCGAGGACGTCGACCACTGCCTGTACTCGGGCAACGAGCTGCTGGCCGAACTCTCGCGCCGCCGCGACGAGCCCGCCGTGCTCATGCCCGTCGTCTTCACCGGCGCGATCGGCGCCGAGGAGGAGGACGGCGACGACTCCTGGGCCGCCCGGGAGGTGCACGGCCTGTCCCAGACCCCGCAGGTGTGGGTGGACTGCCAGGTGTCCCTGGCCGGGGGCGCCCTGGCCGTGCGCTGGGACGTGCGCGAGGGAGTCCTGCCCGACGGCCTGGCCGCCGACGCCTTCGCGGCCTACACCGATCTGCTGCGCCGCCTGGCCCTGTCCGACGAGCCCTGGGACGAGGCCGCACCGGCCGCCGTCCCCGCCCACCAGCTCCTCGCCCGCGCCGAGGCCAACGCCACCGAGGGCCCCCTGCCCGACGCCCTGCTGTACGAGGACGCCCTGGCCGCCGCGCTGCGCGACCCCGGGGCTCCCGCCGTCGTCCACCCCGACGCGTCCCTGACCCACGGCCAGCTGTGGGCGCGGATCACCGCCGTGGCCGACGAGCTGCGCGCCCGCGGCTGCGGCCCGGGCGACCGCGCGGCCGTGGTCATGGACAAGGGCGTGGAACAGGTGGTCGCCGCCCACGCCGTCCTGCTGACCGGCGCCGCCTACGTCCCGGTCGACACCACCCAGCCCGCCGCGCGCCGCCGCGCCATCCTGCGCGACGCCGGGGTGCGCCACGTCCTCACCCAGTCCTGGCTGGCCGAGATCGGCGACTGGGAGCAGGACGTCGAACCCGTCGAGGTGGACGCGGTCCCCGCCGCCGACGCGGTTCCCGCTGCCTGGACGCCCGACGCGCTCCCGCCCCCCGTGGACCCCGACGCCCTCGCCTACGTCATCTACACCTCCGGCTCCACCGGAACCCCCAAGGGCGTCATGGTCAGCCACCGCGCGGCCCTCAACACGATCGCCGACGTCAACCGCCGCTTCTCCGTCGGCTCCGGCGACCGGGTCCTCGGCCTGGCCGCCCTCGGCTTCGACCTGTCCGTCTACGACCTGTTCGGCCCCCTCGGCGCGGGCGGGGCCATCGTGCTCCCCCACGCGGACCGGCGCGGCGACCCCTCGCACTGGGCGGAGCTGGCCCGCGAGCACGGGGTGACCCTGTGGAACTCCGTGCCCGCCCAGATGGGCATGCTCGCCGACTACCTCTCCACCGCGCCCGCGCAGGCGCCGACCACCCTGCGCGTGGCCCTGCTCTCGGGCGACTGGATCCCGCTCACCCTGGCCGACCGCGTCCGCGCCCACCTGCCCGGCACCGCCCTGTACAGCTTCGGCGGCGCCACCGAGGGTTCCATCTGGTCCATCCACCACCCCATCGGTGAGGCCGACCCGTCCTGGCCCAGCGTCCCCTACGGCCGCCCCCTGACCAACCAGACCTTCCACGTCCTGGACGGACGCATGGGCGACCGCCCCGACTGGGTCGCGGGCGAACTCCACATCGGCGGAGCGGGCGTGGCCACCGGCTACCTGGGCGACGAGGCCCGCACCGCTCAGCGCTTCGTCACCCACCCGCGCACCGGGGAGCGCCTGTACCGCACCGGCGACCTGGGCCGCTACCGGCCCGGCGGCGACATCGAGTTCCTGGGCCGCGAGGACGACCAGGTCAAGATCCGCGGACACCGGGTGGAGCTGGCCGAGATCGAGGCCGCCCTCACCGCCCACCCCGCCGTGGCCTCCGCCGCCGTCCTGGCCGTGGGCGGGCGCGAGGACCGGCGCCTGGCCGCCTTCGCCGAGACCGCCCGCCGCCCGTCCGACGCGCCCGCCGGAACCGGACCCGGGTCCGCCGCCCTGGCCGCCGCGTCCGCCGTCGGCGAGGCCACCGCGAACCTGGACCGCGACGACCTGGCCGCCTTCCTCGACGCGATGCGCGCCACCGCGCTGGGCGCCATCACCCGCACCCTGACCGGCGCCGGACTGTTCTCCGACACCGGCCACACCACGGAGGAGGTCATCGAGCGCCTGGGCACCGACCGGCGCCACCACCGGCTCGTGCGCCGCTGGCTGCGCGCCCTGGCCGACGCCGGACGCCTGACCCGCGACGGCGACCGGTGGAGCGGACTGCGCCACGTGGACGAGGACGGGCAGCGCGCCGCCTGGGAGCGCCTGGCCGACCTGGAGCGGCGGGTGGACTACGGGACCGAGGTCCTGGAGTACATGCGGGCCTGCTCGGGCCGCCTCCCCGAACTGCTGCGCGGCGACCTCGACGTGCGCACCCTCCTCTTCCCCGGCGCCGCGCTCGACACCGCGGGCGCCGCCTACCGCGACAACCTGGCCGTGCGCCACCTCAACGCGGCGGCCGCCGCGGCCCTGGCCGACGCCGCCGCCAGCCGGACGGCCGACGGGCCGCTGCGGGTCCTGGAGATCGGCGCGGGCGTCGGCGGCACCACCGAGGCCGTCGTCACCGCCCTGGCGGGCCGCCCGGCCGAGTACCGCTTCACCGACGTCTCCCCGTTCTTCGTCAACGAGGCCAGGGAGCGGTTCGCCGACTTCCCCTGGGTGTCCTTCGGCCTGTTCGACCTCAACCGCGAGGCCGGGGCCCAGGGCTACGCGCCCAACTCCTTCGACGCGGTCGTGGCCGCCAACGTCCTGCACAACGCCGTGGACGCCGACGCCGCCCTGGCCCGCGTCACCGAACTCCTCGCCCCCGGCGGCCACCTGGTGTTCCTGGAGACCACCGCCGAACACGACCCGGCGCTGCTGGTGTCCATGGAGTTCCTCGACGGGCTCGACGGAGGCCACCGCGACGCCCGCGCCGAGCACGACCAGACCTTCCTCACCCGCGACCAGTGGGAGAGCGCCCTGGAGCGGGCCGGGGCGACGGAGCCCCTGGCCCTGCCCGAGGCGGACGACCGCCTCTCAGAGACCGGGCAGACCCTCTACCTGGCCCGGGTGAAGACCGACCGGACGCCGGTCACCGCCGACGAACTGGTCCGCCACACCGCCACCCGCCTGCCCGAGTACATGGTGCCCGCGCACTGGCGGCTGCTGGACGCGCTGCCGCTCACCGCCAACGGCAAGGTCGACCGGGCCGCGCTCCTGCGCGCCCTGCCCGGGGACGACGCCCCCGGAACCGCCGACACCGCCACCGGCGAGCCCGCCGACGACCTCGAACGCGCCCTGTGCGGGCTGTGGGCCGAGCTGCTGGAGCGCGGCGCGGTCGGCCGCGACGACGACTTCTTCGCGCTGGGCGGCGACTCCCTGCTGGTCGCCCGCATGGTCGGCAGGCTCAGCGAGGTCCTGCCCGACACCGGAGCCGACATCGAGTGGGAGGTGGTCCTGCGCCACATGCTGCGCCGTCCCACCGTCGCCGGGCTGGCCGCCTACCTGCGCGACCTGTCCGGGCAGGTCCGCGCCTCCACCGAGGGCAAGCCCGACCCCTACGTGCCCCTCAACGGGCCGGGCGGGGGCGCGGTCACCGCCCTGGTCCACGCCGGGACCGGAACCCTCATCCCCTACCGCTCCCTCATCACCGAGATCCGGCGGCGCTCGCGCGGCCAGGCCACCCTGGTCGGACTGGAGCTGCCCGACGTCCCCGCCTTCCTGGACGCCGACCCCGCCGCGGTGATCAAGCGCTGGGCCGCCGACTACGCCAACGCCCTGCTCGAACGCGGCGGTGACCGCTTCCACGTCGTCGGCTACTGCCTGGGCGGTCTCGTCGCCACCGAGGTCGCGCGCACGCTCACCGACGCCGGGGCCGAGGTCGCCTCCCTGACCGCCATCAGCACGCACCGGCCGCCGTTCCGCCTGGACGACGAGCTGATCTCGGAGTACGCCTTCGCCGTCATGATGGGCATCGACCCGGTCTCGGTGGGCTTCCCCGCCGACGAGAACCGGGTGTCGGCCGCCTCCGACCAGCTGCTCGCTGCCACCCCCGGCCTGCTCCCGGACGGCGCCATCGGCCGCCTGACCGGCGAGTACGCCGACGTGGCCGAGCGCTTCCGCGAACTGGCGAAGGTGCCCCGCCAGACCAGGATCGAGCGGATGTGCGCCGCCGTGCCGCCCTCGGCCGGGACCTACACCCCCGAGGCGCTCAACGAGATGTTCGCGATCTTCCGCCAGAGCGTCTTCGCCATCTCCCGCTACGAGCCCGAGCCCTACGCCGGAGACGTCACCTTCCTGCGCCACGGCGGCGCCTACCCCTTCCCGGGCAACAAGGAGAGCGTCACCACCTACTGGGAGCGCCTGGTCCTGGGCGAACTGGACATCGTGGACGTGCCCGGCGACCACTTCAGCCTGCTGTCGGTGCCCTACGCCCCCGGCGTCCTCAAGCGCCTGGAGGACATCACCGGAGGGGACGTGGTCCGGTGAGCGGCGCGACCGACCGCGCGGTGGGCGTGGTGGGCGCCTCCGGGGCCGTGGGCCGGGCCGCAGCCCGCCGCCTGCGCGCCCTGGGCCACACCCGCCTGCTGCTCGGGGGGCGCCGCACCGCGCCCCTGGAGGAGCTGGCCGCCGAACTGGGTCCCGGCACCGCCGTCCGGGCGGTGGACGCCGACTCCCCGGAGTCGCTGCGGGCCTTCTGCTCCGGACTCGACGTGGTGCTCAACTGCGCCGGGCCCTCCTACCGCATCGCCGACGCCGTGGCGGTGCGGGCCCTGGACGCCGGAGCCGACTACGTGGACGTGACGGGCGACGGGCCCGCGCACGACCGCCTCAGCCGCACCCCCGCCGCACGGGACCACGCGATCGTCCTGTCGGCGGGGGTGCTCCCCGGCCTGTCCGCCCTGCTGCCGCGCTGGTTCGCCGCCCGGCACGGCCTGGAGCGGATGAGCGCCCACGCGGGCGGGCTGGAGAGGTGCACCGAGGCCGCCGCGGGCGACCTGCTGCTCTCCCTGCCCGGCGCCGACGACCCGACCGCCGTCTTCGGACGGCCCCTGGCCGCCTGGCGGGAGGGCCGGGTCGTGGAGAGGGCGCTGCGCGCCGCCGACGGCGTCCGGCCGCCCGGGTTCCCGGGCACCGCGTTCGTCCAGCCCTTCCTCACCGAGGAGGCCCGCCGCCTGGCCGCCGACCTGGGCCTGCGCGAACTGGAGTGGTACAACGTCCACCCCGGCGAGCGGGTCCGCGCCGTGCTGACCTCGGTCGCGGGGCGCCCGGTCGCCGACCCGGCCGCGGCGGCGGAGCGCCTGCGGCGCGCGGCCGGGGTGGACCTGGCCGGGCGCACGCCCTACTACCAGCTCGTGTACGCGCTCACCGCCCCCTCCGGGCGGCGCAGCGTGATGACCGCGCGCTTCTCCGACAGCTACCGCATGACCGGCCGCGTGGGCGCGCAGGCCGCCGACGCGGTGGCGCGCGGGCTGGTGCCCCGGGGCCTGCACCACGCCGCCGACGTCCTCGACCCCGAGGCCGCGGTCACCGCCCTGTTCGACGACCCCGAGGCCGCGAGCCTGCGGGTGGAGGACGCCGCGAGCGAGGACGCCGGGGTCGAGGAGGGCGCCCTGTGAGCCCGCGACCCCTGCGCGTGCTGCTGTGCGGCACCGGTTTCGGCCGCTTCTACGCCGACGCGCTGGCGCGCATGCCCGACACCTTCGAACTCGCCGGGATCCTCTCCCGGGGCGGCGAGTTCTCCCGCCGCTACGCCGAGCGGGCCGGGGTGCCCCTGTACACCGGCGTCGACCAGGTGCCCGGCAGCGTCGACGCGGCCTGCGTGGTCGTGGGCGCGGCGGTCTCCGGCGGGGCCGGGGGCGAGCTGGCCCGCGCCCTGCTGGCCAGAGGCGTGCACGTCCTCCAGGAGCACCCCGTCCACGAGGACGAACTCACCGCGGCCCTGCGCGCCGCCCGCGGCGGGGGAGCGGTCTACCACCTCAACCCCTTCTACCGGCACGTGGCGCCGATCCGGCGCTTCCTGGAGGCGGCCCGTGTCCTGCGCGAGCGGGGACCGGTGCTGTTCGCCGACGCCACCTCCGCCGTCCAGGTCCTGTACCCGCTGCTGGACGTGCTCGCGCGCGCCCTGGGCGGGCTGCGCCCCTGGGCGCTGACCGAACCGCTCGCGACGGACCCCGAGGTCGCCTCCCTGACCGCGCACGCCCAGCCCTACCGGGTGCTCCAGGGCAGCGTCGCGGGGGTCCCCCTGACCCTGCGGGTGCAGAACCAGATGGATCCCTCCGACGGGGACAACCACGCCCTGCTCTGGCACCGGCTGGCCCTGGGCACCGAACACGGGGTGCTCACCCTGGCCGACACCCACGGCCCCGTGCTCTGGCAGCCCCGGCTGTACGCGCCCCGCGACGCCCACGGCCGCCTGCGCTCCACCGGTCCGGACACCGGGCACCTGGCCGAACCGGCCACCACGGTGCTGGAGGGAACGGACGCGCCGCCCTACCGGGAGGTCTTCGACCGCCTGTGGCCCGAAGCGCTCACCCGTGCCCTGGCCGACTTCGCCGCCGACGTGCGCGCCGGGGCGAACCCGCTGGTGCGGGGGCAGTTCGACCTCGGTGTGTGCCGGATGTGGCACGAGACCACCGGCCGCCTGGGCCGGCCCGAGGTCATCCGCCCCGGTCCGCCCACGGCGCACCTGGGCGCCGCCGACCTGGGACCGGCTCCGCGCGACGGGGACGCCCGGGAGGCGGCGCCGTGACTCCCCGGGCCACGCCTCCCGTGCTCCCCGGGGCCCCGCGGACGGTCGGGGACGCAGCCCCTCCGCCGGGGACGAGGGCTTCGCCCCTCATCCCCGGGGACCCCGCCCCGTGGCACGAGTCCCCACCCGAGACCTCCGGGGGTCCTCCGACTCCGTGGACCTCCGGCAACGCGACCCCGTCAGAAAGGCCGACAACCCCATGACCCCCGCTCCCGCGCGCTCCTGGCTGCGCCGCTTCCGGCCCCGCCCCGGGGCCCGGGCGCGCCTGGTGTGCCTGCCCCACGCGGGCGGCGGCGCCAACGCCTACCGCGCCTGGGCCGCGCTCCTGCCCTCCGGCGTCGACCTGGTGTGCGTGCAGTACCCCGGCCGCGAGGACCGCTTCGGCGAACCCCTCGTGGACGACATGGCCACCGTCGTCACGGCCGTCGCCGAGGAACTCACCCCCCTGCTCGACCGGCCCTACGCCCTGTTCGGCCACAGCATGGGCTCCGCCGTGGCCTACGAACTGGCCCGGACCCTGCGCGCGGCGGGCCTGCCCGAGCCGGACCGCCTCTTCGCCTCCGGGCGCCGGGCCCCGGCCGACGCCCCGCCCGGCCGCGTCCACCTCGCCGACGACGAGGCGATCGTCTCCGAGCTGGTCCGCCTGGGCGGGACCCGGCGCGAGGTCCTGGAGGAGCCCGGCCTGCGCGAGGCGGTCCTGGGCTACGTCCGCAACGACTACCGGCTCGTGGAGCGCTACACGCCCTTCCCCGGACCGCCGCTGAGCTGCCCGGTCAGCGTGTTCCTGGGCGACGACGACCCCGAGGTGGACGCGGACCTGGCCAGGCGCTGGTCGGCCACCACCAGCGGACGCGTGGACGTGCGCGTGTTCGCGGGCGACCACTTCTACCTCGGACCGGAGCGGGAGGCCGTCGTGTCCGAGGTCCTGCGCCGCCTGGACCCGGCGCTGGCCGCAGCACCCGGACCCTGGCCCAGCACCCCCTGACCACGCCGCAGAACCTGGAGGACACCATTCCCGCCATCGACTACTACTCACCGGGCGCCGAGTTCTTCGACCTCGTCGGCCACCGGCACATGGTCACCAGCACGCCCGCCCTGCGCGCGGCGCTGACCGGCCTGGACACCGCCCACGGACCCGTCGTCGACATCGGCGCGGGCACCGGACTGGTGACCGCCGCCATCGCCGAGATCCTGCCCTCGGCCAGGATCCACTCGGCCGAGCCCTCGCCGAACATGCGCGCGATCCTCACCAGCCGCGTCTTCGCCGACCCCGACCTGCGCCGACGCGTCACCGTGCTGCCCGAACCCGCCCAGGACCTGCCGCTGCCGGACTCGATCTCGGCCGCGGTCGTCTTCGGCGTGGCCGGGCACATCCCCCGCGCCGAACGCCTGGTCCTGTGGCGGCGCCTGGCCGAACGGCTCCCTCCGGGCGGCCCCGTGGTCGTGGAGCTGATGGGGGTGGACACCCCCCGTTCCATCCCGTCCGTGCGCATGTGCCGGGAGACCGTGGGCGACCAGACCTACGAGTGGTGGATGTCCGGCGAGCCCGCCGGGCCCGGGACCATGCGCTGGCGCACCCAGTGGCGGGTCTTCCGCGGCGGCGACCTGGTGCGCACCGTCGACGACGAGTACGACTGGGAGACCTTCGGCGTCGAGCGCCTCGCCGAGGAGTCCGGCATGTCCGTGCGGCGCCTGCCCCGGACCGGCCGCGAGGCCACCCCGGAGATCGGGGTGCTGGTCAGGTGAGCACCGCACAGGACACCTCCCCGCGCACACAGGCCGCGCCGGAGCCGGGGACCGGGCGCGCGCCCTCCCCGCTCGGCGTCCTCCTGGAGCCGATCCGGGGGCGCGTCCGCGCTGCCGTGGTCCTCCAGGGCCTGGCCAGCGCGCTCGGCCTCGTCCCCCTGATCTGCCTGGCCGAGGCCGCCGCCGCGCTGCTGGCCGACGGGCCGACCGACACCGCCCTGGTGTGGACGCTGGTCGCGGTCGCGCTGGCCGGAGCGGTCGCCGCCCTGGCCGCGGGCACCGCCTCCACCCTGGTCGGGCACCTGGCCGACAACGACATGCAGCTGTCCGTGCGGCGCGCCCTGGCCCGCCACCTGGGGCGGGTTCCGCTGGGCTGGTTCTCCGGCCGCGGCTCGGGCCGGGTCAAGAAGGCCCTGCACGACGACATCGAGGACGTCCACTCCCTGGTCGCCCACACCCTCCCCGACCTGGCCGCCGTCGTGGCGGTCCCCGTGGTCGCCCTGGCCTACCTCGCCTCCGTGGACTGGCGCCTGACCCTGGTCGCGGTGCTGCCGGTGGCCGCGGGAGTCCTGCTGTTCGCGCGGGCCATGGCCGGGTCCATGAAGAAGATGGCCGAGTACGCCGAGGCGATGGGCGCGGTCAACACCGCGGCCGTGGAGTTCGTGGACGGCATCCAGGTGGTCAAGCACTTCGGCGGCCACCGCAGGGCCCACGAGCGCTTCACCCGGGCCGCCGACGCCTTCGCGGACTTCTTCGTCTCCTGGTCGCGCGCCACCACCCCGGCCACGGTCGCCTCCTTCCTGGTGCTGTCGGCGCCCACGGTCACCGTCACCGTGGTGGCGGCGGGGGCGGGCTTCGCCGCCCTGGGCTGGAGCGAACCCGTCTCAGTGGTGGCCTTCGCCCTGCTGGCCCCTGCGCTGTGCGCGCCGATGAACGTGATCGGCTCGCGGGTGCAGCAGATCCAGACGGCGCGGGCCGCCGCCGGACGGGTCCGCGACCTGCTCGCCACCCCGCCCCTGCCCGAGGGCTCCGGCGGGGGACCGCGGGGCGCCCGCGTGGTCTTCGACGGGGTGCGCTTCGCCTACCCGGCCCAGGACGGCGCCGAGGGGAGCGGAGCGGGCGAGGAGGTCCTGCGCGGCGTGGACCTGGTCCTGGAACCGGGCACCGTGACCGCCCTGGTCGGCCCGTCCGGCGCGGGCAAGACCACCCTGGCCACCCTGCCCGCGCGCTTCGCCGACGTCACGGCGGGCGCGGTCACCGTGGGCGGGGCGGACGTGCGCGACATCCCCGCCGAGGAGCTGTACCGCACGGTCGGCTTCGTGTTCCAGGACGTGCGGCTGCTGCGGGAGACCGTGGCCGACAACATCGCCATGGGCCGCCCCGGGGCGACCCGTGAGGAGGTGGAGGAGGCCGCCCGCGCCGCCCGCGTCGCCGAACGGATCGAGGCGCTGCCGCGCGGCTACGACTCCGTGGTGGGCGAGGACGCCGACCTGTCCGGCGGTGAGGCCCAGCGGGTCTCCATCGCCCGCGCCCTGCTCGCCGACACCCCCGTGCTGGTGCTGGACGAGGCCACCGCCGCCGTGGACCCGGTGTCGGAGGCGGCCATCCAGGACGCCCTCGGCGAACTGGCCCGGGGCCGCACGGTCCTGGTGATCGCGCACCGGCTGAGCACCGTGGCCGGGGCCGACCTCATCGCGGTCATGGACGAGGGGAGCGTGGTGGAGCGCGGCACCCACGGCGAGCTGCTGGCGCGCGGCGGCCGGTACGCCGACCTGTGGCGCGCCCAGCACCCGGAGGCCGGTGACGGGGACGCCCATGACGGGGCCGCACGAGACGAACCGGGAGAAGACCAGTGATCCGCGCCTTCCTCAAGGCCCTGGGACCCGAGCAGGCCGGGCCCATGCGCGCGAGCCTCGCGCTCACCACCGTCGTCTCGGCCCTCCAGGGCGTGCTGTTCGCCCTCCTGGTGCCCGTGCTGTCCCACCTCCTGGGCCCCGACCCGGACCGGGCCTGGCCCTGGGCGGCCGTCCTGCTCGCCGCCACCGCCGTCTACGCTGTCCTGCGCGCGGGCAGCCTGTACCTCAACTTCCGCGTCGGCGGCGCGCTCTCGCGGGCCCTGCACCACCGGCTCGGCGACCACGTCGTCCGCCTGCCCCTGGGATGGTTCACCGGAGGCCGGGTCGGGGAGCTCAACCGCCTCGCCACCGACGGCGTCTCCCGGGCCACCAGCCTGCCCGTGCACCTGTACCCGCCCCTGGCCGACGCGGTGGTCACCCCCCTCGTCTCGGTCCTGGCCCTGTTCGTGTGGGACTGGCGGATCGCGCTCGCGGCCGCCGCCTGCCTCCCGCTGCTGTGGATGGTCTTCACCCTGTCCGGGGAGGCGGTCGGGCGCAACGACGCCGCACGCGACGCCGTCACCGACGAGGCCGCCGACCGGGTCCTGGAGTACGCCCGCGCCCAGCCCGTGCTGCGCGCCTTCGGCAGGACGGACAAGGGCGGCCAGCGCCTCGACGCGGCGCTGGAGGCCGAGCACGGCGCCGCCCGCCGCCTGCTGCTGCGCGCGGTCCCCGCCCTGCTCGGCTACTCCTTCGCGGTGCGCCTGGCCTTCGGCCTGCTCCTGGTCGCCACCGTGTTCCTCGCGCTCGGCGGCACCCTCGACGCTCCCCTGGCGGTCGCGCTGCTCGTGCTCGTGGCCAGGTTCGTCCACCCCCTGTCCGGCGCGGCCGACCAGGGGGCCGCCCTGAGGATGGCGACGAACGGGCTCGACCGGATCAACGCCGTCCTGGAGGCGCGCCCCCTCCCCGAACCGGACACGCCGGTGCCGCCCCGGGGCGCGGACGTGGAGTTCGACGACGTGTCCTTCTCCTACGCCCCGGACGGGCCCCGCGTCCTGGACGGGGTCTCCTTCCGGGCCGAACCCGGGACGCTCACCGCCCTGGTCGGGCCCTCGGGTTCGGGCAAGACCACGGTGGCCCGGCTGCTGGCGCGCTTCCACGACGTCGACGCGGGCAGCGTGCGCCTCGGCGGGGTGGACGTGCGCTCGGTCGGCAGCGAGGAGCTGTCCCGGCACGTGGCGATGGTCTTCCAGGACGTGTACCTGTTCGACGCGAGCATCGCCGAGAACGTGCTCCTGGCCGACCCCGCGGCCACGCGGGAGGACCTGGACCGGGTGGCCGCCGCCTCCGGCCTCGACGCGGTGGTGGCCGAGTTGCCGGACGGCTGGGACACCCGCGTCGGCGAGGGCGGCGCCTCGCTCTCGGGCGGGCAGAAGCAGCGGGTCTCCATCGCCCGCGCCCTGCTCAAGGACGCGCCGGTCGTCGTCCTGGACGAGGCCTCGGCCGCCCTGGACGCGGAGAACGAGGCGCTGCTGACCGCGACCGCCGTTTCCCTGGCGCGGGAGCGCACGGTGCTCGTCATCGCCCACCGGCCCGCCACCGTGGCCGCCGCGGACCGGGTGGTCTTCCTCGACGCCGGACGCGTCGCGGAGGCCGGAACCCCGGCCGAACTCCTCGCCGCGGGAGGGCGCCACGCCGAGTTCGCCCGTGCGCGCGAGCGGGCCCGGGGCTGGAGGCTGACCGCCGAACCCTCCTGACCCGGAGCGGCCGTCCGACCCGGACCGGTCCCGATCGCGTCCGCGCGCGGCGCCCCCACCGCCGCGCGCGGGCCCCACACGTCCCTTTCCGAACCACGTACGCACAGGCCGCCCTGGCGGCCCCGGGCCCCGTCCGCCCGTCCCGTTCTGAACCGCACCCACAGCGGCATTCCGAACCGTCCCGAACCCCGCCCGCGACGGCACGCCGCCGCGCGGACCGCCCCCCGCCATCCCCTTGCCCCTTCGTTCCCCCGAGGAGACGACACAGATGACCGCATCCGCGCCCGAGGAACACGGTTCCGCCGCCCCGCCCCCTGCGGAGTTCCCCCTGGCCCGCTCCTGCCCCTTCTCCCCGCCCGAGGCCTACGAGGGGATGCGCGCCGCCGCCCCCCTGACCCGGGTCACGATCCCCAGCGGCAAGCAGGCCTGGCTCCTCACCCGCTACGACGACGTGCGGACCGCGCTGTCCCACCCCGCCTCCAGCTCCGACGCCCGCCACCCCGCCTTCCCTGCCCTGGGCAGGGGCGAACAGGCGGTCGCCGCCGACCTGCGCCCCTTCATCCGCATGGACCCGCCCGACCACACCCGTGTCCGCCGCATGCTCGTGGGCGAGTTCACCGTGCGCCGGGTGCGCGAGATGCGCCCGGAGATCGAGCGGATCTGCGCCGAGCAGGCCCGCCACCTGCTCTCCCTGCCGACCCCCGCCGACCTGGTCGGCGAGTACGCCAACCGGGTGTCCA
This sequence comes from Nocardiopsis sp. LDBS0036, assembly GCF_041228755.1. Lineage (NCBI taxonomy): Bacteria > Bacillati > Actinomycetota > Actinomycetes > Streptosporangiales > Nocardiopsidaceae > Nocardiopsis > Nocardiopsis sp. LDBS0036. The sequence goes on from NZ_CP141103.1 coordinate 6,354,112, forward strand.
CGACCGTCATCTGCCGCCTGCTCGGCGTCCCCCTGGAGGACCTGGAGTTCTTCCGGCGCATCACCACGGTCTCGGGCGGGCGCGACAGCACCGAGGAGGAGGTGGGCGCCGCGCTCGCCGACCTGTTCGGCCTGATCAACCGGCTCATCGACGAGAAGGCCGACGACCCGCGGGACGACCTCATCAGCCGCCTGGTCACCGGCCCCCTGGCGCGCGGGGAGATCACCCGCCAGTCCCTGCTCTCCCAGATCGGCATCACGCTCAACGCCGGGCACGAGACCTCGCGCAACATGATCCCGCTCGCGGCGCTGGCCCTGCTGGACCACCCCGACCAGCTGGCCCTGCTGCGCGAGGACCCCTCGCTGTGGCCGGGCGCGGTGGACGAACTCCTGCGCTACCTGTCCGTGGCCGACGTCATCACCCTGCGCGTGGCCACCGAGGACATCCCCCTGGACGGGGCCACCATCCCGGCGGGCGACGGATACATCGCGCTGCTCGGCGCCGCCAACCGCGACCCCGCGGCCTTCCCCGAGCCCGGGAAACTGGACGTGACCCGCTCGCAGCGGGGCCACGTCGCCTTCGGCTACGGGACGCACCAGTGCGTGGGGCAGAACCTGGGGCGCCTGGAGATCGAGGTGGCCCTGCGGACGCTGTTCGAGCAGGTGCCCACCCTGCGCCGGGCGGTGTCGCTGGAGGAGCTGCCCCAGCGTTCGGCCTCGGCGATCTTCGGGCTGGAGGAGGTGCCGGTGTCGTGGTGAGCCCCGACCGCGACCGGGCCGGCGAGCCGTCCGGCCCCGACGGGGCCGAGGCCTCGCCCGATCCCGGCCCGCTGCGCCTGCACGCCGACACCGGCGTGTGCGCCGGAGCCGGACAGTGCGTCCGGGCCGCCCCCGACCTCTTCGACCAGGACGACGACGGCCTGGTGGTCCTGCTCCGCGCCGACGTACCCGAGCGGGACCGCGAGCGCGCCCTGACGGCGGCCGACTGGTGCCCCTCGGGCGCCGTCAGCGTCCACGAAGCCTCCTGACCCCCGAGTCAGGACACCATCCCCCGGGCCGTGCCGACCACGGCCCCGATCCGAAAGGCCCCACGATGAGACGACGATCCCTCATGGCCGGTGCGTGCGCACTGGCCCTGGTCGCGACCGGCTGCGGCGGCGGAGGGGAGCAGACCGCCGCCTCCGAGGAAGCCGCCCTGCGCTACGCCGCGGTGGGGGCGCCCGCCGCCACCACCCACGACCCGCACGGACGGGTCGGCAACGAGGCCGACTACCTGCGCTTCGCCATGCTCTACGACGTCCTCACCGTCACCGACGAGCAGGGCGCGGTCCAGCCGCGCCTGGCCACGGCGTGGGAGCCGGTGGACGGCGACCTCACCCGCTGGAGCGTCACCCTGCGCGACGACGCCGCCTTCTCCGACGGCCAGCCCGTCACGGCCGACGACGTCCTGTTCTCGCTGCGCCGCATCCAGGGCAAGGGCGCGGAGAACAACGGCCGCCTGTCCATGTTCGACCTGGAGGCCTCCAGCGCCACCGGCGAGCACGGGCTGGAACTGGTCACCCGCCAGCCCTACGCCGAGGTCGGCCTGGCCCTGGCCTCCCTCACCTTCGTCGTGCCCGAGGGCAGCGAGGACATCACCGAGCCCGTCGCGGGCTCGGGCCCCTTCGTCCTGGACGAGGGCGACGACACCACCTCCGTCCTGAGCCGCAACGACGACTGGTGGGGTGAGGCGCCCTCCTACGAGAGGCTGGAGATCACCGCCATGCCCGACCCGGCCGCGCGCGCCGCCGCCGTCGCCTCCGGGCAGGCCGACGTCGCCGGGAGCGTCGCCCCGGCCACCGCCGAGCAGTACGCCGACGGCGGTGAGGTCGAGGTGGTCACCCGCCCCGGCGGCGTCAACTACCCGCTGGTCATGGACCTGGAGACCGAGCCCTTCGACGACCCCGACGTCCGCGAGGCGGTCAAGCTCGCCCTGGACCGCGAGCAGCTCGTGGAGACCGTCTTCCTGGGCTACGGGGAGCCCGGCGCCGACCTCCTCAGCCCCCTGGAGCCCTTCGCCCCGGACGCGCCCCCGGTGGAGCGCGACCTGGACCGGGCGCGCGAACTGCTGGAGGAGGCCGGGCACGGCGGCGGGGTGTCCCTCACCCTGCACGCCACCAATTCCTACCCCGGCATGGAGGAGGCCGCGGTGCTGGTCTCCGAGCAGCTCGCCGAGGCCGGGATCGAGGTCGAGGTCGAGGTGGGAGCCCCCGACACCTACTGGACCGAGGTCTGGAACGTCGAACCCTTCTACCTCAACAGCCTCGGCGGCAACGGCTTCGTGGACTTCTCCCGGATGGCGCTGCTCGCGGACGGCCCCATCAACGAGACCGGCTGGAACGACCCCGAGTGGGACGCCGCCTTCAACGACGCGCTGGCCACCGCCGACGAGGCCGAGCGCCACGCGGCCCTGGGCGGACTCCAGCAGCGCATCGCCGACGAGGGCGGCTACGTGGTCTGGGGCGTGGGCGACGGGATCGACCTCACCGCGCCCGGCGTGACCGACCTGCCCACCGGCCCCGGGTTCCACCGGCTGCGCGTCGAACAGGTCGGGGTGCCGGGCTGATGACCCCCACCCACGCGGCGCCGCCCGGCGCCGTGCCGCGGACGCGGGGAACGGGCAGGGCCCTGCTCCTCGCGTCCGCGAGGGCCCTGCTCCTGCTGGTGGCGGTGTCGGCCGCGGTCTTCGCCGCCACCGAGCTGCTGCCCGGCGACGCCGCCCAGCTGCGGGCGGTCCCCGGAGCGCAGCAGGAGGAGGTCCAGCGGCTGCGCGAGGAACTGGGCCTGGACGCGCCCGCCTGGCAGCGCTACGCCGCGTGGGCGGGCTCCCTGGCCACCGGCGACCTCGGGGTCTCCCTGGTCAACGGGCGGCCCGTCGCCGACGCCCTCCTCCAGCGGCTGCCCGCCACGCTCGCGCTCGTCGGGGGAGCGCTCCTGCTGGCCGCGCCCGCCATGCTCGCCCTGGGCTGGTGGGCGGGCTCGGCCCGCCGGGGCGGGGGAGCGCCGACCGCGCTGCTGACCGGCGGCGCCGCCCTGCCCTCGGCCGTGGTGGCCAGCGGTCTGGCCGCCCTGCTCTCCGGGGCACTGGGCCTGGTCCCGCCGGTGTCGCTGCTGCCCCCGGGCAGGCCGCCGACCGAGAGCCCCGAACTGCTGGTCCTGCCGGTGCTGTCCCTGGCGCTGCCCACCGCCCTGTTCGGCGCGAGCCTGCTCTCGGGCGCGGTGGCCGACGCCCTGCGCCGCCCCCACGTGGCCGACTCCCGGCGCCGGGGCAGCCCCGCCTGGCGGGTCGCGGCCGTGGACGTGCTGCCCTTCCTGCTCGCGCCCCTCACCCGTGTCCTGGCCGTCAGCGCGGGCGGGCTCGTGGCCGCCGCGACCGTGGTGGAGACCCTCTTCGGCTACCCCGGGCTCGGTTCGCTCCTGGTCGCCTCCCTGGCCTCGCGCGACCTGCCCGTGGTGCAGGCCACGGCGGTGCTGGCGGCGGCGGTCGTCCTGGCGGGCCTGCTCATGGCCGACGCCGTCGCGGCCGTGGCCGACCCCCGGGGGAGGACGCCGTGAGCCGCGCGCTGTTCCCGGTCCTGCTGGTCGCGGTGCTGGCCGCCGCGCTCCTGGGGCACTGGCTGGCGCCCCACGACCCCACCGAGCCCCTGGGCGTGCCCTGGCGGGGACCCGCGCCCGGCCACCCGCTGGGCACCGACGCCCTCGGCCGGGACGTGTGGTCGCGCGTGCTCGCCGGGGGAGGGGAGCTGCTGACCGTCTCGGTGGCGGCCGCGGTGTGCGCCTCGGCCGTCGGCGTCGTCGGCGGACTGGCCGCGGGCTGGGCCGCGGGCGCGGTCGACCGCGCGCTCACCGCGGCGGCCGACCTCATGCTGGCCGTCCCCTCGCTGCTGCTGGCCCTGGTCGCGGCGGTCGCGCTGCCCGGCCGGGCGGCCGTCGTGGTGGCCACGGTGTGCGGCGGGGCGCCGCTCACCCTGCGGGTGGTCCGCGACGCCGTCCGCTCGGTGCGCGCGTCGGGGTACGTGGAGGCCGCCCGGTGCCGGGGCGAGCGCCCGGCGTCGATCCTGTTCCGGGAGGTCCTGCCCGCCGTGCGCGGGCTGGTCGCCGCCGACCTGGGCCTGCGTCTGGTGGTGGCCCTCCAGGTCGCCTCGGCGCTGGGCGTCCTGGGCTTCGGCGCCTCCCCTCCGGCGCCCGACTGGGCGCTGATGCTGCGCGAGAACATGGCCGGCGCGGCGATGAACCCCTGGGCCGTGGCCGCACCGGCCGCCGCCCTGGGCGCGACCACGGTCGTCCTCGCCCTGGCCGCCCAGTTCTCCCCGCGCCGCGACGGCGTCCGGCCCCGGCGGAGGGGTTTCGCGAGAAGGAGGAAGGAGGCTCTCGGTGACAGTGGATCCGGTGGGTTCGGTGGTTGAGGACGCGGGGCTGAGCGCGCTGGGGATCCGCGTGCGGAACCTGGAGGGCCGGACCGTGGTCGGCCCGGTGGACCTGCGGGTGCCGGACGGGCGGGTCCTGGCGGTCATGGGCGGGTCCGGCGGCGGAAAGACGAGTGCCGTGCTGGCCGCCCTGGACGCCCTGCCGCCCGGGCTGGTGCGCGAGGCCGGGGAGGTGCGCTGGCACGGGACGCCGATCCCCGCCGGACGTGCGGCGCGTCGCTGGCGGCTGGCCCACGCCGGAATCCTCGGCCAGGACCCGGCCTCGGACCTGCACCCCCTGCGCACGGTGTTCGCGCTGGTGGCGGAGGGGCTGCCGCGCTCCGGACCGGTGGTGGAGGGAGGTCCGTTCTCCAGTCCAGCGGCGGGGGTGCCGCCGCGTCCCGGAGGCCGGGACGCGCGGCGGGCCGTGCGCGGCGTGCTCGCGGATCTGGGCCTGGACCCCGACGCCGTGGGACGCCGCCGCCCGCACGAGCTCTCCGGCGGGCAGGCCCAGCGCGTGGCGCTGGCCAGGGCGCTCGTGGGCGACCCCCGCGTGCTGGTGCTGGACGAACCCACCAGCGGCCTCGACCCCGCCACGGTGGAACTGGTGGTGCGGGTACTGGAGCGGCGGCGAGGGAGGCCCGGCCGGGTCACGGTCGTCGTCACGCACGACCGCGCCTTCGCGGACCGCGTGGCCGACGACCGCCTCGTGCTGGGGAGCTTCTCCGACGCGCGGGGAGCGGACGCGGAGCGCGCCATCCCCTCCGGCGGCGCCGAGGTGCTCGGGCTCCGGGGCGTGCGCGTGACCGCTCCCGGCGGACGGGAGCTGATCGCCGCGGCGGACCTGTCGGTGCGACGCGGCGAGTGCGTCGCGGTCCTGGGCCCTTCCGGAAGCGGCAAGTCCACGCTGCTGCGCGCCGTCGCCGGACTGCATCCGCCCGCCTCGGGGAGCATGGCCCTGAACGGCGCTCCGCTGCCGCCGCGCCTGCGCGACCGGGACCGACCCCTCCTGCGAGCGGTCCAGTTCGTCGGACAGGACCCCGTGGGGGCGCTCAACCCCGCCCACCGCGTGGGCACGGCGCTGGCCCGCCCCGCCCGCGTGCTCCTGGGGCTCTCGCGCGCGGAGGCCCGCGCCCGCGTCCCCGACCTCCTCGCGCGGGTCGGCCTGCCGGGAAGCGTCGCCGACGCCCACCCCGGGCGGCTCTCCGGCGGCCAGCGCCAGCGGGTGGCCATCGCCCGCGCCCTGGCCGCGCGCCCCGGCCTCCTGCTGGCCGACGAGGTCACCTCGGCCCTGGACGCGGCCAGCGCCCGCACGGTCCTGGAGCTGCTGGACTCCCTGCGCGAGGAACACGGGCTGGCCGTGCTCCTGGTCACCCACGACCGCGACGTCGCCGCCCGCGCCGACCGGATGCTGGCGCTGGACCCCGAGCACCGGAAGCTGGACCCCGAGGGCCTCACCGTGCCCTAGCCGCCGGACCGGAAGCGCGTAGTCAGGCCGAGAACCACCGGGCACGCACCGGTGCCGGACGGAAGGTCCGGTTCCGGGGCCGTCCCGAGGGGGCGGCCGGGTTCCCGGGCGGGCCCGCCACCGCCCGCGCGCTCCGGTCCGCCAGGGTGCGGCGCGCCCAGGCCCGGCCCGCTCCGGGCACCGGAGGGTTCGAGAAGCGGGGGGGACGGTCAGGCCGGTCCCGTCAACGCGCTGCCTCCGTCCGTAACACGAAACGCCTGGCCGTGTACGCCGTGTACAGGGCGAATCCGGCGCGGGCCGTGACCAGGACCAGCCACAGGGACAGCAGGTTCAAGAGTCCGGCCAGGGCCAACAGCGCGATCACCGGCAGAGCGGTGCACCACAGCAGGACGACGAGGCCGCGCACGGTGGCGTGGGGTGCGATGACGACCTTGAGCACCGACGACAGGAAACCCGCCCAGGGTTCCAGCAGCAGTTGGACGCCCACCAGCCGCACACCCCAGAGCACCAGGGGCTCCTGTTCCAGGCCCAGCAGTCCGGCGATCGGGCCGGGAGCGGCCAGGAACGGCAGCGCGACCGGCCACAGCACAAGAGCCATGGACGCGGTGAACAGGCGCAGCCGGCGCGTGGGGTCCCCGGGAACGCCTTCGGAAGCGCGCAGGAGTCGGCCCGCCACCATGCCGTAGGGCTTGAGCGGTACCACCAGTGTGCGGACGACCGTGATGAAGGCGACGGTGGCGGCGGCCTGGGCCACCGGCAGGGAGGTGGCGATCTGCGCGACCAGAGCGAAGGTCACCACCAGCACGAGGACGTCGAACGACCCCGAGAAGGAGCCCGGAACGGAGCGCATCACGTGCGCCGAGAACATCCTCCGGGCGCCGGTGCGCACCGCTCTGACGGCGGCGGTCCTCGCCCGTGGCTCAGTGCGCAGCACGGTGCGGACGAGCGTCGCGAGGTCGATCAGGGAGCAGCCCGCGCCGATCACCACCAGCGCGACCACCGGCGGCGGCTGCCACAGGAACACGGCGGCGGCGAGTACCGCGTAACCGGCGAAGTTCTCCACGCTCGTGCGCAGGCGCACGCCCTCCTGGCCGGTGACCACCAGGATCCCCCCGGCGGCGTACATCAGGGGAGCGATGAACACGGACGGAAGGCAGGCGAGGTAGTAGGCGGCGAACAGGGCGGGTGAGTGCTGGAAGAAGAGGACGCCGCCGCCCGCCACCAGGGCGGCCGCGGACAGGAACACGGAGCCGGCCAGCACCACGGCGGCGAGGGCGGCCGGTTTCTCCGTGTCCCGCAGGAGCGTTTCCCCGCGCAGGCGGGCGACCACGAGGATCTGGTAGGCCGTGCCCGGGGACATGACCACCAGCAGAAGGGAGAGCGTGCTCCCGTAGGACGCCGGGATTTCGGGGCCGTACGCGCTCAGAGCGGAGAAGAAGACCAGGACCCTGGCTCCGGGGAGGAATATGGCCAGGGCCATCTTCGTGCCACGCGACAGGAAGTCCCGTGTGACTCCGCCTTTTCTCCTGGCGGGTTCTTCTGGCATGGGTTTCCAGCTCGACGGGGCCTAGGGCTTGTGGAGAACACCGTGAGATTAGCAGGGGACTCCGGGGTGGCGCCAAGGGAAGGCCGTTCCCAGGAGTGGTTTCCGGATCGGATTGAAAGTGCTGTTCAGAGGTTTTCCGGGTTCACTGAATGGCGCGGGGTCATGGCCGGTTCCGGCCATTTCCATGAGCGGGTGCGCGGTGGCGGGGAAATCGAGCGGTTCCGCCCTTGCCCGAATGCGCGGACGGGCGCGGTCCCCGCGGTCGTCGGGGCGTCCGATCCGGTCGGCGGCGGAGGACGGCCTCCCGGGCAGCCGACCGCCGGGCGGGGTCGGCGAGACGCACGGGGAGTGTCGGGCCTCACTTGCCCGCGTGGCGTGGGCCTCTCGTGCGGGCCCGGGCCGCACATGACCCCGGCGGCCGAGACCCCTGGGACAAACCGGGTATCCCCTTCCACGCCGGACTTCCGCGCCCCCCAGTGCGGCGGCCCGGCGCGCCCCCGCGTCCCGCTTCGTCCCTGTTGGGCGGGGCACGGGGGATCAATAATGAAAACGGTTGTCATATGCTGCTCTGGTCCGCTGAGGCGTCCGCGCGCCGCGGCGGCCTCCCCGCCCCCGACCCGGAAGAACCGCCGTGCACCTGCGCAAGATCCCTCCCGGCGCCTGCCTGGCCGCCGCCTCCGCCCTCCTGCTGACCGCCTGCCTCCCCTCCGGCGGCGACACCGCCGCATCCGAGGAGGACGGGCGCATCGCGGTGGCGATGCTGCTGCCGCCGAGGTCGGCCCTCTCGCCGCTCACCGACGACGCCTTCAAGCTCTCGCGCTGGAGCACCGCCGAGACCCTCGTCGTCCTGGACGAGGTCGGCGACCCCCAGCCCGGCCTGGCCACCGACTGGACCCAGGTGGACGACACCACCTGGACCTTCACCATCCGCGACGGGGTGACCTTCCACGACGGCACGGAGCTGACCGCCGACGTGGCCGCCCACTCCCTGGAGTACGCCGCGCAGGCCTCGCCCAAGCCGCGCATCCTCGACGGCGTCGAACTCGGGGTCGAGGCCGAGGGCGACACGGTCACCGTCACCACCGCCGAGGCCGACCCGCTCGTCCCCCAGCGCCTGTCCTCGCCGCAGCTGTCGATCCTGGCCGAGAGCGCCTACGAGGGCGACACGGTCAGCCCGGTCGGCACCGGCTCGGGCCCCTTCGAACTGGTCGAGGTCAACGGCACCACCTCCGCGAGCCTGGACCGCTACGACGGCTACTGGGGTGAGGCCGCCCTGGCCCCGGGCATCGACGTCAGCTTCGTGCCCGACGGCACCGCCCGCGCCGCCGCCCTGCGCACCGGCGAGGCCGACATCGTCGAGGCCGTGCCCACCTCCCAGGCCGCCCTGCTGGACCCGGAACTCATCACCGAGGTCCCGATGCCGCGCACCAACACCCTCTACCTCAACACCCAGGACGGGCCCTTCACCGACCCCGGCCTGCGCGCCGCCGCCCGCGAGGCCATCGACCGCCCGACGCTGGTGGACGGCGTCTACGAGGGGCGCGCGGACGCGGCCGAGGGACTGCTGGGCCCCGCGCTGCCCTGGGCCGCCGACCGCCCCGAACGCCCGGAGGCCGCCGAGGCCGCCGACCCCGACGGCGCCGCCATCACCCTGGCCACCTTCACCGACCGCCCCGAACTGCCCGAGGTGGCCACCGTCCTGGAGCAGCAGCTGGAGGAGGCCGGGTTCGAGGTCGAGCAGGTCGTGCGCGAGTACGCCAACATCGAGGAGGACGCCCTCAACGGCGAGTTCGACGCGTTCATCCTCTCCCGCGCCACCGTTCTGGACTCCGGCGACCCCGTCGCCTACATGACGAGCGACTTCTCCTGCGACGGGTCCTTCAACATCGCCCAGCTGTGCGACGAGGACGTGGACGCGGCCCTGGAGGAGGCCGAGCGCACCCCCGCGGGCGACGAGCGGCGCGCCGCGATCCTGGAGGCCGAGGCCGCCGTCCTGGCAACCGACGCCGCCATCCCCATGCTGCACGAACGCGTCATCCAGGGCGACGCCGCCAACGTCGTGGACTCGGCCAAGGACCCGCGCGAGCGCCTGCTCGTCACCCCGCGGACCCGGCTGAACTGATGGCCGCCGCCGCTCCCGACCGCACCGGCGCCCCCGGTCACACCGCGCCCCCCGGCCGCACCGGCGCCCGCGGGTCCGGGTGGCTCCTGCCCCTGGTCTCGCGCGTCGCCGCCCTGGTCCTGGTCACGGTCGTCGTCGGGCTCCTGCCCTGGCTGTCCGGACGCGACCCCGCCCTGTCGGTGCTGCGCGCCCGCTCGGCCGAGCAGGCGCCCACGCCCGAGGTGCTCGACGCCATCCGCGAGGACCTCGGCCTGGCCGACGGTCCCGCGGTGACCCTCGCCCGCTGGTTCGGCGGTGTCCTCCAGGGCGACCTCGGCCGGTCCTGGGTCTCCGACGCGCCCGTGCTGCCCACGGTCGTCTCGGCCATGGGCGTGTCCCTGACGGTCATGGGCGCCGCGCTCGCCGTCGCCCTGCTCGTCGCGGCCGTGCTGTGCGCCCCCACGCTGGTGCGCGGGGCGCGCGGCACCCTGCGCCCGGGCGGGTCGGGCAGCGGGGCCGCCGCCGCGGTGTTCACGGCCCTGCCCGAGTTCCTCGTCGCCGTCCTGCTCATGGTCGCCCTCTCGGTGTGGCTGGGCTGGCTGCCGCCCTACGGCTGGCAGGAGCCGGTGAACCTCGTGCTCCCGGCGCTGGCGCTGGGCCTGCCCGCGGGCGGACTGCTGGGACGGCTGCTCGACGACGCGCTGCCCGCCGTCCTCACCGAGCGCTGGGTGGGGCTGTGGACGGCCTCGGGCTGCTCCCCGGCCGCCGTCGCCGCCGCGGCACTGCGCCGGGCCGCCCCCGCCCTCATCCCCCAGTTCGCCATGGTCGCCGTCGGCCTGACCGGCGGCGCCGTCGCGGTGGAGACGGTCTTCGCCGTCCCCGGGATCGGCCGCACCGCCCTGGGCGCCGCCCAGTCCCAGGACCTGCCGCTGCTCCAGGGCGCCGTGCTCGGCCTCGTGCTGCTCGGCACCGCGGCCGGGATCGCCGCCCAGGCCGCCCGTCGCCTCCTGCTGGGCCCCGGCCTGAACGACGCGGCCCTGTCCCTGCCCCCGCCGCCCACCGCCCCCGCGGGGGCCGTGCGCCGCGCGGTGCCCGCGGTGTGCGCGGCGCTGATCCTGACGGTGTGCCTGTGGGGCCTGACCCGCGACGCCATGACCGTCGAGGTGGCCCAGCGCCTCGCCGCCCCCTCCTGGGACCACCCCCTGGGCACCGACGCGGTCGGCCGCGACGTCCTGGCCCGGCTCGGGCACGGCGCCCTGGCCACCGTGGGCACCGCGGCGCTGGTGTGCCTGGCCAGCCTGGCCGCGGCCCTGCTGATCGGGTTCGTTCCCGCGCTGTCGGCGGGCGCCTCGGAGATGGCCAACGCCCTGCCCCCGGTGATCGCCGGAATCCTGGTGGCCGCCATCGCCGGGCCCGGCCCCCTCGGCGCCGCCGTGGCCGTGGCCCTGGTCTCCTGGCCCCCGCTGGCCGCGCACACCTCCGCGCTGGTCCAGGAGACGCGCGCGGCCGCCTACCTGACCGCGCAGCGGGCCTTGGGCGCCGACCCCCGCTGGATCCTGGTCCGGCACGTGCTGCCCGCGGTCCTGGGGCCGGTGGCCCGCCACGCCGTGCTGCGCCTGCCGGGCATCGCGCTGGCCATCGCCTCGCTCGGCTTCCTCGGCCTGGGCTCGCAGCCGCCCTCGGCGGAGTGGGGCCTGAGCCTGTCGGAGTCCCTGGCCTACGTGGAGCGCGCGCCCCTGGCGGCGCTGGCCCCGGCCGCCATGCTCCTGCTGCTGGCCGCGTTCGCGGTCTCCTCGTCCACGCTTCCCCAGGGCTCGTGGACACCCCCGTGGCGCCGGGGTTCCCGCCCGGCCGCGACCGCGCCGTCCCCAGGAGCCCTGACGTGACCTGTGAAGAAGGCGGGCTCCTCCGCGCGGGCGCGGCGGTCGGCGGCCCGTCCCGGACGCGCGGCCGCGTCCGCCGCCCCGCCGCGCGGGGCCCGGTCCCTCTCCTCTCCGGCCCGAAGGCCGAACTCTCCCCGGAAGGACGCAGATGAGCGACGAGGCCCTGCTGTCGGTCCGCGACCTGCGGGTCACCCTGCCCGGACGGCGAGGGGGCGGGGTCCGCGCCGTGCGCGGGCTCTCCTTCGACGTGCGCCCCGGCGAGGTGCTCGCGCTCGTGGGGGAGTCCGGGGCCGGGAAGTCGGTCACCGCCCGCGCCGTCCTGGGCATGGCGCCCTACGGCGCCTCCGTCACCGGAAGCGTCCGCCTGGACGGACAGGAGCTGGTCGGCGCACCGCCCGCCGTCCTGCGGACCCTGCGCGGGCGGCGGATGTCCCTGGTGCCCCAGGACGCGCTCGCCGTGCTCAGCCCCGTGCACACCGTGGGCGCCCAGCTCGTACGCGCCCTGCGCTCCGTGCGTCGGATGAGCCGGGCCGCGGCGTGGGAGCGGGCGGTGGCCGCACTGGACCGGGTCGGCATCCCCGACGCCGCCCGACGCGCGCACGCCTACCCGCACGAGTTCTCCGGCGGCATGCGCCAGCGGGCGGTCATCGCGATGGCCACGGTCAACGAACCCGACCTGGTGTTCGCCGACGAGCCCACGACCGCCCTCGACCCCAGGATGCAGGCCCGGACGCTGGAACTGCTGTGCGGGCTGCGGGAGCGGACCGGCACCTCGGTCGTCCTGGTCACCCACGACCTGGGCGTCGTCGGCGGCTACGCCGACCGGGTGGTGGTCGTCTACGCCGGACGCCACGTCGAGTCGGGCCCGGTGGGGCCGGTCCTGACCCGGCCGCGCGCCCCCTACACCGTCGGCCTGGTCGCCGCGCTGCCCCGGCCCGGGGCCGGGGACCGCCGCCTGCCCGCCATCGCCGGAACGCCCCCCTCACCGGAGGCGCTGCCCGGCGGCTGCGCCTTCGCGCCCCGCTGTCCGCTGACGGAGGATCGGTGCCACGCCGAGGAGCCCTCACCCGCGGTAGCCGGGGAGTCGGGCAGGCTGGTCTCGTGCCACCGCTGGCAGGACCTGCCCGACCCGGCTTCCTCCCTGTTCACGGACACCGCGCACACACCACGGGAAAGGACGACATGACCACCCCACCGCTGCTGAGCGTGCGCGACCTGGTGGTGCGCTACCCGGGCCGCACCCGGCGGGCCGCCCCGGTCACGGCCGTCGACGGGATCTCCTTCGACATCGGCGCGGGGGAGACGCTCGCCCTGGTCGGGGAGTCGGGGTGCGGCAAGTCCAGCACCGCCGCGGCCGTGATCGGACTGCGCCGGCCCCAGGGCGGGACGGTGCTCTTCGGGGGCCGGGAGCTGACCGCCATGGGCGAGAGGGAGCTGCGCGCCCTGCGCCCCGCGATCCAGCCGGTGTTCCAGGACCCCTACGGCTCGCTCAGCCCGCGCCTGCGCGTGCGCGACGCCGTCGCCGAACCCCTGCGCATCCACGGCCGCTGGGACCGCGCGACCGGTCCCGCCCGGGTGGCCGAACTCCTGGAGAAGGTCGGACTGGACCCCGCGCACGGCGACCGGCTGCCCCACGAGCTCTCCGGCGGGCAGTGCCAGCGGGTGGGGATCGCCCGCGCGCTGGCCTGCGAGCCGCGCCTGCTGGTCCTGGACGAACCGGTGTCGGCCCTGGACTCCTCCGTGCGCGCCGGGGTGCTCAACCTGCTCACCGGCCTCCAGGACGAACTGGGGCTGGGCTACCTGTTCATCTGCCACGACCTGGCGCTCGTCGGGCACGTCGCGCACCGCGCGGCGGTCATGCGCGCGGGACGGCTGGTGGAGACCGGCCCCGCCCATCGGGTGTGCTCCGACCCCGCCGACCCCTACACCCGCGAACTGGTGGAGGCCGTACCGGCCCTCCCCGGCGCCTCCGGGGACCGGCCGCTGCCGAGCGCCCCGTGAGCCCGGCACGGCAGCCCCGCAGGAACGGACACGGGAGCGGAAGCGGGCACGGGAAGAGCGGGGACAGGGCCGGGATCGGGAACGGGAGCGGGGCCGGGAGCGAGAGCGAGCCCGGGAACGGGGCCGGGAACAGGGCTGGGAATGAGAGCGGGAACGGGAACAGGGCCGTAGCCGGGAGCGGGAACGTCCTGTCCCGGACCACCGCCCGCGGGGCCGCGGCGCTGCGCGACGTGTGCGGCCTGCCCGCGCTGCCCCTGCTGCTGATCGGCTCGCAGTTCGCGTTCAACGTCGGCTTCTTCGCGGTCCTGCCCTACCTCGCCGACCACCTCGGCGGCGCTCTGGGCCTGGCCGGGTGGCTGGTCGGCCTCGTGCTGGGCCTGCGCACCTTCAGCCAGCAGGGTCTGTTCGTGGTGGGCGGCACGCTCACCGACCGGTTCGGCGCGCGCCCGGTGGTGCTGGCGGGCTGCGCGCTGCGCGTGGCCGGGTTCTGCTGGCTCGGCTTCGCCCAGGGCACCGCGTCGGTCATCGCCTCGGTACTGCTCATCGGTTTCGCCGCCGCGCTGTTCTCCCCGGCCGTGGAGACCGAGATCGTGCGCCAGGCCGTGCGGCACGAGCGGAGGACCGGTGAACCCCGCACCCGGATGCTCGCCCTGTTCTCCGTCGCGGGACAGGCGGGAACCCTCGTCGGACCGCCGCTGGGCGCCCTGCTGCTGCTCGGCGGCTTCCGCGCCGCCTGTCTGGCCGGGGCCGCGGTCTTCGCCGCCGTGCTGGCCGGGCACCTGCGGCTGATGCCCCGCACCGCGCCGGGCGCGCCCGCGTCGGCCGACCGGGGAACGCCGCGCCTGCGGGAGGGGCTGCGGCTGCTGCTGGGCAACCGCCGGTTCCTGGCGCTGAGCCTGGCCTACAGCGGCTACCTGCTGGCCTACAACCAGCTCTACCTGGCCCTGCCAGCGGAGGTGGAGCGGGCGACCGGCTCCCAGACGGCGCTGGGCTGGCTGCTGGCGTGGGCGTCGCTGCTCTACATCGCCACGCAGGTGCCGATGCTGCGCTGGGCCTCCGCCCGTCTGACGCGGCGCGCGACGCTGGTGTGGGGGCTGGCGCTGATCTGCCTGGGCTTCGCCGGGGCCGCCGCGTCGATGCCGGTCGGCGCGCTGGGCGGGCTCGTGCCCTCCGCGGTGTTCGTCACCGCGCTGACCCTGGGCCAGGTGCTCATCGTGCCCACGGTGCGGGCCTGGATCCCCGACCTGGTAGAGGACCGCCACCTGGGCCTGTTCACGGGCGCGCTGTCCTCGTTGTCGGGACTGGTGGTGCTCCTGGGCAGTGTGCCCGCGGGGGCGCTGCTGGACCTGGGCGGACCGTTGCCCTGGCTCCTGCTCGCCCTGGTGCCCCTCGCCGGAGCGGTGCTGGCGCCCGGCCGGGGCCGCCCCTGAACAGGGCACGGCCCCCGGTCCGCCGTGCCGACGGGCGCCCCGGAGCAGGGCGCCGGCCGGCACCGCCCCCACCACGGCGCGGTGTCGCACACGGGTCCACGGCGGGTCGCTCCACCCCGTCGGCGCGGCCCGCCGTGAGCGGGCGTGCCCACCGACGCGGGTGAGGGCTTTCGCCCATGGACTTACGCTGCGCACCAGGGGAGGGTAAGCGCTTTCCAAGCTGGAGGCAAGGGCGGAGGGGTGAGAGGCCGTCCTGGTGCGCATGGTGTGCGGCGCTCGGCGGTGCATGGTGTCCGGCCGAGTCCTGCGCCCAGTGGCATGCGGAGTCGGCGGTGCACGGTGTTCGGCGGCATGCGGACTCGGCAGTGCGCGTCGCCCCCTTCCGGCGACCGTGCCGCCAACGCCGCCGTGGGTGCCTAAAGCGCTGCTGGCAGCGAGAACACGCGTGGTGGCGGGCGCGTGGCGCGGAACCGGGGGCGCGCGGCGGGCCCGTGGAGGGACGCGGCGGGCATGCGGCGGCGGACCTGTGCGGTGCCGGGCGCGGCCGGAGGGGGTGCCGATGCGGCGGGGTGGTCCACCAGGCGGTCCATGGATGTGAACCATTGACACCCATGTGAACGCGGTGCTAGAAACTGACCATCATAGTCCTTGGATAGCGCTTACCAGACCACTTCGAACCGTTTCTCCCCTGTGTTCCCACGCACACGTCCGTGTCCGCCTCCCCCGGACGGCCGGGCGCGGACGCCCCACCGAAGCCACAGCCGTCACCGGCGCGAGCCGGAAGCCGAAGGGAAACACCACCATGCGCGTACCCCCGGGCCGAGTGCGCCGACACGGCCGCCGCGGCACCGCCCTGTCCGCGACCGCCGCGGCCGCGGCGACGGTCCTGCTCGCCTCCGCCTGCTCGGGCTCCGACGACGGCACCGTCGAGCTGCGCTTCTCCTGGTGGGGCTCCAACGAGCGCCAGGCCACCATGCTCCAGGTCATCGAGAACTTCGAGGCGGACAACCCCGACATCCGGATCACGGCGGAGACCACCGACTGGTCCGCCTACTGGGACCGCCTGGCCACCACCACCGCGGCCAACGACTCCCCGGACGTCCTCATGCAGGAGGAGCGCTACCTGCGCGAGTACGCCGACCGCGGAGCCCTGCTCGACCTGGGCGAGGCCGAGGGCCTGGACCTGTCGCTGATCGACCCGCTGGTCGCCGAGAGCGGCCAGCTGGACGGGCAGACCTTCGGCGCGGCCAGCGGCGTCAACGCCTACTCCATCCACGCCGACCCCGAGGCCTTCGCCGCCGCGGGGGTGGAGATGCCCGACGACGACACCTGGACCTGGGCGGACTACGTCGAGATCGCCGGGCAGATCAGCGAGGGCACCGGCGGCGAGATCGCCGGCGCCCAGAGCATGAGCTACAACGAGGCCGGTTTCCAGGTCTTCGCCCGCCAGCACGGGGAGGCGCTCTACAACGAGGACGGCAGCCTCGGCTTCTCCCAGGAGACCCTGGAGGCCTGGTACGAGATCACCCAGGACCTGCTGGAGAACGGCGGCCAGCCCAGCGCGGCCCGGAGCGTGGAGATCCAGGCGGGCGGCATCGACCAGTCGGTCGTGGCCACCGGCGAGGGCGCCATGGCGCACTTCTGGAGCAACCAGCTCGGCAACGTGGTCGAGGCCTCCGGGCGCGAGATCCAGCTCCTGCGCTACCCCGGGGAGACCGAGTTCGACCGGACCGGCCTGTTCTTCAAACCGGCCATGTTCTACTCGATCTCCGCGGGCTCCGAGCACCCCGCGGAGGCGGCCCGCTTCGTCGACTACATGCTCAACGACCCGGCGGCGTCCGAGCTGCTCCTGGCCGACCTGGGCCTGCCCGCCAACACCGAGGTCCGCGAGGCCATCCTCGACGACCTGCCCGAGTCCGACGCCCGGATGGCCGAGTTCATGGGCGAGATCGAGGGAACGATCGTGGACGGCAACCCGCCCGCGCCGATCGGCGCCGGTCAGGTCGTGGACATCAGCAGCCGCGTCAGCGACGGGCTCGCCTTCGGCGACCTCACCCCGGCTGAGGCCGCCGAACAGTTCATGACCGAGGTCGAGGCGGCCATCGAGACCTCCTGAACCGCCCGGCGCGGCCTCCGGTGCGAACGGGCGCCGCGCCGGACGCCGCCCGGGGGCGACAGGCCGCCGGCCGCGCCCGTCCACGTGCGTATCCGCGCACGAGCACACGGCACCGCCCCGGCGGACGTTCACCGCTCCCGCACCCGCGTCCGTACACGGCCGCACGTGCACGCCCGCACACTCACATGCACACGCCCGCACACGCGCACACGAGCACGAGAAAAGGACGTCCATGACCCCGCACGCCGGAGCGGCCACGCAGGACCGCATCACCAGCGTCACGATCTCCTCGGTCACCCTCCCCCTGAACACGCCCATCAGCGACGCCAAGGTCCTCACCGGGCGCCAGCGGCCGATGACCGAGGTCGCGATGCTCTTCGCCGAGATCACCACCGAGGCCGGTCACGAGGGCGTCGGGTTCGGCTACTCCAAGCGTGCGGGCGGCCCGGGGCAGTTCGCCCACGCCCGGGAGGTGGCCTCCGTCCTGCTGGGGGAGGACCCCAGCGACACGGGCAAGATCTGGGACAAGCTCGTCTGGGCGGGCGCCTCGGTGGGCCGCAGCGGGCTGGCCACCCAGGCGATCGCGCCCTTCGACATCGCCCTGTGGGACCTCAAGGCCAAGCGGGCGGGCCTGCCGCTGGCCAAGCTCCTCGGCAGCTACCGCGACTCGGTGCGCTGCTACAACACCTCGGGCGGCTTCCTCCACGCCCCCGTCGAGGAGGTCATGGAGAGGTCGGCCGCGGCGGTGGCCGACGGCATCGGCGGTATCAAGCTCAAGGTCGGCCACCCCGACAGCGCCACGGACCTGGCCCGGGTCGCGGCGGTGCGCGAACACCTGGGCGACGGCGTGCCGCTGATGGTGGACGCCAACCAGCAGTGGTCGCGGGCCGACGCCCAGCGCATGTGCCGGGCCTTCGAGGAGTTCGGGCTGGTCTGGATCGAGGAGCCGCTGGACGCCTACGACTTCGAGGGCCACGGGCGCCTGGCCGCGACCTTCGACACCTCCATCGCCACCGGGGAGATGCTCACCAGCGTCGCCGAGCACGCCGAGCTGATCCGCCACGGGGGCGCGGACATCATCCAGCCCGACGCGCCCCGGATCGGCGGCATCACGCAGTTCCTCCAGGTCATGGCGATGGCCGACCGGCGCCACCTCCAGCTGGCCCCGCACTTCGCGATGGAGGTCCACATCCACCTGGCCGCCGCCTACCGGCACGAGCCGTGGGTGGAGCACTTCGAGTGGCTCGACCCCCTCTTCAACGAGCACCTGGAGATCTCGGGCGGGCGCATGCACCTCTCCGACCGGCCCGGCCTGGGGGTGACCCTGAGCGACCAGGCGCGCGCGTGGACGGTCGACACCCACCGCGTCAAGGCCTGACCGCAGCGGTGTCCGGGCCGGGGCGAGCCCCGCCCCGGACACCGGTCCGCGGGTGCCGGTCCGATGGTGTGAGGGCCGGGAACAGTTCGACCGCCGCCGAAGTGTCGGCCTCCTAGAGTCCCGGTCATGACCACCGACCAGCGAACGGCCCCGGGGCACGCCGCCGCGCCCCTCTCCCACCGCACCATCCGACCGCGCATCCTCTACTTCGGCACCCCCGTGGTGCTGCTCTCCACCGTCAACGAGGACGGCACCCCCAACCTCGCCCCGATCTCCTCGGCCTGGGCCCTGGGGTACCTGCTGGTGCTGGGTCTGGGGGCCACCGGGCAGACCGCGCGCAACCTGGCGGCGCGCCCCGAACTCGTGGCCAGCTTCCCCGCCGCCGAGGACTGGGCCAGCGTCGAGCGGCTGGCCCCGCTCACCGGGCGCTCGCCCGTGCCCCCGGGCAAGCCGCCGGGCTGCCGCTTCGAGGCAGACAAGTTCGCCGCCGCGGGCCTGACCCCGCAGGAGTCGCAGCGGGTCGCGCCGCCCCGCGTGGCCGAGTGCCCTTTGCAGCTGGAGGCCCGGGCGGTGCGCGTGGACGCCGACGCCTCGGGCGACTTCACCGTGGTCCAGGCCGAGGTGCTGCGGGTGCACGCGGACGAGCGCCTGGTGGTGCCCGGCACCGACCACGTCGATCCCGCGCGCTGGAACCCGATGATCTACAACTTCCGCCACTACTTCGGGCTGGGGCGCCAGTACGGGCACTCCCACCGCTCCGAGACGCCCGGCTCCTGACGGCCACGAACATGTCGGCGCCCCGTCCCGCCCCTTCGGCAACGAGGAACGGCTCTTCGACGCGGTCTTCCTCGCCTCGCTGGAGCGCGTCACCAACGTCGCCCCCATCGACGCCGACGACCTGGCCGACTGGGCCGTGCGCCTCTACGACGAGTACCTCGCCCGCCCCGACCTCATCCGCCTCGCCGCCTGGGCCCGTCTGGAGCGGTGTCCGGAAGGACACCTCGTCGCGGAGCACGAGCGCCACGACGACCACAAGCTCCGCGCCATCGCCGAGGCCCAGGCCGCCGGGCGGGTCAGGCGGGGCGACCCCCTCGACGTGATGGCCGTGGTCATCGCCATGTCGATGGCCTGGTCGCCGGTGAGCAACGTCTACGCCGCCACCGCGACGGAGCCCCCGGACGTGCACGACCGGCGGCGGGCCCTGCTGCGGGACTGCGTCCGCCGCGCCGTCGCTCGGAACAGGCGGCGACCGAGGGAACGTGAGCCGGGGCCGACCGCCCACGGCGTGGTTCCCCGCCCCGCCCCGCACCCGGTTCGGCTCTCCGCCCCCGCGCCACTACCCCCGCAGGTCCCCGAGGCCGCGGCCGACACGGACGCAGGCCAGGGCGCCCGCCACCGCCCCGACCGCGGTCAGGACCAGGGCGGCGCGGACCGCGCCCGCGGTGTCCCCGGCGACGGCGGCCCCGAACAGGGCCATCGCCCAGTAGCCGGGGGAGAACGGGGCTGCGGCCTGCGCCCAGGCGGGCATCATGGAGAGCGGTGCGAGGGCCCCGCCGAGGGCGCTCACGGCCAGGGCGCCGACGGCGCAGACGGCGGCAGCCACCACTCGCCTGCCCACTCCCCGACCGCGCACGCCGCCAGGGCCTCGTCCACCCCGGGCCGGTCGCCCGGCTTCTTGGCCAGGCAGGCTGCCAGGAGGTTCCGCAGTCGGTCGGGGACGGCCGACCGCGACCGGCGACGCTCCCGGGCGTGCGGGTGACACGGGGCGGGGAGCAAGGTAGAACAGCACGAGCGCCCCGAGCACCGGAGCCCGCCCGGCCGAGAACCCTGACGCCGCGGAGTCCGGCGCGTGTTCCACAGCTCCGCCGCGCACCACCGCGGGGGAGCGGGGCCGGTAACGACGAACGAGGAGCACGATCCTTGACCGACAACCCGTTCCTGTCCCCGAGCGAGCTTCCCTACCGGCTCCCCGACTTCGCGGCCATCCGCGAGGAGCACTTCCTGCCCGCGTTCGACAAGGGCGTGGCCGAGCACCTCGCCGAGGTGGACGCGATCGTCCGCGACCCGCGGCCCCCGACCTTCGACAACACCATCGCGGCACTGGAGCGCTCCGGCGCGCTCCTGGCCAGGGTGGAGACCGTCCTGCACACCCTGGCCGGTTCCGACGCCACCGACGGCATCGAGGAGATCGAGCGGGAGATCGCCCCGAGGGCCGCACAGCACCGGGACGCCATCTCGCTGAACCGGGACCTGTGGGAGCGCGTGCGGCAGGTCACCGCCTCCGACCCGCAGGAGGCCTGGCTGCTGGAGCGGTACCGCCTCGACTTCGTCAAGGCGGGCGCCGACCTGGACGACGACCAGCAGGCCCGGCTGCGCGAGCTCAACACCGAACTCGCCGGACTGAGCACCGAGTTCTCCCGCAACGTGGTCCGGGCCACCCGCGAGGCCTCCCTCGTCACCGGCGACGTCTCCGACCTCGACGGCCTGGACGAGGCGCACATCAGCGCGATCGAGCGGGACGGGGAGTACGTCCTGCCCCTGCTCAACACCACCGTGCAGCCCGCGCTGGCCCAGCTCACCAACCGCGCCACCCGTGAGCGGCTCTACACCCTGAGCGCCGAGCGCGCCCCCGAGAACCTCGACATCGCCGCGCGCATGGCCGTCCTGCGCGCCGAGCGGGCCGCGCTGCTCGGCTACCCCGACCACGCGGCCTACACGGTCGCGGACCAGACCGCCAAGACCGTCGACGCGGTCGAGGAGCGGCTCGGCCAGCTCGTCGGACCCGCCCGGCGCAACGTCGAGAAGGAGGCCCGGGCCCTGGCCGAGCACGCCGGGCACGACATCGAGCCCTGGGACTGGCCCTTCTACGCCGAGCAGGTGCGCAGGGAGCGCTACGACTTCGACGACAGCGTCCTGCGCCCCTACTTCGAACTCGGCAGGGTGGTCCGGGACGGCGTCTTCCACGCCGCGACGCTGCTGTACGGGATCACCTTCGCCGAGCGGCCCGACCTGCGCGGCTACCACGAGGACGTGCGGGTGTGGGAGGTGTTCGACCGGGACGGCTCGCCCCTGGGGCTGTTCCTGCTGGACCCCTACGCCAGACCGACCAAGCGCGGCGGCGCGTGGATGCACAACCTGGTCGACCAGTCCTTCCTGCTGGACGAGCGGCCGGTGGTGGTGAACAACCTCAACATCACCAAGCCTGCCTCGGGCCCCACCCTGCTCACCTTCGACGAGGTCGAGACGGCCTTCCACGAGTTCGGCCACGCCCTGCACGGGCTGCTGTCGGCCGTGCGGTTCCCGCGCGTGCAGGGCACGAGCGTGCCGCGCGACTTCGTGGAGTTCCCCTCCCAGGTGAACGAGATGTGGGCGACCTGGCCGGAGGTCCTGTCCCACTACGCCCGCCACCACGAGACCGGTGAGCCGGTGCCCGCCGAACTCGTGGAGCGCCTGACGGCCGCCCGCCAGTTCAACCAGGGCTTCGCGACCTTCGAGTACCTGGCCGCGGCGCTCCTGGACTGGTCGTGGCACCGCCTGGCCCCGGGCGAGGCCGTGGGGGACCCGGCCTCCTTCGAGGCGCGCGCCCTGGAGGCGGCGGGGGCCCTGCACCCCCTGGTCCGTCCGCGCTACCGGTCGGCGTACTTCATGCACGTGTTCGCCAACGGCTACAGCGCGGGCTACTACTCCTACGTGTGGAGCGAGGTCCTGGACGCCGAGAGCGTGGAGTGGTTCACCGAGAACGGCGGCCTCACCCGGGAGGGCGGGGACCGCTTCCGGGAGAGGGTGCTGTCCGTGGGCGGCGGTGTGGACCCCATGGAGGCGGTCCGCGACTTCCTGGGCCGTGAGCCCCGGATGGAGCCCCTGCTGGTCCGCCGCGGGCTGGTCTGACCCGGGGCCGGGCGCACCGGGAGGCGGTGCGCCCGGCCCCTGCGGTCCGTGTCCCGCGGGCCCGGCCGCCGACCGCGCGGCCGGGCCCCGGCAGGGGCGGGCCGCCGACCGGCGGGGCCTTCGACGGGCCCGCGGAGGAGAGGATGCGGGCCCGCCGACGAGCCCTACTCCTCGGCCTCCTCCCGGAGCAGCTCCGCGTAGGCCTCGGCGTCGAGCAGCCCGTCCACCGCCCCCGGGTCCGAGGGCCGGGCCCGGTAGAGCCAGCAGTCGTAGGGGTCGTCGTTGACCTGCTCGGGTTCCTCCGCGAGTTCGGTGTTGACCTCGACCACCTCGCATCCGAACGGCGCGTAGAACTCCGACACGGCCTTGACCGACTCCACCGTGCCCACCGCCTCCTCGGCGTCGAAGCTGTCCCCGGCTCCGGGCAGCTCCAGGAAGACCACGTCGCCCAGTTGCCGCTGGGCGAAGTCGGTCAGTCCGACGGAGACCGTGCCGCCGGGCTCCCGGCGGACCCATTCGTGGGTCGTGGTGTAGAGCAGGTCGCCCGGAATGCTGGCCATGGCAGAACCCTTCGTGTCTTCGCGTCTTCGAAGCGCGATCGCCGCTGCTGGGCGACCGGCAAGGCCAGTGTGCTGGACCGGCGGGCGCGCGTGGGCGCCTTTGGCGCAACCGGGGGAGGGGAGTCGGCCGTCGGCTTCGGCCGCACGCCGCGCGCGTGGTGCGGGTGAATCCCAGTGCCCGGTTCGTCCGTTTCGCGTCGCACGCGCGTTCGGGAGGGGGCGGTCGCCCGCGGTTGTCCTACTCGGCGGTAACATCGTGGCCGGTCACACCGAACGCACGGGAAGGCGTCCGATGAGCGAGGAACTGTCCGTCCGCCTCGACGGCCATGTCGCCGTCCTGGAGATCCACCGACCGCCCAACAACCACTTCGACCACGCCCTCCTCAAGGAGCTGGCGGACACCGCCGAGGAACTGGTCGCCACCGGGGACCGCCGCGCCCTCGTGGTGTGCTCGGAGGGCAAGAACTTCTGCGCCGGGGTGGACTTCGCGGCGGGCGGGGTCGGCGACACCCCGGTCCGGACCCTCAGCGCCATCTACGGTGAGGCGCTGCGCCTGTTCGCCCTGCCGGTGCCCGTGGTCGCCGCCGTCCAGGGCGCGGCGGTGGGCGGCGGCCTGGGCCTGGCCTGCGCGGCGGACTTCCGGGTGGCCGCGCCCTCCACCCGCTTCCACGCCAACTTCGGTCTCCTGGGCCTGCACCAGGGCTTCGGGCTGAGCGTGTCCCTGCCCGCGATCGTCGGCCGCCAGAAGGCCGCCGACATGTTCTACACCGCCCGCCGGGTCACCGGCACCGAGGCCCACGCCATCGGCCTGGCCGACCTGCTGGTGGACGAGGCCGCCCTGCGGTCGGCGGCCGTGGACCACGCCCACCGTATCGCCGCCTCCGCCCCGCTGACCGTGCGCTCGATGAAGGCCACGCTCCGCGCCGACCTGCTCGCCGCGCTGCCCGCCGCCCTGGACCGGGAGATCGTCGAGCAGAACAAGCAGCTCGGCACCAAGGACCACGAGGCCGGGGTCAGCGCCTCCCTGGCCCGGGTCAGGCCCTCCTTCACCGGCGAGTAGCCGCGGCGGCCACGCGGACACGGCAGGGGCACCGACGACCGTGGCTGGACTGTCGCTGGCCGGGGACACACTCGGTGCCATGAGTTCTCGGATCGGAGCCAACGAGCCCCGTAGCTCCCTTACGTGGATCGAGTCCATGGGCGGCCCGCTGCTCGCCATCCCCGTCTCCCTGCTGCCCGCGTGGGAGGGCTGTACCGAGACGGGGATGATCTGGGGGGAGACGGACACCCCTGACGACTACGACCGGGCCTGCACCGTGGACGGCCTGGCCGGGGTGATCGCCGTGGGAGACGGCGACGGGCGGGCACTGGTCCTGGGGGACGGCCCCGACCCCGGCTGTTACCTGCCTGAGCACCGTGCTTTCCTGCGCTGGATCGCCGCCGACTCCGAGGCCGACCTGAGAGCCGCGGCCGAGGCGGTCCTGGCCGATTCCGCCGTGGAATGGGAGGAGTGCGGTGTCTGGGTGACGGACGGCCCCGTCGTCCTCATGGACTCCGTCACTCCGGGGTCCTCTCCAGACACCGTCCACCCCGGAGAAGGGTCGCCCGAGCGTGCTCCTGTCCCGCTGCCCGCCGGTCGGTGGAGAGTGAGCGCCGCCCACGCCCGGACCGACGAGGGGACTCAGGTCAGCCTGGTGCGGCTCCTGCCTGCCGGGGACCTTTGAGGCCGGGCCCGGTCACGGGCCCGCGGCCGATGGTGCGTGCGGCGTCTGGGAGCGCGGACTCCGGATTCCCGGTCCCACGGCGGCCGCCGGTCACTACACTGTTCGGACTCGGATCAGTGTGCGGACAGGGGGTCGCGATGGGCGCACCCGATGTGACGGCGTCCACCCAGTGGTGGCAGGGGCTCAACGCGGCCAAGGCCACCTCCACCCCCGCCGACCGGGTCCGGGCCCTGGTCAGGGAACACCAGCGCTGGTACCCCAGGGCCGACGTGGCGCTGCTGAGCCGGGCCTACGCCGTGGCCGAGCACCTGCACAAGGAGCAGAAGCGCAAGAGCGGCGAGCCGTTCATCATCCACCCGGTCGCCGTGGCCACCATCCTCGCCGAGATGGGCCTGGACACCGCGACGCTGGTCGCCGCCCTCCTGCACGACACGGTGGAGGACACCCCGTTCAGCCTGGCCCACCTCGCGGCGGAGTTCGGCACCGAGGTCGGGGTCATGGTGGACGGCGTCACCAAGGTGGACCGGTCCATGTACGGCAGCGCGGCGGCGGGGGAGACCTTCCGCAAGATGGTGGTGGCCGCCCGCGACGACCTGCGCGTGCTGCTGATCAAGCTCGCCGACCGGCTCCACAACCTGCGCACCCTCCAGTTCCAGCCCCCGCACAAGCGCGTCAAGATCGCCCAGGGCACCCGGGAGCTCCTCATCCCCCTCGCGGAGCGGCTGGGGGTGTACCGGCTCAAGCGCGACCTGGAGGACCTGTGCTTCGAGTACCTGGAGGGTGAGGACTTCGAACGGGTCAGCACGCGGGTGGCCCGGGTCCGCGAGGGCTGCGCCCACGAGATCGACGCGCTGCGCGTCTCCCTGCGCGACGGCCTGGCCTCCTTCCGCGTCAAGGCGCGGGTGGAGGTGCGCTCCCGCCACCCGTACTCGGTGTTCACCTCCGGAACCGGCCTGACCGGCGACCCCGACCCGCTGGACACCGTCCGGTACGTGGTCGTCGTCAAGGGCGACGAGCGCAACGCCTACCTGGCCCTGGGGGCGGTCCACGGCAGGTGGAAGCCCTACCCGGCCAAGTTCCGCGACTTCATCGCCACCCCCCGGTACAACCTGTACCGGGCGCTGCACACCACCGTCCTCACCGAGTCCGGCCGCCGCGTGCAGATCATCATCTGCGACTCCCACGCCCAGCAGGTCTCCGAGTACGGCATCATCGCCGACATCCGCCAGGCCACCGGCAGGGACGGCCGCCTGACCACCGAGCGCACCACCGACCCGGAGTGGCTGACCCGGCTGCTCGGGTGGCAGGAGCAGGCCTCGGCCGAGGAACTCCTGGAGGGCGTGCGCACCGACCTCGCCGACAGCATCACCGTGCTCACCGGGCAGGGCCAGGTCCTCACCCTCCCCGAGGGCGCCACACCGGTCGACGTGGCCTACGCGCTCGGCGCCGACACCGGCGACCGCTACTCGGCGGCGGCCATCGACGGCCGCCTGGTCAGCCCCGCGACCCGGGTCCGCGAAGGGGAGACGGTGCACATCATCACCAAGTCCGTGCCCGCCCCCGACCGCGGGTGGCTGGACTCGGTCAGGACCGGCAGGGCGCGGGTCGCGATCGCCGCCTGGCACCGCACGCGCGCCCACGAGCAGGCGGAGCACACCGGCCGGGAGCGGATGATCGCCCTGGTGGGGGCGGACCGGCTCATCGAGGCCGAGTCGTCGGGGGCGATGACCGGGGTGGCGCGCCGTTCGGGGTACCCGTCCCTGGAGGAGCTGTACGTGGCCCTGGGCTACGAGCAGGTCAGCTCCGAGGACGTGGCCGCCCTCCTTCCGGCGTCGGCCTGAGTACGGCCGTCCTGATGGCGGTCGGGCCGGGACGGCGCTCCGGGCGTCCCGGGGGTCCCGGGACGCCCGGAGCGGTTACGGCTGACGCGTTCGTGGGCGGCGCCCGTCACGGGCGCCGCCCACGAACGGGTTCCCCGGTGCCGGGAGCGCAGGGGAAGTCCGCTCCCGGCACCGGTCACGCCGGAGCCCGCGCGGGGCCTTCGGCGCTTCCGACGGGTTCCTCCTGTGCGGCGGACCCGGAGCCGTGTGGTCCGGGCCGCGCGGCCCGGACCCGCCCGGTTCAGGCCCCGCTGGCGACGCGCGGGCGGCCGACCGCGTAGCCGTACTGCTCGGGCCAGTGCGAGTCGGCGCCCAGCTCCTCCGCGGCGCGGTGGGCCCAGTAGGGCTCGCGCAGCAGCTGCCGTCCCAGGAACACCGCGTCGGCGCGGCCCGAGGCGACGATCTCCTCGGCCTGGGCGGGTTCGGTGATCGCTCCGACCGCGCCGGTGGGCAGGCCGGTGGCACCGCGGACCCGCTCGGCGAAGGGCACCTGGTAGTTCGGGCCCACGGGGATGAGGGCGTCGGCGACCAGGCCTCCGGTGGACACGTCGAGGAGGTCCACGCCCCGGGCCTGGAGCTCCTTGGCGAGCAGGACGGTGTCCTCGCCGGTCCAGCCCTCGCGCTCGTCGGCCTCGTTCTCCGTCAGCCAGTCGGTGGCCGAGGTGCGGAAGAACACGGGCAGGTGCTCGGGCCACACCTCGCGCACGGCCTCGACGACCTCCAGCGCGAAGCGCATCCGGTTCTCGGGGCTGCCGCCGTACTCGTCGGTGCGGTGGTTGGTGGCGGGCGACAGGAAGGAGTGCAGCAGGTAACCGTGCGCGCCGTGCACCTCGGCCACCTGGAACCCGGCGGCCAGCGCCCGCTCGGCCGAAGCCGCGAAGTCTCGGACCAGCTGCCGGATCCCGTCGGCGGTCAGCTCGACCGGCGCGGGGTAGCCGGGGAAGGCCTCAGTGCCGGGACCCACCGTCGGCCAGCCGCCCTCGGACTCGGGGACGTACTGTCCGCCCAGCCAGGGCTTGTCCGTCGAGGCCTTGCGCCCGGCGTGCGCGAGCTGGATGGCCGGTACCGCGCCGTGGGCGCTGATCGCGGAGGTCACGCGTTTGAAGGCCTCCTGCTGGCGGCTGTTCCACAGGCCGAGGTCCCAGGGGCTGATCCGCCCGTCGGGCCGCACGCCGGTGGCCTCGACCATGACCAGACCGGCCCCGCCCGCGGCCCGGTCGGCCAGGTGCGCGAGGTGGAAGTCGGTCGGGGCGCCGGCGTCGGGCCCTTCGGAGGCGGCCGAGTACATGCACATCGGGGACATCCACACGCGGTTGGGGATCTCCAGCGACCTCAGCTTCAAGGGGGTGAACAGCGTGCTCAAGGGGTGTCCTTCCGTCTGCGGCAAGTGGTCGGTGTCCATCGGGGAGCGGGTCCGGCGCACGGAGGCCGAACTCTAATACGATGGATGTCGTACTACGGTAAGCAACGTACTACGAGGATTGTCAAACTACGACCGTCCTCGTACTTTGTGGTGGAAGTCGCACGGCGCACGGCAGCGGAGGTCATGGCATGCCCGGCAGGGAACGAAGGGTCCGAAGCGGTCGGCAACTGGAACACCCGCCCGCCGAGGAGATCCGGGTGGAGACGGTCATGCACGCCCTGGCCGACCCCGTGCGCCTGCGCATCGTGCGCGAACTGGCCCGGGGCCACGACGACATGGCCTGCATCGCCTTCGAACTGCCGGTGAGCAAGTCCACCTCCACCCACCACTTCCGCGTGCTGCGCGAGGCGGGGGTCATCCGCCAGTACTACGAGGGCACCTCGCGCATGAGCTGTCTGCGTACGGAGGACCTCGGTGCGCGCATGCCCGGACTCCTGGAGGCGGTCCTGCGGGCCGCGCACATCGCCGAGGGCGACGCCGCCGGTGGGTCCGCCGCCAGCGATTCCGCCGGGGGAAGCCCTGACGGGGCCGCCGCCGGGGTGAGCCCCTCCGGCCCGGCTTCCTGAGCGGAAGGGGCAGGGCGGGCGGCCACGGTCGGCGGGCCACGGGCCCGCCCGGCTGATCCCTCCTTCGAAGCAGTGGCGCCGTCTCCTGGGCAGCGGTGCCGTGAGCGTGTTCTGGCCGGGTGAGGGCCCCGCCCTCCGGGGGCGCCGGAGGACGGTCCGGCGCCCCCGGTCGGGCGGGGAGGGTTCAGTCCGCGACGCGCCCCCGCGCCTCCGTGGTGCCGAGGGCGGCGCGCGCCGCCGCGGCCGCCCCCGCGTCGGCGGCGATCAGATCCGCGTTGAGCGCTGCCCCCGCCTGCGTCCCCGACGCCGCCGCGACCGGGACGTTCGCCGTCACGTCGGCGACGTTGCCCGCGGCCCACACCCCCTCGACGCCGGTGAACCCGCCCGCCTCCACGGCCAGCTGCGCGCCCATCCCGGTCGGGTGCTCCGTCAACGCCAGTCCCAGGTCGGAGAGGAAGTCCGCGCGGGCGGTGAACCGCGGCGCCACCGCCAGCGTGTCCACCGCGATCTCCTTGCCGGAGGCCAGACGCACGCCCGCCAGCCGGTCCCGGTCGTCGACCTCCAGGCCGCGGACCCCGCCCTCGACCACGCCGACGCCCAGCGCGGCCAGCTGCTCCCACTGCTCGTCGCCCAGGTCCACGCCGTTGTGCAGGAACAGCGTCACCCGCGACGACAGCTGCCGGAACATCAGCGCCTGGTGGAACGACCCCGGCCCGGTCCCCAGCACCCCGACGGCCGTGTCGCGCACCTCCCAGCCGTGGCAGTACACGCAGTGCACCACGTCCCGACCCCACAGCCGGGCGAGGCCGGGGACGTCGGGCAGCTCGTCCACCAGCCCCGTGGTCAACAGCAGCCGCCGGGCCGCCGCGCGGCCCCCGTCCTCGGTGCTCACCACCAGGTTCCCGTCCTCCCGGCGCACGCCCGCGACGCGGCCGGACACGATCCGCCCGCCGTAGGAGGCGACCTCCTCGCGCCCCAGCCGGAGCAGTTCCAGCGGCGGGATCCCGTCCCGGGACAGCAGGCCGTGCGCCCCGGCCGCCGGGGCGTTGCGCGGTTCCCCGGCGTCGACGACCAGCACCGAACGGCGGACCCGGGCCAGCGTCAGCGCGGCCGACAGTCCCGCCGCACCGCCCCCGACCACCACGACGTCCCACGCCTCACCGGATGCCGGTACCAACTCGTTCTCGCTCATACCGCCACGATGCGGCCGCGGCGCCGCGTTGCCAAAGTCCTTTGCCGAACCGGCAAAAACGGGGTGGTCCAGAGGACCGCGGGCCCCCGGGCCACGGCCGCGGACCGCCGCGCGCCGGTGGTGTTCTCCCGGGAAAAACGGCATCCTGGCGCGATGACGGATACGTGGTACCGCGGTTCGGGGCCCTACTGCTACTCCAACTGCCTGGTCATGATGCTGGGTGGGGACGCGCCCGACGCCGCGGTGGTCGAGACGGTCACCGGCAGCCCCTTCGGCGTCCAACTGGAGGACGGGCTCGCCTTCTTCGACCCGTGCGGCTGGAACCCCGGCATCGGTGTGGACGAGGCGCTGACCGCCCTGGGCTGGACGGCGCGGACCACCAGCGGCGGCGACGCCGACACCGCGTTCGGCCGTCTCATCGCGGCCCTGGACGAGGGGCCGGTCATGGTCGGCCCCGTCGAGATGGGCCACCTGCGCCACCAGCCCGGCATGACCGGGCCGATCGGGGCGGACCACTACGTCGTCGTGCTCGGCGCCGACGACACCCACGTGACGCTGCACGACCCGCAGGGCC
The DNA here is from genome assembly GCF_041228755.1 of Nocardiopsis sp. LDBS0036. Taxonomy (NCBI): domain Bacteria; kingdom Bacillati; phylum Actinomycetota; class Actinomycetes; order Streptosporangiales; family Nocardiopsidaceae; genus Nocardiopsis; species Nocardiopsis sp. LDBS0036. The sequence goes on from NZ_CP141103.1 coordinate 6,384,286, forward strand.
ACCCCTACGCGCGGCTGCCGCGGGCCGCCTTCGCCGCCGCCTGGCGGGCCGAGAGCGTCGCCTACGCCGAGCCGTACACCATGCGCACCGAGTTCACCCGGGTCGGACGGGTCGACGCGGCCCGGGCGGTCGGCGCGGCCGTCCCCCGGGCGGTCGACTGGCTCGGCGGAGCCAACGGCGACGCGGCACTGGCCCTCGCGGACCTGGTCGGGCGCGGCTGCGACCCTGAGCTGCGCGGCCACCTGGTCGGCTTCGCGGTCCGGGTCGGCGCCCGGCGCCTGGCGGACGCGGCGGCCTGCCTGCGCGGCGTCGGCCACGCGGACGCGGCCGCGACCCTGACCGGGCAGGCCCGCCTGGTCGGATCGTTGCAGTACCCACTCGTCACCGGCGACGACGGCGCGGCCGCCGCGGTTCTACGGGACCTGGCCCCCACCTACGGGGTCCTGCGCGACCAGCTGGCCGGGTTCCGGAACCGGGAGGGCGCGTCTACCGCCGCCCCGGGCGGGTCCGGCGGTAGATGAGCCGACGGAGCAGATACTCGGCCGGGCCGGGGCGGCCGGCGCGCTCCAGGGCGTAGGCCGCCACGACCGTGACCAGCCACACGGCCAGCGCGAACGCCGCCATGGACGCGCTGTTGAGGTGGGCGCCCAGCCCCAGGCCCCAGGCGGCGAGCAGCGGGGAGAAGAGCAGCGAGTGGGCCATGTAACCCGACATGGAGCGCCTGCCCAGCGCCGCGACCGCGGTCACCGCCCGGCCCGCGCCGGTCCGGCCGACGCCGCCCCGTCGCGACAGTCCATGCGCGGCCAGGGCGAACAGCGCGACGTAGCCCAGCCCGCAGGCCAGCCCCGTGGCGGCCTGGACCGCGGGCAGCGGTCCCCCGTCCCCGACCGCGCCCGGGGCGGCCCCCACCAGCCCCGCGTGGACCAGCGCCGACGGCAGCCCGCCCAGCCAGCCGACCGGTATCCCCACCGCCGCCGTCCAGCCCAGCAGCCGCAGGTGGCGGTGCGGCTCCTCCAGGACGCGCCGCCGCGCCGCCCAGAAGCCCAGCAGGATCATGGCGAACCCGCCGAAGGACAGCAGGCCGCCCGCCAGGGTGACGAACGCCCAGGTGAGCAGCCGTGTGCCCGCCGCCGCCAGCGGGTCCTCCTCCTGGGCGGCGTAGGCCAGGTAGGACGGCTCGGCCCCCGCGCCGCCGACGCCCTCCAGCCCGTGCGCCGCCAGGCTCCACGCCGCCTGTGCGGCGGGAACCGCGATGAGCAGGGCGAACACCGCCGCCCCCGCCAGCAGGACCCGGTCCCCGCGCCGGATGAACAGCCACACCAGCACTAGGCTCGCCACCCCGTAGGAGCCGATGATGTCGCCCGCCATGAGCAGGGCGGCGTGCGCGAACCCGAACACGACCAGCCACAGACCGCGTCGGCGCAGCAGCGCCACGGCCGTGCGTTCGGAGGTCCCGTGCGCCCTCTGGCGCAGGAACAGCTGCATCATCCCGTAGCCGAACAGGAAGGCGAACAGGGGATAGGCGCGCAGGTCCAGGCCGACGATCATGGCGAACCGGACCGCCCGGTCCAGCCACGAGCCGTCCACCGGGTGCCAGCCGGAGGGTCCGTGCTGGGCCGCCCACAGGTGGAACGCGGTGTTGGACAGCACGATGAGCAGCAGCATCATCCCGCGCGCCAGGTCCGGGGCCAGCGCGCGCTCACCCGGCAGGACGCCGCCGCGCGGGGCGCGTCCCGCGCCGCCGGGGCCGTCGCCGTCCTGTCGCCTCCGGTACCGTGCCGCGCCCCCGGCGCCGCCGTGTTCCTCTTCGTCCGTGGATCCGCGCATACCGCGACCCTAGGAACCGGGCCCGGTCCGCGGCCTCGGCCGATCGGCCCGGTCGCGTCGCCGTTCGGCCGCTTCCCCGGTCCGGGAGACGGAGGCGGCCGGTCCCCGGACCCCGACGTCCGGCCACCGCCGGCGCGACGGGCGCGGGGACGCCCCCTCTTTGCCCTCCGGTGGTATTCCCGCGCGCGCCGTCCGGGTAGCCGACGGGAGTCCGCCGCACGAGCACGCGAACCCGGGAGGAACCCATGGCCGACCTCAACCCCATCGAACTGCAGAAGGCGCTCAAGGGCGCCGACTACCCCGCCAGCCGCGACGACCTGGTGTCGCTGGCGAAGGGCAACGGTGCGGGCGACGACCTGGTCCAGAAGCTGTCCGACGCCGGTACGAGCCGGTTCGACGGCCCCGACGACGTGCAGAAGGCCCTCTTCGGCGAGTAGCGGCGCCGCCGGCCGGGGCAGCCGGGAAGCCGCCGACCCGCGCGGCTCCCCGGCACCCCCGCCGACAGCCACCGGGCCCCGTGCCCGCACCCGACGGCCTCGCCCCGCGCCCCGCGCCCCCGCCTTCGCCCCCGCCGCTCAGGCGTGGGAGAGCGCGAAGGAGACCAGGAACCCGCAGACGGTGATGACGCCGATGGCCAGGTGGGTGTCCTCGAAGGCCTCGGGGATCATCGTGTCGGCGATCATGGCCAGGATGGCCCCGGCCGCCACGGCCGTCACCGTCGCCACCACGAACGCGGGCAGCCCGCCCACCACGGCGTAGCCCACCATGGCGGAGACCATGCTGGCGGCGGCGATGGCCCCCCACACGCCGAAGACGTACCCCTTGCCGCGACCCGCCCGCCGCATCCCCGCCGAGCTGGACAGCCCCTCGGGGATGTTGCTGATGAACACCGCCGCCACGGTCACCATGCTGACCGCGCCGCCCTGGGCCAGGCCGACGCCGATGACCGCCGACTCCGGAACGCCATCCAGCAGCGCCCCCAGCGCCAGCGCGAGGCCCGACCCGGCCTGCTGGCCCTCCGAAGGCTGCTTCCCGGGCTGGTCGGAACGCTTGCGGTGCCGCGCCCCCCGCCGGGCCAGCGCGATGTTGCCCACGGTGTAGGCGCCCGCGCCCGCGAGGGTGCCGACCACCGCCGGGACCAGCCCGGCCTCCGCGTGCGCCTCGGCGATCAGCTCGAACGAGACCGCCGACAGCAGCACCCCGGCGCCGAAGGCCATCACCGAGGCGACCACCGGGCGCGGAATCCGCAGGGCGTACCCCAGCACCGCGCCCACCAGCAGCGCAGACCCGGCCAGCAGCCCCCAGGCGCCCGCCTCCACCACTCCCGACATTCCCAGCCCCTCCCGCTACCGGCGCACAGCCGAACAGCACGCCTTCCCTCACGGGTGGTAGCAGGAAGGGGCGCCGGGTGCCGCGCGGCGCGCCCCTCAGGTCCGCGAACGCCCGCGCGCCAGGGAAGACGGCCCGTCCGCACCCGGGGGCGCGGGCGCGAAACTGTACCGGACGTAAGGTAAATTTCGGCCCATGGGCTCACATCAGACGCACGCGACGGCCATGACGGCGACACGCCGGTGGCTGCTGCTGGTGACCGTGGCGGCCGGACTGCTGCTCGTCACCGTGGACAACACGATCCTGTACACCGCCCTGCCGACCCTGACCGCTCAACTGGGGGCGACGGGCGCGCAGAGCCTGTGGATCATCAACGCCTACCCGGTGGTCATGGCTGGTCTGCTGCTGGGCAGCGGCACGCTGGGCGACCGGATCGGCCACGTGCGCATGTTCGTGGTCGGGCTGGTGGTCTTCGGCCTGGCCTCGCTGGTCGCCGCGTTCTCCCCCACGGCCTGGGTCCTCATCGCCTCGCGCGCGCTGCTGGCGGTGGGCGCGGCGGCGATGATGCCCGCCACCCTGGCGCTGATCAGGATCGCCTTCCCCATCGAGCGCGAACGCAACATCGCCATCGCGGTCTGGGGCAGCGTCTCGGTGGTCGGCGGCGCGCTGGGGCCGATCGTGGGCGGGGTCCTGCTGGAGTTCTTCTGGTGGGGGTCGGTCTTCCTCCTCAACGTGCCCGTGGTCATCGCGGCGCTGGTGGCGACCGCGCTGATCGCGCCGCCCAACGTCCCCGACCCCGGCAAGCACTGGGACCTGGTCTCCTCGCTCCAGGCCATGGCCGGGCTGGTCGCCTCGGTGCTGGCGATCAAGGAGCTGGCGCACACGCCGCCGCGCTGGCCGCTCTTCGCCGCCGCCGTGGTCGTGGCCGTGGTGGCCTTCGTCCTGTTCACGCGCCGCCAGCGCCGTCTGGAGGACCCGCTGCTGGACTTCGGGGTCTTCCGCAACCCCGCCTTCACCTCCGGTGTGCTGGCCGCGGCGTTCTCGATGTTCGCCATCGGCGGCATCCAGCTCGTCACCACCCAGCGCTTCCAGCTGGTCGTGGGCTTCACGCCGCTGGAGGCCGGGCTGCTGGTGGCCGCCGTGGCGGCGGGTTCGCTGCCGACCGCGCTGCTGGGCGGGGCGTTCCTGCACCGGACCGGCCTGCTGCCCCTGATCGCGGGAGGTCTCGCCGCGGGCGTGGCGGGTGTGGTCGTCTCGCTCCTGGGCTTCCAGACGGGCATCGGCTGGCTCGTCGCGGGGCTGCTGCTGACCGGCGCCGGACTGGGTGCGGCGATGTCGGTGGCCTCCACGGCGATCATCGGCAACGCGCCCGCCAGCCGCGCCGGGATGGCCTCCTCGGTGGAGGAGGTCTCCTACGAGTTCGGCAACCTGACCGCGGTGGCCCTGATGGGCAGCCTGGTCACCTTCGTCTACGCGGCCGCCGTCCAGCTGCCGCAGGGCGCCCCGGAAGCCGCCGGGAGGAGCCTGGCCGACGCCCTGGCCTCGGCCGGGGGCGACGACGCGGTGGTCGCCGCGGCCCACGCCGCCTTCGACACCGGCTACCTGGTGGTCATGGTCGTGGTCGCGGCGGTCCTGGCGTGCGGCGCGGCCCTCACCTGGCGGCTGCTGCGCCACCATGGTCCCGGCACGTCCTCGTCGGCGTACGCGGACCACTGACACCGGGGGAGAGCATGCGCAAGAGCAACCGGACACAGATCCTGGACGCGGCCTTCCGCGTCGTCCAGCGCGACGGCGTCAGGGCCCTGACCTACGAGTCGGTGGCGGCCGAGACGGGTCTGACCAAGGGAGGGCTGCTCTACCACTTCCCCTCGCGCGAGTCCCTGCTCCAGGCCCTGCACGAACACCTGGCCCAGGGCTGGGACGACCACCTGGCGGAGGCCGCGGGGAGGAGCGCGGACCGGGCCACGCCCCGCGAGCGCCTGGCGGCCTACGCCCGCGTGGCCGCGCACAGCTCCACGCGCGCCGAGCTGCTGCTCCTGCTGGAGACCGCGAACGAACCGGCCACGCGCGCCCCCTGGGACGAGGTGATGGGGCGCTGGACGTCCGAACCGTCCGCCGGGCCGCTGACGCCGGAGGAGATGGAGCTGTTCGTGCTGCGCCTGGCGGCGGACGGCCTGTGGCTGTACGAGTCGCTGTCCAGCGGCACGCTCCCGCCCCCGCTGCGCCGGCAGGTCGCCGAGCACCTGGCCAGCGCCATCGCGCCCGGACAGGACCGGGACGCGGAGCCGGACCGGGAAGCACCGGTTCCCGGTCCGGACGCTTCGCACGCCCCGGACGCGGAACCGGAACCGGGCGCCGGGGCCCGCTGACCGGGGATCGAGGTCTCCTGGCCGGGCGCGCGCTCCTCGCCGGGGAGCGCACGCCGGTCCGCCGTCCCTCAGGCCCCTCCGCTCACCAGGGCCTCGCCCAGCGGCGTGCGCGCGTGCATCACCCGTGTGCTCTCCCGGCGACCATCCACCAGCCCCGACCGCCGCAGGATCGACAGGTGGTGCGAGGCCGTGGAGACCGCCATCGCGCAGTCCCCGGCCACCTCCGACGTGGACCGGGGCCCGTCCAGGGCCAGCAGGACGCGGGCGCGCCCCGACCCGAGCAGTTCCTCCAGCGCCTGCGCGGCGGCCGTGCCCTCACGCGTCCACGACGCCGACAGTCCGTGCACCGGGTAGAACAGCGTCGGCTGCACGGGCGGCTCGGTGAGCACCGAGCAGCGCGGCGTGCTCATGACGGAGGGCGTGAGCACCACGCCGCTGCCCTCGCAGGCCACGTCCTCGTCGTGCTTGCGCATCCCGACCTCGATCGCGTCCCGGTGCCAGCCCACGGACTCGTGCAGCGTGCCCACCATCGCGGCCACGCCGCCCGCGCCCATGCGCCGCACCCGCAGGTCGATGTCCGCGCCCAGCAGACGCCGGATCTGCGGCCAGTGCGGGGCCAGTGCGGCTTCCCAGACCGCCGTCCAGGCGTCCGAGACCAGCGCGCGGGTGCGCTCGGGGTGGGCGAACATGTCCGCCACCAGGGTGTGGCGGCGCCCCCGCGAGCGCGCGAGCACCTTGGTCAGGTCGGCCCGGACGGCTTCGGGCGGCACGCGCCGCAGGCGCTCGACTTCCTCCTCGGGGGTCATGTCCCAGGACGGGGCGGCCGTGAGGAAGTCGGGGAAGTAACCCTCGTGGCCGATCACCGTGGCCAGGTACTCGAACGACCGCCTCGGCAGCGACCCCCGCACCGCGCGCAGCCAGCCCCACTGGAGCGGGTGGCTTGAGGGGTCGAGCAGGACCCGGACCGCGTGGCACAGTTCGTGGCCCGGTGAGACGCCGAACCGGATCGCCGAGACGTCGGCCGCCCCGATCCGGAAGCGGACCCTGTTTCGACGCACATCGAAAGTGTAGAGCGCGGCGTGCCCGCCCGGCCATGGTGGAGCCACACCGAGACGGGCACAGTGAAGGGACACCGCGATGAGGTCCGCACCGCTCCACCACCATGAACCCGCCGCTCCGGGCGGCGGGGCCGAGGCGTCCGACCGGTACGCCTTCGACGGCCCCCCGACGGCCCCCCGACGGCCCGCTGGTCCGTCGACGTCCGCCCCGTGACCGGGTTCGAGGAGTGAGCACCATGGAGAGCACGACACACGACCGGGTGGTCCCCGCCGACGAACTCCGGATGGGCGGCTCGCGCACGCTGCGCTTCGAGGGCCGCCCCCACGGCTCGGGGATCTCGTTCTTCCTCGTGGACAACGACCCCGGGCAGGGGCCCGGCTTGCACCGCCACCCCTACACCGAGACGTGGACCGTCCTGGAGGGCGAGGCCGCGTTCGCCGTCGGCGACCGCCGGTTGGCCGCCGGGGCGGGCGACACCCTGGTCGTCCAGCCCGGGGTGTGGCACGGCTTCACCAACACCGGCACGGGACGGCTGCGCGTGATGTGCGTACACGCCTCCGACACCATGATCCAGGAGTGGAAGGACTGACTCCGGCCGGACAGCATGCGCCGCCGGGCCCGGGGCCCGGCGGCATATCCGGCATAAACGGACAAAAGTGAATCTACGCCGTAAAGGAGCTGCGTTCCAGGCGGAACCAGTGAACTGACGACGAGATCACGAGGCCAGGTAGCGGCCCGCCCACCGTGCGAACGGCTCGCCGTGGCGGTCCCGCGCGCCCTCCAGCACGGCGGAGACCTCGGCGTCCGTGGGCAGGCCGCGTCCGAAGTGCTCCTGGAGCCAGGCGCGGTACCGGGCGCGCCGGGGCCCGTCCTCGTCCTGGGGCTCCCCGCGCAGGTAGGGCGGGTAGCCGTGGTCGACGCCGATCTCGGAGTCCGCACCCAGGAGCAGGACCAGCCCGCGGGGGTTCTCGGACACCACCGCCACGGCACCCTCGTCGCCGAGGACGACGACGGGCAGGTCGGCGGGGTCCTCGCGGTCGTCGTGGCGCCACAGGGCGTAGACGGAGCCGGAGCCGTTGGCCAGGGCGAAGGGGATGAGGCGGGACCGGAACGCCGGGTCCTCCGGCCAGCCGGCCAGCTGTTCCGGGTCGTCGTAGTCGAGCGTCTCGAAGCCGTCCGCGACGAAGTCACCGGCGGCCCGCTCCTCCAGTGCCCTGAGCAGGTTCAGTTCCGGTACGGGCGAGTAGGGGTCCACGGTTCCTCCTGGGCGGTGCGGTGCGCGGGCCCGAGGAACGTACCGCGCCACCACGACACCCGGGCGGCCCGGCGGGCGCCCGGGGGAGGGGCGTGCGGCCCTCCCCCCGGAGCGGACGCGGCGTGTGCGGGCCCCGTCGGACCGCTGAGCCTATGGGAGCGGAACCCCCAGTCCCGCCGCGCCTACCGGGGCGCGGGACGGAACCCGGCGATGGGGTTCTCCAGCGTGCCGACCAGTTGCAGGCCCGCGGACGGGTCCTCCAGATCGACCATCTGGCGGTTGTTGCGCAGTTGCAGCCGGTTCAGGCACGAGAGCGCGAAGCGTTCCGCGAACAGGTCGTCGCGCGCGAAACGGTCGGCCAGGTGGGGCGCCGACGCCTGGTAGTCGGCGACGCAGGCGGCCACGGTGCGCCAGAAGTCGGTCTCGGACAGGACGCCCTCACCGGCGAGGATGCCGTTGAGGAAGCGCAGGAAGCAGTCGAAGACGTCGGTGAACAGCGACAGCACCCGCATGTCGTCGGGCACCGCGCCCTGGACCCGCTCGACCCCGGGGGGCAGTTCGGCGTCGTCGTTCATCACCGCGATCTCCTCGGCGATGTCCTTGAGCAGGACCCGCTGTGGCACCCCGTCGCGCAGGACGAGGATGACGTTCTCCCCGTGCGGCATGAACACCAGGTCGTGGGCGTAGAAGCAGTGCAGCAGGGGGACGAGGTAGGCGTCGAGGTAGCGGCGCAGCCACTCCGCGGGCTCCAGGCCCGACTCGGCGATGAGCTCCGCGGCGAGGGACCTCCCCCGGGCGTCGGTGTGCAGCAGCGAGGCCATCGTGGCCAGGCGCTCGCCGGACCGCAGCCGTGTCACCGGGCTCTCGCGCCACAGCGCGGCGGTCATCTTCAGGTAGGGCGACTTCTCCGTCGAGGCCTGCGCGTAGTGCGTGGTGCGGTAGCCCACCGCGGCCAGCTCGCGCAGGATCTCCACGCGCGTGGCGCGCAGGACGGGGTCGTCGGCCACGACCGAGGCGACCCAGTCGTTGATGGCCGGGGTGGCCTCCATGTACTTGGCGGACAGCCCGCGCAGGAAGCCCATGTTCAGCACCGACAGGGCGGTCTTGACGTAGTGGCGTTCGGGGGCCGAGGTGTTGAAGAAGGTCCGGATGGACTGCTGGGCGCGGTACTCGTCGGGGCCGTGGCCCAGGCACACCAGGTCGCGGCGGGCGACGTCGGCGGCGAAGGTGACCGCCAGCCGGTTCCACCACTGCCAGGGGTGGACCGGGATCAGGTGGTAGTCGGCGGGGTCCAGGCCCATGTCGGTCAGCCGCGCGTCGAAGACGGCCAGGGTCTGGGCGCCGAGTTCACCGCGCAGCAGTTCCTCGCGGTCCAGGTCGGCGGAGCAGCTGAAGACCGTGCGCTCGCGCCGCGCGGCGACCCACACCAGCCGCACCGGGGCGGCGGCCTCGGGGGCGTAGGCGCGGTACTCCGCGGCGTCGAAGCCCAGGCGCCCGTTGTTGGCGACGAAGCACGGGTGGCCCTCGGTCATCCCCGCCTCGATCTCCTGGAACCCGGCGCGCGCCAGCTCGGCGGCGCCGGGTCGGGCGCCCGACATGCGGTAGGTGCTGCTGGCCAGGGTGCTGGTGATCTCCTCCAGGTAGACGGGCAGGACGTCCTCGTCGAGCGTGAGCGTCTTGCGCAGGTCCAGGATCAGGTCGAGGGCGTCCAGGGGCAGGTGCGCGCCGTCGCGCCGCAGGTCGCGGCGGACGATGCTGTCGGCCTCGATCCGCCAGTGCTCCAGGGCCATGACGCGGGCCGCGAACCGGTACTCGACGCCGCCGTCGTCGCTGGTGACCGAGAAGAGGCCGTCGGGGCCGGGTTCGGGGGTGATCAGCCGTTCGTGGGCGAACTCGGCCAGGGCCTTGCGCACGAGCAGCCGGTTGGCGCGCTCCCACGTCTCGGGGGCCAGGTGGGCGACCGCGTCGCGGGGGTCGGGGAGGCGGGGCTGGCGGGCGTCGAATCCGGTGGTGGGCGTGGTCATCGGCCGATGCCTCCTGTGGTCGGGGCCGCGGCGACGGCGGCGCGGAACTGGGCGCGGGTGCAGGTGCTCAGGTGGGCCTCCTTGTCCTTGAGGGTCACGGTGGTGAGGACACGGAAGCCCATGGCGGCGTTGAGCGCGTGGACGGCGGTGTTGCGCACGTCCGGTTCGACGACGACGCGTCGGGCGGCGGGGTCGGAGAGGACGAGTTCCATGACGGTGGTGATCACGGCGCGGGTGAAGCCGTGCACGGGCGTGTCGGTGGGCGCCACCAGGAAGTGCATGCCGGTGTCGCCGGGGAGCACGGGGTAGTGGTCGGCGAGTTCGCTGTGGCCGGGGTCGTAGCGCTCGACCAGGAACCGGGGGGTGCCGCGCCACTCGCCGACGTAGGCGTGTTCGTACGGGGAGGCGGCCATGGTGCGGTAGCCGTGGGCGACGTCCTCCTCGGTGGCCTCGGACATGAGCCAGAAGTGGGATTTGGGGTGGGTGAGCCAGCGGTGCAGGAGGGGGGCGTCGGCGTCGGGGTCCACGGGGCGGACGCTGAACTCGCCGAGTTCGGGGTCGGTGCGGGTGAAGACGGCCGCTGCCGCCTGGTCGGGCGCGGTCCGTGCCGGTGCCTGGTCCCTCATCGGCGCGCCGCCTTCCGTGCCGGGCCTGAGGCCGGGACGGCCGCCTCCGGCGTGCCTTCCCCGGTCGGGCCGTCGCCGCCCCGGGCGTCGGTGTGCGGTGCGCCCTGCTCGGGTGCGCCGAACTCCTGGAAGGCGATCGAGCGCTCGACGGCGTAGGGTTCGCGGCCCAGCATCGCGCGCAGGATGCAGGAGTTGCGGTAGGCGCCCATGCCCAGGTCGGGGGAGACGAAGCCGTGCGTGTGCAGTTCGGCGTTCTGCACGAAGACGGCGCCGCGGGCGAAGCGCGGTCCGCGGCCGTCGTCGGGGGAGCCGTCCGCGCCGGGCGCGTCCTGCCCGGCGGGCGGCGCGTCGCGGTCGACGCGGTAGTCGCGGCGCACCGCGAAGCGCCCGGAGTCGTCCCAGGCCAGGCGGTCGGTGATGGGTTCCAGGAAGTCCGGCATCCGGTACTGGTAGCCGGTGGCGAGGACCAGTCCCTCGGTGTCGAGGGCGAAGTCGCGTCCCTGGTCGGTGTTGCGCAGGTCCAGGGTGTACGCGCCGCTCGCCGCGTCGTGGCGGGCGCCGGTGACCTCGGTGCCGGTCATCAGGCGTACGGGCGGCCGACCCAGGCGGCTCTTGACGTAGAGCAGGTCGTAGATGGCGTTGATGAGGTCGGAGTCGATCCCCTTGTACAGGTTCTTCTGCGAGGCCACGAGCCGGTCGCGGGTGGGGGCGGGGAGCGCGTGGAAGTGGTCGGCGTACTCGGGGGAGGTCATCTCCAGGGTGAGCTTGGTGTACTCCAGCGGGAAGAAGCGCGGGGAGCGGGTGACCCAGTTGAGCTGGTAGCCGTGTTCGTCCAGGTCCTGGAGCAGGTCGTGGAAGATCTCCGCGGCGCTCTGCCCGCTGCCGACGACCGTCACGCTGCGCTTGTCGCGCAGCCGCCGCGCGGCGGGCAGGTAGCCGGAGCTGTGCACGGCGTCGCCGGGCAGGTCGCGGCAGGGTTCGGGCAGGTAGGGGGGTGTGCCGGTGCCGAGCACCAGGCGCCGTGCGCGGTGGGTGTGCCGGGCGCCGGTCGCGGTCTCGGTGCTGTGCAGCAGGTAGAGGGCCCGGTCGGGGTCGTACTCCACGGACTCCACGCGCTGGCCGAAGCGGACGGCGTCTCCCAGGCGTCGGGCGGCCCAGCGACAGTAGTCGTCGTACTCGGCGCGCAGGGGGTAGAAGCGCTCGCGGATGTAGAAGGGGTAGAGCCTGCCGGTCTCCTTGAGGTAGTTGAGGAAGGAGAAGGGGGAGGTGGGGTCGGCGAGGGTGACCAGGTCGGACATGAAGGGGGTCTGGAGTTCGGCCTCCTCCAGGAGCATGCCGGAGTGCCAGGAGAACTCGGGTTTCTCGTCGAGGAAGAGGCCGTCCAGGCCGGGGATGGGCGCGGTCAGGCAGGCCAGGCCGAGGTTGAAGGGGCCGATGCCGACGGCGGCGAAGTCGTGGACGCGGCCGGGGTCGGCGGCCGGGGCGGGCTGGCGGCTGGTGGTCAACGGGACCTCCCGGTGGTGGTCGGCAGGGCGGAGGCCGCGTGGGCCGCGGTCGTGGTCGGGGCGGGCGGGGCCGGGCGGTCGGGGGTGCCGCGTCCGTTCACGAAGTGGTCGACGTGCGCGGCGATCAGGTCCAGTACCTCGGCGACGTCCTCCCGGGTGGCCCTGGGGTTGAGCAGGGTGAGTTTGAGGTGGGGCCTGCCGTCGACGGTGGTGCGGGCCACGAAGGCGCGGCCCGAGGCCAGCAGCGCCTCGCGTGCGTAGCGGTGGGCGGCGTCGGCGGTGTCGGGGTCGGCGCCGGGTACGGCGCAGCGGAAGACCAGGGTGCTCAGGCTGGGCCGGGTGACCACGGTGAAGCGCGGGTCGGCGTCGAGCAGGGTCCAGGCGGTGGCGGCCAGGTCCAGGACGCTGTCGAAGAGGGCGCCCACGCCGTCGGCGCCCATGACGCGCAGGGTGAGCCACAGTTTGAGGGCGTCGAAGCGGCGTGTGGTCTGCAGGCTCTTGTCGACCTGGTTGGGGGAGAGTAGGGGGGTGCTGCCGTCCGAGCGGGAGTTGAGGTAGTCGGCGTGGTAGGTGACGTGGCGCAGGACGTCGCGGTCGCGGACCACGATCGCGCTGGAGCTGACCGGTTGGAAGAAGGACTTGTGGAAGTCCACGGTGACCGAGTCGGCGCGTTCGACGCCCTCCAGCAGGTGGCGGTGGCGCGAGACCAGCAGGCCGCAGCCGTAGGCGGCGTCGACGTGCATCCACACGCCGCGCTGTCGGCACAGGTCGGCGATGCGGGGCAGGGGGTCGATGCTGCCGAAGTCGGTGGTTCCGGCGGTGGCGACGACGGCTATGGGCAGGAGTCCTTCGGCGCGGCATCGGCGCAGTTGGGCGGCGAGGGCGTCGGGGCGCATGCGGCGTCTGTCGTCGCAGGCCACGGTGATGACGGATTCGTAGCCCAGTCCGAGGAGGGCGGCGGACTTGGCGACGCTGAAGTGTCCGGCCTCGGAGGTCAGGACGCGCATCCGGGGCAGGAGTTCGGCCAGGCGGGTGTCCTGGCCCTCCTGCGCCTTGGCGCGGTGGTGGGCCTCGTCGCGTGCCATGAGCAGGGCCTGGAGGTTGGACTGGCTACCGCCGCTGGTGAAGACGCCGTCCGCGGTCTCGCCGAAGCCGACGCGCTCGCACGTCCAGTCGATGAGCCGCTGTTCGATCAGGGTGCCCCCGGCGCTCTGGTCCCAGGTGTCGAGGGAGGAGTTGACGGCGGACAGGACGGTCTCGCCGAGCAGGGCGGGCAGGACCACGGGGCAGTTGAGGTGTCCCATGTAGCGGGGGTGGTGGAAGTAGACGGCGTCGTCGAGGTAGACGCGTTCGAGTTCGTCCAGGGCCGCGGTGGGGTCGTGGAGCGGCTGGTCGAGGTCGACCTTGTCGATCTGGGGGCGCAGGTCCTCGGCGGTGGCTCCGGTGAGCGGCCGGTCGGCTCCGGCGATGCGTCGGGCGACGCGGGCCGCGGCCTCCCCCGTCAGGTCGCGGTAGCGTTCGGCGCTCCGGGCGTCGAACAGCTGTGTCCGGGGGTCGTCGGGGTCCTGGCCGGAGGGGGGTGTGGGCCTGGTGCCGAGGGCACCGGCGTTCCCGTGCAGCGGGCCCGGTGCGGACCGCGCGAGGGAGCTCATGGATCATCCTCCTGGAAACGGGCATGCCGACAGCATCCGCAAAGCGGATGTGGGCATAGGGTGAGGAACTTCGCGAACACTCTTATGTAGGTCGCCCTAACTAAGGGGAGGCTAGCCTAAGCGTTCGAGCCCGTACAGTGTGAGGAGGGTTACAGTGGCGACCATGGCGGTCGCTCGGAGTGATCGTAGGCCGCTGAGCAGGGCGAACGATCGTGACACAGGGTGATGTGGCCTTCGCGAGGACCGCACATCCGACACGGCGGGCTTTTTCTCGCCGAATGGACGTTTACCCCTCCCGGCGCCTCCGTGGCGCTTCGGGAGAGGTCCGTGACCCGGCCCCGCGCCGGGGAGCGGTCGGCGTCGTGACGGGGCGGCCGGGCGAACGCGGACGAGCGCGGCCGCGCCGGTCAGGCGGACGCTCCCTTGCCGGTGGCCATGACGGCGGTGCGGACCGCGTTGCGCAGTCCGGGGGCGGCGGCGTCGAAGCGCTCCTGGACCGCCCTGACCGCGGGCCGGTGCCGCCAGCGCTCGTTGGGGGCGAACACGGTCCACACGTCGCCCTCGGTCGCGATCGCGACCAGGGCCGCGTCCTGGAGGGGCACCGCCGCCGGGTCGCCGCCGCCCAGGACCGCCTCGCGCGTGCGCTCGCGCAGCCGGTCCGCCTCCTCGGGACGGTTGGGGGTGACCGTGCGGGTGGGGAAGACCCCCAGCGTCCGGCCGCGCCTGACCGTGACCGACCCGTTCGCGACGAGCCCCTCGCGCACCATCTCCTCGGCCCTGCCCATCTGGGGGTAGAGGAGGTTGATCCAGTGGTGCGGCTCGTTGGGGGACAGGTCGGACAGGACCCGGGCCAGGAACGGGTCCCGGGGCGCCCGGGCGATGGCGCGCGTCACCTTGCCGTCGCGGGGGCGCAGCAGCCCGCCCAGGGTCAGGTCGGCCAGCGCCGCGGCGCACAGCAGTTGGCCGCGGTAGCCGGCGCTGACGGGGTCGAACCGGTTGTTGTCGGTGTCGTAGCTGAGCAGGTAGAGCCGCTGCGGCAGCGTCAGGTCCATGTCGTTCTCCTCTCGAAGGCGTCCTCGCGGGGCGCCCGCCCGCGGCGGGAGCCCTCGCGGGCCCGGTCGGGATCTGTCGTGGAAGTACCCCGTCCGCGTGTGCGGGCGGCCCGCGCCGGGGCCCTCACCTGCGCGGTTCCCAACGGAAGATCCGGGTGGCCGCCGCGACGGCGACGACGACCCAGGCCAGCGTGGGCGCCAGCAGGAACAGGGAGTCGGCGACCGGGACGCCGCCGCTCCAGGCGTTGACGACCAGCTCCGAGGCCGAGCCGCCGGGCAGCAGCCGCTTGAGCAGGGTCAGCTCCTCGGTGCCGGTGAACCCCACCCACCCGGAGACGGCCAGGACGCCGATCATGATGGGCAGCGTGGTCACCTGGGCGTGGTCGGGGGAGTTGGTCAGTCCGGCCGTGGCCAGCCCCAGGCCCGCCATCATGACCATCGTCGCGACGACGGCCGCCACCAGCAGGAGCAGGTTGTCCGGGGCGCCGCCGACCACGGCCAGCACGGTCAGGATCACGGCCACCTGGACCAGCGTGACGGCGGTGACCGGGAGCAGCAGCCCGGTGAGGATACTGGCGTCGCCCGAGGCCGTGGAGCGCAGCCGCTTGAGGAAGAGGTTCTGCCTCCGGGAGGCGAGCGTGGTGACCGAGGTGGTGTAGAGCCCCATGGTCACCACGAGGAACACCAGGATCGAGGCGATGGCGCCCGGGTCCACGGCCTCGCGCAGCGCGGGGAAGGTCTGGTGCATGTAGATGTAGAACGCGCTGGAGGCCGCCGGGACGATGAGCATGGTGACCAGAACCAGCCGGTTCCGGAAGATCTGGATCAGCTCGCTCTGAGCGATCGAGAGCATGGTGCGGGTCCTTTTCCTGGAAGGTGCGGGAGAGCCGGGGCGGTGGACGTCGTCCGCCGCGCGGCGGGGCGCGGGTACCCGGGGGCACGGGTCCCGGAAGAGCGGGCTAGTCGTCGCCGATGGAGCGGAAGACGTCGTCGAGCCGGGTCGGTCCGGCCTCCAGCCCCCGCAGTTCGACCGCGTTGTCCTGCGCCCAGCCGAGCAGGGTGTACAGGTCCTTCTGCAGGCCGAGGGTCTCGACGAGGAAGGCCCCGTCGCCCTGGCGCGCGGCCTGGACCGGCGGCGTCGGAGCGGTGTCGGGCAGGGAGAAGCGGATCGTGGCCGGAAGGGTCTGCGTCAGCTCGGCCACGGTGCCCTCCCGGTGGAGGGAGCCCCTGTGCATCAGCCCGATGCGGTCGGCGCGCTGCTGGGCCTCCTCCAGGTAGTGCGTGGTCAGCACGATGGTCGAGCCGTCCTCGCGCAGCCTGTCCACGGCCTCCCACAGCCCGTCCCGGGACTGGATGTCCAGCCCGGTGGTGGGCTCGTCCAGGAAGATCAGCTCCGGCGACCCGTACGCGGCGGTGGCGAAGTCCAGCCGCCGCTTCTCGCCGCCCGAGAGCTGGGACACCTTGGTACCGGCCTTGGCGGTGAGGCCGACCATGCCGAGCACGCGTCCGACCGTGTCCGTGCGCAGGGTGAGCCCGCCGATCAGCCGGACCGACTCCTTCACCGTCAGGTCCGGGGAGAACCCGCTCTCCTGGAGCATGATGCCCACCCGGGGCCGCACGGCGCGCCGGTCGCGCGGGTCCTGGCCGAAGACCCGTACGGTGCCCGAGGTGGCGGTGCGGTGGCCCTCGACGGTCTCCAGGGTCGAGGTCTTGCCCGCGCCGTTCGTGCCGAGCAGCGCGTAGAGCTCCCCGCGCCCCACCTGGAGGGACAGGTCCCTCACGGCGTGGAAGTCCCCGTACTTGAGGTTGAGCCGTTCGACGTCGATGACTGCTGTGGAGGTCATGTGTCCATTGCAGCGTCCGACGCGCTCCGGGGGCAGTGGGACCACGTCACCACCCGGCCGTGACGTTTGTCGGGGTGAGGCCATGACGCGGTGTCACTGGTGGGCGCGGCGCGATCGGCGGAATACTGGGGCGGACCCCTGCCCTCGAACCCGGAGAGCCGCACATGGACACCCGGCCCCCGCGCACCCCGCCGACGGCGGCTCCGGCCCTCCTGCGGCCGCCCGGGGCGCTGGTCCGGCACGACCCGTCGGCGTCCTACGCCTTCGCCACCGTGGCCGCCCCGCGCGAACGCGTGGCCGACCGCGGCGGCGGGTCGACGGTCGGACACGACAAGGGCCGGTCCCCGACCGCCGCGCAGTTCCCGCGCCCGGCCCCGGCACAGCGCACGACAACGCGGAAGGACAACCGATGACCACCGTGGTACTCGCCGACGACGAGGCCCTCCTGCGCAAGGCGATGGCCGCCCTGCTCCCGCTGGAGGGGGAGATCACCGTGCTCGCCGAGGCGGAGGACGGGGAGGAGGCCGTGCGGGCCACGCTGGACCACCGGCCCGACGTGCTCGTCATCGACCTGGAGATGCCCAACGTGGACGGGCTCGGCGCCGTCGAGCGGATCCGCCGTGAACTGCCGGACCAGGTGATCCTCATGCTCACCCGCCACGCCAGGCCCGGGGTGCTCCGCAAGGCGCTCAAGCTCCGGGTGCAGGGGTTCGTCAGCAAGTCCGCGGAACCGGCGCACATCGCCTCGGTCATCGCCAACCTGCACCAGGGCAGGCGGTGGATCGACCCGGACGTCTCCGCGCTCGCCGTCATCGACGACTGCCCGCTCACCGACCGCGAGGTGGACGTGCTGCGGGCGACCAGCGAGGGCTACTCGGTCGCCGACATCGCCGCCCAGCTCCACCTGGCGGAGGGCACGGTGCGCAACTACCTCTCCAACGCGATGCAGAAGACCCAGACGCGGACGCGGCACGAGGCGGCGCGGTACGCGCGCGAGCACGACTGGCTGTGAGCCTTCGGCGCCGTTTTCCCGGACGCCGCCTTCCCGGACGCCGCCTTCCCGGCGTCGTGGGCCCGTGACACCGGCCCGCGGCGCCGCTTCTCCGGTGTGCCCGGGCCGGTTCGGGACCGGGGCGGGCCCGTGTGCCTCCCAGCGGAGGGCGGCCTCCCGTCTCCCCGCGGGAGGCCGCGGACTTCCGTGCGCCCGGGGAGCGCCGGGGGGACACCCGGGCGCCGGGGCGGTCGTGACACATCGGTGACCTCGTGTTTCGCGTTCCACCAGTGACACCACGTCATGGTCGGTCGCAGCGCGACGTCATGGCGAAGTGGTGACGCCGTCGCACTGCCCGAGGAGCGCGCGCACCGGTGGAATAGGGGTCATGAGCTTCACACCGGCCACCACCGGAGGACACCCGGAGCGAACGCGAAGCACCTCGTCGCCCCTTCCCCGCACGGGGGCGGCCCGGATGCGACCGCGACCGCGACGGAGCGCCGACCCGGCGGCGGAGCCGGTCCCGGACCCGAAAGAGAGGAACGACATGGCACGCAGCGACACGACCGCAGCCCAGAACCTCCTCGACTCCCCCGAGCACACCGACCCGAACACCTCCCCGGACGGAGTGACCATGACCGAGCACCTCCCCGCCCAGCCCCGGCAGTCCCCCGGCCCCGCCCAACCCGTCAGCGCCAAGCAGGCGGCGATGGACGCCGCGGGCGGCCCGTGGGGCATGGTCCTCTCGGCGATCCCGGCCCTGGTCTTCGCGGGGGCCATCGCCTTCGTCCCGCCGCTGGTCGCCGTCGGGATCGCGATCGCCCTGGCCGTGGTGATCGCCGTGGTGCAACTCTGGCGCGGCAAGCCCTTCAGCTCCGTGTACGGCGGGGTGCTCGGCGTCGTGATCGCCGGAGGCATCGTCGCCTGGACCGGTTCGGCCAACGACTTCTTCGTGATCGGGATCTGGGCCGCCCTGGCGCTGGGCGCGGCTACGCTCGCCACGACCCTCATGAACCGGCCGGCGACCGGCGTCATCTGGAACGCCGTGCACGGCGGCACCCACGCCTGGCGTGAGGACCGGCCCACGCTGGTCGCGCACCACGCCGCCACGTTCGCGGTGCTGGCCATGTGCGTGCTGCGCTTCGTGGTGCAGGGCTGGCTCTACCTGGCCGACTCCACCGCCGGGCTGGCGATCGCCGACACCCTGATGGGCTTCCCGCTGACCGCCCTGGTCGCCGTGGTGGTTATCTGGGCGTTCCGCCGCTCCACCAAGCGCCTGATCAAGTCCTCCGGCTCCGAGGCCGCCGAGCGGAGCTGACCGCCCCCGCCGGCCTCCGGACCGCCCGTCCGCAACACATCCCCAGCGCCCCGCCGCGCGGGCCGATGACCCCCGGCCCGCGCGGCGGGGCGTTCGGTACACGGCTCCGGCACGCGGCGGGGCGGGCGGAGGCCACCGCGGTACATGCCGTCGCCCCGCTGTCCCGCAGCCCTACGGCCGCGCCCCGGCGCTGGGCCGTCCCACCTCTGGGCCGCCCTCCCGCCGCGCCTGGCGGGGTCTCTCCCTTCCGTGGGGGAGCGCCTTCCCCCGGGGCGCGCGCGTCTTCGGTGCCGGGGGCTTTCCCTTTCGTGGGTAATACCGCCCGTAAGGGGAGAATTCGGTCATTCGGTTGGGGACGTGCGCACACGGTGTGGATAGCATCGGTGCGAGCAGTTTCCCCGATCACGGCGGTATTCCGGCTCCGTGAGCACCGGGGGCTGCGTTCCGTGACGTCCGCCCCCGTCTATCGAGGTAGATGCCCAGATGACCGACGATGCGTCCACTCCCGCCTCCGCCGAACGCCCGCCGCAGATCGACACCACCCGGACCCACTCGGCCCGGATCTGGAACTACTGGATGGGCGGCAAGGACCACTACCCGATCGACCGGGAGGCGGGCGACGCGGTCGCCGCGGGCTTCCCCGAGATCGTGGACCTGGCCCGCACCAGCCGGGAGTTCCTGATCCGCGTCGTGACCCACCTGGCGGGCGAGGCGGGCGTCCGCCAGTTCCTCGACATCGGCACCGGCATGCCCACCGCCAACAACACCCACGAGGTCGCCCAGTCGATCGCCCCGGAGGCCCGCGTGGTCTACGTGGACAACGACCCCCTCGTGCTCGCGCACGCCCGCGCGCTGCTGGTCGGCACCCCCGAGGGGGTCACCGACTACATCGACGCCGACCTGCGCGACCCCGACGCGATCCTGGAACGGGCCGCCCGGACCCTGGACTTCGACCAGCCCATCGCGCTCATGCTCATGGGCGTCCTGGGCCACGTGCCCGACGACGAGGTCCTGCCCGTCGTGCGCCGCCTGGTGGACGCGCTGCCCTCGGGCAGCTACCTGGCCAGCTACGACGGCACCAACACCAGCGAGGCCTACAACGAGGCCATCGAGGTGGGCAACAAGCAGGGCGCCGTCCCCTACCTCCTGCGCAGCCCGGAGGAGGTCGCCGCCCGCTTCGAGGGCCTGGAGCTCCTGGAGCCGGGTGTGGTGCCCTGCCCCCTGTGGCGCCCCGCCCCCATCGAGGTCGGCTCCCGGCGCGGCATGGACCAGTACGGCGGCGTGGCCCGCAAGCCCTGACACCGCACGGACGCCCGACGCCGCCCGTGGACCCCCGCGCCACGTGCGTGCCCGCCGCCGGTACCGGGTGGCGGAGGCGGCCGGGGCGGGCGGCCCCGCTTCCGCGCGGGGCCGCCGGCGCTCGGATGTCGCGGCCCCGCCGCCGCACACGGGCGCACGCCGGATCCGCCCGCGGCCGGGCCGTGAGCGGATCCGGTCGCGCTCAGGGCGCGGGGTAGACCTCCGCGCGGTCGACGGTGACGATGGCGTCGCTCGACCCGGCGGGCCGGTCACCGGTGACCGTGACGGTCAGGGTGTGCTCGCCGGGGCCGAGTTCGGGGCTCAGGTACACGCGCTGCTCCCCGACCCGGAACGGGTGGTGGTAGCTCACCGGCTCCGAGGGCGGCCCGCCGTCCACCGAGAACGTCGCGTAGCCGTGGTCGGTGTCCAGCGACCCGTACACCGCGATCCGCGACCCGGTGAAGTGGTAGGTGGCCGTGGCCCCGGCCTGGGCGGTGTAGTGGTCGTCGCCGTGGAAGCAGTGCGCCCCGCACCGGTCCCCCGTGGTCCAGTCGCCCTCGTAGGAGACCCGCGGCCCGCCCCGGCCGGTGTCGGTGTCGTTGACCGCCGTGCTGCCCGCGCCCGGGTCCCCGGAGGGGAGGCGCTGGGTCGCCCCCGCCGCCAGCGGCCGTCCGAGGTCGGGGGTCCCCTCGGGGGTCCAGCCGATGCGCTGGGCGCGCGTGGACCGGAAGGAGTAGGTGTACTCGGGCGTGTTCTTGGCGTGGTAGGCGATCCAGTCCTCGGTGCCGTCGGGCGAGCGGAAGAAGAAGTGGTGCCCGGGCCCCCAGACCCCGGCCGCGTCGTCGCGGCTGAACAGCGGCCCCGGCAGCTGCTCCCAGGCGTCCGCCGACAGCGGGTCGGCGCCCCCGTCCAGCGCGATCGACCAGATCTGGTAGTCGGGTTTGCCGGTGTCGCAGGTGGAGTAGGTGAGGAAGGTCCGGCCGTCGCGGTACAGCGGGGTCGGCCCCTCCCGGACCTCGGGGCAGCCGCCCTCGTTGGGCAGCGCGACGGGTTCCCCCTCGATCGTCCAGGGGTTGCTCATCCGCGCGGCGTAGAGCTGCTGGGGGCCGCCGTCGAACCCGCGTCCGGGGCTGCTCCAGGCGAAGTAGGGCTGCCCGTCGTGCACGAACGGTTCGCCGTCGATGGCGTAGGTGCCGGTATCGGCGATCCGGGCCTTGAACTCGTAGGGTCCGGCCGGGTCGTCGCCGGCCGACTCCAGGACGTAGAGCCGGTGGCTGGCGTCCCGCTCCACGGGGTCGGTCAGCCTGCTGTCGGCGGCCGTGTAGTAGAGGTACCAGCGCGGCCCGTCCCCGGTCTGGAACCGGTGCAGCGCCGGGGCCCACAGTTCGGTGTCGCGGCTGGGATCGCTGTCGCGCCACACCTCCACGGGTTCGGCGGTGGCCAGGGTGGCCAGGCTGGGCGAGCTCCACACGGAGATGCGATCGCCCTGGGTGGTGGACAGGTGGTAGTTCCCGTCGTGGTGCACGATCGTGGGGTCTGCTCCGGCGTTGAGGGGGTTGCGGAACGTTCCCTCCTGGGTGGAATCGGCGGGAACCGCCTGATCTGCCGGTCCGGCGGCATCGGCCGCCGTGGCGGCGGTACCGCTGGAGGACGCGGCGGTGGCGGTGGTGGCGAGGGGGAGTACGAGCAGCGCCAGGCTCAGGGCGCCGAGAGCCGTCAGGTGGTGTCGCGGGCGAGGGGACGTGCGTGGTGACATCGCTGTTTCCCGTCCGGTGAAGTGGTGCTCTTCCTGCTTCTTACGTCGTTGTCGTCGTGCGGTGGAGCCCGCGCGCCCGCGGCCCCGGCGACGCGCGGTGCGCCCTCGGGCACGCCCCGGCCGGTCGGTCCCGGGCGCGCGGACCGGTTCTCACTGGCCGCCCAGACCCGTCGTGGCGACGCTGTTGACGATCTGGCGCTGGAACAGCATGAACACGACCACCATCGGCGCCGCCGCCACCATCGACGCCGCCAGCTGCGAGGCGTAGAAGGTGCCGTAGGAGTCCAGGATGTTGGGGATGCCCACGGGCAGCGTCATCAGGGCCGGGTCGGTCGTGATGATGAACGGCCACAGGTAGTTGTTCCAGGCGGTGATGAACACGAAGATCGACGCCGCCGCCAGGATGGGCCGCGACAGCGGCATGATCACCGTCGTGAACAGCCGCCAGTAGGACGCCCCGTCCATGCGGGCCGCCTCGTCCAGCTCGCGCGGCACCGCGTCGAAGAACCGCTTGAGCACGAACACGATGACCGGCGCCACCAGCTGCGGCAGGATCACCGCCGCGTAGGTGTCCACCAGGCCCAGCGACAC
The DNA here is from genome assembly GCF_041228755.1 of Nocardiopsis sp. LDBS0036. NCBI lineage: Bacteria > Bacillati > Actinomycetota > Actinomycetes > Streptosporangiales > Nocardiopsidaceae > Nocardiopsis > Nocardiopsis sp. LDBS0036. The sequence goes on from NZ_CP141103.1 coordinate 6,406,783, forward strand.
CATCTGCTGGAACAGCGGCACGATGAGCAGCTGTGGCGGGACCACGATCGCCGCCACCGTGAGGGCCATCAGCGCCGCCCGGCCCCGGAAGTCCATGCGTGACATCGCGAAGGCCGCCGGGGCCGCCACCACGATCGTGAGCAGGGTGACCAGCACGGCGACGACCAGGCTGTTGAACAGCCACATCTGCACGTTCCCGGCCTCGAACAGGTTGCGGTACTGCTCCAGGGTGAACCCGGTCCCGGGGATCAGGGTCGGGGGCAGCGCGACCGCGTCCCCCTCGGTCTTGAACGAGGTGACCAGCGCCCACACCATGGGGGCCAGCCACAGCACCGCGAGGACCGCCAGCGCCGACACGGCGGCGATCCGCGGTCCGCGGCCCCCGCCCAGCATCAGGTCGCGCTGCCTGGCGCGGTCCAGGGCCGCCTCGGCCCGCCGCGTCGAACGCATGCTCCGTGTCGCCATGTCAGACCCTTCTCCGCGCGCTGATCCACAACTGGAGGGCGGCCACGCCCAGGACGAGCGCCAGGAACAGGTAGGAGACGGCGGCGCCGTACCCGAACCGGTAGCCGGTGAAGCCCACGTCGTAGATGTAGAGCAGCAGCGAGCGGGTCGCCTCGCCCGGGCCGCCCCCGGTGAGCAGGTAGATCTGGTCGAAGACCTTCAGCGAGGCCAGCACCTGCAACAGCAGGACGACCACCGTGGTGCCCCGCAGTTGGGGGAGGGTGACGTGGCGTAGGCGGGCCCACGCCCCCGCTCCGTCCAGCGCGGCGGCCTCGTACAGGTGGCCGGGGATCGACTGGAGGGCGGCCAGGTACAGCAGGAAGTTGAACCCGACCGTCCACCACACCGTGGTCAGCGCCACCGACCACATCGCCACGCCCTCGTCGGTCAGCCAGCCCAGGCCCTCCATCCCCAGCAGCCCCAGAGCGTGGTTGAGCAGACCGAAGTCCTCCACGTACAGGAACTTCCACACCAGCGCCACGGTGGCCACCGGCAGCAGGAACGGCAGGAAGAACGACAGCCGCCACAGCCACTGCCCGGGCAGGCCGGTGTGCACCAGGACCGCCATGGCCAGTGCGACCACCACCAGGGGGACGGTGGTGATGAGGGTGAACAGGACGGTGTTGCCCAGGGTCCGCCACACCATCGGGTCGCCCAGCGCCTCGGCGTAGTTGTCCAGCCCGACGAACGCGCCGCCCGCCCCATTGAGGGCGGTGTCGGTGAAGCTCATCCACAGGCCGCTCACCAGCGGCCAGGCCAGGAACAGCGCGTACACCAGGAGGAAGGGCAGCAGGAACACCAGGGGCGAGTCCGCCAGGCGCCGCCACAGCAGCCGCGCGCCGCCGGGGCCGCCCGGCGGGGAGCCCGCGCCCGCGCGGGCGCGGACGGGGACTCGGGTGGTCACGCTCATTCCTGGCCTCCCGGGTTGGTGCGGGCGGCCCAGGAGTCCAGGGTCCGGCCCAGGTGGTCCACCGCCGCCTCGGGCCCGTCGCCGGTCAGGGCCGTGCGCAGCGCCTCGCTCACGTCGGAGTGGAACCGCGATCCGGCCCCGGCGAACCACACCTCGGGGTCGAGCACGGGGGTCTCACCGGCGGCGGCGTAGTCCGACTGAGGGTCCAGCGCCAGGTACTCCGGAGACTGGGCGATCGGCGAGTAGGCCGGGATGTGGCCCGCCTCGCCCCAGATCAGGCTGTTGCGCACCATGAGCGCCACGAACTCGTGGGCGGCGCGCACCCGTGCGGGGTCGGGGTCGCCCTGGCGGGGCAGCACGAAGGCGTGGGAGTCGGCGTACCCGCCGGGCTGGTCGAAGACCGTGGGGAAGGGGGCCGCCCCTAGGTTCTCCACGTGTTCCGACAGGTAGGGCAGCTCCCACTCCCCGCACACGAGCATCGCCGAGCGCCCCGAGGCGAAGGCCGCCAGGGCGGTGGGGTAGTCCAGGTTCGGCTCCGATGTCCGGCCGTCGAGCAGTTCGGCGAGGAAGGAGTACACGCGCAGCGCCGCGTCGCGGTCGAACACCGCCGGTCCGCCCTCGGGCAGCTCCATGGACGCGCCGGTCTGGTTGTACAGCATCCAGAACAGCCGCCACCCCTGGGAGTCGTCGTTGACGTGCCCGTAGGAGACGCCGTTGCCGCCCCCGGCCTCGGCCAGCGCCCGGGAGGCCGCGAGGAACCCCTCGGGGGAGTCCATCCCGGTCAGCTTCCCGTCCCCGTCGAGCAGACCGGCCCGGTCGGCGACCCCGGTGTCGTAGAAGACGATCACCGGGTGGGTGTCCAGCGGGACGGCGTAGGTGGCGCTGTCGTGGATGCCGCGTTCCCACAGGTCGGGTACGAAGTCCTCGGCGGTGACCCCGAACTCGGCCAGCAGGTCCAGGTCGAAGGGTTCGAGCAGCCCGCCGGGGGCGTACCCGGGCAGGCGGGACAGGTGCAGCACGGCCGTCTCGGGGGCCCGACCGCCCACGGAGGCCACCGCCAGCTTGGTGTAGTACGGCGGCCCCCAGGCCAGCGTGCTGGGGGTGACGTCCAGGTGTGGGGCCTGTTCGCGCACCGCGTCCAGCATGGTCTGCACCCGGGCGCCGTCGCCGCCCTGGAACAGGCTCCAGAACCGCACCTGCGTGGTCGATCCCGAACCGGGGGCGGGGGCGCATCCGGCGGCGCCCAGGGCCGAGCCCAGGGCGAGGGCTCCCGTGCCCAGGAGCACGCGGCGCCGCGAGAACGGCGGAGGCGGCCCGGTCGGTGGGCTGGATCTGCGTGGTGGGTGCGGCATCGGCGGACTCCAAGGGGAGGGCGGGGGGTGGTGGGGGGCGGTGGTCCCCGGGGCGTCCCGGGGACGCACTCACTCGGGCCGACGATCGGCCTTCTCGTACGCGGCGGTCCTGCGCTGGGCGGCCGCGATGCGGGCGGTGTCGAGCTTGTCGCCGCGGTCGAACCGGTAGACGCCGTTGCGTTCCTGGAACACGTCGGTGAGCTGCGTGTAGCAGTAACCGAACATGTCCGGGTCCTCGAGCAGCACACCCGTCAGACCCTCGAAGCGGGTGTGGAACTCCTCCGCGGTCCTGGGGTCGTCGCCGTACCCCCACGACTGCTCGCCGCCGTCGGTGCCGGGGTCCCAGCGGATCCCGCCGAACTCGCTGCAGAAGTAGGGCTGGCCGCGGTAGGGCACCGACCAGTCGCGGCCGTCCGCGCCGCGGTTGACGTAGGGGTCGTCCTGGGCGAGGCCGCTCATCTGCTCGCGGAACGCCTCGGGGTCCTGCTCGTAGCTGTGGGAGTCGTAGACGTCGGTCTCGGGGACCCGGTGGGCGTATCCGGAGGCGTCCACCACCGGGCGGGAGGGGTCGATCGCCTTGGTGGCCAGGAACATCGCGCGGGTCACGTCGTCCAGCGCGGTGAAGCGGTCGTGCAGCCGTTGGAAGGTCTCGTTGAGCGGGCACCACCCGACGACGCTGGGGTGGGAGTAGTCGCGTTCCACGGCCTCGGTCCACTGGGCCACGTAGGAGGCGTCCGGCCGCTGGTTGTCGTCGGCGGGGCCGCCGTGGGCCGCGCACCCCCAGTCGCCGAACTCGCCCCAGACCAGGTAGCCGAGCCGGTCGGCGTGGTAGAGGAAGCGCTCCTCGAAGACCTTCTGGTGCAGGCGGGCCCCGTTGAACCCGGCCCGCAGACCCAGTTCGATGTCGCGCACCAGGGCGTCGTCGTCGGGCGCGGTCATCAGCCCATCGGGGTAGTAGCCCTGGTCCAGGACCAGGCGCTGGAACACGCGTCGGCCGTTGATCAGGATCGCCTTGCCCTGGACGGAGACCGACCGCAGGCCCGCGTAGGACCCGGCCCGGTCCACCACCGCGCCTTCGGCGTCGAGCAGTTCCAGGCGCAGCGTGTACAGGTGCGGGTCCTGCGGCGACCAGGCACGGCGCCGCTCCACCGGTACCGCCAGGGTCAGCCGGGGCGCGGTGTCCAGGTCGGCGCGGGCCTCGGCGGCGGTGACCTCGCCGTCCCCGTCCTCCAGGACGGCACGCACCCGCAGGCCTTCGCCGCTGCCGGACAGCGGAAGGAGCAGGTGGAAGGCCCCGTTGGCCAGGTCCGGGGTGATGCGGGGGCGGCGCAGGTGCGTGTCGGGGACCGGTTCCATCCACACGGTCTGCCAGATCCCGGTGGTGCGCGTGTAGTGGCACCCGGTGTTGGCGTACCAGGTGGCCTGCTTGCCGCGGGCCTGGAAGCCGTGTCGGCTGTCGCGGGCGCGCACGACCACCACGGCCTCCTTGCCGGGAGCGGCGACCCCGGACAGGTCGGCGGTGAAGGGGGTGAACCCGCCGCGGTGGCGGACGACCTCCGTGCCGTTGACCCACACGGTGGTGTCGTGATCGACGGCCTGGAAGTGCAGCAGGACGCGCCGTCCCGCCCAGGCGTCGGGGACGCGGACGGTGCGCCGGTACCAGACCGCCTCCATGAAGTCGGTGTCGCCCACGCCGGACAGCTCCGACTCCGGGCAGAAGGGGACGGTGATGGTGCCGGAGAGTTCGGCCTCGCGCAGGCCCCGTTCGAGCCCGCTGTCGCCGCGGTCGATCTCGAAGTCCCACGTGCCGTTCAGGCACAGCCAGTCGGGTCGGGTGAACTGCGGGCGCGGGTACTCGGGGCGGGGAGGGGCGGTGGGCCCGTCCCCGCGCTGTGAGCGCTGGTGCGTCGGCACGGAGGTGTTCTCCTTCTCACGGCGTCGTCCTGTGACTGGCGTCACGCCACATGTCAGCACATTTTTACATCGATGTAAATACCTCGATCCGAAGGTCAGGAGGCTCCCGAGGCCGCCGGGAGGGCGGCGGCGGAACGCGGGCTAGGATGGCGCTGATCGGGGGTGGACGTGGGCACGAGGCCGCGTATCAAGGACGTCGCGCGTCAGGCCGGGGTCTCGGAGAAAACCGTTTCCAACGTTATTAACGACCATCCGCACGTCCGGCCCGCCACGCGCGCCGCCGTGGAGGCGGCCATCGACGCGCTGGGCTACCGGGTCAACCTGGCCGGACGCCACCTGCGCCGCGGCCGGACCGGCGTGATCGCGCTGGTCGTGCCCGAACTCGACCTGGGCTACTTCGCCGAACTCGCCGACCTGGTCATCCGCGAGGCCGAGCGCCTCTCGCGCACCGTCCTGGTCCACCAGAGCGAGGCCCGCCGCGAGCGCGAGGAGTCCGCGCTGGAGGGGTTCGGCGCCGACTTCGTGGACGGGGTCATCCTCAGCCCGCTCGCCATGGACGACGCCGCCCTGCGCACGCACCCCTCCCGGCTGCCGGTGGTGCTCCTGGGCGAGCTGCCCCGCACGGTCCGGCACGGCCACGTCGCCATCGACAACGTGGCCGCCGCCCGGGAGGCGACCGAGCACCTGCTCGACGGCGGGCGCACCCGGATCGCGGTGGTGGGCGGTCGGCCGCCGGGCCCCTCCGGCACGGCCGAGCTGCGCACCCGCGGTTACCGCGAGGCCCTGGAGGCGCGGGGGAGGAGCTACGACCCCGAGCTGGTGCGACCGGCCGGGCACTTCCACTGGAGGGACGGGGCGGAGCTGGCCGCCGAACTCGTCGCCGGACCCAGGCCGCCCGACGCGCTGCTGTGCATGAACGACCTGCTGGCGCTGGGGGCGATGCGCGCGCTGCACGACGCAGGGGTGCGGGTCCCCCGGGACGTGGCGGTGGTGGGGTTCGACGACATCGCCCCCGGGCGCTACTCCGTGCCGAGCCTGACCACCGTCGCCCCGGACAAGCCGGGCCTGGCCAGGGAGGCGGTGCGGCTGCTGCTGGAGGAGGTGGAGGCCCGTCGCGGCGCTCCGGACGCGGAGTCCGGGGCCGGGGCCGACCGGGCCTCGGCCAAGGTCGTCGTCGGCCACACCCTCCTGGTGAGGGAGAGCAGCGCCAGCGTGCTCTGAGGCCCGTCCTCCTCGGAGAGACCGGGGCCACCAGACGCGCAAGCCGCTTTACGGAAATGCATGGAAATGGTCTGGTTTTCTGTTCATGCTTGCGTAGGCGAATGAGAATGGACCCCACGGCATGGCGGCGGTGGGGTCCGTCGCCGTGTCACTCTTCCTGTTCGTTCGCACGCCTCCACTCGCTTCGGCGGGGGAGTGGTGGTGCTATCTGTGTGGCGGTTTTGTTCCATTCGGGCAGTTCGGGTGGGGTCGAGGTTCCCGCACGGGTGCGGATGAGGTCGTCCACGACCAGTCCGGCGAAGACGCGGGGGTGGGTTGTGCAGCCCCCGTAGCCTTCCAACTGCGGGTGTATCTGTGCAGGTACACCACGGCCGCCTTGTAGACGGTCACCTCCGGCAGCGGCTTGTTGGTTTCCATGTGTCTTACCTGGCCCGGGCTATCCACGAAGATGTGCGGATCCGGATTATGGCGGCTCTACGGGGTGGGGTCGAAATTCTCCGGTTGGTTCAGTAGGGCGGCGATGTGTTCTTTGGGGTAGCGGCGTGCTCCGCCGGGGGTGCGGAAGGGTTTGAGGACGTTGTCCCATTCGCCTCGGTGGAGGCTGCGGGGTCGGATGTTGAACAGGGCGGCGACTTCGCTGGGTGTGAGGACGTCGGGGCGGCCGTCGAGGAGGTAGCTGTAGTCGGGCATGAGGGGCTTTCCGCTGGTGTTCTGTGAGGTCGATGAGGGCTGGCCGAGGAAGGCGCGGACCTCCCCGAGGTAGTGGAGGATCGCGGTGTCTCCGTCAAGCGAGGTGAGCGCGTACACCGCTCCCAGCAAGCGCTTCTGGCGGGTCAGGACATAACCCTGCTGGGCGGCGCGCCACCGGGAGTCGTCGAAGCCAGCCGGAGCACGGATGGCCAGAGGGCGGGAACGGGTGCGTCGCGGGAGCCTCATTCACTCCTCCCTGGCACGCGCGGGAGTTCGGCGAAGGTCCCGGTTCCTGCGGGCAACCTGCCCCAGCCGGTGGTGAGGGCGTCCACGAGCACCAGTCCCCGGCCGTGCTCGGCGGTGAGGGCGGGGGTACGGCACAGCGGGGTTCGGCCGGAGAGGGGACCGGCGTCGCGCACCTCCAGTCGCATGCGGTCGGGATAGAGCAGGAGGCGGGTAGCGAACTGCCCGCCCGGCAGGCCGCTGTGGGTGTGGGCGATGGCGTTGGAGACCAGCTCCGAGGCCACCAGAGTGAGCACCTCCGGGACGCGGACCTGCCACTGTGCGCAGGTCTGCTCGACCCAGACGCGGACGTGCGCCACCGAGTCCGGGACTCCAGGGAAGGACCTGCGCGCAACCGCCTGCGCCCTCCGGGGGCGGATAGCGGCCACAACAGCCTCACCAGCCGACAGGCCGACTTCCGGGGTGGGCTGCACTTCACCAGCCCGCTGGAAGACATTCGGACGCTCTCCGGGAAACCGGACTCCGTCTTCTTGCGGACGGGTGTACGGAGTGCTGGCGGGAATCTCTGATTCGGTAGGATTTGCCACGTTCTCACCTCTGGAGTGTTCGGTGGGAGCCGTTCCCGGGGCTGGTGGCACAGTCGCCGGGTTTCCTCTGTCCGGCGCTTTCCGCCGTGGTGCCCATCGTCCAAGGTAAGGTGCTCCGCCTCAATGCCTTTACGTGCATCGGCTGCTATTTGGTGGAACCCGTACAGGAATGTAGAGAGCCTCTGTAAAGTTCTACCCATGCCTGAGAAGACACTGTCATCATGGATCACCTTCGGGAGGGAGCTCCGCAGGCTGCGTGACCGACGTGGACTTACGCTGGATCAGGTGGCCGAGGCGACCGGATACGGTGCGTCAACCATCAGTAAATATGAGAACGCCTATAGGGCACCAAAAAGGGATTTTCTCAACGAGGCGGAGGCCTTGTTCGGTACGAACGGCGACCTTCTCCGTCGTTGGACAGAGGCGAAGCGGGCCGAGGAGGACCCCGACTGGCACCGAAAGATCGTCACGGCTGAAGAGCAGGCGTCCGGGATCCAGATATGGAATCCCGCCCTTGTCCCGGGTATGTTCCAAACGCCCGACTACGCGCGTCAGATCTTCCGCGACGGTCGACCCCTGGACACGTCCGAGGAAATCGACCGGCTCGTGGACCTGAGGATCAGCCGCCTCGACGCGCTGAGGGGCATGAACAACCCGCGTCTGGTCGCGATCCTCGCCGAGACGGTCGTTCGAGCCCGTGTCGGCTCATCCGCGGTGATGAAGGAGCAGCTGGGTCATCTCCTCGATCTGGACTCCGCAGGGGTCGTGAGAATCTTGATCCTGCCAGCGGACACCCCGTACTACGGGGGAGCCTCTGGCCCGTTCCGGCTGCTGTCCTTCAAAGAGCGCGAGACGCTTGTCGAAGTCGAGCACGCCTCCGGCGGCGAGCTGCTCGGCGGAGACACCGTGACGCGGCTGCTGGCCGTGTACGGGGAGCTGCAAACGTGGGCGCTACCCCCTGTAGCCTCACATGATGTGATTTCGAGAGCCATGGGAGGCTTGGAGTGATCGACCTGACCAGCGGGTGGCACAAGTCCAGCTACAGCGGAGCCCAGGGCGAGTGCGTCGAGGTCAACGAGACTGCGGTTCCGGAGGCTGTCCTCGTCAGGGACACGCAGAACCGGGACCTGGGCTGCCTGTCCTTCTCCGGCGGCGAGTGGAGCGCGTTCCTCGGTGCTGCGTTCTCCCGGTAGCCCCAGGAGGAGTGGATCGCCCCCGCCAGGAGACGGGGGCGGTTCTGTCGCGCTGACACCCCGCTCAACCGGTTCCCCGTTCGGGGGAGCGGGGGCGCTCACGACAGCGCGACGTAGACGGTGTTGGACGCGTCGTGGTCCTGCTGGGGGTTGGGGAAGTCCACGACCTCCGCGCGGGCCGTGGTGAAGACCTCCGCCAGCAGCTCGGTGAACTCCTCGTCCGGCGCGTCGTTGGACCACAGCGCGAAGACGCCGCCCGGCGCGAGCAGGCGCTCGCGCAGGCGGCGCAGCCCCTCGGCCGTGTACAGACCGGCGTGACTCGGGTGGAGCAGGTGGCGCGGAGAGTGGTCGATGTCCACGATCACCGCGTGGAACGGCTCCGCGCCCAGGTCGGGGGCGGGCCCCGTCCCGGCGCCGACCGAGGCGAAGAAGTCCCCGTGCTCCAGGCGGCAGCGGGAGTCGGAGACCAGCGCCGCACCCGAGGGGATCAGTCCCTCGCGGTGCCAGTCGATGACCTCGCCCAGCGCCTCCACCACGACCAGGGAGCCCACGCGCGGATCCTCCAGCACCGTGTGCGCGGTGTAGCCCAGGCCCAGACCGCCCACGGCGACGCGCAGGCTGTTCGCCGAGTCTGCCCCACCCGTCTCATCCGCCCCGTCCAGTTCGGCCAGGGCCAACCGGGCCAGTTCGACCTCGGCCGCGGTGAACAGGCTCGACATCAGGAAGTCGTCGTCGAGTTTGATCTCGTAGACCTCCTTGCGGAAAAGGGGGTCGTGGCGGCGCCGGAGGCTGAGCTCCCCCATCGGGGTCGCCCGCCAGTCCAGTTCCTGAAAACGGGCGCTCATCTGTTCTCCTGCTCGTCGTGGTCCCCGGGTCCCCTTCGTACCACGTACCAGCGGGGTGCCGGGCGGCGTTCGGGACCAGTCGGTGGAAGCCCGGGCCCGGCGGGTCAGGGCCCCGTCGTGGTCCGGGCGGTGAGGCCGTCCAGCACCACCTCACCCGCGTAGGCCCGGCTCGGATCCTCCTCCAGCAGGTACACCCGCGAGACCGTGACCGGGTGCCCGACGTCCTCGGGCACCTCCAGGCGCACGTCGCGCCAGCCCTCCCAGTCCACGGCGGGGCCCTCCAGGGAGTGGCCGACACCGTGCGCGTCGGTGAGGCTGAGCATGAGACGGGCGCCGTTGCCGTCGCCGCGCACGCCCACCGTGAACGCGAAGGCCTGGCGGTCCAGGGCGAGCGGCTCGGGCGGGTGGGCGGAGGCGGTCCGGGTGCGGATGTCGCGGGTGAAGTCGTAGGCCAGGGCCAGACCGGGGCCGTCGCGCCCGGCCACGGGGCGCACCTCTGCCCCGCCGCGCGCGGACCGCGCCGTCCACTCCCGCGCGTCCTCGAAGTCCGCCAGGGGAGTCGTCCGCGTACCGATGGAGAACGGTATCCGCGTGCTCACCCCGCCCGCGGTCACCGTGAGGACGCCCGTCCCCTCCCCGGCGCGCGGCCGCACCTCGAAGCCTCCGTCGCCCCGGTCCACGACCTCGACCAGGTCGGGGACGGCCTCGACCCGTGCGTCGACCGGTTCGACGGGCGCCCGCCGCCCGTCCTCGGTGGCCCCGGTGAGCACGAAGGAGGCGGTGTCCTCGGCGGAGGCCATGCCCAGGCGCCGGGGTGCGGCGAGGAGCGTGTCCGGGGCGGGCAGCACCTCCAGGTCGACGGTGTCGCTGACCCGGCCCGCCCGCCCCGTGACGGTCACCGGTCCGGGGTCTCCCGCCACGAACCGGGGGCCGTCGCCGTGTCCGGTGGGCGCGGACAGCTCCAGCTCATCGGTGCGGTCGTCGGGGGAGCGGGGCGCGCCGGGCCCAGACGGCCCGAAGGCCTCGTCGTGCCCGGTGGCGGCCAGGGTGCGGTGCATGCCGGTGAACACGCGTCGGGGGTCGGCCTGGGGCGGCACGGGGGAGCCGTGTTCGGGCCGGGGTTCCAGGGCGGGCCGCAGCCACAGGCCCGAGGTCCGGGCCGAGCCCTCGGTCGCCGTGATCACAAGGCCGTCGGGGACCTCCCGGAGTTGGTCCCCGGCGCGGTTGCGCAGCACCGGGGAGACGCCCCCGGGTTCGCGCACGAGCAGGGTCGAGGATCCGCCGCCGTCCAGCTCCAGGGCCTGCTCGGCCCCGGACGCGGCGAGCAGTTCGGCGACCTCCGCGAGCGTGGATCCGGCGTGGCCGCGGTTGCGCCCGTCCGCGGTCACCACGTGCATGACCTCGCCGTCCTCGGAGAACCCGATCGCGGTACGCGGCGCGCGGGAGACGTCCTCGACGGGGACGGGTTCGCCGTCGCGCACCAGCACGTGCCGTCCGCCCACGACGACGCGGGGTTCGGCGCCCTCGGCCGTGAGGGTGTGCTCCACCTCGACCGGGTCGCCCTCGGACAGGTCGGCGATTCGCTCCGCCGCGGAGCCGCGCGCCACCAGGACCTGTTCGTCCTCCTCGATCGGGCCGCTGCCGGGGGTGACGCTGACCCGCTCGACGGCGCCCTCGGAGACCACGGCCTCGGCGACGGCCGTGTCCCCGGGGCTGGTCCCGGGTTCGTACACCACGTGTGCGCGGGGGTGGCCGCCCCAGTCCGACGTGTACAGACCGAGGCCGTCCGCGGGGACGGCGGAGGTGTTGAGGGCGTCGATGTCGAGGTCCCCCGACGGCAGGGACGCGGTCCCTTCGAAGGCCACCTGGCGCACGCTGCCCCTGCCCCCGGCGTCGATGACCACGGCGTTGGCGAACCCCGGGTCGGGCGAGGTGAGCAGGCGCCCGTCGCTCATCCCGGCGCCCAGGGGGGCCTGGGTCGCGCCGATGTCGAAGTAGCCGCCGTTGACCGCGGCGACCACGGTGGACCCCTCCGGGGGCTCGACGGCGGCGGCCATGTCCGCGACCGTCGCGGGGGAGGTGAGGCCGCCCCCGTCGACGTACTCGACCCCGACACCCTCGGTGAGGTCGACGGTGAGGAGGCTGGCGAACTGCTCCCCGCCGCCCCCGGCGCCCGGGACGGGACCGGAGGCGAGGTCCACCCCGGCGGCGATCCGCTCCTCCACGGCCCCGGCGATCCCGCCCGCCGGCGCGGCGACGTCGGCCGTCACCCGGGACGACGGCGCGGCCAGGACCATGGGCGCGACGAGCACGGCGATGACGGGGAGCGCCGCCGAGCGGACGGGGCCCGGGGGCCTTGGGCGGGACAGGTTCACGGGGGCACCCCTTCGCGTGAGGGCTCGTCTGGGCGGTGGGTGACGCGCCCGGTGTCCGGGCCGTGCACATCCTCCACGACGGGTGCTCTTTCCAACGGTGGTACACACCGGAGGGTGAGGACATGAACACGGGGAGAACAGGGGGGTGCGCGGCGGCCGGAGCCCGGGAAGGGGCCCGTTCTCCGGACTCCGGCGCCGCGTGGTCCGGAGGGAGGGCGCCGCAGGACGCCGCGCACACCCCGCCGGGTCCCTCCGCGGGGCCCCGGGTCCGGGAGATCCGGCCCCGGGTGTCCCGGGAACACCCAAGGGCTCCGGGAGCCCCCAGGTGTTCCGGGGCCCCAGGAACTTCGGGAGCCCTCAGGAACTCCGGGAGTCCTCGGGCGCCCCGGTCGCGGCGACGGCCGCACCGGCCTCCTCCGCCGACGCGGAACCGGTCGCGCGCCGCAGGCGGCCCTGGACCTGTGTGGTGACGACCGCGAAGGCCGCGGTCGTCACCAGGGTGACCGTCATCCACACCCGCCAGTCGCCCACCGCGACCACCTGCGGAGCGAACAGCACCGCGGCGAGGATGAACAACCGGCTCACGAAGTGGTTGAGGCCGAAGGCCACCCCCTGGGCGTCCGGGTGGACCTCCTCGGTGTACTCCGAGAAGCTGGCCATCCACGGGCCGAGGACGGCGCCGAGCGAGAGGCCGACGCCGGTCAGCAGCACGATGACCAGCGGCAGTGAGGCGGACGCCCCCGCGCCCATCGTGACGACGAGCGCCCCGAGCAGCAGCGTCGCCGCCAGCGCCCCGAGGACCAGGAACGGCTTGCGGTTCTGCGCCCTGTCGGAGAGCCGGGCGAAGACCAGGCTGGCCGCCAGGTTGCTGACCCAGAACGACATCACGATCGCGGACGCCGTGCGCACCGCGACGGCGAAGTGGTCCACCAGCATGGTCTGGCCGTAGGCGTTCATGGTGGCGAGCAGGACGTAGAGCAGCGACATCGCGGCCACGTGCGCCCAGACGACACGGCGGCGCAGGAGCAGCCGCAGCCGCTGCCCGGCGGGGGCCGCCCCGCTCCCGCGGGTCGCATGCTCGGTGAGGCGGATGGTGCGCCGCAGGTTCGGAGCCAGGTCGCGCAGGGTGAGGGCGACGACCGTCGCGCCCACGAAGGCCAGGCCGGACATCACGAAGATCTGCGCGCGCCAGGAGTTGTCGAACAGGTCGAGCGTCAGCGCGGCGACGGCCGCCGCGAAGAAGTTGGCTCCGACGGGGCCCCAGCTCCAGAACGCGAAGGCCTGGGCCCGTCCCATCCGCGGCGTGAAGTCCCGGATCAGGGGCTGGGTGCCGGCCATCGCCACACCCTCGACGAAGGCGAGCAGGATACGCGCGGCGGTGAAGTGGACGACCGTCTGCGACAGCGCCATGAACAGGCACGCCGCCGCGGACAGGAACATGAACGGCACCAGTACGCGGACGCGGCCGATCCGGTCGACCAACTCGCCGCCCAGGTAACCGGACACGGCGCCGAACAGCAGCGACACGGCGGTGATCAGCCCGTAGACCTCCAGGGACAGCCCGAGGTCGGCCAGCAGCAGGGGCAGGACCGGTGCGAGCTGTCCTTCGAAGGCCGAGATGAACAACGCCAGGACGACGACGGCGAGCAGGAGCCGGCGCCGGGCTCCGGTGGGGTACTCGTGGAGCAGTCTGCGGTACGACGGCACGGCACCGACCCTTCTCTCATTCCTGGACAGAACGTCCGATAACGTTCTGTGCGTCCAGAACATAAGGGCAGTGACCCGCGCCACACAACCCCTACGTGGGAACCGAGTCGAAACCCGTCGCCCAGTAGCGTCCGCGCCGGGACAGCTCGACCAGCGTCTCCACCACCTGTTCGGCCCCGGGGCGCGGCGCGGGCAGCTCCAGCCACCACAGGAGCACCGAGACCTGCTCTCCGACCCAGGCTCGCGCGATGACGCGCAGGTCCACCCGCGGGCTGATCCGCTGGGTCCGCGCCCGCTCGGCGAAGATGTCGTGGGCCGCCGTGGTCCACGCCTCGACCAGGGCCCGCAGGCCGCGGCCGTCGCCCTCGCCCCGCAGGATCAGCCGGTAGACGTCGGGCTGCTCGGCCGCGTGGCGGAAGAGCTCGGCCACCGGCCGCCCGGTGAACCCGACGCCCTCCCAGTCCGCCGGGGTCATCCGCTCCCGCAGCTCGGCCAGGACGACCTCGACCACGTGGTCGTAGAGGGCCTCCTTGTCGCGGAAGTGCGTGTAGAACGTCGCCCTCCCGGTGTCGGCCGCCGCGGCGATGTGCTCCACCCTGACCCCGGCGTATCCGTGTTCGAGCACCTGGGCGACGAACGCCGCCCGCAGTGCGGCCCGCGTGCGCAGGGTCCGTCGATCCTCGTTTGTCATGAGGCCTTTCTAGCAACGTTCGCACCCCTGGACAGATCCTGGACAGTATGTCTAGTATCTTCGCGTTCGCTCGTCGTCTCTGGAGGGTCCGTGAACCTTGGTGGCTACCTCACCCGAAGCGCGTCCTACTGGCCGGAGGCGCAGGCCCTGGTGTCCGGGGACCGGCGCTGGAGCTACCGTGATCTCGAACAGGAGGCCAACCGGCTCGCCTCCGCCCTGCTCGCGCGCGGTTACGGCCTCGGCATCGCCGTCGCCACCCTCGCGGGCAACCGTGGCGAACTGGTCGTCGCCGAGATGGCCGTCTGCAAGGCGGGGTGCCTGCGCGTGCCGATCAGCGCCCGACTGGCGGCGGCCGAGGTCGAACACGTCCTCCTGGACGCGCGGGTGCGGCTGATCCTCGTCGACGGGGCCAACCTCGGCGCGGTGCGCGAGATCGTCGACGGGCGCGCGCTCGACTGCCTCGTCGTCGCCTTCGACGACGGGGCCGACGCGCCCCTGACCTACACCGCCCTCCTCGCCGAGGGCGACCCCGCCCCGGTGGCCGTGGACCTCGACCCCCACGCTCCGGCGGTGCTGAACTTCACCTCCGGTTCCACCGGCACCCTCAAGGCGGCCGTCCAGACGGTCGAGAACCGCCTGTCCAACATGCGCAAGCTGGCGATGAACCCCCAGGGCTCGGTCGGGCCGGACTCGGTCTACCTCGCACCCGGCCCCATCACCCACGCCAGCGGCATGGGCATCCTCGGCTGCTTCTTCCGCGGCGCCACGGTCGTGGTGCTCCCGTCCTTCGACGCCGAGGCCTACCTCGACGCCCTCGAACGCGAGGGCGTCACCCACACCTTCCTGGTGCCGGTGATGCTCAACCTGGTGCTGGCCTCACCGACCGCGGGGCGCCGGGACCTGTCCCGGCTGCGCAGCGTCACGGTCGGCGGCGCGCCGGTGAGCCCCGCGCGCCTGCGCGGTGCCGTCGAGCTGTTCGGACCCGTGGTCAACCAGGGCTACGGGCAGGGGGAGACCACGAGCGCCATCACCTTCCTCACCTCGGAGGACGTGGTACGGGGGATCGAGTCCGACCCCGAGCTGCTGCTCTCCTGCGGGCGCCCGGTCTTCGACACGGAGGTCCGTGTGGTCGACGACGGGGGAGAACCGCTGCCCGCGGGCGAGGTGGGCCAGATCGTGGCGCGGGGGCCCGACTGCGTGCGGGAGTACTTCCACGCCGCGGAGGCCACGGCCGAGACCTTCCGCGACGGCTGGGTGTACACCGGCGACCTCGGCTTCCAGCGTCCGGACGGCTACCTGTTCATCGTGGACCGCCAGAAGGACATGATCATCTCCGGCGGCTACAACGTCTACTGCACCGAGGTGGAGGCCGCCCTCTACGAACACCCCGCCGTCTTCGAGGTGTGCGTGGTGGGCGCCCCGGACGAACGGTGGGGGGAGACCGTCAAGGCGTTCGTGGCGCTCCGACCCGGCGCCGGGGCCAGCGGGGAGGAACTGCGCGAGTTCTGCGCGACCCGGCTGTCCCGGGTCAAGCTCCCGCGCGTCGTCGAGTTCGTCCAGCAGCTCCCGCGCAACCGCAACGGCAAGATCGACCGCCGCGCTCTTCGCCAGCGCGAGTGGGCGGGCACCGAACGAAAGGTGGGGTGAGCGGGCCGTGACCTTCATGCTGCGACCGGGCCACCACGACAATCCGCGCCTCGACGCGCTGGTCACCGGGCTCCGGGACTACCTGTCCGGAGAGCTCGCCGACTACGAGGAGGAACTCGGACTGACCCCCGAGGCCGAGCTGCGCCGGTCCATGCTGGAACCGGTGTGGCGGCGCAGCCGCGAACTCGGCTTCTACGGCGTCCACCTGCCCGAGCACCTCGGCGGACAGGGACTGTCCCACACGGAACTGGCGGCGCTCAAGGAGGAGGTGGGCGCCTCCGGCCGCGTGCTGGCCACGAGCGTGCTCGGCGACATGGGCGGACCGCTGCGGATCGGCGCGATCTTCGAGCACGCCACCGAGTACCAGACGGAGAAGTACCTGCTCCCGGTCGTCAGGGCCGAGCGCGCGTGCTGCTTCTCCATGACCGAGGACGACGCGGGCTCCGACGTGCGCCGTATGCGCACGACCGCGACCCCGGTCGCCGGCGGCTACCGCGTCACCGGGCACAAGGTGTTCAGCACCGGCGGCACCTTCGCGGACTTCTCGATCCTGGTCGCCCGCCTGGACTCCTCCGACGACCGGTACTGCGCGTTCTTCGTCGACCTGGACTCCCCGGGTTGCCGCGTCACACCCGGCAGGACGCCCCTGTCGGGCCAGAACATCGAGAGCGACGTCGTCCTCCAGGACTGTTTCGTCCCCTCGGAGAACCTGCTCGGCGAGGAGGGGCAGGGCCTGCGCATCGCCCTCGGCCGGGTCACGACGAACCGGCTGCTCCACTGCCCCACCGCGCTCGGCGCGGCCCGGCGGGCCATCCGCCTGGCCCTGGACTTCGCCGCCACGCGCCAGGTGTCCGGCGGACTCCTCATCGAGAAGCAGGCGATCCAGCACAAGCTCGCCGACATGGCCACGGACTTCTACGCCGCCCGTTCGATGACCTACGACGCCCTCGCCGCGCTTGACGCGGGGGAGCGGCCCCGGGTGGAGTCCTTCATGTGCAAGCTGTTCGTGGCCGAGCGCGCGTTCGCCATCGCGGACCAGGCGATGCAGATCCACGGCAAGGCCGGGATGGTGCGCGGCGCCCCGGTGGACGTGATCTGGCGGCAGCTGCGCATGTTCCGCGTGCTGACCGGCGCGTCGGAGATCCAGCGCAACGGCATCATCCGCGAACTCGCCAGAGCCGAGGGGGCCCCGGCATGACCGACGCGAAGCCACCGGAGCGGGACCTTCCCGCCGAGGACGGGCAGGACACGCGCGACGCCGAACGCGGCTTCCTGGGGACTCTGGAGCCCGCACGCGTCACCGACGCCGCCGGACGCGTCGTGTACGACGCCGACGCCTACGCCTTCCTGGACGCACCGGCGCCCGCGACGGCGAACCCGAGCCTGTGGCGGCAGAGCCGGCTCGCGGCCAGGCACGGCCTGTTCGAGGTCACCGAGGGGATCTACCAGGTCCGCGGGTTCGACCTGGCCAACATGACCCTGGTCGAGGGCGACTCCGGCGTCATCGTGATCGACACGCTGACCTCGACCGAGACCGCCGCCGCGGCGCTGGCGCTCTACCGGTCCCACCGGGGCGACCGGCCGGTCACGGGCGTGGTCCTCACCCATCCGCACGCCGACCACTTCGGCGGTGCGGGCGCCGTCCTCGCGGACGCGGCCGACGACGTCCCGGTGCTCGCGCCCGAGGGCTTCATGGAGCACGCGGTCTCCGAGAACGTCTACGCCGGTCCGGCGATGGCCCGGCGGTCGGGTTTCATGTACGGCACCGCGCTCGAAGCCTCCGCCACGGGGCACCTGGGCTGCGGCCTGGGGCAGCGCCTGGCCACCGGCACGATCGGACTGGTCGAGCCCACCGAGTCGATCACCCGGACCGGCCAGGTCCGCGTGGTCGACGGCGTGGAGATCGAGTTCCAGCTCACGCCGGGGACGGAGGCGCCGGCCGAGATGAACATGTACTTCCCCGCTCGGCGGGCGCTGTGCCTGGCCGAGAACGCCGTGCACACGATGCACAACATCATCACGCTGAGGGGCGCCCAGGTCCGCGACGCCCGGCAGTGGGCGCGCTACCTCACCGAAGCCCTCCAGCTCTTCGGCGGCCGCTCCGACGTCGCCTTCGCCACCCACCACTGGCCCACCTGGGGCGCCGACCGGATCGAGGGGTTCCTGACCGGGCAGCGCGACCTCTACGCCTACCTGCACGACCAGACGGTGCGCCTGATCAACCGGGGCCTGACCCCCCGCGAGATCGCGGAGGAGCTGACGCTGCCGCCCGCCCTGGACCGGCAGTGGGCCAACCGCGGCTACTACGGGTCGCTGAGCCACAACGTCAAGGGCGTCTACCAGCGCTACCTCGGCTGGTTCGACGGCAACCCCGCCCACCTGTGGGAACACCCGCCGGTCGAGGAGGCCAGGCGGTGGATCGGCCTGCTCGGCGGTGTCGACCGGGCGCTCGCGCACGCGGACGCCCTCGTCGAGGAGGGCGACCTGCGCTTCGCGGCCACCCTGCTCAACCACGCGGTCTTCGCCGAGCCCTACCACAGCGGGGTGCGGCAGCGGCTGGCCGACGTCTACACCGCGCTCGGCCACGGCTGTGAGAACGCGACGTGGCGCAACTACTACCTCACCGGAGCCGGGGAACTCCTCCACGGACCCGGGGCCGCGCGCCGCTCCGGCGGCTCCCGGCTGCTGGCGGCCCTCGACGTCGGGCAGCTGCTCGACTCCCTCGCCGTGCGGGTCGACGGGCCCGCGGCCTGGGAACTCGACCTGCGCATCGACCTGTGCCTCGACAACGACGACGCCCTGTGGCACCTGCGCCTGGCCAACGGCGTGCTCGTGCACTTTCGCGACCCCGACCCCGACCCGCGGGCCCAGCTGACGCTCACCACGACCAGGGGACAGCTGGTCGCCGTCATGACGGGCCGCGGGTGGGAGGAGGTCGAGTACGAGGGCGACCTCCGGGTGCTCCGGGCGCTGCTCGACGTGCTGGAGGCGCCTGACCCCGCCTTCGACGTCGTACGGCCCTGACCCGCCCGGCCCGGACCCGTGGCCGCGCCTGCGGCCGGCCACGGGTCCGCCGTTCCCCCGCCGGTGCGGACGGCCTCCTCCCTACTGCCCGAGCACCGGGTGGCCGCTGGCGATCGAGATCCGGTTGAACGCGTTGATGAGGGTGGTCGTCCACTCCACCGCGGAGATCTGGGCGGTGGTCAGATGGGCCGCCGCGCGAGCGTTGACGGCCTGCCGGTCGACGGTCGGATCGAGCACCGTCAACGACTCCGCCAGTTCGAGCGCGGCCCTCTGCTCGTCGGTGAACAGCCCGGCCTCGCGCCAGGCCGGCAGCACGTCCAGGGCGCCCTGCTTCACCCCCGCCTTGCGCGCCTTGGGGAGGTGGACGCTCAGGCAGGTCGGACACCCGTTGATCTGGGACACCCGGATGTTGACCAGTTCGATGGTGTCGTCGCCCAGGCCCGCCTCCCGCGCCGCGGTTCTGGAGGCCGCCGCCGCCTTGAGCATCGCCCCGTAGACCTCGGGGTGCTCCTTGTCGATGTAGGGGCGCTCCGCTCTCACGCGCCGCCCCCCTCGACGGTCTCCTTGACCAGGGCGAGGTCGGCCGGCCTGGGCCGACGGAACCGTCCGCCCCGGGCCGTGTACTCGTCGCCGTGCTCCCGCAGGTGCTTGGCGAAGAGCGGGCACACGGGGACGACGGTGAGGTTGCGGCGAGCGCTGTCGGCCAGCGCCTCACCGACCAGTAGCTCGGCCAGACCCCGGCCGCCGAACTCCGGTGCGACCTCGGTGTGGAAGAAGACGCGCTCGCCGGGTGCCTGGGGCGGGTCGACGAAGTCCGCGCGCCCGGCGGGGGTGCCGTCCTCCAGACTCACGGTGTAGGCGCTGACGGCGCGTGTCTCGTCCAGCGCGACGTGGACGACGGCGCCGGTCCTGTCTGTTCGCGGCTCTGTCACGGAAGGCCTCTCTGGTGGGGACGGTGTTCGGCTCGGTCGGTGGCGGACACGGCGGCGGTCCGGACCGGAAGTGGACGCCGGTCCGGGCCGCCCGGGGCGGGCACGGCGGCGGGTTCTCGCCGCGACCGGAACGGGAACCCGCCGTGGGGATCGGTCGTCGCGCCTCAGCCCGTCGCTGTCGCGGAGGCGTTTCCGGTGTCGCGGGCGGAGAGCAGCGAGGCGTGGGTGGGCGCGTCGGGCACGTGCGCGGGCCGCCCGGCGGCGAACTCCTCGCGCAGCACCGGCACGACCTCCTCGCCGAGGACGTCGATCTGCTCCAGGACCGTCTTCAGGGGTGTCCCGACGCCGTCGACGTTGAACAGCTGGCGCTGGTAGTGGCCGAAGCTGTCACGGAAGGCGAGGGTCCTGTCGATGACCTGCTGGGGGCTGCCGACGGTCAGCGGGGTCTGGTCCATGTACTCCTCCAGCGACGGTCCGCCGCCCATCAGGGGGTGGTGGTCGAAGTAGGGGCGGAACTCCCTCACCGCGTCCTGGGAGTTCTTGCGCATGAACACCTGTCCGCCCAGGCCGACGACGGCCTGCTCGGCCCTGCCGTGGCCGTAGTGCTCGAAGCGGCGGCGGTAGAGCGAGATGAGCTTCTTGGTGTGCGTGGCGGGCCAGAAGATGTTGTTGTGGAAGAAGCCGTCACCGTAGAAGGCGGCCTGCTCGGCGATCTCGGGGCTGCGGATGGAGCCGTGCCAGACGAAGGGGGGCACCCCGTCCAGGGGGCGGGGGGTGGAGGTGAAGCCCTGCAGGGGGGTGCGGAACTTGCCCTCCCAGTCCACCACGTCCTCGCGCCAGAGCCGGTGCAGCAGGTTGTAGTTCTCCAGCGCCAGCGGGATGCCCTGGCGGATGTCCTGGCCGAACCAGGGGTAGACGGGGCCGGTGTTGCCGCGGCCCATCATCAGGTCCACCCGGCCGTCGGCCAGGTGCTGGAGCATGGCGAAGTCCTCGGCGATCTTGACCGGGTCGTTGGTGGTGATCAGCGTGGTGGAGGTGGACAGGATGAGCCTGTCCGTTCGGGCCGCGATGTAGCCGAGCATCGTGGTCGGTGAGGAGGCCACGAAGGGCGGGTTGTGGTGCTCGCCGGTGGCGAAGACGTCCAGGCCGACCTCCTCGGCCTTGAGCGCGATGGTCACCATCGCCTTGACGCGCTCGGCCTCGGTCGGCGTACGGCCGGTGGTGGGGTCGGTGGTCACGTCACCGACGGTGAAGATCCCGAACTGCATCGCACCCGTCTCCCTGTGGTCGCTGTGCCGACTGCCGTGGCGAACGCGGTGCCGGGCGTGGTCGCCCCCGTCGCGGCATCATCGTCTTTTTGTTGATGTATCAACCATAGTAGCCCAAGTGAAAGTTGATCAATCAACGGAATAGCGCGGTATTCCCCGGGGCCGCGCGCCGCCCGCTCAGTCCGGCTGCTTCTCCATGTGGTCCACGACGCGCTGGGAGAGCCGGGCGAACGTCCTGAGCTGGTTGGGGGTCAGTGCGTCGACGAACAGGCGGCGGACGTGCTCGACGTGCAGGGGCGCGGCCTCCTCGATCGCCGCGTATCCGGCCGGGGTGGCGACGATGAACGCCCCGCGGGCGTCGTCGGGGCATTCCTCCCTGGCCACGAGCCCGCGCTTGGCCATCCGCCGGACCTGGTGGGACATCCGGCTCTTCTCCCAGTTCACCATTTTGGCCAGTTCCAGGAAGCGCATCCTGCCGTCGTCCGTCGCGGTGAGGTTGACGAGCACGACGTAGTCGGAGGCGGACATCCCGGAGTCGGCCTGGAGGTGACGGGACAGCCGCCCGATGAGCGTCTCCTGCATGCGGATGAAGCCGTCCCAAGCGGCCTTCTCGTCCGCCTCCAGCCAGCGCGGCGTCTCGTTCATGGGCGCAGTGTAACGAAGAAGTTGACGTCTCATCCACTTGGGACGAAGCGGCCGGGACGCGGCCCCGCGTCGGGCCGGGCCCTCCGAAAGAGCGGAGGGGACCCGTCGACGGGGGCCGTCATCCCGACCCGGTCCGTCCCGTCGTCCCTCAGGACGCGGGGGTGCCCTGCCACCGCAGGGGGTCGTCCTCCAGCGCGGAGCGGTCCCAGTTCCCGAGGTTCGCGGCGGCCTCGTAGGTGGTGCGCAGGAACTCGGCCACCGCGCGGTCGGGGTCGGGCGCGGTGCGGGCGGCCTCGTAGGGCAGCAGGAACTGCTGGAACTCGGTGCTGTAGTACGCGCCCTCGGGGCCCACCGGCTGGTCGGCGAACCCGTCGGGTGCGGGGTAGGCGTAGGAGTAGAAGGCGCCCTCCTCGCCGCCGCCGGGCCAGAAGCCGCAGCTGGACAGCTCCCGGGAGTAGCCCTCCACCATGACCCAGTCCCCGCAGTTGGGCGCTCCGCCCGGGTGGGGCGGGGCCGTCCGCCCGGAGAAGCGGGTGCAGGCCAGGTCCATCGCTCCCCAGAAGAAGTGCACCGGGCTGACCTTGCCCACGAAGTGCGACCGGAACTCGCCGATCACCCGGTTCGCCTGGAGCAGCTGACGCCAGAACAGGGCGGCCGCCTCCCCGTCGTAGGAGGCGTGCTCGTGGTCCTCGGCGAAGGGGATCGCGGGCTCGACCTCGTTGGGACTCGGCCGGATCGGTGCCTCGATCCCGAGTCGGCCGAGCATGTCCATGATCCGGGTGTAGAACTCGGCGACCGGCATCGGCCGTAGCGCGAAGCTCCGCTCGCCGCCGTCGCTGCTGCG
The DNA here is from genome assembly GCF_041228755.1 of Nocardiopsis sp. LDBS0036. NCBI lineage: Bacteria > Bacillati > Actinomycetota > Actinomycetes > Streptosporangiales > Nocardiopsidaceae > Nocardiopsis > Nocardiopsis sp. LDBS0036. Next base: position 6,429,375 of record NZ_CP141103.1, read on the forward strand.
GATCCGGAGCTGGTGGTCGACGAAGTCGAACTCGATCTCGAAGGCCCCCGTGCCGTACGGGACGGCCGAGGTCGTCAACCCGCGCGGGCTGACGTAGAGGGTCACCTGCCACCAGTGGTTGATCAGCGGAGCGTGGGCCATGCGGATCTTGCCCACGATCTGGGTCCACATGTGCAGGGTGTCGCGGGTGGGGGTCCAGTCCGAGACCCGCAGGCTCGGCCAGTTCGTGGCTGAAGGGCTGGTCATCGCTCACTCACTTCCTTCTGTACGCCAAGGGGCGGAGGCGGCCGTGCGCCGCGGACGGGTGTCCTGACCCCCGTCCCTCCCGGAGCGAGGCGGGCCGCGGTCCTGCCGGTCCCCGCCGCACCCCCGGCGGCCGACGGCCTCCGGAGGGGCGGCGCCCCGCGTCGCCTGTGGGTGCGAGACCCCCGCTGGTCGTTGATACATCATCCGGACAGTAGGTGACAAGTCAACTTGCTGGTAGGCGATCCGTGTTCGGTGGTGGCGGTGGATCCGAGTCCTGGTTTGGTTGACACATCATCCAATGATGCTAATTTTGGTGATGCGTCATCTAACTCACCGGAGACGCGCCGTCACTGGCGCGGAGGGCCGTCTCCCATGCGGAGAGGTCGCGCTGGTCCGCGCAGCGGTGTCGGCCGACGCCGCGTGACGTCGGCCGGTACGGGCGGCACGGGCACGGGCGCGTGCGCCCGTGCCGCCCGCACGGCGGCCGGCGGTGTCCCGGCCGAGCCCCCAGAGCACGAAACCCCTGAGAGGAACCCCCTGTGAGCACCAAGGCCAAGAACGGACTCCAGGCGCTGCTGACGCCGGAGGAGAGCATCCTCGTCCTGATCGACCACCAGCCGTTCCAGTTCGCCAACCTCAACAGCCACGAGCCGTCCATGGTCGTCAACAACACCGTCGGCCTCGCCAAGGCCGCCAAGGCGTTCGGCGTTCCGACCATCCTGACGACCGTGCTGGAGGAGCGCGGCGGCTACCTCATCCAGGAGCTTCAGGACGTGTTCCCGGAGCAGAAGCCGATCGACCGCACGTTCATCAACACCTGGGAGGACGAGCGCGTCGTCGACGCCGTCAAGGAGACCGGCCGGAAGAAGGTGGTCATGGCCGGTCTGTGGACGGAGATCTGCCTGGCCATGCCGGCGATCCAGGCGGCGGGCGAGGGCTTCGAGGTCTTCGCCGTCACCGACGCGTCGGGCGGTGCCACGGCGGAGTCCCACGACATGGCCGTGCGGCGCATGGTCCAGGCCGGCGTGGCGCCGATCACCTGGCTGGCCGTGGCGGGCGAGTGGCAGCGCGACTGGGCCCGCGAGGAGACCATGCAGGGCATGGTCGACGTCCTGACCCAGCACGGCGGTGCCACCGGCATCGCCTTCGCCTGGGAGACGCAGATGCTGGCCAGCCGTGCCGCGAACGGCGCCTGAGGACACGACCGCGCGACGGGGCCGGTCCGCGGCGGGCGCGGCCCGTCCCCGACCGGTCCCGTCGCCGACGAGGACACCGCCGGTCAACGGCGTGAACAGGCTGACACACCAACACGAGGGGAGGACCCGTGGCGGTCCAGGTGGGCGACGTGCCCCAGGCCAAGCGCTATGAGGCCCGCGTCGACGGAGAACCCGGGGTCGCGGGCGTCGCGGAGTACATCCGCACGCCGGAACTCGTCGCGTTCGTGCACACCGAGGTCGCGCCGGAGCACGAAGGCAGAGGAGTCGGGTCCGCGCTGGCACGCACGGCCCTCGACGAGGCGCGGTCCGCGAACCTGCGCGTGCTGGCGACCTGCCCCTTCTTCGCGGGCTGGATCGCCCGTCATCCCGAGTACCAGGACCTGCTGTACCGGTCCCGGAGCAGGGTCAGCGACTGAACGGTCGGCCACGGCGGTCGTCGACGTCCCCCCGACCGGGGATACGGCCGCGTCGTCGGAACGCCTCCCTGACCGAAGCAGCCGCTGACGGTCGTCCCGGGGTGTGAACACGTATGCGCGGGAGGGCGGAGCCACGGCTCCGCCCTCCCGCCGCGCTGCCCGGAAACGACTCAGGCCGGAGCGTGTGCTCCGGCCTGGGAAGGTGGTGGGCGATACAGGATTCGAACCTGTGACCTCTGCCGTGTCAAGGTGGTCCCGGCTCCGCAGCGACCTGCGCCGATGAGCATCCACCCAGGTCGGAGCGTTCCGTTGAGGGATCTTCACGGCGATTGGGAGCCGTTGGGAGAGGTTTCCGGTCCCGTGAAGGCCCCTCGGTCACCGGGAAAGGGCGATCGGGACGGAGTCCTCCCGCTGGTCACGATGGGTCACCATCGCGGCTGTTCTGCTGCTCGCGGGCATCGCCGCGGTGGCCGACCCCACGCTGTGGTCGCGGATCATCCACGCCTGGCCGAGCTTCGCGCTCATCGGTGCGTACGAGCTGCTCATGAGGGAGTTCCGCACGACGGCGAAGAGCGTACGCACCGCGTCCGCAGACGATGGACAGACGACGAAACCGATATTCGAAGACCGAGGAGGCTCAGGGCTCCATCGCGTCGGAGCGCCGATGGCGGTGGGCCGACACCCGGAGTGTCAGGGCGTCCCCGCCCGCCACTGGACGTGCTGGGGAACGACGTCGTCGGCGTGCCAGCGCAGCTCGGAGTCGACGGCCACCACGCCCTCGATCTGCCGAACGCGGTGGATCAGCTTCTCGACGTCGCTGCGGTGCTCCACATCCCCGGTGAGCCTCACCACCCCGTCCTTGACCGTGGCGGCGGGTTCCGGCAGGACCTCCCTGATCACGCCCCGCGTCTCCTCGGCGATGTCCTCGTCCTCCCGTACGAAGACCGACAACAGGTCCCGCCTGCTGACGATCCCGAGCAGGTGCCCGTCCCCGTCGACGACCGGCAACTGTTTGACCCCGTGCCGCTCCATCAAGCGGGCGGCGAGGACCACGGACGCGTCGGAGGACACCGTGACGGCGGGGCCGGTCATCAACTCGGCCGCGTTCCTCGCCGTGGCCTTGTCGCCAGCGCTGCCTCCCGAACCCAGCCGGGCGCGCAACCGGGCGCGCAACGGAGGAGCGTAGTCCCCTCCTGTGAACTCCTCCTTGTGGAGCAGGTCCTCATCCGAGACCACGCCGACCACACAGCCCTCTCCGTTGGTCACGGGCAGAGCGCTCACACCGTGCGTGACCAGCATCTCGGCGATCTCGCGGTAGCCGGTGTCCCCGGTGACGGAGAAGACCTCGGTCGTCATGACGTCGCTCACAGTGTGCATCGCGAACTCCCCTCGTGTACCGTCCCGGACGGCGGTCGGCACGGTCCTGTTCTCACGGGAACGCTCCTCGGACGCTCCGGCTCCGCTCCGGTCCCCCTCCCAGCCTTCTTCGTAGGCGACCTGCCCACCAGGGTCCTGGGCCCCGGCTGCGTCGGGCCCTACGGCTCCTCCCGGCAGGGACCCGCGCTCTCGGCCTGGTCACGGAGCCGCGGCTCCGGCGACGGTCACAGCGGTCGGAGCGCGCGCAGGTACGGGTCCCCGTGCGGATACCTGGCCACCCGGACGCGGGCGTCGACGCACACCGCCGACGAAGGACCGATGACGACCGGGTTCATCTCGAGTTCCGCGATCTCCGGCAGGTCCTCGACCAGCTTCGAGAGCCTCAGCAGGGGTTCCCGCAGTACCGCGGGGACCGCACCCCTCTCACCCTCCCGTTCGCCCAGGCGTCTGAGCTCGGGTACGGACCGGATCATCTCGTCGGCGTCGGCGTCGGTCAGCGGAATGAGCCGGGACGCCCCTGAGCCCAGCACCTCGGCGTAGCTTCCGCCGGGTCCGCACGCGATCACGGGGCCGAAGTCGGGCTGCTGGACCGAGCCGATCAGGGCCTCGAAACCGGGAGGGGCCATGCCTTGGACGACGAAGCCGCGGACCCTTCCCCGGAACCGCTCCGCCAGCGCACGGTAGGCCTTCCGGAACCGCTCCTCCCCGGTGAGGCCGAGGTACAGGGCTCCGGCGCGGCCTCGGTGGACGACGCCTGCCACGTCCGCCTTGAGGGCGACCGGCCCGGGGATCTCCGCCGCCGCTCGCAGCGCCTCCTCCTCGTTACGTGCGCGGCGCCACGGAGCTAGGTGTACTGACCACGGAGGTTGGTAACACCCACCCCGCCTGACACACACAAAGAGGGCCTCCGGTATCGGTGTGGATTGCGACATCTACCACCGAACCGGAAGGCCCTCGATGCCCCACACTACCCACGCCAACGCCACACTCACACCCGCAGGGCGCCTGGCGTTGGCCCGCTGCGTGGTCGAAGACGACTGGCCGCTCAGGCGTGCCGCCGAACGCTTCCAGACCAGTACCACCACCGCCAAACGCTGGGCCGACCGCTACCGCACCCAAGGCCAGGCCGGGATGGACGACGCCTCCAGTCGCCCGCACCGCTCACCCCAGCGCACCCCCGCCCGCCGCGAACGCCGCGTGATCAAACTCCGCTGCACCCGCCGATGGGGCCCGGCCCGCATCGGCGGCCACCTGGGCATGCATCCCTCGACCGTGCACCGGATCCTGACCCGCTACCGCATGCCCCGACTGTCCCACCTGGACCGGGCCACTCACCGGGTAGTACGCCGCTACGAGCGCGCTCGACCGGGCGAGCTCGTGCATGTGGACATCAAAAAGCTCGGCAACATCCCCGCCGGGGGCGGACACCGTACCCAGGGACGCGCTCAAGGCCGCCGCAATCGCACCACCACCGCGCACGCCCCGCGCAACAACCACGGCAACCCCAAGCTGGGCTACGGCTACCTGCACACCGCCATCGACGACTACTCCCGCCTGGCCTACACCGAGATCCTGGCCGATGAGAAAAAGGAGACCGCCACCGGGTTCTGGGAGCGAGCGCACGCCTACTTCGTCTCAGCGGGGGTCGTGGTGGAGCGGGTGCTAACCGACAACGGGGCCTGCTATACGTCCCACCTGTGGCGCGGCCTGCTCTATGGCCAGGGCATCAAGCACAAACGCACCCGCCCCTACCGGCCCCAGACCAACGGCAAGGTGGAGCGCTTCCATCGCACCCTGGCCGACGAATGGGCCTACGCCCGCCCCTACCAATCCGAGAGCGAAAGGCGGGAGGCGTTCCCCGGGTGGTTGCATCACTACAATCACCACCGGTTCCACACCGCGATCAGCGGCCCTCCCGCCTCCCGCGTTCCTAACCTCTCAGGTCAGTACAGCTAACCCCGATTCCGGATCCTACCGTCTCGGTGAGGCCGTACCCGAACTACTCGTTCCCAGTGGTTGGGCGAGCCGCGCGGTCCGGGGTGGCTTCGGCCTGATAGGTGGATCCCGCCAGGACCGTCGAGAGGACGCGTTGTCGTGCGCGCTGGACAACAGCTTCGTGGCCGGTACACGGGTGTTGATGGCAGACGGGACGCACAAGGCGATCGAGGACATCCGGATCGGTGATCAGGTGTGGGCCGCCGACCCCGAGACCGGGGAGGAGGGTCCGCGCACGGTTCTGGCCACGATCGTCGGCGAGGGAGTCAAGACCCTGGTCGAGATCACCGTCGACACGACCACGCAGATCGATGCCGACACTTTGGGCGCAGCAGACCTACCCCAGGAGCCGTCGCGTCCGGGGCCAACGGTGTTGGGTGAGAAGATCGTCGCCACCGACGGCCACCCCTTCTGGGTTCCGTTGTTGGGCGAGTGGGTCGACGCCGTCGACCTGGTGCCGGGGATGTGGTTCTTGTCCTCTGAGGGCACTCTGGTACAGGCCACAGGTACCCGGGTCTGGGCCGAGCCGGAGTGGGTCTACAACCTCACCGTCCACGACCTCCACACGTACTATGTGCTAGCAGACGAGACATCGATTCTCGTACACAATTGCAATGCGGACCCTCAGAGTGCCCCTGGGGGACAGAACGGCGCTGCCGTTAGCATCAAGCAGGGGAAAATGGCACTGGGGAGGGCTGGTATGAGTGTTTCCCAGTACGACATCGTGCACGTGCCAGAGATCCGTACGGCAGGAGATGGCCTGCCTGCCTATGGAAACAGTCCTCACGATGGGAGTGGGAAGCCGAACCTGGGCCCGCGAGGGCGTCCGGTAATTCAGATCTCAGACATGGGGCTTGCGGACATGGACACGGCCGTGGCAACAATATTTCACGAGGTCTACCATCACCGGATGTATGCAAATTGGCCAGGATCCATGGGTGGAACAGAGTCCGCTGCGGAGGCGTACGGGCAAGCTATGCTTGGTATTTTCAGGAGAAGGACAGGTTCATGATTCAGATCACTCGATTCACTCCCTCGGAAATTGAGGTGCTCGGGCAAGATAGGAATTTTCTCCGAGATCAATCGGAGTGGGTTTGCCCTTCATGTGGTGAGGTTTCGGTTCGTACATACCTTAGGAATTCACAACATGCGAATCGCCCTGCCGTCATTAGCTACACATGGTGTGCTTCTTGCCGCAAGATGTCTGGATCAACTGGGCCTCTGCCGCCCGGATTGATTATTTCCGATCCATGGCGGGAAATTAATAGGGGGGAGTGGGAGGAGTTTGACGTTAGTCTACCCAAGCTCTTTGCTAGGCTTGACCGGCTTTGGGAAGATGGAGTGCTGCCACAGTGCATCAAATGGGTGGGGCGGTAGAGCGTTATTAGCTTTCTGGCGCGAGCAAGTGGAAGTCCCGCCAGGACCGACCTGGCGGGGCTTGGGAATCAGTTGAAGGAAAAATTAGCGAGGAAAAATTGTAGTGGTGCGGTTCGCAACTGGCACATCTACCCGTTCTTTAGACTTCGGTTTGCAGTACGTTGCTGAGGGCTTCTGGGTCACTGCTGGAGTCGAAATGAAGATAGAAATGGGCTTGTCTGGTAGTGGCGGAGCTGGTGCGGGCGGCGGTGGAGGCCACCGCGTCGTAGGCGTTGTGGGGATCGGCTTCCCCATCCCCGTTGCCGTCCACCCCGTAGTCCGACCAGTTCGCGGGAAGGTGCTGAGTGGCTCTGACCGCGGCGTCGAACTCGGCGTCGCCATCCCAACGCCCGCCGTCGGTGTCGTAGTGGGGAGTCCAGTTGTTCCCCGCGCCGGTGCCGTCCGGGACAGGACCGATGACGGGCGGCTCGGTGTCCCGTTCTGACTGATCCGGCTTCCCGCAGCGTGGTCAGACTCCACCGAGCCGATCCCGGCGAGGATCTGCCAGCGCATTCCTGTGCACTCGGGGTGGAGGCCTGCGAGCCTTCGCGCTCCCTGGACGTAGGCGTCCAACAGCACGGGGTGGACGCCGTCGACCTCGTCGGGGACCGTGCCGGCGTGGGGATCGTCCACCACCACACCGGCGAGTGAGGACAGCAGTCCGAGAACGACCGGAACGGCGACGAGCACCGCACAGCCGCACCCGAGCGGGCTAGCCACCGTGCTCCTCCCACTCGGGCAGCGGCGGCTGTACAGAGCGGCTGGGGGACAGTTCGGAGAGCCGGAAGCGCTGCCCGGTGGGGTCGTCCAGCAGCGCCCACACCGCGTCAGCCGGGTGGGAGCCGTGCACGGCGGTGGCGGCGGGGACCGGTGGCCGGAGGATGCGGTGGCGCACGTTCGCCTCGCGCTTGGCCGAGGGCAGCCAGAACAGGACGATGCCCCGGTGGGTGGTCACACGGGTGAGTTCGGCGTAGGCATCGAGTTTGTCCACCAGACGGCGCAGGCTTTCAGTTCCGGTGTCGTACTCCAGGTAGAACTCGGTTACCTGCTCGCCCTCGCGCCAGCGTCCGGCGGCGTCGGGGCGTACGATGTCGCCCCATCGCGCCTGGCACTGGGCCGCGGTCCACCACCGCAGGCGGGCGTCGTGGTCGCGGGTGTGCGCGGCCAAGGCCACGAAGACGTCGTTGACGCCCACGGTGTGGGTCAGCGAGGAACGGTAGGCCAGGGTCAGCGCTCTGCCGCGCCGGTAGCCGAACTCCGCCACGGTCTGGTCGGCCTCGGCGGCCAGGATCTCCGCGCCGGGAAGGTCCAGGACGTAGTGCCAGGGGGCGGACCCCTGCGCGATCCAGGGACGGAACCGGTCCATGGCCCGAAGCCGGTAGAGCGTGGCCAACCGCTGCTTGGCGGTGCTGTAGGAGGAGAAGAGCAGCCGTGCGATCTGGTCGGTGGTCAGGGTGCGGTGCTCCCACACCAGGCGCATGATCTCCCGGTCGCGCGGGGTCAGGCGCCGGATCAGCGTGTGCAGGGTCTGGGCGGAGGTACGGGCGCGGACGGGCGCGCGGTGGTCGGGCCGGGTGTGCGTACGCAACGGGATCCCCCCTGTTGTGGTGGTGTGCTCTCACCTGCGTGCGGTGGAGGTGGAATGGCGGCGGGCGGCCTTGCGCACAGCGGTCGCCCGGCCCTTGACCGGGGGAGGCAGAGGCCGGGTGCGCAGGGTGAAGGAGGGCGACAGCGCCCCGTGGTTGACGAGCCGGGCGGCGGCCTGGAACGCGGCGAGGTGGCTCAGGTCGTGTTCGCCCAGGTTGGGGCGTACATGGCGGGCCAGTACCCTGGCGTCCTCGGGGGAGACGTCGAAGTAGACCTTGGACCGGGCGTTGGCCGAGACCGCCTCGCGCAGGTCCCGGGGCAGTTGGGACAGGTCCTGGTGGGCCAGGATGAGCCCGGCGCGGTAGGCGCGGGCCTCGGCGAGCATGTCGTCCACCCCGTAGGGCAGCGTCAGGAAGTTCTGTGCCTCGTCCAGGTAGATGGCGATGTCGGCCCGGTCGGCCTCGGCCTGGCGGGCACGGGCCAGCACGGCGTTCCACACCTGGGACAGCAGCAGCGACCCCAGCAGGCTGGAGGTGTCCTCGCCCAGCACGCCCTTGGGCAGACGCGCGATGACGATTCCACCGGTGTCCAGGTGCGTGCGCAGGTCCAGGCCGTGGGTGGTGGTGGCCAACAGGTCCCGGGCGAATCCCCGCAGCAGGACGGACCTGAGCTTGTTCATCAGCGGCGCGGTGGCGTGTGCGCGGGCCGGTCCGGACTGCTGGTCGAACCACTCCCAGAACCCCTTGAGCACGGGGTCGGTGATGGAGGTGGTAACCCTGTTCCGGAACGAGGAGTTCTCCAGCAGGCGGGGGATGTTGGCCAGCCCGGCGTTCTCGGTCCCGGCCAGGGTCATGCACGCCGACCTGAGGATGTCCTCGGTGCGCGGCCCCCAGGAGTCGGTGAAGATCCGCCGGAAGATCCCGGTGATGGTGTCGGCGGAGCGGCCGCGGTCGTCGGAGGCCAGGGGGTTGAGCGCCGGAGGAGGGGCGTTGTCGTCGGGGTCAATGAGCACGACCCGCTCGACCGCCTCCTCCGGCATCCGCGACAGCAGCATCGCGGACTCGCCCTTGGGCTCGATGAAGACCAGCCCGCGACCCTTGCGGATGTCGTCCAGGGCCATGTTCAACAGCAGGGACGTCTTGCCGGTACCGGTGCCGCCGATGATGTGCGTGTGGTGGCGGGCGTCCGCCGCTCGCTGTCCCACGGTCCGGGGCGGGCCGCTGTCGGAGCGCCCCAGGACCCGGGCACCGGCTTCGTCCTCGGCGAGCCCGGGCGGCGGCGGAACCGGACGGGCCGGAGCCCGCTCCAGGCCGGCCACGGCCTCGTCCAGGGGAAGATGCGCGACGGCGGCCAACTCCTTCGCGGACAACAGGTCGCCTCGACCAAGGAACCGCAGACGCGACAGCACGGCCGCGACCAGGGGCGTGCGGCGGCGCTTGTAGTGGTTGTGCAGACTGAAGGCGGAGAACGCCCCCGTGATCGCGTGGGCGCGCCCGCGACGGCGCTGCCGCCCCTGAGGCTGCTCAGCGGGGGTGGTGACCAGGTACCGCACCACCGTGTCCAGCCTGGGGCGCACACTCTTGGCGAGGATGGCACGCACTTCACCGGACACCTCGGGGCGCAACGCGGCCCAGGAAGCGCTGCGCCGGTTGCCGCCAGGGGTGATCGCGTCGAACAGACCCGCCTGCACACTGTGCGCGGACCGCAGCCGAGCGGCGGCCTGGTTCGCCTTGTGGAGCCGTAGCCCGGTTACCGGGCGGGCCGCCACCTGCACCAGGACCTTCTCCCCGGGCACCGGAGAGCCAGAGGCACCGAGAAGCCCGCGCAGGGGATCCTCCTCGTGGGAGGCGGCGATGGGGTAGTGGTCGGGGCGCGCCAGACGCAGGACTCCACCATGCGAACCCACGCCGACGACGGGTGAGGGCACGGGGATGGTGGTTGTGGACGCGCCGGGCCACGCGGCCTCGACCGCGCGCTCTACCAGGTGGGGCGGAACGGAGCCGGGCACCCATAGGCGGATACGCAGCCCGGTCTCGTCCGTCTCGTACTCCCACACCACGTGCGGTTGGCCGAACAGGGCACGCTTCCACGCCGGGTGCAGCAGGCCGAGCATCTGCGTCCAGAACGCCTCCGCGCCGGCCATTTCAGCGGTGGGCGGCGGCAGGATCTCCACCAGCCGGGCGTTCCGGCTCCATCGCAGGTGGCGCGTCCACACCAGGATTTTGCGGCACACGACCAGCACGGCTCCGACCACCGGCACCCACCACAGCGGTGCCAGGACACCGAGGAGGAGCCCGAAGAGCGTGGCGATCATGTCCACAACATCGGTCACGGCGCTGTTCACAGCAGGTCCTCCCCGTCCTCGTCCTCCAGCCAGCCCAGGCCCGCAGGAGAGTCCGGTGGCGCGTGGGCGGCGAGCTCAGCGGGGTTGGTCGTGACCAAGGCGTGTTCGGCGTTGCTGGCCACCACCCGGTAGGCCACCCGCAGACCCGAACCGTTGCACGGCAGGACATCGCCGAGGGAGGCGGTGAGCAGGTACTGCTGCTCGTTTTGGTGCGCCGCCGCACCTGGATTTCCCCCGAGGACTGTGAGGTCGCCTTCGGCGACTTCGCCCAGACGTGGCGCGGGCGTCCTGCTGGGGCACCGGGTGCCGGGGATGGCCCGGGTCTACGAGCACGTGACCCCGCAGATGAGGCGGCGTGTACTCAGCGTGCTGGAGAACCGGTGGGGGGGAGCGTGACGGCTCTCACGGCCCGGGAGCGCGCGTGGCTCTTCGCCGTGGCGCCGACGCTCGGAGAGCACTACCGTGGAAACAGCGAAAGCGGGCTCCGAGAGGAACCCGCTTCGAAGACGATCTCCCAGATATCTCCCAGTCTGGGCCGACCGGTCTTCGCTCACATGTCAGATAAACCCTCTGACCTGCGGTGATGCTGGTGGGCGATACAGGATTCGAACCTGTGACCTCTACCGTGTCAAGGTAGCGCTCTAACCAACTGAGCTAACCGCCCGCGTGTAGCGATGGGGAGGTGGAGACGGGATTCGAACCCGTGTAGACGGCTTTGCAGGCCGCTGCCTCGCCTCTCGGCCACTCCACCGAGTTGCACGTAAGGCGCCGGGGCACCTCGCGTCTCCTCCGAGCGGACGACGGGATTCGAACCCGCGACCCTCACCTTGGCAAGGTGATGCTCTACCAGCTGAGCCACGTCCGCTTGCTGCCTGGCGTCCGGCCCGTGGGCCCCGCCGTGCTGCTGGTAAGAACTCTAGCGGAAAGTCGGCAGACGGCAAATCGGCGCTGGGAGGGGCCGGTTCGGCGCTCCCGGCGCGGGTAGGCGGCCGTGCTGTCGGAGGACGCGCCGGGGCCGTCGGAGCGGACGTTGACGTCCGCGTCATGCGCCCGGGTGGACAATGGAGGACACCGGCGTGACGAGGGGGAGACGGGTATGGGAGCGGGCGGCTGCACCGGGGGACACGGCGGGCACCGGTCGTGGCCGCGGGCGCGGGAGGCCGCCCGGCTCCTGGGCGGCGGCAGGCCCCCGGCTCCGCGGGAGCTCCCCCTGGAGGACGCCCTGGGCGCCGTCCTCGCCGCGGACGTGCACGCGTTGACGGGCCTGCCCGCCTTCGACGCCTCGGCCATGGACGGCTTCGCGGTGTCGGGCCCGGGGCCCTGGCGGCTGGTCGGCAGGCGGCTGGCCGGGGCGGCGGAGGCACCCGTGGGCCTGCGCCCGGGCGAGGCCGTCGAGATCGCCACCGGCGCCCGTGTGCCCAAGGACGCGGAGTGCGTCGTGCCCTACGAGCTGGCCGCCGTCCGGGACGGGACGGTGGACGGGCCCGCGGAGGCGGGCCGCCACGTGCGCTGGGCGGGGGAGGAGACCGCCCCCGGCGAGACCGTGCTCGAACGGGGAGCGGTGGTCGGCCCCGCCGCGCTGGGTCTGGCCGCCAGCCTGGGCCACGACACCCTGCCGGTGCTGCGCCCCCGGGTCTCGGTCCTGGTCACCGGTGAGGAGATCACCACATCGGGGCTGCCCGGCGACGGCAGTGTGCGCGACGCCATCGGTCCGGCGCTGCCCGGGGTCGTCGAGCGCGCGGGCGGCCGGATCGCGTCCCTGCGCCACCTGGGCGACGAGCGGCGTCCGCTGCTCGACGCGCTGGAGGGCGCGGACGGCGACGTGGTCGCGGTGTGCGGTTCCTCGTCCCGGGGGCCGGCCGACCACCTGCGTTCGGTCCTGGAGGAGCTGGGCGCCGAGGTCGCGGTGGACGGGGTCGCCTGCCGCCCGGGCCACCCGCAGCTGCTCGCGCACACCGACCGGACCGTGTTCGTGGGCCTTCCCGGCAACCCCGGGGCCGCCCTGGTCGCCGCGGCCACCCTGCTGGTCCCCCTGCTGGCCGCCATGACCGGACGCCCGGACCCCGGAACGGGTCTGGCCCGAGCCGTCCTGGAGGGCGCCGTCACCGCTCACCCCAGGGACACCCGGCTGGTCGCGGTGCGCCTGGACGGCGGCCGGGCGCGGCCGGTGGGCCACGACCGTCCGGGCAGTCTGCGCGGCGCCGCGCTGGCCGACGCCTACGCGGTGGTGCCGCCGGACTGGGACGGCGGCGAGGTGGAACTGCTCCGCGTGCCCTGAGACCGTCCCCGCGTCCGCTCGGAGACCGGTCCGGCGTCGGCTCAGAGGCCACTCCCGCGTCCGCCCGGCGGCCGCCCCCGCTCCCCGTCCAGAGACCTGACCAGGGGTCCTCCCGCCTCCACGACGTCGGGGCGACCGAACCGCGTTCTCATGCGGGGACCGTACAGAACCCCGCGGCGCGGCTCCAGGGGTGTGACCCGGAAGGGGCGGACACGCGCCGGGCCCCGGAAGGCGTCGCCTTCCGGGGCCCGGACCCTCGCGTGCTAGCCGTCGGAGCGGTTCCGCTCCGGCGCGGCCTGGGTGTCACCGGCCGCGGGGTCGGCGGCCACCGGAGCGGGCTCCTGCCCGGCACCCGTGGTCCCTCCGGCCTCCTCGGCGCCCGCGGCCTCGGCGGCCACCGTGGCCCCCGCGGTCCCGGCGGTGCCCACGGCCTCGACCGTCTCCTCCAGGGCTCCCTCGGCGGGGCCCTCCACCGGCTCCACCGCCGGGTTGCCCCGACCGCGCAGCAGCACCCACGCCTGCGCGGCGGCGGCCAGGACGATCACCACGGCGATGACGCTGGTCAGGTGCATGCCGTCGGTGAACGCCGTCCGCGCGGCGAGCATCAGCGCGTCGCCCGCGGCGCCGCCCACCTCGGCGGCGGCGTTCGCGGCCCCGCCCAGGGTCTCCCGGGCGGCGTCCACGGCCCCAGAGGGCACGCCCTCCACGGCGGTCAGGTTCGCCCGGTAGGACGCGGTCAGCACACTGCCCAGCAGCGCGACGCCCAGCGCCGCGCCCAGCTCGTAGGCGGTCTCGGAGATCGCCGAGGCCGCGCCCGCGCGCTGGGGCGGGGCCGCCGCCATGATCGCGCCGTTGGTCAGCGTCTCGGCGAACCCGGAGCCGGTGGCGATCAGCGCGAAGCCCGCCGTCACGAGCACCACACCGGTCACCACGTTGCCCTGCGGCGCGAAGACCAGGACCGCGAACCCCGTCGCGGTCACCAGCAGGGACCCGCCGATCACCGTGGCCAGACTCAGGTGGCGCGACAGCCGCACCGCCACCAGCCCCGCCAGCACCGACAGCACCAGGCCCGGCACCAGCACGAAACCGGCCCGCATCGGTGAGACGCCCAGCACCAGCTGGAGGTACTGCGTCAGGAAGAACAGCGACGACACCAGCGAGAACACGATCATCAGGTTGGTGGCCACCGCCACGCTGAACACGCGGTACCGGAACAGGCCCACGTCGATCAGCGGGTCGTCCAGGGCCTTCTGGCGCCGGACGAACAGGTAGCCCAGGCCCAGGCCGACCGCCAGGGAGACGACCGGGACGACCGCCAGGCCCTCGGTGGCCAGGTTCTTGACGCCGTACACGACGGGCAGGATCGCGGCCATGGACAGGACCACGCTCAGCGGGTCCAGGCGGCCCGAGTCGGGGTTGCGCGACTCGCGCACCAGCAGCGGGACCAGCACCAGGATCAGCGCCATCACCGGCAGGTTGATCAGGAACACCGAGCCCCAGAAGAAGTGCTCCAGGAGCCAGCCGCCCAGGATCGGGCCGAGCGCCGCGCCGCCGGAGAACCCCGACGCCCACAGGGCGATGGCCAGCAGGCGCTGGCGCGGGTCCAGGAAGATGTTGCGCAGCAGCGACAGGGTCGAGGGCATCAGTGAGGCGCCCGCCAGGCCGAGCAGGGCGCGGGCCGCGATGAGCACCTCGGCGGTGGGTGAGAACGCGGCGAGCAGCGAGGCCGCGCCGAAGGCGGCCGAACCGATCATGAGCAGGCGTCGCCGGCCGATGCGGTCGCCGAGCGAGCCCATGGTGATCAGCAGTCCGGCAAGGACGAAGCCGTAGACGTCGACGATCCACAGCAGCTGGCCCGCGTCGGGCCGCAGCTGCTCGCTGAGCGCGGGGACGGCGAACCCGAGCACGGTGGAGTCGACCGAGATCAGGATCACCGGGAGGACCAGGACGGCGAGCGCGGTCCATTCGCGCGGGCCCGCGAGGGCGGGCGCCGCGCCGACGGTGCCGTTTCCGGTCTGGGCGGAACTCATCTTTCCTCGTTACGTGTCGCTTGTGTGCGCGCCGCACGGCTGTGAGGGCGCGTTCGGACCGGCGGGATGCGGAGGGCGAACGGCCGGGCGGAAGGACGGGAAGCCTGGTCGACCGGGGGCGTACTCCCGGGACTCTTCAACCGTCCAGACGGTACAGTACCGTCCAGCCGGTACAGTGTCAATCGTGAACGCTTCGAACACCCGCGACCGCATCCTCGACTCCCTACAGGACATCCTCGTCGGTGAGGGTTATTCCGCGGTGACCCTGGAGGCCGTGGCCCGTGACGCCGGGGTGTCCAAGGGAGGACTGCTGTACCACTTCCCGTCCAAGGCCGCCATGCTCACCGGGCTCATCGAGCGCCTGCGCGTGCTGGCGGAGGAGGAGTTCCGGGAGGCCGTGGAGGGGGAGGAGGGCGTGGTCCGCGTCTTCCTGCGCACCTCGCTGCCGCGCAGCCCCGAGGAACGGGAGCTGTACTGGGCGGTCATCGCGGCCCTGCGCGGCCAGGAGGACATGCCCGAGGAGGCCGTCCGCACGGTCCAGGGCCTCTTCAGCCGCTGGGGCGACCTATTGCACGAGGAACTCACCGACCCGGTCCTGGCCGAGATCATCCTGCGCGCGGGCGACGGGCTGTACATGGCGGCGATCGCCGGGCTGCCCCAGCCCGACCCGGCGCTGACGCAGCGGATGATCGACCGCCTGGTGGAGGCCTCCGACAAGGCGCGCCGCGAGCGCTGAACGTCCGCCGTCCGGGCCGGTCGGGTCGGTTCAGACCCGGTACTCGAACATCTGGACCTCGGTGCCGCCCACCGGCACCCGTTCGACCGGGGTGAACCCCTGCCCCTCGTAGTAGCGCACCAGGGCCCCGTCCCCGCCCGCCCAGCAGTCCACCCGCACCAGCCCGATTCCGCGCTCGCGCGCCCGCCTGCGGGCGAAGGAGAGCAGCTTGCCGCCCACGTCGCGCCCGGAGTAGGCGCGCGAGACCAGCAGCAGGTGGACGTAGAGCTCGCGTTCGCGCACCCGCGGCGCGTAGCCGGGAGCCCGTTCGGTGACGGTGAGGAACCCGGCCGTGCCGTCCCCGACCTCGGCCACCCACAGGCCCTCGGCGACCAGCTCCTTCACGCGCGCGACCCGTCGGGGATCCTGTGACCAGGGGCGGTCGCCCCACTGCGCGGAGCGCCCGTGCTCGACCAGCCACGCCACGGTGGCGTCGAAGGTCTCCAGTACCGCTGACAGGTCCGCTGGTCCGCCCTGGCGCAGCCTCAAGTGTCCGCCTCACACGTCGGGGAACAAACACGACCAGTGCACGTTAACCGGTCGTCCGTCCGTCGGGTACCCCGGTCTCCCAGGGGGAGAGGGGGAGAGGAGGGCCTCGGCGGCGCGGCGGGGGAGGCCGCTCCAGGGGCGGGCCGTGGCACCCCGGGCGCCGCTGCGGGACAATGGCGGAACCCCGCCGGGGGAGCGCGGGGCCCGTGAGCCGCACGTCCGCCCGGTGGCGGCCGGTCGCCTCCACGGGCGGTCGGCACGGGGTTCCCGCCGCGTCGCGGGAGGTCCGGCGCCTCGCCGGGCGGAAGAGGAGGAGGTCAGGATGTGGCGCTGTTCACGTGCTTCCGATCATGGTTTACTTCCCAGTAACTTCGTTGCCGCAGCCGGTACCCGTGTTCGTGGGGTGCCCGCCCACCCCGCGAGGTGAAGTGTGCACTACCTCAAGGCGCGGGGCGCGCCGTGTCGACCGGGACAGCGCCCTCCACGAGACTGTTGCAGCCTCGCCGGGGTGTCCACGGGGTGAGAACACGCAGACGGGAAAGCGGGGGGCGCATGCACAGGCTCACCAACCAGGTAAGGCCTTACGCCTGGGGAGCGCGCACGGCCATCCCGCGGCTGCTGGGCGCCGAACCCGACGGCACGCCCCAGGCCGAACTGTGGCTGGGGGCCCACCACGGCGCGCCCAGCACGGCGCACTGCGAGGACGGTCCGCGCCCCCTGCCCGGCCTCATCGCCGACAACCCCGACCGCGTCCTGGGGCGGCGCACCGCCGAGCGCTTCGGCGGGCGGCTGCCCTTCCTCCTCAAGGTCCTGGCCGCCGAGGCGCCCCTGTCCCTCCAGGTCCACCCCGACGCCGTCCGCGCCCGCGCCGGGTTCGAGGCCGAGGAACGCGCGGGCATCCCCCTGGACGCCCCCCACCGCAACTACCGCGACCCCCACCACAAGCCCGAACTTCTCCTCGCCCTGGAGCCCTTCGAGGCGCTGTGCGGCTTCCGCGAACCCGCCGCCGCCCGCGCCGACCTGCGCGGACTCACCTGCGAACTGGCCGTGGCGCTGCGCGGCGACCTCGCCCTGACCGACGCCGGAACCGCGCTGCGCGGCGCCCTCACCCGCCTGCTCACCCTCACCGAGGGCGAGCGCGCCCGGCTGCTGGACGACTTCGTGCGCGAGTGGTCGGACTCCGGCCCGCGCGGATCCCACGGCGCCATCGTCGCCGACCTGGCCGAGCGCTACCCGGGCGACCCCGGCGCGGTGGCCGCCCTGCTGCTCAACCGGGTCACGCTCTGGCCGGGCCAGGCCCTGTTCCTGCCCGCGGGGAACATGCACGCCTACCTCCAGGGCACCGCGGTCGAGGTGATGGCCAGCTCCGACAACGTGCTGCGCGCCGGGCTGACCGGCAAGCACGTGGACGCGCCCGAACTGCTGGACGTGGTGGACTTCTCGGTGCTGCCCATCCCCTACGCCAGACCCGGGGTCTGCGAGGGGCGCCGGGAGTTCCGCACGGCCGCCCCGGAGTTCGCGCTGCACGAGATCGGCCCCGGCCGCATCACGGCCCACCTGCCGGGGGAGGGGCCGACCGTGCTGCTCGCCCTGCACGGGCAGGTGGAGTTGGTCGCCGAGGTCGGTCAGGGGATGACCCTCCAGCGCGGTGAGTCGGTGTTCGTGCAGGCCGACAGCGGGCCGATCAAGGTCGAGGGCCACGGCCACGTCATCGCCGCCACCGTCGGCGAGATCTGAGACCTGGGCCTGCGGACCCGAGACCGTACACCCGAGATCCCACAGCCGAGACCGGGCGTCCGAGACCCCGCACCAGAGATCCAAGACCCGAGACCTCACACCCCGGACTCCACAGCGGAGATCCGGAACCCGAGGTTCCACGCCCGAGGCCCGGGATCCGAGGCCCGGGACCCGACTCCCCGGACCTGAGACCCCAAGCCCGAGTTTCTCGACCCCAGACCCCAGACCCGGGTTCCCACACCTGGGTTTCGAGACCCGAGGCTCCGGGCCTGAGAACCGAGGCCCTGATTCCCAGACCCCGGATTCCAGACCCCAGGTTCCAGAGCCCATTCCCCAGCCTCCAGACCTCAGGCTCCAGGTCCCAGCCTCCAGATCTCACATTCCAGGGCCCGGACTCCGGAACTCGGGCCGGAGACCGCGTCAGGGCAGCGCGAGCGCGCCACAGAGCACCCGGGCGGGGCGTCCGTTTTGCTCCAGGAGGTTCCCGTGCACCGATAGCCTGGGCCCCTCTGTTCACTGTGACCACACGAGGGGTACCACCATGGCGCTTGAGCGTCCCGAGATCGACTTCATCGAGGGCCCGCCGCCCGCCGAGCTGGAGGTCACCGACATCCAGGTCGGTGAAGGCGCCCAGGCGGGCCACGGCAGCACCGTCCAGGTCCACTACGTGGGCGTCGCCTTCTCCAGCGGCGAGGAGTTCGACGCGAGCTGGAACCGCGGCACCCCGCTGAGCTTCCGCCTCGGCGCGCGCCAGGTCATCGCGGGCTGGGACCAGGGCGTCCTGGGCATGCGCGTGGGCGGCCGCCGCAAGCTGGTCATCCCGCCGCACCTGGCCTACGGCGAGCGCGGCGCCCCCGGCGCCATCGCGCCGAACGAGACCCTGATCTTCGTCTGCGACCTGGTCGGCGTCAGCTAGGGCCGTCGCGTCTGGCGTCCACGCCTGCTGTGACGCCCGGGCCCGCCGGGACTCCCTGCGTCTGCCGGGGCTCCCAGCACCCGCCGGGATGATCCTGCTCCCAGCGCCGCCCTCGGCGCTGACGGTGGTGCCAGGAGCAAGGTCACGGCGGGCCGGAGCCCCCGTGCACCGCACCGGACGTCCCCGCGGCGACCGGTCGGGACACGCGCCCGCGCCGGTCAGGGGCACATACCCGCTCCGGCCGGGGCGGACGTGCCCGCTCCGGGCACACGCGTGCGGAAGGGACCCGTGCCGCGCTCCCACGTGCGGCACGGGCCCCTCGTCCCGCCGCTAGCCCAGGGTTGCGCCCACCTTGACGTGGCCCTTGAGCAGGTCGCGGGCGATCGTGCGGCGCTGGATCTCGTCCGTGCCCTCGAAGATGCGCAGCAGCCGCACGTCGCGGTAGAAGCGCTCGATGGGCAGCTCACGGGTGTAGCCCATGCCGCCGTGGATCTGCATCACGCGGTCGACGATCTCGTTGGCCTTCACACCGCCGAAGAGCTTGGCGATGGACTGGGCGTGCCGCGAGTCCCGGCCCACCGACACCTGCCACGCGGCGTGCAGCACCAGCAGGCGCAGCGCCTCGATCTCGGTCTGGGAGTCGGCGATCATCCACTGGATGGCCTGCCGGTCGGCGATGGGCGCCCCGAAGGTCTCGCGGGTGCGCGAGTACTCGATCGCCATGTCCAGCAGGCGCTCGCAGCTGCCGAGCGCGCGGGCGGGCAGCAGGTAGCGGCCCTTGCCGATCCACTTCATGGCCAGCTCGAAGCCGCGGCCCTCCTCGCCCAGGATGTTCTCGTGCGGCACGCGCACGTCCTGGAAGACCAGGGAGGCCGGGCGGCGCTCGCCCATGGTGTCGATGGGCTCGGAGGTCCAGCCCGCCTCGCGGTCGACCAGGAAGCAGGTCACGCCCCCGTCGGCGCCCCTGTCCGGGTCGGTGACCGCGAAGACCATGGCGAAGTCGGCCTCGTTGCCGCCGGTGATGAAGGTCTTCTCGCCGTTGACCACCCACGTGTCGCCGTCGCGGACCGCGCGCGTGCGGATGGCCTTGGCGTCGGAGCCCGCGCCGGGCTCGGTGATGGCGAAGCAGGAGCGGCGCTCACCGGCGATGGTGGGCAGCAGGTAGCGCTCCTTCTGCTCCTCGTTGGCGTGGTAGAGGATGTTGTCGGCCTCGCCGCCGAACTTGAAGGTCAGGAAGGTCCTGCCCAGCTCGATCTCGATGATCGCGGCGGTGACCGGGTCCAGGCCCATGCCGCCGTACTCCACCGGGGTCTCCACGCCCCAGAAGTCGGACTTGCGGGCCAGCTCGCGCAGCCGGGTGCGCTCCTCGGCGTTGAGGCCGGGCGGCTGCCCCTGGCGCTCGCGGCGCAGCACGTCGTTCTCCAGCGGCATCAGCTCCCGCTCCACGAAGGTCCGCACCCAGTCGCGGACGGCGCGCTGCTCATCGCTCAGTGAGAAATCGATCACGGCCTGTCTCCCCAGTAACCTAACGGCGTTCGGTTTGAGGGTACGGTCTCGCCCGGGGTGCGTGCAAGAGGTGCGGCGGAACGGGAGGAGACGGGTGCGTGGCCCGGTTCCGGCAGACGCCAGCACCGGGTCGCGCGGGGCCGGAGGCGGGCTCCCGGGTGCGCGGACACCGCCGAGGGGCCGCACACGGTGAGCCGACGTGCGATGATCGGGCCGGACGCCGGAGGGTCCGGTTCGTCCGCCGCAGTGGAGAAGGGGACCCCTCCGTGGCCCGACCCAAGACGCCGATCCTGAGCCGTCCGGGCATCCGCCGCGCGGCTCTCGCGCTCATCGACCGCGACGGGCTGGACGGCCTGTCCATGCGCAAGCTCGCCCAGGAGCTCGACGTGCAGGCGGCCTCCCTCTACAGCCACTACCGCACCAAGGAGGAGCTGCTCACCGAGGTGGCGGACGAGGTCACCTCGCGCATCGACGTCTCGGGGTTCGAGGGCGGGGACTGGCGCCGGGGCCTCACCGTCTGGGCGCGCTCCTACCGCGACGCCCTCGCCGAGCACCCCCACCTGCTGCCGGTGGTCTCCTCCGGGCCCGGGCGCCGCGAGGAGGCGCTGCGCCGCGCCGACGCGGTGCACGGCGGCCTGGTGGGCGCCGGATGGCCGCCCCGCTACGCCACGATGATCGGCGCCTCCACCAAGTACCTGGTCGTGGGGGCCGCCACCAACTCCTTCGCGCGCGGGTTCGACGACGACGTGCGCGTCTACCGGGACCGCTACCCGAACCTGTCCCAGGCCCACCGGCTGCCCGAGCACGCCGCCGAGATCGACGACGCGAGCTTCGAACTCGCGCTCTCGGCCTTCCTGGACGGTTTGACCGGCGTCTTCGACAGGGTCGGGAACCGGGACTGAGCGCGAGGGGCCCGGGGGCGGTCGCCACCGCCCCCGGGCCCCTGGAACGCGTGCGCCTCAGCGCCGCTCGGAGGACACCCGGTCCGTGTCGTCCTCCTTGCGGGAGGGCGAACCCGTGTCCCCGGCGGCCGACGCGTCGCCGGTGGTTCCGTCGCCGTCGGTGTCCCCGCCGGTCCCGGCCCCCTGCTCACGCGGGTGGCGGCGCTCCAGTGAGGCGCCCTCCACGTCGATGTCGGGCAGGATCCGGTCGAGCCAGCCGGGCAGCCACCACGCGGCGTTGCCCGCCAGGTGCATCAGCGCGGGGATCAGCGCCATGCGCACGACGAAGGCGTCGATGAGCACGCCGAAGGCGAGCGCGAAGCCGATCGAGCTGATCATGACGCTGTGCGAGAAGACGAATCCGCCGAACACCGAGATCATGATGATCGCGGCGGCGGTGACCACCGAGCGTCCGGCACGGAAGCCCTGCACCACGGCCAGCCGCGAGGGCGAACCGTGCACGTAGGCCTCGCGCATGCCCGTGCCGATGAAGAGCATGTAGTCCATGGCCAGGCCGAACAGGATCCCGACCAGCAGCGTCGGCAGGAAGTTCAGCACCGGTCCGGTGTTCTCCAGCCCGAAGAGGCCGCCCAGCCAGCCCCACTGGTAGACGGCCACCACGCCGCCCAGCGCGGCGAAGAAGGACAGGATGAACCCGAGCGTGGCCACGACCGGCACGAAGACCGACCGGAACACCAGCAGCAGGATCACCAGGGACAGGCCCACGACCACCGTGAGGTAGGTCGGCAGCGCGTCGCTCAGCGTCTCGGAGATGTCGATGTTGCCGCTGGCCATGCCCGCGACGCCCAGCGGACCGGTGCCCTCGATCGGCTCCATGTCGCGGAGGGTGTGCACGAGCTGTTCGGTGGAGGCGCTGGCCGGGCCCTCGACGGGCACGACCTGGAAGATGGCCAGGGTGTGGTCCTCGGAGACGCCGACGGGGGCCACCGCCGCCACGTCGTCGTGGGCGTAGATCTCCTCGGCGACCAGCGCCTGCTCCTCCTCGGCGTTGCGCTCCGCGGACTCCTCGTCGGGTCCGCCGGTCAGCTCGGCCACGACCAGGAGCGTGCCGTTCTGCCCCGCGCCGAAGTTCTCCTCCACGGCGGTGAAGGCCCGGTACTGGGTGGAGTCGGTGGGCTCGGAGGAGCCGTCGGGCATGCCCAGGCGCAGGTCCAGCGCGGGCAGGGCGACCACGCCCAGGGCGATCACGGCCACCGCGGCCTGGGCCAGCGCGCGGCCGGTCGACATCGGCTTGACCCGCTCCGCCTCGTGCGCGCCCCGGCCGGAGGCGGAGGCGCTCCCGGCGAGGCGGGCGCGCTCGCGGCGCGACAGGATGCGCGCGCCCACCAGCGACAGCAGCGCCGGAACGAGCGTGATCGCGATGAACACGGCGATGGCGATGGAGACGGCGGCCACGCTGCCCATCAGGCCCAGGAACCCGATCCCGGTCAGGTTCAGGCCCAGCAGCGCGATGAGCACGGTCGTGCCCGCGAAGACCACGGCGTTGCCCGCGGTCCCGTTGGCCAGGCCGATGGAGGAACCGACGTCGACGCCCTGCTTGAGCTGGCGGCGGTGCCGGTTGATGATGAACAGCGCGTAGTCGATACCGACGGCCAGGCCCAGCATCAGGCCCAGGATCGGTGTCACCGAGGCCATCTCCAGCACCCCGGACAGCGACATCGCGATCAGGGTGGCCACACCGACGCCGACGAGCGCGGTCAGGATCGGCAGGCCCGCGCCCACCAGGGTGCCCAGCATGACCACCAGGACCACGCCAGCCACGATCACGCCGATCACCTCGGCGGTGCTGACCAGGGAGGGCATGGTCATGGCCATGTCGTTGCCGAAGTCGACCGTGGTGCCGGGCACGGGGTCGCTCTCGAAGACCTCCATGACGGCGTCGCGGGTCTCCGGGGTGATCTCCGTCTGGCTGTCGGTGAAGGCGACGCGGACCAGGGCGGTGTCGCCGTCCTCGGAGACCGAGCGGATCTCGGAGGCCATCTCCAGCATGGCCTCGCCCCGCTCCAGCTCCTCCAGGCCCGCCTCCAGCTCCTCGCGGTTCTGGTCGATCACGACCTGTTCGGCGTCGAGCCCGGGGCCGGCCTGGTCGATCATCCCGGCGGCCTCGGCCTGCTCGCGGCCCGCGTCGAGCTCGGCCTGACCGGCTTCGAGCTCCTCCAGGCCGCTCTCCAGCTCGTCGCGGCCCTCCTCCAGCTCCTGCTGCTGGTCGGCGCGCTGCTCCTCCGTGGCGAACGGGTCGATCACGTCCTCCACGCCGGAGAGCCCGGCGGCCTGCTCGGCCCGGTCGGCTATCGCCTCCCGCTGCTCCCGGGTGAAGTCCGAGCCGTCCTCGGTCTGGTAGACGACGGTGCCCGCGCCGCCGCCCATCCCGGAGAACTCCTGCGACAGGAGCTGTTCCACCTCGTCGGTGGGCGTCCCCGGGATGGAGAAGCTGTCCTCCAGCTCACCGGAGAAGAGGAAGAAGGCGGTGCCGGAGGCCACCAGGAGGGCCAGCCAGACCGCGATGACGGTTCGGGCGCGACGTGCGCACGCACGCCCGAGTCTGTAGAGAAATTCAGCCATGGTTCCTGCAAACGGAGTGGGTGGGAGGGAGCGCGTGTGCGCTCAGGAGGTGGGTGATCCGGCGTTCCCGTAGCCGTCACGGGTCACGGCGAGCATGCGGTCCAGCAGATCGGCCCAGACCCGGCGGGAGTCGTCGTTGTCGACCCCTCCGGTGGTCCGCTCCCAGCGCTGGACCGTGATCGCGCCGCCGCTGATGACCGCGCCGCACATGAGGTCGACCACGAGCGGGTCGGCGTGCGGGTGGCGGCGCGTCATGATGGCCGCCAGGCGGACGCTCAGGTCGTTGATGGCCCGCTCGAACAGCGCCGACTGGCTCGGGGCGGGTTCGTTCCCCTGCTGCCGGAGGAGGCGCTTGAGCCGGGTGATCGGGGTGACCAGGTCGGTCCGGCGGATCGCCGCCGCGAGCTCGTCGAACATGTTGCCCGCCCGGTCGCCGGTGACGGCGGGGAGGTTGGCCTCGATGCTGTCGACGAACGCCTCCAGCATCTCGCCGAACACCTCCAGGACGATGTCGTCCAGGGACCTGAAGTGGTTGAACACGGTCCTTCGGGAGACGTCGGCCCGTTCGGAGAGCTGGTCGACGGTGAAGCCGGTGTCCCCGCGTTCGGTCATCAGCGCGGTGGCCGCGTCCACGATGGCGCGGCGGTGGCGTGACTTCAGTGCCTCACGCCGGTCGCGTGGGGGCGGTTCGTGCTGATTGTCCACGTCTCCACATTACGGAGGTGGTTGCACAAAGTGCAACGAAGCACTGAGTGCACCCAGTCACACTCGGGGCGCGGGCTCCCGACAGCCATGAGGACGGCGGATGTCCGGGGAAGAGGCGGTGCCCCGTGGCGCCGCCAGGCGTCGAGCGCATCCGGTCGCACCCGTAATGCGGGCTCCCGTCAGCTACGGGGGTTGGCGGTGCGGTGTCCGGCGCCGCCGGGAGGAAGGGCCGAGTCGGTGGGGTGGGCGGCCGGTCCCGCCGGGGGCGGCCCTTTGACGGGAAGCCCTCGCCGTGGGGGAGCAGCTCGTCCCGCCGGTGGGAGGACGGTCCCGCCGGGCGCTGCCCGCGCACGTGGGAAGGCGGCCGCGCGGCCCCCGTCCCGGGTCGCACGGCCGCCGACCCCTCAGGAGCCCGTGGGCTTGGTCTCGGAGTTGCCCTCGATCGCCGAGCGCTCCAGGCGGTCCAGCCAGCCGCCGCGCTCCGGCACGGTCTGGAGCGCGACCTCCCGGCCGTAGCGGATCCGGGTGAAGGTCTCCGGTAGCCGGGCCTCCAACCTCCGGTAGGCGACGCGGCCCAGCAGCCAGGCCACGAACCCCCCGTTGAGCACACCCACCGGCACCGCCAGCCACGGCAGGCCCCACAGAGACAGGAACACGGCGGCCAGCACCGAGGGCGCGCACAGCACCGGCAGCGCCGCGAGCGCGATCCACACCTGCACCGTGTTGTCGCCGGAGTCGTTGGCGTCCACCCGCAGCTGCGGGTCCACGCCGGGGGAGAGCGCCACCACCGACAGCAGCAGCGCCAGCCCGCTGCCCACCCCGAAGAACGCCGCCAGCCCCGTGAGCACCAGCGGCCACGCCCAGTGGGCTCCGGCGGCCACGATGAACACCGCGCTCAGCACGGTCGCGGCAGGGGCGATCAGCAGCAGGATCGCGATCTGGCGGCCGCGCACGTCCGCGCGCAGCGTGTCCCGGTCCTGGCCGACCACCGACAGCCACAGCGCCGTGCCGTCGTGCCCGTACATGTTCGAGGTGGCCAGCGCCATGACGAAGGCCGCGATCACCCCCGCGAACGGGGAGAAGAACGCGTACAGGTCGGTGGGCCAGGCCAGCAGGCCCGTGAACAGCGCCGCCCACAGCGACGCCCGCAGCTCCAGGCCCCGCCACGGGTCGCGCCACCACTGGCGCAGCTCCCTGGCGACCACCGCGCCCAGGGGGGAGTCCGGCAGCAGCGCGAACGCCCGGCGCGTGAGCGCACCGCCCCCGGGGCCGCGGCGCCGCCGAACCCCGCGCGCCGCGACCCGGGGCGCCAGCAGCACGCAGGTCACCGTCACCATCGCCGCCGTGAGCAGGGCGAACCCGCCCAGCCAGGCCGCGGCCGCGGGCCAGGAACCGGCCGCGGCGGCCTGCACGGCCAGCACCGGCCACGAGGTCGGCAGCGCCGCCAGCACGGTGCCCACCACGCCCTCGCCCAGACCGTTCTCGCGCAGGCTCAGCGTCGCCTGGAACGCGGGCTGCACCGCGATCCACCCGAAGAAGAGTCCGACCAGGATCAGCCCCCACTGCACCGACGCGATCTCCATGCCCAGCCGCGAGTGCATGGCCGCGCCCAGCGCCCGGAACACCAGCCGGGACAGCGTCACCACGAACACCCACAGCACCAGGACCCCCGGCACCGCCACCACCAGCGCGGACGGGTCCAGCGCCAGCGCGTGCCACACGAGCGCGCCCAGCGCCAGCAGAGTGACGGCGGGACCGACGTCCACGAACATCGTCACCAGCAGCAGGGCGCCCACCCGGCGCCGGTCCAGGGGCAGCAGCGCGAAGTACTGCGAGCGCAGCACACCCGTGCCGTTGGCGACGGTGGGGCCGAGCATCCAGCCCACCGCCCACACCGCGAACGCCAGGCAGAGCAGGTCCGCGCGCACGCCGTCCGAGGCCGCCGCCACCGCCAGGTACCAGG
The DNA here is from genome assembly GCF_041228755.1 of Nocardiopsis sp. LDBS0036. NCBI lineage: Bacteria > Bacillati > Actinomycetota > Actinomycetes > Streptosporangiales > Nocardiopsidaceae > Nocardiopsis > Nocardiopsis sp. LDBS0036. The sequence goes on from NZ_CP141103.1 coordinate 6,455,896, forward strand.
TCAGCGCGGTCCCGCCGACGACCAGGGCGATCCCGAACAGCCGCATCCCCGTCACCGAGTGCCGCAGCAGGGTGAACTTCAACCGGATCAGGAGGCCAGCCACGCCAGCTCACCCTCCTCCATCTCGCGTGCGCCCACCAGCCGCACGAAGGTGTCCTCCAGGGTGGTGTCCACGCCGCGCACCTCCTCCAGCGCCCCGTCGGCCAGCACCCGGCCGCGGGCGATGATGGCCACCCGGTCGGTGAGCTGCTCCACCAGCGCCATCACGTGGCTGGAGATCACCACCGTGCCGCCGCCGTCGGTGAACCTGCGCAGGATCGCGGTCAGCACCCGCGCCGAGACCGGATCCACGGCCTCGTAGGGCTCGTCCAGGACCAGGACCTCGGGCGCGTGCAGCAGCGCCGTGGCCAGCCCGATCTTCTTGCGCATGCCGGTGGAGTACTCCGCCACCAGCACCCCGTCCCCCTCGGCCCGGTCCAGCTCCAGCACCCGCAGCAGCTCCTCGGCGCGCGCCCGCGTCACCTCCCGGCCCAGCCCGCGCAGCTGCCCCCAGTAGTTCAGCAGTTCCCCGCCGGTCAGCCGCTCGGGCAGGGCCAGGCCGTCGGGCAGCACGCCGAGCAGGCGCTTGGCCCCGACCGGGTCCGCCCACACGTCCACGCCCAGCACCCGGGCCGTCCCGGCGTCGGGGCGCAGCAGCCCCACCGCCATGGACAGCGAGGTGGTCTTGCCCGCCCCGTTGGGGCCGACCAGCCCGAGCATGGCTCCCCGCGGCACGGACAGGCTCACGCCGTCCGCCGCCGTCGTGCCGTTGAAGACCTTGGTCAGCCCGTCCATCTCCAGGGCGGGCGCGTTCTCACTCATACCGCCACCCTCCCCGCGTTCCCGTTCCGGGCGCATCCGCCGAACGGTCACGGCCGCCTGTCCGGTCGGCCAGGTCCGCTCCGGTGCGGCGGCCCGTCGGCCGAGGCGGCGCGGGTGCGGCCGTCCTACTCTTGGCGTGAGGGAGGGGGAGCCACGTGGACACGACACCGGCCGCGGACGGCGGCACCGCGTCCGGCAGCGCGACCGGGGAGCGCCGGGGCCCGCGGGGATGGGCGGCGGACGCCCTGCTCTTCCTCGTCGCCGGGCTGGTGTGGGCCTACTACGTCCTGGCCTACAGCGTGGGCCTGCACCCGTACGTGCCCTCCTGGCTCGTCCTCCCGGACCTCGCCCTGGGCGCGGTCGGCTGCCTCGCGCTGTGGTGGCGCCGCGGCCACCCCCTGGGCGTGGCCGTCCTGCTGTGCCTGGTCCAGAGCGCGTCCAGTTCGGTGACCGCGGCCCTGGTCGTCGCCCTGTTCAACCTCGCCGTCCGCCGACCCTGGCGGCAGGCCGTGGTGACGGCGATGGCGAGCCTCATCCTGGGCCTGCCCTGGATCGTCATGGTCCCGCCCACCCGCGGCGACAGCGTCGTCGTCCTGATCATCGCCGCACTGCTCTTCACGGGCAGTATCGGCTGGGGTGTGGCCATCCGGACCCGGAGCCAGCTCATCGAGCGGCTGCGCGCGGACGTGCGGCGCGAACGCGAGGACCGGGGGCGGCGCCTGGCCGCGGCCCGGACCGAGGAGCGCCAGCGCATCGCCCGCGAGATGCACGACGTGGTCGCCCACCGCATGTCACTGCTGTCGGTGCACGCCGGTGCGCTCGCCTACCGGACCGAGCGCGCGGAGCGGGGCGAGGCGCCGCCGCTGGAGAACGCCGAACTCGGCGCGGCCGTGCGCGTCATCCGCGACAACGCCCACCAGGCGCTGGAGGAACTGGGCGGCGTCCTGTCGGTGCTGCGCGCGGCCGACACCGCCCCGGGGGAGGAGGGCGACCACGCGGGCACCGCCGCGCCCCAGCCGCCCGCCCTGGCCGAGGTGACCCGTCTGGTGGAGGAGGCGGTCCGGGCGGGGCAGCGCGTGCGGTCCGTCCACGACGTTCCCGAAGGAGCCGAACCGCCCGGCCAGGTGCGCCGCACCGCCTACCGGCTGGTCCAGGAGGGGCTGACCAACACCCGCAAGCACGCGCCCGGGGCCCGGGTGGACGTGCGGATCAGCGGTGCCCCCGGTCGCGGCCTGGAGGTGTCGGTGGTCAACCCGCTGCCGGTGGGGGTGGCGCCCGCCGAGATCCCCGGGGCCGGGGCGGGCCTGACCGGCCTGTCCGAGCGGGTCGCCCTGGACGGCGGAACCCTGCGCCACGGGCCCGAGGGCGGGGAGTTCCGCCTGCTGGCCGCGCTGCCCTGGCCCGAGACGGCGGAGGTGTCATAGTGGTGCCCGTGAACACTCCCGTGCGCGTCCTGCTCGTGGACGACGACCCCCTCGTCCGCTCCGGTCTGCGGATCATGCTCAGCGGTGGCGGGGACATCGAGGTCGTGGGCGAGGCCGGGGACGGCGCCGAGGTGCCCGCGGCGGTGGCCGAGCACCGTCCCGACGTGGTGCTGATGGACGTGCGCATGCCCGGCACGGACGGGATCGCGGCGACCGAGGCGCTGCGCGGCGACGGGAGCGGGCCCCAGGTCCTGGTGCTCACCACCTTCGACGCCGACGCCACCGTGGTGCGGGCGCTGCGGGCCGGTGCCGCCGGGTACCTGCTCAAGCACACCGCGCCGGAGCGGATCGTGGAGGCGGTGCGCCGCGCGGCGGCGGGCGAGCCCGTGCTCTCGCCCAGCGTGGCCCGCGCGCTCATGGACCGGGTGGCCGGAACCGATCCGGTGGAGCGCACCGAGGCGCCCTCGCGACGCGAGCGAGCCCGGGATCGGCTGGCGCTGCTCACCGAACGCGAGCGCGAGGTGGCCGAGGCGGTGACCGCCGGGCTGTCCAACGCCGAGATCGCCGAGCGGCTGTACATGTCGATGGGCACCGTGAAGGCGCACGTGTCCAGCGCGCTGACCAAGCTGGACCTGTCCGGGAGGGTGCAGCTGGCGCTGCTCACCCACGACGCCCGCACCCCCGACTGACGTGGTACGGACGAGCTCCGCGGGGAAGTGATGTTGGCAGTGCTGTGGGCCAGTTCGGCCAGTCAGGACGAGCAACGACGAGGGAGACGATTCCATGCCGCTCGAAGGCGAGTACGAGCCGAGTCCGACGGAGTGGGTGCGCAACCAGGTTGAGCAGATCGAGCGGTCCGGCGGGAGGGAGGGGATGACCCTGCGCGGAATGCGGGTCATCCTGCTCACCACGCGCGGGGCCAAGAGCGGCAAGCTGCGCAAGACGCCGCTGATGCGGGTGGAGCACGAGGGGCGCTACGCCGTCGTCGCCTCGCTCGGCGGTGCGCCCAAGCACCCCGTCTGGTACTTCAACGTCCTCGCCGAGCCCCACGTGGAGCTGCGGGACGGGACCGTGAACCAGGACATGGTGGCCCGCGAGGTCACGGGCGAGGAGAAGGCGGTCTGGTGGGAGCGCGCGGTGGCGGCGTTCCCGGACTACGCCGACTACCAGAAGAAGACCGATCGCGAGATCCCGGTCTTCGTGCTGGAGCCCGTCGCCGAGAAGTGACGCGTCTGGAGGGCGGACCGGTCGGGGAAGGCGCCCCGGCCGGTCCGTTCGTGGTGGGGGCGTTCGCGCTCACGCCAGCCCGTGGGGGCGGGGAGGGCGCGACCACACATCCCCAACCCTCAAAAGCGTGGAAACCAAGGCCTTATGAAAGCTGACGCGAGCGCCACCGCTTGAGGGTTGGTCTCAGGCCCCTCGGTTCGGTCGTCAGTCCGCGCTCTGTGTCCGCTGGCGAAACGGTGAAGCAGAAACAAGGGAAATTCTGTGCTCTGATGTCTCGGATTGGATTACGGAAAGCCGAAAACCACACGAAAATACCTTAATCCGGCCTTCCGTCTCCGGTTTCGACCTTGACCCCGCGGTGCCCGGACCCCGTTGGTAGCGTTGTGGTCCGGGTCCCGGCCGGGACGGTGAAGGTGTTCGACGAGGAGGGCGGCCCCCGTGGCGAGAGAACGCGTGATCTGGGCGAAGAAGCTTCCCGAGGTCTACGGCAAGCTGGACGAGATCGACAAGGTCATCTCCGGGCACCTGGACGGCGCCCTGCTGGAACTGGTCAAGCTGCGCGCCTCGGTGCTCAACGGGTGCTCCTTCTGCATCGACCTGCACACCCAGCGCGCCCTGGAGGCGGGGGAGTCCCAGCAGCGGCTCTTCCTGGTGTCCGCCTGGTACGAGGCCGGTGAGATCTTCACCGACGCCGAGCGGTCCGCTCTGGCGCTCACCGACGAGATCACCCGCCTGGGCGAGCACGGGGTGTCCGACGAGGTCTACGAGGGCGCCGCCGAGCACTTCGAGGACCAGGAACTGGCCGCGCTCATCGCCGGCATCGCCATGATGAACCTCTACAACCGGCTGGCCGTCACCAGCCACCTGCACCCGCGCAAGCGCTGAGCCCGCCCCGCTCCGGGCCGCCGGCCCCTCGGCGCCCGGAGCGGGCACCCGTTTCCTGGGTAGGGATGAGTGCACCCGACCCCCGTCGGCCGTGCACGGAGATCCCGGACCCAGGAGCGCCCATGCCCCCCACCGGACGAACCCTTCCGAGCCTGCTCGCCCGCAACGCCGCCGACCGCCCCGACGCGCCCGCCCTGTCCTGGCGCGCGCCGGACGGCGGCGACTGGACCACCCTGACCTGGTCGCGGGTGCGCGACCGCGTCGCCGCGCTCGCCGAGGGCTACGCCGCCCTGGGAGTCGGACCCGGCGACCACGTCCTGCTCATGATGGGCAACCGCCCCGAGCACTGGCTGTCCGACCTCGCCCTCGTCCACGCGGGCGCCGTTCCCACCACGGTCTACGACACCGCCGCCTCCGAACAGGTCGCCCACGTCGCCCGGCACAGCCGCGCCCGCCTCGCCGTGGTGGGCGACACCGCGACCGCCACCGCGTGGGAGGGCCTGCTCGCCGACCCCGAGGTACCCCTCGCCGCGCTGGTCGTCGTGGACGGGGCCGACCCCGACCGCGGCCACACCGACTACGCCCTCCTGGAGAGCACCCCCGCCGGCACGGCCTTCGAACGCTGGCGCGACCTCACCCCCGACGACCTGCTCACCGTCGTCTACACCTCCGGGACCACCGGGGACCCCAAGGGCGTGGCCATCACGCACCGCGACATGCTCGCCAACGCCACCGCCCTGGACGCGGCCGTCGCCCTCCCCGAGCACCCCGACCACGTGTGCTACCTGCCCCTGGCCCACATCGCCGAACGCATGCTCGGCCTCTACCTGCCGGTCTTCCGCGCCTCCCACGTGTGGATGTGCGAAAGCCTCCGGGACCTGCCCGGGGTCCTGCGGCACGTGCGCCCGCCCCAGTTCTTCGGGGTTCCCCGCGTGTGGGAGAAGTTCGCCTCCGCCCTGCGCGCGGGGCTCGCCCGCATGCCCGAGGAGACGCGCGCCGCCGTGGACGCGGCCACGGCCGTGGCCGCCGAGCACGTCGCCCACCGCGAACGCGGCGAGGAGGTGCCCGCCGAACTCGGGGAACGCTTCGAGCGGGCCCGGGCCGAGGTCCTGCTTCCCCTGTTGGCCCAGGTGGGCCTGGACCGGGTGGGCTGGGCATCCAGCGCCTCCGCGCCGATGCCGCTGGACGTGGTGCGGTTCTGGGCCGGGTTCGGGATCGTGGTCATGGACGCCTGGGGCCTCACCGAGTCCGTGGGCGTGGCCACCGTCAACAGCCCCGCCACCGGGTTCCGGCTGGGCTCGGTCGGCCGCCCCCTCGCGAGCGTGCGGGTGCGGGTGGCCGAGGACGGCGAGGTGTGGCTGCGGGGGGAGTCGGTCTTCGGCGGCTACCTCCAGCCGGACGGTTCGGTGCGCCCGGCCACCGACGCCGAGGGGTGGTTCGCCACCGGCGACGTCGGCCGCCTCGACGGGGACGGCTACCTGTGGATCACCGACCGCAAGAAGGAGCTCATCGTCACCTCCCAGGGCAAGAACGTCGCGCCCGCGCCGGTGGAGAACGCCCTCAAGGAGCACCCCATCGTCGGCCAGGCCTACGTGCACGGGGACCGCAGGCCCTACCTGGTGGCGCTGCTGGTACCCGACCGCGAGACGCTTCCGGTGTGGGCGGCGGCCCGGGGCATCGACACCGGCGGGGACTGGGAGGCGCTGGTCGCCCACCCCGAGGTGGCGGCGGAGGCCGAACGCGCGGTCGCGGCGGCCAACGCCCGGTTCAGCCGCGCGGAGGGTGTCAGGCGCCACCGGCTGCTTCCGGGCGAGTGGGGCCCGGACACCGGTGAGCTCACCCCCTCGCTCAAGCTCCGGCGCCGGGTCGTCCGGGAGCGCTACGCCGACGCCCTGGCGGAGCTGTACCGCGACTGACCCCGGGTCCGGTCAGTCGTCGTCCATGCCCGGAACCTATCCGGCCGGGACCCGAGCGCGGCCGCCCGCCCCCTGCGGGCGACGCCTCAGGCGCGCACCCCGATGGCGTTGGCGCCCCGTGACAGCTCGGGAAGCTGGGACAGCAGCTCCTCGGGGCTGGTCCTGTCACTGGTGGTCACCAGGTTGACGGCGCCCAGGGTCTCGCCCTCGGAGTCGTACAGCAGCCGGGTCAGGCTGAGGGCGCCGGGCTCCCGCTCGGACTCGGCGAGGTGGTAGCCGACCTCCCGGATCCGCTCGATCTGCGCCCGGAGGTCGGCGGCGTCCTGGGTTCTGCCCGAGGCCAGGCGCACCTCGGCGTGGTCGGCGAGGTAGGCGTCGAGCTCCTCGTCGTCCCAGTCGCTGAGCAGCACCTTGCCGCCGCCGATGTTGAGGGGCACCCTGCGCCCGATGGGGAACTGGTAGCGCAGCGGGTCGGCTCCGTCCACGCGCGCGATGAGGATGCGCTCCTGTCCCGAGCGCACGTAGACCGACGAGGTCAGACCGGTCGTGGCCGACAGTTCGGTGAGGATCGGCGTCGCGACGCTGCAGAGGCGGTCGTTGACGACGAAGGAGTGCGCCAGGGACAGCACCACCGGCCCGAGCGAGTAGCCCAGGCGCTCCTGCTGGACGTATCCGCGCCGTACGAGCTGGTTGACGGTGCGCTGCGTCGTGGCGAGGTGGAGCCCGCTCTCCCGCGCGATGTCGCTGAGCCGCAGGGGGCCGCGCGCCCGCTCCAGGCACTCCAGCACGTCCAGAGCCCGGTCCAGGGTGCGCCCCTGGTTGCCACCCCCAGCCGTCGCTCCCATCCGTGCCCTCGCCCGCCCTTCCGTCGTCGTTCGCCCTGTCCCGGGAGGGGGCCGATGTGCCCGTCCCCAAGGCGATGCGCGCATCGCCGCCCTCCCCTCAACGTAGCGGACGGGTTTCCGGCAGGTTGACACCGCGAAGCGTCGCAGGTCACACTCGCTATCAACAGGCAACAGAAACTATCACTCAATGATAGAGGGTGGGATTATGAAGGTCGCGGTGCTCGGGCTCGGAGAAGCCGGTGCCATCTACGCCGGCGCGTTCGCGGCCGCCGGTTGGCAGACCGTCGGCTACGACCCCTCGCCGGAGGCGCGGACGCCCGAGGGGGTGGCGCGGGCCGCCTCGACCGGCGAGGCGGTCGCCGACGCCGACCTGGTCCTCAGCCTCACCACGGCCGCGTACGCGGTGACCGCGGCCGAGGACGCACGGCCGGTGCTGCGCCGTGACGCGGTGTACGTGGACCTCAACGCCGCCGCCCCGGCGACCAAGACCGAGGTGGAGGCGGTCCTGGGGGAATCCGCCCAGGTCGTGGACGGTGCGATCATCGGTTCGGTGCTCAGGTACGGCGCCGAGGTCAACGTCCTGCTCTCCGGCCCCGCCTCCGGGGACGCCGCCCGGCTGCTCCGGGCGGTGGGCTCCGACGCCGAGCCCGTCGGCGGCGAGGTCGGGGCCGCGTCACGGCGCAAGCTGCTGCGCAGTGTCTTCATGAAGGGCCTGGGAGCCCTGATCACCGAGGCCGTGGACGCCGGGAGGGCCGCGGGGGAGGAGGCGTGGATGCGCACACAGGTCGCCGACGCGCTCGCCGACGGCACCTCCGCGCTGGAGCGCCTGGACAAGGGCACGCGCCTGCACGCCCTGCGCAGGGCGCACGAACTCCGCTCCAGCGTCGAACTCCTCGGTGAACTGGGCGTCGAGGCGCCGGTGAGCACCGGGGCCGCCGACCGCCACCTGTTCCTGGCGCGCTCGGGCGGGGAGGACGCGCGCGGGCTGGCCGACGCCTACGCCGGTGTCCCCACCGCAGCCATCGGCGACGGCCGCGACCGGCTCGGCTTCGTCTCCTCGCGGGTCCGCCCGGTCTGGCCCGGGGCGAGCGTCACCGGACGGGCGCTCACCGTCCTGACCCGCCCCGGCGACAACCGCGCCCTGCACCGGGCTCTGGCCCTCGCGCGGCCGGGGGACGTCCTGGTCGTGGACGGCGGGGGCGACACCTCACGCGCCCTGCTGGGCGAGCTCATCGCCGAACGCGCCCTCAACCGGGGCGTGCGCGGCATGGTGGTCGACGGCGCGGTCCGGGACGCCGACGAACTCCGCGACCTGGGCTTCCCCGTCTGGGCGGCCGGGATCTCGCCCGCCGGACCCTACAAGGACGGCCCCGGGCACGTGGGCCGGACGGTCTCGGTGGGCGGCGCGGTCTGCTCCACCGGGGACATCGTGGTCGCCGACGGCGACGGGGTGTTCTTCGTCCCCCGCCTGGAGGCGGAGCAGACCCTGCGCGCGGCCCGCGAGGTCGTCGCGGAGGAGGAGCGCCGCCGCGGCGCCATCCGGGCGGAACGCCGGTGAGCGCCCGCCCCGCCGGTTTCCGGCCGGATCCGTCCCCCGCCGCACCCGGCCGCCACCACTCCCCGACTCCCCTCCCGAAGGTCCACCCATGCCCATCGCACTCCTAGCCCTGGCGGCCTTCATCGCCGTGATCATCGTCTGGAACGTCGTGTTCAAACGGAACATGGGCGAGGCGATGCTGCTCGGACTGGTCGTCACCGCGCTGTTCGCCGGGGCGCAGGCGCCCGCGTACCTGCTGCGGGGGCTGGTCGACGCCCTCACCCACGAGGTGCTCTACGCGGCCCTGGCCTTCGTGTTCATGGCCTACCTGATCGACGTCACGGGCCTGATCCAGCGGATCCTGGCCATCCTGAACTCCCTCTTCGGACGCGTCCGCGGCGGCCCCGCCTTCATCGACACGGCCGGTTCCGCGGTCTTCGGCGCCCTGTCCGGGTCCAACTCCGCCAACACCGCCTCCAGCGGCTCCTTCACCGGCCCCTGGATGGTGCGCACGGGGTGGTCCCCCACCCGCGCCGCCACGGTGATGGCCGGCAACGGGGGGATGGGCGCGGCCCTGCCCCCCAGCGCCTCCATGGTCATCATGATCGGCTTCGCCGGGGGCATGGTCAGCACCGGCCAGGTCTACATGGGCCTGCTCGCGGCCGGGACCTACCAGATCCTGCTCAGGTTCGCCCTGATCGCGTACTTCGTGCGCAGGGACGGCATCCCCAGGGCCGACGAGACCGACCTGCTGCCCCTGCGCGAGTCCCTGCGGCAGGGTGCGGGAGCCCTGACCATCTTCCTGGGCGCGCTCATCCCGATCGTGATCACGGCGGGGCCCCTGGCCGACTACCTGGAGAACTCCACCCCGCTCGGCGGGGCCGTGGGGAAGATTTCGCTGCTGATCTGGATCCCGATCCTGATCATCGTGTTCTCCCTCGTCGCCGGACGCGACCGCCTGCCCCGGAACCCGCGGGACTGGTCGGCCCTGCTCGACGGCGCCCTGCCCAAGTTCGCCACCATCGGGGCCCTGCTGTTCTTCGCCATCGCGGCCAGCGAGATCCTGGCCCGCCTCGGCCTCGCGGAGGACGTCAACACCCTGCTGGAGAACCTGCCGGTCAACCGCGTCCTGCTGGTGGTGGCCGTCGGACTGGTGGTCACCCTGGTCGCCGGGCCGCTCTCCTCCACGGCGACCCTCACCGCGGTCGGGCAGATCTCCTTCCTGGCACTGGTGGGCGTGGGGGTCGACCCGCTCCTGGCGGTGATCGCCATCCTGGTGTTCGCCTCCACCGAGGGGGCCTCCCCGCCCGCGTCCGGGTCGATCTTCGTGGCGGCCGGACTGACGGGCGCCCGACCCGAGAGCACCTTCCTGCCGCTGATCGTCTACTACATGATCCCGATCTTCCTGATCGGCTGCCTCATCGGTTGGGGCGTCCTACCGGTCTTCGGAGGCTGAACATGACCACCATCAGATCCCGCGCCCTCGTCGTGGTGCGCACCCTGTTCAAACTGGGCCTCGTCGCCTGCTTCCTCCTCGGCGTCCTGCTCGTCGCCGGTCAGCTGGCCGGGGTCATCGCGCGGCGGCCGGACTGGATCACGACCACCTCGGACCTGTTGTTCGTCCCCGCGGTCGCGGCCGCGGCGGCCTTCGGGGTCCTCGGGTTCCTGGCCAACTACCTCACCGAGGACGAGGGCGGGGGCGAGGACTGAGGCGCTCCGAGGGGGAGTGACCGACCCGCCGGGGGCGGTGGCCGAGGCCACCGCCCCCGGCCGTGTCCGCGGCGGCCGTCCCCAGGTGCGCGAAGGGGTCTTCTCCGGTCCGGCAGCCCCCACCGGCCGCGCGCGGGCGTGCGCAACCGCCCCCGTCCTGGGGAACGGGGGCGGCCCGGGAGGGGCTCTCAGTAGTTCTGCCCGGTGGTCTGCTGCGGTCCGGCCGCCTGCTGCGGCGAGCCGGTGCTCCCCTCCGGCGACTGCGCGGGCCTGGGCGCCGCGTGGGCGGCGTTGTACCCGCTCTGGTAGGCGCCCTCGTGGTGTTCGGTGCGCCCGGACTCGCGCTCGCGGTCGGGCCAGCCGGCGGTCAGGCCGTAGATCACCAGCAGGTCCACGGCGATGGCCACCATCGACCACAGCGGCATCGCCATCACGAAGCCCAGTTGGGCGATGGCGTTCACCGAGGCGAGGACCAGGGCGAAGCCCCGGGCCCACGTGCTGCGGGACAGCACGGCCAGACCGGCGACGATCAGCACCGCCCCCCACAGGCCCAGCAGCACGCCCCAGGAGGTGTAGCCCACCAGGAGCACGTCCGTGCTCTCCACGGCGTAGAACTCGGGGGTCAGGAGTGCCACCAGCCCCTGGATGACGTTGACCGCCCCGATGACGATCAGCAGTGTCGCGACGAAGAACTGCCAGCCGTTGGCTGCCTGCGTTCGCATGTTCCGGATCCTTCCCGGCCGTCCCCGCTGGCCTCTGCGCGGTCCGGGACGTGGGAACGGCCGCTCGGGTGTCCCTCTTGCGGATGCGCGATCCGCGCGCCTTGTCTTCATCATCCGACCCGGCGGGTCAGCGACACCCCACCCGTTCCTACGGATCGGGCAAAGCTCCCGGGCCTGCTACTCTAAAAGTACGTAATTACGGAAAAGTATGTAAGGTGGAGGTGCGGTGGACAGGACGACGGAGGAGCGCCTGGCCGAGCTGGAGGCGCGGGTCAGCGCCCTGGAGGCGGCCGGCGAACGCGCGACCGAGACACCCCGGGCGGAGGCGCTCGGAGACGTGTTCTTCGCGCTCAACGCCCTGCGGGAACGCGTCACCGGACACGGCGGCGTGGTCTTCGCGGGGATCGTCCGCGGCGGGGAGGGGGAGGAGGACACGCTGGAGTGGCAGCAGGGGCTGCCGGTCGAGCGCCTGGAGGAGTCCGACTGGGCCCGCCACGCCGCCAGCCTCGACGCCCTGGGCAACCCCGTCCGGCTCCAGTTGCTACAGGCGGTCTGGAGGGGAACCGGGACCGTCGCCGCCCTGGCCGAGCGTTCCGACTTCGGCACGACCGGCCAGATCTACCACCACGTCAACCTGCTCGCCGCGGCCGGATGGCTCACCACCGTCCGGCGCGGCCACTACGCCATTCCACCGGAACGCGTCGTCCCCCTGCTCGCCATCCTCACGGCGGCCGGGGGAGCACCCCAGTAAGGAGGGCTCCGTGAGAGCCAGAGGAAGAACTGTCGCGGTCGCCTGTGCGGCGGCCGCCCTGGTCGTGGTGCTCGGGGTCGCCGCACGGCCGCACACACCCGCCCTGTCCGCCGAGGAGTCCGGGGACCCCGGACTCCTCGACCGGGCGCGCCCGCTGCTGTCCGAGGGCGTGCGCGACCGCGTCAGCGTCGTCGAGGTCGACGGCGGACGGGTGAGCTTCGCCCACTTCGGAGCAGACGACGGCACCGACTACGAGATCGGCTCGGTCTCCAAGACCATGACCGGGATGCTGCTCGCCATCGCCGTCGAACGCGGCGAGGTCACCGCCGACACCCGGCTCGGGGAGCTGGTCGAGCTGGACGGCGCCCCCGCCGCCGACGTCACCCTGGCCGAGCTGACCAGCCACCGCTCCGGACTGCCCCGACTCTCCACCCGCGTGCCCGACATGGCGGTCTCGGTGGCGGCCTCCTACCTGGGCAACGACCCCTACCCCTACGACTACGACGACCTGGTCGCGCAGGTGGCCGCGGCGGAGCTGGCCGACCGCGGCGAGTCCCGCTACTCCAACATGGGCACCGCGATCCTGGGCCACGCCCTGGCCAACGCCGCCGGGACCGACTACGCCACCCTCCTGCGCGAGCGGCTGCTCGACCCCCTGGGCATGGACGACACGACCCTGCCCGAATCCGGGGACGACCTGCCCGAGGACGCGACCCGGGGTTACACCGACAGGGGGCGCCGGGCCGACCCCTGGCTGGCCCACGCCTACGCTCCCACCGGGGGCGTGCGCTCCACCCCCGCCGACATGGCGCGCTTCGCCGGGGCGCTGCTGGAGGGCGCCGCGCCGGGCGCGGCGGCCCTGGAACCGCGCTGGGACGGCGGGCCGGACCACCGGATCGGGTTCGCCTGGGTCACACAGGAGCACGGCGGCACCGAGGTCACCTGGCACAACGGCGGTACCGGGGGTTTCGCCTCCATGGTCGCCCTGGACCGGGAGGGCGGGCGCGCGGTGCTGGCCTTCGGCAACACGACCACCGGACTGGAAGACGCCGTCCTGGAACTGCTGACGGAGGACGCCCGATGAGCGTGACGGACGTGCTGACCTACGCCGGGGCCGCGTTCCTCAACGGCATCTGCGTCGTGAGCGCGGCGGACGTCCTCCTGCGGTTCCGGGGCCGGGGCAGGTTCCGCTTCGCGGACCGCTGGGACGTGTTGAACCGGACGGCCCACACGCTCTTCTTCCTGGTGCTCTCGCTGCTGCTGACCACGTGGGCGTCCTTCCCCGTGGCGGTCTGGTACCTGGACGTGGCCCTGAGCGCGGGGGCCGCCGCGGCCGCGGTGCTGTGCTGGCCCGGCCTGCCCGCGCGCGCCGCCGACGCGGGCGCCGCCTCCCGACGCCACTCCGCGATCGGCGCGCTGGTCTTCCTGGCGGTGGTCCTCGCGGTCTTCCTCCTTTTCTCCTGAACCGAGCATCCGCGCGAAAAGCGCGCAATGCAGGGGTATGTCAGAATTAAGAAGAGCGGAAAAAGCGGGATGCCGCACTTCTCCGCCGTCTGACCGGGGTTCCTCGCGAGAAAGCCCACGTGCCTTTCGCCCGTGGTCTACGGTGATTTCCGTCCGCCCTCGAATTCCCCGGGGGAAACCGGGTGGACCTCCCCTGCCCGGAGACCGGGCGACGGGACCGGGCACGGCCCGCTCCCTTCGCGCGATTGCCCCGCGAGGAACCCGCCCATGCCAGTTCACCCGTCCGACCGACAACGGCGGCCACCGCGCCCCGGACGACAGGCCCTGTTCGCCCTGGTCGCCGTGACCGCGCTGGCGGCCCCAGCCTGGTCCTGGGCGGTCGTCACGGCCCACCCCGACGCCCGACAGAGCGTGGCCCTGGCCGTCGGAGCGGCCGGAGCCGCCCTGTGCGCCGCCGTCACCGCGGCGGCGCACCAGGCCGCCGCGGCCCGCGCCGCGCGCGAGCACGGCACCCGGGTCGACGCCACCGCCCAGGCCCTCGAACGCGAGGCCGAGCACCTGGTGGACCAGCTCCTGCCCGCCCTCACCGAGGGCCTGCGCGCGGGCCGCACCGCGCGCGAGGTCCTCGCCGAGCACCCCCAGCCCCGCCACGTCGCGCTGCACCGGCTCACCCACGCCGTCACCGCCGAGCTCGACACCGCGCGCGTGCGCGCCGCCGACGCCCTCGCCCGGTGCACCGCGCTGGAGGAGCAGATCGCCGACCTCGACCGCGTCGGCCTGCCGCTCATGGTCGCCCGCGTGCGCGAGGACCGCGTCGGCGCCGCCGAGACCCTGCGGGAGGAACTGCCCCCCGTCCACGGCGCCCTCGCCCGCCTGCGCGCGCACACGCTGGAGGAGCTGCTGGCCGCCGCCCGCCGTTCCGCCTCGGCCATGGAGACCGCCGCCGCCTCCGGCGCCCGCATCCAGGCCCACCTGACCTCCCTGCTGGCCAGGCTCCGCGAACTCCAGGACCGCTACGGCGACAACCCCGGTGTCTTCGGCGACCTCCTGGACGTCGACCACGGGGTCTCCCGCACGGGCCGCCTCGCCGACGGCCTCGTCGTCCTGGCCGGGGGCCGCTCGGGCCGCCGCTGGACCCGGCCCATCGTCATGGAGAGCGTCCTGCGCGGCGCCATGGGCCGCATCAACGCCTACCGCCGCGTGCGCCTGCACAACACCAGCACCGCCTCCATCGCCGGGCACGCCGCCGAGGGCGTCATGCAGGCCCTGGCCGAACTCATGGACAACGCCGCCAACTTCTCCGCCCACGGCACCGAGGTGCACGTCTACGTCCAGGAGGAGGACACCGGCCTGTCCGTCACCGTCGAGGACAGCGGACTGGGCATGCGCGTGCGCGAGCGCAGGCTCGCCGAGAGCCTGGTCACCGAGCCCCGCGACCTGTCCACGCTGCGCGGCACCCGCACGGGCCTGGCGGTCGTGGGCCGCCTCGCCCACAAGCACGCGCTCGGCGTCAGCTTCCGTCCCTCGGCCCGCGGCGGCGTGGGCGTCGTCGTCCTCGTCCCGCCGCACCTGGTCACCGAGTCCCAGCCCGCTCCCGGCGGCCCGCGCGCCGGGCACCGCCCCCGCCGCTCCGCCGGGCCCGCGCCCGCCGCGGGACCGGGCCCCGGTGCCGGTACGGCGGCCCCCGGGCCCGACAGCGCCGCCGCGCCCGCCCGCGCCGCCTCCGGGCTGCCCCGGCGGCGGCGCGGCCAGACCCTCGCCGCGGCGCTGCGGGAGGAGCCCGACCAGCTCTCCGCCGGTCCGGTCACGCCCGGACCCGGCGGCGACCCCGGCACCAGGTTCGCGTCCTTCCGCAACGCCCGCCAGCCACAACGAGCCGAAGAGTAGAGAAGAGAAACGGAGGGAGGGGCACGGACCGGGCCCGCGCGCGGCTGCCCCGCGACCCCGATGAACACCATGGACACCAGCCTCGACTGGCTTCTGGAGAACCTGCGCCACGGGACACCGGGCATCCGCCACGTGCTCGTGCTGTCCAGGGACGGACTCAGGATGTGCCACACCCGCGAACTGCACACCGACCGCGCCGACCAGCTCGCCGCCATCGCCGCGGGCATCCAGAGCCTGTCCCTGAGCGCCTCCGCCGAGTTCGGCGACCGCGGCGGCGCGGGTCAGGCCATGGTCGAGTTCGGCGGAGGCGTCCTGCTCATCATCCGCGCCGGGGAGGGCGCCCACCTGGCGGTGATCGCCGCCGGGGAAGCCGACGTCGGCGTGATCGGCCACAGCATGAACGCACTCGTCGAACGGATCGGCGGCTTCCTGACGGCCGCCCCGCGCCGGAGCGAGCGGGTCCGAGTGGGCGCCGAGCAGCGGTGACCCACCACGACTGCCTCCGGGGAGAGTCCCCCGACCGCCTGTACACCGTGACCGGCGGGCGCTCCGACGCGGACACCCGCGTGTTGGACTCGGTCACCCTCGTCGTCGCCGAGTGCGACCCCGTGCCCGGCATGCAGTCCGAGCACGCCGCGATCCTGCGCCTGTGCGCGTACCCGACCGCCGTGGTGGAGCTGTCCGCGGAGCTGCGGCTCCCCGTCAGCGTCGTGCGGATCCTCCTGCTGGACCTGCTGGACACGGGGCGGGTGACGGCCCGCCACCCGGCGGCCCTCACCCGGCAGGAGGCCGGGCACGACCCCGAGACCCTGAAGCAGGTGCTCCTTGCCCTCCAACGCCTCTGAACGGCCGGCCGGGCCGCACCGGGCCCCGCTCGCCGCGACGGCCGACAACGCGCTCAAGATCGTCGTCGTCGGCGGGTTCGGCGTCGGCAAGACCACCCTGGTCGACTCCGTCAGCGAGACGCGCCCGGTGAGGACCGAGGAGGTCATGACCCGGGCCGGTGTCGGGATCGACGACCTCAGTGCCGTCCGCGACAAGCGCACCACCACCGTGGCCTTCGACTTCGGGCGCATCACCGTGGACGAGCGGCGCGTGCTCTACCTCTTCGGCGCCCCCGGCCAGAAGCGGTTCTGGTTCCTGTGGAACCAGCTGTTCGAGGGCAGCCTGGGCGCGGTCGTCCTCGTGGACACCGACCGCATCCGGGACTCCTGGTACGCCGTGGACCGGCTCGAACACCACCGCACGCCCTTCGTGGTCGCGGTGAACCGCTTCGGCCCCGGACCCGCCCTGCCCGAGGTGCGACGCGCCCTGGACCTGTCCGGGCGGGTCCCCGTGGTGGACTGCGACGCCCGCAGCCGCGAGTCCAGCCGCGACGTCCTGATCACCCTCGTCCAGCACGTGTCCGGACCCGTCGCCGGGTACCCGTCCGCGCCGACGACGGCGTTCGCGCCCGGGTCAGGGCGGGAGTCCGCACCGGCGCCGATGTCCGGCTCCGCGTCCGCACCCGCGCCGCCCCAGGAGGAGACGACGTGAACCACAGCCCGGGTCCGGAGGCCGCGGCACCGGCCAGCAGCGGCCCGCCGCCCCCCTCCCCGGACCACGCGGGCGCCGCCCGCCTGTACGGCCCCGACATCGCCCGCGACCCGGCCGGGCTCTACGAGGAGCTGCGCGGACGCTACGGCCCGGTCGCGCCCGTGCTGCTCGACGGCGACGTTCCGGCGTGGTTCGTCATGGGCTACCGGGAGCTGCACCACGTCACCAGCAGACCCGAGTGGTTCGCCCGCGACTGCCGCCGCTGGAACCAGTGGGACCGCGTCGGCCGGGACTGGCCGCTCCTGCCCTACGTGATGTGGACGCCCTCGGTCATGTTCGCCGAGGGGGCCGAACACCAGCGGCGCGCGGGCGCGATCGGCGACGCCCTGGACGCCGTGGACCGCGCCGACCTCAGGACCCTGTGCCAGCGGGCCGCCGACGGCCTCGTCGACGCCTTCCGCGCGGAGGGCGAGGCCGACCTGGTCTCCCAGTACGCGCACCGCATCCCCGCGATGGTGGTCGCCCGGCTCTACGGCCTGCCGGAGGCGGAGGTCCCGGCGCTGGTGCGCGACGTCGTGCTCTCGCTCGACGTCGCCGCCGACGCGGGCGGCGCCCACCGGCGCCTGCACGCCCGCCTGGACGCCCTGGTCGCCGACCGCCGCGCCGCGCCGCGCGACGACGTGCCCTCGCGGCTGCTGCTGCACCCGGCGGGCCTGAGCGACGCCGAGGCGGTCATCGACCTGCTGGTGGTCCTCGCCGCGGCCCAGGCGCCCACCGGCGACTGGATCGGCAACACCCTGCTCCTGATGCTCACCGACGACCAGTTCTCGCTCACCCTCCAGGGCGGGCGCGGCAGCGCGGGCGAGGCCCTCAACGAGGTGCTGTGGAAGGACACCCCCACGCAGAACTTCATCGGCCGGTGGGCCGTGCAGGCCTGTGAGCTGGGCGGGCGCGGCATCCGACGCGGCGACATGCTGGTGCTGGGACTGTCGGCGGCCAACGCCGACCCCCGCCTGCACGCGGGGCTCCCCGACGTCCACAGCGGCAACCGCGCGCAGATGTCCTTCGGCCACGGCGAGCACGGGTGCCCCTTCCCGGCGCCGGAGATCGCGGAGACGATCGCCCGCACGGCGGTGGAGAGCCTGCTGGACCGGCTGCCGGACGTGCGGCTGGCGGTGCCTTCGGAGCGGCTGGAGTGGCGGCCGTCGCTGTGGATGCGCGGACTGTTCGAGCTCCCGGCGCGCTTCACGCCGCAACGGTAGGGGGCGGCAGGAAGTGTTGCCGGCGTGACGCGAGGGGTCTGACCACGGGAACCGCTGGATGGAATATCACGAGTTCTCCGGGTGGAATTCCTTGTATGGGAGGTATGTCGATTGCGGGACTTCGGTGATCATTCCGTGCCGCCGTCCACGGGGCGCGGTCCCCGCGGACGGCGGCACGGGCCGCGACCGGCCGCCGCTCAGGCGAGGGCGTCCTCCCCGGTCAGCTCGGCGGAGAACGCCCACAGGCGCTCGGCCTGCGCGGGATCGGCCGCGTGGTCGCGCACGCCCTCCACGCCGGGCTCGGTTCCGGCGGGCACGGCCACGTCGCAGTCCTCGCAGTACACCCCGCCCATCCCGGCCAGCCGCGGCGAGGTGGCCGCCCACACCTGGGTGGCCGCGCCCTGCTCCGGCGTCTTGAACCGGGGGTCGATCAGCTCACCGTTCCCGTCGACCCACCCCGCGTCGACCATCTCCCGCCGCGTCATGTGCCGCTGCAAGGGGGTGAGGATCGCGCCCGGGTGCAGGGAGAAGGCCCGCACCCCGAGGGGTTCTCCCAGCCGGTCCAGGTGGAGGGCGAACAGGGCGTTGGCGGTCTTGGACTGCCCGTAGGCCAGCCACCGGTCGTAGCCCTGGGCGAACCACGGGTCCTCCCAGCGGATCGGTGAGGCCTGGTGCGCGCCGGAGGACACCGAGACCACCCGCGCCCCGCCCTCGGCCAGGGCCGGCCAGAGCCGGTTGACCAGGGTGAAGTGCCCCAGGTGGTTGGTGGCGAACTGGTACTCCCAGCCGGGTCCGGCGACGGCCTGGGGGCAGGCCATCACCCCGGCGTTGTTGACGAGGACGTCGATCGCGCGCCCCGTCCTGAGGAAGCGTTCGGCGAAGGCGCGCACGTCGCCCTGGTCGGACAGCTCCAGGCCGTCGACCTCCACGCCCTCGACCCCGGCCAGGGCCTCGGCCGCCGCCTCGGGCCGCCGCGCGGGCACGACGACGCGGGCGCCCGCCTCCGCCAGGGCCCGGGTGGTCTCCAGCCCGATGCCCGAGTACCCGCCGGTGACGACGGCCAGCCGTCCGGTCAGGTCGATTCCGTCCAGGACCTCGCGCGCGGTGCTGCGCCCGCCGAAGCCCGAGCCGATCCTTCGCTGTGGTGTGGTCATGGACCGGAGCCTAGGTACTGGAGCGCGCTCCACCTCAAGCGGCGCAGGTGGGGAGGGTGTTCCCGCCGGGGACACGGCCGGCTCCCGCCCCCGAGGGAGCCTGGAGGAGCCGGACCCGCCGGTATAGCGTGGCTGTGCCCCCACCCCTCAGCGACGAGGAGCGCGTACGCCATGAACGTGGAACACAGGGACGTCGAGGTCAACGGAATCCGTCTGCACGTCGCCGAGCAGGGCAGCGGACCGCTCGTCCTGCTCCTGCACGGCTTCCCCGAGAGCTGGTACTCCTGGCGCCACCAGTTCGCCCCGCTGGCCGGGGCCGGGTACCGCGTGGCCGCCCCCGACCAGCGCGGTTACGCCCGAAGCGACCGGCCCGAGGCGGTGGACGCCTACACCCTGCCCCACCTGGTCGGCGACGTCGTCGCCCTCGTCTCCGCGCTGGGGGAGGAGAGCGCGGTCGTGGTCGGCCACGACTGGGGGGCGCCGGTGGCCTGGGCCACCGCCATGATGCGCCCCGACCTGGTCCGCGGCGTGGCGGGCCTGAGCGTTCCGCCCGTTCCGCCCGCCATGATGCCGTCGGTCTCGTCCTCCCGCGCCGTCTACGGCGACGGCTTCTACCAGGCCTACTTCCAGGAGCCGGGCGTCGCCGACGCCGAGTTGGCCGCCGACCCCGCCTCGACCCTGCGCCGCCTCCTGGTCGGGGCCTCCGGCGACGCCCCCTTCGACCAGCCCCGGCTGTGGATCGTGCCCGAGGGCGAGAGCGCGCTGGGCTCCCTGCCCGAACCGGAGGAGCTGCCCTCCTGGCTCACCGAGGAGGACCTGGCCGCTTTCACGGCCGACTACTCCGACCCCGACGCCTTCACCGGTCCGCTCAACTGGTACCGCAACATCGACCGCAACCAGGGGCTCATGTCGCCCTT
Source organism: Nocardiopsis sp. LDBS0036 (assembly GCF_041228755.1). Lineage (NCBI taxonomy): Bacteria > Bacillati > Actinomycetota > Actinomycetes > Streptosporangiales > Nocardiopsidaceae > Nocardiopsis > Nocardiopsis sp. LDBS0036. The sequence continues at coordinate 6,475,994 of NZ_CP141103.1, forward strand.
CCAGGGGCGCGTCATCGACGTGCCCGCGCTGTACGTGGGCGGTGACAAGGACCTGGTCAGGGCCATGCGCGGCGTTCCCGAACTCCTGGAGAACCTGTCGCTGGTCGCACCGGGGCTGCACGCCGGCGTCACCCTGCCCGGTTGCGGCCACTGGACCCAGCAGGAGCGCCCCGAGGAGGTCAACGCGGCCCTGCTGGACTTCCTCGCCGCCGTCCACGGGGGCTGAGCCGTGCCCGTGCGCGCCGGCTCCGGCGCGCACGTCCACGGTGGCGGCACAGGTGCGCCGCTCAGGCGCGCACCCCCTCGACGACGCTGGTCCCGAAGCTGGGCAGGACACGGGTCAACTTCAGTCCGGCCTGCTCGAAGAGGTCGGCGAACTGGGACCTGGTGCGCTGCTTGCCGTCGCAGTGGGCGAGCATGCTCAGGTCCATGAACTTGGCGGTCCGGGCGGGACCCGGGGAGTCGGGCACCACCACCTCCGCGAGCAGGACGCGCCCGTCGCGGGTCATCGCCTCACGGCAGTGGGAGAGGATCCGCGCGGCGTCCTGGTCGCCCCAGTTGTGGATGACGTTCGACAGCAGGTAGGCGTCGCCCCCCTCGGGGACGGAGGAGAGGAAGTCCCCGCTGACGACGCGGCACCGCTCACGGACGCCCTCCAGCACCGGTCCGGCGTGGGCGACCACCTCGGACCGGTCGAAGAGCACGCCGCGCAGACCGGGATGGGCCGACAGCACGATGGCCAGCAGCCTGCCCCGGCCCCCGCCGACGTCCACGAGGGTGTGGTGCGCGCCGAAGTCGTAGCTGCCCGCCACGCCCCGGGTGAGCTGGGCGGAGATGTCGGTCATGCCCTCGTCGAAGACCGCCGCGGTCTCGGGGTGCTCGTCCAGGTAGGCCCAGGCCGTCCGGCCGTGCACCTGCTCGAACACCGAGCGCCCGGTCCGCACCGCTTGGGCCAGGTGGGCCATGGTGGACCGCTCGGCCTGGCTGCCGACCCACCGGGCGTAGCCGCGCATGGAGTCGGCCGCGTCCCCGCGCAGGGCGCGGCCGAGCCCGGTCAGGGCGAAGTGCCGCCGCGGTCCCTCCTCGACGAGGTCGAGGTCGGCGCAGGCGCGCAGGAGGCGGTGGAGGGCGTCGGCGTCGGCGCCGATCCTCTCGGCGATCTCGTCGACGGGCAGGGGTTTGAAGGTCATGGCGTCGGCGACGCCGAGTTCGGCCGCCGCGCTCACGGCGGCCGCCACCCAGCTGGCGGTGATGAGCTCGAACAGTTTCGTGGCCGAAGGACTCGGGGGTGCGGATGCGGACATCGCGGTCCTTTCAGGTGGTGCCCCTCCGGGGGTGCGGAGAGGGGCGGCCAGATGCGCCTATGCGGCATCGATGGAGCCGTATAACAGGGTAAACTACGGAGCGTGCCTAGAAAATCGCATACTGTGGACACAGGTTCGAGCGAGCCGGATGCGAACCGGTGCCTCTCTCAGCGGTCATCACACGCCCTACAGACCCTGACCACCCGCCGTGCCGTACGCGCCTTCGCCGACCGGCCGGTGGACGACTCCCTCCTCGACCCCATGCTGGACGCCATGCTCGCCGCCCCCTCGGCGTCCAACAAGCAGGCGTGGGCCTTCGTCGCCGTCCGCGAGCGGCGGGCGCTGAGGCTGCTGCGCGCCTTCTCCCCTGGAATCATCGAACTCCCGCCCCTGGTCGTGGCGGCCTGCTTCGACCGCTCCCGTGCCGTGGGGGGCTCAGGCAACTCCACGGACTCCGGGGACTCCTGGGACGAGGGCATGCTCTGCGTCGCGATGGCGGTGGAGAACCTCCTCCTGGCGGCCCACTGCCTGGGGCTGGGCGGATGCCCGTCCGGGAGCTTTCGGAGGGGCCCCGTCCGCAGGCTCCTGGGCCTGCCCGACCACCTGGAACCCCTGCTCCTGGTTCCGATCGGGCACCCCGCCCGGCCACTCGCACCCGCACCCCGACGAGACCGGAACGAGGTGGTCAGCCATGAGCGCTGGGGAACCTGAGGTCCGACAGGTCGGCGAGGAACTCCTCCTGCTCGCCGCCTACCTGCTCAGCAGCGGCCGCGGCCTGCTGGACGAGCCACGGCAGTACGGCACGTTCCGCTGCCTGGACGCCGCCCGGCGCGTCCTCGCCCTCGCGGCCGGAACCGGCCCGCACCACCCCGAACTCGACGCCCTGCGCGGTCGGATGGACGACGTCATGTGCGGGCCGATGGGCGACCACGAACTGGACACCCTGCTCGACCAGATGTGCGAGCGGCTGGCAACCGTCCTGGAGGATCCCGATGTCATCTCCGACTGAGTTGGAGCCGCCCCCAGAGCCCGAGGACGCCTTCGACGTCCTGCCCTTCACCGGTTCCTGCCGCCGCGTGTTCGAGCGCGGAGAGCACGCGCTCATCGGGATCAGCGCCGGGAACAGCTACTTCAGCCAGGAGCGGATCGCGCAGCTCCTGCGGTGGGCGCAGCGGCACTTCGCCGAGGTCGACGTGCTCTACGCCGACCTGCACCTGGACACCATGTACATGGCGTCAGGCGGCAGCAGGGAGCACGCGTCGTCGCGGGCGAACAGGGCGCTCAAGGACGTGCGGCGGCGCATCCGGCGCGCCGTGGAGGCGGCCGCCCCAGACGCGGGGAACGTGCGCGTGCGCGCCCTGTCCCAGTGCACGGGCCTGCCCGGCTACCGCGACGTCGCGTACCGCCTCGACCGGGAGCACGCCACCGACCCCAGAGTCCGCCGCGCGTGCGAGGAGCACGTACGGCACGTCATCGGAGCCCAGCCGGACCCGGACGGGGCCAGGTTGCGCGCCGGGCTGGCCTACCTGCGCGCCGAACTGCCCCTTCTGCTCAGTACCCCGAGGGTGTTGGGGTTGCCCTCCTCGGTGTGCTGCTACCACGCCCTGATGCCGATCCTGTCCAGGTTGCGCGGTGCCACCTCCTGCTTCCACCCGGGGCAGGGCCACGTCATCCTCCGCCCGGTCGGTCGGCATCTGGCCTCCCCGGAGACGGTGGGATCCCCGTGACCGCCGCGCGGTGGCGCCCCGAACGGGAGCGCCACCGCGCGGAGCGGTTCCGAGCGGGGCGTGCTCCCGGGCGGGGCGGGGCCCGCTACGCGCGGCGGACGTCCATGACCGACTCCCCGTCCTCGACCCGGTGCACGGCGTGCAGCGCGAGGTCGGCCTCGGCGAACAGTTCCCGGTACTCCTCCGCCGTGCGCAGCGGGGCGCCGTAGAGCACGAGCATGTACACGCTCATCGCCTGGAGGAAGGGGGTGGCGCCCTCCCGCTGCGGAAGGTGCCCGACGATCAGCAGCCGGGACCGCTCACCCATCGCCGCGCGGACGTTGCGCAGGATCCGTACCGCCTCCGGCCGGGGCCAGTTCTGCATCACCCGCGCCATCAGGTAGACGTCCGCGCCCGTCGGCACCCCGTCGAAGAAGCTGCCCCCCACCACGGCGCACCGGTCCGCCACGCCCCGCTCCCGCAGCAGCGGCCCGGCCTCGGACACCACGTGCGGAAGGTCGAACAGCACCCCCTCCATGCGCGGGTGGTGCCGCAGGAGGGCGGCCAGCAGCGAGCCCTGGCCGCCCCCGAGGTCCGCCACGCGTTCGGTCCCGGACAGGTCCGCGTTCTCCAGCAGGGTGTCGGCGGCCACGGACGTGTCCATCGCCCTGTGGAACAGGGCCGCGGCCTCCTCCTGCTCCTCCAGGTAGGCGAACAGCGGGTGGCCGGTGTGCGCCTCGAAGGCGGTACGGCCGGAACGCAGCGCCTGCGGCAGGCAGGTCCACGCCTGGAGGAAGGCGCCGTGCGTGCACATGCGGAAGAGGCCGTACAGGCCGCTGGGGTCCCCGGCGCGCAGATGCTGGCCCGCCGCGGTCAGGGCGAACGACCCGGGCGCCGGCTCCGAGAGCAGCCCGCTCACCGTCCCGGCCCGCAGCACCGCCGCCAGGGACCGTTCGGGGACCCCGGCGCGGCGGGCCAGGTCCGCCACCGGACGCGGCCCCTCGGCCAGATCCTCCACCACGTCCAGTTCGACCATCGCGACGACGGCGTGCATGAGCATCGCCGACGACACCAGTCGGTTCAGCGGCAGGTCTGTGCGCACCGCGCGTACAGCGGTCTCGTCCGTCACACCCACAGTCGGTCCTCCCCGGGGGACGTCGTTATCGGGGCCGACGCGGCGTCCCTCCCGGGACGCGGCGCCGACCTCCCAAGACTACGGGGAGTACGCGGATCTGTTCTCCGGGTTGTGGAAAACGGGCCGGAACGGGAACGGCCCCCTCCGCGGCCGGGGCGCGGCGGCGAGGGCCGCGGGCCGGGGGCCGGCGGCCCGATCAGACGGAGGCGGCGCCCTCGGCCTCGTAGGCGCGTACCAGGGCGATGAGCACCTCGGAGCAGCCCGCGTCGACGGTGAGCGCGGCGACGTCGTCGGCGCGGGTGGCGCCCCGGTTGAGGATCACCACCGGCTTGCCCTGCTCGACGGCGCGCTTGACGTAGCGCCGCCCCGAGAAGACGGTCAGGGACGACCCCGCCACCAGCAGCGCCCGCGCGCCGTCCACCATCGCGTAACCCGCCAGCACGCGCGCCTTGGGCACGTTCTCGCCGAAGTAGACGATGTCGGGTTTGAGCACGCCGCCGCAGCCCTCGCAGTCGGCCACGCGGAACCCCTCGGTGGAGGCCAGGACCGCGTCGGCGTCGGGGGCGATCTCCACGTCGGGGACCCCGTCGGCGAAGTCGGGGTTGAGCGCGCTCAGGCGCGCGGCCAGGCTCTCGCGGGAGGTCACGGACGAGCAGGCCAGGCAGACGACGCGGTCGTAGCGGCCGTGCAGGTCGATCACCCGCCTGCTGCCCGCCGCCCCGTGCAGGGTGTCCACGTTCTGGGTGATGACGCCCGCCAGGGCGCCGCCCGCCTCCAGCGCGGCCAGCGCGCGGTGGCCGTCGTTGGGGCGGGTCCGGTGCACGTGGCGCCAGCCCACGTGGTTGCGGGCCCAGTAGTGGCGTCGGAAGGCGGCGTCGCCGACGAACTGCTGGTAGGTCATGGGCTTGCGCGGGGGTGAGTCAGGGCCGCGGTAGTCGGGGATGCCCGAGTCCGTGGACAGGCCCGCGCCGGTCAGCGCTACCACCGGGCCCGAGCCGAGGACCTCGCGCATCCGGGCCGCCAGGGCCGCCGGGTCGTCGAGCGTGTTCCTCACGCCTTCGAGGGTACGCGGCGCCCCGGTGTGGGCACCGTCACCTTCGCCGGGCCCGGTCGCCGTCCCGCCGGTCACCCCCCGGCGCGGCTCCGGCCCCGCCGTGTCAGGCGGCGCGCTCCAGCTTCTCCACGGCGCGGGACAGGATCTCCTCGAACTCCTCCTCCATCAGGGCGTCCCTCTCCCTGTCCACCTGAGCCCGGTGGGCGTCCCGGCACTCCTCACTGAAGTCGTCTTCCCGGCACGCCTCCATGAGCTCCGTGGACGACACGTCCGAGTAGCCGCTCGTGCGCATCCCCACGAGGACGAAGTACACCTCCCCGACCTGGCCCCACGCGGTCCTCGCCGCCATGTGCGAGCGCTCGCCGTACAGGGTCACGGAGAACATGCCCCCGCCCTCGGGAAGGGCGGGCGAGTCCCTGGAGACGAGCGCGCCCTCGACTCCGCCGTTCGCGGACACGCTCATCCTGGAGCAGGTGTCCAACAGGTGCCCGAACCCGGTGCCCTCGACCGGGGCGTCGCCGAAGTCCCCCGAGACCAGGACGTAGCCGTAGACGGCCGAGCCCTCCGCGGAGCCGGGCGGGGTCGCGATCTGCGCCGCCCCCTCGACGGCACCCGCGGGCAGCCGCCCGGTGCCACCGTTGAGGACGGCGGCGCACTCGGCCGGTTCCACGTCACCGAAGTCGTCGGCGCCCGCCTCGCCGCTGAAATCCACCCCCTGGATCTCGTCGACGTCCAGATCGTCCACGTCGAACCCGTCGGGGTAGGCGTTCGGGGAGGGCAGCAGGGCCTCCAGGCGCGGGCTGTCCCGGAGGTCGAGCTGGGGGCCGCAGCCGGTGGTCAGGACCAGGGCGGCGAGGAGGGGCAGGGCGCCGTGGCGGTACAGGGGAGCCAAAGGGGGAGCCTTCGTTTTCGTGTCGGCGGTTTACCGACACGTTCCGACGCCGCCGGGCCACGCGCGGTTCCGCCCTCCCGTGGCCGGATCCGGCCCGGTCCTCGCCCGGTGCGGAGGAACCCCCGCCCGAGCCCCCCGGACGGACCCCGCCGGAGCCGTCCTCTCCCCGCCGGGACCCCGGCCGGGAAAAGGGCCCGGCGGGCACCCGTAGGCGCCCGCCGGGCCCGAACGGACCGGACGTCCGGCTCAGCCGAGGCAGACCAGCAGGTCGCCGCCCTCCACCTTCTGCACCCGGTCGACCGCCACCCGCGTGACCGTCCCCGACACGGGCGCGGTGATCGCGGCCTCCATCTTCATCGCCTCGATGGTGGCCACCGTCGCACCGGCCTCCACCGCCTCGCCCTCGGCGACCGTCAGGGTCACCGCGCCCGCGAAGGGCGCCGCGACCTGGCCGGGGTCGCTGCGGTCCGCCTTCTCGGCGGACCGCACCTGCGAGGCCAGGGCCCGGTCGCGGATCTGGAGCGGGCGCAGCTGGTCGTTGAGCGTGGCCATCACCGTGCGCACGCCGCGCTCGTCGGCCTCGCCCACCGCTTCCAGCTGGATGAGCAGCCGCACGCCCGGCGACAGGTCCACCGCGTACTCCTCGCCCGCGCGCAGGCCGTAGAAGAAGTCCGCGCTGGAGAGCACGCTGGTGTCGCCGTAGGCCGCCCGGTGCTCCTCGAACTCCCGCGTCGGACCGGGGAAGAGCAGCCGGTTGAGCGTGGCCCGCCGGTCCTCGGCCAGTCCCGCGCGGTCCTGCTCGCTCAGCTCCTGAGCGGGCCGCGCCTCGGAGCGCCCCTGGAGCGCCCGCGTGCGGAGGGGCTCGGGCCACCCGCCGGGCGGGACGCCCAGCTCACCGCGCAGGAACCCCACCACCGAGTCCGGGACGTCGAAGCGCCCGGGGTCGGCCTCGAAGTCGGCCGGGGAGACCCCCGCGCCGACCAGGTGCAGCGCCAGGTCGCCCACGACCTTGGAGGAGGGGGTGACCTTCACCAGGTGCCCGAGCATCCGGTCGGCGGCGCCGTACATCGCCTCGATCTCCTCGAAGTGCTCGCCCAGCCCCAGCGCGACCGCCTGCGTGCGCAGGTTGGACAGCTGCCCGCCCGGGATCTCGTGGTGGTACACCCGGCCCGTGGGCGAGGACAGCCCGGCCTCGAAGGGCGCGTAGACCCGGCGCACCGCCTCCCAGTACGGCTCCAGTTCGTTGACCGCGTCCAGGCTCAGGCCCGTGGAGTGCTCGGAGTGGTCGAAGGCGGCCACGATCGCCGACAGCGACGGCTGCGAGGTGGTGCCCGCCATCGACGCCACCGCGCCGTCCACGGCGTCCGCCCCGGCGTTGACCGCCGCCAGGTAGGTGGCCAGCTGCCCGCCCGGGGTGTCGTGGGTGTGCACGTGCACCGGCAGGTCGAACTCGCTGCGCAGCGCCGTGACCAGCTTCGCCGCGGCCGGAGCGCGCAGCAGACCGGCCATGTCCTTGATCGCGAGCACGTGCGCGCCCGCGTCCACGATCCGCTCGGCCAGTTTGAGGTAGTAGTCCAGCGTGTAGAGCTTCTCGCCGGGGTCGGACAGGTCCGAGGTGTAGCACAGTGCCACCTCGGCCACCGAGGTCCCGGTCGCGCGCACGGCCTCGATGGCCGGGCGCATCTGCTCGACGTCGTTGAGCGCGTCGAAGATCCGGAAGACGTCCACGCCCGTCTCGGCGGCCTCGCGCACGAACGCGTCGGTCACCTCGGTCGGGTAGGGGGTGTACCCCACCGTGTTGCGCCCGCGCAGCAGCATCTGGAGGCAGATGTTGGGCACCGCCTCGCGCAGCGCCGCCAGCCGCTCCCAGGGGTCCTCGGCCAGGAAGCGCAGCGCCACGTCGTAGGTGGCGCCGCCCCAGCACTCCAGGGACAGCAGCTCGGGCAGCGTGTGCGCGACCGCGGGCGCCGCGGCCAGCAGGTCGTGGGTGCGCACCCGGGTGGCCAGCAGCGACTGGTGCGCGTCGCGGAAGGTGGTGTCGGTGACGCCCAGGTTCGGCGACTCGCGCAGCCACCGCGCGAACCCCTCAGGGCCCAGTTCGGCCAGGCGCTGGCGCGAACCCGGGGGCGGCGGTCCGGCGGGCTCGGGCAGCGGCGGCAGCTTGGTGGCGGGGTCCACCAGCTGGGGGCGCTCCCCGTGCGGCTTGTTCACCGTGACGTCGGCCAGGTAGGTGAGCAGGCGCGTGCCGCGGTCGGCGGAGGGCCGCGCGGTCAGCAGGTGCGGGCGCTCCTCGATGAAGGAGGTGGTGATCCGCCCCGCCTGGAAGTCGGGGTCGTCCAGCACCGCCTGGAGGAAGGGGATGTTGGTGGCGATGCTGCGGATGCGGAACTCGGCCACGGCCCGGCGCGCCCGGCTGACCGCGGTGGCCAGGTCGCGGCCCCGGCAGGTGAGCTTGACCAGCAGCGAGTCGAAGTGCGGGCTGATCTCGGTGCCCGCCGCGGAGGTGCCGCCGTCCAGGCGGATGCCCGAGCCGCCGGGGGAGCGGTAGGCGCTGATGGTCCCGGTGTCGGGACGGAAGCCGTTGGCGGGGTCCTCGGTGGTGATGCGGCACTGGAGCGCCGCGCCGCGCACGTAGACGCCCTCCTGGGAGATGCCCAGGTCGGACAGGGTCTCGCCGGAGGCGATCCGCAGCTGGGACTGCACCAGGTCCACGTCGGTGATCTCCTCGGTCACCGTGTGCTCGACCTGGATGCGCGGGTTCATCTCGATGAAGACGTGGCTGCCGTCCGCGCCGACCAGGAACTCGACCGTGCCCGCGTTGCGGTAGCCGATCCGGCGGGCGAAGCGCACCGCGTCCGCGCAGATGCGGTCGCGCAGGTCCGGGTCGAGGTTGGGCGCGGGGGCCAGCTCGATGACCTTCTGGTGGCGCCGCTGGAGGGAGCAGTCGCGCTCGTAGAGGTGCACGACGCCGCCCTCGCCGTCGGCGAGGATCTGCACCTCGATGTGGCGGGGGTCGACCACGGCGCGCTCCAGGAACACGGTGGCGTCGCCGAACGCGGCGGAGGCCTCGCGCATGGCCGCCTCCACCGCCTCGCGCAGCCGCTCGGGCTCCTGGACGCGGCGCATGCCCCGCCCGCCCCCTCCGGCCACGGCCTTGACGAAGAGCGGGAAGCCGATCCGCTCCGCGGCGGCCACCAGGGCCTCCACGTCGTCGGAGGGCTCGCTGGACTCCAGGACGGGCACGCCCGCCTCCCGGGCGGCGGCCACGGCACTGGCCTTGTTGCCGGTCAGTTCCAGCACGTCGGCGGGCGGGCCCACGAAGGTGATCCCGGCGCGCTCGCACGCGCGGGCCAGCTCGGGGTTCTCCGACAGGAAGCCGTAGCCGGGGTAGACGGCGTCGGCCCCGGCCCGGCGGGCGGCGCCCACGATCTCGTCCACGGACAGGTAGGCGCGCACCGGGTGGCCGGGCTCGCCGATCTGGTAGGCCTCGTCGGCCTTGAGCCGGTGCAGGGAGCCGCGGTCCTCGTGGGGGAAGACGGCGACGGTGCGGGCGCCCAACTCGTAACCGGCGCGCAGCGCGCGGATGGCGATCTCGCCCCGGTTGGCCACGAGCACTTTGCGGAACATGGCGCACTCCTCCTGGTCGGTCAGGCGTGGTGCCGTGGGCGCAAGAACCGGCACCGTCGCCGGGGGCCCGCGGCCGGGTGGAACACCCGTACGTTAACCAGAAGAGGGTTCGGCGCGACCCACCGGGGCCGTCCTTCGCGCCGAGTACGGCTTCCGGCGGGCGTTTCGTGGCGTCGGCGTGTCGCGCGGGGCGGGGTGCGACGAACCCCGGCGGGTGTCGCGGGCTGTCTTCCCCGGGCCGGGCTCGCGTCACACCCGGGGGGACCCGTCCTCCCGGGCGTCCCCGCCGCCGTCCGCGTCCGAGGGCCGCACCGGGTAGGTGACGGTGCGGTCGGTGTGCACGACGGCCCCCGGAGTGAGCCGGGCGGCGTCCACGCGGTGGGCGGCCATGACGTGGAGGACCTCGTGGCCGCGGGCGAGCAGGTGGTCGGCGATGATGCGCCGGTGGCAGCGCCACCACACCGCCTCCGAGCACATCACGGCGGCGCGGTGGTCCTCGCCCGCCTCGCGCAGCCGGGCGAGCCCCGAGCCGAACTCGTCGGAGAGCCCGTGGTCGGCGTAGTTGTGGAAACTGCGGTTGCGCCAGAACCCGTTGACCTCGGGGGCCACGTCCCTGGCGACCGGGCGCCGACCGCCGAGTTCCGCGACGCGCGAGTAACGTATGCCGACGCCGAGCAGGGACTCGGAGAGGACGTCCCCGTCGAACTGCGGGTTGCGGCGCGACCCCGGGAGCCTGCGCACGTCGACCACCACGTGCACGCCGTTCTCGTGCAACAGCGCGGCGAACTCCTCGAACGTGCGGTCGGAGTGGCCGACGGTGAGGAACGGCGGAGCCATCCGGCTAGCCGTCGCCGGACACGCGGGTCAGGGCCCCGTCCTTGTGCGCCGCGACGTGGTCGGTCTTGTCGCTCCTGATCTCGTACTGCGGCTCGTCCTCGGAGGCGCGGCGAGTACGGCCCCTGAACTCGAAGTCGCTGGTGTGGACCCTCGTGATCGTGCCGGACACCCGTCCGGCCTCGGAGTTCCAGCTGACATGGTCACCGACGTCGAAACGGCGTGTCATCGCGTACACCCTCCTCCGGTCGTGGCGGAACGGCGTCTGGTGGACGGATCCTCGCCTACCCCGGACGGCCTCGGTGTATGCGGGCGGGGCCCCGGCGCCCACCGGTTCAGTCGAAGGGCGCGAGCGTGTCCGGTGACAGCGTCAGCGCGCAGGGCAGGGCGTCGAAGGCGGCGGTGACCTCGGCGAGGAGCGTCGCGGCGTCGCCGGTGCGGTCGCTGCGCCGGTAGGCACGGACCCAGTTCATGCTCCCGTAGCGCACCGCGGCCAGGGCCATCTCACTGACCAGCCGCAGCCGCACGTCCGCCCGGCTGTCGGTGCCGGTCTCCTCCTCCAGCAGTTCGGTCAGCCGCACCCGGAGGGCCTGGACGGAGCCAGCGTGGTGCGCGTTCAGCACCGGATTGCGGGCGACCAGTTTCCGGGTGGCCAGGTAGCGCTCGGTCCAGTCGCCTGGCAGGCCGCGCACCGCGTTCGCGTAGCAGTCGCGCAGGAGGGGCAGGACGGGGCCGGTGACGCTCATGCGCTCCACCTCGGCGGCGTAGGCCTCCCACAGTTCGCCCTCGGCGGCCAGGGCGACCTCCTCCTTGGAGGAGTAGTAGCGGAAGAAGGTGCGCACCGACACCTCGGCCGTGGCCACCAGGTCGTCCAGCGTGGTCTGGTCGAAGCCCCGCTCCAGGAACATCCGAAGCGCGGTGTCGGCGAGCACCCGCCGCGTGCGCAGCTTCTTGCGTTCGCGCAGGGGGAGTGCGGACTCCTCGTCGTGGAAGGGCTCGGCGGTCATCGGGCCAGGATACGGCGGTCTCTCCGGGGCCGGGAAAAACCCGTTGCCTGATGTGCCAGTCACTAGCAGTATGCCATCACTGGCATTTTTCGGATGCCTTCCCCTCCACCGAGAGAGAGCACATGAGCGACCGGACCGCCGCCCCCGTCCCCGAGGGACAGCGCATCGAGGCGCTGGGCGACCAGCTCGTCAAGATCCACGACATGCTGCGGGGCGAACTCGCCTCGCTGCGCCGCGACCTCGCCGGGGGAGGCGCCCCCTCCGGGGTCCCGGCGCCCCTGGACGAGCAGCTGCGCAAGAAGTGCCTGTCCTTCTGCGACTTCCTGCACGGCCACCACACCGCCGAGGACAAGGGCATGCTGCCCGGACTGGCCAGGAGCCACCCCGGGCTCGCGCCCGTCCTGGAGCGCCTGACCCGGGAGCACGTGCTCGTCAGCCGGTCGCTGGACCGCATCCGCGCGCTCCTGGAGGGCGGGGAGGCGGCCGGGCTCCGGGACGAGGTCGAGCGCCTGGCCGCCGAGGTGGAGGCGCACCTGGACTACGAGGAGCGCCAGATCGTGGAGGCGCTGAACTCCTACGGCCCCGTCACGCTCTGAGAACCGCCCCGTCGCGCGATGCGGGGTCGGCCGCGTCCCCGCCGACCCGTGCGCGCACCCGCGGGGCCGGCCCCGGATCGGCCTCCGCCGGAGCCGGGTCTGGTCTTCCCACCAGAACGGGGCGCTCACGGCCCACCCAGCAGAGGGAGACCGCTGGTGAGGAACACGGTACGGGTACCCCCCGGCTGAGGACGACCCTGTGGGCGCTGCGGTGGCTGATCGCGCTCGTGGTCCACTTCGCGGTCCTGACGGCCCTGCTGATGGGGTGGGCGACGGTCTTCCCGCACCTGCACTACGGGACCATGATGCTGACCCTGGCCGCCGGGTTCCTCTACGCGCCCCTGCGCCTCCTGGGCCTGGTCGTACCGCTGTGCGCGGCGGGCGCGTACATGGCCGACACGCGCGGCGGCAGCCGGGTGGGGTGGTCGCTGCTGCTGGCGGTGGCGCCGCTGCTTCTCGGGGCCGTGGTCCTGCCGTTCCTCGTGCCCCTGGAGTGGGCGGTCTACATCATGTACTTCGCGACCGGGACGCTGCTCAGCGTGACGGCCGTCCACTCGGCTCTGCCCAACCGCTCCGGCCGGGACCCGAAGGAACCATCGGAGGACGAGGACGCCCGCGACGCGGCCGGAAAGCCGTAGTCTGGCCGTTCCAGATGTCCGTATACCGGGTGCTTCGGGAGGGCGACGCCCCCCCGGCGACCGGAGGCACAGCGAGGGGTCGGGTTCCTTGGCGACCGGGGAGGACGCGCGGATCGCCGCGCTGGAGCGGCACGTTCGGGAGTTCTGGCGGGGGCACGCCGTGGAGCCCGTCACCTGGGAGGACAACCCCGTCCTCGACCTGGTTCCCGGCTTCGCCACCTACCGGGTGGCGCCCAGGAACGAGGGCGAGGGCTGGACCTACGTGACGGTCGGCTCGTCCGTCCACGAGGCCGGGGGCGGCACCGAGTTCTTCCTCGTGGCGCCGACCGCGGAGCGGGCCCACGCCGAGACCCTGGGCATGGTGAGCCACCTGCACTCCTTCGAGGAGTACCGCCTCGACGTCGGTTCCGTCATCGACCTCGGCGGCCCCTGGACGGACGGCTCCCGCATGGACCACCTGCTGGTGAGCCCGCCCTATCCGTACGGACCCGCGTTGGAGTGGGCGCCCGAGGAGGCCGGGGGAGCGCGGTTCCTGTGGTTGCTGCCGATCCACCGCAGTGAGGCGGCCCTCATCGGAACCGAGTCGCTCGACGCCTTCGAGGAACTCCTGGAGGCGGAGGGCGTCAACGTCCTGGACCTGGACCGCCCTCCTCTCTTCTGAACGCCTTCGAGAAGCGCGAGGACCCGCCGCCCCTTCCGGGCGGCGGGTCCTCGCGGATGGTCTCGGCTCAGCCGCGCGGGTCGGCGACCTCGCTCACGGGCCCCTCGACCCTGTAGTCGTCCAGCGCCGTCACCACGTACGCGGAACCGGACTCCTCACCGTTCTCCTCGGCCTTCGCGGCGTCCTCGGCGGTGTGGCCGGAGTCCTCCAGCGAGGTCCCGCCGGTCACGCCCACGAGGTTGTCGGAGGAGAGCACGCCGCAGTACTCCTCCGGGTCGCCCGAGTCCGCCCGCGCGGCCTCCTGCGCGTCCAGGCGGTAGACGGCGTAGAAGCGCGCGTCCTCCACCCGCTCCCACTCCACCGCGGTGTGCTCGTCCGCGACCTCGGCGGTCACGTCCTCCACGGCGCCCGCCAGGGACCGGCCTCCGCGGTCCCCTCCCGCCAGGGGCGGCAGGGCGGGGTCGCCGTAGTGCTCGTCGGCCAGGTGGGCGTAGGCCTCCTCGGCCACGCCTGTCAGGGACTTGAAGGAGAAGTAGACGTCGCCGTCGACCTCGGGGTGGTCGGAGGAGTAGTCCAGCTGGGTGCTCAGCGCGTCCTCGTCGGTCCAGTTGCGGTCACCGACCCGGTACGCGCCCTGGCCGACGTACAGGTCCACGTCCGTGTCCTCGACCTGCTCGGCCCACCACGGCAGCAGCTCCTCGTAGTCGGCGGCGTCGAAGCCCCGCTCCCAGTACAGCTGCGGGACGACGTAGTCGACCATCCCCTCCCGGATCCAGGCGCGGGTGTCGGCGTGCTGGGCCTCGTAGGACTCCAGGCCCGAGGTGTCGGACCCGGCGGGGTCGTTCTCGGCGTTGCGCCAGATGCCGAACGGGGAGATCCCGAAGCGCACCCAGGGCTTGGCCTCCTCGATGCGCTCGTGCACACCGCTGACGAAGCCGTTGACGTTGTCGCGCCGCCAGTCCTCGCGGTCCTCGAAGCCGTCGCCGTACTCCTCCCACGTCCGGTCGTCGTCGAACTCCTCGCCGTCCTTGGGGTAGGGGTAGAAGAAGTCGTCGAAGTGCACGCCGTCGATGTCGTAGCGCTCCACCACGTCCATGATCACGCGGGTCACCCACTCCTGGACCTCGGGCCTGCCCGGGTCCAGGAAGCCCTCGCCGCCGTAGCGCACCAGCCAGTCGGGGTGCTCCCTGACCGGGTGGTCCTCGGCCAGCTCCTCGATGTCGGAGTCCATGCCGACCCGGTAGGGGTTGAACCAGGCGTGCAGCTCCAGGCCGCGCTCGTGCGCTCCGGCCACCGCGTACTCCAGCGGGTCGTAGCCGGGGTCGCCGCCCTGCTCGCCGGTGAGGTACTTCGACCACGGCTCCAGGTCCGACTCGTAGACGGCGTCGGCGGTGGGCCGCACGTGCAGGAACACGGTGTTCAGGCCGAGGTCCACCGCCTCGTCCAGGCGCTGGTCCATCTCCGCCTTCTGGTCCTCGGCGGACAGGCCCGGCTCGGAGGGCCAGTCGATGTTGCCGACCGTGGTCAGCCACGCCCCGCGCATCTGCCGCTTGTCCTGGGCGGCCTCGCAACCGGCCGCGCCGGGGCCGGGAAAGGACCCGGTGGGGGAGTGGGCCGCGCCGACGAGGGCGTATCCGGAGATCATGAGCCCCGACGCGGCGGCCGCGGCCACCCACCGGGAGCGCCAGCGCGGTGAGAGGCCGGCTCGTCGTTCAGGGGTCAAGGAAACTCCTCTGAGCTGCGTTGACATCCGTTTGACGTCACGTCGGGCATCAGAGTAGGCGAAGAAGTAACGTTTTGGACAACATGGGTGATTTTGGTGGTTTGAATCTCATCTGCCGGGGAAAAGCAACCACCCCCATCAGGGGCGGCGTCTCGACCCGGTCCGTCCGCCGGGACCGCCCGCGGGGAGGGCCCTCCCCGCCGTGGGCCGGAACCGCCCGTCCCCGGGCACGCCTCAGACGGGGACGAGCGCGCCCGCCAACAGGAGCACGGACACGAGGGCGGCCACGGCCCCGACCGCCACCAGGTAGTGGCGGGGCCGGGTGGTGCCGGGCATCCACGCCAGGACCGCGAGCACGGCGACCAGGGCCGTGGCCCCGATCGGCAGCAGCAGCCGCCAGGCGCGGTCGAGGGAGTCCAGCGGCAGGTAGGGGTTGGCGCCGTACAGCGCCAGCACCAGGGCCGGAAGGCCGATCACCGCGGCTCCGGCCCCGACGGCCAGGGTGAACCGCTCCTGTGCCTCGGCCCCCTGCGCCACCGCGAAGCTCGACATGCCGCCCAGCAGTGCCTGGAGCCGGTCCGACTCCTCGGCCAGTTCGCGCTCCATCGCCTCGCAGTGCTGTACGCCCGCGCGCAGCCGCGCCTCCCAGGCGGGCGCGCCGTCCGCCCCCGTGACCAGGCCGTCCCGCACGCGCAGGTAGGCCTCCTTGTCCCACCTCCAGACACACAGCACCTCGCGGTGGTCCTCCAGAGCCTGGTCGCGCGCCCGGCCGACGGCGGACGAGAGCTCGATGGTCGCCGCGAGCAGGGTGCGCAGCTGCCCGTCAGTCCGCCCGGCGAGGTGGTCGGCCATGCGCTGCTCCAGCTCGTAGCGCAGCTCCCGCAGCCGCAGCACCTCGTTGCGCGAGGACTCGGCGAACGCCTTCACCATGGCCACCGCCCTGGAACGCGTGTCCCCGACGATGCCGTGGGCGGGTTCGTCCAGCGAGGCCACGAGTTCGCCGTCGGGGCTTCCGGCGGCGGGCCGCTCCTGGCGCCAGCCGCTGCTCTCCGCCCACACGGCCTGCACGGCCAGGGCGACCACGGGCGCCTCGCCCCGCTCGGTGCGCACTCGGAACCGGCCGACCACGACCCGCCGCCGACCGCGGGGGCCGATCACCCTCAGCAGCGGTGCGGTGAGGGCCACCCTGGAGTCCCCGGGGCCGGACCCCGCCAGCTCGGGGGCGTCTCCGTGGACGACCCGCGCCTCGATCCCGTATCCCTCTCTGCGGGGGATGCCCGCGAGCACCGTTCGCCGGCCGTTGATGGATTCCATGGGAGAAGAGGGTAGTGACCCGTTCCGGCGGCCCTCGTTCCACCCAGGGAGGAACATCCGGCCACGGGAGCCCGACGATGGATGGGGCCCGCGCCGTCCGCGCTCAGGCTCCGGGCGGCGCCGTGGACTCGCGCACGACCAGCCCGGGAGGGGCGATCGCGGGCACGTCGGCCGGCACCCCGTCCAGCGCGGCCACGAGCGTCAGCGCGGCGGCCCGCCCGAGCCCCACCAGGTCGTGGCCGACCGTGGTCAGCCGAGGCTGTACGAGCGCGCCCAGGGGCAGGCCGTCGTGGCCGACGACGGACAGGTCCCGGGGCACCTCCAGCCCCCGCCTGCGCGCGGCGCTGATCCCGGCGATCGCCATCATGTCGTTGGCGAACAGGATCGCGGTGGGCCGCTCGGCCGCCGACAGCGCCTCGTCGGTGGCCGCGGCCGCCCCCTCGGTGGTGAAGTCGGGGACCGTCAGCACGACGGCGGACAGCCCGTGCCGCCGCACCTGCTCCTCCACGATCCGGCGGCGGAACCCGGTGTGCACGCGGTCCTCGGGGCCGCACACGTAGGCCACCCGCCGGTGCCCCAGCGAGGCCAGGTGCCGGACCGCCTCGACCAGCCCCCGCTCCTGGTCGGGGGCGAGCACCGAGGCGACCGGGTCGTCGCGCCAGGGCATGCCGATCAGCACCGAGGGGAGCCCGAGCCTCCGCAGCAGGTCGAACCGGGGGTCGCGGACCAGGCTCTCGGTGAGGATGACTCCGTCCACCCGGCGCTCCTCGGCCAGACGCCGGTAGGCGCGCCGTTCGGCGTCCTCCTCCTCGCCCACGATGTGCAGCAGCAGACCGTAGTCCATGGGGGCGAGTTCGCGCTCGATGCCCGAGATCAGCACGCCGAAGTGCGGGTCGTAGGACAGCAGGTCGGGGGAGCGGCGCGAGACCATGCCGATGGCCCGGGTGCGGGCCCCGCGCAGGGCCACGGCCGCGGCCGAGGGCGACCACTGGAGCTTCTCCACGGCGTCGAGGACCCGCCGGCGGGTGGGCTCGGCGATGCGGCCCTTGTTGTTGACCACCTTCGACACGGCCGAGACCGACACCCCCGCCAGCGCGGCGACGTCGGAGATCGTGGGGCGGCCGGTGGACCCGCGGACGGCCGTCATGGCGCCTTCCGACCGGACGGGGCGCCGGGGGCTTGCTCGCGCACCAGTGCCGCTCCCTTCGCTGTGGCGGGCTTCCCCGCGCTCGCGCCGCCGCTCCCGGGTGTCGCGGGCATGGCGGGGGCGGGGCGCGGACAGGTCGCCCGTGGGTGTGTGGAGGGCTTCCCGACGCGTGCCGGGGAGTCCTTGGGAAAACGATGAACCCGAACGTTTCGGCGGACCCTACCGCAGTGAGAGAGGTTTTTCCAGGTCTCGACACCCTAGTGGGAAAACGATATATCTACGACGTCAGGCACAGCGCGGGGAGTTGGCGGCACAGCGCGGCGCGACTCCGCCGGGCTCACCAGGGCCCCGGTCCGCGGGGGCGCGCCACCGTCCGGCCGCCCCCGCGGACCGGTTACGCCGGGTGTCGCGGTACACCCCCACCCACGAGGAAGCACCCATGAGGATCACCTCCGCCGACGTCATCGTGACGTGCCCGGGACGCAACTACGTCACCCTCAAGATCACCACCGAGGACGGGACCACCGGCCTCGGCGACGCCACCCTGAACGGCCGCGAACTCTCCGTCGCCTCCTACCTGCGCGACCACGTCTGCCCGCTGCTCGTGGGCCGCGACTCCGGACGTATCAACGACATCTGGCAGTACCTGTACCGCGGCGCCTACTGGCGGCGCGGCCCCGTCACCATGACCGCGATCGCCGCCGTGGACTGCGCCCTGTGGGACATCCTCGGCAAGCGGGTCGGCAAGCCCGTCCACCAGTTGCTCGGCGGAGCCGCGCGCGACGGCGTCATGGTCTACGGCCACGCCAGCGGCCAGTCCGTGGACGACCTCCTGGACTCGGTCGGCGGCTTCCTGGACCAGGGGTACCGGGCGGTGCGTGTGCAGGCCGCCGTCCCGGGCCTGGAGAGCACCTACGGGCTGCACCACCCCGGCACCGGCCACACCTACGAGCCCGCCGACGCGGCGATGCCCACCGACAACGTCTGGCACACCCCCGCCTACCTGGACTTCGCGCCCGAGATGATGAAGGCGGTCCGGGAGAGGTTCGGCTACGGCTTCCACCTGCTGCACGACGTGCACCACCGGCTCTCCCCGCTGGAGGCCGCCCAGCTGGGCAGGTCGCTGGAGCCCTACCGCATGTTCTGGATCGAGGACCCCACCCCGGCCGAGGACCAGGAGGCGTTCCGCGCGATCCGCCAGCACACCACCACCCCGCTGGCGGTGGGGGAGGTCTTCAACACGATCTGGGACTGCCAGCACCTGATCACCGAGCGGCTCATCGACTACATCCGCATGTCGGTCTCGCACAGCGGGGGCATCACGCACCTGCGGCGGATCTTCGACCTGGCCGACCTGTACGGGGTGCGCACCGGCTCGCACGGCGCGGGCGACCTGTCGCCGGTGTCGTTCGCCGCGGCCCTGCACCTGGACCTGACCGTGCCCAACTTCGGCATCCAGGAGTACATGGGGCACCTGGAGCCCGCCAGCGAGGTGTTCCGGACCTCCTACACCTTCGCGGACGGCTACATGCACCCGGGCGACGCGCCGGGTCTGGGGGTGGAGATCGACGAGGAGGCCGCGGCCCGCTACCCCTACGAGGCCCGGTACCTGCCGGTCAACCGCAGGCTCGACGGCTCGATGCACGACTGGTGAGGCGTCCGCCCCGGCCAGGTGGGACCCGGTCCCGTCCTTCGGACCGGCCTCGGCTCGCGGGGGTCCGGTCCGGGCGCGCACGGGCCCTCCCCGCCTGCGCCCGGCGCCGCCCGCCGTCCGGCAGCCGTGCTGCGCCTGAACGGCGCGTTCCGGCACCGTGACGCACGCCGGGGCGGGCGCGCGGGGGACGCGCGCCCGCCCCGGCGGGGAAGGGGCGTCTAGGACGCGACGCCGCTGAGCTCGTTGGGCTCGGCGTCCAGGGTCACCGAGGCCGTGAGCTCACCGGACTCCAGGTCCAGGGCGTGGACCTGCTTCGTGGCGGGGTCGCTCACGTAGGCGGTCGCGCCGCGCACGAACAGCGCCGGGCGGGGCTGCTGCCACTCCAGCGGCTCCTGCCACTCGTCCATGACCTCGATGCTGTCCACGACCTCGCCCGCCTCGGGGTCGATCACGTGCAGGCTGCCGTCGGTGCCCAGGACCAGGGCCTCCCCCTCGGGGCCGCGGCCCAGGGAGCGGAAGGTGTAGCTGGCGGGCAGGTCCACCAGGGTCAGGTCGCCCGCGGCGGTGTCCACGAGCGCGACCCGCTCGGGACGCTCCAGCTCGGCGTCGGGGTCGGTCTTGTAGTCGCCCAGCACGATCGGCGACTCCTCGCTCCCGGCCTGGTTGCCGATGCGCCCGTACTCGTCGGGGCTGTCCACCTTGGTGAACCCGCCGTCCTGGTAGACCAGGACGCCGTCCTCGCAGCCGATGACGACCGCCTCGCCCTCGGCGGTGGTCTCGCCGTGCACGCCCGGGCACTCCTCGCTGCGGGCGACCTCCTCGCCGGAGGCGTCCAGGACGACGGCGCCGACGCGCTCCTCCTCGTCGCCCAGGGTCAGCAGCATCTCGCCGTCGGCCAGCTCCACGGCCACGCCGTGGTGGGCCTCCTCCGCGTTGGTCACGTCGGTCTCGGGCAGGCCGTCGCCGAGGGAGTCGGTGTCGAAGGCGGTGATCTCGCCGCTGCCGTCGGCGAACAGCACGGTCCGGCCCGCGTGCCGGACGACGTGCCCGGGGGTGTCGGCGGGGAAGAGGGTGTCGGTCAGCTCCGCGCCGGCCGCGTCCAGGACCTGGAAGCCCTCCGAGGTGGAGACCAGCACGTGCCGGTCGTCGCCCGCCGGGTTGATCCGGTTGAACCCCTCCAGGGCGATGTCCTGGACGACCTCCAGGGTCTGGCCGTCCAGGACGTACAGGCCGCCGTCGTAGGTGGTGACGACCGGGTTGTCCACCACGGCCTGCGCGGCGGCCCGCTCCTCGCCGCCCTGCTCCTGCGGGGCCTCCTCGCCGGTGCCGCAGGCGGTCAGCAGCAGTCCTGCGGACAGCAGCACGGGCAGCGCCGCCCGTGCCGGGAACCGCGTCGTCGCGTTGTTCGTCGGGGTGTTCACGTTTCTCTCTTTCGGGGTGGAAGGGTCCGCTGCGGGCGGGGGAAGGTGCCGCCGCGGTCGTGCCGGGACTGCGGCCCGGTCACTCGCCACGCAGTCCGGTGGCGATGGCCTCGGTGTTGGAGCGCATCATCTCCAGGTAGGTGGCCGCGCCCCCGCCCTCCTCGCTGAGCGACTCGGAGAACAGGGGGACGACCTCGATGTGCACGCCCGCCTCCTCCGCCATGGCCGTGGCCAGGCGGTCGGGCTGGGAGGAGTCGGCGAAGACGGCCTCGACGCCCGCCGCGCTCACGGCGTCGGCCAGGGACTTGAGGTCGGAGCTGCTGGGCGAGGCCAGGGTGGTGCCGCTGGGGATCACGGCGCCCACGACCTCGAACCCGTAGCGTTCGGCGAGGTAGCCGAAGACGTGGTGGTTGGTCACCAGGTTGCGGTCCTCCTCCGGGATCGCGGCGAACTCCTCGGCCATCCACGCGTCCAGCTCCTCCAGCTGTGCGGTGTAGGCCTCGGCGTTGGCGCGCACGGCCTCGGCGTCCACGCCGTCCACCTCGGCGACCACGTGTTCGGCGATCAGCTCCACGGCCCGGACGACCCGCCGGGGGTCGGTCCAGAAGTGCGGGTCGGGCTCGCCCTCGTCCTCGTTGTCCGCGGCGTCCCCGCCGGGGGAGAAGGCCAGGGGGTCCACCTGGGCGCCGACCTCCAGGGCGGGTATCCCGGCCTCCTCGGCGGCGGCGACGTTGCGCAGCACGCCCTCCTCCAGGCCGAGCCCGTTGTAGACCACGAGCGCCGCGTTCTCCACGAGCGCGGCCTCCCGAGCGGAGATGCCGAAGGAGTGCGGGTCCGCGTTGGGCTTCATCAGGACGGTGACCTCGGCCTCCTCGCCCACGACCTCCCGCGTGAGGTCGCCCAGGATGTTGGTGGTCACCACGATCCCTTCGCCCCCGTCCTCCTGCGAGGAGCAGGAGGCCGTGCCGAGCAGGACCGCCCCGGCCAGGGCGGACGCGGTCGCGGCGCGCAGGAGCGCCTTCGGAGCCGTCACGGCGGTCACCATCCCGTCTCGACCATGAGGTGCGGCGCGATGCCCGGGTCGAGGGTGCGCGCCACGCGCAGGTCGTCGTTGTAGTCGATCTCGTGCACCACACCGCGCCCGGTGTCGTTGACGTAGGCGCGGCTGGTGTCCGCGCGGATGACGGGGGCGTGCGCGGTGTCGGTGCCGTCGAGCAGGTCGGCGGAGGCCAGTTCCCCACCCGAGGCCGGGTCCAGGGAGTGCAGGGTCCCGTCGCCGGTCAGGGCCAGGACGGGGGCGCCCTCGCCGACGGCCGTCGCGGTCACGGCGCCCTCCAGTTCCAGCGCGGTCCAGCCGGGTTCGGCCAGGTCCAGGACCCACAGGTCGCCGCCGGTCGAGACCGAGGCCAGGGTCGCCGAACCGGGGCGGTGCCCGAACTCCTCGACCCGCTCATCGGAGCCGCCGGGGTAGTCCACCAAGTCGCCGGAGAGCTCCCCGTCCTCCTCGGTGACGTGCAGGGCGCCCTCGGCGCAGCCGATGACGGCTCCGCGCCGGGTGACGGCCTGGCCCAGGGGGTCGGTGCAGGCGGCGTCGAGCGCGGCGACGGGGGAGCCGTCCCGGTCGAGCACCTCGACCTCGCCCCCGGAGCCGCCCCCGGCCACCAGGAGGTGTTCGGCGAAGGGCAGGACCACCGCGGCGCCGTCGGGGAGGGCCGCGGCCTCCTCGACCGACCCCTCCTCCAGCGCGGCCCGGTCGAGCACGGCGGCGCCGTCCGGCGCGGACAGCGCGGTCAGGGCGGTGTCGGAGGCGACCCGGCCCGCGGCCAGGCCCTCCACCGTGCCCGCGAGTCCGACACCGGTCCGGTAGTAGTGCTTGTGGTCCCCGTGGTCGACGGTCCACGCCCCGCTGTCCACCACGGTGGTCATCCGGTGGTCGGATGAGTACAGGTACGCGAAGCGGCCGTCCCCGGCGATGCCGTCGAGGCCCTCCACGGGGTCGAGTTCCGTCGTCTCCTCGGTGATCAGGTCGAGCACCCGGACGTCTCCGCTGGCCGGGTCGGCGACTACGAGGCGGGACTGGGGCTCGGCGGTCTCCTCGGCGCCCTCGACGTAGCCGTGCGGGACCTCCTCCTCCGGCTGCTGCTCCGTGCCGTCCTGCGCGGCGCCGCAGCCGGTCAGCAGGACGAGGGCGGACAGTCCGGCCGCGCCCAGCGCGCCGGTGCGGTGTTCACGCCTCATGTGTCATCGGCCTCTCCATCTGTACGGGGTGGTCGGGGGTCGGGTCGGGGGAGCCGCGCCCGCGGGAGCGCGCGGCCGCCGCGAGCGCGGAGGCGAAGAAGAACGCGGTGGCCGTGGCGGCGATCGTGGCCCCGGCCGCCGTCTCCCAGTGCCAGGAGGCGAGCAGGCCGAGGAAGGTCGCGGCGCTGCCCAGCACGGCCGCGCCGAGCATGATCGCGGGCACGCTGCGCGCCCACAGGGCCGCGGCCGCCGGGGGCGCGATGAGCAGCCCGAACACCAGCAGCGTGCCCACCACGTGGAACGAGGCGACCACGGCCAGGGTGACCAGGCCGAGCAGGACGCCGTGGGCGGCCCGGGGCGCCAGCCCCAGGGTGGCGGCCTTGCGCGGGTCGAAGGCCAGGGCGAGGAACGCCCGGTGCCCCGCGACGGCGACGACCAGGGCCGCGGCCAGTGCCAGGCCCAGGTGGACCAGGTCCTGTTCGCGCACCGCCAGGACGTCCCCGAACAGGAAGCCCGTGAGGTCGACCGCGAAGGAGGACGAGTGCGAGACCAGGATCACGCCGAGTGAGAGCATCCCGACGAAGAGCAGTCCGATGCTCGTGTCCTGGGACAGCCGGGACGAGCGGCCCAGCGCGGTGACGCCCGCGGCCATCGCGCCCGCGGCCAGGGCCGCGCCCAGCATGAGGTTCTGGCCCAGCAGGGACGCCAGGGCCACCCCGGGCAGCATCCCGTGCGACATCGCGTCGCCGAGGAAGGCCATGCCGCGCAGCACCACCCAGGTCCCGGCGACGGCGCAGATGAGGGAGACCAGAATGCCTCCCCACAGCGCACGCTGCACGAACACGACCCCGAACGGGTCGAACAGAGCTTCCATAGTGGGACACTGTATAACGATAACCATTGTCATTTGCACATCGGGGTGAGCGTGAGGAACGGGATGAACCGTCTGGAACTGGACGGTGTGTACGCCGGATACGGGCGCGAGGACGTCCTGCGGGGCGTCGACGCGGCGGTCCCGGAGGGCGCGGTCACGGCGCTCGTGGGGCCCAACGGGTCGGGCAAGTCCACGCTGCTCGGCCTCATGGCGGGCACGGTCAGGGTCCGCCGGGGCGGGGTCCGGGCCTCGCGTCCGGCCCGCCCCGCCTTCGTGGTCCAGCGCAGCGCGGTCCCCGACGCCCTGCCGGTCACCGTGCGCGAGGCCGTCGCGATGGGGAGGTGGGCCCACCGGGGGTTCTGGCGGCCGCTGACCCGGCGCGACCGCGCCGTGGTCGCGGAGTGCCTGGACCGACTGGACGTCTCCGACCTGGCCGAACGCCGCCTCGGGGAGCTGTCGGGCGGTCAGCGCCAGCGGGTGCTCATCGCCCAGGGCCTGGCGCAGGAGGCGGACCTGCTCCTGCTGGACGAGCCCTCGGCCGGGCTGGACCACCGTGCGCGCGAGTACGTGCGCCGCGTCCTGGAGCGGGCCCGCGCCGACGGGGTCACCGTCGTGCACGCCACCCACGCCCCCGACGAGGCCTTCGACGCCGACCACTGCCTGGTGCTCGCGGGCGGGCGGATCGCGGCCTCGGGGCCGCCGGAGGAGGCCGCTCGGGCCTGGGAGGGCGCGCGGGGAACCGGGTTCCGTTAGGGGGCGGGACCGGGCGGACGCGGCCGGTTAGCAGCGGGAAGGCGTCACCCCGGGCCATGGGGGAAGGGGCTCCGGGACGCGGCCGGGGGCGGGTGAGGACACCGCCCGGGAACGGGCGGTCGCGGTCCGGGGCGGTGGATCGCGCAGGCGGCGCCTTCCCTAGGCTGGCCGGGTGCTCGTACGGAACCGTTGGGCCGTCCTCTCGGTCAGCATGGTGGCGCAGGTGGCCAGTGTGTCGGCGATGTTCGGCGTGCCCGTCGTGCTGCCGCAGCTGAGGGAGGCCTTCGGCGTCACCACCGCGCAGGCCGGGATGCTGGCCGGTCTGCCCTCGCTCGGCCTGCTGCTCACGCTCCTGGTATGGGGCCTGGTGATCGACCGGTTCGGGGAGCGGCCGACGATGGCGCTGAGCCTGGTGCTCACGGCGTGCGCGCTCGGCCTGCTCTGGGCGGTCTCGGGGCTGTGGGGGGCCGTCGCGGTCCTGCTGCTGGTGGGCGCGGTCGGCGGCCCGGTCAACGCGGCGAGCGGACGGCTGGTGCTGTCGTGGTTCTCCGAGCGCGAACGCGGACTGGCCATGGGCGTCCGCCAGTCGGCGCTGCCCCTGGGCGTTGGCCTCTCCGCCCTGGCGCTGCCCTGGGCCGCCGGTGCCTGGGGGTTCGTCGGCGCGATGACCCTCCCGGCGGTGCTCGCGCTCCTGGCGGTCCCGTTCGTGCTGGCGATGCCCGCCTCCGCTCCCGGGCGGCCCCCGGCACCGGGGGCCGCCGGGGACACCGCGGCCGGGGACACCGCGAGCGCGGATGCCGCTGACGACGCCGCGCGCACCGAGGCCCCCGCGGGCGAGGACGCCGCTGACAGCAGCGGCGGCGCCGCGCGCCCCGCGGCCGGGTCGCCCTACCGGCACGGGCACATCTGGCGGGTGCACGGGGTGAGCATGCTGCTCGGCGTCCCGCAGATCGCGCTGATGACTTACGCCGTCATCTACCTGGTGCAGGAACAGGGGTGGAGCCCGCCCGCCGCGGGCGCGGTCGTCGCGGTGGCGCAGGTGCCCGGGGCGGCCGGGCGGCTGCTGCTGGGCGTCTGGTCCGACCGGACCGGGGACCGGATGCGCCCGGTGCGGTGGCTGGCGGTGGTCTCGGGGGTCTGCCTGGTGCTGCTCGCGGCGCTGCCGGGGGCCTGGGCGTGGACGGCCGTACCGCTGCTCCTGGCCTGCCTGGTCCTGACGATGTGGCACAACGGCCTGACCTTCACCGCCGTCGCCGAGACGGCGGGAACCCCATGGGCGGGGCGGGCCCTGGCCGCGCAGAACTGGCTCCAGGCGGTCAGCACGACCCTGACGCCGGTGCTCATGGCGGCGGTGATCACCCTCGCGGGCCTGCCCTCCGTCTTCGCGGTGAGCGCGCTCTTCTCCGCCGCGGCCGTCGCCGTGGTCCCGGTGGCGCGGGGGCGTCAAGAGAAATGGGGTGTTTGACCGGTTTGTGGCCACTGAGGGCTTGATCATGACGCGTTCATCACATAAGTTCGCTTCCGGCACAGACGTTCGACATTCGTACGATCACTCTCCGTGATGGGGGCTGCTCTCGACAGGGTGGAACACCCCGCCCAGCCCGGTTCCCGGCAACCCCGGGAGGATCCCGGACCGGCAGGAGCGGCCCCGGCGTCGGCGCCCCCACCGCGACAAGGCAGAACACGAAGCGGGATCCATGACGCGCACCAGTCCCCTGACCTCGTTCCTCGACTACGAGAGGAGCATCGCGCCACCCGGCCACAGCCGGTGGCTCATCCCGCCCGCGGCCCTGGCGGTACACCTGTCCATCGGCCAGGTGTACGCGTTCAGCGTCTTCCGCAACCCGCTGGTCGAGCGGTTCGACACCTCGCTGACCGCGATCGGTGTCATCTTCAGCATCGCCATCGTCATGCTCGGCCTGTCGGCCGCGTTCGGCGGCAAGTGGGTGGAGCGCAACGGCCCGCGCAAGGCGATGTTCGTCTCCGGCCTGTTCTGGTCCGGCGGGTTCGCGGTCGCCGCGCTCGGCGTGGCGACCGGCCAGCTCTGGCTGGTCTACCTCGGCTACGGCCTCCTCGGCGGGCTCGGTCTGGGCATCGGCTACATCTCGCCGGTCTCCACCCTCATCAAGTGGTTCCCCGACCGGCCCGGCCTGGCCACGGGCATCGCGATCATGGGCTTCGGCGGCGGCGCGCTCATCGCCTCGCCGCTGTCCTCCGAACTCCTCAACCGCTACGCCGACACCCCCGCGGACGCCATCGCGCCCGCGTTCCTCACCCTGGGCGCGGTCTACTTCGTGGTCATGATGCTGGGCGCCTTCACCGTGCGCGTCCCCCCGGCCGGCTGGCGGCCCCCGGGGGCCGCCGCCGAGGAGCCGAAGGGCGCCTCCGCCGGCGTGTCCCCGGCGCTGGAGGGGGTGTCGGTGGAGACCGCCGTGCGCACCCCGCAGTTCTGGCTCCTGTGGACCGTGCTCTTCTGCAACGTCACGGCGGGGATCGGGATCCTGGAGCAGGCCTCGCCCATGGTGCAGGAGTTCTTCACCGGGGTCGGCCCGGCCGAGGCGGCGGGTTACGTCGGCTTCCTCTCCCTGTGCAACATGCTCGGGCGGCTCGTGTGGTCCTCGGCCTCCGACGCGATCGGCCGCAAGCGCGTCTACATCGGCTACCTCGGCCTGGGCGGGCTCCTCTACCTGCTGATCGCCGTCGCCGGAACCAGTTCGATCGTGCTGTTCGTGGCGCTGACCGGCATCATCCTGTCCTTCTACGGCGGCGGCTTCTCCACGGTGCCCGCCTACCTGAAGGACCTGTTCGGCACCTTCAACGTGGGCGCCGTCCACGGCAGGCTCCTCACCGCCTGGTCGCTGGCCGGGGTCGCCGGGCCGATGATCGTCAACGTCATCGCCGACGCCCAGCTGGCCGCCGGACGCGACGGGGCCGAGCTCTACGGGCTCTCCCTCTACGTCATGGTCGGCGTCATGGCCGTGGGCTTCCTCGCGAACATGCTGGTCCGGCCCCTGCCCGAGCGGGTCCACCAGCGCGACCGCGAACGCGTCGCCGGGCGGAGCTGAGCCCGGATCCGGGGGCGGGGCCGCGACGGGCCCCGCCCCCCGAAACCCCACACACGCCTCACCGGTCACCGATGAAGGGCCACACATGTCAGGCAACCGGACCACCAACGCCTCCGCCGTCACCGCGATCCTGCTGTGGGTGATCGTGCTCGCCGCCCTGGCCTACGGGGTGGCGCAGACCGCGGTGGACGCCGCGGCGCTCTTCGCCTCCTGAGGGCCGACGCCGCCCGCCCGTTCCCACCAGGCGGTACACCGCCGCATCGGCGCGCCCGCCGCCCCGCCCCAGGGGGAAGCGCTGGGCGCGCCGAGGACAACCCGCTCGACCACGGGCCATCCCCCGCCGCCGGGGCTCGGGGGATCCGCCGGTCCTCGGCGGCCTGCGCCGTTACCTCGACGGCCCCGGAAGGGCCTTCCGGAGAGGCCCCGAACGGGCGACCCGCCTCAGGCCCCGCCCGCGCTCTCGCCCTTGGCCCAAGCGGTGACCAGCCTCTGGGCGTCGGGTCGGCGCGGCATGGCCACGATGAGCAGGTCGTTCTCGCGGATCCGGGTGTGCGCCGAGGGCACCAGCACCCGCTTGCCCCGCAGGATCGTGGTGACCAGGCCGTGCGGCGGTTCCAGTTCCCCGAGCCGCCTGCCCACGATGTGGAGCCCCGGCGCCGCGCGCACCTCGATCAGCTCGGTGCCCAGGTCGCTGATGGGCACGTCCGCCACCACGGGTTCGAGCGAGTGCCCGCCCCGGGTCAGCCCCAGCAGGCCCGCGGCGGTGCGGATGCTGGTGCCCTGCACCGCCGCGGAGACCAGCACGACGAAGAAGACGATGTCGAAGACCAGGGCGCCGTCGGGGTACCCGGCCACGAAGGGGAACGTGGCCAGCACGATCGGCACGGCCCCGCGCAGCCCCACCCAGCTGACGAAGGCGATCTCCCGCCACGTGTAGTCGAACCACACCAGGCACAGAGCCACCGTCACCGGTCGGGCCACCAGCACCAGGACGGCGCTGACGGCCAGCCCCGAGAGCGCCACCCCCGGCAGGTCGGAGGGGAAGACCAGCATCCCCAGCAGCAGGAACAGCCCCACCTCGGCGGTGCTGGAAAGCCCCTCGTGGAAGGTCCGGATGCCCCGCCGGCGCAGGGGAGCGCGGGCGCCCACGACCAGCCCGGTGACGTAGACCGCCAGGAAGCCCGAGGCGCCCGCCAGCGCCGCGGCGCCGTAGGAGACCCCGGCCACGCCCAGCGCCAGCACCGGGTAGACCCCCGCCGGTCCCAGGTTGATCCGGGTCAGCAGCCAGCTTCCGGCCAGCCCCGCCACGGCGCCCACGGCCAGGCCCCCGACCAGCTGCATGAGGGCGAACAGCGCCCACTCGGCCGGCGACGGCGTGTCCCGCCAGGTGGCGATGAGTCCGATGGTGAGCAGGATGGCGATCGGGTCGTTGGCGCCGGACTCCACCTCCAGCAGGGAGGCGACCTTGCGGGGCAGCGGGGCCCTCCGTAGCATGGCGAACACCGCCGCGGCGTCGGTGGGGGCCACGACCGCGCCGATGAGCAGGGCGGTCAGGGGGCGCACGTCCAGCAGCAGGTACGTGCCCGCCGCCAGGATCAGCGCCGTGCCCGCCACCGCCACCGTGGCCAGCGCGAACCCGGGCGCGGCGGCGCGCCGCAGGTCCCCGGGCTTGGTCGTCAGGCCGCCCTCGAAGAGGATGAGGATCAGTCCGACGGTCCCGCCGATCTGGGCGATCTCGGGGTTGTCCAGGCGGATCAGCCCGAGCCCGTCGTCGGCGATGAACATGCCCAGCGCCAGGAACAGCAGCAGGCCGGGCAGCCGGATGCGGTTGGCGAAGCCCGAGGCCAGGATCGCCGCCACCAGCAGGAGCCCGGCCGCCAGGATCCACCCGTCGGCGGGCAGGTGCACTGTCATGGTCCCCCCGTCGTCGGCTCCGGGACGCGGTGGAGGGGGGAGTGCCGATGGCCGCCGGTGGTGAGGACGGCACCGCACGGGCCCCCGCCCGCTCCATCACCCGGTTCCTGGTGCCCCTGGACGGCACCGCCGGTGCGGCGGCCGCCCTGGGCCCCGCGCTGCGCGCCGCCCGCGTCCTGCGGGTCCCCCTGGAACTGCTGACCGTGCGCGACCGCGTGAACCGCGCGTGGGCCGAGGACGTCGACGCGGTCGCCGCGGGCCTGGACTACGACCGCGTCGAGGTGTCCATGGTCGGCTCCGGCTGGCCGGGGGACGTGATCGTCGACGCGGTCGCCGAGCAGCCCGGAACGGTCGTGTGCATGGCCACCCACGACCGGGACCGGTTCTCACGCCTGGTGGCGGGCAGCGTCACCGGACACGTGTTGCGCCAGGCCGCAGCCCCGGTGCTCATGATAGGTCCCGGATACCTGTGTGACGAGGGAGGCGGGGCCGGTGGCCGCGCCCTCGTGTGCCTGGACGGCGGTTCCCGCGACGCCGACACCCTCGCCCTGGGACAGGGGTGGGCCCGCCAGCTCGGACTGGAGGTGGAGCTGGTGCACGTGGCCTCGCCCGGCGGGGCGGCCGTGGCCGAGGCGCGGCTGTCGGGGGCCGCGCGGAGGCTGGAGGCGGACGGCCTGGCGGTGCGGACGACCGTGCTGACCGGCGCCGACCCGGCGGGCGACATCACCGGGCTGCTCCACCGCCGCCCCGGCGCCCTGGCGGTGCTCGCCAGCCGCGCCCGGGCGGGGATTCCCAAACTCGTCCTGGGCAGCGTCAGCTCGCGGATCCTCGCGGTCAGCCCCCGCCCCGTCCTCCTCACGCGCTCCTCCTGAGACGGGCACCCGGCGGGCTGGCCGGAAGCGTTACCGGTGTTCCCCGAGGGGTCCTGGCCCCGGTGGTCTCGTACCCGTGGCTGGTCCCGGCCGCCCGACCCCGCCGCGAGGTGCGAGGTCGCGGTGTGTCAGTCCGCGGCCAGAGTCTGGCGGTAGTGCGCGATGAGCGCCTCGTCGGGACCGGCCTGCGTCCGCTCCGCGCGTCCGTCCAGCACGGCGGCGAGCGCGCGCAGGCACAGGTCCCACCCGGCCGCGGTGTTGGCCGTCCAGGCCGGGTCGGCGACGGTGTTGGACAGGCGCAGCACGCACCCGTCGCCGTCCTCCTCCAGGGTCCAGCGCAGGTCCTCGCCGTCCCAGTGGAAGGCCAGGACGTGCGGCGGCGCGAACTCGGTGATCGGCGCGGTCTCCGGTTCCTCTCCGGGGAAGGTGAACGTGAGCGCGCCGCCCTCGCGCGCGTCGATCGCCACCCGGCAGGGGAACCACCGGCTGAGCGCCTCGTCGGTGGTCAGCGCGGCCCAGACGGTCGGCAGCGGGTGCGGGTAGCGGCGGGTGAAGCGCAGTACGGGTGCGCCCGGCGTGCTCGTGTCGACGCGGACCTCGGTGCTCATGGCTGCCGCCCCTCCTGTGGATGCGTGGAGTCCAGGTAGTCGCCCAGTTCGTCCAGCCGGTCCGTCCAGAACGCCCGGTAGGGGCGCAGCCAGTCGTCCAGGTCGCGCAGCGCCTCGGCCCGCAGGCGGTAGCGCCGCCCCTGCCGCTCGGCGGTCTCGGAGACCAGTCCGGCGGTGCGCAGCACGCGCAGGTGCTTGGAGACGTTGGGCTGGCTCATGCCCAGTCCGGCGACCAGCTCCTTGACGAGCAGGCCCTCGCCGCGGCGCAGCGCGTCCAGGATGCGGCGCCTGCTGGGCTCGGCCAGGACGGCGAACAGATCGGGCATACACCGAGTATGCCTATACGGTTATATAACTGTCAAGACATAAAGGGCGGGGTGCGTGCTCCAGGTGGTGGCGGATGTCCAGGTCCCCCGCCCGCTCCCCGGCGGGGCGGTCTCCGGGGAGCGGGCGGGGGCGGCCCGGGGGAGCCCTCAGCGCAGGGCGCCGACCTCGGAGTCCGTCGCCAGGTCCGCGTACCCGGCCGTCCAGCCCTCCGCCCCCAGCCGCCTCAGCAGCGGCCCGGCGGCGGTGGCCGGTGCCGCGAACTCCGCCGTCAGGGTGTCCTGGTCCCAGGAGGCGGACACGTCGTCGGCGGTGACGCCGGACTCGTCCAGCACCGCCAGCAGCCGTGCCAGCTCTCCGGGGGCCTCCTCCACCGCCACCCGCAGACGCGCCCCGCCCGGCGGCTGCTCGCGGAGCAGTCCCAGGCCCTGGGAACCCCGGTCCAGCAGGTCGCGCACCCGGCCCGTCTCGCGCGCGCCCTGCCCCGGACCGGAGCGGGAGAGCACGTCCAGGGAGGCCAGCACCAGTGACAGGTCCTCGTGCAGGTCGCGCAGCACCCCGACCAGCGGCCCGGAGTTGGCGCGCAGGATGTCGGTCCACAGCCGGGGGTCGCCGCCCGCGACGCGGGTGGTGTCGCGCAACCCCTGCCCGGCCAGGCGGAAGGCCTCCTCGGCCCCGCCGCGCAACCGCGCCGCCATGAGGCTCGCCACCACGTGCGGTGCGTGCGAGGTCAGCGCCACCGCGTCGTCGTGGGCCTGGCTGTCCATCATCACCGGGACCGCGCCGCACAGGCAGATCATCTCCAGCGCCCGGTTGAGCACTGGTCGCGCGGTGGCCGCCGTCGGTGTGAGAACCCAGGTGCGGCCCTCGAACAGGTCCGCGCGGGCCGCGAGGGGACCCGCCCGCTCCCGGCCGGCCAGGGGGTGGCCGCCGATGAACGTCGCCGGGTCCGCGATGGCGCTCAGCACGTCCCGGCCGGGCGCGGACTTCACGCTGGCCACGTCCGTGTAGGCCCGGGCCAGGCCGCGCAGCTGCTGCTCGGCCAGGACGGCGCCGACCATGCTGGGCGGCACCGCGATCACGGCCAGGTCCACCGCCTCGGCCGGGGCGCCGACCGTTCCGGCGCCCAGCGCGGCGGCGGTGCGGGCCGCGGCGGGGTCCCGGTCCATCAGGTGGACGGCGACCCCGTGCCGTCCCGCGGCCAGCGCCACGGACGTTCCGATGAGTCCCGTGCCGACCACCGCCATGGTGCGGATCACTGCGCACCGCCCTCCAGGTCCTCGCGCAGGCACGCGGCTCCGCCCAGGTAGACGTGCTGGACGTCCGCGCGGGCCAGGCCGCTGCGCGCGTGCACCATCAGGCGCACCGTCCGGGGCAGCGCCCCGGACACGTCCAGCTCCCGCGCGCACATCAGGGGCACGTCCAGCAGCCCCAGCTCGCGCGCCGCCTCCGCCGGGAAGGCGCTCACCAGGTCCGAGGTGGAGGTGAACAGGATGCTCACCAGGTCCTCGCTGCCGATGCCGTTGGCGTCCAGGACCTTGGTGAGCAGCTCGCGGACCCCCGCGAGCAGGTGCTCCCTCTCGTCGCGGTCCAGCTGCACCGCTCCGCGTACCGCGCACACGTTCATCGGCGCGCCTCCTTCGCCCGGCGGGCCTCTCCCAACACTTCGGCGACCAGGAAGGCCAGGTCCAGGGACTGGCTGCGGTTCAGGCGCGGGTCGCAGGCGGTCTCGTACCGGCGCCGCAGGTCGTCCACGCCGATGCGGCTCCCGCCGCCCACGCACTCGGTCACGTCGTCGCCGGTCAGCTCCACGTGGATGCCGCCGGGGTGGGTGCCCAGGGCGTGGTGGACCTCGAAGAAGCCCCGCACCTCGTCCAGGACGTCGTCGAAGCGCCGGGTCTTGTGCCCGCTGCCGGCGGTGAAGGTGTTGCCGTGCATGGGGTCGCACACCCACGCGACCCGCGCACCGGACGCCGTGACCTTCTCCACCAGCGCGGGAAGCCGGTCGCGGACGCGCCCGGCGCCCATCCTCGTGATGAGGGTCAGCCGTCCGGGCTCGCGGTCGGGGTCGAGCCTGTCCACCAGCGCCAGCACATCGTCGGGTTCGGCGCCCGGGCCGAGCTTGACCCCGACCGGGTTGCGTATGCGCGAGGCGAACTCCACGTGCGCCCCGTCCAACCGCCGCGTGCGCTCGCCGATCCAGACCATGTGCCCGGACACGGCGTAGAGTCCGCCGGTACGCGAGTCCACGCGGGTCAGCGCCGTCTCGTAGTCCAGCAGCAGGGCCTCGTGGGAGGAGTAGAACTCGGTGGTGCGCACCGCCTCGGCGTCGGTGACCCCGCACGCCCGCATGAACGCCAGCGCGTTGTCGATCTCGCGGGCCAGGCGCTCGTAGCGCCGACCGGCGGGGGAGTCGCGGACGAAGTCGCGGTTCCAGGCGTGCACCTGGGACAGGTCGGCGTAGCCGCCGGTGGTGAAGGCGCGCACCAGGTTCAGGGTCGCCGCGGAGGCGTGGTAGGCGCGCTTGAGCCGCTCGGGGTCGGGGCGCCGGTCGCGGGCGGTGAACGCGCGTCCGTTGACGGCGTCGCCGCGGTAGGAGGGCAGGCTCACCCCGCCACGGGTCTCGGTGGGGCTGGAACGCGGCTTGCCGTACTGCCCGGCGATGCGGCCCACCTTCACCACGGGGACGGAGCCCGCGTAGGTGAGCACGGCGCCCATCTGGAAGAGCGTCTTGAGCTTGTTCCTGATCTGGTCGGCGGAGACGCCGTCGAGGGCCTCGGCGCAGTCGCCCCCCTGGAGGAGGAACTCCTCTCCGCGCGCCACGGCGCCCAGGCGGGCCCTGAGCTGGTCGCACTCGCCCGCGAAGACCAGCGGCGGGTAGGAGGCCAGGTCGGTGAGCGCGTCGGAGAGGGCTTCAGGGTCGGGCCAGTCGGGCTGCTGTTCGGCGGGTAGGGAACGCCAGTCGTCCACGGTGGTCGTGCTCTGCTCGGGGTTCATGGTGTCCATGCCTCACAAGGGGGTGGTGGGGAGGGGCGGCACGGGGCGGTGGCGGGGCTCGGCGGGGACGGGGCCGAGGAGGCGCGGGCGGTCCGGTGGCGGTGGTGGGGCGGGGGGAGGAAAGAAGGGGGTGCCGCCCCGGGTCCGGGAGGCGGCACCCGGTCCGTGTCAGGCTCCCGTGGGGTGGGCGGCCCGGTCCTCCTCGACCGGCCGCGGCGCGGCCGGGGGCGGCACGTACAGGTCGGTGGCCTCGTGGCCCACCCTGCGCGCGGTCAGGGCCGCGGGCACCATGGCCAGCAGCGCGAGCAGGGCCAGGCCGACGCCGACCCACAGCGGTGCGCGCAGGCCGAAGGCGTCGATGCCCATGCCGCCGACCCAGGAGCCGACGACCACGCCCATGGTGATGAACGAGGAGTGCACGGTGTTGACCAGGGCGCGCGGGTTCCCGGCGCGCTGGACGCGGGTGATCATCGCGGGGTTCAGCGTGATGCCCACCAGGCCGATGCCCGCCATCGCCAGCAGGGCGGGGACCGGCAGGTCCGCGAAGAGGGCGAAGACGCCCAGGAAGACCGTGTTGAGCGCCAGACCGGCCACGATGACGGTCACGGTGTGGGACATGGCCAGGCGGCCGACCACGATGTTGCCGATGACCGTCGCCCCGCCGTAGCCCAGGAGCAGCAGCGGCACGATGTCGCGGGAGAACCCGGTGACCTCGGTGAGGATCGGCGTGAAGTAGGAGAACGCCGCGAAGGTGGCGCCGATGATGAGCGTGGAGGTGGCCATGATCGTCCACAGGCGCGGGCGGCGGAACACCTCCAGCTCGGAGCGCAGGGCCCCGGCCTCCTCGGCCTTCTCCAGGCGCGGCAGCGCGAGCATGGTGGCCACGGCCACGACCACGGTCAGCACGCCGACGGCGGCGAAGGCGGCGCGCCAGCCGAACTGGCCGCCGATGAGCGTGGACAGCGGCAGGCCGAGCAGGGTGCCCACCATGAGGCCCTGGAGGGCCACACCGGTGGCGCGCCCGCGCAGGTGCGGCGCGGTGACCTGCGCGACCGCCGACAGGGCGACGCCGAAGAAGGCTCCGGCTGCCGCTCCGGTGATCACGCGGGCCACGAGCATGGGCCAGTAGGAGGTGGAGAGGGCGGCCAGCGCGTTGCCGACGAAGAAGATGGCGAAGAGCACCATCAGGGCGTGGTTCGTGCGCAGCCGGAGCACCGACAGGGTCGCCAGCGGCCCGCCGAGCGCCATCGCCAGTGCGAACGCGGTGATGAGGTAGCCGATCTGCGGGATGGTGGCCCCCAGGTCCTCGGACATCTGCGGCATGAGTCCACCGACGAGCAGCTCGCTGGTGACCATGGCGAAGATGCCGAGCGCCATGAGGTAGACGGACTTGGGCATCGGAGCTTCCTTTGAGTTTTGAATTGATCAGACCAAAACTAGGGCGCACGGGGAGACGCACGCGGGCACGCGGCCGCGCCGACGCGGGTCAGGGAGTCAGCGCGGTCGTGCTGGTCGGGGGCGTTGGTCGGTCGGTCCCGGGATCAGGGCCTGAGTGCCTCGATCCCGGTGGAGGCGATGCCCTCCAGCGCCGTTCTCCCGGCGCCCGACTGGGCCGCGACCCTCATCCCGGAGATGAGGGAGGTCACGTACCAGGCCAGGTCGCCGGGGTCCCGGTCGGCGGCGATCGAACCGTCGAGCTGGCCGTCCATGACGGTCAGGCGCAGTGAGGACAGGCGCTTGTGCAGGTCCGCCTCCACCACCTGGGCGATACCCGGGTTGCGCGAGGCCACCGCGGTGATGGTGTTGACGGTGAAGCATCCCGACCCGCGGCCGTTCTCCCGGTTGTCGGTCTCGTCCTCCACGATCACGGTCAGCAGCGAACCGATCCGGTCCAGCCCGCTGCCCTTGGTGGAGTCCAGCACGGACCCCTGACGCGCGGTCATGGTGGTGACGTAGTAGGAGAGCGCCCGTCGGAACAGGTGCTCCTTGGAGTGGAAGGTGTTGTAGAGGCTGCTGCGGGTCAGTCCGGTCGCCTGGCACAGGTCGGCCGTGGAGGTCCCGTCGAACCCCTTGGCCCAGAACTCGCGACAGGCCGCCCGGACCACCTGCTCCTCGTCGAACTGGCGTGGTCTCCCCATGATCCAGACGGTACCATTTTATGGATGGAACGTCACAAAAAATCGGGGATCCGTGAGAGGCGTGCGGGCCGCCGGCGGTCCCGGCGGCCCGCGCCCGGTCAGGCGTTGCGACCACCGTCCACACCCAGCCGGGCGCCCGTGGTGAACCCCGCGGACGGGGAGACCAGGTAGGCGACCGCGTCGGCGACCTCCTCCGGCGTCGCGAACCTGCCCAGCGGCGACGCCTCCTTCTGGGGCGCGGAGTTGGGTCCGTCCTGCGGGTTCATGTCGGTGTCGGTGGCGCCCGGGGCCACCTCGTTCACCGTGATCCCGCGCGGCCCGAGGTCACGGGCCAGCGCCTTGGTCATACCGGTGATCGCGGCCTTGGAGGTGGCGTAGACCGTGTATCCGGCGCCCGGGACGCGCTCGCCCACACAGGAGCCGAGGTTGACGATCCGGCCGCCCTCGCCCAGGTGGCGCGCCGCCGCGCGGGAGGCCAGCAGGGGGCCGCGCACGTTGACGTCGAGCACGCGACCGGCGACCGCCGGGTCCAGGTCGTCGATCACGGCGGAGGAGGGGTCCAGTATCCCCGCGTTGTTGACCAGGATGTCCAGGCCGCCCAGCAGTTCGGCGGCCTCGTCCACGACCCGCTCCGCGTCCCGGGCGTCGCCCGTGTCGGCCTGCACGATCACCGCCTTGCCGCCGGTCCGCTCGGCGATGGCCGCGGCGGTGGCCGCGGCCGACTCGGCGTCGGAGTGGTAGCTGATCGCCACCGCCGCCCCGTCGCGGGCCAGACGCAGGGCGATGGCCGCCCCGATCCCGCGGCCTCCGCCGGTCACCAGTGCCCGCCTGCCATCGAGGACGCCGCTCATACCCTGCTCTCCCGCTCCGTGCCGGTGTGGTGGGTGAGGTCGGCGCGCGTGTCGGCGGCCTCCCCCCGTGTGAACTGGATCTGGATGGACCCGTACTTCTCGCCGACGTCGTTGATCCTGCCGTCGTCGGCCGGGTCGCGGGGCGGCGCCGGGCGCGCGGCCACGACCGGGGAGCCCGCCTCCAGGAAGAAGCGCTCGTAGCCCCCGGGGGTGAAGATCAGCAGCTGGCGAGCCGGGTGCGTGCCGGTGTTGCGGAACCCGTGGACGGTCCCGTGCGGGATGAACACGTAGTCCCCGGCCCGGGCACGGAAGGTGCGCTCACCGGCGTAGATCTCCAGCTCCCCGTCCAGGACGTAGAACGCCTCGTCCTCGACGTCGTGCGTGTGCAGCGGCGGCCCGCCCCCCGGCGGGACGGACGCCTCGATGAGCGTCATCGCGCCCCGCGACTCGTCCCCCGAGGCCTTGACCGTGTACACGTCGCCGTTGAGCCACACGGTCGTGCCCTCGCCGCGGGCGCGGAACACGACCCCCGGCTCGGGCGCGGGCGTGGTGAGCAGTTCCTCGGGCACGCTCATACCGGGGCCCCCTTGCGCTCCGGGGCTGCGGAGGCGGACAGCACCCGCCCGTCGCTGAGCACCCTTCCGGCCTGGGCGGGCGTCTCCTGCCCGTCCTGGTCGATGGTGAGCACGCGCAGCCAGGCGTCCCGGCAGCCCACGAACACCCCCTCGGGGGAGGTGCGCACCAGGCCGGGCACCGGAGGCCCGTCCGGGACGGGGCCGCCGCCGGTGACGGAGAGGATGGTGACCGTCTCGCCCTGGGGGGTCTGGGCGAACGCGCCCGGGTGCCGGTAGCCGGCGCGTACGTGGCAGGAGACCTTGTGCGCGGTGTAGGTGAAGTCCAGCCGGTACTGGTCGGCGCCCGGCCGGGTGAAGTAGGTCCGCTCCGAGGGGTCCTGCGGTACGCGGGTCAGCGTCCGCCGGGCCAGGCTCGGGATCAGGTCGAGCAGCATCAGGACGTTGGCCCGCTCCTGGATGGTGCGCAGCTCCAGGGCGGTCTCCCGGCCGGTCAGCGGGGTGGCGTGCTGGGCGAGGATGGCCCCGGTGTCCAGTCCCTCGGCCATCTCGATCGCGGTCACCGCGCCCTCGGTCTCGCCGTTGCGCACCATCCAGTAGAAGGGCGCCAGACCGGCGTAGCGGGGCAGCGGGCTGGGGTGGAAGTTGACCGAGGTGACGCGGGGGACCGACAGCAGGTCGGCCTTGAGCACCTGCTGGAAGTTGCCCACGATCAGGTAGTCGGGGGCCATCGCCCGCAGCGCCTCCACCGTGTCGGGGGAGTTCACGCTCCTGGGGCGCAGGACCGGGACGCCGAGGCGCTCGGCCCGGCCCTCCAGGTCCACCTGCTGGTCGTCGCTGACGAAGTAGTCGCACACCTTGCCCGGGGGACTGGTCACGACGGCGGCGAGGTCGATCAGGGGGTGGTGGTGGAGCATGTCGAGGAAGGGGGAACCGAGTTTGGAGTTGACCTCGGATAAGAGGACGACGCGTGCGGTCTCGGGCATCACTGCTCCTTGTGCGTGGGGGATGGTCCGTGGCGCGGGGCGGGGTCTCACAGGAAGGGCGAGGTCGACTCGCCGCCCAGCAGGATGTTCCCGGTGAGCTGGAGGATGGAGTCCTGGGCCACGGCGTGCTGGCACATGGTGTTGGCGTCGCGCAGCCAGCGGTCCATCGGGGACCGGTCGCGGTAGACCGACGCGCCGCCCACCAGGTCGAACAGCCGGTGCACGATCGAGCGCGCCGTGCGGAAGGCGTGGTATCGGGCCAGCGCGGTCTCCGCGCGGGCGTCGACGTCGCGCTCGCTTCCCAGCTCCAGGGCCTCCCACTGGCGTTCCAGGGTGGAGTACACGGACGCGCGGGCGGCGGTCAGCTCCATCTCCATCTGGGCCACGGCCTGCTGCACGCGGTGGTCCGCGGGCCAGGGGAGGCCGGTCTCGCGGTCGACGCGGCCCGGCGCCAGGCCGCGCACGTGGTCCAGGGCGGCACGGGCCAGGCCCAGTGGTACGCCGGACATCTTGCGCAGGATCGCGTCGGGGGCGTCGTGCAGCGGTCCGGTGCGCACCGGACGGTTGAAGGCGAAGGTGCGTTCCTCGGGCACGAACAGCTCCTCGACCGTGTAGTCCAGCGACCCCGAGCCGGCCAGGCCCGTGGTGTGCCAGGTGTCGACGATCTCGTACTCGTCGGGCGAGGCCAGCGCGATCCGCCACTCGGGCTTGCCGGTGCGGGGGTCGATGACGGGCTCGCCCTCGTCGTCGCGCACGGTGCACCCGGCGGCGAGCACGTCGCAGTGGGTGATCCCCGAGCCGAACCGCCACCGGCCCGAGACGAGGTAGCCGCCCTCGACCCGGCGCGCGTTGCCCTGCGGGAAGATCCAGCCGGACTGGGCCAGGTCCAGGGACGGGTAGACCCGCCGGGCCGTGTCCTGGTCGATGAAGCCCGAGTAGATGCCCGAGTCCATGCCGATCATGGCGCACCAGCCCACGGAGACGTCCCCGTAGGCCGCGGCCTCGACCACGCGGGCCTGCTCGACCGAGGTCAGGCCGGGGCCGCCCCAGGAGGCGGGCGCCGCGGCGCGGAAGACGCCGGCGCCGCGCAGCAGCTCCACGACGTCGGCGGGAAGCCTGCGGTGCTCCTCGATGCGGGCGGAGTGCTCCCTGAACAGGGGCTGGAGGGCCACGACCGCGGCGTGGATCTCCTCGAAGCTGTTGGGAACGGTTGTGTCGGCGGTGGCGGTGGGGGCCGTGCCCGTGGCCAGGGACGTGCTCATCAGGGGGTGTTCCTCTCCGTGGTCATCGTCGGTCAGGAGTAGCGGCCGCGCGCGATCACGTCGCGCGGGTCCAGGACGGTGCGGATCGTGCGGATCAGGGCACGGGAGGCGGGGTCGCCGAGGAAGTCGGTCCGGGACGCGTGGTCCACGTCGAGCCGGTAGGGCAGGTATCCCGCGGACGCGAAGGACTCGTGGAGCAGGTCCAGCCCGAGGTGGGCGCGCTCGGTCTCGTCCGGGTCGGACCGGTCGAAGCGCAGCGAGACCACCAGGTCCACCACGTCGGGGTCCAGGGCGTTGACGGTGGCTCCCGGGCGCAGCCCGGTGCGCGTGTGCACCCAGTCGAGCAGCGCGAGCGCGGCGGTCACGTCCCGGCCGGTGTAGGGGACCAGCGGCAGGAAGAAGATCCAGCCGCCGCCCCGGGTGTCCACGTCCGCCGCGCTCCGGCCCACGGCCGAGCGCAGCATCTCCTCGTGGTGGGAGACGTCGCCCGCGTACCCGGCCTCGACCACGCGCGAGACCACGTCGGAGGGCTCGGGCGGGTCCTGGTCGGAGCGCAGCACGGAGGTGAACAGCTTGGCGGCCCCGGCCTCGGCGGCCAGGACCGCGAGCAGGGCCTCCACGGACTCGGCGGTGCCTCCGACGCTCAGGTGCGCCAGGTATCCGGGGGAGGCGGCGGTGCCGTAGGAGGAGGCGGAGGTGGTGTCGTAGACCTTGAGGACCCCCTGGAAGAGGCCCTGGCCCTGCCAGCGGCGGAAGACGTCCACCGCCGCGCCGAGGTCGGCGGGGCCGAAGGTCAGGCGCAGTACCCGCTGGACCTCGGGGCGCACGGGGAGGCGCACCACCCCCGCGACGGCGACGCCGAGGTCGGACTGGGTGAACAGGTGCAGCGGGGAGGGTCCGAGCCCGTGGGGGTTGGGCGCGCCGCCCCCCTCGCCGGGCCACCAGCCCACGCGCGCCACCTCGCCCCCGGGCAGGACCACCTCCAGGCCGACGAGGTCGTGGACGCGCTGGCGGCGCAGCCCCACGCCCCGGTCCAGGGCGTTGCCCAGGACGCTGGTGTGCGCGGAGGAGGCGGTGACGTTGAGCATGCGGCCGGTACCGGCCAGCTGCTCCGACAACTGGCGCTGGGTCACTCCGGCCTCGATCACCGCCCAGCCCGCGTCGGTGTCGACGCGGCGGACGCGGTCCAGTCCGTGCAGTTCGAGGCGTACGGCGCCGTCCCCGACCGGCTCGCGCGAGCCCAGGCCCCAGTTGCGGCCGGTGGAGACCGCGTACAGGGAGGGGGCGTCGGCGTCGTCCAGGGCCCGCAGGAGTGCGGGGACCTGCTCGGCGCGGGTGGGGCGCAGCACGGCCAGTGTGTCGCGTGTGGCGAAGCCGGAGACGTTGGCGTGCCCGGGCGCGGGGCCCAGGACGTGGTCGGTGTCGGGGCCCAGCACGGAGCTGACCCGTCTGCGGAGGTCGGACAGGGCGTGGTCGGTCACAGCGGTCTCCCCGGCTGCGGTCGTCGGTGGGGGTGGGGGCGGTGGCGTCTCAGGGGCGGTCGCGTGTGGCGCCGTCGAGGTAGACGTGGCGGACCTCGTGTCCGGGCTCCACGCGCGCCAGCGCCATCACGCGGACGGTGCGGCGTGGTGCGCCGTCCCAGACGGGCTCGGCGGCGCACAGCGCCGGGACGTCGTCGAGCAGGCGGTGCTCGCGCAGGACCAGCGGCGGGACGTCCGCCGTCAGGTCGGGGGTCACGGTGAACCACAGGCACGCCACGTCGGCGGGGGAGAGCCCGTTGCGGTCGAGGACCCCGCGGACCATGGCCAGGGTCGCCGCGGCGATCGCCTCGCGGGTGTCACCGGCGACACCGGTGCCGCCGCGCACCGCGCGCAGCACGGGGTTCACGCCGTTACCATCCGCCCCTGGTGGAACAGGAGCGCGCCGTCCGCGGGGTCGCCCAGGTGGGTGGCGCTGACCCGCCCGGTGTACATGCGGTGGTCGCCCTCCTGGCGGACGGAGGTGGTCTCGCACGTGAGCCCGCCCAGGGCGCCCCGCAGGACGAGGCAGCCCGAGGGGGTGGTGGTGAAGTAGGGGCCCAGGGCCTCGCCGCGGGGTTTGTCGGAGGCGGCGAACAGCCGTGCGTGCGTCTCCTGGCCGCCGGAGAGCAGGCTCAGGCAGAAGCCTCCGGTGGCGTCCACGACCCTGCCGGCGCGGGAGGTCTCGTGAAGGGAGACCAGGACCGTGGGAGGGTCCAGGGTGACGGAGATCAGCGAGTTCACCGTGGTGGCCACGGCCTCGGCTCCGCTGCCCGAGGTCAGGACCGCCACGCCGGTGGGGAACAGGCGCATGACCGAGCGGAGGTCGGGCGGGTGCGCATGGGGGGTCTGCATGTTCATCCGTGGTGCCCTTCGTCAGCTGGGTGGTGCTTGACGGACGCCTCCGGGGGCGGAGAAGGCGCGTGAGGGAGGGGCTCTGGTTTTAAACACCTCGTTCCAATACGGAGAATTTACCACGTCCCGCTCTTTTGTTTTAGGTGGTGTGCATCACATGAGAATGTGCGGGAACGGTTCCCCCGTTTTCCCTTTGGTTTAGGTGAATGTGCAGGTGGAAAACGGGTTGACTTGCCGCTTCATGGCTGCTCTGGTGTGCGCTCCGTGCCTTTTTCGGCCAGAAAGAGGGCCTTCCCTGTCACGGTTCTCCGGTGGTAATGAGAGGGGTGGCGGCAGTGGCTCACCGTATTCGGTAATCGTTGTGGAAGCCGGGTAAAACCTTTTCCCGGTGACGGTGGGTCGACCATTCGCCGTCATCGGCCCATGCGGAGGGGGAGTCAGGGAATGGAACGCAGTCCCGGTACGCGGGTCCGGCTGGGCGGGTCCTCGGTGGAGCTCAGTCCCCTCGGGCTGGGCACCGCCCCGCTCGGCAACGGCGGCTACCGGGAGGTGGACGAGGAGGCCGCGGCCGCGACGGTCCTGGCGGCGTGGGAGGCGGGCGTGCGCTACTTCGACACCGCTCCCCACTACGGCCTGGGCCTGGCCGAGCGCCGCCTGGGCCGCGCCCTGGCCGGTCTGCCCCGCGAGCAGTACGCGGTCTCGACCAAGGTCGGCCGCCTGCTGGAGCCCACCCCGCACCGCGCCGGGCGGTGGGACGACCAGGGCTTCGCCGTTCCCGCCGCGTACGGGCGGCGATGGGACTTCAGCGCCGACGGGGTGCGCCGCTCCCTGGAACAGAGCCTGGAGCGGCTGGGCCTGGACCGGGTGGACGTGGTGCTCCTGCACGACCCCGACCACCACTGGGAGCAGGCGGTCGGTGAGGCCTACCCGGCCCTGCACGAGCTGCGCGACCAGGGCGTGGTCGGCGCGATCGGCGCGGGCATGAACCAGGCGCGCATGCTGGAGCGCTTCGCCGTGGAGACCGACGTGGACGCCGTGCTGCTCGCGGGCAGGTACACGCTGCTGGACCAGGGGGCGGCGGCCACGATGCTCCCTGCCTGCCTGCGCGCGGGGGTGTCGGTGATCGCGGCCGGAGTGTTCAACAGCGGGATCCTGGCCGTGGACGAGCCCTCCGCCGACGCCACCTACGACTACGCGGCCGCCCCCGGGCCGCTGCGCGACCGGGCGCTGCGGATCGCCGCGGTGGCCCGCCGCCACGGGGTCGGCCTGCCCCAGGCGGCGATGGCCTTCTGCGCGCGCCACCCGGCGGTGGCCGGGGTCCTGGTGGGGGCCCGCTCGGCCGGGGAGATCACGCACGACGCCCGCCTCCTGTCCGCCCCTGTCCCCGAGGACCTGTGGGCGGACCTGGAGGCCGAGGGCCTGCTCGTCCCCGGAACCGCGCACTGACCCCCGCGGCCCGAGGCCGCCGCGCGGACGGACGCGAGACCACCTTCCGCGCGGACGGGCTTCGCGTCGTCGCGGCGACTGCCGACCCCGGCGTTCCGCACCGGCGCTGCGGGGTCTCCCGGAGTCGCGGGCCCGCGTCGTAGGGTGGCCGTGCGGCCCGCGGCCGCGGGCCGCACGGCGAACCGAGGGGAGCGCCACGTGCGCCTGGTCTGCGTACTCGACACCAACGACCTCCATGCCGCCGCCGACTTCTGGTGCGCCGCGCTGGGCTTCGAGCGCGAGGAGGGCCAGCACCCGGTCTACCTCGCGCTGAAGGACCCGGGCGGGCGCTGGCCCGACCTGGTCCTCCAGAAGGTGCCCGAGCCCCGCTCCGGCAAGAACCGGATGCACCTGGACCTGGTCGTCCACGACCTGGACGCGGAGGTCGGGCGGGTGCGCGCGCTGGGCGCGGAGGTGCTGCGCCCGGCCTACGAGGAGGACGGCCACCTGCTGGCGGTCCTGGCCGACCCCGAGGGCAACGAGTTCTGCGTGGTCGAGCGCCTCGACGGCACCCTGGGCGGGTAGCGCGCGCCCGGTCCGCGCCATGTGTGCGCCGAAGGCGCCGGGGTAGCGCTCACCACACGGCCGGCGCGCCGCCGAACCGCGCGGACGCGGGCCGTCGCGCCACGGGATCCAGACGACGCGACCGGGTGAGGTGGCACACGTGTTTCGGGACCGGCGAGAGGCGGGCGAGCGGCTCGCCCGCGCGGTGGCGGAGCGGGCGGGACCGCGCCCGCGCGTGCTGGCCCTGCCCCGGGGCGGCGTCCCCGTGGCCAGGCCCGTCGCCGACGCCCTCGGCGTGCCGCTGGACATCGTGGTCGCGCGCAAGATCCCCGCCCCCGGCAGCCCGGAGACGGCGATCGGGGCGACCACGGCCGAGGGCCCCGCGCTGTTCGACCAGAGGGCGCTGGACCTGCTGGGCATCCCCGAGGGA
This sequence comes from Nocardiopsis sp. LDBS0036, assembly GCF_041228755.1. NCBI lineage: Bacteria > Bacillati > Actinomycetota > Actinomycetes > Streptosporangiales > Nocardiopsidaceae > Nocardiopsis > Nocardiopsis sp. LDBS0036. The sequence goes on from NZ_CP141103.1 coordinate 6,520,952, forward strand.
CGCCTGGCCGAGATGGTCGGGGCCCAGCAGGCCGAGGCGCGGCGCAGGCTGCTGGCCTACCGGGGGGAGGACCCCGAGCCCGAGGTCACCGGATACGACGTCGTGGTGGTCGACGACGGCCTGGCCACCGGGATGAGCGCCAGGGCGGCGCTGACCTCGGTGCTCACCCGGCGCCCCGCGTCCCTGACGCTGGCCGTCCCCGTGGGCGCGCCCGAAGCCGTCCGCGCGCTCTCCGGCGTCTGCGACCGGGTCGTCTGCCTGGAGACACCGCCGGACTTCGGCGCGGTCAGCCTCTGGTACGCGAGGTTTCCCCAGGTCACCGATGACGAGGTGCGCGGCCTGCTGGTGAGGCTTCCCCGAGGGCCCGGAGAACCCGGCGGCCCGGGTTCCCACGGCTCCGGCGGTCCCGGAGACGGCCCTCCCGGCCGCCCCTGACCGTCACCGGCCGCCGCGCACGCGGCGGACGACACCGGGTCGGCGCACCGCACGGGAGGCCGACCCCCACGAAGGGAGAGGACCATGACCGCCGTCGACGTGACGGTACGCACGCCGGACGCGCTGCTCGACGGGCGGCTGGCCGTGTTCCCCGGGGCGACCGCGGTCGTGGCCTTCGCGCACGGCAGCGGGAGCTCACGCCACAGCCCGCGCAACCGGGCCGTCGCCGAGGAGCTCAACCGGGTCGGGGTCGCCACGCTCCTGCTGGACCTGCTCACCCCGGAGGAGGAGCGCGCCGACAGCGCGACCGGGCGGCAGCGCTTCGACATCGACCTGCTCACCCGGCGGCTCACCGGCACCGTGGACTGGCTGGCCGGACACGAGGACACCGCGGGGACGCCCATCGGCCTGTTCGGCGCCAGCACCGGCGCCGCCGCCGCGCTGAGGACCGCGGCCGAGCGCCCCGACCTGGTCGCCGCGGTGGTCTCGCGCGGCGGCCGCCCCGACCTCGCGGGCACCGAGGCGCTCCAGGTCGTGCGCGCCCCCACGCTGCTCATCGTCGGCGGCGCGGACACCGAGGTCCTGCGGCTCAACGAGGACGCGGCCGACCGGCTCAGCGCTCCGCACCGGATCCACGTCGTCCCCCGCGCCACCCACCTGTTCGAGGAACCGGGTGCGCTGGAGGAGGTGGCCGACGCCGCCTCCGGCTGGTTCGCGGGCATCCTGGGCGAGGCGGAGCGATGAGCCCCGGGACCGGCCCGGACGCCCTCCCGCGGCTGTCCGGCCCGAGGTCGCTGGACCCGCTCCTGGAGCGGATCGGCGACGCGCGCTACGTGCTGCTGGGCGAGGCCTCGCACGGCACCGCCGAGTTCTACCGCTGGCGGGCGGAACTGACCCGGCGGCTGATCGACGAGGCGGGCTTCTCCTTCGTCGCGGTGGAGGGCGACTGGCCCGACTTCCAGCAGCTGCACTGCGGCGTCGTGGGCGCGCCGGGGGCGCCCGAGGACCCCAGACGGATCCTGGAGGGCTTCCGCAGGTGGCCGCAGTGGATGTGGGCCAACACCGAGGTGCTGGAGTTCGCCCGGTGGCTGCGCGAACACAACCTGGGGCTCGCGCCGGAGCGGCGCGCCGGGTTCTTCGGCCTGGACGTCTACAGCCTGTGGGAGTCGCTGTACGCGGTGCTGGGGTGGCTGCGCGAGAACATGCCCGAGCAGGTGGAACCGGCTCTGAACGCCTACCGCTGCTTCCAGCCCTACGGAGAGGACCCCCAGGCCTACGCCCGCGCGACGCGGCTGGTGCCCGAGAGTTGCGAGGCGGAGGTCGTGCGCCTGCTGGCCGGGCTGCGCGAGCGGGCGGGGGAGGCCTCCTCCGCCGAGGACCTGGCCGAGTTCGCCGCGCGCCAGAACGCCGAGGTGCTCGCGGACGCCGAACAGTACTACCGGGCGCTGGTGCGCGGCGGCCCCGAGTCGTGGAACGTCCGCGACCACCACATGGCCGACACGCTCGACCGGCTCATGGAGTACCACGGGCCCGGAGCCAAGGCCGTGGTGTGGGAGCACAACACCCATGTCGGCGACGCGCGCGCCACCGACATGGCCGCCTCGGGCATGGTCAACGTGGGGCAGTTGGTGCGTGAGCGCCACGGCGACGAGGGCGTGGTCCTCGTCGGCTTCGGCACCTACGAGGGCCGGGTCATGGCCGCCCGGGCCTGGGGGGAGACCCCCGAACCGATGCCGGTGCCCGCGGCGCGCCACGGGAGCGTGGAGGCGCTGCTGCACCAGTCGTTCGAGGGGGAGACGGGCCTGCTGCTCCTGACCGGCGAGGGGGCGGTCGATCCGTTCGCGGGCGAGGTCCTGCCGCACCGCGCCGTCGGCGTCATCTACCACCCCGGACGCGACGGGCTGCGCAACTACGTGCCGACCGTGCTGGGGGAGCGCTACGACGCCTTCGTGTTCGTCGACCGCACCCGCGCGCTCACGCCCCTGCACGAGGTCGAGGAGGACTCGGGTGAGGAGGGGACCTGGCCCAGCGGCCAGTGACCCGGCCGGGCCGTCCCTGATCCGGACCGGATGCCTCCGCTGACGCGCGCGGATTCCGGTCGTGTGCAGGCTTTTCGTCCGCGTGCACGGATTCCGAGCGGGCGCATGGAACCGGGCGGGCACCGGGCGGGACCGGACGCCCCCGCCGTCCGGGTTCCGCCCGCTGCCCGGTTGTCCGCGGACACGACCGACGGTGCGGCCGTGCGGACACGGCGCCGCCGTCCCCGACGCGCGGCCCCGGGGCCGGGGGGAGCAGCGGACAGGGCAGGGGCGCCGGAGCGGAGGTCGCGCACACGGGCGAGGACGAGGAGACCCCGTCGATGGGCTGGTGCCCTGGGCGGGCCCTTCGCGTTCGGCGTCCGCGGCCCGGTACCCGGTTCGAGAGCCCTGCCGGATGCGATACAGTTTCACCTGTTGGCGGCGCCGGGAACGGCGTTCGCGCAGCGGACGGGACGTAGCGCAGTTTGGCAGCGCACTTGACTGGGGGTCAAGGGGTCGTGGGTTCAAATCCCGCCGTCCCGACAGAGGAATAGCAGGTCAGCGAGGGGTTCGTCGGAAGGCGGGCCCCTTTCTGCGTTCCAGGTGGGGTGGGAGCGGGGCGAGTGGGACGTCGGTCCGCGCCGCGCGGCTTCTCGTCCGCCGCCCGTGCCGTTGACCGGACTGCCACCGGCCGTCCTCGGCCGCGCTGAGCACCGCCGCGGCCCGTTCCGGAGTCATCGGCACAGCCCGGCATCCGGGGTGGCCGCGCCGGTATAAGCGCTGCTTATGAGCCCCATGGAGACGGGCCCCTACCCGGCGGTACCGACTTCGTGTTGCATGGTCTGGTCTGTGGCGCGGACCACAGGGCGACGCGTCCATCCGCCGCCGCGCGGCGCGGCGCCGTTTTCGGCTCTCCACGGGAGAACGCGCCAGCGATACGGCCCTGTAGCACGCCGGGGCGGACCCGCTCACGCCGCTCCACCGCGGATGTGCGAGCGTTTCCGCCAAGGCGGCCGCGCTTCCGCGCGGCTTCAGGCGGTGGAGAGACCGGACCGGTCGCGGTCCGCCTCAGTGACACGAAGCCTGACACCGCCCCCCATCAGGTCTGAACGGAAAAGAGCCAGATGACTGACACCTTGGTCGTGGCGCACACGGCGATAGCGATTATCGGCGTGGTGCTGCTGATCCTGGCCGCCCGCGTCGAGCCGGTGATCGCACTCGTGATCGGGTCGATCTACCTGGGACTCGCGGCCGGGCTGGGGTTCGAGAAGACCATCTCGACCATCGCCCAGGGCTTCGGCGACATCATGACCGAAGTCGGGCTGCTCATCGGATTCGGCGTCCTGCTGGGATCGCTGCTGTTCCGCATGGGCGCCCTGCAGAAACTGGTGGAGCTGCTGCTGAGACTGCTCGGTCCCAGACGGCTCCCCTACGCGCTCGCCTCCGTGCTGAGCACGATCTTCCCGTCCATCTACGTGGACGTGCAGCTCGTGCTCGCCGCCCCGCTGGCCCGCTCCGCCGCGCCCGGCCTGGGCCGCAACGGCGTCGGCATGATGGGCGGCGCGCTCAGCACCGGCATCCTCGTCGGCTACGTGTTCGTGATCCCCGGTCTGGGAACCGTGTCGATCGCCGGTCTGCTGGGCGTCCCGCTCGGCACGATGCTGCTCTACGGCTTCGGTGTCGGACTGGCCACGGCGGTGCTCACCGTGTTCCTCTACGGCCTCCTGCTGAAGGTCGGGTTCTGGAACCCGGACAAGGACGAGGCCGCCCCGGTGGCGGTCGGCGCCCACGAGTCCGCCGGCGCCGCGCAGCCCGTGGGCGCCGCGCCCGGCGGCAGCGGCGGCATCAGTGACGGCGGCGACGACGGCACGGCGAAGGTCGCCGAGACGGCGCCGCGGACCCCGCCGCTCTACGTCTCCCTGCTGCCCATCCTCGTCCCGCTGGTCATGATCGCCGCCGGGGCGATCGCCGAGGCCGCGGGCGTGACGTCTCCCGTGATCGCCTTCTTCGGCGACCCGGTGCTGGCGCTCTTCGTCGGCCTGGTCGGCGCCTACCTGCTGTCGCGGGGCGTGCTGGGCAACGAGCGCACCAACGACGCGCTGGGCGAGGGACTCAACACCACCGGGCAGATCCTGCTGGTCACCGGCGTGGGCGGTTCGCTGGGCGCGGTGATCGGCGAGACGGCGCTCGAAGGGGTCCTGGGCGGCCTGTTCTCGGCCGACGCGGGCACACCGGCGCTCGTCGCGGTGCTGCTGGCCTGGCTGGTGGCGGCCGTGCTGCACGTGGCCATCGGCTCGATCTCCGTCGCCGCCATCGCGGCCGCGGGCATCCTCGCCCCGATCATGGGCAGCCTGGACCTGCCGCCCGCGGTCCTGGGGCTGTCCATCGGCGCGGGCGCCCTGTTCGCGCTCCACGTGAACAGCAACTTCTTCTGGATGTTCCAGTCGCTGCTCGGTGTGACCACCCGGGGCACGCTCAAGGCGCTGACCTTCGTGACCTCGCTGGCCTCGGTGGTCTCGCTGGTCATCGTCGTGGGCATCAGCCTCGTCGTCTAGCAGGGACACCGCCGCGAGCCGCGGCCACCGTCCCTCCGGGCCGTCGCGCACGCGGCGGCCCGGGGGGACGCGGCTCGCGGCACCCCCCGCACCCGTGGCGCGCCCGACCTTCCCACACACGCAGGAGAGAAGAAACCATGCAGCCGCTTCGCGGTGTAACCGTCGTGTCCCTGGAGCAGGCCATCGCCGCTCCCTACGCCAGCCGCCACCTGGCCGACATGGGAGCCCGCGTCATCAAGGTCGAGCGCCCCGGCACGGGCGACTTCGCCCGCGGCTACGACTCCCGAGTCAACGGCATGAGCTCGCACTTCGTGTGGGTCAACCGCAACAAGGAGTCCCTGACGCTGGACATCAAGGACCCGCGCGGCAACGAGGTGCTGCGCCGGCTGCTGGCCCGCGCCGACGTCTTCATCCAGAACCTGGCGCCGGGGGCCGCGGCCCGCGCCGGGCTGGGCGCCGCCGAGCTGCACGCGCGGCACCCCGGGCTCATCGTCTGCGACATCTCCGGCTACGGTTCCCCCGGCCCCTACGAGACGATGAAGGCCTACGACCTGCTGGTGCAGAGTGAGTCGGGGCTGCTGTCGGTGACGGGCAGCGGGGAGGAGATGGCCAAGGTCGGCATCTCGGTCTCCGACATCGCCGCGGGCATGTACGCCTACAGTTCGATCCTGGGCGCGCTGCTCGAACGCGCACGCACCGGGAAGGGCGTCCACCTGGACGTGTCGATGCTGGAGGCCACCGCCGAGTGGATGGGCTTCCCGCTCTACTACACCTACGACGGCCAGGAGCCGCCGGCGCGCGCCGGTGCGGCGCACGCCACGATCTACCCCTACGGCCCCTTCGTCGCGCGCGATGAGCAGGTGGTCCTGATGGCGATCCAGAACGAGCGCGAATGGCGCGCGTTCTGCGAGCGCTTCCTGGAGCGCCCCGCGTTCGCCGAGGACCCCGACTACGCCACCAACGCCGCCCGCAGCGCCAACCGCGACACGCTCAGGGCCGTCATCGCCCGGCGTTTCGCCGAGCTGGACGGCGACGAGGCCACCTCCCTGCTCGCCGACGTCCCGGTCGCCTACGCCCGGGTGAACAGCCTCGCCGACGTGTGGAACCACCCGCAGCTCGCCGCGCGCGGGCGCTGGCACGAGGTGGACACGCCGACGGGTCGGGTCCCGGCGCTCGCGCCGCCCGGCCCGCGCGACCCGGCCCCCCGCATGGACCCGGTCCCCGACCTCGGCGAGCACACCGACGCCATCCTCGGCGAACTGGGGATGACGGCCGAGGAGACCGGCGAGCTGCGGTCGGGCGGGGTGGTCTGATGGCGCCGCGGACTGACGCCGCCGCGCACGCGGACGCGCTCACGTCGGCCGTCACCTGGCTGTTCGTGCCCGCGTCCCGTCCCGACCGGTTCGCCAAGGCGGTGCGCAGCGGCGCCGACGCCGTCATCATCGACCTGGAGGACGCCGTCCCGGCCGACGGCAAGGACGCCGCGCGCGAAGCGCTGCGGGCCGGGTGGCCGAGCGTCGTCGATTCCCGTCCCCTCTCCGGCGGCGCGCCCGCCGTGGCCGTGCGCGTCAACGCGCGCACCACCGCGGAGTTCGCCGCCGACGCGCGGCTGTGCCGCGAGCTGGGGCCGGACGCCGTCGTCCTGCCCAAGGCCGAGTCCGGCGACGACGTGCGGGCCGCGGCCGAGGCGAGCGGGGCGCCGGTACTGCCGCTGATCGAGTCCGCCCGCGGGTTGGTGGAGCTCTCCGGCATCGCGGGCCGCCCCGAGACGGTCCGGCTGCTGTTCGGCGGGATCGACCTGGCCCTGGACCTGGGCACCGCCGACGACGCCGCGCTCGACCCGTCGCGGAGCGACCTGGTGCGCTGGTCGGCGGCGTGCTCGCTGCCGCCGCCGGTCGAGGGCGTCACCACGGACGTGCGCGACGGCACGGCCGCGGCACGGGACGCCGCCCGCGCCCGCCGCTGGGGGTTCGGCGGCAAGCTGTGCGTGCACCCCGCCCAGGTCGCGCCCGTGGACGCCGCCTTCGCCCCCGACGCCGCCGAGCTGGAATGGGCGCGCGGGGTACTCGCCGCGGGAGACGGGGGCGCTGTTCAGCGCGGTGGTGAGATGATCGACCGACCGGTCGTGGAACGCGCCCGCCGACTGCTGCGGCGCGTCGAGGGGAGGGACCGGACCGTGTAGGCCGAGGGGACAGCCAGTGGACATCGCCCAGTTGCGGGACTTCATCGCGGTCATCGACAGCGGGAGCTTCACCCGCGCCGCTTCGGTGCTGTTCGTCTCGCAGCCGGCGGTCAGCCAGCGGATGAAGCAGCTGGAGAGCGAACTGGGCGTGCGGCTCGTGCAGCGCGGCCCCCGCGGGGTGGTGCCCACACCGGCGGGGCGGACCCTGTACCGGGACGCCCAGCAGCTCATCCGCCGGTTCGACCAGATCGCCGAGGACGTGGCCAAGGAGCCCCGGGCCATCCGCGGACCGGTGGCCGTCGGCCTGCCCACCGCGGCCGCCGTCCACCTCGCCCCGGCGCTGTTCTCCTGGACGAAACGGCACTACCCGGGGGTCCGCCTGCGGCTGTTCGAGTCGGTGAGCGGATACATCCAGGAGCTGCTCACGGTCGGGCGGATGGACCTGGCCGTCCTCTACCGCGACGACGCGGCGCCCCGGCCGGCCGAGACGCCGCTGTACTCCGAGGAGCTGTACCTGGTCGGGCGCTCGGACGCCGAGGAGCCACCCCGGGGCGGCCGGGCCGCCGGGTCCGCCGGGACGGGCGCGGCCGCCGCCGACACCGCGGCGTACGGGGACATCAGCCTGGCCGACATGCTCCGGGTGCCGCTGGTCGCCCCCGGGGCGCGCAGCAACCTGCGCGTGCTCATCGACCGCGTCTTCACCGAACACGGCGCGGCGCCCGTGATCGCCGCCGACGTGGAGTCCCTGGGCACGATGGTGCGCATCGCCGAGAGCGGCGAGGCCTGCGCCCTGCTCCCGCTGTCCAGCGTCGAGGCGCTGCGCAGTACCCCCGACCTCATGGTGCGGCGGGTCGTGGACCCCGTGATCGAACGCCACATCGCGGTGTGCGCCGGTTCGGACTACTACGAGCCGCGGGACGCGGTGTCCGTCGTCCGGCACGGCATCGTGCAGGTGACGACCCGGCTCGCCGAGCAGGGGGCCTGGCCGGGCATCCGCCTGGCGGCCCGGACCGAACCGCGTGCCGGCCGGCCCTGACCGGGGGTGTGCGGGCCGCCGGTCCGCGTCGGCCGACCCGCCTCACTCCACGCGGGAGAGGGCGTCGCAGAGCAGGTCCACGGCCGCCTGGGTGCGGTCCGCCTCGTTGAGGGACTCCTCGGCCCCGGAGCCCGCGGGCAGCACCTCGACCTCCACGACGAGGTTGTCCAGGCGGTACAGGGCGTACCCGGAGCCGTTCCGGGTCCCGCTGAGCGGGGCCCTGCCGTCCGGGCAGGTCGCGGTCCCGGAGCCGTCGGACTCCGGACGGTTGGAGTAGAAGTAGGTCCTGGCGGCCTCCTCGCCGTTCTCCTTGCGGATCCCGTCCACCCGATTGGTGAAGACGATGGTGCGCAGGTCCACCTCGTGCCCGGACGCGGCCCCGTACCCGGGGGAGACGACGCACTCCAGGCCCTCGGCGCCGTAGGCGTAGGAGTGGTCCGCCTCGTAGACCTCCAGGTCCTCGCCGTTCCCGGCGATCCCGCTCGCGGCTTCGGTGTCCAGGACGTCGCACGGGCTCTGGGGAGCGGAGTGGACGTCCTCCGGGCCGAACCAGCCGAGGTAGTACGCTCCGCCGAATCCGGCGCCCGCCACGGCCAGGAGGAGGAGCGTGCCGCAGCCGCAGCCGATCCAGGCGAGGGTCCGTCCGACGGAGCCCTTTTCGGCCGGAGGCCGCTGGACGGGCGTCTGGCCGGGGAGGGGGTGGGCCTGCCGCTGCCCGGCGGGAGGCTGGTGGCCGGGGGGAGGCGCCTGGTGACGGGGCTGCCGGGGAGGGCGGGGGCCCTGGGGAGGCAAGGCGCCGTGTTCGTGCATGGTGCGTACTCTAGCCATGCCCGACGACGGCGCCGTGGGACGGTCCGACCCGGGGTCCGGCGCCTCGTACAGTGGGAACTCCGTTCCGGGCGGAGGCGATCCTCGACGGCCCGCGACCGAACACGAACACCGACCCCCGCCCCGGCGGGGACGCCCCGGAGGGGAACTCCTTGTACCTGTCCCGCATCAACCTCGACCCCAAGCGCAGCGCCCGGATGGACCAGTGGGCGGTCATGGGGCAGGCCGTGCGCAGAGCGGTCGATCCCGACCCCGAGTCCGACGCCCGCGTGCTGTGGGCGCGCACCTCGCCGAGCACGCTGGTGGTCAGCTCCGACACCGCCCCAGCCTGGGGCAAGGTCCCCGGCGCGACCTCCGCCGCGATCCACCCGATGCCGCGCTACTCCGAGGGCGAGACCGTCCGCTGGGAGCTCATCACGGCGCCCACCGCGCCGCGCGGAGCCGGGGCCGCCGGTGAGGGGGCGCGCCCGCGCGGCAAGCGGGCCCCCCTTCCGGAGGAGGAGTTCGAGGGCTGGCTGGACGGCAAGTTCTCGGGCGCGCTGGACGTCACCTCGGTGCGGTGGAAGCACCTGGGCGGCAGGCCCGCGCGGTACCACTTCACCGGCGAGGCCGTGGTGCGTGACAGCGAGGCGCTCCAGGAACTGTGCCTGGGCGGTGTCGGCGCGGGCACGGCCACGGGGGCCGGGCTGCTCCTCGCCAGCCCGCTGACACCGAGGTAGGCCCGGGCTCCCTAGGCGTCCCTCCCCCCGACTCCGCCGGGCCCGGGCGCCCGGAACCGGTGCCCCCGGGTCCCGCGGAACCCCGGTCCGCAGGCCCTTCCGGCGGCGCCTGCGACCCCGGTCCGCCGCCCACCCCGGTGCCGGGGCGGGCGCTCCGGGGCTCTCGCGCACGTGTCGGTTCGCGTCCGGAGCCCGGAACCGTGCGACTGTGTATCCGACCGACGCGGGTCCCCTCGGCGGGGGAGCCGGTCGCGGTGCCTCGGGAGCACCGGGAGAGGGGCCACGGGACGAAAAGGCGTCCCGTGTCGAAGTTGAGGCAATTTGTCGCTTTTTGCAAGATAATTGTCTTATTGTAGAAAAATTTGTATTCGCGGCTTTTGAAGCCGTTCCTGAGGGAACCTAGTCTGTGCATCGCGGCTGTCCCGCCAGCCACAGGGCCACCGGCCCCGCGGGTCGCGCGCGGGATCGCGCCGCCGGTGTCCTGCCCAGGCAGGTACATGAGCACACAGGACAGAGCACCGGGGGGTTTCCTCTTGTCCACGTCTCTCAACGAAACACACACGTCAACGACCGTCACCGACCGGTTGCCCGTGATCCCCAGACCGCGCAGGCCGGTCGAGGACACCGTCCCCGAGGACACGGGGACCGGAGAGGTCCGGGAGACCGGGGAGGTCCGCCCCGAGGAGCTGATCTCCCAGCTGCGTGAGCTCGCCGAAGACGACCCCAGGGCCGACGAGCTGCGCGAGCGGGTGGTCGTGCTCTACCAGCCGTTGATCAACAAGATCGCGCGCCGCTACGGGGGGCGCGGTGAGCCGCTGGAGGACCTGAAGCAGACCGCGATGGTGGGGTTGGTCAAGGCCGTGCGCGGTTACGACCCGGCCCGCGGCAAGCCCTTCATCTCCTACCTGCTGCCCACGGTGACGGGGGAGATCAAGCGGCACTTCCGCGACCACACCTGGGCGGTGCGGGTGCCGCGCCGCCACCAGGAGAACCGGGTGAAGCTGCGCCGGGTGACGGGGGAGTTCCAGCAGGCCCACGCGCGCACGCCCACGGTCCACGAACTCTCCGAGGAGATGGGGCTGCCCGAGGCCGAGGTCGGCGAGCTCATCCAGGTCTCGGAGTCCTACCGGTCGCTGTCCCTGGACGCGCCCGACTCCTCCGATTCCGAGGGGCAGGAGGGCACGCGCCTGGAGGACCACCTGGGCTGTGAGGACGCGGCGCTGGACCGGGTGGTGGAGCGCGAGTCGCTCAAGCCCGCGCTGGCGCGCCTGCCCGCCCGCGAGCGGGAGATCCTGCGGCTGCGGTTCTTCGGGGACCACACCCAGTCCGAGATCGCGGACCGGTTGGGGTACTCCCAGATGCACGTGTCCCGGCTGCTGTCGGGGGTGCTGGAACAGCTGCGCGAGGAGGTCGGCGGGCACGCGCCCGGCCACGGCTGAGTCCGTGACCGGGCTCCCTCCCGGAGGACGGCCCCCATGGCGTCCTCCGGGAGGGAGCCCCGGCCCTCCGCCCCGCCCACGGCACGGCGCCCGCCGTGTGCCGAGCGTCCCGCCGCCCGCCCGGGCCGCGGGGTCAGCGGGCCGGGATGTCCTCGGGCAGCAGGGTGGTGAAGTCCTCCCGGGTGGCGTTCTGGACGCCGTTGACCAGGCGGCCCGCCTGACGGGTGATCATCCGCTCCAGCACCTGGCGCGCGTAGCGGGCGTTGCCGAAGTTGACGTCGCGGACCACCCCCGAGAAGTGCTCGCGCAGGGCCGCCGTCGTCTGCTCGCCGCAGGTGTAGCCCGACCCCTTCGCCATCCGCTCGACGATGGTGACCAGCTCGTCGTCGCTGTAGTCGGGGAACTCCACCTGGTGGTTGAACCGCGAGGCCAGACCGGGGTTGGAGTCCAGGAAGCGCTGCATCTCGTTGGTGTACCCGGCGACGATGACCACCGCCTCGTCGCGGTGGTCCTCCATGAGCTTGACCAGGGTGTCGATGGCCTCCTGTCCGAAGTCGTTGCCCGCTCCGCGCGGCGCCAGCGAGTAGGCCTCGTCCACGAACAGCACGCCGCCCTTGGCCCGCTCGAACACCTCGGCGGTCAGTTGGGCGGTGTGCCCGACGTAGCGCCCGACCAGGTCCGACCGGGCCGCCTCCACCACGTGGTCGCTGCGCAGCACCCCCAGGGCGTGCAGGAGCTTGCCGTACAGACGGGCCACGGTCGTCTTACCGGTACCGGGGGGACCGGCGAACACCAGGTGGTGGCTCATCGGCGCCACCTGGAGCCCCATGGCGCGCCGCTGCTGCGACATCAGCAGCAGGTTGGCCAGGTCGTTGACGGTCTCCTTGACGCTGGCCAGGCCCACCATGGCGTTGAGCTCCCCGCGCAGGGCCGCGATCGCGTCCGCCGTGCCGCCGAGCTGCTCCTCCTCCGCCGCCTCCCCGAGGTCCTCGGGCAGCAGGAGGGTGAGCGAGTCCGGGCTGTCGGGGATGCTCCCGCCCAGCCGGAACGCCTGGCGGTCGATCATCTCCTCGAACAGCTTGCGGGCCTCGCGGCCGTTGCCGAACGCCGGGCCCTTGGGCACCCGCTCGAAGTGGGCGAGCAGGGCCGCCTCGGTCTCCTCGGCCATCCGGTAGCTGTGCGAGACGCACATGTTGCGCACGATCTGCGTCAGCTCCTCCGGCGAGTAGTTGGTGAACTCGATGGTCCGGCTGAACCGGGAGGCCAGGCCGGGGTTGGTGTCGAGGAAGCTCTGCATCTCCTCGGTGTAGCCCGCGACGATCACCACGACCTCGTCGCGGTGGTCCTCCATGAGCTTGACCAGGGTGTCGATGGCCTCCCGGCCGAAGTCGGGGCCGCTGCCGCCGCCCTCGCTGCCGTTGGCCAGCGTGTAGGCCTCGTCGACGAACAGCACGCCGCCCTTGGCCCGCTCGAACACCTCGGTGGTCTTGATCGCCGTGCCGCCCACGTACTGCGAGACCAGGTCGGCGCGGGCCACCTCCACCACGTGCCCGTAGCGCAGCACGTCCAGTTCGGCGAGGATCTGCCCGTACAGCCGCGCCACGGTGGTCTTGCCCGTACCGGGCGCGCCGCCGAAGACCAGGTGGCGGCTCATGGGCGGTGTGGGCAGACCCATCTCCGCCCGGCGCTGGGCCATCTGGTTGCGGGTGACGAGCGTCTTGACCTCGTGCTTGACCCCGGACAGACCCACCAGCCGGTCCAGCTCCATCATGGGGCCGACCTCCTCGGCCTCCTCGTCCCCCTCCTCGGGGAGGGGGGCCTCCGGCAGCGGAACGGGCGCGCCCGCCAGGTCACCGAAGGCGTCCGGGGCCCCGTTGCCGCGGCTGAGCAGCTCCTCCGTGCGCATGCTCTGGCTGGCCACGGTCTGGCGCAGCCCGGAGCGGCCGTTGTCGCGCACCGAGCAGTCCTCCACCGCCACGTCCTCGGCGGAGTGCACGAGGATGCCGTCGGCGCCGTTGCCGAACACCTCGCACCGGCGCAGCGTGGCGCTCGCCTTGGCCGCCACCAGCACGCCGTTGCGGCGGCCGTTGTAGACCCGGGTGCGCAGCACCGTCGCCTTGCCCCCGGCCCGCACGGCGATGCCGTCGCCCGTGCACGCGGACACGTCGCAGTCGCGCACGTCGGCGGACCCGCCCGAACCCACCGAGATCCCGGCGTCGCGGCTCCCGGAGACCTGCACGCCGGTCAGCAGGGGCGCGCCGCCCTCCTCCACCGACACCGCGCTCTTGCCGGTGCGCTCCAGCGTCACGTCCTCCAGGCGTCCGCGCCCGCCCCTGCCGAACACCACGCCCTGGCTCCTGGTCCCGGTGATCGCGGTCGCGCGCAGGAACGGGGCGCACTGCTCGACGACCACGCCGGGACCGGCGGTCTCGCTGACCAGTCCGCGGTCGAACTCCACGACGCTGTCGCCGCCCAGGCTCAGCCCCTGTCCGCCGCGCACGACCAGGCCGAGGAAGGCGGTGGAGGCGCGCTCCTCGGCGAGCACGGCGTTACCCTCCGACTCCTCCACCTCGCACTCGGCGAAGGTCCCGCGCGCCCGGCCGGACAGGTGGATGGCCACGCCCTTGGTACGGGCCACGCGCACCCGCGCCACCTGCGGGTCCGACCCGTTGTGCACGACGACGCCGCGTCCGCCCACGTCCTCGAACACGCAGTCCTCGACCAGCGGGCGCGACCTGCTGGAGACCACCAGCCCGTCGCCCTCGACGTCGTGCACGCGCGCGCCCAGCAGCGAGGTGGCCGACCCCTCCTCCAGCGCCACCGCGGGCTTCTTGGTCCCCGAGATCTCGCAGTCGCGGATCGTGCCCCCGGACTGCCCGCTGGCGAACACCCCGTTGCCCCCGGCGTCGCGCAGCACGCAGGAGCGGATGGTGGGGCGGGCCTGCTCGCCGATGACCACGGCGCTGGTGTCGACCTCCTCGACCACGCAGTCCTCGATGACGCTCGGTCCCGAGGAGGTGATCACCACACCCGCCCCCGCCGAGCAGGTGACGCGGCTGTCGCGCATGGCGAGCGCGCCCTCGCCGCGCACCGACACCGCGGTCCACGAGGCGCCCTCCACCTCGCAGTCGGCCATCTCCAGCTGCCCGAGGGGGATGTCCACCGCGGGGTAGTCGGCGTGGCGGCCGCGCAGGACCAGACCCGACAGCTTGACCGCCTCGGCGCCCGAGACCACGGCACAGCCGCTGGCGGTGGTGATCTCCACGCTGCCCAGGCCGTCGCGGGCCATCAGGGTGACCACGTCGCGCAGGACGAGGCTCTCCTCGTAGCGACCGGGGGCGATGGTGATGAGGGCGCCGCTGTCAGCGGCCTCGACCGCCTCGGTGATCGTCGCGTGCCCGTCCTGAGCGTCGGCGTCGACGGTGAGGAGCTGCCTGGTCATCGGTGTCTTCCTAAGTCGGGGGAGGGGCGGTGGCGGGGCGGCCGGAGCCGCCCCGCCGGGGGTGGGGTCAGGAGCAGGACGCGCGCACCGCCGAGGCGGCCACGTGCGAGCTGGCGTGCTCCTGGTCCGCGAGGGCGTCGGTCCCCGCGTTGGTGAGCTGGACGGTGAACTCCTCCGTGGGGGAGGTGAACCCGGTCACCTGGACCCAGCCGCCCCGGATCCCCGCCTGGTCGATCCCGAAGACCGCCACGGGCGACCCCTCGGCCGCGGGACCGGAGAAGAGCTGGTACTTCGCCTCCCCGGGGGAGATCCACAGCGGGCTCTCGTCGTCGGGCACGTGGACGTAGAGCTCGCACGCGACCCCCGCCTCCCCGGGGGTGAAGGTCCAGGTGGCGTACTGCCCGTTGCCCTGTTCCGGGTCGCCCGAGACGGGAAGGGCCTCGTAGCCGCCGTCACAGCCCTCCTGAGCGTACCCGCCGGGCCGTGTGGCCCAACTGGCGGTGCCCTCCGCGCTGTCCCAGCGCCCCTCGTTGGTGTAGGAGGCGCCGGGGGAGGCCTGGCAGCCCGGCCCCGCGACGGCGAGGAAGGGTTCGGGCTCCGAGGCCGCCGTCAGCGCGCCCGAGTCCGCCAGGACCGAGCCCCCGCCCTCCGAGGCCGGAGCGTCGGCGGGCGCCGAGCCGCCGCCCGCGGTGTCGCCGTTCCCGGCGGCCCCGCTCTCACGGGCGGTGTCCCCGGTGCCGGTGGTGTCGGCGAGGGGGGCGTTCATCTCCTCCGGGGCTGTGCCGGTGTCGCCGGTGCCGGTGTCGCCGTTCCCGGCACTCTCCCCGGCCGCGGCTCCCTCGGTCTCCCCCTCCCCGGAGGTCCCGGCGCCCTCGTCTCCCGCGGCCGCCGTGTCCTCCCCGGCCGTCTGGTCCGCGCCTTCCTCGCCGGCGGAGGGACCGGCGGCCGTGTCACCGTCCCCGGCCGCGGCTCCCTCGGTCCCCGGCTCTCCGGCGGCGTTCCCGGCGTCCGGCTCCCCGGCGCTCTCCGCGCCGGGCTCCCCGGCTGCGGTCGCCTCGCCGACGCCGCCCCCGGACTCCGGTGCACCGGCGGCCGCCGTGTCCGGGACCTCCTGCGCGGCGGGGGCGGTCTGCACGGGGTTCCCCCCGCCGGCGGCGGCGTTGCCCGGGTCGGGCATCGTCGGGGCCGAGGCCCCGTCCCCGACCACCTCGGGGACATAGCCGGTCTCCTGGGGCGCGCCGCCCTGCTGGGCCGCGGGCGCGGCGCCCGCGTCGGCCGGAGCCGCGACGGCCCCGGACTCGCCGCCGGCCGAGGCGCCCGACTCGGCGGTGCCCGAGGTCTGGCCGCCGGTGCCGTCCGCGCCGCCCGCGCCCGAGGCGAGCGGCGTCGTGTCCAGGGTGACCCCGGGAACCCCCGCCGTCATGGCGAAGGGGGCGGCGACCAGCAGCAGGCCCGCGATGGCCGCGCCCGCCAGGACGGGCTTGCCCGGACGGTCCAGGGCCACCTCGGGGGCCTGGGGAGCGGCGGGCTCGTGCAGGGCACCGGTGATCCGGGGGCCGGGCACGGCCTCGGCCGCCCCCGCCCCCTCGACCGCTCCGGACGGGGGCGCGGGCGCGACGCGCGCCGCGGAGCCCGCGGAACCGTCGGAGACCGTGCCGTCGGCTCCTCCGCCGAGCGCGGACCGGAAGTCGGGCGCCGGTGCGGGGCGGCCCTCGGCCTCGCCGCGAGCCTGCGCGCTCTCAGCCATCGGAACTCCTTCTCGGGGGGCCCGTGCGGCCGCGGGAGCGGCCGCACGGGGAGGCGGGGGTGGGCTCGGGGGTCACCGGCGTCCCCCGGTCCCGTTCGTGCCGTCTATGTCCGGGACGGTGTTGATGTTGTCCTCCTCGGAGCGGCCGAACTTCTCCTTGGTGCCGCCGAGGATGGCGCTGGTGTCCTCCGCCGCGATGACCAGGAACCCCAGGTACTCGTCGATGGAGGTCTTGAGCACGCCCAGGGACTTGTCCATGTCGTCGGCGAACTTGTCGCCCTCGCCCCAGAGGGGGCCCAGGGCGTCCAGCTCGCTGCTCAGCCACTGCTGGAGTTCACGGGCGTACTCGGCCGCGTCGTTGACGCTCCAGCTGTTCCTGTCCATGCCGTCGAGGTCGGCGAAGAAGTCGCCGCCGGTCGTCATGTCCGTCTCCTCTCGTGGTCCTCAACCGCGGGTGCGGCGCGGGACGCCTAGTGCCGCGGGTTCTCGGAGGGGATGCCCAGCCGGTCGAGCAGCTTGAGCGGGTCCAGCTCGCCGCTCATGACCTCCTCCGCGCTCGTCACGTCCGGCATGAAGGGGCTGTAGGCCTTCGAGACGCGCTCGGCCATCTGGCTCCGCGCCTTGTTGACCACCTCGGTGATGGCGGCGGCCAGCTCGGTGGGGGCCATGTCCCGGTAGGCCTGGGTGTGGAACTTCAGCTCGACCAGCTCACCCGTCGCGTTCACCTTCGCGCCCACGAGCCTGTTCTTGGCCACGACCTCTTCGGTTGCCGCCTCCAGGTTTGCGCTTGCGTCCGCCAGCAGGCCCATCGTCTTGTGAAGCTGTGCCAGTTCCTCTTCCATCTGGCGTTGCATCTGCGAACTCATGCCGGGTGGCTCCCTTCTTGCTCTGACCGGGCACGGGGCGTCCCAGTGCGGATCTCTGCGCGTCGGCCGTGGTTCCCCAGACCTTCTCGTCCTCGGAGAGCCAGGTGGAGCGCTGGCGGTCGCGGTTGTTGTCGCCGCCGCCACCGCCCATACCGCCGCCCATGCCGCCCATCATGGGGGGCATCATCGGCATGCCGCCCATGCCCCCCATACCGCCGGCTCCGGCGCCCGCGCCGGGCTGGCCGCCCAGCCCTCCCACGCCGCCGAGCCCGCCGGCGCCGCCCGGAGTGCCCGGTCCGCCGGAGGTCCCCTGGGGGCCGCCCGCCGGGTACTGGGTGCCGTCGGGGTTGGCGAACAGCGAGGAGCGGTCGGAGCTGTCCGGAGCGCCGGGTCCGTCGCTGGAGTAGGGGCTCGGGCTGAGACCGCCGTAGTTGAGGCCGCGGTCGTCGGGGGCCAGCGGCGGCGGCAGGACGTCCGGGGGCTCCTGTCCCGGGCCCGTGTAGTTGCTCCTGATCGGCTCCCCGGTCTCGGGGTTGATCGGGTAGGGCCGACCGGTCATGGGGTCGATGACGTAGGGCTCGCCGGTGATCGGGTTGATCGGTACGTCGCTGCCCGACCCCGGGCCGTTGAGGCCCAGGTCCTCCGGCAGCGGCGGCGGCCGCAGCCCGTAGTCGTAGTCGTCGGAGGTGCCCGGGCCGTTGAGGCCGAGGTCGGGCGGCGGCAGGGGCGGCTGCAACCCGTAGTCGTAGTCGGTGGGCAGCCCGGTGACCGGGTCGATACCGACCGGCTGCCCGGTGACGGGGTCGATGGGCAGGACCTGCCCGGTCTCGGGGTCGTAGTTGATGGGCAGTTCGGTCTCGGGGTTGTAGGGCAGTCCGGTCTCGGGGTCGACGGGGAAGGGCTCGCCGGTCTCGGGGTTGATCGGGAGCCCTGTGGCCGGGTCGAACTCCAGGGAGCTGCCCCTCTCCCCGATGGGGACCGGTTCTCCGGTGACGGGGTCGATGGGCAGGGCCTGCCCGGTCTGGGGATCGTAGTTGATGGGCAGCCCGGTGACGGGGTCGATGGGCAGGGCCTGCCCGGTCTCGGGGTCGTAGTTGATGGGCAACCCGGTGTCGGGGTTGTAGGGCAGTCCGGTCTCGGGGTCGACGGGGAAGGGTTGGCCGGTCTCGGGGTTGATCGGGAGCCCTGTGGCCGGGTCGAACTCCAGGGAGCTGCCCCTCTCCCCGATGGGGACCGGTTCTCCGGTGACGGGGTCGATGGGCAGGGCCCGCCCGGTCTCGGGGTCGTAGTTGATGGGCAGCCCGGTGTCGGGGTTGTAGGGCAGTCCGGTCTCGGGGTCGACGGGGAAGGGTTGGCCGGTCTCGGGGTTGATCGGGAGCCCCGTCGCCGGATCGCGTTCCAGGGAGCCGTTGTAGCCCCCGCGGCCGCTTCCCGGGCCGTTGAGGCCGAGGTTCGGAGGCGGGGGCGGCGGGATGAAGGGCCCGTTCATGCCGGGGTCGTTGCCTCCGCCGCTGCCGAAGCCGGGGCCGTTGAGGCCGAGGTCGTTGGGGGGCGGTGGGGGCACGAAGGAACCGTTGTTGCCCCCCTGGCCCAAGCCGGGGCCGTTGAGGCCGAGGTCGTTGGGGGGTGGCGGGGGCACGAAGGAACCGTTGTTGCCCCCCTGGCCCAAGCCGGGCCCGTTGAGGCCGAGGTCGTTGGGAGGCGGCGGGGGCACGAGGCTGTTGTTGCCCAGCTGATCGAAGCCGGGCCCGTTGAGGCCCAGGTCCGGGGTGGGAGGCGGCGGACCGCCCAGGCCCTCGGGGTTGCCTGTGCCGGGCCCGTTGAGCCCGAGGTTCGGCGGAGGCGGCGGGGGCAGGAACTCTTCGTTCCCGGGGCCCTGACCACCGGTTCCGGGGCCGTTGTACGGGAGCTGCGGTGGCGGCGGGGGCGGTGGCGGCGGCGGGGGCGGACCGCCTCCCTCGTTGTCCCAGTCGCCGAAGGGGTTGTCGATTTCCCAGTCACCGAAGGGGTTGTCGATCTCCCAGTCACCGAAGGGGTTGTCCCAGTCGCCGAACGGGTTCTCGCCGCCGGGTCCGTTGCCGCCGCCACCGGTCTCGGGGGTCGGCGGCGGGAGCGGAGCGGGGTCCACGATGACCGGTATGGTGGCGTGCGCCTGCGTGTAGGTGTGCGCCATGAGGTCGCGCACCTGGTTGGCGGCCTCGTAGACGCCCTCGTAGTGGTTGCGGAACCTCTGGTAGAGCACGTTGTTGATGTTGTCCTGGGTCGGCGGATCGCCGGGGATACCGGTCAGTTTGTCCCCGCCGGTCTCCTCGGGATAGGCGATCGTGACCTGGAACTGGTCCCGCTCCGGGTTGAACTCCTCCGTCCCCGCGGAGGTGTAGAAGTACCAGTCGTCGAGTACCTCCTGGACGCGCCCTCCCCTGGTGTTGAGGGCCTGGTCCACCGTGTAGGCGAGGACGGCTGTGGCGAACGTCAGGACCGTCTTGACCCGCTCCAGCTCCGCCTTGAACTCGGGGAGCTCCATGTGCACGGAGGTCATCCGGTACGCCATGTCCTGGAGGCGGTACTTGTACGCCGCGGCGGCCGAGCCCTGCATGGCTCCGTCGGGGACGTCGATCTCCTGCCACAGCTTGTTCAGACTGCCTCCCTCACCGTCGATGTAGGGAGTCAGCGTGTCGTAGAGCGTGCCCAGGCTGTCGATGGTCTTCTGCAGCCGGGTGAGGTCCCAGTTCTCGGACGTCAGCTGGTTGTTCCCGTAGTCGGCCAGGTGCGCCAGGTTGCTCAGCTGCTGCCGGAACCCGTCCTGCGGGGGAGGGGTGTCGTCTGTGTGCAGGTCCTCCTTGCCGTCGCTGAGGGTCTTCTCGCCCCACAGGTGCTTCTGCATGGTGTAGCCGGCGTAGTCGATGCCGTAGGTCTCATAGGGGTAGCTGCCGCCGCCGTACCCGGTCGTGTACGCCGTGTAGTACTCCCTGTAACTCCACCAGCGGTCCATCTCGTGGCCGCCGTAGTTCCAGGAGAAGCCGGTGAAAGGATTGGTGGTCTCATGGAAGTGGTAGCGCCCGTCCGCGACCCAGGGGTCCTTGGTGACCGTGTCGATGCTCTCCATCGGTTTGTAGTCGCCGTCGGTGCCGGCGAAGATGTTCATGAGCTCGTGCAGCGGCTTGTCCGGCAGGTCTTCGTACTTGATCTCTGGTTCTGGCATGGTCCCCTCCCTCTGCGGATCGCGTTCGTGGACTAGGTTTCGCTGCTGTCCTCGTCCTGGCCGTTACCGTTACCGGAACCACCCGAGCCGCCCGAGCCGCCCGAGCCGCCCGAGCCGCCCGAACCGCTCTGGCTCGAATAGATCAGGTTGTGGACTTCCTGGGCGGTGAGGTTCTGCTCGTCCTCCAGGTTGGCGAAGACGATGAGGTTCTCCGAGAGCCTGCGGTCGATCTCGATCAGTTCCTGGTTCAGGCCGTAGATGAAGTCGTAGATCCCGCTCATCGAACTGTCGATCTTGCTCGTGAGCCGCCCGGCCTCTTCGAGGATGCCGGGGTCTCCGAGCCGCTGGTAACCGCTTTCGGCCACCCCTTCGTACACGGAGAGTTCGGTGACCAGGATGTTGAGGTCCTTCTGGAGGGGCTCCACGATCTTCGAGCGGAAATCCCTGATCCGGTCGAGGTCGATCTTGGTGCCCTTGTCACCAGTGCCGGAGCCCGCACCCTCGTCGCCGCTTCCGCTGTCCCCGGTGCCGGTGTCCTCGCCGTCCTCCTCGTCGTCCTCGTCGTCGTCCTCGTCGTCCTCGTCGTCCTCCTCGTCGTCCTCCTCGTCGTCCTCCTCGTCGTCCTCCTCGTCGTCCTCGTCGTCCTCGGTGTCCTCGGTGTCCTCGCCGTCCTCTTCGTCGTCTCCTTCGGAGTCCTCTTCGTCCCCGGCGGTGTCCTCGCCGTCCTCTTCGTCGTCGCCCTCGGTGTCCTCTTCGTCCCCGGCAGTGTCCTCCTCGTTGCCGGGTCCCTCTTCACCGCCGCTCCCGGAAGTGTCCTCACCGCCCCCGGTCTCCTCGTCGGGCGTTTCGGAGGTGTCCACGACCGAGGGGTCGAACGAGACGGTCGGATCCAGGTGCTCAGGACCGCTGTCGTCCCCGGCGGTGTCTGAGTCGTCGTCTCCGCCGGTGATGTGGTCGTCCCGGTGGGTCCCCGCCGCGACCGTGGGCGGGGGAGTGCCCCCGGGCACTCCCGGAGTCCCGCCGCTGCCCGGGTCGTTCGCGCCGGGGCGGTGGCTCTCCACGTGTTCGGGGGAGTCCTGCTCTTCGTCTTGGCCGGGTTGGTCTGCGCCGGGGCGGTCGTGGTCGGAGGCCTGGTCCTGGCCGGGTCCGTCGCTGCCGGGGCGGTCGTTCTCTTCGTCTTGGCCGGGTGTGCCGGGTCCGTTGCCTGTGGAGTGGTCGTCTTCGGAGGCTTCGTCCTGGCCGGTGTGGTCTCCGCCGGTGTGGTCGTGGTTGGAGGAGTCGTCTTGGCCGGGTGTGCCGGGTCCGTCGCCTGCGGACTGGTCGTCCTCTGAGGCCTCGTCCTCGCCGGGTCCGTCGCTGCCGGGGCGGTCGTTCTCCTCGTCTTGGCCGGGTTGGTCTGCGCCGGGGCGGTCGTGGTCGGAGGCTTGGTCCTGGCCGGGTCCGTCGCTGCCGGGGCGGTCGTTCTCCTCGTCTTGGCCGGGTTGGTCTGCGCCGGGGCGGTCGTGGTCGGAGGCTTGGTCCTGGCCGGGTCCGTCGCTGCCGGGGCGGTCGTTCTCCTCGTCTTGGCCGGGTTGGTCTGCGCCGGGGCGGTCGTGGTCGGAGGCTTGGTCCTGGCCGGGTCCGTCGCTGCCGGGGCGGTCGTTCTCCTCGTCTTGGCCGGGTTGGTCTGCGCCGGGGCGGTCGTGGTCGGAGGCTTGGTCCTGGCCGGGTCCGTCGCTGCCGGGGCGGTCGTTCTCTTCGTCTTGGCCGGGTTGGTCTGCGCCGGGGCGGTCGTCGCTGTCCTCGTCGCCGGAGCCCTCCTCGCCGTCGAGGTCCTCGGACACGGTGATCAGACCGGTCTCGGGATCGACCTCCACGTCCCCGCTGCCGGGGTCGAGGGAGACCTCGCCCGTCTCGGGGTCCAGGGTGAGCTTCAGGTCGCCGATCTCGATCGTGGTCGGCAGGTTCTCCCCGCCCTCACCGGAACCGCCCGTCTCGATCCCGACGGTCCCCTTGGCCGGGTCGATGGTCAGGCCCAGGTGTCCGGCCTCGACGGTGACCGGTGCCGCCTCGGGGTCGAGGGGAACGTTCCTGTCTCCGGGCTCGATGCTGATCGTGCCCTCGTCCGAGTCCAGGACGAACTTCAGCTCGCCCGCCTCGACGGTGGTGACCCCCGTCTCGGGGTCCAGGGTCACGACCGGAGCCCCGGGGATCTCGGAGCCGGTCTCGCCGAGAGCGGGGTCGTCTGCGTCGGCGGAGATGGGCTCCACGCCGGAGACCACCTTCGTGTTCTCGGTGTCCACGGGGGTCAGCGGCTCCAGCAGCTCACCCTGCTCGGCCTCCCTGCCCACCAGGGGCTCCGCCGCCTCCACCCGCTGGGCGGGCTCGGCGAGGATCGCCGGCTCGGCGGGGATCACCGGTTCCAGCGGCTGCATCGGTTCCATGCGCTGGAGCGGCTCCGCGACGAGCATGGGCTCCAGCGGTACGGGCTCCGTGGTCTCGCCCTCGGGGACCGGCTCCGCGTTGGCGGGCACCCCGACGGACCTGGCCGCCGGTTCGACCGGGAGCGCCGGTGTTCCCGGGTGCGCGGGTTCGAACCGGCTCTCCGTGTGGGGCTCCAGTCCGGAGACGTCCCCGGACTCGGGCGCGGACACCGTGACGACCCGCGCGACCCCCTGGTCGGCGAGTACGTGCGGGGAGCCGGTGTCCCCGGTCTGCTGCGTGCCGAACAGCATCACGCCGTCGTCGCCGACGCTCACCTCGGAGTCGCCCGGGTCGAGCACCGCCTCCCGGGTGGCGGTGTCCACCTCGACCGAGGAGCCGGCGTGCCGGAGCATGAGCAGGCCGCTGGTCAGGTCCACGCTGATCGGGGCGGACTCCGACCGGTTCGTGTTGGTGGTCTGCTCCTGGAGGGTGGTGGCCTCCTCGGTCTCGGTCGGATCCGGCTCCTCCCCGGAGAGGGCAGCACGGAAGTCGAAGAGGGGGGACTCCACGTCAGGACCTCCTCACCGCCCGTAGGGCGGCAGTTCGTCTGGGTTGTGTCGGGGTGGCGGGGGATGGGGTGAGGCGAAGCGGGGCGGGCGGCCGCGAGGGGAGTGGTGGGACGCCCGCCCCGGGGGGGAGGGGGAGCGGACTACAGCAGCGCCTGCCAGTTCATGGCCTCGCGACTGTCGGTGGAGGAGTACTCGTGGCTGATCTGCTTCAGGGCCATCTCGGCCTTGAGGAGCAGGGTGTTCATGTCGGCCACGTTGCTCTGCCAGGACCGGTACTTGTTCTGGTACTCCGTGAACATGGCACCCTCGAGCTGGCTCTGCAGGGACTGCATCGTCGTGTTGAGCTGCTCGAGCTGGTTCTCGACGTTCTTGGTCTGGGCGCGCAGTTCGTCGGTGGCCTCGTTGACGTAGGCGTAGGTGACGCTGAAACCGTTGATGCTCATGGTCTCGCCTTCCGGAAAGGGACGGGTGCGGGTGGAGGTGGCGGCCCGGACTCAGCCGGCCTGGTTCGGGTTGAGCTCGTTGATCCACCGCGAACCGGCGATGATGTTGGCGTCCTCCGTGCTGTGCATGGCCTGGACGGTGCCGCCGAAGGTGCCGATCATCCGGTTCATGTCGTTGGTGATGAGCCGCAGCTCCTCCAGCCAGGCGACGACCGCCTCGCTGTAGCTGTTGGAGGCCGCTCCCTGCCAGGAGGCGCGCAGCTTGTCACGCGTGGCGTCCACGCTGGTGTAGACCTCGTTGCACTTGGCATGGGCCTCGGTCATCGCCTCCTGCGCAAGCCGTTCGCCATCGTCCGTAGTCTGTGTCATCTGCGACATGGGATCTCCTCTGTTGGTTCCATCAGGGGCATCCGGCGTCCTCGAGCATCGACGAGGGCGCCAGCGGGAGGGCGGCAGCCTCCGGGTCGAGCACCGGCCCGGAGGGCAGCAGCCGCAGCAGGGAGGTCGGGACCGGGACGGCCTGGGCCGTCTGGTAGCCGAGGGAGGTCAGAGCGGTCTCGTCGAGCACCGGGTACTTCGCCACGCTGTCGGTGACGAGGTAGTGGGTGGTGGCGGTGCCTCCACCGCCCACGGGCTGGGCGGCGGCGAGCGAGCCCCGGCCGGAGGCGATGCCGACCAGGTCGGGGGTCGGGCACCCGGGGGCGATGCCGGGCCGCTCCTGGACCGGCCAGGCCTCCACCCCGGCGGGGTCGTCCATGCTCACCGACAGCGAGCCGTCGGGGGCCAGCCGCAGGCACGGCACGCCCGCGCCGGCACCCACCAGTTCCGGCGGGGCGGCGGGGTGGCGCTCCTCGCGCGGCCCCTGGCCGTCGGAGAGTCGGCTGTGCGCCTCGCCCGCCGGCAGCGGCAGCGCCTCGGCGGGGGCGTCGGGGTAGGCGGCGCCCGAGACGTCCGGGTCGGCCAGCAGCAGCAGCGCGTGCGTCACGGAGAGCGGCACCAGGCCGTCCCGGGTGAGCAGGTAGTGCTGGTCCTCCTGACCGGGGGTGGACACCGCGAACACCTGCCCCACGCGCCGGGGCTCGCCCGCCATCTCGCCCGCGTCCTCGCCGGCGCCCGGAACCTCGGGCGCGGTCAGGTCGGGGCCGGTGGGCACGGTGTTGAGGAAGGCGGAGGTGACGGGCGGGGCGTCGCTCGTGCCGTAGCCGAGGGCCTGGACGGCGCCGCCCTCCTCGTCCAGGCGCAGGCGGGTGCCGTTCCACAGCAGGTGCGGTGCGCCGTCCGGGCCGGAGACCAGGACCGCCTGTTCGGCGGAGGGCGGGTTCGGGACGGGGGCCGTGCCGACCACGAGGGCGGTGCGGCCCCGCTCGTCCTCCTCGCCCTCGGGCGGCAGGGCGCACACCCGCCAGACCGACTCCTCCAGCCCCTCGGTGGTCGGCAGTGCGTCGGGCGCGCCGGCGATGCCGACGGGGCCGCCCACGGGTACGCCCTCCAGCGAGTCGGCCGAGACCAGGCTCACGGCGGCGTCGGCGCCCTGGACCAGGCGGGCGGAGGCGCCGTTGGCCACGGGGCGCAGCGTCCCGGCCGAGTACAGGTAGGAGGCCCCGGTGCCGCGGTCCACGATCAGCCGCCCCTCCTGGCGCCAGCTGGTGGCGCCCCCGGGGAAGATCAGGCCGAACACGAGGAAGCCGACGCACAGCACCGCGCCGATGGCGACGCCGATGTAGGTGCCGGTGCGGGTGCGGCGCATGGGGGCGTCGACCGCGTCGGGGTCGCCCTCCAGCATGGCCGTGCCCAGGCGGCCCACCGTGAAGTTGTGGGCCATCACCCTGTCGCGACGTGACTGCATGTCAGCCGCCGATTCCGCGCAGGAGCGAGAACACGCCGAAGATCGCCAGGACCAGGGGCACGATGGCCACCGTCAGCAGCGACTGGATGATCTCGGCGGCCCGGCCCCAGTGGGGCAGCGGCCGCGTGCCCGGCAGGTTCCACGACACCACCGCCAGGATCGCGGAGGCGGCGAACAGGCCCACCATGGCGAGGGTGCGGGGCAGGGGGTCGGCCGTCCACACCAGGACCAGGACCAGCGCGGTCAGCCCGATCCAGGGCGGCGCGACCACGAAGGACCGCTGCCATGCGCTGGCCAGGCCGCGCGACTGGAGCAGCAGCACCAGCGACACGATGACGCACAGCGTGATCGGCACCCACCCGGGGGAGGCGGCGAGCACGACCAGGCAGACCGTCAGGACGGCGCCGGTGGAGGCGTACAGGGCGGTCTGGAACCGGTCGGCCAGCGCGGTGCGGTCCAGGACCCCGCGCGCGGGGTAGGGGTCGATGCCCTCCTGGAGCTGGTCGGGGTTGGAGGGCAGGGGCGGCAGTTTGAGGCCGGAGAGGCGGAAGGCCAGCTGGGGGGCGAACGTGCCCAGCAGCAGCGCGATGAGCGCCGTCAGCGCCGCCACGGCCGGGACCGTGGCGCCGGGGATGAACATCAGGGACAGCGCGCCCAGCGCGCACAGCACCTCGGCGGTGAACAGGCCCGCGAAGAAGGGCACCGAGCCCGCCACGGCCGCCAGGCCGAGCACGCTGGCCCCGGCGGCGGTCACCGCGCCGGTCAGGACCCTCGCTCCGGTCAGCGCGGTGCCGGGGTCGCCCGAGGGCACGGAGGCTCCGGCCACCGCCATGTACAGGGTGGCCGCCGCGGCCAGGCCGGTGGCGGCGGCCAGGTCGCCCATGGCGCGCGAGGCCGCCCAGGCCGACAGCAGCATGAGGAGGGAGGAGCAGGCGGCGGACACCGCGGTCAGCAGGCCGGGGCCGCCGCTGACCAGGACCGCCAGACCGGTGAAGAGCACGACCAGCCCCAGCGCCTGGAGCAGGACGCGGGTGGCCTCGGGGCGCCACCGGTCGGCGCGCTCGCCCATGCCGGTGGCGACGCCGTCGGTGAGGTCGTCGAAGTGCACCGGCGGCAGCTGGTCGCGGCGGGGGCGCAGGTAGAGGGTCTCTCCGTGGCAGAGTCCGAGGGAGCGGAGGGTCTCGTCCTCCTCCAGGGGCTCGTCGCCCAGTTGCTGGAGGACCCAGCCGTCGTGCTCCAGCCCGCTCTCGTCCAGGTCCTCGCCGTTGTCACCCTCGGCGTAGAGCACCAGGGTGGGCAGGATCTCGGAGAGGGGGACCTCGGTGGGCGCTGCGATCTCGAAGGAGCGCCCGGGGGCGCGGATCAGCAGTCGGCACAGGTCCGGGGAGGCGACATCGTTCATCCGGTGGGGGCCCATCATGAGGCGGGGTCGTGACAGGGGTGGAAGTGACGGTAACACTCCGGCGACCCATTTTGGAGGTGTGTTGTTTTAAATTTTGGTGTCTGTCACTTTAGTTGGCAACAGTAGTGTTCTGCTGTCAGTCTTCGGTTCCGGACGCCGGTTACGGCCCCGTTCCGGTCCCGGCTTGCCGGACCGCTCCCCGTTGTTCCCTGCAAGGGAGGACCCCGC
>NZ_CP141104.1:0-40660 GCF_041228755.1 Nocardiopsis sp. LDBS0036
ATGGTCGACCTGCCCGAGGTCGACGCGGCCTGGATCGGTCCGTACCGCTTGGACCGGCTTCCGGACAACCCCGTGGCCAACCGCATGATCCAGGTGTTCGACCGGGGAGAAGTTCCTGGAGAGTGCCGCGGGAACGTGGTGTTCACTCCCGCCTTCTACCGCTCCGAGCGCCAGGAACCGCTGGAGGGCCACCGCCTGGCCCTGCTGCTCAAAATCCGCGCCGAGATCCGCGACGACCTGGCGGCCGGACGCGAACCTCGCCAGCGGCTGTGGCCCTCGGAGATGATCACGGCCTCCCGAGGGTGCACCCTCAGCAGGCGTGGGAGGAGTTCCAGCGAGTCCGTGCACGGCTAGCCCCGGACGAGAAGATCACCGACGTCATCCGCCGCAGGGAGGAGCTGCTGCGCGCTGGCCGTGATCCCGACGACCAGTACGCCTGAGCACAGCGTCGGCCTCGCACCAGAACCTCGGTGCGGGGCCGTTGACGTGTCCGGCTGGCTCTCCTGGGAGTTCGGCGGAATCCCTGCCGTTTCAGGTGCGTGCGTGCTTGGGTGGCCTCGAACAGTGCCTTGACGGGCACGGGCAAGGAGCCGAAGGACCCCCTGACGAACGGAGTAACTGTGCCCCTCTTCCGTCGAGACCCGACACCAGAGGAACTCCAAGCTCAGCAGTACCAATATGAGCTGGAAAAGGCTCGCCGTGAACAGCAACTGCAGCAGCAACGAGAGCGGGAAGAGCAAGCCCAAGCTCGTAGGGAACGACAGGTGCGTATCACTGCGGCCGACACCGCAGAAGCCAAGAGCATCTGCCAGTCGGCACTGGAAGCCATCAACACCAGGTACCAGGGTTACATCGGCCAGGTGAAGGTCGCTGTGCGGGAAACCAAGCTCACCCGGGCGGCCTGATCGTGCGCGGCTCCATCCGAGACGACTACGAGGACTACAGCGACAGGGCCTCGAATCCGATGAAGACGGCTCTGACCAACCTCGGATTCGTGGTCAGCGACCACTTCGGTCGGGACGGTGTGATCGTCACCGGGTGGGATCCCCAGCACTACGAGGGGGACCAGCTCACCTCACAGCGAGTCCGCGTTCGCGTCCGCGAGCTCCAAGAGGTCGAACAGGAGTTGCTGGAGTTGGAAGCCTCCGACGTTCAGGTCCGCAACTCCCTAAACCTTGCCTACACGGCCCCGTACCGAGGATTGGTACGGGGCCGCCGTGTTGCGCACAGGAGCGTCGCCGATCGCCTCAGGTATCCAGTGAAAGAACCTCCGATCAGCACCTTCATCGGTTAGCAAGTTATAGACAAGAGTTCCTTTTCGAGGTCTTTCGTTCTTTTTCGCGTGTGGTTGCGGTGTTTGTGCTGGTGGCGAGGCGCGGGTGGCCTGGGTCGGGGCTTCTTGCGGGCGGGGCGCGGCTCCGGCGGGGGCTGGTGTGCGCGCAGGGATCTGGCGATCCGCAGAAAAAGTTCGGACGGGCGGTTTGGCCGCCCCCACAGAAGGGTAAAACATACAGTGAGCGTCAAGGTTCGCCGCATGATCGAGAACATCGCGACCGTGAGCGGCAAGATCGGCGACATCGTCAAGGTCAAGTGCCAGCAGTGCGGCCAGAGCATCAGCGAGTGCCGCTGCCAGACCAAGAAGTAGCCCGCGAGGGCCAGCGCGACCGGGGCACCCGCTACGGCGGGTGCCCCACCCCCCAGCACCGCCAAGGGCCACCGTTCCTTGAGAACTCCACAGAGAGCCCAGGAGGCAGCGCATGAACCCCGTGGTCATCGTCCTTAGCCCCGGGAACGGCCAGCCGGACCCGGTCGGCACGGCCGCTCCCCAGTCGCCGAACCCCTTCCCGTTCGGCTTCACGTCGGGCCGCAAGGTCCCGCTCAAGACGCCGACGTACTGAGCAGGACCGGGCCCACCGGTCGCCGGCGGGCGGCCCCCGCCGGAGCCGCGCCCCGCCCGCAAGAAGGGTGAGTGCGCAGGTATCACAGAGAAGACTCCATGGGCGTGGCGGCCTGGGTGCGGCGAGCCCGGGCCGGGGCGGGTCCTGCCCCGGCTGCGGCCGCAGATCCGGTTCGGGGAGAAGTGCGCCGGTGCTTCCGGCGTGGAGCCACTTCTGGTGGGGAAGGTGGAGAGCAAGTTATAGCTGAGGGTGACCTTTTTGGATCGTCCTCGGTTTTTTGTGTGTGGTTGCGGTGTTTGTGCTGGTGGCGGGGCGCGGGTGGCCTGGGTCGGGGCTTCTTGGGGGGCGGGGGCGCGGGTCCGGCGGTGGGCGGGGTGCGCGCAGGGATCTGGCGATCCGCAGAAAAAGTTCGGACGGGCGGTTTGGCCGCCCCCATAGAAGGGTAAAACATACAGTGAGCGTCAAGGTTCGCCGCATGATCGAGAACATCGCGACCGTGAGCGGCAAGATCGGCGACATCGTCAAGGTCAAGTGCCAGCAGTGCGGCCAGAGCATCAGCGAGTGCCGCTGCCAGACCAAGAAGTAAAGCCCCCGCACCACCGGGGCACCCGCTACGGCGGGTGCCCCACCCCCCAGCACCGCCAAGGACCACCGTTCCTTGACAACTCCACAGAGAGCCGAGAGGAGGTGAGACCCATGGTGACGGACCCGCCCAAGAACCCCCCGAAGCCCCAGGGCCCGCAGGGCCCCCGCCCCGCCGACCGGAGCTAGAGCAGCACCGGCAGGAACCACACGAGGAGGAACCCGCCATGGCCGACAAGGACGCCAAGAAGCTCCGCCGGGAGATCCAGAAGGACACCCAGAAGCTCCGCCGGGGCATCCAGGAGAACTCGCGCAACTTCCGCGAGGACAAGCCGCTGCGCCGCCGCAAGAGCGGGAGCAACTGAGCCCCACCCACCGCCGGACCCGCGCCCCCGCCCCCCAAGAGGGTGAGTGCGCAGGTATCACACGAAATCGGCATCGGTGTGTCGTAGTTGGATGTGCGGCCCCGACGGGCCGGTCGACAGACGAGGAGACAGGTGTAGTGGTCGAGCAGGAGAGTCCCGCGGAGGCGTGGGTGACGCTGAAGGAGTGGGCGGCGCTGGTGGGGTACAGCCACGGCTACGCGGTGCACGTGATGCCGCGGGCCTATGCGGACTTCCCGGTGCCGGAGCAGCCGCGGCGGGGTGTGAGCGCCAAGGGCGGGGGCGGGGGCAGCGCCCTGTACGACCCGGTCAAGCTGGAGCCGTTCCGGCCGCGTCGGCCCGAGCCGGTGGAGCTGGCCGAGGAGGACCTGGACCGCGAGGTGACGCTGGGCGGGTTCGCGAAGCTGATCGGGGTGGACGGGCGCAGCGTGTCGCAGATCAAGGACGACCGGCCGGACACGCTGCCCGACACGGTGGACGGCCGGCGGTGGTATCCGCGGGCGCGGTTCTTCGCGCGGGACCTGCTGTTGATGTGGAACAGCCGCCCCGGGCGGGGGGCGGGCTCGGACAAGCGGCGTCCGCCGCTGCCGTGGAAGCAGGAGGGGCCGGGCTCCTGAGGGCCTGTTGGTTTCTCGCCCGCGCACCCTTGCCTTCGGCTCCTTGCCCCTGCGGGGCCGTCCTGCCCTGCTGTGCTCCTGGCGGGGGTCTTCGCCCAGGCGGGGCGGCCCCGATCTGCGGGGCGCCCCGCCTGGTCCCGAAAAGGCGGGTGTGCGGGCTGTTTTGTGGGTGATTGGTGCGAACCAGGGGGCTTTGGTGTGCGTCCTAGTCGCCGTAGGCGCGCTCCCGCCCCCTCTGGTGATTTGCGGGCGGGTTGAGCGCGCGGAGAACTTGCTGGACCACCAGGGGGTTGCGCGTGGCGTGGGTGACGACGCTGGGCCCGGATGCTTCCCAGGTCGACTACCGGCTGCAGAGCCAGTGCGGTTGCGACCAGGCCGCCCACACCCACGCCGAGGACTCCCCGGAGCACGCCCACGGTGAGGACGCCGCCCGGGCGGCCGAGGACTACCGGCTGTACGGGGCCGCGCGCGCGGTGGAGCGGGTCGGGTCGGGGTGGGCGGCGTTCGGTGAGAGGGCCGGCACCCCCCTGGGCGATGAGGCCGCGCTGGAGTCGATGCGCCAGGTGATGGCCGGGCGCGATCCGCGCACCGGCGAGCAGCTGGTCGCTCCGAAGATGGCGGTGGATGCGCGGGCCAAGCTCGAGGCCGCCCCGTTGGTGGAAGCGGTGCGTGCGGTGGCCGAGGCCGCGCACATAGCGCCGGAGGCGCTGTTGGAGTCCCCGCGCCTGGCCGCCCGGTTCGCCCGCCTGGAGAAGGGGCTGGTGCGTGACGGGCAGGGGCACCGGGCGCCGGTGGTGGAGCTGGAGGCGATCGCCGAGGCCGCGGGTGTGGACCCGGGCCGGGTGTGGGACGCGGCGGAGCTGGAGCGGGCCCGCGCCCATGGCGATGATCGTGTGCGGGTGGGCAACCGGGGCTATGACCTGGTGCTGAACATGCCCAAGAGCGTGTCGTTGGCCTTCGGCCTGGCCGATGAGAAGACGGCTGCGCAGATCGAGGAGATCTACCTGGAGTCGGTGCGCGAGACCGTGGCCGACGTGGAGGGGTGGGTCGCCTACGGGTTGAGCGGGCATCACGGTGACGGCGAGCGGGCCCAGCGGGTTCAGGCCAGCGGGTTCGCGGCCTCGATTACGCTGCACCGCTCGGCCCGGCCGGTACAGGGGCAGATGGGTGATCCGCACATCCACGCGCACGTGATGATCCCGAACATGGTCCAGTGCGCGGACGGCAAGTGGCGGACCTTGGCTGCGGGCGGGCGTGACCTGCACCGGCATGTGGCGGTCGCGGGGGAGCTGGCCAAAGCGCGGATGCGCGAGAAGCTCACTCGCCGCCTGGGGGCGGTGTGGGAGCAGGACGAGCGCACGGGCGAGTGGGAGATCGCCGGGTTCGATGCGGCGCTGCGCGGGGTGTTCAGCTCCCGGTCCCGGCAGATCAACGCGCTGGTGGGCGAGGACGCCTCCCGGGAGCACAAGCAGGCCGCAGGGCGGGTGCTGGCCGAGGCCAAGAACCCGTTGAGCGAGACCGGCACGGCCCGCCAGGCCTGGCGGGCGCGGGCCGAGGCCGCCCGCTTCGACGTGGACGCGGTGGTGGCGGGCGCCCTGCCCGGGGCGGGCACTGGGGTGCCTGAGGCCTCCCGGCCCTCGTTGGAGGAGCTGATCGCCAGGGTCTGGGATCCGCAGACGGGGGTGACCTCCCAGCGCAAGGTGGCCAGCCGGGCGCAGGTGATGGCCGCGGTGGCGGCCGCGCTGCCGAGCGGTGTGGGCCGGCTCTCGGAGCTGGAGGTGCTCACCGACGCGGTGATGGCCTCGGAGGAGGCGGTGGCGATGCCCACCAGCGAGGGGGCGCACCTGTCCAACGCCGACCGAGTGAGCTCGAGGCGGATCGTGGAGGCCGAGCGCACGATCACCGGGTCCGCGGAGCGGCGCCTGGGCCAGGGCGTGGCGGTGGTGGAGCGCAAGCGGGCGGTGGCGGTGCTGCGCGCGTTCGAGGCCGAGCGCGGGTTCTCTTTGTCGGCGGAGCAGCGGCGGGTGGCCGGGCGGCTGATGGGGGCGGGCCACGGCCTGGACATGGTGCGGGGTGTGGCCGGAGCTGGCAAGACGACGCTGATGAGCGCGGTCAACGCCGGTTGGCAGGAGGCTGGGTACCGGGTCGAGGGTGCTGCGGTGGCGGCGGTGGCAGCCTCCAACCTGCAGGCGGAGTCGGGGATCGCCTCGAGCACAGTGGCGACCTGGCTGCAGCGCATCGGGTCCGGTTCGGGCCTTGCGGGTGTGGACGTGCTGGTGGTGGACGAGGCCGCGATGGTCAACGACCTGGACATGGCGGTGCTGGTGGCCGAGGCCGAGCGTACCGGCACCAAGATCGTGGGTATCGGCGACCCCAAGCAGCTTCGGGCGATCGGGGTGGGGGGCACGTTCGCGGCGGTGCACACCCTGGTCAAGGGCGACACGTTGACGCGCAACCGCAGGCAGAGCGACGCGGTGGACCAGCAGGCGCTGGCGGCGTGGCTGGAGGAGGGGCGCGAGGTCGCCCTGTCGGTGTGGGGGCGTGCGGGGCGCGTGCACGCCGCCGAGCGCGCCCACCAGGCGCACGAGGCCATCGCCCAAGCCTGGTGGGGCGACCGCCAGGGGATCGAGGACCGGTTCCAGGGCGTGGAGGACGTGTTGGTGCTGGCGGCCCGCAACGGGGACGTGGACGAGCTCAACCACCGCCTGCGGTCGCTGGCCCGGGCCGGGGGGCACCTGCAAGGCGAGGAGGTCGGTTTCGCGCTGCGGGGTGGGGAGCGGCTGGCCTTGGCGGCCGGGGACGTGGTGCGGGTGCGTCGCAACGACTACCGGTCCCGGCGCGGTGAGGGCGAGGACGTGCTCAACGGGTTCCGCGGGGTGGTGGCCGAGGTGGACGCCCGGCGCGGGGCGCGGGTGGAGTGGCGCCGCCGGGGGCGTGTGCACAGCGCCTGGATCAGTCCTGAGGCGATCGGGCGGGGTGACCTGAGCCATGGGTATGCGATGACGATCGCGGCCGCTCAGGGGCTGACGTGCACGCGCGCGCACGTGTACGGGATCGGGGCGGACGCCCATTCGCTGTATCCGGCGATGACGCGCTCGCGCAAGCGCGCGGATCTGTACCTGGCCTCGGAGGCGTTGCAGGATCCCAGGCTGCGGGAGCGGCTGGCGGGTGCGCGCAACGACAAGGACGTGGTGGAGGCGTGCGTCAGCGCGTACGCGCGCACGCTGGAGGTGCGCGGTGAGGGGCTGGTCATCGACGAGCTGGACGGTGCCCGGCCTGGGTCGGCGCAGAGTGAGCCCCCTCGGCGCCCGAATGTGGGTCCGGGGCGCGGGGGGATCGACGCGCCGGTGGGTGTGGACAAGGCGCTGGGCAAGTTCGCCGCCCGCAAGGGTGCGGTGGGGCCGGTGAACCGGCGCAGGAGCGGTCCGGGGCGCAGGGGCGGACGGGCCACGTAGGGTCCGGCGGCCGGGGTCGGTCGGCTCTTGTGGTTGTCCCGCCAGCTGGCGTACTCGGGTCTTTTTGGGTGTTCATGTGCTTGGACAGGCGGGGCTCGGCCGAGTTTGGGTGTGGGGATCCGAGCTTGAGCTTTACACCGTCAAGGTAAAGGTGTTGTCTTCACCCGCGCCCTCACCCGCTACCTCCACCAGGTGTTTCACGGCCAGTTCAGCGGCCCTTTCCTGGGGGGCCCAGCCCCGGTCCCGATACCAGTGGGCGGCCCGGGCGGCCATCACCGTGATCTGCCGGACCGCTTCCAGACAGGCGTCCTGGTCCTGTAGGTCCTGCGGCTGTGCGGCGGCCAGGGCGCGGCCCGCCTCGCGCAGCCGGGCGGCCGCGACGGTGGCCGAGGCGCGCACCGGCGGGCGTCCCGCGTGATTCCAGTCCCGCTCGGCCGCCTCCAAAGCCCCCACTGCCGGGGCCGGTGCGGCGGCCGAGGCAAGGGTGAGCGCATCGGACAGGGCCGCGACCCCGGCCGCGCGCGCCCCGGCCCCCCAGGGCCCCCACAGCTCCACCTGGGCGCGCACCGCGTGGGCGATGCCTGCCCAGGGCCCGCCCTGGTGCACCGGAGCCGGGGCGGGGGGCGCGTCGGCGAAGCGGGCCCGCACCCGGGGCAGGGACAGGTCCGGGGCCAGGGAGGCACCGGAGAACCACACCGGCTGGCCGTCGGGGGCCACGTCCCCGGGCAGGGCCAGGGCGTAGCCCGACACCTCCCCGGCCGCCGTGGTGCGCTGGCGCAGCAGCCCACCACCCGCGCGTAGGGAGGCGAAGAACTCCTCCTCGGTGCGCGCGGCGGCCGCGGCACGGCGTGCCAGGCGCTCCAACACAGCGCGTGAGGGCTGGGGGCGGCCCTGGCGCCGGGCCTTCTCGGTCTCGCCCCGGGTGGGGGAGGGGGCGGAGGTGTGGTCGGCGGCGCTGGTGGGGCGCAGCCCCAGCTCGGCCTCCAGCAGGCGGCACTCCTCGCGCAGGCGCAAGGCGTCGTTGTGGATGTTGGGGTTGGTGTCGTCCTGGCGGGCCAGGGTCGCGAGCAGGTGGATGTGATGGCTCTCAGTGCCGTCGTGGCGTACGGCCACCCACCGGCAGGCCCGGTCGTCGCCCAGAGGAGCCACACCGCCGGCCGCGGCGATGCGCTGGGCCACCCGCTCCCATTCGGCGTCGGTCAGGGGGCGGTCGGTGGGAGCTACGCGAATCGCGCAGTGCCACACGTGGCGGCGCACCTGGGGGCGCACGAACCGGTCCAGGCGCCGGGCCAGCACGCGCAGGTCGACGTCGGGGTCGGGGGAGCGGCCGGGGTCAGGCACACTCAGGGTGCGCCAGGCGCCCACCTGGTGGGGGTCGGTGTGCTCGTTGGCGCTTCCGGGCCCGTACAGGTACTGGAGCAGGCCGAGGGTGTCCTGGCCGCGCATCACCTTGGCGATCATCGCTGCGCGCCCGCGACGGCGTCCCCGGCGTTCTCGAGGGTGTCCACGGCGGCCGCGGTGCGCTCAAGGAGCCAATGGAGCTGGTCGGAATCGGTGTGGGCCAGCGCGCGCAGGTCGGCGCCCAGGTGTTCCAGGGCGATGACGGCATCGTTGAGGGCCACCAGCGTTTGGCGGGCGTCGGGTGAGGTGGCCAGGGTTTCGCGGGCCACGCCCAGGGCGGCGTGGGCGGCGAAACCGCTCAGGGTCATCTCCTGGTCCTTGGCGGCCTGGAGCAGTAGGGCGTGCTCGTCGTCGCTGAGGCTGAGCTTGACGTAGTTGTCGCGGCGGATGCCGATCCTGCGGTTGCCGCGCCGGTGCTGGGGTGTGTCCTCCATGGCCGGCTCCTTGCTGGGTGGTGTGGCGTTGCCTGGTGATGATGGCCGATGTGGGCGGCGGAGGCGAACGCGGGGCGGAAACTAGGGGCGGGTCGGCGGCTTCTGACACACTCGTCCGGGTTCTTGGTGATTTGGGAGAGACCGATGTCCGATTTGCTGTCCGCCTCGACCTGGTGGTTAGTGTGCGCCGCGGCGCTGGTGGTGACGGGGGTGGCGGTGTGGGCCATGCGCCGTGCGATCTCGCGCAGGCCGGCCCCTCGTGCGGGCCGTGCGGGGGCGGTGCCTTTGCACGGCGGCTACCTGGTGGCCACCGTGGTCATCGCGGTGGTGGCGCTGGCGCTGATCCTGGTGGCGTTCACCATGAGCTATGCGGCCCTGTATGAGTCGGCCACGTGGCTCGAGGACACCCAGCTGCACGCGATCAATGACGGTGACCTGCGGTTTTTGTTCCCCGTGGGGATCGACGCGGTCATCGTCTACTTCCTGGCCATGGATCTGCTCATGGAGTGGCAGGGGCGGCGCCACGCCCTGAACCGGTGGGCGGCCTATGCGCTCTCGGCCATCACGATCATCCTCAACGTCTCCCAAGGGGACGGATCCACAGCCTCCTACCTGGGCCACGCCGGCCCGCCGATCGTGATCATCTTGATCGCCGAGGGGGTGGCGGCGTGGATCCGACACCTGGCGGGGCTCGCGCACGGCCAGGCCGCCGACCGCATCCCCGTGGGGCGGTGGATCGCCCACCCGGTCTCGACGCTGAAGGTGGCCCGGTTGATGTTGGGGTGGGGTATCACCTCCTACCCGCGGGCGCTGGAGCACGAGCAGCGCCGGCAGTTGGCCTATGCGATGCTGCGCGAGCAGCACGGGCTCTCCTGGCGCCGACACACTCCGCGGCACCTGCGGTGGATGCTGGACAACGGCTACGAACTCGACACCGCCTTCGAGCTGACGCGGGCCATGACCGCTGCCACGGTGGCCATGACCGCCGCTGAGGCCACGGCCCTGGCCAGCCCCGATGGCCAGGTTGGCCACAGTGGCCAGCGTGGCCACGACGGTGTCCACCAGGAACCGGCCGCCGCCCTGGAGGAGGGCCTGGATCGGCCCGATCCCGACCCTGCCGAGGGCCGTGGCCAGGACGCGGCGGACACGGTGGCCACTGCCCCAGAGGCGCCCGTGGTCGAGGCGGCCACCGGCACCGAAGAGGACTCCGGACAGGAGGCGCCCGCCCCGGTTCCCGAGAGCGTGCCCGCCCCCTACTGGACCCGGGAAGGACCCGTGGTGCAGAGCCCTATGCCCCAGGAAGAGCTCGCGGCCCCGGCGAGCTCTGAGCCCTTGGCGGCCGCTGAATCCGAGCCCGTGGTGCGGGAGAAGGCCGTGCCGGAGCCGCTCTCACCTGAGCAAAAGCGCGAACGTGTGCGGGAGTTGCTGCGGAGCCGTCCCGAGATCACCGACGCCGAGATCGCCGAGCACATCCACGCATCCCCGCGTACCGCGCGCCGCTACCGCAGCGAGTTGACCCAGCAGAGCTCGCTGGTGGACACCTCGCGCTAGCGGCCCCGGACAGGGTCGGGCGCCCCTCGCCTGGGACAGGCCCGAAGCCGAGGTCGGCAACGTCCCGGGCGGGGTGGTATGGCATGTGTCCACAAGACGCCGGCCACGCCGCGGACACGATGTCCACGGCCCTGGCCACCATGGCCACATGCTCGGGGGCGCGCCGGGTTTTACCGCGTAAAACCCTCCGGTGCCGGTCGGTGTAGCGCGCCCCCGGGAGCGGGCGCGGTCCGTGCCGAAGGCGTTGTCCACCACCCTGGCCACCGTGGCCACCCGATCTGGCCACGGTGGCCAGGGCCCGCAGAGCGCGAAGCGCACCCCACCGGTGGAGGACACAGCGTTTTACGCGGTAAAACCCCGAGCCCTGCACGCCCTAGACGCTGACCTGGGAAACCGAGTCCGGGCGCGCGCCGCGAGGCCTCCCCGAGGACGAGGGACCCCGCGCCCGGGCTCCGGTTTCGGCAGCGGCAGCGCACCGCCGCTGCCCTGTCCACGCGTCCTGGACCGGGACACGGTCACTGAAGAGCACCCGCGAGCACTGGCGCATGTGGTGGGTCCAACGCCTCCGTGGCCACGCCCCCGGACAGGCTGCCCTGGGGCGTGGCCACGCGTGGACAGCTCTGGCCATGCGTGGCCACGGGGGGCGTGCACGCCGGGGGGCGCAGCAACGAGGCGGGCGCCCGCGCCCATGATGGCCAGGGTCCGGAGAACGTGCCCGGGGCGGCGGCCAAGGAAGACGGCCGCCCATGGCCAGGGGGCGCGCAGCGGTTCACAAAACCTCAGGTTCAGGCTGCGGTCGGTCTCCAGGTCCATGGCGGGGACGGAGTCATCGAGATCGCGCCGAGCACAGCCCGGCTTGGCTGGCGCTAGAACTGGTCTCCCGGGGCCGGTCGGTGTTCGCGGTGCTGGGAGGGGTACCGCGCCCTGCCACCCCGGCGTGGCCACTCAGGAATAGGCGCGTGAGCTGCCGGTTCTTAGTCAAAGGGTCCTAGATGAAGAGCGCCTGCGCCTGTGGTCGCTCAAAGGACGGAGCTAGCAGGTCCCCTTACCCCTGAGGGTCTACGGGCCGGGGGCGGCCACGACGCAGGACCCGTCGTAGGCCCACCCCGGGTGAAGGAACTCACGGGTTTTACCGCGTAAAACCCTGCGGTCTCAACTCGTGCCCCCGCATCTGGGGACACGGCTCCGGCCACCGCTGGCCATCGTGTCCCGGGCCTTGGCCAAGCCTGGGCAACGGTGGCCACGCTTGGCCAAGACCGGGACACGGTGATCGCGAGGATCGGACAACGGTGGCCATCAGAACGTGCGAGGCGAAGAGCCGCGCCCGGAGCGCGGCCATCCCTGGCCACGATGGCCAGACCCCGCCAGCGGCGCCGACCATGGTGGCCACACCCCTTGGCCACTGTGGCCGGGCGACCGGTTCATGGCACGCGCTGGCCCCTTGAAGGCGGGCTCGGCGGTCACCGGGAGGCGTCCGCAGGTTTTACGCGGTAAACCCCGAGCCCTTGCCCGGCCCGCGAAAGTGCGTGTGGGCGCGCCCGTAGCTCGGCGGGTTTTACCGCGTAAAACGAGGGCGGCAAGAGAACGCTTTGGGGGTGGGCGGTCCGTGAGGCGCTGCGCCGCCCCTACCGTCCCTGCGACAACGAAACATCGCAGGTGACATGGGAGGCGCCAGCGCGCGTGCTAGGTCTCTCGTGTGGCCTCGTGCAGGCGCACCCGCAGCCGGTCCGCCAGGGTTGAGATCCGCTCTGCGGTGGGTGTGTGGGGGGCGGCGGCCGCTGCGGCCTCCAGGACCACCAGCACATCGTGGGCCTCTTCCAGGGTCAGCAGCGGCGGCACCGAGCCCGGTGCGAGCAGGTCGTCAACCAGATCCACCTTGGTGGGTAGGCTCTGCCGGATCCGGGTGCGTGCCGCCCCCAGCCCGCTTGGTCCCAGGCCTGCGCGCCGCTGCCCCATCGTGTCGCCCCTCGTGCTGGTGGTTCCTTGTCCGAACCTAGCGCGACCATCCTCCCCCGGAGGGTTCTCCGGTCTCACGCGGTTCGGGTCCGCAGGAGTCCGGTGGGTTAGAGCCGGTCCAGGAACGCCTGCGCGAACCGCTGGAGTTCGTCGGGCCCCAGCCCCGAGGCCAGCTCCTTGTAGACCTGTTCGGCCAGGGCCTCGGGCTCGTCCCAGGACAGGTCCAGCGTCAGTTGCTCACCGGTACGCGGTGTGCCCTGGGGCTGGGTGGCGCCTCGCGGGGGGCTCTTGGCCACCGCCGCGGCTTTGGTTGATGCGGAGGAGGTCGGCGCTGGGACGGTGGGGTCGGCGGTTTTTACCGCGTAAAACTCCTCCTGTTGTCGGTGGGCGGCCAGCTGCTCCTGGGGTGGGAGTTTGCCCAGTTCCCGGGCCTGGGCCAGCTTCAGTTCCCCCTCTTTGAGGGCCTGCTGCAGATCCGGGTGCAGGTTGAGGAGGATGAGGCGTTGGGTGATCCACCCGTTGGACTTGCCCAGCAGCGTGGCCGCCTGGGACCGGTTCAATCCGTGGTCGAGGAGCTTGCCGATCTCGCGGGCCTCCTCCAGGGGATGCAGGTCCTGGCGGTGGATGTTCTCGGCCAGCACTGCGGCCCGCAGGGTGACTTGGTCATCGTCCTGTGGGCCGCGGGGGGTGCGCACGTGCACCGCCACGGTTTCCAGGCCGGCCTGGCGTGCGGCGGCCAGGCGGCGGTTGCCGTTGATGACGACGAAGGCGGCCTCGGACACCGCCGCCTCGTGCTCGGGGTGGGCCTGTACGTAGGCGCGCCGGGGCATGACGTGCAGCGGCTGCAGCAGCCCGTGCTCTTTCAGGCTGCCCGCGAGTTCGGACAGCTCACCCAGGCTCTCGCGTGGGTTCTCGGGGTTGCCGACCAGGTGTGCCAGGGGCACCCGGGCCGGGTCGGTGGGGGCCTCGCCCGCGGCCTGGGAGATGAGCTGGCGGCGGGCGCTGGTGGCGCGGCCCGCGGCGCCGAAGGAGGCCGAGCGGCCCAGTTTGTCGGCCTTGCTCATGAGAGGATCCCCGCGATCTTGCGCATGGCGGCGGCCTGGTCGGACTTGGGGTCGTAGACGAGTAGGCCCTGCTTGCTGCGCACCGCCTCGCGCTGCTCCTTGCGGTCGGGCACCACGGCGATCACCGCCGGGTCGCCGATCTCCTCCCATGCCTGCAGGGAGGAGGTGGCGATGTATCCGCGGCGGCTGTCGTACATGTTGACCACCAGCCCCAGGTAGTCCACGTCCAGGCGCATGTCTTGGCGCAGGTCCTCGATCTGGCCGGTCAGCAGGGTGTAGGCGTCGGCGCTGGAGTCCTCGGCCTGGACCGGGATCACCACCCCCGAAGCGCCGGGTTTCTCCTCGGGGCGGCGGCGACCGTAGTAGATGGCGCTGTCCATGGCCAGGCCGAGGCTGGGCGGGCAGTCGACCACGATGACGTCGAAGTGGGTCTCGAGCGGCTCCAGGGCCCGCTCCAGTGCGGCCTCGCGGGCGCGGATGGTGGACAGCTTCACGTCCAGGACGAACCCGTCGGCGCACGCTGGCAGCAGGTGGAGGCGGTCCCCGAAGCGCTCGTCCTCGATGGGTACGACGAGGTCGGCCAGGTCCCCTTGGGCCTCGCCGGTCATGTGCTTGACCAGACTGTCGCTGCCCAGCGCCAGGTTGGCCACCCCGAACTGGGCGGTCAGGTGGCCTTGGGGATCGAAGTCCACCAGGAGCACGCGTTGGGCGGGGCCGCCGTATTCGGTGCCTTCGGCGTAGGCCTGGCCCACCCCAGCGGACAGGGCGGTCTTGCCCACACCGCCCTTCTGGTTGGCCATGATCCTGCGGCGGGGATGCGGTGTTGCCACGTGCTCCTCCTGTGGGGAAGGGTGGTCGGCGAGCCAGAGCTCCAGGGCCTGCGCCAAGCCCTGGATGTAGGAGACCCCGCGGTCGGTGCAGCGGGCCTTGAAGTCGTCGTAGGCACCGGGCGGAAGCCAAGTGCTGAACGGTGGGGCCCCGGAGGTGTCCACCACAGGCTGAGGCCCGACTTGCTGCCAGGCCTGGAGCGCTTGGGTGACCACGTCCTGCATGTCGAGTCGGCGCTCCGCAGCGCGGACCTTGACTCGTGCCCGGAGCTGTCCGGGCAGCTTGGAGGTGACCTTCTCCCTCTCGCCGGAAGTTGGTGATGCCATGGGCGTTACCTTACTAACGCGCCAGGTGAGTGGTAGCTCCTCGCCTAGCGCGCCGCGTTCTTTTACCCCGTAAAACGGCCGGACCCGGGACTGGCTCAGCAAGGACGCTTCCCCTAGGCATGGTGCGGGGCTTGGGGGGCTGACGAAAACTAACGGCCAGAGCCCCGTAAAGGGTCAGGGACGACGTTGTGCAGGTTGGCCAGCTGTCGTGCGTGATGTCACGCCGTTCCTTCCCTGTTCTGGGCACCACCGTGCTTGAGTGGCATCGCCCCGAAGCGAAGGAGTCTCCGTGAGCATCCAGGGCCGAGCCCGCCCTCGCCCAGCCACCGGCCACGACGTCCAGGCCCTCGTCGAGTTGCGCCTCGCCGCGGCCTCGCCCCAGGCGGCGGTGAACACCGCGGCGGTCTGTTCGGCGGTCACCTGGCCGAGCGGGACGTTGTCGCCGAGCTCGCGGCGCAGCCGCCGCAGCATCTGGCTGCAGGAGCGGACCGTATCGGCGTCTAGGTCCCGGCGGGCTAGGAACTCCTGCCAGGACCCCGCCCGGCCTCCCGCGACGTCCCGGATCTACTCATCGCGGACATCCGGCGGTTCTTCGGCCGGATGCGTTGATGATCGGCGCGGCCGGATCTGGAAGAATGCCACCTATGGCACGGTTTATCGGTTTCGGCAATGTAGTCCTGCCCGTGCGGGATATGCCCGCCAGCATCACGGCCTGGACCGCGCTGCTGGGCGGACCACCCGCGTTCCAGAGCGACGATTTCGCGGCGTTCTCCAATGATGGCGTGGAGATCGGGCTCACCGCGGCGCCCTGGGTGGATCATCCGCTGGTCTTTTGGGCGGTCGAGGATATCGAACAGGAGCATCGCGCACTGGTCGCCGCCGGGGCGACGGCGATGACCGAGACCTCCGACGGATCGCTCGCCGAAGTCGGTACCGCCGAGGCCGCCG
The DNA here is from genome assembly GCF_041228755.1 of Nocardiopsis sp. LDBS0036. Lineage (NCBI taxonomy): Bacteria > Bacillati > Actinomycetota > Actinomycetes > Streptosporangiales > Nocardiopsidaceae > Nocardiopsis > Nocardiopsis sp. LDBS0036. The sequence goes on from NZ_CP141104.1 coordinate 15,444, forward strand.
CGGGGGACAACATCGATCCGGCAACCGGCATCGTGGACATGCCCGGAGCCCGGCTGGCCGTCCTGAAGGCGGCCGACGGCAACCTGATCGCCATCACTCAAGAGGTACCGATGGACTGGTCGGCCGACCAATCGTGAGATCGGGCGTACCCGAGCTGTCCCGGCGGGTACTGAACCGGACACTCCTGGAGCGGCAACTGCTGGCCCGGCGCGTTCCTCGTACTCCGCTGGAGGCGATCGAGCACCTCGTGGCGATGCAGGCACAAATGCCCAACGGGCCTTATGTGGGGCTGTGGGCGCGGTTGGAGAACTTCCGGCACGATGACCTGACGGCCCTGCTCGAGAGCCGCGACGTGGTGCACGCCACTATGTTGCGCTGTACCCAACACCTGGCCTGCGGCGAGGACTTCCGTTGGTTGTGGCCGACGGTCGCGCCCGCTGTGCGGAAAGCCTTGACCGACGCGTATTACGCCACGCAGATCGAGGGGATGGATCTCGACGAGCTCGCCCGCGTCAGCCGACAGCTACTGACCGAAAAGACGCTCACCCGCCGGGATCTCGGCCAGTTGCTCACCGACCGATTCCCCGGCCGCGCCCCTGGCCGGCTGGCCGAGGCCATCGAGCTGCTGGAGGCGTTGGTGCATCCACCACCCCACTCCACCTGGGGCAGGTGGGGGCACCGGCGTGGGACACCGGTCACCCTGGCTGACGAATGGCTCGGCCGCCCGCTGGCCGACGCGCCACAACCGGAGACGATGGTCCTGCGCTACCTCGCCGCGTTCGGTCCAGCCGGTGTCATGGACATCCAGGCCTGGTCGGGATCGACCCGGCTCCGCAAGGTCGTCGAAGGGTTGCGGCCGAAACTGCGCGTCTACCGGGACGAGCAGGGAGGCGAACTGCTCGACCTGCCCGACGCACCGCTGGGCGAACCGGACCGACCAGCGCCGGTCCGGTTCCTGCCCGCCTTCGACAACGCCGTCCTCGGGTACCGGGACCGGGCCCGCGTGATCAGCGAGGAGAATCGTCGGCGGATCGCGCCCAGGGCCTCCGGAGGCGTGCCATTGTTCCTCGTCGACGGCTTTGTGGAAGGCAGCTGGACGCTCACGAACGGCCACCTGCACATCGCACCGTTCCGGTCACTGTCGGGATCCGAGAAAGCAGCGGTACGAGACGAGGCCGCCCGCCTGCTCGCGTTCGTCGCCCCGGACAACACCGAACCGTCGTTCACACTGGAGTAAGTCCGATCGGGACTCGGGCCAGGGCGAACCGGTCGAGGTGGTGCTTCCCAGCCCGCCCCTTCGCCGTGGTCCTTTCCCGGCGTAGGCGAATTCCCTATTCAGCTCAACCCCGCATGCGCTTCCGGCCTCATCTTGTCTGCCCGGTCATTGCTGTTCGCGGCGAGCCATTGCACTTTTCCGGCGTACTTGGTGAGCGGCCGCTATTGCATCTGATGAAGTCTGCGACTGGTCAGCACACCCGATCGAAAGGCCCACCAGGCAAGAGATCCCGTGACGACCGCAGTCGGGAATCGTGAGCCTATCGCGCATGGAGTTCTCGAAAACCCCCTTCTCACGTCTGTTGGTTCCGTAGTCGCGCGATCTCGGACCTCCATGTCCTGATGTGGGCGACGATCGCGTCACGGTCGTCGGGATTGATGGCTTCCTTTCGGTCCTCGATCTCGTACATGCGTTGGCGCCAACGCCGGCGTTCGGAGCCGGTGGCGGCACGGGACAGCGCGACGAGTTTGCCTCCCAGGCGGGTAGCGGTGTCGGCGAGCAGGTCGTTGAGGACGGTGGTGGAGGAGGTGGCGTAGAAGTGTTCTTCATCGGGGTTCAGATCGGTCATGGGGCTCCTTGTCAGGGTTGCCAAAGGGGTGTGCCGTCTTCGTCCAGGCGGACGGTACCGGTGACGGTGATGCCGATGGTGGTTTCTTTGAGGGTCTCGTCGTCGATGGAGGCGTAGGTCCAGGTGACGTCGGCGGTGCCAGGGGTGGTGGTCTGCACTTCCAGGGGCGCGCCATGTAGGCCCGCCACTCCTGGAGCTACGGTGAGCCGCCAAGTAGCTGCCAGCAGTCGGCAGGGGTCTGAGCGGGCTCCTCGGTGGCCAGGGGGCTAGGGGTGCTGGCGAGGAGCGTGTCTCCTTGGGTGCGTCGGTTGCTGCTCTCGGTGGCGGCGCGCACCCGCTTGCGCGGGCAGGCGGGCGGTGTCCGGCGTGCCGGTAGGGGAAGAGGCGAATACCCACTACTCGATCACCGGCCTCCACCAGAACAGTCCTCCAAGTGGGCGTTCGCCGTCCCTGATGAGGCGTCCGGGGCGCGGGCAGGGTGGCGAGGTTGGCCGTGACCGGCCATGGCCACCCCCGGACACCTTCCGGGACTTGGCGGCTCCCACCATGGCGCACATGATGTTCCTGCCCCTATTTACCTTTGACGCAAGGAGTTTTCTCCATGCTTAGGAAGACAACTTCAGCGATCGCCGCCAGTGCGATGGCAGCGGCCGGGCTTCTGTCCTGGTCCACCCCCGCCGTCGCTGAGACAGCTCCGCAGGCCGCCGCGGCGGTCCCCAACTGCGTTGAGACCAGCCTCAACGACAGCGGGTGGACGGACTACCTGACCGTGCGCAACACCTGCAGCTACAGCGTGCGCGTCAAGGTCGTGCTCGCCAACGCGACCGATTTTTCCTGCCGCACGATTTCCTCTGGTGGCTCCCGCAGCTACAGCTGGGGCTACCCCGGCAGGTTCGACGGCCTCGTCGACTGCTAACCCAAGATCACGGAAAGATCACGAAAGCCCCCGTACGACGCGACGTTGCGCGGGGGCTTCTCCGCGCACACAGCCGTCAACCTCGGTTTTCTGACCGTCGATAAGTGAACCTTATCGGTAGCGAGACGTGACGTCTCGCCGTGTGGGCACGGAAAAAGCCCCCGCGCAACGAGACGTTGCGCGGGGGCCGTCGTGATCTTCCTGTGACTTTCGGCGGGGTCTACCGCCAACGACTGTACTTTTCCTCCTCGCCCCCGCTACGCCGTGACTTCGGGAGCACCGGGCCTACAACCAGGGGCAGCCCTTCGACACGCTGCTGATGGAAGTGGCGTTGTAGCGGACGCTGGACTTGGTCCTCTCCTGCGTCACCAGACACACCCGGGAGAACGGAGCGTTCCTCAAGTTGACGGTGACCTCCTGGTCGTGGTTGCAGTGGTTGTTGTAGTAGAGCGTGGTGGTGACCACGCCGCCGTTGTCCCAGGAGAAGTTCACCTTGTTCCCGGACGGGGTGGAGCAGCTCACGCTCGTGCGGGTCACTTGCGCCTCGACCTCGGCGCTGGCGGCGGGTGCCGAGCTCAGGACGATACCGGCGGACAGCAGCAGTGCCGAAGCGGCACCGCCCACACGGCGGACCATGGTGTTCATGTGAACCAACCTTCGTCTTATTCGTGAACGACGTAGGAAAGTTTTGCTGATGTGGTTGCTCAAAGCGAGCAGATGTCCGGTTTCGGTCACTTCCTGTTATGCCTGTAAACGGCTTGCTAATCCTGAGGCTGCGGCGAGCCGCCAAGTAGAGGGCTGGACAAGGTAAGACCGGAAGGGGCAACGGACCTTCATCAGATGAAGGATTCCTGCGCCCGATGAAGTCGGGCACTTTGAGGAGTGCCTCTGACCGCAGTGGTAAGAGCAGTTACCGGAGCCCAGAACCAGGCGATACCGGGACGAACAACACCAGATCACTAGACCACTCCGCGCGGCCGGATTGGTCTACCTCCTGGCCTGCGAAAACGCTCGGGCATTGCCGCTTTCCGACGTACTTGGTTCGCCCCCGTGTTGGGCCCTTCGAAACTGTCCCCTGTCCCAGGGAAGCTGGAGGGCATGGAGCCAGAAAACCTTTCCGCTCTCTCGGGCCTCGCGGCGGCGATCGCAGCGATCGCCGCCGCAGGCATCGCCTTGATCGCGCTCTTGTACACCGCGCGGGCGGCGAACGCCGCCAAAGAGCAGACCACGATCCAACGCGAGATGCGCAAGGATGCGGCCCAGCCCTACATCTGGGCGGATGTACGCGCCGATGAACACCAGGGAACACTTCTCAGTCTGATGCTCGGAAACTCGGGTCCGACCTTCGCTCACAACATCCGCGTCACCTTCGAGCCGAGCCTGCCGGGCGAGAGCAGCTTCGATGGTGTCAGGGCGCAGGAGCGGCTCCGGAACGGCATCGCATCGCTTGGGCCTGGGCATCGGCTGGTGTGGCCGTTGGGACGGGGCTTTGAGCTCCTCAACGAGGACGTTCCGCAGATCCACACAGTCACGATCGACGCTGAGGGCCCTTTTGGCCCGATGCCCACGATGGTCTACGAGCTGAACCTGGCCGATCTGCGCGAAACCGACGACGATCCTGCAGGCAGCCTGCATCTCGTCCGCCAGGCCATCCAGGATGTGGCCAAGGTTCTGAAGAGTAGGAAGCAGTAGTCCCCATGGGTTCCAGGATTACCTCGGCCGCACTCCCAGGATGAGCATGCCCAGCTCACCGGACAGGGCGACGAAGACCCGTCCGCACCGCGAACGTCGTACCGAACATCTACCGTTGCCGAGGAAGACCGCGGATTCCTTTCGCGCGGCTCGGAGGTAACGGAGGTTGCCTTGGCCAGAGGGTTCGAACCAAACCGGCGCGGGATCGAGCAGATACGCCGCGAGATCGGCAAAGAGCTGAACAGGGCGGGCCCGCTCCCGGTGGACCTCACAACGAACAGCGCAGGGACTGGGATGGCAGGCGAGCTCGATCCGAACGGACGCCTATATCTGACCTCACACCGGGTGCTGCTCTACGCCGACGAAGCTGGCCACAACGGTCGCTTCGAAGCCGCCGTGCAGGCTGCACACGTGGACGGGCTGGAACTGGAGGCGGCGGCCCTAACCTCCCTGGTGCATCGAACCCTCGGGCTACTCACGGATCAGGGGTTGATCGCCTCGCACAAAGCCATGGGTGGGGTGTACACCCGGTTCTCTATCACCGGTGCCGGTGCTGTGCGAGCCGAGGAGATCCGCGAACGCCAGGCCCGGGCGAGTTTCCGGAGCCGGGTGCTGCGCACCGGCGTATTGCGGTGGCTGCACGACAACGACGGCGTCTCCTCCTTGAAGGAGGTCGCGATCACCCACCGCCACGTCGAGGGTGACCCGGCCACTGACGAAGAACTGGCTCTAGTGACTTCTGATCTGCGGGAGCACGGCTTCCTCGGCCCTGACACTGGACAGGGTCGACTGGTGCTCACCGACCGCGGCCGGCACTGTGCGGATCATCATGGAGGCGATGTGAGCAGTTACGAAGCGGCCCAGGCCTCGGCTGGGCAGACCTACAACGTTCACTTCAACGGCACCACCCAGGGTGTCCAGGTGGTGCAGGGCAACCACAACACCGTGCACCAGGACAACCAGTCCCAGGTTGCCGGAGAAGTTCGAGGGTTTTTGGACTCCTTGACCACGGCACGGCCAGCCCTGGCTGAACTGGACGCCGACCGCGGCGCCGAGCTGGATACGGCGATCGCCGAATTGCATCAAGAGGTGGAGGCGCCCGCACCTGCTCCCTCGCGGATGGGCGCCCTGCTGCGCAAGATCGGTGAGGTGCTGGCCAACACCACCACTCAGGTAGTTACCGGTTCACTCACTCCGCTGGTCTTGGCAGGACTCAACGACCTGCTCGCCAAGTTCCCTGAGCTGACCAGCTGACACCGGCCTGGAGGCCCTATGGGGTGGCCTCAGGTGAAGTGTGGGAGCCGGCTTGAAGCCCAACGTGACCCGAGTGCACATCGGTGCGGAGTCCAAGGGTCGGCACACTTCTCCATGAGCCACCCCGGCGGGCCACCGTCGTCGGTCGCGGCCAGGAGCACGCCCCCGTCCGGCACGCCATGGGGCCCTGCACGACAGTCATGTCGTGCAGGGCCCCATGCGGCCGATGCTTCTAAGCTCCGACCGGCTGGCTCAGGACCGGTCCCGCCTGGAGGCGCCAGGCGGTGATCCACGTCTGGACCGCCTGGTCATCACCCCCGCAACCACGGATGAAGGCTCGGATCAGGTGCTGGGAAGGCAGCTCTGCGGTCTTCTTGAGCATCTTGCAGAAGGTCGAGGCCGCGGCCTTCCGGTGGCAGCGGCGCTCCATCTCCCGGAAGCTCGGCGACCCGGCCCAGAGGCGGTACTGGGCCAGGAGACTGACGAACTCCTCCACGTCCTGGGCCTTGAGGGGGTCCGGGCAGAGGTCGTAGCCCTCCAGGTCCGCCTCGATGACGAACGGCTCCGGTTCCGGGGTCGGCACGGGCGCGGGGTAGTAGTGGACACCGCCGCTGATGTCTCCCCTGATCTCCCCCGTGAGTGCGGGCGAGATAGAGGCCTCGCCCGCGTACTTCAGATTGCGCCGGTAAACGGCGTCGGGTGAGCGGTAGTGCTTGACCTGGTGGACGTGGGTATTCCTCGCGTTCGCCTCGTCCACGGTCACGACGCGGTTCACAGCTGCTCCTGTCCGGCCGGGGTGTCGCCGGTGCGCCCGTTGGAGGCGGCGATACCACCGGCGATGACGGCCAACGGCGTGGCCAGGATGCTCACGAGCATGGGGTCGACGTCCTTGAGCAGCAGGACGCAGACGAAGGCCCCCAAAAGGGCGAGCGCGATGAGGGGGACGGCCCACTTCTCGGCCGAGATGTGAATCTTCAAACGGTTCTCCTGAAATTTGGCAGGCGAAAGTGCCTTGGCTGGGCGGACAGTTCAAGCCCGAGGGCGGCGAGTGGTGGTGCCGACCTCTCGGGCTTGCGTGTGGGAATAGCTTAGGGGTGGTTTCGACAATTCGTCAAGCATGCAGGTGAACGCGAGAAAGGCACACGAAAGGTTCTCATGTTCGTGAATAGTCGACCAATGATGGGATGTCTGGCGTCAGTACTCCGGGCGCTACACCAGGACGAACACTGAACCCGGAGGGCCTGCCCTGCGGAGCCCTTCGTCCCACCCAGGGGCTTCAGGGAAGACGAGTTGCCAGGCGTTGACAGGTGTTTCCCATCGTTTCTTATCGTTGATCGGCGTTTCTGATCGTTGGCAATTGATTCCAGCCCCCTAATTTAGGGTGACTTCACCTAGCATCTAACTTGTTCCTGCACACCGGATGATTGCCGGAGTGGAGGGCTTCTGACTGTTCTCCTATGGCTGGGCGGACAGTGTGATTACGACCAGTGAAGGTCCAGCCTGTGGTGGGGTAGGGCCGGTTGCCGCGACGCGGACACTGGTAGAGCTTGACGGACGGTGCTCGGATCACGGGCACCGTCCGTTTCATGCGTTCATGCGCGCGAGGGGCCCTCGCGCACGCAGGCTCCGCTCGCCACCCAAGGGTGGCGAGCGGAGCCTGCGTGGCTTCAGGTGAGGTCAGGGCCGCTTCTGCTCGGCGACCGCCATCGTCGCGGCTGCCAAAGCCAGGGTGGCGTGGACCTGGGCGGCCGCGGCCAGCGTGGAGGCCACCTCCGGATGGTCCGCTGCGTAGCCCTCAGCTTGGAGGGACAGATTCCCTGCCGCCCGGTGCGCCAGGTCGTACTCGTGCTGGTGGCTCATGCTGTTCCCCTTGTCAGCGGTCGGATCGGACCCAGCTCGCGACGGCCTCGTGGACGCGCTCCTCGGGGAAGGTCTCCTCCATCACGGCGAAAGCCGTGGTGCGCAGCTCCTGCACCCAGAGCCGTCCCGCCGTGTCGTCGGGTGCGCCCATGTTGACCTCGGTGGCGATGCTGCGCACCAGCTTGTCGCTGGCCTTGCCGAAGAAGGCCAGGGAGTAGGACGCCAGCTTCCTGCGGTGCAAGTTCGGGTTCTCGGTCCCCAGCAGGAGCTTGAGGTGTATAGCGATCTTGCCGGTGACGTAGCTGGTTCCAGTTCCGAGGTCCTCGGCGACCCTCTCCCAGAAGGGGCCGTAGGTGTCTTCGGTGTAGGGGGAGGGGAGCATCATGAGGAGTCTGATCAGGCGGTTGGTGTGCGCGGAGTCGGTGAGCTCGGCCATGATCGCCTTTCGACGCGGGCAGCAGGGCGCCGTCACGCTACAGCCGACCAGCGGTGTGTGAGGGGCAAAGGCCAGGTCCGGTCCCTGTCCCTGTCACCGGCCGGGCTCGTGCCACCGGCCCATGACCGGCCACAGCTTCCCCGGGTCAGCCACGGGGGTGAACCCGGACGCGGCCAACCAGCCGACCCGGCCTGCGCCCCCGGGCGCTTCGTCGGGGACGGCGAAAACCCACTTCAGGCCGGCTTCGTCGGCGGGGCGGATGCGCATGCTCTCCAGGATGGCCCCGGCGGCGCGGTGCGAGGGGTACGAGTCCTCGCACGCGTGCTACGTCTCGCACGGATAGCACGCGTATCACTCCAGTTCAGAGTCCTGAAACGCGAAAAGCCCCGCCCGGAAAACCGGGCGGGGCAGGGCCCGCGCTCGGGTGAGCGCGGGCCGTAGAACGTGGTGATGTACGGGTTGGTCAGAGGCGTGCGCGGCGCCGCTTCTCGACTGCGGCCCACGACCACTGCGGCGGGTCGGGCACCCGGGTCACGGCGGTGACCGCGGACAGGCGGGCCCGCCACGGCTTCGCGTGGTGGGTGCCGTCGTAGTCGTCGTGGTCGTACAGCCACAGGTGGTGGTCGCTGTAGTCCAGGAGGCGGCCGCGCACCACGGCGCCGTCCTGGTCGACGTCGACTTCGGTGTCCAGGATCGGGCTCACGGGGTTCTCCGTTCAGTAGCTAGCGGGCCTGGGTGGTCCACGGCAGTGCGAGCCCGTCCCCGAGGTAGCGGGGCAGAACGTGCCAGTGCAGATGCCACTGGGTCTGGGTCGCGGCTGGTCCCACGCTGGTGATGAGGTTGGCCTGCCACCGGGCCTCGGCGACCAGCGCGGCCGCGTAGGAGGCGGTCCGCCCGGCCAGGTCCGGCTCGTGCGCCGCGCTGGCCACGTGCCGCACCGGGATGACCAGCAAGTGCCCGTCGTTGACGGGGTTGAGCGGGCGGATAGCCAGGGCGTCGGGCCAGCGCCGCACGATCTCGGCCGGGGCCTGGTCGGCGGCGATCTGGCAGAACGCGCACGTGGCGCTCACCGGGAGATCACCTCCCGGTCCAGGTGCAGGTCCACCAGGCCGACCTCGACCCCGCGCTCGCGCAACCGCCTGCACAGCTCGCGAGCCGTTGAGGGTGCGCGGTGCCTGCCCCCGGTGCACCCCAGGGCCAGGTGGACCGGGGCGGTCACGGGGCCGGCGGCGTAGGCGAGGGCGACGTCGACCAGGGCGTCGATCAGCTGGGGGATGCCGGGGGTGGCGAGCACGGCCTGGACGACGCGGGGGTCATCGGCGGTCAAGTCGCGGATCTCGGGGCTCACGTGCGGGTCACGGAAGTGGACCCGCAGGTCCACGACCACGTGCGCGGCCAGCGAGTCGGCGGCGAGGCCCTCCTGGTTCAGGTGGCCGAATCCGAAGCTGGTGATGAGGACGCGGGTCACGGGCGGCCTCCCAGCCAGTAGGTGTCCGGGGCGGTGGTGTAGAGCCGGGCCACGGCGGCCCGGGCGGCGTCGGTGGCCACGATGTCGCCGGTGCGGGCCAGGAGTTCGACCCAGACGGCCTCCAGGGACATCCGGTGCTGTTCGCGGGCGGGGCGACCGGAGTGGGCGAAGCGAATGGTGACGTCGGCCAGGCGCTGAAGCTCTTCGCGGGTGACCCACTCGGCGCCGGTGGTCTCCCCCGGGGCCGGGGTCAGCGTGGTGGTCGGGGTCTGGACGTCGTACACGGTCCACAGGTGCCCCGCGACCGGTTGCGCGGGCAGGGACGCGCAGAGGTTGGGCAGGTGGACGGTGAACAGCTCGGTCAGGCCGGTGACGCGGATGCCCAGTTCCTCGGAGCCCTCGGCCGCGGCCGCCGCCTGGAAGTCCGGCTGGCCGTGGTCGCGGGCGTGCCCGGCGAACAGCCCCCAGGCCGGGGGCCACCAGCCGCGGCCCAGGATCGCGAACTCGGTCTCGCCGGTGACGGGGCTGGTGCGGGTCAGCCTCCCGCCCACGGAGGTGCCGCAGCACCGCTTGAGCGTGGTGCGGGTAGTGGTGTGCTGGGTGGACATACTGGACGTGCTCCTTCGGGAGTGGCGCGGCCCGCCCCCTGGTCTCCTTCGGCAAAGGAGGGGGCGGGCCGCTGCTTTTCCGTCACACGAAGTGCGTGTGACGGTCGACCGGTCGGTCTCCCCACCGGCCCCGCGGGGCGGGGCCAGCAGAGGCACCGGCCGGTCAGCTCTTCTGCGGCTGTTCCTGGGCGTCGATGTGGGGCTTGAGGTCGCGGCCGATCCGGGAGGCGAACGCGCACGCCACCAGCACGGCGGCGGCGAGTCCAGTGGATCCGATCAGGGCCGTGGTGGTGGGGGCACCGATGATCACCGCCGACAGCAGGATGAAGAGCATGTGGAACGCCTGATCGAGCTGAGCGGATCCGACTCGGTAGTAGTCGTGCTTGCCGGTCCGGTGCAGGGCGTAGGCCAAGCCCTCCAGGGTGCTGCGGCGGTCGCACCAGTAGTGGCTGAGCGCGTTGACGGCCAGGCCGACTACGAGGTTGACCACGCCGAAGGCGGCGTCGGCGTAGAGGACGACCACGGCCAGGGCCAGCGCCTGGCACAGGGTGAGGGTGCCCACGTGGCCCGCGCACGCCCGCCGTCCGGCGGCGTCGCACCGGCCCTTGGTCTGGGCCTGGTGGTTGGACTGGGCCCAGTGGTCGCCGATCCAGTGGCCAGCGAGCAGGGCAGCGAAAGCAGAGGTCATCATGGGTGGTGCTCCTTCTTCGTTGTTGGGAGTGGTCGGGGCCGCCCGTGCTGTGGAAGGTGAGGGCGGCCCCGGCGTGTGTGCTTGGGCGGGTCAGAGGTGCAGGTTGCCGTGGTAGTCGCCGCCGACCTGCATCAGCGAGCCGCCGTGGATCTCGCCGACGAACACGTTCTTCGCGCTCTGGCGGCGCGGCCGGGCGGCGAACAGCAGCGCCACCTGTCCGGGGAAGTCGGTGTCGACGTCGTCCAGGGCGCGGCCGGTGGCGGCGTCGATCACCACCTGGTCGCCGGGCAGGTCGGCCAGAATCTGGCGCAGGGCGGCGACGGTCATGGGCTCCATCGGGTCTCTCCCTCGTTGTGCAGATCAGGCGGGCGGTGCCCGGGACGGTCAGGCGGTGACGGTGAGCGGGGTGGTCTGCCCCCGGTGGCCGTACAGGCCGGTCCCGGTCTCCTGCCAGGTGCCGGTGGGCTCCTGGTAGCCGGGCAGCGTGGTGGGGGCCGCCAGGTCCAGGCCCGCGCCCAGCGCGGCGTACTGGCCGCTGCCCAGCAGCAGGCTGCGCACCAGGGAGCCGCCGCAGTGGATCTGAGCGAGGCTGTGCAGGCGGGCAACGACGGCCACGCCCAGGGCGCGCGAGGCGATGAGCAGGCGCTCCCACGCCTCGCGCTGGACGTTCAGGGCCTGGTGGCCGTCGACCAGGAGCAGGACCGGGGCGTCGGTGTCGTAGTCCTGGGTGAGCGCGTCGCCGAGTTCGGTCTCCAGCTGCGCGGAGGTGTTGATGTGGTGGGCGGCCGCCTCCGGTCCCCAGGCGGGTCCGCCGTCCAGGTCGATCTGGACGGTGTGGATCTCGGCCGCGCGGGCCTGGGTGGCCAGGCGCCTGAGCGCGGTGGTGCCGCCGCAGCCGCGGGGCCCCGTGATGATGCCGTGCTCGGTCTGGCCGTGCTCGTCCAGCAGCTGCCAGGTGACGGGGGCGCCCTCGGGAGTGGTGCCCAGGGTCAGGGAGAGCGGGGCGGCGGTCTGCTGGGTGGTGGTCGTGAGGGTCACGGCGGTCCTTTCGGGGTGCGGTGCTCGGGTGTGGACCGGGCGGTCCTCTGGCCTGCCGGACCCCCGCTGAGGGGGTTCGGCAGGCCAGACCAACGCCCGGGAATGGTGACTTTCGGTGACGCTTGGCGGGGTGGTGGTGTGTTCGTGGGTGGGTGGCCCGTGGGGGGGTTGGGTGCCCCCACACCCCTGGGGGGTCACCCCCTCCAGCCCCCCGAAACGGGGGGTGTCCAGCACTCCCCCAACCCCCCCAAAGACTCCCCCAAAGCCCAGGTCAGAGGGGTTGGGGGGGTCTTTGGGCTCCCCCAACCCCCAGCCGTGGGGGTCGGGGGAGTCTTTGGGGGAGTCAGCGCGCCCTCTCAGGCGGGCCGCGTAGCCGCCTCGCGGCTACGTTGAGCGACCGTTTCGAAAGCCTCGCGTCCGTACCCGCGCCGGGAGACCCCGCGTCGCGAGAACTTGTTCGCCAGCGGGCTGACCCCGGCCGGGCGCAGCGCCTCGGCCAACGCCAACCCGTTGGCGAACCCCAACTCGGCCGCCAGGTCCTCCGAGTGGATCCGGTCGTCGGCCAGGCGGTCGAAGACCTCCAGCGCCCGGCTGATGATGTCGGGCACCCCGTCCCACGCCGCCCGGCCCGCTCCGGCCGGGGCGGACTGGGTCCGCTCGGTCGGGGTCAGCCACGCCGACAGGTCCGACCCGACCGGCTCCGGCTCAGCCGTCGCCGGGGCGGGTTCGGGTTCGTTGCGTAGCCAGGCGGCGGCGTCGGGCACCGCCCGCAGCCGCCGCTCCCCCTGGACCGCGACCTCGCTGCCGGTCTCGTTCACCTCTCCGGACTCGGTCAGGGTCTGGGCGCCGCCCGGCACCCCGAACGTGGCCCGCATCCGCTCGTACCTGTTCAGGTAGGCAGCCCCGGCGGCGGGGAGGGACTCCTCCTCCAGCTCCGGGCGCCGCGCCGAGATCGTGCGGGAGATCTCCGCGATCCGGCGGGGGGTGAGGTTGTAGCCGCGCATGGGCCGGATGGGCCCGCCATCGGTCAGGTAGGCCGTGCCCGGCCCGGCCAGGTCGTCCACGCTCAGGTTGCGCTTCCACCCCAGCAGGTAGGCCAGCTCCTCATCATCAGACCCGGCCATGGCCACGCGGGTGACCGCGCCCTTCTTCAACCCTGCGTTGAGCGTGTCGGTCGTGGCCCGCAGCGTGCTCAGCACGGTGTTGACCGCCGAGTCGCGCGCGATGTCCTGCAACTCCTCCAGGCCGTCGCGGATCTTGGCGACCAGGCCCTTGGTGGTCGGGTTGAGCAGGGTCTTGCCTTCGTCGGCGACCAGGACGATCTCGGGCAGGTTAGGGCCGATGGGCAGCAGGCTGACGTCGGCGGCCATCTTCTTCTCGAAGGCGGTGGCCTTGCGGCCCTTGGCGATGCCCAGGGCCGCCTTGACCATCGCGTAGGCGTCCTCGGGGGTGCACGCCGCCCAGTCCAGGGCGGGCCGGTCCACCTCCCCGCGCAGCCAGGGGTCCAGCCACGCCCGGGACAGGCCGCCGCCGGTCAGGTCGATGTGCCAGATCAGCGCGTCGACGCACCGGCCGACCCCGGCCGTGGCGACGTTGAGGATCGTCGTTTTGCCCGACCCGCGCTGCCCGGCGAACAGCGCGGAGTGCTCGCGCCAGCGCACCTCGGCGGGTGTGGAGTCGCGGTGCTCGCCCAGCACGATCGGGTCCAGGATCGAGCGGGGGGAGTAGTCCTCGGGGTAGTCGATGGACTCGCGCATCCGGTCCACGGTGGACACGTGCAGCAGCACGCTGCCGCGCGTGGCGGCCGCGTCCAGCTCGACCCCGCACCCCTCGGGCAGGCGGGCGGCCCCGGCAAGGGCGTCGGTGTAGGTCTCCAGGTTCTTGCGGGTGATCCCGGAGGGCAGGTCCACGTGCAGCGTGTACCCGGCCCCGGTCTCCCACGGCTCGGTCTTGGTGACGCGAAAGCCGCTCCGGCGCACGATGGTGGCCAGGCGCTGTTCCCACTCGCGCTCAACCCGGGAGGTGGCGTTCAGGACCAGGGCGCCGCCCTGGGCGGTGTGCGCGGGGCGCCCGCCCCGGGTCAGCGGGGCCAGCCCCGCCGAGATCGCCGACCCGACCACCAGGGTGAGCAGGGTGTTCAGGTCCCAGGGGGTGGTGGCCAGGCACCAGGTCAGCCACCCGCCCGCCCCCACCCACCGGGTCAGGTTGATGACCTGCCCGGTGGGGGAGGCCTCCGCGGCCGCCCCGAGCATGACGTTGGTGGCGGCTCCGGCGACCCCGGCGGCCGCTCCCCACAGCGGGGAGACGGCCAGGCCGTGACCGCAGGCCGCGGCGGCGGTCAGGCCCAGCGCGGCCACCGCCGTGTTCGCTACCGGCCCGCCACCGGTCACTGACCAGTCCACGCCGCGCTCGGAGCGGCGACCGCGCTTGCCCATGGGTTTCTCCTTCCAGATCGGTGTTCGGGGTGTGTCAGACGTTCCAGGCGCGCTCGTTGGGGCGGGGCGCGTCGCGGCGGCGGATCTCGTCGGCGTGCACGCGCTCGAAGAGCGGGCTGACCTCCTGGGCGTGGACGGCGGCGTCGCTGATCGTCTTGAAGACGTCGTAGAGCCCGGCCAGCACCGCGTCGTCGATGGGGTAGTTGTCGTTGAGGCGGGTGACGTAGGTGCGCAGCGCGAACGCGACGTTTTCGCACATCTGCGGGAGCTGGCGGATCTCCTGGCGCACCGCCCACATGTCCTCGGGCACGTACGAGGAGACGGCGACGTTCATCTGGGCGGAGGAGCTGGTCAGCGGGTTGATCGACACTTCGGCTCTCGATTCCTTCTCGGCGATACGGATGGTGGGCTCAGGGCCCGCAGGCGGGGGCCCCAGGTCGGGGTCGGGCCCCTCGGGGTCGGGCATGCCGCCCCCGGGGACGTGGATTTCCTCGTCGGCGCCCGGGGCGTGGGCCCCGGACACGCTCTCCTCCTCCGTGCCGGGCGCTTCGGCCCCGGCCGCGGAGGCCTCGGCGGTCTCCTCCTTCGTCTTCGTGGTGGTGTCGTCGGTGGTCTTCTTGGGCGGGCGGATCTTGTGCCACAGCGCCACGGCCGGGATGGCCATGACCCCCCACACCGCCAGGGCCATCCGCCCCGTGCGGGACTTCTTCGCCTTGGCCAGGGCCTTGCGCAGGCGCTTGACGGGCCCGGAGGAGGCCACCCGGCCCGTGGCCGCGCGGGAGCGCTCGCGGGCGGTCTTGGCCGCCTTGGACAGGCGCCCGCCGGTCGCGGCGTCCACCCGCCCAGCCGCGCCCCGGATGCGGCCGCCAGCAGCACGGGCCGCCCGTGCGGCCCGGCCCAGGCCACCTCCCGCCCCGCCCGTGCGGGTGCGGGCGGTGTGCCCGCCATCAGCGGTGGCGTGCACCCGACCCCGCGCGGAGCGAGCTGAGCGTCCAGAGGCCCCGCCCAGCAGGCCCTTGAGGCGTCCCATGCGCCCGCCCGATCCGGAGCGGCCACCAGCCGTGCGAGCGCCCGTCCCCGTGCTGGAGCCGCGGCCCGCGCGACCTGCCAGGCCGGACAGGCTCCCGGCCGCGCCGCGCCCGGACCGGCCTGCCTTGAACAGCGAGCCCCGGCCGCCACCGCGGCCGCGTGTGCCGGTGGAGGAAGCGCCCGTGCCGGACCCAGCGCGGGCGCTCTTGCCCAGCCCCGCCGACCCCATCGAGGCGGCCCGGCCCCGGCCCGCGCCAGCACCGCCAGCGGCGGCGCCCATGCGACCCAGACGGCCGCCCAGGCCGCCGGAGAGGCCACCGGCCCGCCGCCCACCGCCGCCCAGGCGCTCGCCCAGGGGCCGAAACCCCCGACGCCCGCCCCGGCCGCCGCGTTCGCGGGGCTCGCGGCCCCTGCGCAGGCGGTGGATCCCGTAGGCGGTCCCGGCCACGGCTGTGGCCGCGCACCCGGCGGCCAGTCCCCAGGGGCCAGCCAGCTGGTAGAGCCCGGCAGCGCCGACAGCGGCGGTGGACAGGCCTCCGGCCGCCCACTGCCCGGCCCGCACCGGGGACTTCGTCTCCTCCTTCTCCTTGGTGTTCTGCTCCTGGTCGAGGTCGTCGGGGGAGGTGGAGCTGGGGCGCACCCGCAGCTCGTATTCCTCCCCGTCGGGGCCGCTCACCCTGGGCGGCGGCCCCGTCTCGGTGTCGGTGCTCATCTGGTCCTCCGGCTCAGAGCAGGTTGTCGATGCCCGGGGTGAGCGCGGTGACCAGACGGCCGATGGCGTCGCCGCCCTCACCGATCAGGCCGACCACGCTCAGGAAAAGGCCGGCGACCGACTCGGGGCTGTTGAAGACCCACAGGACGAGCGAGCCGATGATGAAGATGCCGAAGGCCTGTGCGAGACAGCCACGGATCACGGGGAACTCCTTTCTCACAGGCCGGGCAGCGCGGGCTGCTCAGCCTCCTGGTGGTGGTGTTCGGTCAGGTGCTCGTGCACCTGGTCGTCAGCGAGAGCGCGGGTGCGGACCGTGTCTCCGGTCCACCCGCACGAACAGGTCGGCCGGTGCAGCACCCAGTCGGGCACCGGCACCGGCCGCACGTTGGGGCGGTGGCTCCTCACGCGGCCACCGCCAGGGGCTCGTCCTCGGGCGGCTCCCACGTCGCGCACCCGGTCGGGCACCTGCCTCCGTTGCCGGTGGGCAGGCACACGTCCCAGAGCCGCTCGCAGTCGCGGCAGGTGTGCCGGGCCAGCAGCGCGCGGCACAGCGCACGCTGCTGGCCGGGGGACAGGGGGCGCACCGGCCGCGCCAGCGAGCGCCGGTACAGGGCCGCGGTCCGCGTCCCCGACCGGTTCCCGGAGCGGCGCGAGCGCCACATGATCTGCGCGGCCACCTCCAGCCCCGCGATGCTGAGCCCTTCGGCCCGCAGCTGGGCCTTGGTGCGCAGGTCGGGGTCAAGGGCCCACCCCCACGGGTAAGTCGGCACGCCGTGCCTGCTGCCGGTGGGGTCGTAGTACGGATGGCCGGTGGCCACGCTGGTCTCCTTCCTGGTCGATCGGTGTGGTGGTCGGGCTCGGGCGGGCTCTCACGCGCGGACGTGCGTCTCGCGGTTCTGGCCTCGCCTGCGGCCGGAGTAGTGCGCTGGCCCCCGCCCGCCCGGGGGGGGCGGGAAGGGGGCGGGGACGGTCAGCAGTCGTTGACCTTTTCGGGGTCGAACGCGTCGTAGCCGTCCTTCCAGAGGGCGGTGCGGGCGTCCCGCACCGAGCTGCGCGGGATGCGGGTGGCCCGCACGATCTGGCGGGTGGACACCCCCCGCCCGTAGGCGTGGATGTAGAGCATCACCTCGCGCCGGTAGCCCTCCAGGGACAGGTATGCGTCCAGCTCACCGTGGGTGGGCGGAGCCTGCGCCCCCCGGTCCGCCCCCCGGGCGGGCGGGGCGTCCTGCTGCTGCTGGCCGTGCTCTTCGTCCGCGTCGGACGCACCCTCGACCTCGGGGGCCGCGGGGGTGGTTCCGGGCGGGGTGGGCGGGCCCTCCGCCCGGGGGGCGGACTCCCCGCCGCCCGGGGCGGGCGGGATGCCGTCCAGCAGCGCCTGGAAGACGTCCGTGCCCCGGTCGGCCATGGCGGTGATGCGCTCCTCGGCCAGCACCTCCAGCACCCGGCGGATCCGCTCGACCTCCACCGCGTCCTGGTCCTGCTTCTCGTCCTCGACCGACCCCGGCTCGGGAGCCGGGGAGGCCGGGTCGGCCTCGACCTCGGGGATGAACGCACCGGCGGCGGTGGCCTCCAGGCGCGCCCGTTCGGCCGACCACGTCTCGGTCTTCCACTGGGCGGTGTTGGCGCGGATGACCGACCGGATGACCGTGGTGGTGCCCCAGGACGCCGCCGACGCGCCCAGCGCGATGATGGCTCCCACGATCCCGACCGCGCCCAGCAGCCCGGTGTCCCCCGCCGCGATACCGACCCCGTTGAGGCCGACCGAGACCACCAGCAGGACGCCGATCGCGCCCAGCATGATCGCCAGCACCCGCTTCGCGTCCTCGCCCAGGTCCTGGAGGTTGGCCTTGTTGTGGGTGCGCACCAGCCCCTGGAACGTGAGCAGGAGGATGACCGGGACGGTGAGCAGCGCTTCGGCCAGGACCCCGACCCCGATCGCGACCGGCAGGTCCCAGGACGTGTGCGCCCAGGCGCCGATGCCCAACGCCGAGGCCGCCGACCCGGCCAGCGAGACGCCGATGAGCATCCGCCGGATGCGCGGGTCGGCCTCGTGCAACGCCAGGCTGGACGCGGCGGGGTTGTCGGCCTCCTCGTAGGCGTCGATCGCCTCCAGGGTGGCCGCGGCCCGGTCCGCGCGGGTCTCGGCCATCGTCAGCGCCCGCTCCCCGCGCTGGGCGCGAGAGCGGCGCTGGCGCCGCGCGGCGGCCAGCTGGTCGTCGGCGGTCTCGGCCTGCTCGGCCAGCACCGCCCGGGAGATGGTGTCGGCGGCCGCGATGCGCTGGTCCAGCGTGCGCGGGTTCGCGGCCGGGTCCTTCCGCAACGTGGTGGTGTCGATGCCGTGCAGCTCGTCGGTGGCGGCGTTGAGCTTGCGCCAGGCCTTGACCGCGGCTTCGGGATCGACGCCGATCGGCGTCTGGGGCTCGGACTTCGTCTTCCTCTTCGACATCAGCGGTCCTCCTTCGGGGCGCGACGGGCGTGTCGGGCGGGCTCGGGCAAGGGGTGGTCGGCGTGGACCAGGGCGCGGCCGGTGACGGCCAGAAGCACCGCGATGGCGGTGCACAGCAGGGCCAAAGCGGCCAGGACCAGGACGACAGTCACTTCGTCTTCCCACAGCCCCAGCACACATAGAGGCCGCGGAAGACGTCCCAGTCCATCGGCTGGGCCCCGCAGCAGCGCGGGGCGTGGGAGGGCCGGAACAGGCGGCGGATCACGTGGTTCATGCGGCCGCCCCCCGCTGCGCGTAGTCGGCGGCGGGCCAGGAACCGTCGACGTCGACGGGGGCCAGGGCCAACACCGGCGCGGGCTCCTCCAGGACCTCGCGGACCGCGAGGATCAGCAGCCGGGAGGGCAGCGGACCCAGCACCGCGCGGTAGGACTCGACCAGGGCGCGGATGCGCAGACGCTGGGAGGTGGTGGTGTGGGCCTGGACCCGGTGGGTGGCCGCCTCCAGGTCCGCGAGCAGCGCCGACCCGGCGACGATCTGCCAGGAGCAGCTCGCGCAGTCGCGGGTGGCGACGGTGTCCAGCGGCGGGCGGGTAGGCTCGTTCTTGTACATCGTGTTCCTTCCTTCGCAGGTGGGTGCGTGTACGAGAGCCCCGCCAGGGCGGCTATCCCGGGCGGGGCTCACTGCTGTATGGGGGGTGGACCGGGCGGTCCCCGCGCCCCGCCCGCAGGACGGGCGGGCGGGACACAGGCACCGACCGGACCTAGAACGGCACCCCGGTGAGCTGCTCCAGCAGGTCCGCGCGGCGCTTCTGCAACCGCTCGATCTGCGCCTCCAGCAGCTCCAGCGGCTTCTCGTCCTCGGGCAGGGACACCGTCAGCACGCCCAGGAGCGGGCCGCGCTGGTAGGTGGAGCCGCGCCCGCCCGGGACGCTGGCGTGCACGACGCCCTCAGCGGCGTCGGGGTGCGCGTCCACCTCCACCGTCGTGGTCGACGCGAGGTAGCGCTCGGCGTAGGCGCTGACCCGGGTGAGGAAGTCGATCTGGTTGTCGGCGTGCACGGTCAGCGGCGCGACCTCGGTGTGCAGGCCGATCCGGTCGAAGGACACGATCCGGGTGAAGCCGTCAGGGTTACGCATGTGGAAGTCCTCTTCCTCGTGGTGTGTGTGCTGTTCAGGCGGCGATGTCGTAGGTGGTGAGCAGGTGCTGGGCGCGGGCCCGGCGGCGCTCGGAGCCCCGCTCGGCGGCCCGGCGCAGCAGGCCGGTCAGGCCCCGGCGAAGGGCGTGGGGGGCGGACCACCGCTGCACGAGGCGGTCCACGGTGTCCTTGGTGGCGCCGGTCAGGCCCGCGATGCCTGCCCAGACCAGGACCTGGCGGCGCGCGCGGCGCTCGGCCGGGGTGTCGTCCTCGGGTTCCTCGGAGGGGTGGTCCGGCAGGACCGTGGGCGGGGCGTCGGGGGCGGTGGGCTCGCCGTAGACCCGTACCTGGGGGTCGTGGACCGCTTTGAGGTTGGTGGGGGCGGGCTCCTGCGGGGTCTCGCCGGAGTCGCCCCAGATGGTGGCGATCCTGTGGTCGCGGCCCGCGGTGAACACCAGGTCGCTGGCGCGGCGTCCACCGAGGCGCTCGATGGTGCGGGCGATGTGCCAGTCGGCCTCGGTGGTGCCGCCCTGGGTGAGCACGCGGATGACGTCAGCGCGGGTGACCCCAGCCTCCGTGGCGACCTGGGCGATCGACAGCTGCGACGGCATCCTCGTACTCCTCTCATGTGGCGACGACAAGGGGTTGACCACTTGCCAACTCTGCTCGCACTTCCTAGGATGAGCAAGCAGAGTAAAAATGTCAAGCGAGGTGGGCAACTGATCCTGAACAAGGTGGATGGGTATGGTCAGAGCATGAGTGGAACCCCCGAGCAGCCCTACATGAAGGTGCTCCAAGCGCTCCGGTCAGACATCGACTCTGGCGACCTTTCCCCTGGTGAGAAGTACCCGAGTATCAGCGAACTGGTGAAGACACACGGCGTGGCGCCCACCACCGCACGCCGAGCCCTCACAAAGCTGAAGGAGCAGGGGAGGGCGGAGTCTCGCCACGGGGTGGGGTGGTTCGTCACGACGCCGCCTCCAGAAGGTCCGAGCTTGGAAGACCGGGTGGCGGCTCTGGAGGACCAAGTCCGTGAGCTCACTGCCCGGCTGAACTCCTCCACCGTCCCGTAGCCACAGCGCACTCACGAGAGGCACCAAGGGGGCAGGGAGATGCCCCCCAGATGCCACCTAGACGAAGCCGCGCGGAGTCGGGAGCGTGAAGGCATGACCGGAATGGCGCCATGGGCGCGAAGGATCAAGAAGGAACGCGAGCTCCGCGGGTGGACGCAGCGTGACTGCGTCGAGCGGCTGCGGTACGAGACCACTCGCGAGCTGCCCTCACTGACCACCATGCTCGATCAGTGGAAGCGCTGGGAAGGCGGCCGCGTACTCCCGTCCGGCGACTACCAGAAGATGATCGCCTCCCTGTTCGGCAGCGTCTCGGGTGCCTTCTTCGCCGCCCCGCGTAGCCCTCAAGAGGTCCTGGAAGCCGCCGTGCCCGGATCGGACACTCCGGAGCTGCTCGCGCGTCTTCGGAAGTCCGCCGTGGACCAGGCCACCTTGGAGTCCTTGCGACTCACCGTGGACCGGCTCTGCTCGGACTACCCCGTCGTTAACGCGTACCAGCTCCTCACCGAGGGGCGGGCCTGGCTGGCGCGTCTGGCGGACCTGCTGGACCTACGGGTCAGCTTGACGCAGCACCGGGAAATCCTGTCCCTGGCCGGGATGCTCGCGCTCCTGGTCGGCTGTCTGGAACAGGACATCGGCCGTAGCCCTGCGGCGGAGAGCACGCGCCGATCCGCCCTGACGCTGGGCACGGAGGCCGGCGACACGAACATCGTCGGCTGGGCACACGAGATGAGCTGCTGGTTCGGCTTGACCCGGGGGGACTACCGCTCGGTCCTAACCGCAGCGGAGGCTGGCATCGACGCGGCCGGTGACCAATCAGTCAGCGTGCAGCTCTACGCCCAGCAGGCCAAGGCCTGGGCGCGCATCGGCAACCAGGGACGGGTGGAACTCGCTCTCGAACGCGGGCGCGAACTGCTGGAGACGCTGCCGCCGCCCATGGACCCCAGCCACCACTTCGTTGTGGACCCGGCGAAGTTCGACTTCTACGCAATGGACGTGCTCAGGAAGTCCGGCAGCGACCGGCTCGCTGACGGCCTGGCCGACGAAGTCCTGGCCACGTCCACGGACTGGTCGGGGCGTCTGGTGGCCCCCATGCGAGCGGCGGAGGCCTACGTGACCAAGGGTGTGGTCGCCGCCCGCTCTGGGGACTTGGAGGGCGCCATCGGTTACGGCCGCCAGGCGCTGGAGGGCACACGGCAGTCCGTGCCATCACTGGTGATGGTTGGTCAGGAGCTAGGCCAGGTCCTCACCGAGAGGTACAAGGGTGAGCAAGAAGCCCAAGAGTACGTGGAAGAGCTGCGGTCCCTCGCGGACCGCGCTGCGTAGAACACGATGAAGGCCCGGACGATTCGTCCGGGCCTTCTTTGGCGTCTCCGTGTGACTGGAGCGTCCACAGAGCTCGCGAGGACCGCTACGCGGTTGCTAGTGACCTAGTAGGGTCTTCTGCGACTCACGGGGACTCACCATCCCCACCCCGAACATGACGAAGGCCCGGGTACCAGCCGGGCCTCGTCCTAAGTCAGATGAGCTGGCTGCCACCACAGCTAGCTGCGCTCACCCCTGAATTAACCAACGGCCACTGTAGCTGACTAGGGGCAAAGTGCGTACCTTTCGGGTGCCACAGAGCGCCGCTAACTGTGTGGGCTGCCTAGAAAGCGACCCGCGTGAGCATTCAGCACATGCAGATGGTCTTCGACGCTGAAGGCCTCTCCCCCCGCGAGAAGTGCATCCTCCTCGCCTACTGCAACTACACCGATGCCCACGGTTATGTCTGGGCAGGTGTCCCCCGCGTCAGCGACGACAGCGGAGCTTCCGAGAGCACCGTCAAGCGCGTGCGTAAAGAGCTCCAGGAGCGCGGCCTCCTCGCAACCAAGCGCCGCGTTGACCCCCGCACCGGCCGGTCCACCTCGAACATCACCCGCATCAACCTCGACCGCCTCGCGGCCATGAAGCGTGCCCCCCGCGAGTACGACGACAACGTCATCGAGGAGCTACTGTTCGACGCCGAAGCGGCTGAGTCCAAGAACCCTGCTGACCTGCGGATAGTTCAATCTGACCTGGGGCCTGACCTGCGGATAGGTCAATCTGACCCCGGGTCTGGGGTCAATTTGACCCCACCAAAGGGCGGGGTCAATCTGACCCCTAATCCATCAGATGAACCGTCAGGTTCATCCTCCTCAGGGTCTGCTGACGCCACACAGGCCTCAAACACCTCTGTGGATGAGGAGGATGAGACACCTTCGGCTGGAACGCAGCGGGGCGTACTCCCGATGGACCTGATCGTGGAAGCCACTGACGCTACCCGCGAGGAAGCCAGGAACTCGTGGAGGTCCTGCGACCGAGGCCAAGAAGTCCCTGGGGGGCTTGATCCGCCGCATGGCAGAGAAGGGCGACCTCGACCATCGCCTGTGGCTGCTGCGTCGCCAGCGTGCGGCTCAGGCCCGCACAGGGGCATCTGGAAACGGTCGGGCCGCCCGCTGCGCCGTGCATGACCCGAACCCTGTTCCCTGCGGGTCCTGCCGGGCCGATCTCGCGGTCGGCGGGAACACGGGGAACGCGGTCGTAGAGCTGTACCTCTCGCTCGGAGCGGACGCGGCGACCCTGCGCCCGGACCTGGCCCGCCACCCTAAGATCGCGGCGCTGACCGCCGTCTAGCTGCGCAGCGTGGCCCCTGCCGATCAGGGCTCGGGGTGCGTTTGCATCAACCCTACCCCGGCAGGGATGACGTTCGCTACGTCCTGCACCACGAGATCGGGGCCGAACCCCACGGCTACCAACCCGGGTTCGGCCCACGTTCCACCCTCAAAGATGGAGATTCCAGTATGACCGACCAGCTCAACCACTCCCAGAACGGGCACCGGCCGGACCCGTTCATGTTTGACAACGTGGACACCGACCCGGCCTTCGCCGATATCGATAGCGAGCAGTCCCTGATCGGGTGCGTACTCACCCCGGCCGGGGCTGGCGCCAACGCCGCCGCGTTCACGAGGCCGCCGAGATCATCATGTCCACGGACTTCTACCGTCCCGCGCACAGCATCATCTGGGAGCGTCTGGCGGCCATGGCCGACCGCGGCCTGCCCATGACCGTGCAGACCCTGAGCGCGGAGCTGCGCACCGCCGGGGACCTGGACCGGGTCCAAGGCACCTGTACCTGCTCCACCTCCAGGAACGGGGCCTGTCGACGGCGAACGCGACCTACTTCGCCAAGCAGATCGCGGCCGTGTCCCTGCGCCGCCGGATGCACCAGGCCACCCTCACCATGGGCCAGATCGCGCGGACCGGTACCGGCGACATGATGGCCCTGGTCGAACAGGCCGACGAGGAATGGGGAGCCGTCCACCAGGTCGGGGCGGTCGGCACGGTCGACGGGGTGGAAGAGCTCGGCGACATGCTCCCCAGCGCCTACGACGACCTGGCTCGGACGAGGACGCCATGGGCGTGCCCAGCGGGTTCGCCGACATGGACGCGCTGCTGACCGGTTCCACGCCGGTGAGCTGATCGTGGTCGCGGCCCGTCCCGGAGCGGGCAAGACCGTGCTGGGCCTCAACCTCGCGACCCACGGCCGCCAAAGCCGGGCACCGCGCGATGTTCGTGTCCTTGGAGATGAACCGCAAGGAGCTGCTGCACCGCATCCTGTCGGCGGAGGCCGACATCCCGCTGCACTGCCTGCGCTCCAAGAACATGACGAGGAGCTGTGGAGCGCAATGCGCGCCAAGCACCAGGACTGACCGAGCTGCCGCTGGTGCTCTCCCACAACCCGGCCATCACCTTCGCTCAGCTCAAGGCCGAGATCCGCCGCCAGGTTCGGCGCAAGGCCTGGGCCTGGTGGTGCTCGACTACCTCCAGCTCCTCCAGGACCCCGAGTCCAAATCGGCCGACACCCGCGAACGCGGAGGTCGCGCTGATGACCCGGGGCCTCAAGGTCCTGGCCCAGCAGATGGAGATCCCCATCGTGGTGCTGTGCCAGCTCAACCGCGACTCCGCCAAGCGTGAGGACACCCGGCCCAAGGTCCACGAGCTGAGGAGAGCGGCGCCGTGGAACAGGACGCGAACGTGGTGATCCTCATCCACCGCGAGGACCTGCACGACAAGGACTCCCCTCGCTCGGGGAGGCGGACCTGATCATCGGCAAGAACCGCAACGGCCCCACCTCGACGTGACCGTGGCCTTCCAGGGGCACTACGCCCGGTTCCGGGAGATGGGGCCGGATAACCACGCGTCGAACCACACGGCCCTGCACCCCGCCGGTACGGGGCCGCCGTCATGTCCGCGAACCGCCTGCCCCACCGGCCTTCCACGTGCTTGAGTGGTGCTCCGCCCCCTGCGAGCCCAGGAGCCGTCCGTGAGCGACGAAGAACCCGAACTGGAGCACATCCTCGATGACCCCCTGTGGGCGGCGGGTCCTGGCCAAGAACTCCCACAGCCTGGAGAACCTTCCGGTGAGAGATGAGCCAACGTGGGGTACGTCGTCGTCCATCCGGATGGCGCCCTGGAACACCGCACGGAGGACGCCGCGGGATCATCGACTACCTCAACTACTCCCAGGACCAGGTGCACGGCGAGGAGAACTCGGCGCCGAGCC